>NZ_JAGQCH010000036.1 GCF_024346055.1 Cyanobium sp. Cruz CV13-4-11
TGATGCCCTCATTGCTGCCGGATCCCTGAGTTCAGCAGCAACAGCAGCACGGCTTCTTTGCCCGCTCAGCGATGCGCGCTCAGGCGTGCATTTGCGCGGCAGTGCATACCGACCCCTGAATGGGTACGGAACAACGATGGATTGATCTGCTTGAAGGCGTACTCACCACAGCAAGCCAGATCCTCAACAACAGACGGACTCAGCAACAACCGCGCCACCAAGGGATACAAGGGGAGCAGGTCGACACCGGAGGCTGTCATGGACAGAGAAAGCCCGACTTCACCCGTGTCAATCAACTGGCTCTTGGGAATGTGCACATCCAGAGACTGCCAGAAGCTCTGCCATGCGGGCTCCAGAAGCAGGAACTGATTGGCACACAGACAATAGGACTGCAAGTGGTACCCCTTTTCATAACTATCGGTCAGACCGGAAAGGGCCGCCGCGTGGCGATCGGCCACCAGTGCCATGACCGCCTCCAGACTCTGCAAGGCAGAAGAGTCGGGTCCGAGGGGAAGCACGCTGTCATTGATGAACAGAACATGGCGGAACGCCAACCCCTCTGAGGCCAGTTGAGAGGCGAGCAGTGCCGTATCCCGATAGGCCCCGATGCAGCGACCTTGATTGGATCTCCTTAGGCAGAGAATCCCATGATCGGCAAGAAAGCCGAGCGCCTCGTCGTCGAATCCGGAGCAGGTGGTGACAAAGACTGTATGGTCCTGCCCCAGCAAGTCAACCAACAGAACGCGCCAGACCAGTGGCAGGTATCCAAGGGTGTCAAAATGATGCAGATGAACTAGCGACACAGGCCCTGGCACAGACCGCAGCATGGTCATGACCTGCTCCAGGTCAGGCGCACGATTGACGTCAAAGGGGTGGTTGACGGATAGCACGTTTTCAGTCATGAAGTTTGAGGAGATACCGTATGCATCGGATGCAGATCTGTAGCAAGGTCGAGCCTAAGAAGCCGGCGAAACGTAGGTAGACGCCCCATCCCGGGCAATCTTCTCCCAGCGAAAACCCATCATTTCACATGACAAACAAGGCATCCGTTCCAGTGCATGCAACAGGGAGTTATCAGGCGGCAGCGGTTCGCCAGGCAGAGAGTCCAGCGTCAATCCCAGCGAATGGAGAATCAACAGTGCTGCCGGACGTGCCCAGAAGAATCCGCCCGCAGGATACTCAAGAATGTCGACCGTGCTTGTATCACAGCCCAAAGGGGACAATAGTGTATCCACAATCGAGCGCATATTTCCCCACCCAATCAGCCAAAGCAGACTTGATGGATAGTCAGGGAAAATCAGGCCAAGGTCAGGCTGATCAGCAAACATCTGCTTGATCGCATCAACTCTCGTGCTGGATCCTGCCAGCATCAGGTTCTGGTCATGGAACCACTGACCATCCGATTCCTTGCCATGGGAGAAGAGGCAGAGGTCGTAGACCTGCAACTCTTCGTTGAAGACAATGTACTTGCTCGGAATATCCCGACCGATATTGGGAAGCACGCGAACATCCATGGTCGTGATGCCATAGTCTTGCGCCAGTGATAAAAGGACACTGGCCACAAGTGCTTCCGACGTGGTGACAAAGAAATCGGCCTTCCCAACAAGATGACAGCCAAAATCCGCAAAGAATTGGCGGGCCTTGGTTGGCGTATGAAAATGAAGAACAGCAGCACAGCGTAATGACGCCACCTGGTCTGTCTGAGCGACCACTGGGAGCGAAGAAATCTCAGATGCCCTGAGGCTTAGTGGCTTTTTGAAACAGTGAAAAAACGAAGGGTTGGGATGATACTGCCGAAAACAACCTTCCTGATGATGGAACGTCGAGCAATCACGGGGATCACTGTAGGTCCACTGATAAGTATGAAGATACCAACGAGCATCCACCGGATCGTCTCGCCCTACTGGAGACCAGCGCGGCAGCGACCGGGATGTGGGCGGCAAGGCCTCCGAACCGTAGGTCTGGTCAAGAGCCTGTTGCGTGAACAGCGCCTGATCCTCCAGCCGAAAGCGCTCCCAGGCAGCATCGGCATGCTGATTCAGAAGTTCTGGTTGGCCAAAGTAGGTTTCCAGCTGAGATGTGGGGTCCTCCTCATCACAAGGCAAGACATAGTCAAGCTGACGATCCTCCACAAAGGTGCTGGGGTGAAGAAGCGAAATGCACGGAATCCGGTTAGCAACCAGGTGAATGATACGAGGCCACTCTAGAATTCTTGAGGAGTGGGAATGGATGTTCAGAGCCGCTGCACACCTGGACAACAATCCATCCCGCGTCCACCCATAAACACCAAAAAAGGCTTGCACACGCAAGCCTTCAGACAACCGAATCGCGCCAAGAATCCGCTCCCGCAGAGGCGTCATCGAACCAAAGAATAGAAAGTCGTTGGTTCGATTCACGCCGCGATCAATCTTCTCTAGTCCACGATGATAGCCAAGCCGAAAACGCACAAAGTGCCCAGCAGGCTTGCCAGGAACCTGTTCACGCAGAAACTTGAGATTGGCGTTGGAGTAGTCCCAAACCGGCCAGCGACTGGCAAGCTCCACAATCTGGCTAGCCCATGTTGTAAATTCGCCACTCAACTGCTCGGTATTGAAAACAATGCTGGCGAAAGGAATAGACTGAACGTCTGCAGGCTTGAGCAAATGGGCACCGAGAATGATATTAATTGAATCCTCCAGGAAGGCATTTGTTCGCAAGGCAACTTCATGTCCCAGGTCAAGAAGTGAGTGATAGAGAAGAATCCGAATTTCATCAAAGGCTCGAGCATGAGAATATCCCAATGGCTCAATAGTTACGACTGTGATGGTAGCCATGAAATGGTATGGATGAAATTGGCATGGACGAACTCAGCTTACTAGCGGCTCAGGCATCGCCTCAAGGCAGGGCCCCTGTCAAGAACTCGGGAAGCGGCGCAGCAACGCATCAGATACGGCCTGCTGGTATTGCTCTTGAAAGTATTTGTCGTAGCGTATGCATTCCTCACTGGCAGCGCCAATCACCGAACCGCACAGATAGGGATGGTCTTGTATGGCATGCACCTCCAGACGCCATGGCGACGCCAGCGACACATAGTCGGCGTGAGGTTCAGTGTGGAGATAGTGACCCACAGCGCCGGAGCTGAAATATGGAACCCGAAAGAACTGCAGTCGCTGCATATACTCGGAATCCTCGTAGTAGCGAAGATCGGCCAGGTATCCGTAGGATGCCAATAAATCAGCAGAGGCTATAAAACTTGTCAAACCGCAGCTTATTAGGCTGCTATTGATGAGCACGATCTTCTTCTGGGTCATGCTCACACGGCTCCAGCTTGTATTGACCAGTGGAACGCCATGGAGAGACATCAACATCAATCCATGCAAGCAACGCAACGGATGAAAAAGATCGTCGTCATCCAGGAAGGTAAACCAGGGGCTTGTGATCTCCTTCAGGGCGCGATTGCGGCACATGCCGACGCCCCGATTCTCCTCACTGAAAAACACCGAAACCTTCCAATGCTCGTCTTCCTCACCCAGCTCCCCGAGCAGGCGCTGGACAAGCTCCAAGTCGGCCACGTCCCCATCCACACTGATCAGACATTCGATCGTGACGCCCACCTGCTGCTTCAGACTGCGAAGAGCCGACCGCAGCAAATGCTCGCTGGACTTGTGCACCGGCACAACAACGGCCAGTCTCGGTCTCTGAGAAAAAAAACGATCCCCACCTGCCTGGGAGAGCAGCCCATCCAACTCCTGATAAAGCGGCAAAGACAGATACTTTGTGAATGTCCAAAACTCGGAATCAAAATCCAAGATGTCCTTGACAACGGATTCCAGTTCCTCTACTCCGATCCACGGCAACCTTGCTAGCGCCTGGCCGATCGAATCAATGCGCTCAAGATGCTCAAGGAAGCCAGGATCCATCAACATTCAGAAAAGAGTTGCGCTGGCTGTGACCGCTCAGAGCTCCCGTCGGGCCTGCTCAAGCCGGGAGGCGCTGGGCAGCCAAAGGGCAACACCCAAGGCAATGACTTCAATCAACACCTGCCTACCACCAAGCAGAACCACCATCACAGCCACAAAGGCCAATCCCCGCTGAAAAACACTCCACACGTCATCGGGTGTATCGCTACCCCTGGCCCACAAGAGAACAGCTAAAGCCAAAAGAACCAGATCCAGCCACCAAGGCACCGCATTCTCGAGCAGATGGTTGCACCATAGGAAAAAATCCGATGGCTGCCATCACCCAGCCGGCTTCCCTCCGCCTGAGAGCCAATTCTCCAGGCCCTCCCCCAGAAACGAAAGGCCCAGCACCAGAACGAACATGGCCAAACCAGGGAACAGGGCCGTCCACCAGATGCCAGTGGGCAGGGCCGTCAGGGCCTGTTGCAGGTCGCTGCCCCACTCGGGGATCGTCTCCGGCAGGCCGAGGCCGAGGAACCCCAGTCCCCCCAGCACCAGCACCGCATCGGCGGCATTGAGGGTGAGCAGCACCGGCACCGAGGTGATCACGTTGCGAAACAGGTAGCGGCGCAGGATCCAGGCGGGGCCGGCCCCCAGGGAGCGGGCCGCCTCGATGAACAGCTCCGCCTTCACCTGGGCCGACTGGTTGCGCACCACCCGGAAGTACTGCGGCACATACACCACGCAGAGGGCGGCGGCGGCGTTGGGCAGGCCCCGGCCGAGCAGAAAGGCGAGCACCACCGAAAGCAGCAGCACCGGCAAGGTGTAAAGCGTGTCCATCAGCAGCACCAGCAGGCGATCAACTCCACCGCCCAGGTAACCGCTCACCATCCCGAGGGGGACGCCGATGGCGAGGGCGAGCACCAAGGCACTGAGTACCACCTGCAGAGCCACGCTGCTGCCGGAGAGCGTGCGCACGCAGACGTCGCGACCGAGGCGATCGGTGCCGCACCAGTGGACCAAGGAGGGCGGGGCGTAGATCGGGTTCTCCAGTCCCGCGTTGGGGTCGGGCAGCAAGCCCCCATGCACCAGCAGCGGAGTAGCCAGGGCGATCAGCCCGTAGACGAAGACGATCCCCAGACCCCAGCGCGCCATCCTCTCGGCGAGGGCGGGGCCTCCGGGCCGGGGGGCCTGCCCGATCCGGTTGGCCTTCATGTCGGCATCACCAGTGGACCTCGTTATCACAAGAGGAGGGGCACAGCCTGGATGCGTGCGCATCTGGGCTGAAAAGCGCGCGGATGAGGATCGGCAGAAGCGTAACGTCGGACGTGTCGACGGTGGCAGCCTTTGAATCCAGTGGGATTGATGCCTCTGGCAGCTCCGGCATCAAATCAGGCCGTGGGAGAACGGTCTCCGGCAGGTTCTACGTGATCAAGGGCAAGCAGGCAGCGGTGCACTGGGATTCCCACCAAGTTGATGGTGAATTCTCACGCTGGTATAATGTGAAGCACATGCGCCTCTCAACTCCTGAGTGCTGATCTCTATCGTGGCCGAGAGTCGTTCATCCACGCTGATCCGATGACCGGCGCCCGCCTCCTGATCGTCGATGACGATCCTGAAATGCGCGGCTTCCTCACCTCGGAGCTGGCCGTCGAGGGGTATGAGTGTGAAGAAGCCTCCTGTGGCCAGCAGGCTTTGGGCAGGATCCGCAGCCAGGCCTGGGATCTGGTGCTGCTGGACTGGAACCTGCCCGATTTTAGCGGTGTGGAGGTGTGCCGCCGCATGCGCAAAGGTGGCATCTCCACCCCCGTGCTGATGCTCACCGCCCGCGATGAGGTGCAGCAACGGGTGGAGGCGCTCGATTCCGGCGCCGACGACTACCTGATCAAGCCGTTCTCGATCGAGGAACTGCTCGCCCGGGTGCGGGCCCGCCTGAGGCGCAGCGGCATCGATGAACAGGAAGGTGGCCTGCTGCGGATGGCCGATCTGGAGGTGAATCCCGCCAGCAGGGAGGTGGCCCGGGGTGGGGAAGCCATTCACCTCACGGCCAAGGAGTTTGATCTGCTGATGCATCTCCTGCGTCATCCCAACCAGGTGCAGGAACGCCGCGCCATTCTCGATGCGCTCTGGGGTGAGAACTGGCTGGGCGACGACAACCTCCTGGATGTCTACGTCCGCTACCTGCGCCGCAAGCTCGAGCCGGCGGGCCAGCCCACCCTGATTCAGACAGTGCGCGGTGTCGGCTTCATGCTCAAGGAAGGGCCGCCCCGCTGACCATGGCGGAGGCGTCCTCTCCATCGCGGCTGCTGATCGTCGAGGACGACCAGCGCATGCGCAGCTTCCTGGCCGGCGAACTCAACTGCGAGGGCTACAGCGTCAGCGAAGCTGAAGACGGCCAGGGCGCCCTGATGCACCTGCGGGACGCCACAACGGACCTGGTGCTGCTCGACTGGACCCTGCCTGACTTCAGCGGTGTGGAGATCTGCCGGCGACTGCGCTCCAGCGGCGACATCACCCCGGTGCTGATGCTCACCTGCCACGACGACATCCGCGACCGCGTCGAAGCGCTCGATTCGGGGGCCGACGATTACATCCTCAAACCCTTCTCCATCGAGGAGCTGCTGGCCCGCATCCGCGCCCAGCTGCGGCGCACCGCCTACTGGCGCGGTGTGGCCAATCCCGACATGCTGAGCTGCGCCGATATCACGGTGAACACGGCCACCCGGGAGGTGACGCGGGCGGGCCAGGCGATTTGCCTTTCGGTGCGTGAGTACGACCTGCTTCTGTGTCTGCTGCGCGGGGCGGGGCGGGTGGTGGCTCGGGAGGAGATCCTGCGGGACGTGTGGGGCGAAAACCACTTCGGCGACGAGAACCTGCTGGGTGTCTACATCCGTTATCTGCGGCGCAAGCTGGAGCCGGAGGGGCTGCCCACCCTGATCCAGACGGTGCGGGGCGTGGGCTTCATGCTCCGGGAAGGGGAGCCGCGCCCTTCAGACGCAGCTGGAAGTCCGCCCCCCCCTGGCGCCCATCCGCCACCGAAACACTCCCCCCCATCGCCTCCATCAGCGCCCTGACCACCGCCAGCCCCACGCCACTGCCCGGGATGGCGCTGGTGTTGCGGCCCCGGCCAAAGCGCTCGAAGATCAGTTGCTTCTCGTGGTCGGGAACGCCAGGGCCGGAATCGATCACATGCACCACCACCCGATCGAGGCTGGCGTCGAGCCGCAGCTGAATCGGGCCCGCAGCCGGATCGTATTTCTGGGCATTTTCGATCAGGTTGACAAGGCACTGCTCGAAACGGTCGGCATCCCCGAGCGCAAAGGTGCTTGCTGACTGGGTGGCGCCGGGGCAGATCCGCAGGCGACCGTGGCAGCGCGTGCGCAGGCGTTCGGCCACCCGGTCGATCGCCTCGGCCACGTCAAAGGGCTCGAAGGGCATCAAGGTGCGGTGGGCGTCGATGCGGGTGAGGGCCAGCAGATCCGCCACCAGCTTCCCCATCCGGCCCGCCTCCGCCTCGATCAGCGCCAGCTGCTCGGCCTGCTGGTCGGAAAGGTTGTCGGAGCGGCGCCGCAGGCTGCTGGCGTAGTTGCGGATCAGGCTGATGGGGGTGCGCAGCTCGTGGCTCACCCCATTGGCAAAGCCCCGCTGACGCTCCCAGGAGGCCGAGAGGCGATCGAGCAGATCGTTGAAAGCCAAGGCAATGGGCTCCAGTTCCCTGGGTTGGGCTTGCACCGACACCCGCTGGCTTTCGAGTGTGTCGGAGGTGATCGTCTGCATGCGCAGGCCGAGATCGCGGAGAGGGGAGAGACCCCGCACGAGCACGGGGCGCAGCAGGAGTCCCGTGAACAGGGTGGCGATGCCGGCCGCCACCGAGAGAAGAATCAGCAGCAGCCGCTGCTGGACGAGCTTCTGAGTGATGTCCTCCAGGAAGCGAAGTCGAACTGTTCGCGCCCCCAGCTGGATCTGCTGCGAACTGGTGAGATAAATAAGTCCATCGAACCTGAGCACAGACACCTGACCGAGGCCGCTGCGCTGGGCCGACAATCGCGTCAGCGGCACGCCGGTGGGGATGGAGAACAGGCGGATCTGCTCAGCCGCGCCATAGGGAACACCCTGGTCGGTCTCGACCCAGCCGAGGAAGTTGGGGCTAATCAGCCGGGCAAGGGCGTTGCTGATTTCGTCGAGCGTGCGAGGCGCGGGACGGCGGGAAAGGAGCACCTGTCGCACACTGGCGGCGGTGGAACGGTGCTGGTCGCGCCGCTCCTGGCTGGCCAGCAGGGCGGTGGCTCCGATCAGCAGGGCGTAGCCCCCCAGCACGGCCAGCAAGCTGAGCCCCAGCAGGCGCCGTCGGATCGAAAACGCCTCGGAGTGCCGGCGGAACGGGCCCAGCAACCGAGAAAAGTCCATCAGTTTCATTAGAAGACCATTAGTCCTCGACAAGATCCTGAGTCAATTGAATCGTAACGGACAATGAAAGGCCTGACAGAACGGCGCCGGTGGTGATGGGACGGTGCCCCTCAAACCCCAGCCGTGTCAATGGTTCCGAACCTTAGGAGATACAACAGGGCCGAACCGCCCGCAGGCATGGTGGCCGCATGGTCGGGACCGCATTCGGTGCATAGGATGCATTGTGTAAACAGCTTCTGAGCTTTTCCAATGAACATCTCCCCCAAGACCAAACTTGCGCTCATGCGCAGCCTGCGCGATAAGAAGAACCCTCTCCAGAAAGGCTTCACCCTAATTGAGCTGATGATCGTGGTGGCGATCATCGGGATTCTGTCTGCAGTGGCCCTTCCACAGTTCCTGGGCGCCCGTGCTGCGGCTCAAGCCGGCGCAGCCATCGGTGAGGCGGCGGCTCTTGCGAAGGAATGTGCAACCTTTGTTGCCTCTCAAGGGATGGGGACCGGGCCTTCAGTAACAACAAATAGAAACATTGCAGCCGGTAGCTGCAGCACAACTGGCGGGTCAATTACAACCACTTCATTCACTAGCACTACTTTCAAATGCATTGGGACTGACTTTACTGGCACCCAAGCAGTCATCCGCATCGGCGGAACTGGAACGATGTCGTGCTCACTTACCTAAACATTTGAATATCAGGACGCGTAATATACGCGTCCTTTTTTTAAGTTTCAATTCAATCCAAAAGTGTTTTCACGTCAGGCCTTACACCTTATCGCAATCAGCTTTCGCTTAATGTCAATATCTTTAGCATTTACCACTTAATCGTATATTTTATCTTTTTGAGAACCCAGGGTACATCTCCCCCCTGACCAAACTTGCGCTCATGCGCAGCCTGCGCGATAAGAAGAACCCTCTCCAGAAAGGCTTCACCCTGATTGAGCTGATGATCGTGGTGGCGATCATCGGAATTTTTCAGCAGTGGCCCTTCCACAGTTCTTGGGCGCCCGTGCTGCGGCTAAAGCCGGAGCAGCCGTCGGTGAAGCGGTGGGTCTTGGGAAGGAATGTGCAACCTTTGTTGCCTCTCAAGGGATAGGAACCGCACCTACGTTCACAGCAAACACGAACATTGCAAGCGGCACCTGCAGCACGACTGGCGGGTCAGTTACAACCACTACATTCACAAGCACTAATTTCAAATGCAGTGGGGCTGACTTTACTGGCACTAAAGCAGTCATCAAGATCAGCGGAACTGGTTCGATGTCATGCTCACTTACATAGGGCTTGCTGAAATTCCCCAAGTCACGCCAGGCCGTCCTTTAGCTCTTACAGCGTGAGCGTCGGCATGAGGGACGACTAGACCTTTAGATGGCGACTAAGTGCAGGCAAGTCGCTTCACATGCCGCTCTCCAGTGGTCATACTGGCGAACATCATGTAAACACACACAAACAAAGCAAATAAAAGGCGCAGCAGCCTTAGGATTTTCTCTGTATTCATCACAAATAGTGCCATCCCGATCACAGATCTGGATGTTTCAACCAACTTGGTCATGATCAGATCTAGGCCATACTTGCGCTTGCTTGTGCCGATCCGCCCTTCGATCACGGATCTTTTTCTCAGGTCGAATTTGAAAAGATCCTGCTGCTCGGGTGATTCCGCAGGACTGTCTACGCGCTTGCTTCGCCCCCTGCCACTGAGCCGGATATGATGTTCGGCACAATACCTCTTGTTTTCAGCCGTGATGTAGATGGCGTCTGCACATACACGCTCTGGAAAATAGCCTCGCTCTTGCTTGTACTGCTCAACCCTCTGAATCAGATCATTTGCTTCATTATAGTTATCCCAGCTAATGCGATCCAGATGGACAAATCCATTGTCATCTGAGATTGATGTCTTGGCTCCAAACTCGGTCTTCTTGCCCGCCTTCCCCCTGACGATGGGACGCACGTGCGGTTTCGCCAGGTTGACGATCCTGTTGGCAGTGCGGCAAGCTATCAGCGTCGTACATTTCCTGCTGCTGACGGTACACCTCGCTGCTGACGAGCAGCTTGCGATACAGATGGCTGCCAAGCTCAAGAAGCACTGCACCAGAATGGATGAGGGTGTCTATTGCAGCTAAGTTACGCCTGATCTCATTGAGTTGAAACCTCTTGGCTTCGCGGAGCTCAGGTTTCCTGGGCTTTTTCTTCTTGATGATCGCGAGGAAAAGATTCCTTGCTTTATCACGATTGCAGCGGGGCTTCCGATTTACTTTGTCGGACACCTGCTTGAAAAGTACATCAATGACGAGTTCCGTGGTTTCACGGGCTTCGTTGAGTAACCTTAGATCCACCGGATAGGGAATATCATCAGGCACACAGGTGGCATCAAGCATCAGCGTGCCCCAGTTTTTTCTGGGGTCATGCGAAAGGGGGGGCTCCCCCAGCTCCGACTCGATGGCCGACAGTTCCCTGTTTTCGCCCTCAGTGCATTCTTCTGGGAGGGAAGATAGAAGCTGTTTGACCAACGCGATACCACTCGCCTTCGCCATGTCATTGCAGATCTTGATCAGATCAGGGCCAATACGTTTCCGGAAGTGCACCATCATCGAGGCGTCGAACGGGTGCGTGAACTGATAGCCACTCAGACCGATGAAGAATTGCAGATAGGGTGATTCCGTAATCAGCTCAACAGTCTCCCGATCCGTTAAGCCAAGCCGCTGCTGGTATACAACGCACCAAGGGCCATCCGGAATGGCTTGGCCGGTGCACCAGTAGTGGCGCTGAATAATGGTGCGTAGCGGCTTTCCAGAGGCTCCCAGGGGATGATGTTGGCCAGCACAACCCAGCGATTGTTCGGATCCAGCTTGCCGCCAAAGGGGGCATGAAATTCCTCAATGGATAGTTGGCCGTTGTGCTGAAAAACGTACATTTTCAGGTCAGCGAATTCTTCTAGCCCACAAATGGTTGATCTGGGCTCATTCTAGCGTGAGACCCTGGCTGGAAGGAACCAGCTGCGCTGCAGTTGATCTGGGTTCCTCAGCATGCCCTAAATAGAATGCTTAGGTCAACCTGAATATCTCCAGTTTGACAAGCATATTTTCACAAGATGGATAAGCTTTGATGGCTAGCAAGAAATAACTTTTAAGCCCAAAAGAGTCCTTGGGCCAAAGCCACCTAAGTTGGAAGAATCTCTTCATAATCAATTCTACATAGAACCTCCACCCAAAGGAAATCAGCCCTGTTGCAGCCTAGCATCATTTTCAAATCAGTATCCGACACACCACCCTACGCATGGAGGACTATGATTCTTCCACCAAATTGATTTTTCTTGGTGACCAGGCATGACTAACAAAAATAGAATAGGAATCAGCTTACAGATTGGGTTTAGTCTTTTGCGTGCAGGCGAGAAGGAATCAGCACTTATACATTTCCTAAGGGCCCTAGATTCCGACCCTGGCAATCCGGATGCAACGAATGGGGCCGGGGCTTGCTATGTGTTCCAAGGAGAAGTGCAGCAGGCGCTTGATTTACTTGAGAAGTGTATAGGACTTGGGAAGGGCAACCTTGATGTTTCAATGAACTTGGCCAGACTACTTTGCAAGGAGCCAAGTACGCAAGAAGCTGCAGTTTCAACGGTTTACAATCAACTCGCTTTGAGCCCACATAACCCAGAACTATTTAGCCTGCTTGCCGAGATTGAGGAAGAACGCGGCAACCTAGATAAGGCATTGAAGGCGCTGGCATCAGCTTCCAAGCTTGATCCCAATAATTATGAGATTCATTCGAAGATCAGCCTTCTTTCTATTTTAGTTGGCGATGCAGAGTCTGGTGTATCACATCTAATGCATGCAACATCTCTTGCGCCATGTGAACCACAACTACGATACTACCAGGCAAAAGCAGCATTTCTTTTGAATGACTACGAACAGGCCTTGGAGGGCTTTAAAGATTATCAACTTCAAGCGAAGCCCGAAGATTCTCATGGAGATGTAGCCAGCATGATGGGATTATGCTATTTACGCACTGGTGATCTAGATCAATCAATTCTATACTTCGAGCAAGCCCTCTTGCGAAATCCACTGGACGCCAATGCCCTAATAAACGCATACAACGCTTACAGGAGTGCCGGCGAAGTCTCGGTAAGCATTCAATGTTGCAACAAAGTCTTGAATCTGGAGCATTTGTCAAAGCATGCAAAAGCTAAGTCATTTTATAATTTGATGTTCACATACTCAACAATGGGGTGCTCTGTTCTAGCGGCAGCCAAGCATGTGGCCACAGATTATTGGTTGCGGCAGGGAATTTCTCAGGAGCTATCAAAATGCTATCCAATCAAAAAAAGGCGAACCAAAAAGCGAATCAAGATTGGCATTTTATCTTCAGAGATTGGCAATCATGTTGTAAGTTTTTTTCTTGAACCTATACTGGCAAACTACCCGAGGGATTTGGTCGACATAGACTTGCTTGTTGGATCCTATCGATACGAAGAGAACACCGACAGGCTAATTGGGTACGCAAGCGACCTTCTATGCCTGAGCGGCCTTCCAGCAGGTGAAGCACAAAATCTAATAGCCGGAAGAGGTTATGATGTTATCCTAGAAACATCGGGCTATACATCAGATAGCAACATAGCAATACTTTCACAGCGATGCGCACCGGTCCAGTGCCACTATATCGGATATCATGCAACTACATTCATGCCAACAATGGACTACTTTATCGGAGATAGTGAGTTCATACCTCCATCAATCGAATATCAGTTTACAGAAAAGATTCTGCGCATAGAGGGCCCTTGGATAACTAGATATGTACCTTCTAATCTTCCATTGGCCAAATTCAAAGGGGACCAGTCAAAATTTGTCATGGCATCAACGAATCAGACCGCAAAGATATCCGAAGATACCCTTATGTACTGGGCCCAAGCATTGCTATCGATTGATCAAAGCATTCTAATCATCAAGGATCGCTTTGCGCAGTCAAGCAGAGTCAAGGATCGGGTATTGTCTTTCTTCGGAGAGCGACTGATTGATAAAGATCGCATTTACTTTCAAGGAGGAACGCCAAGCTGGCAGGCGCACATGGATTTTTACAATACAGTCGATGTTGTTCTCGACTCTACTCCGTGGAGTGCTGCGACCACAGCGTTTGATGTGATCTCCATGGGAACCCCGTTTGTGGCGATAAGAGGCAATGTAGCAGCTTCGAGGATGAGTTCTTCAATACTGAAAGCCGCTAAGCTTGATCACTACATAGCAGACAGTCACGACGAGTTTTGCAGTATTGTTTCCGAGATCGGAAAAGCAAAGAGTGCTTACAGACAAATAAGGCAGATGAGTCAAGAGAAGAATCTCCGATCAAATGCATTTGATCAAGCCTCGGTGGCCAATAGAGTTATTGAAGCACTGATAAATGCTGTCAAAAACTAGTATTACGAATTAATCTGCATACAAAGGGCCTCCTGAGAAAGACGTAATGCAAAGCCACCTCCCCAAACCGGTGACTGCCAGGAAAGATGATGCCCCTGCTGCCATTCAGGTAGCCATCGCCAAAGTACCAGGTTTGGCGTCGATTTCCGGCGCTGGAGGGTTAATCCACAGCACCTCCGGCTGACGCCAGCAACGTGTCGATCGTGACCACGCAAGACGCTGAAAGAGTTAGGCAGTACATATGCCGCCACGCCGCCGACAGATTCCACCTTCCGACTCCTGTTGGCTCAACTTGATGACGTGAAGGGCTTTGTGACCCCAGCAGACCAGTAACATGACAGCGATACAAACATCTCAGCCCATGCTTGAGCAGCTAGCGTCCATCATCTGCGCAGAAAGCCCTGAGACAAAGTTCACGATAATGGAAATTGGGGCATTACAAATTGATGCATGTCCAGAGCCATTCTACCAGGTATTAGAACTGTTTCCAGGCTCCCAAGTTATTGGCTTTGAGGTGGATGAAAATCTCTGCGAAGAGATGAACTCAAAAGCAGCTACCGGCATACGGTATTATCCAAATGCGCTTGGCGAACGAAACGAGCGTCGCGCCTTTTACATAACTAATCATCCCATGTGCTCTAGCTTGTATGAACCAAATGAGCCACTAATCAGCCTATACAACAACTTTGAGGTTGCATGCCTAAAGCGCAAGACCGAGATCAACACAGTAAGCATGGACTACTTCGCTCACTCAAATAACATACCTAGAGTTGACTTTATCAAGATTGACATTCAGGGGGCAGAGCTAGACGTTTTCAGGGGAGGGGCTCAGGTGCTCAAAAACGTTCTGGCGCTCGTCTGCGAGGTTGAATTCATCCCGCACTACATACAACAGCCTCTATTTGGCGATGTATACACATTCTTGCTTGAACATCAATTGATGTTCCATAAGTTTATTAATCTCGCAGGGAGGAGCCTCAAGCCTATAGTAATTGACGACAACCCTAATCTACCTTCTCAACACATCTGGTCCGATGCGATGTACATCCGCCATGTCCAGGCAGTCCAGAATTTAAGTGACCAACAACTGCTGAAGCTTAGCGTGCTTGCTGTAGCCTATAAAAGCCCAGACCTTTCCTATTACTGCCTCGCTCACTATGAT
Organism: Cyanobium sp. Cruz CV13-4-11; assembly: GCF_024346055.1. Taxonomy (GTDB): domain Bacteria; phylum Cyanobacteriota; class Cyanobacteriia; order PCC-6307; family Cyanobiaceae; genus Cyanobium. Next base: position 14,850 of record NZ_JAGQCH010000036.1, read on the forward strand.
CAGAGAAACGGAACAACGCTCGCACTTGAGTTTCTGGTGAATGCGGGAGGATGAAGAGATGAAGACATGCCATGTCCTCTCACGCCCAAGCATGAATAGAAGGCTTGCGGGGCGCTTCGTTGTCGGCGCCCTTCTCATTGGAGTCTTTGACTCAGGGCCACAGTCTGATGTTGCCGCGAGGAGGGACAGTAGGGTGGAATCTTATGAGGAGACACTTTAAACAAGCCCCCTCGAGTGGTGGACTTTCGGTGCGGCCTACCGAACAGCTGAGCGGCTGCACTCAGCAGATCCTCATGCTCCCTCCCCCGGACCTCGTAGCGGTCGCTGTGCCGCTGCTGATCCTGCCGTTTGGCCATCAGAACACTGCAAGCAGACCGTCCGCCCAATCAGGTCGTGGAGTCACATGTCGTTCCAGCCTGCCGTGCCTCACCGTTAAGACGGAAATGAAGGGATGGTCGGCTGAAATGTTGTCGTAGGCCCGTGCAACGTCGCAGAGCGACAGCGACGTTCTGACGTGATGCAGCAGCCGGGGGATGCGGCTCACCACCTTGTCGGCGAGAACATCATGACCTCCTTCGCTCACCCGCTCGCTGATGCGCGCCTGGTTCAAGGCTGGACTTTCGAGGTGAATCATCACCATGATCACCTGATAGCCAAGGGCTTTGGCGCGGGACAGGGCGTCGTAACGGTGCGCCTCTGGGGCATCGGCATAGGCGATCCGGGCGAGCACATCGGCATCCAGCGCTGCAAACACCTGCTCAGGGGCCACATCCAGCAGGCTGTCTGGGTTGAGCACACGGGCCACCTGGCGGCCCAGGGCTGCCCAGTAACCAATCTGCTCGGCGGCGGCGGATTTCGGCATGACGAAGAGCCCCCACGACAGACACCACCGTGCTCAGCTGCGCTGGCGTCCCCAGCAGGTCAGACTGATCAACTTTCAGAACCTTAAAACGATCTCCCTCATCCTCATGATCCCGATCGAAACAGTAGATAAATGCATTTGGAAAAACTGATTTCCAGAATTGTATGCCAGCACCCGATCCATAACCGATCTCAACCATGGCAAATTCTGCCTCTGACAGAAAACGTTCCAGACATCGGGCATAGCTTGATTCATAATGATGAATGGAAATCTTGTCAGTACCAGCCACAAGCCCTGCTTCCACGAGCTGATCACAAAAGGAACGAGCAGCCATCAGACAAACTCTTTCTGCTTATCATAAAAGCATGCCCGTAGTGATCGTTCCTCCAAGTCCTCACCCCCTCACAGCGGCGCCCCATCCGCGCACTGGTCTGGATGCGCTGGGGCCATGACGCTTGCACCACCTGCTCCCCATTCCGAAGCCTTGGCGCCCAGCCAACCCCCGAGGCGGTGAAACCGACGCCCGCAACAGCCGTTTGCTGATGCGCCTTTTCGCTTGGGCCGTCCACGATGGCGGCTGGCAGGTGATCGACAGCTCCACGAGCTGCCTTCTGCCCGTATCCGCAAGGCTTCTCCGCAAGAGTTGGCTCGGTGCTCAGCCCCGATCAGCGCTCCCCGAAACCCGCCAGGCAGGCCGGATTGCAAGACAGATCAGCTGCCCCTCCCTGACAACAGCCCACCAGGACGGCGACCAGATCCACAGCGGACGGGGCCAGCGGGGACCCAAGCCCATCCTCGGAGGCCTGCAGGAAGGCCGTGAGGGCGCGGCGTACCAGTTCCGACTTGCTAAGGCGGCGGCGCTGGGCCTGCTCGCTGAGCTGGGCGTCGAGCGCTTCGGGCAGCTTGAGAGATCCCCGCCATGGCGAGGAAGCAACCAGAAAGGCAGTGCTACTACCAGCTGCCTGCGCATATTGCCTTCCGGGCAGCACCTGATCGGCCAGCCGCCGCGGGCGTTGATCGGCCGTGAGCAGCAGGGACGCTTCCCGCCGGGCCAGGGCCAGGGTTTCCACCTGCGGGATCCCAACTAAAATCCTCAAGCAGTCTGCGCTGGGGCCATGACGCTTGCACCTCCAGCTCCCAAGTCCAATGCCATGGCGCCCTTGCGCCTGCCCACTGATCTGCGCCTCAGCCCGGAGTGATTCGCCCCTGTGTGCATCGCCAACCCCCAGGGGGTGAAACGGGCGCCCGAAACATCCGTTTGCTGATGCGCCTTCTGGTCTGGTCTGGCCGTGTGGGCAGCTGGCAGGTGTTCGACAACTCCACCGGCTTCCGCCTGGACGATGGCGCGGTGCACAGCCCCGACGCTTCCCTGGTTCGCCTGGAGCGCTGGCAGGCCCTCACCCCTGAGTTGCTCAGCAGTTCCGCCCCTCCCTCTGCCCCGATTTGCTGGTCAAAATCGCCAGCTCGGGTGAATCAGCTTCCCGTGGCCTCACCGCCCTGCGCCGCAAGCTGGCCGCCACTTGGTCAATGGCGCCCAGCTGGGCTGGTTGCCGATCCCGAGCAGCAAGCCGTCGAGAGCTGGAGCGGAGAACCCCGGGGGGAGCCCCAGCGCCTTGAGGGGGCGGCCGAGCTCAGCGGCCGGGAGAGCTTCCCTGGGCTGAATCTGTCCTTGGCAGAGATCTGGGAGCCCTGCACAACGCCGTCATGGAGCGGCAGATGGATCAGGACGATCGGCTCCACCATGACCACCAGTCTCCATCAATTCAGGGCAGCACCTGATCGGCCAGCCGCTGCAGGCGTTGATCAGCCGTGAGCAGGAATGCCGCTTCCCGCCGGGCCAGGGCCAGGTAGAGACAGTCGTAGACGGGATGGTTCAGATGGCAGGCCAGGGCCAGGGCTTCCACCTGCAGGTGGCGGTCGGGCTCGATCTGATCCACCAGATCGGCGGCGTCCGCCAGCAGCTGCTGGGGATCCATGCCCGCCAGCCCAGCGCCGCGCTGCAGTTTCCAGAGGGCATTCGCCACTTCCGTGAGCATCAGCTCGGGAGCCAGCACCAGAGGCGCCTGCCCTACTTGCTCCACCCAGCCAGTGGCGATCGGATCATGCGTAATCAGGCGCAGCACAGCTGAGGCATCGAGCACCAGCGACGGTGCCATCAGCGCTCGCGGTCGCTGCGGATCAGGGATTCCGGCGACGCATTCCACTGCAGTGCCGGACGCTGCTGCCAGCGCTGGGCGATCCGCTCCAGCGCCTGCTGGCGCCGCTGCCGCGGGTCCCCGCCAGCGATCGCCTCCAGATCAGCCAGGGCCTGCTGGCTCAGGCTGCGCTTCTGGGCGCTGGCACGCCGCTGCAACAGGCGGTGCAGGGGATCCGGCAGGTCGCGGATCTGCAAGGAAGGCATGGCAGGCTCCTGTATCAGGACAGCGTACTCGGAATGCATGCGGATGGCATGCTGCGGAAGCTTGATCTCCACCCTCACACCCCCACACCCACCCGCAGCTCCGTCTCGATCCGCTGTGTGCCGCCCAGGGTCGGCGAGCCCATCCAGCAGCACCCGGTTCTGGGCCGGTCCCCCACTCGGCTCACCATGTAGCCCGAAGGCCGGGCCGCAGCGCATCAGCACCCGCCCGCGCCAGATGGCGCTCGGAGCGCTGCCCACCGTGTAAGAGATCGGGCCCTCCGGCGTGGTGAGCTGCAGCACCACCCCCCACACCAGCAGCCCCAGGCAGGCCGCCCCCAGCAGCTCCACCAGCGAGAAGCAGAAGCCCGCCGACCCCCTGGTGGCACGTCCGTGGGCAGATAGCAAGGCCATGGCGCGGCTCCAGGTCAGGGAACAAGGGCGGCTCAGGACTGGGGATCCGGCAGGCAGGCGCCCGGCCCCTGCCGTCCCAGGCGGGTGATCCCCAGGGGCTCCCGCCTGTCCTGTGTCCAACGGATCGACGCCACCCTCAACCTGATGGGCACGAGACACACCTCACGCCCACAGGCGATGAAACCAGCGCCCGTAACAGCCGTCTGCTGATGCACCTGCTTGTTCGGTGCGCAGCCCCGATGCCTCTCTGGTTGGTCTGAAGCGCTGGCGGGCCCTCAGCCCGGAGCAGCGCCGGGGTTCCCGCCCCTCTGCCCCGATCGGCTGGTCGAACGCGCCAGGCAGGACTGGCTGAGCCAGCGGCGAGCCCTTGCGTCTCCCATTTGCCACCACCCTGAAGGGTGACGAACGATTCCCCGGGCTGCGCCTAGAGCTCGCTGACATCCGGGTGAGCTGAACGATTCAGGGCAGGACGTGATCGGCCCTCAGCGCCGACACCGTCAGCCCAGTCTCAGGTGGATGGTTCCGCCTTTCACAGGGCCAATCGACCTACGATAATTTCATGCTGTTTCCCCGCATCAGCCACGATCCCGCCGTGATGGGGGGCAAGCCTTGCATCCGCGGGCTGCGTATCACGGTCAGCACGATCGTTGGGCTGATCGCGAGTGGCAGCAGCCGGGAGAGGATCCTCCAGTCCTACCCGCAGATCGAAGAGGCCGACATCGATGAGTCTCTGGCCTATGCCGCCTGGCGCATGGAAGAGCGAGAAGAGGCACTGGTCCTGAGCTGATGGCCAGGTTGCTGGTTGACATGAACCTGTCTATTCATTGGATTCCGCTGTTGCGGGCAGCCGGCCATCAAGCGGTGCATTGGTCAGAGATCGGGGATCCACGGGCTCCTGATCAGGCCCTGATGCAGTGGGCCGCTGCCCACGGCTACGCCGTTTTCACCCACGACCTGGACTTCGGAACGATGCTCGCCCTCAGCGGCGACAACGGACCCAGCGTCCTTCAAGTGCGCTGCCTCAACGTGCTGCCAGAAGCGATCGGGCACCTCGTGCTCTCTGTGCTCAAGACCTACGCCGAAGAGATCGAGCGGGGGGCGCTGGTGGTTGCCGACGAGCGCCGGGTGCCCGGTGTCAACTACGTAGGCGGGTCGCGTCAATTACGTAGGCGGGTTACCCCGGGGCCTCCCCCTGCCATGGCAGGGGGAGGCGACAGCGAAAAGTGAGCCACCCTGGCCCGGTCCTCTGCC
>NZ_JAGQCH010000037.1 GCF_024346055.1 Cyanobium sp. Cruz CV13-4-11
AATCCCTGTTGGTGGGGCGCCCATCGCAAACAGTCTCTGCCTGAGATGCAAACGAGAATCAGGCCGCTGTCAAGGATTCAGCAGAGACAGAGTTCGCCGCATGCTGTCACGCCCCCTGAACGCTTACCTCTTAGGAATGATCCACAAGATCATGGTGGCGGCACAGGTGCATGGCATTGTTAGATTGTGGCTTTACAGAATACGGTGGTGGCGGAGGGGGTTCGGGGCTGAGGAGCGAGGGTTAACGATTGGGCGGAGTCACCCAGAGATGGCTCGCACTTGCACCAGGCACTTGCTGGGGCTCAATCCGTTGATCAAAGCTCACCAGCCGGCCGCCCTGGGCCACGGCCAGAGCCAGCAGATAGGCATCGGTGATCTGGCGAGGACCGAGAATGATCTCCCAGCGAATCAGCCCCTCCTGGAGCAGGCTGATCTGCTGGGGCCAGAAGGCATGGCTGGGATGGTCGCAGGCCTCGGCCAGACGGGCCGCCACCTGCTGGGCCGGTTGCGGATTGGGATAGGCGGGTTGCGCCATGATGCGCACCACGCCGGTTTCCGTGAGCGGGCAGGTGGCCCAGCCCTGGTTGAGATTCCGCTCCAGCCAGCTGCAGGCGGAGGTATGCATCACATGCCCACTGTCGAGCAGGGCGATGACCACATTCACATCCAGCAGGGCCCGCATCAGACGCCTTCAAGATCGCGCAACTGATCGATTTGTTCGTTACTCACCAGGCGTTGATTGTTGGCCGCAAAGGGGCGGAATCCGGCCACAACCGCAGCACCAGAGCGCTGGGCTGGCACCTCACCGATTAGGGCAGAGCGCATGAGCCTCGAAACCATTTTCCCGGCGGAGACGCCCTGGCGCTGCACCAACTCTTTGGCGGCGGCCAACACATCGTCCTCGATGTCGAGCGTGGTTCGCATGACCAGCTTCAACTTCAGTTCATCTTAGCATCAGCGCATCAAGTTGTCTTTGGAATCCCGATCCCCGCGACCCAGCTCACGCAGGTGTGCAGCTAGGACTCCGGCTCCTCCCCACTGAGCTGCCGGATGTACTTCTCATCGGACGTGCCTCCCCGGCGAGCGGCCCGGCGCTGCTCCAGGCGCCATTGCCAATCGCCCCAGGTCCCCTGCCACTCCTGCAGCAGGGATCGCGCTGAACCAGGCCGCCGGGCCAGGGCGGCAAAGCCCAGAGCCAGCGCCAGGCTGGCGAGGGCATTGCGGAGCAGCTCGGGCAGCAGTAGCAGGGGCGTGCGGGGCTGGCTGGCCTCGCGCTCGCGGCTGATCTGCAGGGCGGCCTGGTCGAGCACGGCAGCCACCTGGGCTTTGAGCAGGGGCAGGGGCTGGGCGATGTCGGCGGGACCGAGCACGGGCCCTTGGAGCTTCTGGAGTTGCTGGTTGAGATCGGCGTTGCTGGCGGCGTCGGCCACGGCCTGGCGCAGGGCCTTGAGTTTGGCCTCGGCGCCCTGGATGCGGGCGGCCTGGGCGTTGTTGACCGTGCGACTGGTCCGCAGGCCGGCGATGGTCTGCAGGGGGAGAAGCAGCAGGAACCCGAGGGCAGCAGCCAGGGCCAGCTGACTGCAGAGGCGGGCGCGGCTTTTCAGCAGCGGATCATGAGGCCCCAGCTCGGCGGCGATCTGAAGCAAGGCCAGGCCGAGCAGGGGAAAGGCGGCGGTATTGATCAAGGTGCCAGCGAGGCGCAACTGCCAGGCGGGATTGAGCAGCTGCAGCGGCCACAGGGCCCCCGCCACCAGCGAGCCGAAGAGCACAAACAGCACCAGCGCCACCACGCTCAGGCCCGGGGCGGAGAGGAGCACGGGAGCGCCGGAGCGGGATGACTCGGAGCTGGGGGGCATGGCAGACCTCAGGGGGCGGAACGCAGAGAAGGAAATCGCCGCCGATGGCGGCCACAAAAAAGCCCCACCGATGGCAGGGCGGGGAAAGGCGATCAGGGCTGCAATCAGGCCTGGGGCGGCGTGATCAAAGGAGTGGCGATGCGCTTGCGCAGGCGGCGGCTCCAGCCGAAGGCAGCGCCAGCACCGAGCAGGGGCAGAGGGCCGGGGACGGCGGCGGCAGGTGCCCCGATGATCACCTGGATCGTCTCACTGGTGCCGGTGAGGGACCAAGTGCCGATCAGGCCCGTTGTGGTGAAGTTGAGGGTTGCGAGGGTTTGGCTATTAAACGTGGCGCTGCTGACAATTGGTGAATTAGAAATATAGGCAGGATCAATCATAAAAACACCATTAGTACCCAAAAGCGCGGTGAATATTCCGGTCACGCTGGAAGCGGGGAACAATCCGCTTCCATTAAAATTTCCGGGACCGGTGATAGGATAGGTGGGAACAAGTGCATCAGTGCCGGTGCAAATAGCCGCAAAGTTAGAGTAGATTGCTCCATTAAAAGTAGAGCAGCCAAACGGGCCGGACTGGGTTGCCCCAGTGAAATTCAGGCTGCCACTCGTCTGAACAACAACATTTCCTGCGGATTCAAAAATGTTGTAGGTCAGAACCGCCTTCGCCTGCCCTGGCTCAGCAGCAAGGCCGCTGGGACTGCCAGCAAGGGAACAAGGCGCTTGCAGTGTCGAGCCAGGAGGGGAAAATTCACTGCAAACAGATGTCATTTTGGCGCAGTTTGCCCCCCCCTCACCGGATCCGCACCCCAGGGACGGTTGCTCGCTTGGCACATGCAGCAACCCTTTGCCGATTGGGTGGAACTTCGGGGGCGTTGCCTCCCAGGGCCCCTGATTTGCGAGCGACCCCCACACCCTTCTCAGTGGTTCCTCATCCCAGCTGGCCTGATACGCCAGCTGGCTGGCTGATCGCTACCGATGCCACAACCAGCGGCTGTCCCGTTGCAGGGCGGTGGCCATGGCGGAGCCGCTGGCCAGCAGCTCGGCCAGGGGCCCGCTCCAGGCCGGGATGCTCCGCCGCCACCTGGGCCGCCCAGAGGCGCACCTGGTTCAGGATCTGCTCGGGCTCAGGCCAGCGCAGCAGCGATTGCGTCAAGACTGAAAACCCTGCCGAGCCCCTGGCGCGCTACATCACAAACCCCAGGATCTGCCCCACGATCTCCAGCACGATCTCCAACCTGTCGTTGCTGAGGGAGCCCATGGGATGGGGCCGGGCACCCCGGGCCTGCCAATCGAAGGACTTGATTTGGTGGCAGAGCACGAAGCTGTGGGCCTCCGGCCGGTCGGGAATCGGCCCCAGATCCACCGCCAGGGAGGAGCCGCGGTTGTAGGCCGCCGATGTCATGGCGCATCCCACCACCAACCCAACAGAGGCATGGAAGGGGGCGGTGGAGAGAACCAGAAAGGGATGGTGGTACTTCATCTCCCGTCCGGCCTGGGGGTTGTGGTCGATCCAGATCACCTCACCCCGATCCGGCACCCAGGCGGCGGAGGGCCGCGGCGGGGTCATTCGATCACCTCTGTGCCGATGGGATCCCAGGCCATCGCTTCAGTGGCTTCGCCTGCCATGGGCGTGTAGATCGCCAGTCGCTCCGCCAGGGAGAGCCGGGGCTGGACGGGCCGGATCAGTACGCCATCGGCCACCACCTTGAGTTCCACGGTCTGGTTGTCGTGAAGCCGGGCCTCACGGGCGATGGCGGCTGGCAGGCGCACCCCGAGGGAATTCCCCCAGCGGCGCAGATCCTGGCGAGGGGGCTGGGGAGCCATCCGGTGCCGAACGTTTCGCCGTCAGTTTAGACATCTGTGCCGGGGCGGCCTATAACGCCTGCTCCAGAGCGGCCATTTCTTCAGCGCTGAGCCGGGTCAGGGGGCCTTCGCCGATGCGGTTGCGATCCAGGGTTCGGGGTTGCTCCGCCATCGCCCAGCACTCGCGCAGCAGGCGGTCGCGGGCGGGGATCGGCACCCGCAGGGCTTCGGCGCCGCAGCGCCGCTGGCTGGTGAGGGGCACCACCAGCAGGGTGGCGAGGCCCGCTTCGGTGAGTGCATCGGCCTGAATCACCACCACCACCGGCCGCAGCTTGCCCACCTCAGCCCCTTGATTGGGGTTGAGGCGTGCCACCCAGACCTCACTGCGGCGCATCAGCGCCACCGCCTGGACCTGCAACTGGGGCCTCGGAGGCTTCCTGGCGGCCCTGCGCGGGGACATCCCTCTCCTTTGCCGATCCTTCAGACCCCGATCGGCAGCTTGCCTTTGACGGGCTCGGCCAGCAGGCGAGCCATGCCGCTCGGGTCCTGGATGTCCAGGCAGAGCAGGGTGGGGCCGATGAACTCCAAGGTGTAGCCATCGCCCTCCACCACCAGATCAGGGATGCCCCGCAGGGTGGGGTGGCGGAACAGGATCGCGCCGGATTCTGGATCGAGCCGAAGCTGCATCCACTTCAGCTGGGCGCTCAGTTTGCTGGATAAATCCATCGGCCAGCTCCTCGGCGATTGGTCACGGTGCGTTCGTCGCTCGGATAGGTCGTCACGACCCTGTCCCCATCTTTGCTCAAGATCACGATCCATGGTCGCTCCTCCCAGTGCATGACCAGCACCAGGGACCCTGTGACGACATCGAGAAAGGGATCTCCACGTTCCAGTGCCGCTCGCCAGCTTTCCAGCCGGGCGCCGTCAATCCCGTAGGTCTCGAGTTTGTCGGCGGCGTGACGGGTGAGCTGCAAACCGCGCTCCACCAGGCTGGGTCAAGGCATCCTCCTGCAGATCCTTGGCTCATGAGGAAACACCACCACCGGCCGCACCTTGCCCACCTCAGCCCCTTGATTGGGGTTGAGGCGTGCCACCCAGACCTCACCGCGGCGCATCAGCGCCACCATGGTTCGGTCGAGGTCGAGGTCGTGGTCGAAGGCGCCTCAGCCCTAGCCAGGGCCTCGTTTTCCGCCATCAGGAAATCGGCGGCCATCTCCCGGGCCTCCGCGCAGGCACCCGCATCGCTGGCCAAAGCCTCGGCGGCCAGCCTCAGGGCCGCCTGCCCCCGTTCTTCCCGCCGCTGGGACAGCAGGGTTTCCAAGGCTTCGCGCAGGAGCTGGGAGCGAGGTTGGCCGCTGAGTCGCGCTTCCTCATTGAGCTGTTGTTCCAGGTGGTCTGGAAGTCGGAGGCTGACAGCACTCATGGCCCCCCACGGACTTGATGGTATGCAGTTTACGAAATGCATGCCAATTTGTATGACAACCACGCCTCCGATGCTGAGGCGATCACCCCACAGACGCACCAACTGGTGTGGTTCGCTCAGCGTCTGATCGCTACCGGTGCCACAACCAACGGCTGTCCCGTTGCAGCGCTGCTGCCATGGCGGAGCCGCTGGCCAGCAGTTCGGCGTGTTCGCTGGGCGTGAGCACCAGGGCATCGCAGCTGAGCGGCAGCTCCGCCAGGGGCCAGGCCAGCAGGCGTTGGTGTTGGGGGCCGCTGCTGCCGGCATCGATCAGTAGCAGATCCAAATCGCTGCCGACCCCGGCGTCACCCCGTCCGTAGCTGCCGAACAGGGCCACCCGCTCCAGGCCGGGATGCTCCGCCGCAACTTGGGCCGCCCAGAGGCGCACCTGGCTCAGCACCTGCTCCGGATCAGGCCAGCGCAGCAGCGATTGCGTCAACGATCGAACGGGCATGGCGTTGGGCGTCCTCGCTTTGGAGCCGGCCGAAATGGTCGGTCGGGGCTCCATCGGGCAGGCTATCGGGGTAGCGCGTTGGGATGTAAAGGGCATCGAGGATGCGCAAACGGTCGTCCAGATCGCTGACGCTGGCCGCCAGCTCAGCGGCGACGGCCGGAGGTAGATCGCGCCATGAGCGCCCGAGGCCGTGGCCCCACGCCTGCTGGCCATGGCGGAGGTGCAAACCCTTCAGGGCCTTCTCCACCGCCTGATGGCAAGCAAAGCAGGCCCATTCATGGTGGCCGGCGGCGGCGCTGACTCCGGCCAGCTCCAGATCGGCCTGCGCCTGATGCAGCCAGTCGGCGGAACGATTCATGGCGCCATTGTGGCGGCGTCGGCTGCCAGCCCACCAGCACCCCGATCCAGCTGATCACGTTGATGCGCAATCCGGTGGTGGCGGAGGGGCGGTCGGGTTAATGGGGAGTGGCTGAAGGGGGGGGCGAAGCGATGGGCCTGGTGCGAGAGCGCTGCCGTCGTTTTTCTTGGCTTACGGCAGGGAAACCCGGAAAAAAGGCTCCCGCCGAAAGCGCCGATAGACGTCGAAGTCAAGTCAGCTCTGGCCATCTTCAGGAAGCCCTCGGCTTCAGAGAGGAGCTTGGAGCAGCTGCCCCTCCCGATAGGCCTGCCCGATCACATGGCTCTGCCAGTGCTGACGTTCCGCCACTTCAGCTTCCGAAAACAACAGCAGATCCAGCGATACATCGACCATGGCCAGCCGGCGCCTGAGCTCACTGAGGGTGAGCCAGCGATCGTGGCTGGCCAGCCAGATGTCGGGGACCGTGATCAACAGGTCGATATCCGAGTCGGAACTGGTGTTACCGCGGGCACGGGAACCGAACAGACGAACCTGGGCCCCTGGAATGTGAGCGCCGATCGCCGCCGCCAGGAGGGGGAGGCGTGTCTCGATGGAGGGGGCAGTCGTCGCTTCCATGGAACCAGTCTCGCAGTAGCAAGAGCTCTGGTGCGGCTCCATCACCAGGGGCCACCGTGATTTGGCTCTGCCGTGGTGCAGACCCGTGAACGCGGGATTCGGCTGCTCGCTGCCGCCAGCAGATCCATGGCCGATCTACACGAGCCATCAGACGCCCGCCAATCCCAGGGCGGCCCGCAACGCCTGCTCCAGAGCGGTCATTTCAGCAGCGCTGAGCCGGGACAGGGGGCCGTCGCCGATGCGGTTGCGATCGAGGGCTCGGGCTTGCTCCGCCATGGCCCAGCACTCGCGCAGCAACCGGTCGCGCGCGGGGATCAGCAACCGCAGGGCTTCGTTTTCCGCCATCAGGAAATCGGCGGCCAGCTCCCGGGCCTCCGCGCAGGCGCCCGCATCGCTGGCCAAAGCCTCTGCGGCCAGCCTCAGGGCCGCCTGCGCCCGTTCTTCCCGCCGCTGGGACAGCAGGGTTTCCAAGGCCTCGCGCAGCAGCTGGGAGCGCGGTTGGCCGCTGAGTCGCGCTTCCTCACTGATCTGTTGTTCCAGGTGATCTGGAAGTCGGAGGCTGACGGCACTCATGGAACGCCCCAGACGTGATGGAATGCAGTTTACGAGATGCATGCCAACGTGTATGACAGACACGCATCCGATGTTGAGGCGATCACCGCCTAAGCGCACACCTGGCTCAGCACCTGCTCCGGTTCAGGCCAGCGCAGCAGCGATGGCGTTAATGATCGAACGTGAATGGCGCAAGCCGTCCTCGCTCTGAAGCCGCCCGTAGCCGTCAGGCTTCTGCGAAGCAGTGATGGTCGGTCGGGGCCCCATCGGGCAGGCTATCGGGGTAGCGCGTCGGGATGTAAAGGGCATCAAGGATGCGCAAACGGTCCTCCAGATCGCTGACGCTGGCCGCCAACTCAGCGGCGACGGCCGGCGGCAGATCGCGCCATGAGCGCCCGAGGCCGTGGCCCCACGCCTGCTGGCCATGGGCAGGAAGGTGGGAGAGGGTGCGCTGCCCCCGGGGGCTGGAAGGGATGCGCAAGTCTCGCTGATCAGGGGACGGCGGCGGACCGTGGGGGTCCCAGTCAGGGGGTCGGTGGAGACAATGGGCTTCGCTGATCTCCCCTCCGATGCCGCACCTTGGCGTGACCTCTCTGGTGTCCTCCGGCGCCTCCCGCCCGGGGCGGTCCTGGCTCGGGAGGAAGCAGCCCGCCCCAGGCTTCGTCCCGCTGGGGTTGGCCTTTCTGCTGCTGGGGCCGGCGCTGCCGCCCGCGGGGGCCTCCAGCCCCGATGCCTGGCGCGCCTACGACCGGGAGGTGCGCGCCGCCTGCCAGAAGGCCAGCCGGCTGGAGCAGCCCCGGATGCCGGGGGAGCGGATTGATGTGCCGGTGGCCGATCGCAGGCCCGATGGCGGCACCCTCCTTATTTCCGCCCTGCTGCTGGAGGGGAGGCAGGGCCGTGAGCTCTGTCTCTTCGAGCAGCGCACCCGGCGGGCGACCGTGGCGGAGGCGGAGTTCCTCGAGCGGCTCCGGCCCAGGCCCTGATCGGCCGGGCCGGATTCCGGCCCCGATACCGTGCCAGAACGCCAGGCTCCGGTCGAGAAGCCATGACCCGCCGCCCCTCCAACATTTACGAGCGTCACCACGCCCACGTCTATTGCGGCGCCGCTTCAGTGGCGCAGCCCGCCGGAGCCCGTTTCGGCCTGCCGGTGGGCCCCCATCCGCTCAGCAGCTGCCAGATCAGCTTCGGGCGGGAGGATTTCGAGGCCCTGATCCCCTGGCTCGAGACCCACCGCGGCGGTCTCACGGTGCTGGTGCATGGCGTCACCGGCGGCTGAGCCGATGCCTCCCACCACGGCGGCCCCCCCGCCTCGCCCCTCCCTGGCCATCGCCCTCGGCGCCAACCTCGGCGACCCCGCCGCCACCTTCACGGCCGTGCGGCCGCGGCTGGAAGCCGAGCTGCGGGCCTGGGCCGTGGCTCCCCTGCAGCTGAGCTGGTCGCCCCGGTTCCGCACGGCGCCAGTGGGCGGGCCGCCGGGACAGCCGCCCTACCTCAACGCCGTCCTGCTGGCACGCCCGGCCGCGGCGCCGGGGCCGGCGGCCTGCTGGCCCGATCCCAACGGGCTGCTGGCGCGGCTTCTGCGGCTGGAGGCGGCGTTCGGCCGGGAGCGCCGCGAGCGCTGGGGACCCCGTCGTCTCGACCTCGACCTGCTCTGGTGCGGGGAGATGGCCAGCCACGGCCCGGAGCTGGAGCTCCCCCATCCGCACCTGGGGGAACGGGCCTTCGTGCTGGCGCCACTGGCGGCGATCGATCCTGACCTCCCCCTTCCCCTGGCGGCCGCCCTCACCCCCCGTACGGCCTCCGCCGGCCTGGCTGCCCTGCCGCGGGCCGCCCTGGAGCCGCCCCCTCTGCCCCTGCCGGGGGAGCCGGGCTGGCCCGAGGGACCCTGAACCGCGCCCCCAGGCCCCCGCCCGTCACACTGGAGGCCCCAATGGCCCGCCCCATGGCTCCCCTGCCGCCCCCCGAGCCCAGCACCCAGCTGGAGACCATGGCCGCGCTCGATGCCCGCAAGGTGCGCTTCGAGCTCAACCGGGTGGTGCTGCCGATCGGCATTGAGGGCACCTACGGCGTGATCCGCCATCCGGGCGCCTCCCTGGCGGTGCCGGTGCTCGAGGACGGCCGGGTGGTGATCCTGCGCCAGTACCGCTTCGCCGTGGCCGGCCGGTTGCTGGAGTTCCCGGCCGGAACCCTGGAGGAGGGGGAGGAGCCCCTGGGCTCCATGCGGCGAGAGCTGGAGGAGGAGACCGGCTACAGCGCCAGCCGCTGGGATCCCCTGGGGGCCATGCACCCCTGCCCCGGCTATTCCGACGAGGTGATCCACCTCTTCCTGGCCCGCGACCTCACCCTGCTGGAGGAGCGTCCGCCCGGCGACGACGACGAGGACATGGAGGTGCTGCTGCTGGAGCCAGCGCAGCTGGATGCGGCCCTGGCCGGCGGCGATGAGGCCCTGGACGGCAAGACCGTGACCGCCTGGTACCGCGCCCGTCAGTTTCTGGGACTCTGATGGCCCCGGAGCGCTGGCTGTTCTGGCATCGCCGCGACTTGCGCCTGGCCGACAACCTGGGACTGGCCGCGGCTGCGGCCGCCACCCCGGCGGTCACCGGCGTGTTCGTGCTCGATCCGGCGATCCTTTCAGGCCCCCTGATGGCGCCGGCCAGGGTCTGGTTTCTCTGCGAGAGCCTGCGGGAGCTGGCGGAGCGCTGGCGGGCGGCCGGTAGTCGGCTGCTGATGCTGCGGGGCGAGCCGGCCGACCTGATTCCCCGGGCGGCCCGGGCTGTGGGCGCCACCGTGGTGGCCTGGAACCGTGAGGTGGAGCCCTACGGCCGGGAGCGCGACCGCCAGGTGGCGGCCGCGTTGCAGGCTCTGGGCACCCGGGTGCTGGTGGACTGGGATCAGCTGCTGGTGGCGCCGGAGGCGATCCGCACCGGGGCCGGGGAGCCTTACCGGGTCTATGGGCCCTTTCTGCGTAACTGGCGCGGCCAGGTGGAGGGGCGCTCCGGTGGCCTCGAGCCGGTGGAGGCCCCCACCGGCCTGCTGGATCTCGATCCCGCCGCCTTGCCGGCGGAGGGCGCTCCCCTCTGGGCCGCCCTGCCCCGGCTGGAAGCGCCGCCCACGGCCGAGGAGCTCGGCTTCAGCTTCGCCGGCGCCGACCTCTGCCCCTGCCGCTCCGGGGAGGCGGCCGCCCTGGCGCAGCTGCAGGCCTTCGCCGACGGCGGGGTGAACGGCGGTCCCCTGGCCGCCTACGAGCCGGGCCGGAATTTTCCGGGTGAGGCCGGCACCTCCGGGCTGTCCGCCGCCCTCAGTGTCGGCACCCTCAGCCCCCGCCAGGCCTGGGCCGCCGCCCAGGGGGCCCGGGCCCTCGCCCGCAGCGAGGAGGCCCTCAGCTCCATCGGCGTCTGGAAACAGGAGCTGGCCTGGCGCGAGTTCTACCAGCAGGCCCTGTTCCACTTCCCCGAGCTGGCCGATGGCCCCTACCGGCCGCAGTGGCGCCACTTCCCCTGGGAGGACGACCCGGCCCGCCTTCAGGCCTGGGAGCAGGGCCTCACCGGGCTGCCGATCATCGATGCCGCCATGCGCCAGCTGAACGAGAGCGGCTGGATGCACAACCGCTGCCGCATGATCGTGGCCTCGTTCCTGGTCAAGGACCTGATCGTGGACTGGCGCTGGGGCGAGCGCGCCTTCATGCAACGGCTGGTCGATGGCGACCTCGCCGCCAACAACGGTGGCTGGCAGTGGAGCGCCAGCAGCGGCATGGATCCGAAACCGCTGCGCATCTTCAACCCCTTCACGCAGGCGCGCAAGTTCGATCCGGAGGCCACCTACATCCGCCGCTGGCTGCCGGAACTGGCCCATGTGGCCACCGGCGACCTGATCAGCGGCGAGATCGCGCCGTTGGAACGGCGTGGCTACCCCGCGCCGATCGTCAGCCACAACGTGCAGCAGGCCCGCTTCAAGGCCCTGCACGCGGCCCTGCCCAGGGGCTAGCTGGCCAGGGCCTCAGGCGACGACCGCTGCGGCCCCCACCAGGCGGAGCACCGCGCCGATGACGCTGTCCTGTTGCTCGGCGCTGAGTTCGGGGAAGAT
Source organism: Cyanobium sp. Cruz CV13-4-11 (assembly GCF_024346055.1). Lineage (GTDB taxonomy): Bacteria > Cyanobacteriota > Cyanobacteriia > PCC-6307 > Cyanobiaceae > Cyanobium. The sequence goes on from NZ_JAGQCH010000037.1 coordinate 11,180, forward strand.
CGGCAGGCTGAGCACTTCGGCGCAGAGCCGTTCGGTGATCGGCAGGCTGCCGGGGGCGTAGCCCAGGGAGGCGTAGGCCGGCTGCCGGTGGATGGGAATCGGGTAGTAGATGATCGTCGTCACCCCGGCCTCCTGCAGCTGCTGTTTCAGCCAATCGCGGCAGCAGGCCTCCGGCAGGCCATAGCTGGCGCTGTCGGCGGCGGGGGTGCAGCGTCCGCCGCAGGCGATCGTGGCCGCCGGGCAGCGGGGCACCCGCACCACGAACTGGTTCCAGCTGTGGCCGTCCGGTCCGGGGGCCGCGGGCAGCAGGCCCGGCAAGCCGGCCAGTTCCCGCTGGTAGCGCTCGGCGATGGCCCGCCGCCGTTCCACCCAGCCGGCCAGGTGCGGCAGCTTCACCATCAGCACGGCGGCCTGCATGGCATCGAGCCGGCTGTTGTAACCGAGGTCGGTGTGCAGGTAGCGGCGTGGCATGCCGTGAACCGCCAGCTCGCGGATCCGCTGGGCCAGCTCCGGGTCGCGGCAGACCACCATGCCGCCGTCTCCGGCGGCCCCGAGGTTCTTGGTGGGGAAGAAGCTGAAGCAGCCGGCGTCACCCCAGCCGCCCACCGGTCGCCCGGCCCAGCTGGCGCCGCTGGCCTGGGCGCAGTCCTCAATCACCCGCAGGTCGTGGGCGGCGGCGATGGCCATGATCCGCTCCATGTCCACCGGCCGGCCGAACAGGTGCACCGGCATCAGGGCGCGGGTGGCCGGGGTGATGGCGGCGCCGATCGCGTCCGGATCGATCAGGTAGGTGTCCGGATCCACGTCCACGAACACCGGCGTGGCGCCGACGGCGCTGATCGCTTCAGCCGTGGCGAAGAAGCTGAACGAACTGGTGATCACCTCGTCACCGGCGCCGATGCCCAGGGCCCGCAGGGCCAGCACCAGGGCGTCGGTGCCGCTGTTGCAGCCGATGGCGTGCGGGACCTCGCAGGCCTCGGCGAAGGCGGCCTCGAAGCCGCTGATGATGGTCCCCCCGATGTACTGCCCGCTGCGCAAGACCTCGAGGACGGCGTGATCGAGCGCGTCTCCCAGCTGGTGCAGTTGCTCGCTGAGACTGAAGGGGGGCACTTGCATGGCGGCAACATTAAACCTGCGGATCCGACCAGGGCCGACGGCCCATCCCCTGTTCAGCGGCCGTGCCCGGGGTCAGCTTGGTGACGGCGGTGAGCACCCGTGGATCTGCCGCCCTTGCTGCAGAGCGGATGGGGCGGCTGGGTAAGGATCATCGCGTGATCGCGTTGCCTTTGCTGTGCCGCCCCCCTGCCCGCTGGCCCGCAGCCCGCTGGGAAGATCCCTGCTGGGGTTGCCCCTGGTGGCGATCCTGCTGGCCGGCTGCGTGCCGGCCGAGCAGCGCTCGAGTGGCCGGGTGTACCCCCTGCCGCGTCACCAACCCCACGACGGGCTTGCCGTGGTGACGCGGCCCGGCGGTAAGGGCCTGCACATCTGGATCGAGACCGACACCAGCCGTCCCGGCGTTTGCCGGCCCCGCTGGCTTCCGGACGCCGCCCGGCTTCAGGGCGGCAACGGGCCGGCCCCCACCAGCTTCGGGCTGGCTCCGCGGCAGGAGTTCTTCCTGGCCCAGGAGCGCGGGCCGGTGCGGCTGGCCCTGCGCCGCCAGATGGAGGCGCTCTGCCGCCAGCGGGCCCCCGGCAGCACCTTCCTGTGGGAGCCACCGCCCCGCATCGCGGCGGAGCACCGGCCACCGGTGCTGCCCCTGTTCGAGGAGCCCGACCTGCTCAGCGACCCGCGGGCGATCCGGCGGGCCGAAAAGCGGCTGCTGGGGCTGCCGCTCACCCCCGAAGATCTGGAGGAACCGGAGGAGCCCCAGCCCTGGGGGTCCTGACGCTTCAGGCCAGGGCCGCGGCGCCCACGTAGCCCTGCGGCAGGAGCAGGGGCCAGAGCTCCAGGTCCCGCCCTGGCGGCTCGTCGGCAGGCGCTCCAGCGAACAGGCCCAGCCCCCTGGCCTTGAGGCCCGCCTCCAGCCGGCACCAGGCCGCCAGGAAACCGTCGCTGTGCCGCTCCTCCGGCAGGGCCCGGATCCGTTCCGATTCCTCCGCTGGCAGCAAGCGATCGGCGATGGCCTCCCACTCCGGCACCGGCCGTCGCTGCTCCACATCCACCCCCACCGGCCGCAGGGGGTGAAAGCCCAAAAGGATCAGATCCCCCGAATGGGACACGTTGAACCGGGGGGGGAGCTCCCCCCTCCGTTGCCCCAGGGCCTCCTGGGGGGGCAGCTCTGGCTTGCCGTGGGGCCCAACATCCAGCACCAGGCCGGCGGGATCGCACCCCAGCCACCCGCCTAGCAGCAACCGCAGCGCCCCCCGACCGAGCAGGAACCGCTCGCCATCCTCCTGGCGCCGCAGCTGGCGCAGGCGTTTCCTTTCCCCAGGATTCAGCAGATCCCCCAGGGGCGCGACCAGCGCCAGAACCTGCGGCTCCCGTCGATCCAGCAGCACAAGCAGCGGAGCAGCGGCGGGTGCCTTGCCGGGCCAGGGCGGCAGCGCCAGGCCACCGCCGGGGTCAGGCCAGGCCACCGGAGCGATCGCCGCACGTACGGGAGAATCGCCGGATTGCATCTCCTCGCCCTCCGGCGCCCTGCTCCCCATGCTCCTTGATCTGCGCGGCAAGAAGGCCCTCGTCACCGGCATCGCCAACAACCGCTCGATCGCCTGGGGCATCGCCCAGCAGCTGGCGGCGGCGGGCTGCGAGCTGGGCATCACCTACCTGCCCGACGATCGGGGGCGCTTCGAAGGCAAGGTGCGGGAACTCACCGCGCCCCTGAACCCCACCCTGTTCGAGCCCCTCGACGTGCAGAACCCGGCCCAGATCGAGGCCCTGTTCCAGCGTATCTCCGAGCAGTGGGGCTCTCTGGATGTGCTGATCCACTGCCTGGCCTTCGCCGGCAAGGATGAGCTGGTGGGTGATTTCAGTGCCATCAGCCCGGAGGGCTTCGCCCGGGCGCTGGAGGTGAGCGCCTATTCCCTGGCGCCCCTCTGCCGCCACGCCAAGCCCTTGTTCAGCCAGGGGGCCAGCGTGATCACCCTGAGCTACCTGGGCGCCGAGCGGGCGATCCCCAACTACAACGTGATGGGCGTGGCCAAGGCGGCCCTGGAGGCCTCGGTGCGGTACCTGGCCGCCGAGCTCGGCCCCGAGCAGCAGGTGCGGGTGAATGCCATCAGCGCCGGGCCGATCCGCACCCTGGCCAGCTCGGCGATCGGCGGCATCCTCGACATGATCCACAACGTTGAGGCGAAGGCTCCCCTGCGCCGCACCGTCACCCAGGACGAGGTGGGTGCCACCGCCGCTTTCCTGGCCAGCCCCCTGGCCAGCGGTATCACCGGCCAGGTGATCTACGTGGATGCGGGGTATTGCATCACGGGGATGTGATCGGCTCCACTTCTGAAGCCGAAGAACCAACACCCGATGTGTCGGTCAATTCCGCTCACCCCTGCCGCATCGGCATCACGGTGCCCATCCATTCGATGCTGGTGGTGTGCAGGTTGTAGTACGCCGCTTCCACCTGCAATCGGCCCGACCTGAGCCTGTCGGTGAGCATCACGCTGGAATCCACAAGGTTGCGGGCCGCATTGAGGGTGTGGTGGCGGCAGGCCTCCTCCAGGTCGTGTTCGCCGCCGAGGCTGAATAGCTCCATGCGCAGCTGGCCCACCACCTGGGCCAGGCTCGGGGTGAGGCTGAGCCCCCGGTCGAAGGCCGCCGCCACCGCGCCGCAGGCGGCATGGCCGAGCACCACGATCACTGGCACCCCCAGGTAGCTGACGGCGTACTCGAGCGAGGCGATCGCGGCCACGGTGCTCATGGTGCCGGCGTTGCGCACCACGAACAGATCGCCGAAGCCCGTGTCGAACAACAGCTCCACCGGCACCCGCGAATCGGCGCAACCCAGCACGGCCGCAACGGGACTTTGGCCGGCTTCCACCTCCAGCATCCGCAGGCGATCACTGTGGGGATGGAGCGAGTGGCCGTCGAGAAAGCGCTGGTGCCCGGCGCGCAGTTGATCGAGGACCGCATTTGGGCATGCCTGCATACGTTCCACACCACCATCCCCTCGGGCCCCGCGCGGTAGCGCTTCACACCAAGTACGCCTCCGGACGTCAGGGCGTGGCCGCTGGAGCTTTGGCATGATTCAGATCCGGTCCGTTGCTTCGCTCGCGTGTCCATCAGCTCTCCGCGGACCGGTCCTGCACGCACCGGCGAGGTCCATCGCGTCACCGGCGAAACCGATGTTCACGTGGCCCTGGATCTCGATGGCACCGGCCGCTGCCAGGTGGACACCGGCGTCCCTTTCCTCGACCACATGCTCCACCAGCTCGCCAGCCATGGCCTGCTCGATCTGGAGATCACCGCCAGGGGCGACACCCACATCGACGACCACCACACCAACGAGGACGTGGGGATCGCGCTGGGGCAGGCCCTCGCCCAGGCCCTGGCGGACCGGCGCGGCATCCGGCGGTTCGGCCACTTCCTGGCTCCCCTGGATGAGGCCCTGGTTCAGGTGGCGCTCGACTGCTCCGGCAGGCCCCACCTCAGCTACGACCTGGCCATCCCGGCCCAGCGCATCGGCACCTACGACACCGAACTGGTGCGGGAGTTCTTCGTGGCGGTGGCCAACAACGCCGGCCTCACCCTCCACATCCGCCAGCTGGCGGGGGTGAATTCCCACCACATCGTCGAGGCCTGCTTCAAGGCGTTCTCCCGCGCCCTGGATCAGGCGGTGGAGATCGATCCCCGCCGCGGCGGAGCGGTACCCAGCAGCAAGGGCGTTCTGGAGCGGGCCGGGGCTGGAGGCAATCCAGCCGGTGGCGACTAGGATTTTGGGATCCGTTCAGAGCCCATGCGTCCTCTCCTTGTGCTTGTGGCCGGCCTCGCTGCCACCATCGCCGCCGCCGCTCCGGTCCAAGCTGCTGATTGCCTGCCGAGGGCCGTCGAGTCAGCCCCATGTGCGGTTTCCCAGCCCCCCTGCCCGCCGGTGGAGCTGCCCTGCGAGGCGTGAGGGCGGGACGGCCGCCCACGCCTTCACACTCCGTTACGTGATAATCGGTTCAGCGCGTGGCGCTGTTCTTCCTGTGGGCTGACCCGATGACCGTTGCTTCCCCTGCTGGCGCGGCTTCGCCTGCCTACGAACGCTCCGACTGGGTCAGCTCCTTCGGCAATGTCAGCGAGGAGCTCACAGAGGTGCCCTTGGTGGCCAGCCGGGGCACCATCCCCGCCGAGCTGAACGGGACCCTCTATCGCAACGGACCCGGCCGGCTGGAACGGGGCGGCCACTGGGTCCATCACCCCTTCGATGGCGACGGGATGATCACCGCCCTGCGGTTCACCGCCGCCGGCGTCCAGCTCAGCAATCGCTTCGTGCGCACCGATGGCTGGTTGGCGGAGGAGAAGGCCGGCAGCTATCTGTACCGCGGCGTGTTCGGCACACCCAAGCCGGGCGGCCCCTTGGCCAATGCTTTCGACCTTCGGCTCAAGAACATCGCCAACACCCATGTGGTGCGGCTTGGCGACCAGCTCCTTGCGCTCTGGGAAGCCAGCTCCCCCCATGCGTTGGATCCGCGCAGCCTTGAAACCCGCGGCCTGAGCCTGCTGGACGGGGTCCTCAAGCCTGATGAGGCCTTCAGTGCCCACCCCCGCTTTGACCCCGGCCACCACGGTGCCACCCGGATGGTCACCTTCGGCGTCAAGGCCGGACCGCGCAGCACGGTGCGGTTGATGGAATTCGCCGCTGAAGGTTCTGGGGCGGGCACCTTGCTGGCCGACTCCAGCCACAGCTTCCCCGGCTTTGCCTTCCTGCACGACTTCGCCATCACCCCCAACTGGGCGGTGTTCCTGCAGAACGCGATCGATTTCAATCCCCTCCCCTTTGTGCTCGGCCGCAAAGGGGCCGCCCAGTGCCTGAAATCCCGCCCCGGCGCCCGGGGTCAGTTCTGGTTGATCCCCCGCCAGGACGGGGCCTTCGCCGGCCAGGAGCCGCGGCTGCTGGAGGCGCCGGAGGGATTCGTGTTCCACCACCTCAATGCCTGGGAAGACGGCGATGCCGTGGTGATTGACAGCATCTATTACGCCGATTTCCCCTCCATCGGCCCTGACCAGGACTACAAAGAGGTGGATTTTGATCGCATCCCGGCGGGGCTGCTGGAGCGTTGCCGTCTGGATCTGGCCAGTGGCAAGGTGACGGCCACGCGGCTGAGTGAGCGCACCTGCGAGTTCGCCATGGTGGCCCCTTCACGGGTGGGACTTGAAAGTCGCTACGCCTGGATGGCGGTGGCCGAGCGGGAACGGGGCAACGACCCGCTCCAGGCCCTGATGAAGCTCGATCTCCAGGGTGGGGAGACCCGGGTCTGGAGTGCGGCACCCCGCGGGTTCGTCAGTGAGCCGATCATGGTGCCCCGTCCCGGAGCGACCGCCGAGGACGACGGCTGGGTGCTCGGCCTGTTCTGGAACGGGGCCCGCAGCGCCAGCGACCTGGTGGTGCTGGATGCCGCCTCCATGCAGGAGCAGGCGCTGGTGGAGCTGCCCCTGGCGATCCCCCATGGCCTGCACGGCAGTTGGGTGGCGGCCTGAAGTCAGCGCCCGATGAGTCTGCGGATTCGACGCATCAGCCTTTGTCTCTAGATCAGAAGAGTCCACAGCACGGAAGAGCGAAGGATTTGTGGATCAGTGGTATTTCTCGCTCTTCGGTAATCCTTTTAGAGGCGCAGATGGCATCTGGGTTGACGTGGTCTGGCTTTTTCTGGACAGGGTCCATTGTTAAACTGTGAGGCGGGGTACCACCCCTTAAGAGTTTGCGGAAAAACCGTCTAAGCAGTCGCGTTTTCCCATCTCCGAGCTGATTTCTCGGTGATTTCGTCAATGGGTTCATGTCAAGCGCTCAGACAGCCCGATTTCGCCGCCTTTGGACT
>NZ_JAGQCH010000038.1 GCF_024346055.1 Cyanobium sp. Cruz CV13-4-11
GGCAGAGGACCGGGCCAGGGTGGCTCACTTTTCGCTGTCGCCTCCCCCTGCCATGGCAGGGGGAGGCCCCGGGGTAACCCGCCTACGTAATTGACGCGACCCGCCTACGTAGTTGACACCGGGCACCAGCCTCCTCGGCCTCCACCTCAAGCCAGAGGGCGATGGCCTCACGGATGTTTTCCAGGGCCTCATCGCGGCTCTCCCCCTGCGAATGGCACCCCGGCTAGATCCAGACAGCTCACCGCCCATCCTTCTTCCGTTTCCAGGAGACGAATGCGATAGCTCATGGTGTGGCCCAGTCCTTATGAGCCGGTCTGGCGGGTCTCAAACCGCCAACGCCGCCGCTATGCCAAGCAACAGCTGGTGTGCAACACAACAGCCTGGCAGCCACGCCGCCGGGATCTCCCGCTCCAGCCGCCACAGAGATTCCCCCACGCCATCGGCCGCTCACCCTCGTGGCTGTCGTAGGTGGCAAACCCCAGGCACACGAAGGGTTCGGTGGGGGCGCCGGGGCGGCCGTCCTGCTTGCGTTGCTCGCGCACAAACAGCAGCACCCGTGAACCGCGCGCCTCGTGGTGGATAGATCGCTGGCCGGTGGGGGAGGCGGCGGTGGTGGTGCTCTGGCTTTCCCAGTGGAATAGCGATGGGCCGAGGGCCAGGTCGCGGTAGCGGGTGGAGGGGGAGAAGAGGGCCTCGCTTTTGCGCAGGGTGATGAACAGCAGGTCGGTGGCGCTGGCTTGGTGAGCGAGCACGCCTTCGCGGTGGATCCAGGGGGCTTCGGTGCTGAGCACGCCATAGCCGCAGGCTTCTGCGTAGCAGTGGGCCGCTTCGATCTCGGCGCGGCTGTAGTGGCCGTGCACGCGCAACGGCACCGGCAGCGCCCAGGGCAGCGGATGGAGGCGGCGATGAGGTTGCTTTAGGGGGCGTTCGGCGAGCAACTCCAGCAGCTGGATCAGCTCTTCGCGCCAGGCGCATGCTTGCCAGAGCACCGCCAGGGCCTGATCGAGGGGCCGCCACTGGCGGCCGGTGCCGAAATCCGGCTCCAACCCTGCCGTTGTTGATCCTCTGCTGGATCCGAGGACTCTCCTGCTGCCCACTAACCCGGCTCCTGCTGCAGCGTGCCGAGAGGATCGTGGCCTGTCCTGGGAAGCTTCGCGATGATGAACCCCATGACCACAACGCCGACCCCTCTGGTGACTCGCGAGGCGCTGCTGGCGTTCACGCAGCGGTTGGTGGAGCGCTACGCCCCTGAGAAGGTGATCCTGTTCGGTTCTTTGGCTCGTGGAGATGCGCGCTGGGATTCCGATGCCGACATCCTGGTCGTGATGCCCTTCGAGGGACGCCACCTGGCCAAGATCCGTGAAATGCGCCGACTCTGCCAGGCACTATTTCCCCTGGATCTCCTGGTCCGGCGGCCTGAGGAAGTTGAGGTTCGCTACCGGGGGGGCGATCCGGTCGTACGCGAGGCGCTTGATCATGGCGAGGTGCTGCATGGCTGAACCTTGGTCAGCTGTTCCGGAGTGGATCGCCAAGGCCGAGGGCGATTGGGAAGCCTTGGAGATCCTCCTGACAAGAAACAGTCCAGGCTTGCGTGATGCGGTGGTGTTTCACGCCCAGCAATGCGTGGAGAAACTGCTGAAAGCTCGGTTGATCCAACTTGGGCAGCCGGTTGACAAGATCCATGATCTGGCTGCCCTGTCGCGTCAACTGGAGGCGGTGGATGGCCAATGGAGCTGGGATAGTGAGGAACTGGCTGATCTCTCCTCAGGAGCCGTGCTCGCGCGCTACCCGGGTTTTGAAACCTCAGCCGAGGAACAGGCAGAATTGGTGGAATTGGCCAGCCATCTGAGGCGGGCTCTGAGAATTCTGCTTGGCTCAGAGGAGGAGGAAGAGTGAACAAAACGACTGACGTGCTGGGATTTCAAACCGCCAACGCCATCACCGGCAGCCACGCCGCCGGGATCTCCCGCTCGAGCCGCCACAGAGATTCCCCCACGCCATCGGCCGCTCGCCTTTGTGGCCTTCGTAGCGCGCAAACCCCCAACACACGAAGGGTTCGGTGGGGGCGCCGGGGCGGCCACCCCGCTTCCGTTTGCTGAGCGGCGAGGAACCCGATGCCTTGATCAGCCGCCTGCAGCAGCTGCCGGAGCAGGAGGCCAGGGGCTGGCTGGGGCGGATCGAGGGGCTGGGCGAGCTGCTCGATGCCCAGTGGGAGGTGCGGGCCGAACCGCAGTTCCTCTCCGAACACGACGATGAATTGCGCGCGATCGAACGGGGCTACGGCGAAACCACCCTGGCTACGGCCTGGCGCGAAACCACCAACCAGGAGATGACCGCCTCGATCATGGTTGGACGACGACCTGCTGTACTTCAAGCGGGAAGGCGGTGGCTGGCCGCGGCTGAACCGGCTGTTTGGCGGTGAGTTGGATGGGGTGCTGCAGCAGTTCCAGCGGGAGGTGTGGGCGGCGTGAGGTGGCGGGTTTGGTCTAGTCTCGGTATCGACCGCCGCCGGAAAGGAACCATGCGCGCCAAGCTGTTCCGCAATGGCCGCAGCCAGGCGGTACGCCTGCCGGCCGAATTCCGTTTCGAGGGAACGGAGGTGGAGGTGCATCGGGACCTCGAAAGCGGTGCGGTGGTGCTCACACCGGTGCGGCCCTCGGCCAAGGAGTTGCTCGAGCTCAGGGATGCGCTGCTGCAGGAGCCTGGCTTCCGGGAGGAGCTGGACGCCTTTTTCGAGGGGTTGCACGACACAAGTCCTCCCGAACCGGTGGACTTTCCCTGATGGCTGCAGCGAAGAGGAGGTTGATGCTGGACACCAACGCCGTGAGTGCCTTTCTCCAACGACGCTCGCCACGCCTGGATGGCTGGGTGCGTGAGCAACGTTGTTGCCTGTCGGCGATTGTGGTGGCCGAGATCCGCTACGGCCTGGAGAAGCGGCCGACGGCGACGCGGTTGCGGGCGCTGGCGGAGTCCACCCTCGACACCCTGGAGATCCTGCCCTGGACCGAAGCCTGCAGCAGGATCTATGGCCGGCTGCGCGCTGAACTTGAACGCCATGGCAAGCCGCTGGCGGCGCTGGACCTGCTGATCGCCAGCCATGCCCTCAGCGAAGGCTGTGTCCTGGTCACCGCCGATCAGGCTTTTGCCCTTGTCGATGAACTCACCCTGGAGGCCTGGTGATGCCCACAAGCTCCCCGATGGATGAGTGGGATCTGCCTAGTGCCTCCGGCAGACTCGGGCTGCGCCCTCGGCCGGGGCGGCCATCCTGTTTGCGTTGCTCGCGCACGAACAGCTGAGGCCCACCACGCCTAGGATTTGACAGCTTGGCAGGGCAGGGCTCAATGACATCCCAACGGCTGAAGGTTGTTGTGGAGCGCCACGCCGATGGGTATGTGGCTTATCCCTTGGGCATCCATGGAGTGGTTGTGGGCCAAGGTGAGACCTACGACGAGGCGCTGGAGGATGTGCGCTCCGCGATCGCTTTCCACCGCGAAGTATTCGGCCCTGATTCACTGGATCAAGATGATCCTGTGCAGGAAGTCTTTCTGGCGGAAACGGTCCTTGCCGGCTGATGGCCAAGTTTCCAGTCGACGCGCCTCGGGATCGCGTGTTGAAGGCTTTGCAACGCTTGGGATTTGAGCTGATCCGTGAAGGAAATCACATCGCCCTGGCGCGGACGAATGAGGACGGCACGCGTACGCCCCTCACCATGCCTAACCATCGGCTGATCAAGGGGTCAACGTTGAGGTTGATTCTCAGACAATCGGAAATCAGCAGGGAAGAATTTCTTGAGGCCTACGAGGAATGCTGAACAACCCCCCTCAAACCGCCAACGCCATCACCGGCAGCCACGCCGCCGGGATCTCCCGCTCGAGCCGCCAGCGGATCGCCATCGGCCGCTCGCCTTCGTGGCTTTCGTAGGTGGCAAACCCCAGACACACGAAGGGTTCGGTGGGGGCGCCGGGGCGGCCGTCCTGTTTGCGTTGCTCACGCACGAAGAGGAGCACCCGTGAGCCGCGGGAGGCGTGGTGGATGTAGCGCTGGCCGGTGGGGGAGGCGGCGGTGGTGGTGCTCTGGCTTTCCCAGTGGAACAGCGAGGGGCCGAGGGCCAGGTCGCGGTAGCGGGTGGAGGGTGAGAAGAGGGCTTCGCTTTTGCGCAGGGTGATGAACAGCAGGTCGGTGGCGCTGGCTTGGTGCCAGAGCACGCCCTCGCGGTGGATCCAGGGGGCGTCGGTGCTGAGCACGCCGAAGGCCGCTTCGATCTCGGCGCGGCTGTAGTGGCCGTGCACGCGCAACGGCACCGGCAAGGCCCAGGGCAGCGGGTGGAGGCGGCGATCGGCGCGTTCGGCGAGCAACTCCAGCAGCTGGATCAGCTCCTCGCGCCAGGCGCCGGCCTGCCAGAGCACCTCCAGGGCCTGATCGAGGGGTCGCCACTGGCGGCCGGTGCCGAACAGCTGGGCGGTGAGCATCAGCCACTGGCGCCTCTCGCGCTCGGAGAGGGCCTGCGGATCGTGCGGCGCGGAGGCGGCCAGGGAGGCGGCGGTGGCGCGCAGACGGTCGGGGTCGTCGAGGTGGAGCAGGCCGGCGGCGATGGCGCGGCTGAGGCGCTCCTCTTGGGGATGGGGCGCACCCGCCAGGTGGGGCGGCAACCAACCCAGCTCGCGCCGCAGGGCGGTGAAGCCAGCGCCGCGGATACCGTAGAAGTCGGCCGGCTCCATGGCCAGGGCTTCGAGCCAGTGGGCCAGGCCGCTGGATGGGCCGATCACCCCCTCGGCGGCAAGGGCGCGCAACTCCTGCAGCAGCTGGGGCCGGCGCGAGGGCAGACACTGCCGCAAATTGGCCAGCACCCGCTCGCTGGAGACGCGATCGAGCACCAGCCGGCAACCGGGCGGCAGAAACGGGAACCCCTGGGCCAGCTGGTCTTCGAGCTGCCGCCGGCTGCAGCCAAGCAACGCCCGGTAGCGCAGATCAAAGCGAAAACGCCGGTGCTGCTGGCCGATGAAGTCCAAAACGGTGAGGCAGCTCTTGCCGGTGTCGGGCGACAGCCGCAGGCCCCGGCCGAGCTGCTGCAGGAACACCACCGCGCTCTCGGTGGGCCGCAAGAGCAGCACGGTGTCGATGGCGGGGATGTCGAGGCCTTCGTTGAAGAGGTCCACGGCGAAGAGGATCTGCAGGTCGCCGGATTGCAGGCGGCGCAGGGCGGCCTAGTGGATGTCGGCTTGCTGCTGCCCCTTTGGGGGGCATCCAGAAAGCCTGTTACGCCGGTGGCACTTGATACATGCCACCAGTACATCCGAACTCTATGATCCGTCCCACACCGCATCTAGTGTTTGGGGGTTTTCAGGGATCCATGCCCACACCACTGACATGGGTCACGACGCCTGCACTTGGTCAGGGGCGTTCGAGTGGTGGCAGCGCCTCAGCTGAGCTGTTCGAGGGCGGTGGCAGCCAGCGACGACGCTCTCTCCTGGAGACCTTGGTCCGTGAGATCTGTCAGAACAGCACTGATCAGCGGGTCGGACGAAAGGCTGCCGAAGTCTGTTTCGATCTGATCCTGCTGCGGGGGGAGGAGCGTGAAGCCTTCCTCGCCGCCATGAACTGGCAGACGCTCCGACCCCACCTCGCAGCTGTGAAGGGGGCAGGAGGAGCTGCTTTGACGCTTCGGGCCGGCATTGTGGCTATGGAGGCTGAGACTCTGGTCTGTCTCCGGATCAGCGACAGCGGGACGGCAGGGCTGACCGGAGACGACTGGGACGAGGAAGGCAACTTCCGGCGGCTCTGCGTCCAGAACTTCTCGACGGGGGATGAGACGGGAAGAGGGGGGAGCTTCGGCCTAGGCAAGGCTGTGAGCTGGATGCACTCCCGTCTGCTCACGGTGCTCTTCTCCTCTTCTGTGCAGGGCATGAAGGAGCAGGGGCTGCGCGTGTTCGGCCGCAGCGAGCTGCCGGCCCATGAACTCGATGGCGAAGCCTTCCTGGATGGGGCCTATCTCGGTGTGGCGGCCGATCGGGATGGGATCCCCGTTGCCCTGTCCGACTGGCGTGAGCCATCAGCCGCACGCTCATTGCAGCTTGAGCGTGCCGGCCTGAACGGTTCAGGTACGACTCTCCTTATCCCCGCCTTTCACGAACCTGATCGTGATGACGTGGGCAGTCTCGGGATCCGGGATCCTGAAGACCTCTGCCGTGATCTCACCGACGCGGCCGCGAAGTGGTTCTGGCCCGCCATCAGCTGGGGGCGACTCAAGGTGCGCTCCCGTGTGCTGTTCAGTGGGGAATCCCGGGCGAGTTATGAGAGCCAGGCCGAGGTGGGTGGGCTTTGGGCGCCCTTCCTAGCGGCCTCGCGTGTTGAACCGGCGGGTGAGCCTGCCTTGTCACCAGGTGACTCAGCAGCCATCGACATCACTGGCTTTCCACTGCCCAGACGCATCCATCCGGAGGATCGGCCCGAGCTTCTTCATCCGGCTCTCGAGACTCTGATCCGGGTTGGAGTGACTCGTGTCTCCCCCAGTGAGGCGTGTCTGCCCTGCCGCTCCACTATTGCCATGATCCGTGGTGCTGGGATGGTGGTTGATTATGCAGAGGGTCTTCGACTGCAGGATGGAGGAAGTTACTGCGCTGTCACGCTTGTCGGTTCTGCGCTACTGAATGCAGCACCTTCAGAGGCCCTTGAGATCAGCCAAGAGTTTGTCGCTGATGCTGAGGAGTATTTCCGCGCTGCCGAGCCCGTCACCCATGACGACTGGCTTCCCACAACCCGCCGGCTGCGTGAGAGCTACGACTGGAGAGGCTCGGCAGGCCGCCTCAGGGGGCTTCGGGCCGAGGTTCGGCAGATCCTTCAGCTGCGTCTTCTCAGTGATGATGAGCCTGCGCCGGATGCCGGCCCGGAGCTGCTGGTGAGAATGCTGTCCCTTGGGGAGGGATCCTCACCTGTTGCATCCGCCGCGCGGGGAGAGAAACCACGCCTGGTGATCCGCATTGATCGACAGGGATCCTGGTTTGACCCTGAAAGTGGTGGCTGGGCGCTGCATGGGGAACTGATCCGTCATGGACGTGGAGAAGGACCGGTCACAGCCGGGCTCAGCTTCCGCAGCATCGCGGATTCCGGACTGGGTGATGCGTGGCGGATCTCAGGGCTTGAAATTCATGGCTCCGAGAGGAATCTCAGCATGTCGAATACCGACGGCCGCCGCCTTGTATTCTCAGTGGAAAGTGGATTCTCCGCTGTTCCCTTCCGCTGTCTCGTGACACCCCCCGGAGGTGTCGATCCGGCCCTGACCGGCTTCCGTCAGGGAGGCTGAATCGATGGAATTTCTTCCCTGGCGAACCGTTGACCTAGATGGAGCATTCCGTGTCACCGCACCGGAGAGCATTTCGGAAGAGGTGATTCAGGAGGTGAGCAATGCTGTCACCTTCCGTTTCCGCGGCGATCTCAGCGAAGTGCGGCTGGAAATCCTGCTCACTCCGCCATGGGGCTGGGAAGAATGCTTCCTCCCTTGCGAGCAGGAAGATCCACCTGCTGTGTTGCTCTGCCGACTGATCAGCCGTTCCACCGGAAGACGCATCGTGATTCCGCTGGAGCCTGATGGTCTGGGGCTCTGGTTTGCCGAAACCTCCTACACAGCGATGCTCGACGGCGAGGAGATCCGTACCGAAGCCCTGCTGGTACGAACCCGCGAGCCCGATGCGCGGATGGACGGATTTGGCTGCAGACGAGGACAGATCCTTGGCCGGAGCAAGATCCACACTATTCGATTCACTGGACGCAGCCGCTCTTCTGAGCCCCTGTTTCACCTCCGCTGGGAAACGTTCCCATCGGGGAGCAGCCATCAGCTGTTCCGGATCCTTCCGGGGGATCCGCCCACGATCGAACTGAATTCCGCTGTGAGTTCCCCTCTGCGGCGGCTGCTGATGAGCCGTTCACGGAGGCGCAATGGCGGGGCTCTTCTGCGGGATGCACTGTTCACCAACATCTGTGCAACCGTATGGCCTGTGCTTGTATCCACAGTTCTGCATCAGCTCGAGGAGATCATCTCGGGCGATCCCGTTGCTGCTCCCGAGGAGGCCATCGAGGAGCTGGGGACCTGGCAGAAGCGTCTGCTGGCACCTTTTGCGGCAGGTCTGGCTGGAGTGGATCTTGAACCTCATGCAGCGCTGCCTCAACTCGCCATCGAACTGAAGCGCCCGGGAGGTTTCACGGCTCTTATGTTTCGTTTACCATCTCTGATCCAACAGGAAACGAGGCTGGTCAGGCTTGCTGAGGCCATGGCGGAAGGTGCCCATCTGCCCCTAGATTCTGAACCTGCGGACTCACCAAGTGGCATCACTCCTGAAACCAGGATTGAAGTGGCATGAGCAGCTGTCTTCAAAGTTTGGAGAGCCCGATCAGGGAACAGAATCTGGTTGAGGCACTGCGGAAGGGGAGGGATCTGCCCGTGCGTGATCTGCCGAGGAATGTGGATCTGGGGTTGCTGGATCAGGCGATCCAGGACGCGATAGAAGCTGGCGTGAGAGAGTCTGCCCTGGATACCGTGCTGATTGAACCCCTGCACCGCGCTCTTCGCGGGATGGATGAGGTGCTGAAGACGGATATGCGGATCTGGCACTGGCTCACCGTAGTTCGTTATCCGGATGTGGTCTGGTACCGCTGGCGGGGTTCAGTGCCTGCAGACGCCGAGGAGGGCTTTGTTCGAGGAAATGGTCGGCGCCCGGTGCCAGCCGTGCGTTTTCTGGGCACCCCATCAATCAATGGTCATGGCCGTAACACCTTTGCAAGGCTCTTCTTCGCAGCAGAGCGCTTGGTCGGCGCGGGAGACAGCGATTATGCCCTTGTGCGCCGGCTCTTCAACAGCCAGGAGCTTCATCTGGGCATCAGTGACCGTGAATATGGTCTGCTCCCGCAGGTGAGCCGTGTGCTCACCCGGCAGCTCGCTGATCTTCCGGATCAGCAGGTGAGAGCAGGTGTGAGAAATCTGAATGCACTGGGTGGCTCAATCTGTCTTGATCTGCTGGATGAAGCTGAAATCGAGAACCTGGTAAGCGCCGATCCCGTGCAAGCCAGCAGGAGAGTGTGATGGCGAAATCCACTGGAATCCATGCTGATCCTCACCGGCTGAAGGCGCTTAAGGGCCCTGAGCAGCGGCTTGATCCGCATCCTGAAGCCTGCGATCTCGAGGGCCTGCCGGATCATGTGCGCAGCCTTCAGGGCAGTAAACCACTGGCCGTTGATCTGTTCTGCGGAGCGGGTGGGCTGAGTCTTGGTCTGCATCGAGCCGGCTTTGAGGTGATCCTCGGGGCTGACATCCGCCCCGACTCGATCGCCACCCACCGCAATCACTTCGGAGGATGTTCCCACAGAGGTGATCTCAGCGATCCCGAGGAGCTGCAGAAGATCATCCTGCAGCTTAATCGTTGCGGTGATATCGCACTGGTGGCAGGAGGGCCGCCATGCCAGCCCTTCTCACGCAATATCCGGTGGCGCAAGCACGACGAGGATGTTGCCAGTCAGCACTGGCAGCTCAACAGCAGCCGAAGGGAGCTCTGGGAATCCTTCATGGCGGTGGTGGAGGATGTGCGGCCTCGGGCTTTCCTGATGGAGAATGTGCCCGACATCGCCCTAACCGGTGATCAGGAGATTTTCCGGAACGTGGTGAGCCGCGCTGAAGCAGCCGGTTACCGTGTACATGCACGTATTATCTATGCTTGGCAGTATGGAGTTCCGCAGCTTCGGCCTAGACTGTTCATCGCGGGAACACGGATCGGCTACAGCTCCCCTCTTGTGTGGCCAGAACCACAGTTCGCTGATCAGGAGGCCGCTCCCAGTCTTCTGGATGCCATCAGTGATCTGCCATCCCTTGAGGGTTACTGGTGGGAGGAGTGGCAGAAGCGTGATCAGTATGAAGGGCCATCCACCAGCTACCAAAGGCTGATGCGCGACTGGTTACCGGTTGGCAGTCAGGAGCTGCATGATCACATCACCCGAAAGGTGCGGGAAGACGACAAGGCGACCTTTCAGCTGATGCGGGCCACCGGTAAGAAGTATCACGAACTTGAGGACGAGCATCGGCGTTATCAGGTCACCAGCCGGGCTCAGCGGGAGGGTCGGATTCAGAAGGAGAGTGGCAAGGAGCACAGCTTCGGGAACAAGTACAACATTCTTGAGCCGGATCAGCCTTGCCTCACGATAACGGCCCACATGTCGAAAGATGGATACTGGTATATCCATCCGTCTCAGAACCGCACTCTCTCCATCCGGGAGGCTGCACGAGTTCAGTCTTTCCCGGATGGTTTCCGATTTCATGGCACCCCTTCCAACCGGTTCCATCAAGTGGGTGAGGCAGTTGCCCCACTGGTGGGCCTTGCTCTCGGGAATACCCTGCTTCGTGCTGTTCAGAAGGAGGAATCCGGCAGTGATTGGCTTCAGCCAGAAGATATTCGCAGTGCCCTTCTGACTTGGTATAGCACTGAAGGAGGAGGATCTCAGCTCCCATGGGCTAAACAGAGGGAGAACGGTGAAGAGATCCCAGAGTCCCTGCGCGCTTGGCGGGTATTTCTCGGTGAACTGATCGTGGCCACCATGAAGCCTGACCAGCAGATGCCATTCTGGATGAGACTTCTCAGCCGCTGGCCAAGCCATGAGGCGTTTCTTGCTGATCCTGAACCCAGCCGGCGACGCACATTCCGCAGCCTTCAGCTTGAGAAGATTGAGGGCCTCCTTCATCAGGTGGCAGTTGAGTTGAGTGAGCAGCTGCCATGGAGCGAATGGGTAAGACGGGATCTAGCGGGACTGGGGCGTGACAGGATACGGCAGTGCCTCGCCATGGTTGGTATCACAGCAGATCGATCGTGCAGTGTCGGCCTTGGTCGAATGGTTGGAAGGGTGATTGGGGATGAACAACTAGCAAATAGCGGATCTAGACAGCTTAGGGAGCTTCATCTCGGTTTGATGTTGGGTGGTGATCCCGATGGCCGTGTCTACCGAGCAGCTGTGGCTCTATCCGAGCGCTGGTGTGCTCCTGAACCGGACTGCGAAGGGAAGAAGGGTGGAGATTATGAGCCGTGCCCTCTCTCTGTTAGCGGTTTATGTGCCAGTTCGAAATAGTGGATGTCAGATATAGCTATTTTTCTGAATCGGTGTTGCCTAACAGAAGGAGGTATCGCGAGAGAGTGTTGGAGATTGTTTCAGGCCGCCCCAATTGTTGAGCACTGCATCTAATTCACATGGCTAACTTGCGGAAGCTATGAGTTGCTTTTTGTTGCCGCTCGGAATGAGATGCTTTGTCGTTGAGGTTTATAGCTTACGATTCTTGTATCTCCACATCCAAATGCTGTGCCTCCCTAGTGTGTCTGGCATGCAGCTAGACGAGTAGCCGATGAGACGTCTGACAGCCGAAGTCGGAGCTTTCCTCGCTACGAACAGACCGCTATTAGCATTTTCCAGTGTGGGTCTGGGCACGTGCTGAACATTGATCCATGAACTGGTCCACTTCGTTGTCTTTCAGAACTTCAAACAATATGCCTCCTCCATCACGGTTGAGTGTTTTCATGAATTCACGGAATGCTATTGAACTAGATGTGATCCATGGGTCTCTCTTCATGGCTCTAATTACAGCTTTCGCGAGCGGAACGCGAGCGGCAGTCCAAGGCCTTTCCACAAGCTGCATGCGGATATCAGAAGTCTTTAGAATTAGGCGAAGGGCGCCCTCGGGATCATCTGGATCAGCGATGGCAGCTATACGATAGTTCCACCAAAGCCGAGAAACTGCATTATCATCTCGAATTGCAGTACGATTAGGTGCAAACATATGACGTTGAACTTGTCCATCAAGCTTCTCGCCTATGAATGAAGACAGCCATCTCTTTCTCGAATATTCAAGGCACTCAACATGGGTAAGACGGGTCCAAATGCGCTCTTCCCGTGCCATTGCAGGAGTCATAGTAGAAAGGGCTTTGTGGACTATCAACGAGTTCTCAATGTCGGCCGCTGCTGTACTATGAGTTCCATCAAGAGCATTTAGGAGATCATAGTCTACAGAAACCCCAGCGGCCTCGATGGACCATCCGTTTTCGCATTCAAGGTCAAAAAAGTTTCCAGACTGATACCTTTCACGATTTCTACTTACATCCTGACTTAGCTTGGATAGCATAGTTTCTGACAAGTACTTGAGTGGTGATGCTGGCATTACACAACCTCATTAACTAGGCGAGAAAGCGAGCCGATGGGTGCGTCAAGTAGCTTTTCAGCATTCTCAAGAATTGAATCACTGGAGTCTGGATCAACTCCCTTTGAATCGCATCGTGCCATAAATGGAGAATACCAGCGCTGTGTTTCATACTGCGAGAGATTGCCGCGGAGGGCATCAAGAACCTCCATGATCACTGGGAGATAAATCCCGTTCAAAACAACTGGTTTACCCTCTGTCCGCTCTCGGAGCAAAAGAATAGTCTTATGTGTTTCCTCGGAGGCTAGAATCGTAATTTTGTCGCGCATTAAGTCAACTTGTAACTTGCCAATCTCAACTTCAGGTGAGCAAACTAATTCAAAGATGCTTTCAATTGCCAATAGCTTCGCTTGGCCAACCGATATTATATCTTCATCGCCTATTGCAATTATGTCACCACAGTTGATCTCGACTGGCGGCGAGAACTCTGGATGAATTGTCCCCGGATTCCAGCTGGCCACAGACTTTACCATCCATATAACAGGCCTAATCGATACACGACTAAGCAACTTTCCAGGAGCGAAGTCTAAGCAGCCTTTTGGCCACGGCATCATGCGGAGATCGGTGTAGAATGTGTCAAGACAGCTGATAAAACAGCCAACGCAAGCGGAACCACTTTTGACAAGTTCGATAATCCCGGCTTCGGTTAATGTAATCTCATGCTCTAGCCTAAGGCCACCTGTAGTAGCATCTTCTATTACCTGAAAGTTTACCTCGAAGCCACCTGTCGTAAAGTCTCCTGAGCCGAGGCCCAAAACTGGATGTGGATATCTGGTTTCTTCTGAAAATCTCATGGCTTTACCTCTGATGGCTCAGCATCAGAAACCGCAACTAGCTCAATAGGGCCATTGTAGGGTTCGTCCAACTCAACGGTTGCTTTGCAACGCTCATTCGCTCTAGCCTCGATGATGAGCTTTCCTGAGGATGTCCTACCTTTGTCCGTCTTTACTACATAAAGACTATCCGGTGCATTAACCCCGGTCGCTTGTAGAATAATCTGAATGAGTCCGGCTTCTTCTGGGCTGAAGAGCAGCTCTCTTGATTTACCTGTTGTCGAAGCACTAGGAGGGATTCGGTTACGTACATCCCGCAGAACTACCAGTCTCTCCTCTCCGCTAGTACCCTTACCCCTTGCCCCAGTGCCTGCTCCAGGCCTACTTCCACCACCGCCATTTCGATTTGTACTTGTACTAGTTGCATTGCTTCCACCCTGCTCACCTCCTGTTGGAGTTGGAACGACATGAGGCTTCGCTTTTGACCTCTGTGGCTTGTAAGTATATCTTTCTGGGTCGTCTTCGGCACTAGGCGTTGATGGGTTTTCAATCTTCCCAGATTCAGCAAAGTATTTGCCAAGCTCATCTAGGACAACCGAATCCGCATGCGTAACTCCGGTAGTACTTCTAATAATCTCTCGGAGCTCCGAGGCTAACCGTCTCATTGCAATAGTCGCGATTCTTCGCTTGTGGAGATCCGCAATCCGCTCAGCAGAAAAACCATCGTGGGTTGGATTCTCAAGTTTCTTGAGCAAGACTCCGGCATCAGTGTCGATTGGCTCTACTATTACAACAAAATCTCGAGACCCTGGGAAGCGAGCTAAGGCGTGCCCAAAGTTTCTTAAATTGTCGGTGATCAGCATTCCATTGCGAATGAACCCTACTCGACAGGGAAGGCCATCACCAACAAGAATGCGAACGCGAACCTTGCCTAGATCGGGAATACTAAGGGTTTTCTCATCAGCTCTATCTGATACTAAGCATTGATACATCTGCTCAGCAAAGGTAAGATCAGCTTGATGGCCCATCCGTTCGGAGGCTTCCACAATATCGGGCCTAGTCAATAGGCTAGGCAGGGTGGTCCGGTTTATAAACATCTTTCCCTTGTCAATCTCAAATTCCATCTCTTCTCGATTAATGGCGCAGAAGAAGTTAGAGATAAGTGAATATGTTATCCTCTCCGCCCACCCCTCTGCAGCTCGGAAGCCCATGCAAAAGATGGATGTGCCAATCTCACGACGAATCATCCATTCTGGCACTTTAGACTGATCGGTCACTGCGGTAAATCCTTCGGGGTTACCCCAATACCCTGTGGCACGCATCCTATTGCCACTCTTGTCTGTGTGGGATACCAGCTTTACCTTACCTTGAGCGGCAAACTCCTTTTGTTTTGTATCAGTATCCGCATAAAGTGTCGAATAAAACACAGTCTGTAAGTCAGAAACTGCGAATGATGCATTCTTGCCAATACCAAACGAGCCTCCAGAGTCAATTGCTGTTTTGGCTGTCACGCCGGATGCCTTAACCAGTGAGTGAAAAGGAGTGCCCTCTCGATCGGGAGGTCCAAGTAATCCTAAGGTGTTGAAATCAGAAATCTCAAGCACTGATATCTCTTCTCTATCAAGTAAGCTGGCTGCATTCGTGAAGAAATCTCTCTCGCGTTCTTGCTCAGCTTTCTCCTTGCATGCATCGACTGCATCTCTTAGCAAATCGCTAGATGGCAGGCTTTGCCGATGGATCAAAAACTGATTAAACGACATCTTCACGGGCACTCCTTCCTGCCCATTTGCTGCATCACGGCTATTTTGACCAGCCTCCCTCGCGCAGCTCGCATATGGTTCATCTCGGAATGATTCGATGCCAGCGTCAGCTAGTCCTTCCTTTTCCCCGGCTTCATTTGCTAGAAATCTCAAAACTGGGTCAGGAACTAATTCTTCCAAGGATGTCATGATGTGTTGTCGCGTGAAATAAGGTGATACTCCACCACTAAAGCCTCCACTCGTCTTGCTGCTTGACTCTTGTGGCAAACATACTCTCTAATTCTTTGATCTTGTCCTTGAAGGCTTTTAAGATCTTGGCGACCTCGTCGTCCGTATAGCTATAATTGCTTCGATTAGAAAGATTTCCAACTAGGTCTAATGCTTTTAAAGCTTTGGGCACGCGCTTATTTGCGAGGATTCGGAACTTATCAGAGTTCGACTCTTTCTGCAGTTCTCTAGATTGTGTCATTGCTTGCAAGCCAAATTAATCAGTCCAGTGAGAACTCTTGATGCTTGGAATCACCTAAGGGTTTAAAGCTAGTCATGACCTCGTCGAGCTTTGAGCGCAGTCGTCTCTCAATCTTGGAAATGTCTTCTTGGCTGTACGCAGAGCGTCGCATCCCGAGCTTGCCCAGCGAGTCAAGGCTATCCAGCAGCTTGTTGACCCTGCCGTTGGCGAGCCTTACGAAAGCCTCCCTAGGGGATTCTTGGTTGGTCTTGGCCATGAGCGACCTCATCGTACTCCCAGATCTTGGCACAGGTGGGGCAGATATGCAAGCTACACCGTCCATATGGCTCTAGCTACTGGGCCAGACCCCCTTTCCTAGGGGCCTGAAGAGGGTCTTTGCGGTCCCACCGATTCATGGTACGCGTGCCTGGCTCGCCATGGTCCGGCAAACCGTCAGCTCCTCCAATGAGCACTCCCTTGCTGAGCTCTCCTTCAGGGCGCTGAGCTGCTCCCGCCGCAGCTTCAGCAGCTCCACCACCGCGTTCCATTCCGGCTGGTGCAACGCCAACCCATCGGCAACATGCCGCCGCGGGATCACCAGGCTGTGCCCACGCGTCACCGGATCGGCATCGGCGATGCACAGCGCCAGTTCGTTTTCCAGCAGCACCCGGCCGCTGGCCTCCAGCGCGCAGAACACACAACCGTCCTGGCGATGGGCGTAGCTGGCCTGCAATCCGCGGAAGTCGGTGGTGCCCTCTTGCGTAGGCAAACTGCATCGCGCTTGCCGGCATTGCAGCGGAAGCAGAGGGCCTGCAGGTTGCTGAGTTCGTCCGATCCGCCCTGGTTCCTGGGCACGATGTGGTCCACCTCCAGGGCCCTTTGGTGCTGGGTTTGCTGAGCAACAGCCGGCGCCGCAGCATTCGCAGTGGCCCTTGGCACGGGTAAGCACCCGGACTTTGATCGAGCCGCTGATCGGGGTGCGGTGGCGGCTCCTGTGGGCGAATACCTCCTCGCCGCGCTGCATTCGGAAGGCATCGAGGCGCTGGCGGCAGAGCTGCAGCAGCTCGTCGCGCTCGGCGTCGCTCAGTTCCTCGCCGCCCACCAGGTCGTAGGTGCCCCGCTCGTAGCGGGTGATGCCGTTGAAGGTGAACCTTGCCCACCATCCGCTTGACGCGCTCTGTGTAGTAATCGATCTGGGTCACGTCTTCCCCCAGGATCCGCCGGGCAACGTCCTGCGCGGGGGCGGGGCTGCGGCGTCCCAGGAGCTCCATGAGCATCAGGGGTTGGTAGATGTGGCTCATGCGCATGCGTTTCGCGATGTAGTCGCGTAGGCGCTCGTAGGTGGGGGAGGGGGTTTGGGGCATGAGGGGATCCTGGCGCTGTGGGGGCCAGTGCTGGGGCGGGGTGTGACGGGGGGTGGCACTTGTAAGAGGAGGAACACAGCTAAGTCAGGCCGCCATGTCAGCTAGTGATCGCCTTCGCCCGGTCCCACTGCCCGGCGTGCCTACGTCCGGCGGGGGTAAGGTAACGGTGTGATCAGGTCGTTTCGTTGCCGCGACACCCAGGCCCTCTTTGAGGGGAGGCCTGTGAGGCGGTTTGGAGGCTTCGCTCGCGCGGCCTTCCGCAAGCTCGCCATCCTCGATGCCGCGGGATGCCTCAACGATCTGCAGATTCCACCAGGCAATCGCCTGGAGCCGCTCAAGGGGAACCGCCATGGCCAGCACAGCATCCGCATCAATGACCAGTTCCGGCTCTGCTTTGTCTGGATGGAAGCCGGGCCAGAGGAGGTCGAAATCGTTGATTACCACTGACTTGCTGCTGGTGCATCCGGGCGAGGTGCTGCTGGAGGAGTTCCTCAGACCGATGGGCATCAGTCAGTACCGGCTGGCGCTGGCGATCGGCGTACCGGAGAGCCGCATCAACGCGATCGTGAAGGGGCGGCGGACGATCAGTGCCGACACCGATCTGCGCCTGTGCCGTTTCTTCGGCCTCAGCGAAGGTTTCTGGCTGAGGATGCAGGCCAGCCATGATCTGAAGCTGGCCAAACAGGCTCTTGGGGGCGTGCTGCACTCCATCGAACCGTTCCAGCCCACCTGATCTGGTTTCGGGATCGACGGCCCGCATCCACCACCGCGTTCCATTTCGGCTGGTGCAACGCCAACCCATCGGCCCCATGCCCGGACTTAGATCAAGCC
Organism: Cyanobium sp. Cruz CV13-4-11; assembly: GCF_024346055.1. Taxonomy (GTDB): domain Bacteria; phylum Cyanobacteriota; class Cyanobacteriia; order PCC-6307; family Cyanobiaceae; genus Cyanobium. The sequence continues at coordinate 17,397 of NZ_JAGQCH010000038.1, forward strand.
GCTGATCGGCGTGCGGTGGCGGCTCCTGTGCCCGAAGCCGCAGGCTTCTGCGTGAGCAAACAGCCCACCTCCTCGCCGCGCTGCACTCGGAAGGCATCGAGGCGCTGGCGGCACAGTTGCAGCAGCTCTTCGCGCCCGGCGTCGCTCAGTTCTACTGCTGCGCAGAAGCCTTCGGCTACGCCGCCCACAAGGTCGTAGGCGCCCTGGTCGTAGCGGTTGATGCCGTTGAAGGTGAACCTTGCCCACCATCCGCTTGATGCGCTCTGTGTAGTCATCGATCTGGGTCACGTCTTCGCCCAGGATCCGCCGGGCCACGTCCTGCGCGGGGGCCAGGTTTTGTTTTGGGCGGCCCGCCAGGCAATCGCCCCTACTGGGACGCCTTCTGGCGTGGGCGCGGGGCGGCTGCAGTTAACCCGGCTCAGGGTCTGGCATGCCGCCCCAGTCCCTTTGCCCGATAGGGGCAGCAAGCATCCCGCCCACCGCTGTCAGACTGGGACCATTGGAGAGCACCATGCAGGAAATCCTTTTCTTGGTCGAGGAAGCGGAGGATGGCTCCTTTCGGGCCAGTGCCGCCGCTGCCGCCATTCACACCGAGGCCGACACGC
>NZ_JAGQCH010000039.1 GCF_024346055.1 Cyanobium sp. Cruz CV13-4-11
GCAGAGGACCGGGCCAGGGTGGCTCACTTTTCGCTGTCGCCTCCCCCTGCCATGGCAGGGGGAGGCCCCGGGGTAACCCGCCTACGTAATTGACGCGACCCGCCTACGTAGTTGACACCGGGCAGCCTGGATGACCGGCAGACCCAGTCCTCCTCTCTGGCTTGAGCAGAGTTAGAGGCAGCCTCGGACGCCCGAGGGGTGTGAACCGGAGCCAGCCGCTCCTAGCTCCAACATGCTCCCTCGCCAGAGGGCATGGGGCGTGTGCTACAGCTTCACCTCGATAAATCAGGGAACAAGGTCCCCAATCCAATCTCAGCCCTCAGTGCCACAGAGGCACCGGACGTCGAGACTCAAGCGCTCTCCCGCCAGCTGCGATAACGCACAAAAGCGCAAGACGGCCCTTGAAGCCTCGCTCCGACTAAAGCAGGCAACACCTAACTCCGGTTGGTGCGATTGGCGATTGGGGTTCCTTCCTGAATGTGCAAACCCGTTGCTAAAGCTGTTAAAAGTATACTGGCGTACAAGCTAGGAGTCATTCACGTAGATCAAGCCAGTATTTTATTTAGTCTTCGGCGACTTCGCGCCGGTTCCGTTCAACTGAAGTGAATTCGCAAGAGACGCGTTAAGCACCAAACGTCCAAATTACCAATAGGAAAAAAATGACACTCCACAAGGCATGGCCTGTGGCGGCTTCGGGACTTCCGACCGACAGCCCCGCACGTCCTGCGATGATGGATTTGCTTGACAGCCCACGCACCCGGGCACGTTGAGCAAATGAATTATCGAGATCTCTCCGCATGGCTCCCAACCGGGCCGGCGGCGAAGGAGCTCGCCGTGAGCCCCACCACCCTGAAGCGTTACGCCGACCGCGACGGCTTCCTGACGTTGGGTGTGCACTGGCGTTATGGCGCCCACAAGAACAGCCCAAGAATCTGGAATCTTCGCTTGTGCCAACAAGCCCTGGACTACCGCAGCAGGGTGAAGAAGTGAAAGCACCAGCAAGTAAAGGCACCAACCCAAATCTCTTACCCCCTACCCCACAGCCAACCATGGCCAGCACCTCCGTCGCCCCTGCGCAAACACGCAACGGTTCAACACCTGCCGCAACTGGCCTGGCAGAAACGCCAGCTGTCATCCCCGCCGCAGAGGGCAAAGACGCCGCTCAGAACAAGGGTTTTTCTGAGAAGAGTCGTCCCAAGCAGGCAGCTCATTCGGCTTCCCAGGCCTCGATCGTGGCGGCCAGCTGCAGGTCAGCGGGGTGTTGGTGAGCAGTGGTGAGCGGCTCCATGGGAGGAACGGCAAAGAACACCGCCTCCACCCACCGGCTGCTGGTACCAGGCAAGGGTGGTGCTGTAGCAACACCCGCGAAGCCCTTGCCGGTGGCTGCCCCCACCCTTCGAGGACAACGAGAAGCTGGTGGGGGGCCGGTGGATCATCGGGGCAGCGTTTCTGGCTGGGGAAGCAGGGAACGGCCGCGCTTCCACGTGCACGACACACCCACCTACGCCTCTTGGCTCAATCAGGTGGCGCGCTGGTTCGGGGTCATCACCCAGCGGGCCATCAGGCGCGGCAGCTTCTCAAGCGTCCTAGCCGCAGGCTTCCGCGCAGCGGTAGGAGCTGATCACCAAAATCGAGCAGTTCGTGGCGGCCTACTACAAGACCAAGACCCCATTCAAATGGTCCGCCACGGCGAATTCAATACTGGAGAAACTCCAGCGCCTTTGTGCGCAAATCTCCGGGACGGCGCACTAGATCACGGTGAAACTTGCGCTGTTGAGCGCCAAGCCAGTGGTCAGTTGGGCGAAGGGCACCGCGGCCGTCGCCCCGTTCCCATCCGGGTCATAGGCGAGGAAGCCGTTGCCGCTGTCGTAGAGGATGCGCTGGGCCGCCGTGGTGGCCACCGCTCCGGTGCCGAAGGCACTGGAAGCCAGTGGGCCGGTGGTCGGCAGGGCCGTGAACACGCTGTTGTCCAATTCGATCCTGTCGCCCTCGGCGAAGGAGAAGTCGGTAATTGTGTCGCGGTTGGCGACGGGATCGAGGCGGCTTGAGAAGGTGAAACGATCGCCGCCGCCGCCTCCGGTAAGGGTGTCATTGCCATCGCCGCCATTGAGTCGATCCCTGCCGCCGCCGCCGATCAGGGTGTCGTTGCCCGCACCGGCGTTGATGATCACAGCTCCGCGGGTGAAGGCGCTGGCGTCGAAGCGGTTGGCGCCGGTGTAGCCGATCAGGTGGGCCTGGTCGATGTCCTGGAGGCTGTCGGTCCCCAGGCCGCTGAGTTGGCTGTCGCTGAGGGTGAAGTCGGCATCGCCTGCCGCGCGCACGCGGTCGGTGCCAGTGGCTCGGCCGATGAGGATGTCGTCGCCGCCCTGGCCTTCGTAGATGACGAGGGCGCCGGTGAAGCCGGAGCCGTCCAGGGTGTTGGCGCCGGTGCCGCCGATCAGGTGGGCTTCTTCGATGCCGTCGAAGCTGTCGGTACCCAGGCCGCTCAACTGGTTGGCGCTCAGGGTGAAGTTGGTGTCGCCGCGCCCGACGATGCGGTCGCGCCCGGCCCCACCGCTCAGCAGGTCGTCCCCAGCGCCGCCCTCAAGCTGGTCGTTTCCGTGGCCACCACGCAGGGTGTCGTCGCCGCTTTCGCCGTACAGGAAGACGCTGCCCAGGGTGAAGACGGAGGCGTCCAGGGTGTTGGCGCTGGCCCCGCCAATCAACGCGGCCTGCTCGATGTGCTGGAGGCTGTCGGTGCCCTGGCCGGTGAGCTGGCTGTCGGTGAGGGTGAAGTCGACATCGCCGCGGGCGCGCACCCGATCGAGGCCGCTGGTGCGGCCGATCAGGGTGTCGTCGCCACCGCGGCCTTCCAGGATGGTCAGGGCGCCGGTGAAAGCGGAGACATCCAGGCTGTTGGCACTGGCCCCGCCGATCAACTCGGCCTGATCAATGTCCTGGAGGCTGTCGGTGCCCTGGCCGGTGAGCTGGCTGTCGGTGAGGGTGAAGTCGGCATCGCCGCGGGCACGCACCCGGTCGAGGCCGACGATGCGGCCGATCAGGGTGTCGTCGCCACCGCCGCCTTCCAGGATGGTCTGGTTGCCGCTGAAGGCGGAGACATCCAGGGTGTTGGCGCCCGCCCCCCCGAGGAGGATGGCGGCGTCGATGCGGATCAAGAGGTCGAAGCCATTGCCATCCAGCAAGCTGTCATCCAGCCAGCTGTCGGTGAGTCTGAAGTCGCCGTTGGTTTGGCCGCGCACCCAGTCGTGGGCGACCCCGCCCACAAGGATGTCGTTGCCACCTCCGCCATCAAGGACGGTGTAAGTGCCGGTGAAGCCGGCGACATCCAGGTCGTTGTCGCCTTGCCCGCCAATCAGGTAGGCGATGTCCATGCTGGTGAAGGTGTCCGTTCCGTTGCCGATCAACTGGGTGGCGCCCAGGGTGAAGTTGGTGTCGCCGCTTTCGACGAGGGCGTCGCAGCCGACCCCGCCCGTGAAGGTGTCGTTGCCGGATCCACCGGTGAAACGGTTGGCATAGAAGCCCGAGGGCCAGTGCCAGGTGCCGGCCTCCCGGGGACCGATCAGGTGGTCGTCGCCGTCCCCACCGCTGAGGGCAACAGCCCCGCGTGTGAAGGCGCTGGCATTAAGGGTGTTGTCACCAGATCCGCCGCTGAGGCTGGCCCTTTCGATGCTGAGGAGGGTATCTGTCCCTAATCCCGTCAGTTGGGTGTCGCTGAGGGTGAAGTTGACATCCCCTTGCTCCTGAATCTCATCGATGCCATCTCCGCCGATGAGGGTGTCGTTACCGGCGCGGCCCTGCAGACGGTCGTTGCCACCGCGGCCGCGGATCTGATCCGCAAAGACCGTGCCAACGAAATCATCATCGCCAGCGGTGCCATCCAGATCGATCGGTGCGGTGCGGCCATCGAAGATCTGGCCCCGCACGGCATAGCCTGATGTGTCTTCTCCGGATTGGCTGTCGTCCTGCCAGGCGACGACGAAGCGACCATCCACCAGGGCCGTGATGGTGGGCTGATGCTGGTAGCCGAGCGTGGTGGAGTTGATCAGGAACTCGGCGCCATCTTTGACGCCGTCGGCGCTGAAGATCTGGCCCCGCACGGCAGAGCCTGATGTGTCTCCTCCGGATTGGCTGTCGTCCCTCCAGGCGACGACGAAGCGACCATCCACCAGGGCCGTGATGGTGGGCTGGGCCTGGGTGTCGGGCGTGGTGGAGTTGATCAGGAACTCCGCGCCATCCTTGGCGCCGGCGGCGCTGAAGATCTGGCCCCGCACGGCAGGGCCTGATGTGTCTCCTCCGGATTGGCTGTAGTCAAGCCAGGCGACGACGAAGCGACCATCCACCAGGGCCGTGATGGTGGGCTGGGACTGGTCGCTGCGTGTGGTGGAGTTGATCAGGAGCTCCACGCCATCCTTGACGCCGTCGGCACTGAAGATCTGGCCCTGCACGGCATAGCCTGATGTGTCTCCTACGAATCGGCTGTCGTCCGACCAGGCGACGACGAAGCGACCATCCATCAGGGCCGTGATGGTGGGTTGATAATGGTAGCTGCCTAAAGCTCCGAGTGGGGGGGTGATCTGGAACTCCGCGCCATCTTTGGCGCCGTCGGCGCTAAAGATCTGGCCCCGCACGTCTGAGTTTGCCACACCAGATCGGCTGTTGTCCGTCCAGGCGACGACGAAGCGACCATCCACCAGGGCCGTGATGGTGGGCTCGTACTGGCTGTCGCGTGTGGTGGAGTTGATCAGGAACTCCGCGCCATCCTTAACGCCGTCGGCGCTGAAGATCTGGCCCCGCACGGCATAGCCTGATGTGTCTCCTCCGGATTCGCTGAAGTCCTGCCAGGCGACGACGAAGCGACCATCCACCAGGGCCGTGATGGTGGGCTGCCACTGGGAGTCGCGTGTGGTGGAGTTGATCAGGAACTCCGCGCCATCCTTGAGGGGTATGGACATCTTCATCTCCTCCAACATCGATATCCTAAGACAATGGCTGCAACAGGATCTTTCTTGCCGCAGATCTGATGCCTGTTGCCACTGCCAGCGATGAAGGCCAGCGGGGTGCCGCCTCAAGCTCGGAGTGAAACCACCAGCGTGGCCCAGCGGCCGCATGTCTCCGAGCTGATCGCCATAAAGGCGAGTCATCCGTCAACAGGTGTAGAGTAGGAGGTGTAATATGGGCACGAATTGTCCTTGCTTTGGTGAAGGTTTCAACGGCCCGGATCGATGCCAGTTGCCGAACCTCCTGATCGTCTGTGCGTCCCGCTGAACCACGGCGAAACCGGGCCGGTTGAGTGAGCAGCTGAAGGAACATCATCATCAGCGGCAAGAGAACCCTCACCACCCGCCGGCCAACGCCCAGCCATGACACCCCAACCCCCTACCCGCAGCCCGCAGCGCCGCAAGGGCAAACCCGCACCAGTAGGGCAGGGCCGAACCCCGCAGGTGCATCCCCAGGCACAACAAGATCGGGTTGGCTCCCTGGTAGCGGTGCCCGTTCAACAGGTTGACGTGGTGCCCACCACCGGTGGAGTCCCATTCGCGGCGCCAGGGCGTGGTGCCGGACTCCAGCAGCTGGATCAACGCCTCCACGAGCTTGTCCGGTTGAGCGTTCGACTGACTGGTGGGCTCGGAGTGGGTCTTCGAACGGGAGCGGGAAGAAACAGCAGCCATCGGGCAGCAGCGCAGGACCCGAAGCACCCGCGCGGCCAGCAGCAAGGGCTGGCCCGGGAGACAGCGGCACAACCCAATACCCCGGGCGTAACAACCCCAAGGCGGGCCAGCTTGCGTTAGCCCTTGTGCGGCCGCGCATGCTGAGGAATCCTGCGCGCGCCACCTTTGGTGGATTCGGGGGTGGCATCAGCCATCCGCCCCAGGCGTCTTGATGCAATGACTGCCCCAAGCCCTGCCATCAAGCCTCAATGTCCAGGGGCAAAAAAAGGCCCTGGTCCACGGACAGCGTGAACTGGCGCCTGATCTCCTGAACCCTTGATGTTGACGTCGTCAGCCAGCCAGCCTCTACGTTGTGACGCTGGGCGGTCTCGCTGAAGTTGGCGCTGGTCACAAGGGCTTTGGCGTTGGGGGTCGTTGCATCAGCGATGACAACCTTGGCGTGCTGATAACAACGCTCAGGTGATCCGGAAACCAGCCGTCGCTCCACGTAGGCATGGGGCTTGGTGGGACAAAGGCCAGACGTCCCGGTTGAACCATGCTGAAATCGTTACCAGCGGATCAGCCCCCAGGCGATCCTCAATCTGTTTGGGATGAAAGAACAAGTCGACCCGATTCAGCTGACCATGGGCCAGGCGATCGGCAATGGAGGCAAACAATTGGCGAAACTCGCTGCTGAGGCCGATGTTGTAAGTGGCAATTAACAGACTGCAACGCGCTTCGTTGATGAGCTGATCCACTGTGGCAAACGTGTCGGCGGTTTTGGCATGAAGAGGATCCGGGCCCGACCAGACAAAGCTCCAGGCGTTGCGCTCCTTTTGGAGAGCGTCCTGGGCATCAGCGAGGCGATCCAGTAGTAATGCCATCAAGCGGGGATGGGCCTCCTCTCGGACCATCTCCACCAGCAGTGGTTCGAGCTGCTGGCGGATCGCTTCGCTGTGGGTGGAGAGCAAGCCCTGCCAGCTGGTGGGGATGTAGCTCAGTCGCCTCAGATCTGTCGCCACTGCCCGCAGGGTCAGGGCTGGCAGGGTGGGGCTCATGCGTTGATGAACTCCCAGAACGAGGGATCACCCACCTCAGGGTTGGCAGACACGGTGGGACTCACCAGGGCTCGATCGAGGAACTCGTTGCGGATCTCGCAGGAGGTTTCGGCGATCAATTCACAGCCATGGCACGCAGCGCCATGGGTGGGGCGGATGTCGAAGGGGTGGTTGGGGTCGTGCTCGGAGCAGAAGGGATCATTGCTGCAGAGCTGGCCGCGCTCGAAGGCCTTCTCCAGGTAGGAGACGATCCGTTTGCCGGCTCCTACCAGGCCGCCCAAGGTGCCCTCGGATCCAGAGCTACTGGTGAATAACAGGATGCCATAACCAATCTCACTGTTGGTGTAGATACGCTCACGGATGGAGCTGGCGCCGTAGCCACATTCCAACGCCATTTCGGTAATCAGGAGGTGGCTGAGGCTGTGGAGCAGAAGGTAAGGAGCTCCGGGAAAGGGGAACTGCGCTTCGTCAAGACCGCGAGAAGTGAGCCATTCGTTCTCGAATGCCTTCGTGAACTGGCCGGCTCGCATGACCACCGGATCACTGGCGGCCCAGGCCTGGATCGTGCCTGGATCGAACTCGATGAAGATCCCTTCCCCCTTGTTTTCATTGGCCGGCACCCAGCGCAGATCATTAGCCAGCGGTGCCCGGCGGTTCACCTTGGTGGTGTCGATCGGCAGGCCGCCCAGGCTGCTGGTGCGAGCTGTGAAGCGGGTGAACCCCACAAGAGCCTGTACTTCCCGTAGGCGGTGCACCAGCAGCACCCGCTTAATGGCATGGCTGAACCAGGCTGGAGGGTTGGGGGGCTGCCAGACATCGGCTTCAAACAGGCTCCCCTCGGCAGAACTGGAGACCCCATCCATCGGACCGATCAGCAGGGCCAGCTCCTCATCCTTGGGTTGGGCGACCTGGCCGGCGGATCCGCCCCTCTGGGCCTCGATCGTCTGCCAAAGGACTGCTGGATCCACCCCCGAGAAGGCGCTCTTCAGCCTGGGGTTGAACTTGATGGCTGCAGGCACGTCCGCCTCCGTTTCGATCAAAGCGAGGTCGTCCTTGAGTTCAGTGACGCGCTTGACCAGGGAGTTGGCTTCCTCCGGCAGGGAGATCACCGAGATCGTCTCGGTGAAGTAGGCATTGGTGGCCGAACGCACCAGGAGCCGGTTCGTGGTGGGCTCTCCATCGGTGTGGCACTTTTCCGGATCACGGGTATTGCGGCCCAGCCAGGGCGTGTGACCCTGGCAAAGCCCCAGAGGGCTCATGTCCGTGACCAGGGCATCGGCCAGCTTGCGGGTGGTGCCACCTTCTGACTGCACATAGATCTGCGTGAAGTCATTGCCGGTACCGGCCTCGAGCAGATACAAACGCTCGGTGTTCTTGCAACCGAACTGGCGGAAGCAGAAATCGCGCCAGCGGATGTCGCTGAGGTGGCCGTGGGGGCAGGCCATCACGAAGCGAACGGGCACCAGCGAGTACTTGCCTTCGTCGTCCTGATAGGTGCGCCAGTCGGAGATGCAGCCGTCGTTGAAGTGCACCAGGGGCCTGGCCCGGCAGGGAACACCGAACGCGATCCGCTCGCTCACCTTCTGGGCGACGGACCACTCCGGAAAGCGCAGTGCCTTGATCGAACCGCTGATGCCCATGAGTTTGTCGACCTCCTTGGGGGGCGTGCGCAGGTCGACTCGGGCGGCCCCCGTGGCCTGCCGCACCAACTTCAGCAGCCGTGGCTCATGGATCAGGTCGCAGCCCCGCTCGTTCCAGAAATCCAGCCCCCCGATCAACAGGGAGTAGTCGGGCAGATCGACCATCGCCCCGGGTCCGTAGAGCTGGAGCACTTGGCTCTGACGGGCCTCGCCGAGGGGCGGGGGAGCAGCTTTGCGGCGCGTGGAGGGGGGCATAGAGGGGTTGACTATCGGGTTCAGTCGTCGGCGGTGATCTCTTCTTTGAAATTGACCATCCGGATCGGGGCGGAGGGCTCCACATCGCGCAGGCTCCAGTTGGTGGTGAACTGCTTGTAGCCCTCGGCTTGGTAGATCGGGTCGTTGTCGAGGGCGGTGTGCAGGAAGCCCGCCCCAGCACCCTTTTCCTCATGGGTCCAGTACTGCAGCTTGGCCTCCGGCTCCTGGGTGAGCTTCCACCAGGCCTCCAGCAGATCGATCACGTGATCGCGCACGTCGGTGGGGAGGTGCTCATCGAGGCTGTCGTCTGCTGCCCCAGTGGCGATGCAACGCTCCTGCAGTGCCTTGGCGATCTGGGCCTTGCTGCCTTGCAGGGCATCGGCTGCCATGGCGCCCTTGGCACCAGCCAGGGCTGGATCGCCGTGGCGGGCCATCGCCACCACCACCCCCGGTAGGCCGCGGTCAAGGGCCCGGCTGGCAAAGGGTGTGCAACTGGTGGCCTCCACATGGCGGTAGAAAGTCTGGTGCCAGTAGGGGAACAGCTCGAAATGGGAGCGGTCCCGCGGGCGGTTGGGGTTGAGCAGCACCAGCACCAGGCCGGGTTTGTTCTGCTGTGGGTTGTCGCTCAGCTGGCGGCCGACGCGGCTGGTGGCCTGGATGTACTCGGCGGCGGTCTTGGGCTGGTTGAGCACCACCATCAAGCCGAGGCGCGAGATGTCGAGACCCACCGAAATCATGTTGGTGGCCAGGGCCACGTCGAGGTGGTCCTTGTCGATGTAGGGCTTGGAGAGGCGGTCTTTGGTGCTGCTGATCCTGGCGGTGTTGACGCGGGACGTGAGCTCCTCTGGTTCGCAGGGCCGCTTGCGACTGGCGAAGGGGTTCTCGAAACCCTCCATGGCGAGGCCACGGTTTTTGGCGAACTGCTCCAACTGGGCGCCGAGTTCGTCTTCCAGGATGCTGCGGGTCACGCCCAGCTCCTTGAGGTTGGAGAAATAGCCCAGCAGGGTCATGTAGGGATCCGCCGGATTGTTGGCGCCCATGGCCTTGTTGTCGTTCCAGCCCTTCTGGGCCGCAGCCATCAGGCCCAGATAAGAACGCAGCAGCACACCCTTGAGGTTGCGGCCCGGGGCTGAGAGGCCCACGTACAGCCGCGCCTGGTCGGGATCAGGGATGGTGCGGGAGAAGAAGTTGTCATCGCGTTCGGGGCCCGGCGGCGGGAAGATCCGCACCTGGCTGCGGGCGAACAGGGCCTTGATCTGGGCCTCAGCCCGTCGCACGGTGGCCGTTGACGCAATGATCTTGGGTGGCGGGGTGGAGGCGTTCGGCCGCATCAGCACTGTGATGCCGGCTGATTCGATCCCAGGGCTCTGCAGCCGGCGATGCACCAGGAGGAAGGCCGCTAAGCCCAGGTAGGCCTCCGTCTTGCCGCCACCGGTGGGGAAGAAGAGCAATTCGACGGCCTCACGATCCAGCCGGCCTTCTGGGGTGTCTGGTGTGGCAAGCCCCGGCAGATTCATCAGCACAAAGGCCAACTGAAAGAAGCGCCACTTCGGGGCGCGGGTGTTCGGAGCGATGCCGATCTGATCCGGAGGCACCTTGGCGCTGAAGGCACTGCGCTGCCGGCTGGCGCGGGCCATCACCAGGTTCATGGTGCGGAAGGCCTCGCGCACCAGGGGATCGGCGAGCAGCTTGATGCCGTTTTCGATGCGCGTGGCGCAGGCTTCCGCCTGGGCCCGGAGTTGCTTGGCTGTTTCGTTCTGAGCTTGGTCGCCAATGGGGTGTTTGGGCTGCTGGGTGATCCATGCCCGGTAGGCCGTCACCATCGGCATCAGCTCCTGCCCGATGCGTTCGCTCCGGGCCAGATCCGCCAGGGCCTCCATGCCCATCGGCACGTTGGTGCCGGGTGGTGGCTCAGGAAGCGTGCGGTAGACCCGGGCCGTGGGTAGCCAGGTGGTGGTGAGGGTGTGGCAGCGGGAGGGATTGTCGTCGGGGATGGCCGAGGCGATCACGGCCACGTTGTGTCCACTCGCGAAGCAGTAGTCGCGCCGGTATTGGAGGGCTGCGAGGCGTTCGTCGGGATCCTTGGCCGCTTGCTGCAGGGCATCACGACGCGGTGGGAAACCCTGGGGGCACTGGAGGCTCAGCTCCACCTGGAAGGCAGAAACCGGATCGCGGTGACGGATCTGATTGGTCTTGGGCGGCTCCCGCTTGTTGAGCAGAAAGAGCGACACCGACAGCTGATCACTGGGATAGCCGAGCTTGCTGGGGGCACGTCGAGCAATCCAGCGCAGGCAGAGACCCTGAGGGTTGGCCTCCAATGGGATGTCTGGGCTGGTGCCCTCGCCGGCAATCGTGAGCGTCACGCCTTGACGCTGAGGGCTGCGCAGCCAGAGCTTCTCGTCGTCGCCATCGGCCGGGGCTGTGTCATCCCCCCAGGAGACCGTGGCCTCGATGGTGGAGCCACGCTCCAGGATGAAGCTCAAGCCGCAGGAGGAAGTAAACCAGCTGCGGCGGGTGTTGGCCTGATCGAGGGCATCGTTGGCGTCGTCGTCCTTTTCCTGCTTCTCCAGGCGATGGGTTGCGTCGCTGCTGGGTTCTTCGCCAGCGAGATCAGAGAAGGAGAGCTGCTCATCTGTTGTGGTGCGGCCAGCTTCCTGCTGGAACACATGGGGCACCAGGAAGCCCGTGGTGAACCAGACAGAGGGCGGCTGGGGCAGTTGCTCATGGCGACGGGCGACATCGTCCCAGCCTGGCCCGATCAGATCGCTGTGCAGGGCGGCGACGAGCTGGGAGCGGATGTCGGCGGAGGTGGCCATGGTTCAGGTGCTCTTGCTGGCTTGTTCTTCGAGGGAGCGAATCGCGCTGAGCACGCCTGGCAAAGCGTCTTGACAGATCAGCAGCACCTGCTCAGCGTCCAGATCGAAGTACTGGTGGGCGATCACATCGCGGAAACCCATGGCTCCCTTCCAGTCGATGTCCGGGTAGTTGGTGGTCAGCAGGCCAGGCTCAAGCTTCTCCAGCCGCTTGAGCGCCTCCCCCGCCGCGAGGAACTGCATGCAGATGACATCGAGCAGGTCCTGGCCTTCTTCGCCGTCCAGTAGCGCCGGATCGGCGAGCAGGGGCGCAGCCTTGCGCTCGATCCGCTCCAGTGCCTGCCGGAGGGGCGTGAGCAGCACAAGCCGATCACCGCTCATGCGCTGATCCCTTCCCGGAGGATGGCCTGTCGCAGGGCGGGGTTCATCCGCTCCCGCAGCCGCACCAGATCAACCGGGCGCTGCAGCAGCTCCTCCAGCTCCTGCTTGAGGTGGACGGTGGCGTAGGGGGTGAGGGGATCGAGTTCGACCCACACATCCACATCGCTCTGGGCTGTGGCTTCGTTGCGGGCTGTGGAGCCGAACAGGCCGATGCGTTGCAGCTGGTAGCGCTGTCGCCATTCGCTCAGGTGGGCGTGCAGCACCAGAAGCAGCTGCTCGCAGCTGAGCGGTGTCTGGACGGCTGAGCTGGGCATGGCACCAGGCCGAACAATTCGGCATTGAGGGTGCCAGTCTCGCCCGCCTCGGCGGTCGTGGCCATGGCGATGGCCAAACGAGTCCCTCGACCACAAAACCAAACCAACGTCTAATTTGAATCAAGTTTGAAGTTCACGGACCCTTGCCCACCCGGCTGCCCCGCAGGCCCCCTCCTCTGCAGGAGTTGCTGGAGCGTTGCGGCGGGCTGCAGGAGACGCTGTCGCTGCTCTCCCTCCTGGCCGCCGCTGAGGAGTCGGATCGCTACCTGCATTGGGATGAGCTGCGCCATCGCCCACCGCCCCAGGGTCTGAGCCATGAGCAATGGTGGCTGGCGGAGAAGCTCTCCCGCCGGCCCACCCCGCTGCCGCTTCTGGCGAGTGATCACCAGCCTTTCTGGTTCTCGCAGCCGCCTGTGCTGCTCCAGGGGCTGCAGCAGATCGACATGCAGGCCGGTATCAATGCGGTGGCTCCCCAGGGCGTCACCACGCGCTCCACCCGCGATCGCTATCTGTTGAGCTCGCTGATGGAGGAGGCGATCACCTCCTCGCAGATGGAGGGCGCCGCCACAACGCGGGATGTGGCCAAGGCGATGATCCGCAGCCGCCGGCCGCCCCGGGACCGCTCCGAGCGGATGATCCTCAACAACTTCCTGACGATGCAGCGCATCCGGGAGCTGCGGGAGCAACCGCTGACACCTGAACTGGTGCTGGATCTGCACCGGCTGGTGTGCGCGGACACGCTGGATGACCCCGCGGATGCCGGCCGGCTCAGGCCACCAGGGAAAGAGGTGGTGGTGGACGACGCCTACGGCACCGTGTTCCATGTGCCGCCAGCGGCAGAGGAGCTGCCCGGGCGGCTGGAGGAGCTTTGCCGCTTTGCCAATGGCGAAACCCCAAAGGTGTTCATCCACCCGGTGGTGCGGGCGATCGGCCTGCACTTCTGGCTGGCCTACGACCACCCCTTCTGCGATGGCAACGGCCGCACGGCCCGGGCGCTTTTCTATTGGGCGATGCTGCATCAGGGCTACTGGCTGTTCGAGTTCATCTCGATCTCGTCGGTGATCAACAAGGCCCGCGGCCAGTACGAGCGGTCGTTCCTGTTCAGCGAGAGCGACGACAACGACCTCACCTATTTCCTGCTGGCCCAGGTGAAGGTGATCCAGCAGGCCATCGCCAGCCTGCATGCCTACCTGGAGCGCAAGGCCGGCGAGGTGGGGGCGCTGCAGCAGCGGTTGGAGGGGATGGATGGGCTGAACCACCGGCAACTGGCGCTGCTGAGCCATGCCCTGAGCCATTCCGGCTTCCGCTATTCGGTGCTCTCCCACCAGAACAGCCATGGGGTGAGCCATCAGACCGCCCGCAGTGATCTGCAAAAGCTGGCGTCCCGTGGACTGCTGACGGCGGGCAAGGATGGGCGGCGGGAGGTGTTTCGGGTGCCCGAGAATCTGGCGGTGCGGCTGCCGGGCTGACTCTCTCGCAGAGCAGGGTTGTTCAGAGCTGCTGTTCAGCGCTTCGTGCCGCGCACCCATCGGTTGCGCCTGCTTGGGCCATGCGGCAGTTGGCCCCAGGCTGCGTCTGATACTGGGACTTCTGCCGTTGCCATGGCTCAGTCCTCCTCATACTTCTGACTGGCGATCAGGGCTGAACAGGTCGCACGCAACGGCGAGAGCGACTTTTGGATGACGCCCCAGACCAGAGCATCATCAACTCTGTCGTATTCGTGGGTGAGCTTGTTGCGAAAGCTGATGATTCGCGGCGCCTCATCGATGCGGGCGAACAAGCTGCTATCGACCCGAGACAGATTGTTGAGTGCTTCGCCAATCGTGATGAATTCCCTCTCCACCGCAGCCCGGATCAAGCGGCTGTTGCAGTAGTCATCAAAACGGATGGCTGCGACCGCGTCGGCAATGGCGTCGGCGGATTCGACGACCGTCATCAGCAGCACCCTGGGATCACGCCGCATAGAGCAACTGCTTGGTGGCGTCGATGTCGGCCTGCACGATCGGGTTGCGCCTGGCGGTTGCCATCACCAGATCCACCTCAGTGCCGAGGCTGTCGGTGAGCTGTTCCTCAAGCCCGAAATAGGCATCGACAAGCTCAGTAGCTTGGAGCGTCTGGAATTCCACCAGGAGATCAATGTCGCTCGCGCCAGGGCGGTAATCGGGCCGCAGCAGCGACCCAAACAGGTAGAGCCGTGCCACGTGATGCTGCCGGCAGGCTCTGCTGATGGCCGCAAGCTGGGGCTCGGAGAGCGGCAACCCAACCATGGTTTGATCCTGGCTTGTCATAGCCCCAGCCCCATCTGCTCCACCTGGACTCCAGCAGTCTCGCCCGCCTGGGTCGCTTTCGGCGGCCGCCCCCGTCGCTTGCCTCCTGCCGTTGCCGGCCAAGCCGCCTTCTTGGCGCCCTTGCCATGCAGCCCCAGCGCCACCTCCTCCCCATAGCGTTCAGCATTGAGGGCGAACAGGCGGGCTAGCACATCGTCCCGAACGTCATCAGGCCAGCGGTAGCGCCAGGGGAGTTTCTTTTTGCCCTTCACGGCGCCGTAGGCGCGCACTTGGGCCTCGAAGGCACAGGCTTCATCGGGCTCCCAGAAGAACAACTCGCCGCTGTCGATGCGGTCCTGGAGGTCATCGGGAAGCTGGGCGTCGTCTTCGAGATCGAGGTAATCGAGGCCGAAGCCGCAGGCGGTGGGCACATCACTCCAGCCGTAGGCGTTCAGCACGGCCTGATCCATCTCGCCGTGGAGACGGCGCAACTCCAGGAGGCCGCTGCTGGTTTCGGCGGGATCGTGGAAGCGGTTGTAGGTGCTAGTTAAACCTTCGTTGTTACTCACCATTAGCTCGGCGCGGAACTGGTGGTAGCGCTCACCAATGGCCTCGAGGTTCTGGCGGGTGACTTCGTGGGCGGGATCGCTGGAGACGGATTCGAGGAAGGCGGCAGGAAAAGGAAATGGAGAGAAGCAGTCTGAGGGCGTATATCGAATGCCGTCTCCCATAGTTGAGGAAGAAAATTTTGTCCACACCTCATGGACCCGGCACTGCAAGCATGAAAGTCCACTCAGCTGAGGCAAGGGAAAAACATTCAAGGTATTTGCAAAAACAATTTTGGAGTCGAGACTCGAAAAGCCAAAAGTGGATGAGATGAAAAGGTTCGCGATCACCTTGTCGAGCCCTGCAATTGCAGCGTATAAGGCCGGACGCTTGTCGGCATGTATCCACCACTTTTCGGGCAGTGGTGCTCGCTGCTTGTATTCGCCATTTGGTTTTTTCTCTTGACGCTGGGGCTTGACCTTCTTTTCAAGCAGCTCCATCAGTTCTGGCCATTTCTGCCGGCACTCTTCCTCGGAGCGATCCCTAAAGTCGATTACAAATCTATGATGCGCGTGTGTCGGGCTATCATCAACTTCTTCGCCTCCTATATATGGGAATATCACTTTGGAAATCCCTGGGTTTTTCGCAATGAGCCGGTTCATCGTCGCTATTGGCGAGGGTATCCCGGGGGTTTCGTCGTCAGCCGGCCCGGAATCATCGAAGGTGAACCCCATCCCAAGTACGATTGAACCCTGAAAGCTTCTGCCGGTATTAGCCCGTAGTGGCATTGGATCATCGTGAACCCCATTGGAGAGAAGGAACGCTGTGATCTGCTCGACCGGTCTTTTCTCTAATAATTTTGAGCCCGAATAGTCACCCTTGAAAATGGGTATCACACTCACCACCACGGCCGCCACGCCCGGCCATTTGTAACGCTTGAGCGCCGCATAGATCGTGCCGCCGTGCAGGCAGATCCAGCACAGACCGGTGCTGCGCGTGTCGCCCTGGGCGATAGTGTTTGTGGCGATCAACCCCAGTGAGCCCCCAGGCCGCAGCAAGTGGAAGCAGCGAAGGAAGAAGAAAGCGCTTAGATCGGCGTTGGCGCTGCTTTTGGGATACTGACATTGATGCCAGTCCTGAAACGGCTCCCCCAGGGCTTCTTTGATTTTGCGCCCTCCCACAAAGGGCGGATTGCCCACAAACACATCGAAGCCCGACTCTGGCCGGCCGAACACATCAGGGAAAGCCAGCTGCCAGTGCAGCGGTGTGATGCCCTGCTCGCCCTCGCGAAGTCGCTCCAATGGTTCGGCCAGTTCATTTTCCAGCGATGCAGCTGTGTCGTGCTGCAGCGTGGCTTCCAGATACAGCTTCTTCAGCTCCTCACGATCCTTCTGCTTCTTGCCGTTGAAGAAGGCCGCCACCAGCAGATCACCCACCGTGCGCAGGTAGGCCGTACTGGCGTTCAGATCGTCGAGGGCCTGGCGCTTCTGAGCGTCGTCGGCATCGTTGCGGCTGTCGGCATGGAACAGCGCAAAGCTGCGGGCCTCCTGCTGGCGAACCTCCTCCAGATACTCCATCTGCAGTTCTCGCTGCCGGCTGGCACCCTTGAGGGCCTTCTCGATCTCGGATCGCTCCATGCCCACCAGCGAGTCGCCGCACTTGAGGGCGTGATCCACAAAGGTGAATGGCGCGTCCTTGCTCAGGCTCACCAGCCAGAGGCTGAGGCGGGCAAGGTTCACGGCAAAGGGGTTCTTGTCGACCCCATACAGGCAGCTCTGGGCGATCAGGCGGCGGGCGTAGATCAGTGGCTCTTCACCGTGGGCGGAGCCGCCGGCCTTGAGGGCCTCCGGTAGACCTTCCCGGTTCCAGGCAAGCTCCAACAGTTCGGCCAGGTAGCGGCAGCACTCCACCAGGAAGGCACCGGAGCCCATGGCTGGATCGCAGATCTTTAACGCCAGGATCTGGACGACCGTTGGCTTCCCGCCGCAGCGCTCCAACCAGGGCAGCAGGGCCTCTTCCACGATGGGCCGCGTCAGCGCCCTGGGCGTGTAATGGCTGCCGCTGCGCCGCCGCTCCTCGGTGGGCTGGAACACCAGGCTGCCCACGGGCTGGGGTCCATCGAACAGCTCGCGGTTAATGCGCGGCTCCAAGGCCTCCAGCAGCTCGGCTTCGCTGGCGGCGGCCTTAAGAGTTTGCGGAAAAACCGTCTAAGCAGTCGCGTTTTCCCATCTCCGAGCTGATTTCTCGGTGATTTCGTCAATGGGTTCATGTCAAGCGCTCAGACAGCCCGATTTCGCCGCCTTTGGACTGTTTTGGTGGCCCGGCTGCTGCCGTTTGCGCACACCTTTGGGCATCTGGTGGTTCATGCCGCCGCCATGGTGGGCCTGAGCAAGTTGCCCAGTCGGATCAGGTTATAGGCGATCACGTGCAGGCCGAACACGTGCCCGGTGTCAACTACGTAGGCGGGTCGCGTCAATTACGTAGGCGGGTTACCCCGGGGCCTCCCCCTGCCATGGCAGGGGGAGGCGACAGCGAAAAGTGAGCCACCCTGGCCCGGTCCTCTGCCA
>NZ_JAGQCH010000004.1 GCF_024346055.1 Cyanobium sp. Cruz CV13-4-11
CCACCGATGCGGCACGCGTCACACTCCTCGGCAGCTGGGAGTGGAATGTCTTTGATTTCTCCGGCGTTGCCCTCCTCGGCGGCAACTTCCTCATCGATGCCGGTGATGGCAACGACATCGTCATCGGCACCGCCAGCTCCGATCTGATCCAAGGCGGCCGCAACGAAGACACCCTCGATGGCGGTGGCGGCGGCGACACCTTCCTCGTCAGCGGCGCCAATCCAAACTGGGTGCCCGATCAGCCCTACACCTTCTCCGGCTACGACACCTACAGCGACAGCGGTGCCGCCGCTGATGGCATCGATCAAATCCTCGCCACAGGCACCGGGCCGGTGGACATCGGCCTGAGCAGCGCATTCTCCGCCAGCAGTGGCATCGAGCAGATCGTCAATGCCACCACCGATGCGGCACGCGTCACACTCCTCGGCAGCTGGGAGTGGAATGTCTTTGATTTCTCCGGCGTTGCCCTCCTCGGCGGCAACTTCCTCATCGATGCCGGTGATGGCAACGACATCGTCATCGGGACTGCCGCCGCCGACCGCATCCGTGGCGGTCGCAACGACGACTGGCTCAATGGCGGCGCCGGCAACGACCTTTATGAGGTGAGCGGCGCCAACCCGAACTGGGTCCCTGATCAGCCCTATACCTTTGAGGGCTACGACACCTATGCCGACAGCAGCGGCTACGACCGCATCGTGGCGGTGGCCGCCAACGGCCGCGACAACGTCGACATCGGTCTGATGTCCTTTGGTCCGGCCAGCGGCATCGAGCTGATCGACGCCACCGGCACCAGCGGCAGCGTTCGCCTGCTGGGCGACTGGCAGAACAACAACTTCGACTTCAGCGCCACGGAACTGCGGGGCACCAACCTGAGCACCGATCTGGGCAGCGGCAACGACAGCTTCATCGGCAGCACAGCCCGCGAGACGGTGAGTGGCGGCTACGGCGATGATTGGATTCGAGGCCGTGGCGGCAACGACTCGATCAGCGGCGGCGGCGGCAACGACATCCTTGATGGCGGCGAAGGCAGCGACACCTACTTGGTGAGCGGGCTGGAGAGCGGCGGCTGGCAGAGCTACGGCGGCACCGACATCTACAGCGACAGTGGCGCAACGGGCGTGGATCGGATCGTGGCGATCGGCAACGACAACGTCGACATCGGCCTGGCGAACGGCAACTTCCTGACCGGCAACGGGATCGAGCAGATCGTCAACAACACATCGGTGGGGGGCAACAGCGGCGCCCGTCCAGGACAGGTGCGGCTGCAGGGCAACTGGGCCGCCAACACGCTCAACTTGAGCCGCGTCCGCCTGCTGGGCGGCAATGTGGTGATCGATGCCGGCGACGGCAACGACATCGTGACCGGCAGCGCCGATGGGGAAACGATCCTCGCCGGCCAGGGGGTGGACACGGTGAACGCCGGCGCGGGCGATGACACGATCAACGGCGGCGGCGGACTCGACACCCTCACCGGCGGCGCGGGAGCCGACACGTTCGTGTACACCGCGCTCAGCGACGGCAGCGTCGGCGGCAGCAGCGCCGCCCGCAGCTTCGAGCGGATCAACGGCTTCACCGTCGGCCTCGACCGGTTCGACGTCGCCACCGCCCCCCCCGCCGGTGGTTTCAAGACCCTCGGAGCGGTGTCGGGCCTCAACGACACTGCCCTCACCGGCCTGCTCAGCGCCACAAACTTCGTGGCCAATGGCGCCGCCACCTTCAGCTTCGGCAGCGGCAGCGCACTGCGCACCTTCATCGCCTTCAACGACGCCACCGCCGGCTACGGCGCCAGCAGCGATGCGGTCGTGGAGATCAGCGGCTTCAGCTACGCCAGCGGCTTCAACTCCCTGTCCCGGATCAGCATCGTCTGAGCCGCTCCGCCAGGATCCGGTTGGCCAGTTGGGGATCGGCGCGGCCGCCGCTGCGCTTCATCAGCTGGCCCACGAAGAAGCCCTGCAGCTTGGTCTTGTCGCCGCGGCGGAAGGCCTCCACCTCCGCGGGGTGAGCGGCCAGCAGCTCATCGGCAATCGCCGTGATCGCCGCCGGGTCGCTGATCATCCCCAGTCCCCGCGCCTCCACCAGGGCAGCCGGCGAACCGCCCTTCTCCAGCAGTTCGGGCAGGATCTCCTTGTCGATCTTGCCGCTGATGCTGCCCGCCTCAATCAGGCCCACCATCTCCGCCAGCTGACCCAGCCGGAAGGGAAGGTCTGCGGCGGGAGGCTGCGGAGCAGGCGGCGGCCCTGGCGGCCTCCGGTGCCGGCGGAGCGGACGGGGCTGGAGGACGACCTGCTGGCCCTGCTGGGACGGCTTCTCTGGGGGGAACGGCGCTGAGCCGGCCGGCTCAGCGCCGCATCGGGCTCACCGGCGGGATCGCCACCGGCAAGAGCACGGTGGCCGCCCTGCTGGAGCACCGCTTCGGGCTGCCGGTGCTGGATGCCGACCGCTACGCCCACGAGGCCCTCGCGCCGGGAAGCCCCGGTGCGGCGGCGGTGCTGGCGCGCTATGGCGAGCAGGTACGGGCGGTTGAGGGGGTTTTCCCGCCGGCCGCCGACCCTGCCCCCGCCCTGGACCGGGCCGCCCTCGGGCGGATCGTGTTCGCCGATGGGGCCGAGCGGGCCTGGCTGGAGGGGCTGGTGCACCCCCTGGTGCGGCAACGCTTTGCCGTCGAGCTGGAACGGCTGCGGGAGGTGCCCACCGTGGTCCTGATGATCCCGCTGCTGTTTGAGGCGGGGCTGGAGAGCCTCTGCAGCGAGGTGTGGCTGGTGGATTGCGACGAAGCCGAGCAGCTGCGACGCCTGATGGCCCGCGATGGACTCGACGCTGGGGAGGCCACCAACCGCATCCACTCCCAGTGACCGCTCGCCCGCAAACGGGCCCTCGCCAACGCCGTGATCAATAACAACCAGGCCAGCAGCAACCTTCCCTCACAGATGAACAACCTGCTCCGGCCTCCGCAGTGACAGACGCTGACGAGGGGCACAGACAAGCGCCTTTGATGTAAAGATTTCAGCAGAAAGCTCCAGGGGCCAACGTGAGCGCTGGGGCTTCCATGACAATGAGTATTGGCCGGCATACATGAATGTCACGCACTATTCGTTATTTCGCCACCAATCGTGATCGCCAGAAGCTCGGGCGGGCCTTTGATGATGCGGAGCGCATCAAGTTGCAGCGCAGTGGCTACCACTGGATCGACACCGAGATCTGCATGGCCCAGTACCTGGGCAGCACCGATCCCTCCAGCCTTCCGATCGAGGCGGTGATCGCCGAAGCACAACGCGAGGACCTGAAGAGATTTCTGGCCAAACCGTGCATCCGAACGGTGGTGATCGGCATTCACGGTTTCAACGTGCCGCTGCACGGTGCCATCACCTCCTTTTCGCTGCTGGCGGAGCTGCTGCAGCAACAGCTGGCCCAGCAAGGACACTCGCTGCTGATGGGCCCGCCCGACCCACAGCATCCGATCGACGAGAGCAGGGATCACATGGCCTTCATCGGCTTTTCCTGGCCATCCGATGGCAGCGTGCTGGCCTATCAGTCGGATCGCAACGAAGCGACCCAGTCCACCGCCGCACTGGCCAACATGATCGCCACGATCCGGACTGTGAATCCTGGCACCGGCATCGCGCTCATCGCCCACAGCATGGGCAACTACCTCACCTGCAACATGCTGGCCAGCCTGCTCAACGAGGAGAGTTGGCCGAAGCAGGCCTTAAGCGGTGACGACGCCGGCCGTCGGCTGACGGGCCGCCTGTCGCGGCGGAAAGACAACGGCGCCGAATCCTTCGTGGATCAGTACATCATGCTGGCCCCCGATGTGGAACGCCGTGAGGTCACCCAGTGTCCGAATGTGCAGGTCGGCTCCAGGCGACTGCACTACAACGGACCCTTCTACGGTGGACTCAAGCATCTGGTGGGTCACACCCATCTCTTCTATTCACGCCACGACAGCGCCCTGCAGGCTTCGGTGCTGGAAAAAGAGGCCCTGCGCGAACCGATCGAAAAACTCAAGCAGCGACTCACGGGGCCCGAACTCACCAAACGCTGGGAAAGCAGCCTCGGTCTCAATCCCCTGCCCTCCCTGGCGCCGCCCAACATGACGGGATACAACGCCACCCGCCTCACCAATCGCAGCATCGATCACGGCGATTACTTTGACGCCCCGGCGATCATCAGCACCATCGCCGATCTGTTGCTGCAACCGCCGATCACCACCTGGATCTGAGCAAGCAACCGGCAGCGCTCAGCCCTTGAGCTGCTCGCTGAGGATCCGGTTGGCCAGCTTGGGGTCGGCGCGGCCGCCGGTGCGCTTCATCAGCTGCCCCACGAAGAAGCCCTGCAGCTTGGTCTTGCCGCCGCGGAAGGCCTCCACCTCCTCGGGATGGGCCGCCAGCAGCTCCGCCACGATGGCGGCGATCGCCGCCGGGTCGGAGATCATGCCAAGACCGCGGGATTCGACGATCTCCCCGGCCGATCCGCCCTTTTCGAGCAGTTCGGGCAGCAGGTCCTTGGCGATCTTGCCGCTGATGGTGCCCGCCTCGATCAGCTGCACCATCTCGGCCAGCTGCTCGGGCCCCAGGGGCAGCTCGGTGATCGACAGACGGTTGGCATTCACGTGGGCGGCGATGTCCCCCGTCACCCAGTTGGCCACGGCCTTGGGGTCTCCCCCGGCGGCCACAGCCGCCTCAAAGTATTCGGCCATCGAACGCTCATCGGTGAGCACCCGGGCGTCGTAGATCGAGAGCCCAAGGCCTTCTGCGTAACGGTGGCGCTTGGCCGCCGGCAGTTCGGGCAGTTCGGCCCGCCAGCCTTCCCGCTGCTCGGTGCTCACCTCGATCGGCCCCAGGTCGGGATCGGGGAAATAGCGGTAGTCGCTGGCCCCTTCCTTGCTGCGCATGCTCTTGGTGAGCTGCTTGCCCTCATCCCACAGGCGCGTTTCCTGCACCACCGGCTCACCGGATTCGTACGCCTTGATCTGGCGGGCGATCTCGAAATCGATCGCCTTCTGGATCGCCGAGAAGGAGTTCATATTCTTGATCTCCACCTTCACGCCGAAGGGGGCCTCGGGCCCGCGGCGCACGGAGATGTTGACGTCGCAGCGCAGGGAACCCTCCTGCATGTTGCCGTCGCTGACGCCCAGGTAGCGCATGATGCGGCGGATCTCCGAGGCGTACTCGGCCGCCTCCCGGCCCGTGCGCAGGTCCGGCTTGGAGACGATCTCCGCCAGGGCCACACCGGCCCGGTTGTAGTCCACGAGGGAGTGGGTGGAGCCGGCCAGGCGGTCGCTGCCGGCGTGCACCAGCTTGCCGGCGTCCTCCTCCATGTGCAGCCGCTCGATGCCCACCTTCTTCAGGTAGGTGTCCTTGCCCTTCTCGGCCACCTCCACCTCGATCCAGCCGTCCTCGGCGATCGGTTCGTCGAACTGGGAGATCTGGTAGTTCTTGGGCAGGTCGGGATAGAAGTACTGCTTGCGGTCGAACTTGCTGTGCTCGGCCACCTGAAGATTCAGGGCCAGGGATGCCTTGACCGCGTACTCCAGCACCTTCTGGTTGAGCACCGGCAGGGTGCCGGGCAGTCCACACACCACCGGGTCGATGTGGGTGTTGGGGGCATCGCCGAAGGCGGTGGAGGCTGAGGTGAAGATCTTGCTGTTGGTCCCCAGTTGTACGTGGGTCTCCAGGCCGATCACGGCTTCCCAATCAGCCTGTGTTGCCGCTGTCATTTGAGATCTCCAGCTCCTGAACGTGGCCCGATCCTATGGAAGCGGGGCGGGGAGCCAGCCCCGCGCCATCGGTGATCGGCAGCTCCGGACGGAAACGCCGATCGGGTGGGCCGTGCGCAAGGCTGGGGCAATGGAGGCAGCCACCCCAAAACCGGTGTTGATCCTCGGTGGCGGACTGATGGGCCTGGCCATCGCCCACCAGCTGGCCCGCCGGGGTTTGGCGGTGCAGGTGTTGAGCCGGCGCCGTAGTGAAGCCGCCGGCTTTGTGGCCGCCGGCATGCTGGCGCCCCACGCCGAGGGCCTGAACGGGCCCCTGCTGGAGCTGGGCCAGCGCAGCCTGGAACGGATCCCCGCCTGGGTAGCCCAGATTGAGGCCGACAGCGGCCTGGCCTGCGGCCTGCGGCGCTGCGGGATCGTGGTGCCCTTCACCAATGCCGCCGAGCGGGACGCCTACCCCACGGCCTCCTGGGGGACTCCCCTGAATCGGACCGGCCTGGAACGGGAAATCCCAGGCATCGGCCCCCTGTGGCAAGCGGGTCTGCTGTTCCTCCAGGACGGCCAGATCGATAACCGCCGCCGCCTGATGCGGGCCCTGGAGCGGGCCTGCGTGGGGCTGGGGGTGGAATTCCAGGAGGGCTCCGAGGTGCTGGAGCTGGTGCGCGATGGCAACGGTGCTCTCGCCGGCGCACGGCTGCGCACCGCCGAGGGGGAACAACGCCAACTGGCCGCCATCCAGGCGGTGCTCACCTGCGGCGCCTGGAGTGGCCAGCTCCTACCCGAGCTGCCGATCGTGCCGGTGAAGGGCCAGATGCTGTCGCTGCAAGGGCCGCGCCAGGCCCTGGAGCGGGTGGTGTTCGGCCCCGGCACCTACCTGGTGCCGCGGGAGGACGGCCTGCTGGTGGTGGGCGCCACCAGCGAAGCCGAGGTCGGCTTCGCCGAGGGTCTGACCCCCGATGGCCAGCGCTCCCTCCAGAACGGCATTGCCTCCCTGCTGCCGGCCGCCAGCAGCTGGCCTCCCATGGAGCGCTGGTGGGGCTTCCGGCCCTGCACCCCGGATGAGGCCCCCCTGCTGGGGAAGAGTTCGATTCCCGGCCTGTGGCTGGCGGCTGGCCACCATCGCAATGGGGTGTTGCTGGCGGCGATCACCGCCGAACTGCTGGCGGGCGCGCTGCTTGGCCAGGAAAGGGACGATGGGCTGCTCGAGGCCTTTCACTGGAGCCGCTTTTCCTGATCGCCACGGATCCGCAACCAGCCCCTCACCACCGGACGACGGATCCAGGGTCCCGGAGGACGGATGAGGGGTCGGTCGATGACCCTCAGCCCTTAGAGCTTCGTGCTGAGGATCTGGTTGGCGAGTTCAGGATCTCCTTGGTGATCTTGCTCACAGGCCCTCCGAATCGTGAAGAAAAAGTTCATACTCTTGCGCCCCACCTTCACTCCGAAGGGTGCATCCGTTCCCCTCCGCACGGAGATGTTCAGAGCGCAGCGCAGCGAACCCGCCTGCGCCTTGCCGTCGCTCACCCCCAAGTAGGACATGATGGGCCGACTATCAGAGCCATGCTGAACATGCCGGCCGGTGCGCAGACCATGAGCTTGCATGTGTTATTCGCACTTTCATCTCAATCCAGCCGTCTTTGGTAATGGGTTCGTCATGCTGGGAAGTCTGCTAATCCCTGGGGAGATTGAGATAGGGATACTGCTGGCGATCAAATTTGCACGTCGCGGCGATCTTTCAGGCTCAGGGCCATCCCATCGCCGCCTTGACGACGTCTTCGAGCACCTTGGTATTCGGCACCAGCAACGTGCCGGGCAGGCCGAGCACCACCGGATCAGCATGGTTGCTGGGGGCATCACCGAAGGCGGTGGAGGCAGCGGTGAAGATCTAGCTGGCGGTGCCGAGCTGCACGTGGGTTTCCAGGCCGATCACCGCTTCCAAGGGGCCTGCCCGTCCGCGGCGACAGGGGGGAGATGCGGTGGCGGCCACTGTCGTCGGGGTCGCGCGGTTACAAGGCTGGGGCCATCCCCAGGGAGTAGTCCCGGCCCCTTCAGCGAAGACCGAGCAGGCCATAGACCTCCACCGGATCGGGCAACCCCTTGAGCCGATGGGCACCGAGGCAAACCACCTCCAGCTGATCCGGCAGCAGCGCGAGCAGGGCCCCGCTGATCAGGATCGGGGTATCCGGGAACTGGCGGGTGAGGCGCTCCAGACGGCTGGCCACGATCACGCTCACGCCGATCACGGTGAACTCCAGCCGCTGGCTGGAGCCGAGGTTGCCGGCCATCACCTCGCCGAAGTGCAGGCCGATGCCCTGGCGCAGGGGAGGACGGCCCGCCGCGGCCAGTTCGGCATTGAGCTCCGCCAGGCTGGCCTGCATCGCCAGGGCCGCCCGGACCGCCGCCAGGGCTTCCACCCCATCGCCGCGGCTGCGGGGCACGCCGAACTCGGCCATCAGCGAATCGCCGATGAACTTGTCGAGCAGGCCCTCCTCGGCGATCACGGCGGCGGCGATGGCCTCGAAATAGCGGTTGAGCAGGCTGAACAGCTCGGCGGGCGGCAACACGGCGCTGAAGGGGGTGAAGGCCATCAGGTCGGTGAAGAGCACCACGCAGTGGCCCCGCACGCCCCCCACCTGGGTCCAGATCGGCCCCGGCTCCCGCAGGATGTCGCGCAGCAGCGTGGGGGAGACCCGCCGCGCGAGCACCTGGTGCAGATAGGCGCGCTCCCGGCTCTCATGGCGCCACTGGCTCCAGGAGCGCAGGCCGCCCCCCAGCAGCGGCGTGGCCACCAGCGCCGACACCGGCGGCAGCCGATGGGCCAGGGCCCAGATGCCGCCAGCGCCGAGCAGCCCGGCAGCCGCGATCCCCACCGTGATCGCCACGGTGGTGCCCACCTGGCGACAACGCCACAGCATCCCTGCCACCAGCAGGGTCCAACCGCCCAGGAGGAGCCACACCAGGGGGGATGGCAGAGGCTGGAAGCCCCGCTCCTCCAGCACCGTGGCCAGGGCGGCGAGCTGCACCTGGGCCCCGCTCTGGGAACCGAAGGGGGTTTCCTGCTGATCCCCCAGCTCCGGCGCCGTGGCCCCGATCAACACGGTGCGACCACGCCAGAAGCCTTCGGCCTGCTGCAACACCTGCCAGGCCGGCACCTGGGGCAGGGCAGCGGCGGGCCCACTGAAATCGATCCCCACGGAGTCCGCCGGCAGGGGGCGCGCCGCCGCCACATAGGCCAGGGGCAAGGGATGGATCCCGGGGAAATCGGCCAGGGTGGCGTCGATCCAGGCCCGACCAGGGATGGCTTCGACCAGCCCCCGGGGGCTCTGCAGCAGGGCCGTGAGACCGAGCCGTGGAAAGCCGCCGTACACCGGCCTCTGCACCTGGGCCTGCTCCAGCCCCCCCCGCTCGCTGGTGCTGTATGCGGCCGCCAGCACCACCTGCCGGCGCCAGGGAGCCAGGCGCCGCTCGAAGGCCGTGTCATCGGCGGCACCGAAGCGGCTGGGGCCGGTGAACACCACGTTGAACACCACCTGCCGGGCACCCCGCTCCAGCACCGCCGCGGCCAATTCGGCCTGGAGCTCCCGGGGCCAGGGCCAGGGCCCCATCCGCCGCCACAGGGGAGAAGCGCTGCGCTCCGCCGGGGTGAGCAACTGATCGAGGGAGAGGGACTCGGCATCCACGGCCAGCAGCACCGGATCGGGCGACGGCGACCGCGCTCCCCTCCACTGGAAGAACAGGGCGCTCCACCGGGAATCGAGACCCGCCAGAGCGGGGCTGAGCACCAGCGGCACCGCCAGGGCCAGACTCCAGAGCGGCGGCAACCGGGTCAACGGGCCGGCGGGGAAGCGGGAGCCACCGGCGCGGCGGCCGGGGCGGCCAAGGGTGAGAGCCCCAGTTCCCGCTCAATCACCGGGAGGGTGACCATCGGTGTTTCGAAGCCATTGAGCAGGAGGCTCGTGCGGCGGCGGACCGTGGCCTCCTCCTGGCTGAGGCGCCGGGGCGCCTGCCAGGCCCCCTGCTCGAAGACCACCTGCTGGCCGCTGTGCAGCTCGAAGGTCACGCCACTGGAGGTGGCCACCGACACATGGCCCTCCCAGCTGAACACCTTCACCGTGTCGGGCGTGGCATCGATGAACACGGTGGTGCCCACGATCGAAGCGGTGGCCACCCGGGTGCGGATCCGGAGCCGGAGCCGGGTGGTTCCCTTGGATCCGGGATTCACCCAGGCAATGATCTGCCCGTTCTCGAGGTCCACCCCATCGGGGCCGAGGCGCGCCACGGCATCGCCGCCGAGACGGAAGCTGCGGCCATTGGCCAGCAGCACCTGGATCCGGCCGGGCTTCTGGGTGCGCAGCAGGGTGCTGGCCGCCAGGATCTGACCTGGCCGGGCCGGCCGTTCCGAACCGCCGGGGGGCTTGATGAAGGCGGGACGGGAGGGAACCTCCACCACCCGCGGCATGGCGGGGGCGGCGCTGACACCCGCGGGGGCGTTGGGCACGAGGGCGGCGGCCAGGGCCAGGGAGGCCAGATCCGCCAGGCCGAGGGAAGCCCGCCCCGGCCAGGGGCGAGCCGCCAATGCCGCTCGAAGACGCTGGGGCATCGGCATGGGATGAAGGGGGGGACGCATCAGGTGACTCCAGGGTGACGGGGGAAGGCTGAAACCGCCAGAAGCAGATGGCCTTCGACCAGTTTTCGGAGTGCAGCCCCCCTGTCCCAGGAAAGGGTGGCTACGAGCCTCGGGCTGTGAGCAACCTCACAACCCGGCGTGAGCCAGCTCCGGTGGCCACCCGGCCACCCGGCCATCCGGCAGACAGTGGCGGAGTCCCGAACGAGGCTCCCACGGCTATCCCCAAACCCAACATCGCTACAGCCGCCAAGGCCAAAACCACCAGCGCCGTCGTGAATGCAAAAGTGCTCGCCGCCGCGGCCAAGCAATCCCCGCTGATCAATCCGAACCAGGTTCAGAACCAGGGCACCGACGGCAGCAGCCAGGGCAACAGGCCTCGCCCGGGCTTCGAAGGCCCTTCGCCCGCCATTCCCGAGGTGAGCAGGCCGGGCTACACCCCCGCCACCGCCGAGGAACAGCAGGCCACCCTCAACAATGCCCTTGGTCTGGTGAGCAAGACCGACGCCATGAAGCAACTGGCCGGCGTGGGCACGAGCTCCACGGCAGCCCAGTCGGAGAAGGACAAACTCAAGGATCTGAGCGGATCCAGCACAACGAACCAACCCTCCTCGGACCAGGGATTCGGTAGTCAACCCAACGTTGACGCGAACACGGTGCCCGGAGGGAACCCGATGGCGCCGTATCAGGGCGGATCGGTGGGGGGCTGTTGGGCGTGGCAGCGAATGCGGGCGTCAAGACGCTCACGGATTTCAAATCAAAAGGCATGGTTGCGGGAGAATGGGTGAGCGGTAGATACATCTATGACCACAAGGATGTAAGCGAAGTTCTTTACGATTCAGCGGCTGCAGGAGGCGCGGTAGCGGGTATTCTCGCCGTAACTCCACTAGCTGAAGTCGCCCCAGTAGTCGCCGCTGGCGCTGGGTTGATGTTGATCGTGTCAGAGGCAATAGACGCCTATTTCTATGAAGAAGATTCAATGAAAGATCTTAATCCCAAAGCGGCCGGCAGCGTAGGCATGCCAGACCCCAACAATCAGGGCAGCAGCCACGACAACATCTACACCCAATCGATGCTCAACCAGATCATCGCCTCCAAGGCCGGCAAACCCACCAGCCAGGGCGGCAGCGGTGATGCCACCCCGGTCGACAACGACGGCATCTCCCAGGTGGTGAACAACGGCAGCATCGCGGCGAAGTCGGCGTCGCTGCAGGGCCAGAAGCTGTTCGGCCAGCCCGGGGGTAGTGCGATCGGCGAGAACGTGAGCGGCGGCAACAAAGGCCTGAACGGCCCCACCAGAAGCAACGGCGCTGGCGTCACCAATCCCGGCGGCGAGGGTGATATCCCCAGCGGTGATCCCAGCTTCCTGCAGGACCCGACCAATGCCCTGCCCGGCAACAAGCCTGCGCCCTCACTGCAGTCCCCGGTTGGCACCCAGGAGAACCAGTCCAGCAGCGTCAGCACCACCCTGGCCGCCGAAGCTCGCAACCTCACCCTCACCGGCACCGCCGCGATCAACGGCTACGGCAACGCCCTCGACAATCTGATCAACGGCAACGGGGCCGCCAAAGAGCTGCGCGGCGACGCCGGCAACGACCGGCTCGATGGCGGCGCAGGCCGCGACGTGCTCACCGGCGGCAGCGGCGCCGATCGGTTCCGCTTCGCCACAGCCGGCGCCTTCGGCACGGCCCAGGCCGATCACATCACCGACTTCAGCCGCAGCCAGGGAGACCGGATCGAACTCTCCCGCAGCGCCTTCGGCCTCAGTGCCGGCGCCGCCGTGAGCTTCCAGTCGGTGAACAACGATGCCGAGCTCACCCGCGCCCTGGGCAGCAGCACCCTGCTGGTTCAGGACCTGCGCAACGGCACAATCCTGTTCAACCAGAACGGATCTACCGCCGGAGTGGGCCAGGGCGGCGTGTTCGCCGTGGTGAGCCAAGGACTCACCCTGCAGGCCAGCGACTTCGCCCTGGGTGCCTGAGGCTGGCGGCCACCCTCAGTTCAGCAAGCCCCGCTTCCGCAGACACTGCAGATCGGCGATCCGCATCCCCTGCGGGTCGCCGATCACCATGGCGCGCTCCCGCAGCTGGGCGAAGGTGCGGGAGGTGGTCTCCCGCGACAAACCCGCCATGGCCGCCAGCTCCCGCTGCGGCAGGGGAGGGATCAGGGCGAGGGGATCCTGACCGCGGGAGCAGGTGAGGGCCAGATCCAGGAGTACCCCCAGCAACCGGGTGGTGGCGTCCGCCCCCCGCAACAGGAAGCGGCGATTGAGCGCCGACAACCTTGAGGCCAGCAGCTGGGCCAGGGCCAAGGAAATGGAGCCATCGTTGAACAACAGCTCGCGGTAGGCGCCGGCCCGCAGCTTCACCACCGTCAAGGGGGTGAGGGCCACCACATCGGCATTACGCAGCCCGGCCGTGAGCACCGCCATCTCGCCCATCAGATCGCCGGGACCGAGCACGGCCATCACCGCCTCCTCCCCGTTCGCCGTGTAGGCCCGCACCTTGGCAAGCCCCGTCTGGATCACCACCAGGCCTTCACCCTCATCTTGCTGCAGGAGCAGCACCTGCTCCGACGCCACATCCACACCGATCTGGCCGGCTAGCAGGCGATCGGCCTGGGAATCCGTGAGCTGGGCGAAGAGGGGAAGTCCCCTCAGATCGGCCGCCGTGAGCAGGGGGGGCACGGAGCGTTCAGCTCTCCGTACGCCACACCTGATCGGCCGGCGTCCAGTCGCAGAGCTCGGAGGCCGCGAACCAGAGGCCGATCTCAAACTCGGCAGTTTCCGGCGCATCGGAGCCGTGGATGACGTTGCGGCCGATGTTCACCGCCAGGTCGCCGCGGATGGTGCCGGGCTCGGCCTCGAGGGGCTTGGTAGCGCCGATCAATGTGCGGGCGCTGGCGATCACGCCATCCCCTTCCCACACCATGGCCACCACGGGCCCGCTGGTGATGAAGTCCACCAGGCCAGCGAAGAAGGGGCGCTCCCGGTGCACGCCGTAATGGCTCTCGGCCAGTTCCCGGCTGGGAACCAGCTGCTTCAGGCCCACCAGCTTGAAGCCCTTGGTCTCGAAACGGCCGAGGATCTCGCCCACCAGGCCCCGCTGCACCCCGTCGGGCTTGATGGCGAGGAAGGTGCGTTCGGTGGCCATGGCAAAGGGAAAGGGGATCGGGCCATCGTCCGCGCTGGAGCTGCCGCTTGGCAAGCAACCCCAAACCGGCAGCGGCGCCCCGCCTAGATTGCGCCGCTGAGGCCTGAGCCAACCCAAGGCTGCGATGGTGTTCGCCGAACCGACCAGCCCGCCGGGCGTGCCCTCCGTCCCTTCCGGGCGGGCCGACGCCTGGAGCGCCGCCGACGGGGCGGCCCTCTACGGGCTCGACCGCTGGGGCGATCCCTACTTCGGGGTGGGCGCCCGGGGCCACGTGATCGTCCAGCCCCGCGGTGACCGCGGCGGCTCCCTCGATCTGGTAGAGCTGGTGCGGGAGCTGCAGGGGCGTGATCTCTCCCTGCCGCTGCTGATCCGTTTCGACGACATCCTCGAGGACCGGCTCGAGCGTCTCCACGGTGCCTTCGAGCGGGCCATCGCCCAGTACGGCTACAACGGCCGCTACCAGGGGGTGTTCCCGGTGAAATGCAACCAGCAGCGCCACGTGGTGGAGCAGCTGGTGGAGAGCGGCCGCCGCTGGCACTTCGGCCTGGAGGCGGGCAGCAAGGCCGAGCTGCTGATCGCCCTGTCCCTGCTCGACGATCCCGACGCCCTGCTGATCTGCAACGGCTACAAGGACCGGCGCTACATCGAGACGGCGATCCTGGCCCGGCGCCTGGGGCGCCAGCCGGTGGTGGTGATCGAGCAGGCCGATGAGGTGGAGCGGATCATCGCCGCCAGCAGCGCCCTGGGCGGGGCCCCGTTCATCGGCATCCGCGCCAAGCTCTCGGCCCGCAGCACCGGCCGCTGGGGCAGCTCGGTGGGCGAGCGGGCCAAGTTCGGCCTCTCGATCCCCGACCTGCTCACCACGGTGGAGAGGCTGCGGGAGGCCGGCCTGCTCAACGACCTGCGCCTGCTGCACTTCCACGTCGGCAGCCAGATCAACGACATCGCCGTGCTCAAGGACGCCCTGCAGGAGGCCGGCCAGATCTACGCCGAGCTCACCCGTCTGGGGGCGCCGATGGGCTTCCTGGATGTGGGCGGCGGCCTGGGCATCGACTACGACGGCAGCCGCACCGCCACCGCCGCCTCCACCAACTACTCGCTGCAGAACTACGCCAACGACGTCGTCGCCACGATCCGGGAGTGCTGCGAGCCCCACGGCATCCGCCCGCCCACGCTGGTGAGCGAGAGCGGCCGGGCCCTGGCCAGCCACTTCAGCGTGCTGGTGTTCGACGTGCTCGGGGCCGGCGGCCACAGCGAAACGGTGCCGCCGCCGGCCGAAGGGGAGGCGCTGATCCTGCGCAACCTGCGCGACACCCACGCCCTGATCACGGCGATCGCGGCGGCAGGGGGGGGCGACGGGGACGACGCCGGCGATCGGGCGGTGGTGGAGCAGCTGCAGGAGGCCTGGAACGATGCCCTCAAGTTCAAGGAGGACGCCCTCACCGCCTTCCGTCTCGGCTACCTGAGCCTGCCGGAGCGGGCCACGGCCGAGGGCCTCACCTGGGCCAGCTGCCAGGCGATCGCCCGCCAGCTCGAGGGGCTGCCCACAGGCACCGTGATCCCCCAGGAACTGCAGGCCCTGCCGGCGGCGCTGGCCGGCACTTACTACGCCAACCTCTCGGTGTTCCGCTCGGCGCCGGACACCTGGGCGATCGACCAGCTGTTCCCCGTGATGCCGATTCACCGGCTCGATGAACGCCCCAGCAGGCTGGGCAGCTTCGCCGACCTCACCTGCGATTCCGACGGCAAGATCGCCCGCTTCATCGATCGGGGCCAGGTCAAGCCCCTGCTGGAACTCCACAATCTGCGGCCCGGCGAGCCCTACTGGATCGGCCTGTTCCTCGGCGGCGCCTACCAGGAGGTGATGGGGAACCTGCACAACCTGTTCGGCAGCACCAACGCCGTGCACATCCGGCTGGCGGCGGGTGGCGGCTACCGGGTCGACCATGTGGTGCGGGGCAACACCAACGCCGAGGTGCTCGAGGCGATGGAACACGACCCCGACCTGTTGCTGGAGCGGCTCCGCCTGGCCAGCGAGCAGGCGATCGGCCGCGGCGACCTGGCCATCAGCGACGCCCGGAGGCTGATGGCCCACCTGCGGGCCAGCCTGGAGCAGACCACCTATCTGGAGGCCTGACCCTATCTGGAGGCCTGATCCCGGAGCGAGACGGTGAAGATCTCCACCTCCCCCAGGCTCTTCACGGGCTGGGCCCCCAGGGAGCGGGAGGCGAGGCCCGCATCGGCCTGAATCAGGCTGGCGGTCTGGGCGTCGCAGACCACCGCCGCGTCCACATTCCGCGTGGCCGATTCGAGCCTGGCCGACAGGTTCACCGTGTCGCCGATCACGGTGAACTCCATCCGCTTGGGGCTGCCGATCTGGCCCACCATCACCTGGCCGCTGGCCAGGCCGATGCCGTTGTCGAGGGTGGCGATGCCCCGCCGCGCCCAGTCCTCGTTGAGGCCGGCCAGGGCGGCGCGCATCGCCAGGGCGCAGCGCACCGCCTGGCTGGCCTCCTCGGCCACCCCCCGGCTCACCGGTGATCCGAACACCGCCATCACCGCATCGCCGATGAACTTGTCGACGGTGCCGCCATGGGCCATGACCACCTCCACCATGGCGCCCAGGTACTCGTTGAGCTGGAGCACGTGCAGCTCGCTCTTGCCTTCGCCGCTGCGCTGCTTGGTGAGCACCGTGAAGCCCTTGATGTCGGTCATCAGCACGGTGACCTCCAGCAGCCGGCCGCGCAGGATGCCCTGGGCCGATTCCGGGTCGGAGAGGATCTCGGCCACCACCCCGGGAGCCACGTAGCGCTCGAAGGTGCGCCGCAGGCGCCGCCGCTCCCGCTCCTCGCTCACGTAGGCGTCACCGCCATAGAGCAGGCCGAGCAGCACCAGACCGGTGATCGGCGGCAGCAGCGGCAGCCAGCGGTGGGCCTGGCGCAGCGCCACGATCCCGATGCCGAACTGGAGCGCCAACGCCAAGGCCACCAGGGCCAGACGCCCGCGCACGGCAGGTCGAACCCGGGCCGCCACCATCACCAGCAGCAGCGGCACCAGGGCCAGCAGGGCCCTGGCCGGCGGTGCCCCCGGCCAGGGCTGCAGACCGTCCCCCTGGAGCGAATTGGCGCTGGCGGTAGCCAGCAGTTCCAGGCCCGACATCGAACCGAAGGGAGTGGGATAGCCGTCATCGCCCTGGGTGACCACAGGCCCCAGAAGAACCATGGAGCCGGCCAGGGTCGGCCGCAGAGGGTGGTTCCTCCAGCGGTCAGGGTCCAGCACCTCCCATGCGGGCAGGCGGCGGAAGCTGCCCTCCGGACCGTAGAAATGCAGTGAACTGATCACGTCGTTCTGACGGCTGTGGTGACCGGCCATCCGCAGCAGGGTGGTGGAGAGCGCCGGTAGGCTGGCGGCCTCCTGTGCCGTGAGCACACCACGGGCATAGGCCTCGGGATGGCGGCTGGGCTCGCTGGGACTGCCGGCCAGGGTGTTGGTGAGGCCGAGGGACCCCGCGCCGCCGAGGGATGTCAGGAACAGCTCGGGCCGCACCAGAGTGAGAGAGCCGGCCCCCTGGCTGTCATTGGATTCGAGCATCTCGGCGGCCAGGGCGATGCGTCCGGGATGGCGCCTCAGGATCTGCTCCATGAGGGCGTCATCGGCGGACCCCGTGCCGCTCGGCCCCTCAAAGACCACATTGATGGCCACCGCCGCGGCGCCCGCCTGCAACAGCTTGTCGGCAACCTTTCCATAGGCGGCCCTGGGCCAGGGCAGGGTGCCGATCCCTTTCGCCCACTCTGGGATCTCCCGGTTCTGCTCAAACCAGTCGCCCTGCTGCAGGGTGGCGTCGTCGACCGTCACCAGTACAACGGAGGCGGGAGGCCGGCGGGGGCCCAGCAGCAGCAGCAGCTGGTCCCCCAGGCCCCGCTCCCAGATCCGCCAGCGGGGGCCGGGCCAGCCTGCCGACACCCCCACCCAAACCAGAAGGGCGCCCGTGAGCATGGCGAGGGTACGGGTACGGCGCATCTCGACTCAGCCCCCCCTTCTCGCAAGGAAGGGCCCGACGATCCGGGGATCTTCGTTGACGGGAGTCATCCGCAGGCCCTTCCGGAATCTGTGCCTGGTTCATTCTGAGGGAGAGGCCGCACGCGGAGGACAGCGGCTGCCAGCGCCAGCCCGCTCCGGCCGGAGGCCACGGAACGGAGTCTGAAGCAGCATGAACAGAAGCTCCATGCCTACCGGAGAATTCGCAGTGACAAGACCCGACGCCCCCCCGCAGGCAGCGATCAGCTGTCCCGAAGCGCTGGCGGAGGCCATCGCAGCCGCTGTCACGGCCTCCCCCTTGCTGGAGGGCATCGACCCGGTCCTGCTGGAGGAGACGTCCCCGCGATGCCTCGCTGTCAAGGCCGGTGAGCACCTCTTCGCCCAGGGAGAAACCGGCGAGGATGCTTATCTGATTGCCTGCGGCATCGTGGGCCTATACCGCGCCGATGTCGGCAGCGAAAGCCGGCTGTTCCGCAAGGCCAGCCGCGGCGATCTGATCGGCGAGTACGCGCTGCTCTGCAGCCAGCCCCGTTCGGCCAGTGCGGTGGCCCTCACCGATGGGCTGCTGGTGGTGATCGACCGACAGGCGTTGGACCATCTCCTGGGCGCAATGCCAGAACTGCCGCAGCGGCTGATCCGCCAGCTGGCACTGGCAGCCTCCCGCGGACGCCATGAGGATCTGGCCATCCAGCCGCTGGTGGTGGTGCTCTGTCCGGCCGCCGCGATGGGCAGCCTCGAACATGCTGCGGTGGATGATCTGGTGGCGGCCCTGAAGGCCTCCGGCGCCGGCGCCATCTGCGATCGCCAGAACGAAGACTGGGACGAGGCGGAGCAGACCGCCGCCATGATCCATGCTGTTCAGATCCGTCGGCCCACCCTGTTCCTGGTCGACCGGCTCTGTCGGATCCACCCCTCCGTGCGGCCACTGGTCGATCGCTGTCTCCTGATCACCGAAGGCAATCGCCTGGAGCCGGCCGACTTCCCAGGCCAGGAGCTCACGGTCGACCTTCTGCGTCTTTGGCCCGGCGATCAGGTGCATCCCGACCGGCTCCCGGAGCCCTCCTCTCTGGCGGGCCTGCGCTATGTCTACAACGTGAGACAGGCTTGCTCCCCTGATTTCCGGCGCATCGCCCGGTGCATCCTCGGACAGGCCAACATCCTTGTGCTCGGCGGCGGCGGCGCCAAGGGATTCGCCCACATCGGCGTGCTGCGCGCCATTGAGGAGCAGCAGACCGTGGACATCGACATGATCTACGGCGTCAGCATCGGCGCCTTCATCGGCAGCCTCTACGCCCTGGAACGATCGGTGGAGGAAGTGAAGCGGGAACTCATCCACATCTTCGTGGAGCAGACGCCCTATTCACCCACGCTTCCGATGCATTCCCTGTTCCGTTACAACAAGGGGCTGCACCTGATCGAGGAGATCCTCAGACATCACGACGTCGGTGACACCTGGATTCCCTTCCGTCCCGGCTCGGTGAACATCGCCACCAACACGATGACCTTCTGGCATGACCAGTCGCTGCTGAGCACGGTCATCGCCAGCATGTCGATTCCAGGTCTGGCACCACCCGTGCCCATGTCGGATGGCAGCCTTCATGTGGATGGCGCCGTGCTCAACAACCTGCCGATCCTCGAAGCCCGCCGCCAGACGTCAGCCAGGGTTGTGGCCGTTTCCCTAGACCACGGAACCGGCCAGCGTCAGTTGGTACGCACCGGAGAGATGAAGACCTGGATCCAGAGGATGCTGCGGCGCCTCGGTCTCGTCTTCTGGGAGCTGCCACCGATCACCGTGACGATCATGCAGTCGATGCTCTGCTCGGCACGGCGCCGATCCGACGTGGAAGAACCGTTCGCCGATCTGGTGCTGAAGCCCAACCTTACCTCCACCGGGATTCTCGACTGGGCCGCCCACGCCGCTGTGGAGGAGGAGGGCTATGCCGCCATGGTGGCGGCGCTATTGACCGAAACCGCTGAGAGGCGTCCAGAGGGTGCACATGCCGACCGCTCGACCGGCCTTGACCAGCCGCACACAGTCGATGTGCCGGGCCCGGGGCCGGTTGATCAGGATCTGAGTATGCAGAGGTGAGGTCATCCAGCGCGACACGATCGCTTCGGTGTTCCAGTCACGGGCCGGCATCGGGCAGGCGATCACCTCACTGGTGGGCATCAGCTTCATGGTGGCGGCCATGCGGCTCTGGAAGGCATCCCAGCGGGGCCGATCGTGGTCGCAATTGGAGCTGGTCAGGATCCCCTCCAGCACAGGTTCCAGGTAGGTGGCGTTCTCGGCGGCCAGCCCCGGAGGCAGGGGCTGGAGGACAGGGCGACCGCTCCGCTCCCGGGCCAGGTTGATGCTCACCACCAGGGGATCGGAACTGATCACCGGGGCCGTCGGCTGACCGCCGGCCGGGCTCAGGCCCGGATAGGTGCGCTGGAGATAGCTCTGCAGCGCCGGCATGCCGGGCAGCGGTGCGGTGAAA
Source organism: Cyanobium sp. Cruz CV13-4-11 (assembly GCF_024346055.1). Lineage (GTDB taxonomy): Bacteria > Cyanobacteriota > Cyanobacteriia > PCC-6307 > Cyanobiaceae > Cyanobium. The sequence goes on from NZ_JAGQCH010000004.1 coordinate 20,008, forward strand.
CCCTGAAACAGGGGCCCTCGCAGGATGGCGGCATAGTCGGCCGCGGAGAGGCGCTGCAGTGACAACAGCAACCCCAGGGGCGAGAAGCGCACCTTCTGGCCGGACGTCAAGGTGGTGGGGGACTCACCGGATGGTTGGCCATCCCGGAGGGACTGCACGTCCACGGTGCCCTCCAGCACGACGAGTTCGGCCTCGCCGTTGTCCGCCAGAGTGATCACGTAGTTGGTGCCACGGGCGCTCATCCGCGAGGAACGGGTGCAGCCGTTCTGCTTGCCCGACACCAGGATCTGACCGCGGCTCAACAGAAAACAGGAGCTGCCCAGGCGCAGGTGCGAGAAGCGGTTGAGCCGACCGGCCGCTCCGCTGGAGAAGGCCAGCTGGCCGCGGCTGTTCTGGGTGCGCACCAGCTCGGGCGCAATGGCCTTCTCATGCAGGTGAGCCTGGCGAAGCTGGATGAAGAGTTCGCTGCCGTCAAGGATTTCCTCCACCACCGCCGATGCCAGCGGCTGCGCGGTGACATCGGTGGGCCACCCGAGGACGGGCAGCACGGCCGCCACCGCGGCGAGGGCAGCGCGACGAAGTCGTCTCATGGTTCCAGAAGGCTGGGAGGAATCGGCTTGAGGCTGGTGTCGGTGCCCGGCACCTGGTTGCTGCGCAATACCCAGAGATCGGCCCCCTGAACCAGGAACAGCCTGGCCAGCTCCTCATAGGCGCGGCGAGGAAGGAATGTGTGACGGCTCAGCAGGGCGTCCTGAAAATCACCACGACGAAAACCCGACGAGGCACCGGAGCCGGTTCGTGCCGGATCGAGGAAGATCCTGCGGTTGCTCTCCCAGTCGGGGCGGGGGGTGCCCGTTGGTTTGAGAAAGGCATCAAGGCCATTCGCCAGAGCGGAAGCCTGGGCCAGAAGGTCGGGTTCTGGACCTGGACCCGTGTCTTCGGAGGCAGGAACCGGTGCGGCCGCCGGGCCCCGCTCGGCGGCGATGCGGCTGCGTAGGTTCTGCAAGGTGATGTACAGGGCCTGGTTGGAGTCCTGAACACAGGAGGTCCAGAGCGTGACCATGGAGGCACCGGTACCGTCGCCGCTGCGAAAACGAGCCATCATCACCTCGCTTTGAATTCCCAGCTCCCTGAGCGGCGACACGGATTGGGATCCAAGAGTCAGTTGACTCAGGACCGGCAGTCTGATGAGGAGATCGGAGATTGGGCGCGTTCCCAGCCAGCCGCGCTGCATGTCCCCGATGTAGGCCGTCCAGTCCTGCGTGCCGGAGATGATGCCATCGGTGTTATGTCCATAGATCTGGTAGTAGCGCAGGTCAAAGACCGGTTCGCCACTGAGTGGATCACGCACCACCCGGGCCATGCCGAAGGAGAAGTGACCGGACGCCAGGAGATCGCCGATGACGCCCAGCTCACCGCCAGCGCCACCGATCCCTCCGAACACATGAACGATCAGGGCTTCGGTGCCCGGCAGCCAGACGTCGCTCCCTCGGGACGTCCCCGGTCCAGTGGGCCCATCGGGGAGGATCTGGACGCGGCCGATGCGACCCCGCGGCCAGTAGGTGGAGTCCCACTGGCGCTGACGCAGGAACCGGAGGCCCTCATCACGGCCCACAAGACGTTGATCGGCCTGCACCTTGACCAGCCCCCTGGGCTGGATCGCCTGCACGGTGAAGACGCCCTCGGCGTCGGGCGCTCCGTAGAGATACCAACCCTGGAATCCGGCCGAACTGGCCTGGAGTCCCTCCGGGGAGGAGAACCGCCGACCCACCCGGTCAAGGGGCTGGCGAGGGATCCGCACGGTGTCGATCGGTCCGCTGTACCGGCCGCTGCCTCGATCGAAGTGCTGAACCCGATACCGGTCGAGACCGCCACGGGGATCCGGCCCAAGGATCCGCACCAGTGCCTTGTAACGTCCCGTGATCTGAATGGGCGGTCGGCCAATCCGCAGTGTTGTCGTTGCATTGGGCCCCGATGCCACAGCCACCTGCTCAAGACTCACGATGAGGTCGTCGTTGGGCCTGGCCCCTGCCAGCGACTGCATCGGGCCGACCCGCCGTCGACCGTCCAGACGTTCCGGCACCACTATTCCATCGGCAACGAGCTGCCGGGCATCCCGGCTGAAGCGGATGTCAGTCGTCACCAGACCCACCAGATCGCGGATCTTCTGCGTGTCCTGCCAGGTGAGCCTCAGTCGCTGCCCGACCAGACGCCGGTATGGCTGAGGGGCCCCTTCGATCTCCACCCACACCCAGTCGTCGTCAGGCAGGGGGGAGGCGGCCAACTCCTGGACCGAGGGAAGGATCAGGCGCCCGAGCCAGTCTGCATGGGGGAGATAGAGCGAAGGGTCGGGTCGCACCCCCAGTGGATAGTGACCAGGCCGGTTGAAGTCGGCCTGCTGTGCCAGGGCATAGCTGGACGGTTGGGGAACGGCGAGGACGGCCTTCCCCGACCAGCAACCGAGCACCAGGGAAAGGCCCAGACCTGACAGAACAGGGGCAGAGCGACTTGCCAATCGGTGCCGCCGCTTCGGTATGGAAAACGCTCGGAAGGTCATGTCTGTCTTCAATCGAGGTAACGGACCTTTGGCAGCCATCGGGCCCAGTGCCACTGGGCCATCGGGTCAGGGCGTCCTCCCCCACCTGCCTTGATCATGGGTCAAGCAGCGTGTGAGTCATCGGCTCCACGGTGGTGTCCCCTCCGGGGATCTGGTTGGTTCGCAGCACCCAGAGCCCAGAGCCGTTGCGGAGAAAGAGGGTGGACAACTTCTCATGGGCACGGCGGGGCAGGACCACACGGTGACTGCTGAGCAGATCCATGAACCACGGGCTGCGGAAACCTGGCCGTCCAGCACCTCAGTGCCAAGAAACAGTGACGCAGCCCACCCCCGACCCGAGAGCCACCGCAAGGTTCACGCACCCGTTCGTTCAGCCCCGACCATCGACCTACCCCTCACGGCCGGCTCAGAAGAAACGCGGCAGCGAGAACGGCAGGGACGGCGGGCTCACCGGAACGCTCGGCAGGTTGACCCCCGGCACCCGGGAACGGAGGTAACCCTCCAGGGATCCGTAGGCCGGCAACGGCACGCGGAATCCCTGGAACAGGGGGCCTCCGAGGATGTTGTTGTAATCCCCCACCGTGAGCGCCAGGATCGCCAGCACCACCCCCTTGGCGGAGAGCCGCAGCCGCTGGCCCGCCTCCACCGTGGTGGCGGGCTTGCCGGTGGGCTCCCCGTCGGCGAGAGGTTCCACCTCCACGGACCCCTCCAGCACGGAGATCTCCGCCTCCCCCGACTCGCTGACATCGATCAGGTAGTTGGTGCCCCGCACGCTGAGGCGGGCGGAACGGGTGCAGCCGCTCTGCTTGCCCGACACCAGGATCTGGCCCTTCTCGATCAGGAAGCAGCCCTGGCCCAGCTTGAGCAGGGCGAAGCGGTTGAGGCGGCCGGCGGCGCCGCTGTCGAAACGGATCTGGCCCCGGCTGTTCTGGGTGCTGACCTTCTGGGGAGCGGTGGCTTTCTCCTTGACCTGGGCCGTCTTGCCGTCGATGAACAGCTCGTTGCCATCGAGAATCTCCTGCACCACGGCGCTTTCGGAGGCCTCCACCGGCAGCGGCCCGACGGCCGGACCCGTCAGCAGGATCAGGATCGGCAGGAACGACAGGCTCGGCAGGCGGCGGCGGCGCATTCGCTCAAGGCTCCGGGTCCGTATCACCGCATTCTGCTCGGCGGTGCCCAAAGCGCATCGGCGCGCCCGAAAAGCCTTCAACGCGCGCAAAACCGCACCGTCAGGCTCAAGCGGTCCTTCGGCAGGGCCAGTTCGGCCGGATCGAAGGGCGGGGCGGCATCGGCTGCCGCGGCCCGCATCATCACCGGCCGCAGCTCGTTGCCGTCCATCTGCACCTCGAGGGGGTTGAGCGTGCTCAGGCCGACGGCAGCCGCCACCTCCCGGGCCTGGGCGAGGGCGTCCTGGTAGGCCGCCCGCAGCAGCTGGCGCCGCACGGCCCCATCCAGGCCCCGATCGGATTCGGTGCCCACCGGCGCCAGGCGCACCCCGCTCAGGGCCCCCACCTCCCGGATCAGGGCCTGCAGCCGCTGGGGCACCAGCCGGCCGCTGACCTGCAGGCTGGCCGTCACCGCAGCCGGCCGGTTGCGTTCAGCGTCGCGGCGCCAGGTGCTCGGCGAGGTGACCCGCAGCTCCTCCACCTGCTGCCCCTGCAGGGCGGTCCGCACCGCCGCCAGGCGCTCCTGCAGGCTCTGGAGGGCGCCATCGGCCGTGGCGGCCTCCGCCTCCAGGGACAGGGAAAACGAGAGGCGGCGGGTGGGCCGTTCCTGTTCGGCACTGCCCCTGGCCTCCAGCAGGGTGCCCTCGCAGCGCAGCTGCACCTGGGCGCCCGCGGCGTCCGGCCAGGAAGCGAGCGCCGTCAGGCCCAGCAGAAGGACGACGGGGCGCAGGCAGATCGGGCGCATCGACTTGGGGAACGGTTGGTCCCAGCCTGCTCTGCCAGGGAGCCGAAGACCAGGATCGGCGGCAGGATGGGGCGGTCGAAGCGAGCGTCTTGGCCCTGCTGCAGATCTGGATCAGCGCCCTGGCCGCCACGGCCGGGTTGCTGGTGCTGGCCCACCTCAGCCGCCACAGGCACCTCCCGACCCTGCCGCTGCGGTTGCCGCTGCTGGCCATCGCCACCTGGGCGCTGCTGAGCTCCCTGCCGCTGCAGGGGTTGCCACCGGCCTACCGGGTGTGGGTGCTGCTGACCGACGACCTGCTGCTCACCTACGCCGCCATCCTCATTGCCCTCTGGGCAACCCTGCAGGTGCCCGCCCACCTGGGGCTGTGGCGTCCGCCGCCGCAACTGCTGATGCAGCTGCTCACCCTCGGCAGCGGCGCCCTGGCCACGGTGGTGCTTGTGAAGCAGTCGGCCCGGCTGGATCTGGTGGGGCTGGTGACCACCTCCGCCGTGCTCACCGCCGTGATCGGCCTGGCGGCCCAGGAGTCCCTCAAGGACCTGTTCGCGGGTCTGGAGTTGCAGCTGGGGGACGACTTCACCGAAGGGGACTTCCTCGAGCTGGATCAGGGGGTGCGCGGGGTGGTGGTGCAGGTGAGCTGGCGGGACACCATGTTGCGCAACATGGACGGTCAGCTGGTGGTGGTCCCCAACAGCCTCGTCACCGAGAGGGTGCTGCGCAACCTGGGCCGCTCCGGGGCCGTCAGCAACCGGTTCAGCGTCGGCCTCGACTACGACCTGCCGCCAGCCCAGGCCAGGGCCCTGCTCGAGACGGTGGTGCTGCAGCATCCGAAGGTGCTGCGGGAACCGGCCCCCCGCATCCGGGTCCAGGAGTTCCAGGACAGTGCCATCGCCTACGAGCTGCAGGTGTGGCAGCGGGAACTGGGGGATGGTGCCATCGGCGATCTGCGCAGTGATCTTCTGGAGCAGATCTGGTACGCCCTGGCCCGGGAGGGCCAGAGCATCCCCTTCCCGGTGCGGGAGTTGCGTCCACGCCGCCCTCAGGACAGGGACCAGCCGCCCGGCCGCCCCTCCCGCCAGCAGTGCTGCCAGACCCTGGCCAGCGCGGGGATCTTCACGGACCTGAGCGGCGAGCAACTGGAGACCCTGGTCGAAGGCAGCCACCAGGTGGCCTACGGGCCGGGGGAGGCGATGATGCTGGAGGGGGCAGAGGGCCGCTCGATGTTCCATGTGCTGCGGGGGACCGTGGAGATCCTCAAGGAACTGGAGCCGGGCCACACCGTGGCCGTGCGCCAGCTGGGGCCCGGCGAGGTGTTCGGCGAGATGACCCTCTTCCTCGACGCCCCGCGCAGCGCCACGGTGCGGGCCATCGAGGAATGCCTGCTGCTGGAGGTGGACCGGGACAGCATCAAGGGCCTGCTGGACGAGAACCCCGACCTCCTCGAGCGCTTTGCCGCCATGGTGCATGAACGGCAGGCGGAGCTGAAAAACCTGGATCGCGAACAGCACACGGAACGCTCCAATGCTCTGCTGGACACGATGAAACGGCTCTTCTTCGCCTTCAAGGGCACCTGATGGACAGCAAGAAAGGGCCAGGGTCCACGCTGTCCTCCCTGTTGGCACGGCTGGGGTTGCACCATCTGGGCGATGGCGTCCGCTCGCTGGTGCCCTAGGCGGCGGCGGGCCGGTACGGACAAGCCGACAAGATCATCGGCATCGACGAATCCGACCTCGCCACCTATGGCTTCCCCATCGACGACAAGGTGCTGTGCGAAGCGATCGACCGCCTGAACGCCGCAGGGGCGGTGGCGATCGGCGCGGTTTCAACGATCTGGTGCTGGATGCCGACGGGGTGATCCGCCGCGATCTGGTGCATGTGACCGGCCAGGACGAAGCCACCGTGCCCCAGACCCGCTCCGCCCTCGGGGCCAAGCAGCTGCTGGTGCCCGGGGTCGAGATCCATGCCCATCGCCTGGTCGCCCTGATGGTGGGTGGCGCCGTGCTGCTGCTCTACAACTTCGTCTGGGTCGGCTTGAGCCTGCCCCTCACCGGTCTGATCGCCATGGCCGGTGCGGCCTGGGTGCGCCGGGGCGGCATGGTCAACAAGTTCACCGGCGACGGCCTGCTGGCGGTTTTCGGTGCGCCCCTGAGCAGCGGCGAGCAGGCGGATGCCAAGTCGGCCATTGAAGCCGCCCTCGCCATTCAGCGGGCTGTGACCAGCCTCAACGAGGAACTCAAGCAGGAGGGGCTGCCAGCCATGGAACTGCGAATCGGCATCCATTCCGGTGCCGTTCTGGCGGGATCGATGGGCAGCAGCGAGCGTCTGGAGTACGCCGTGATCGGCGATGCCGTGAACTGCGCCTCACGGCTGGAAAGCATCGACAAGGAGCGTCAGAACAATCTCTGCCGGGTGCTGGTGTCCTCCAGCACGTTGGATCTGCTGCCCACGGGGCTGGCGCTGGAGTGGCTCGACTGGGGAGAATTGAACGTCAAGGGGCGCGCCGAACCGCTGCGCATCTGGGAGCTGCGGGGTGGCCTCAAGCGAGACAGCGCACTGGATCCGCACCAGCCACTAGGCCGTGATCAGATCGGCCAGACCGAAGGCGGCACCCACTTCTTCGCGGGACACGCTGGAGCCGCAGGAGCGATGCAGCTTGGCCAGGGAGGCCTGCACGGCCGTGTCCTCCTTGGAGGCTTCCGTCACCAGCAGGCTGAGGGCCGGCGGCGAGTCTGCGGCCACGAAGTTGAGCGGATCGGCTGGGGTGGGAGTGGCGGCAGCCCCGGGGCAGATGTAGCTGGATTCCCCCATCGTCGGCACCTTCAGCGGGTGCAGCGTCAGGAGGGTGATGCCCGGCAAGGAAGATGATTTCCAGGGGGGGCCAGGGTCAGAAGGCCAGTGGCGAGCAAAAGGCCAGTGGCGAGCAAGGAAAGGAGAAGGGGGAACGCCTGCGAGCAGCCATCGAGGAACCAGCAACCTTTCTCTTCATTGGAACCAGAGCGATGTGGAGGCCTGCCGAATGGCCAGCCAGGCCCAGAGGAACTTGCAGATGATGTGCAGCACCTGATCGAAAGACAGGGTCCATAGACGTCGGCATTTGCCGAAGTCAATCAACAGATGCATACCCCATTCTGCCATGCCCAGAAGGGGTGATTGTGTCACCATGCCCACCAAAAATCCATGGATGGCGGCATGGGAGGTAAGCCACCAGCCCCACCCGAGGGTCACCCCGCAACCGGGGCATTTCTCCCGCGCCATGCGATCGCTCTGGAGCCCGAAATCGCCGAGGAAATGGGCCATCACCAGCATCAGAAAGACGTTGAAGACCGCTGGAAGATCAGGCACTGATTGAGAAACTGGGTGGACCGTGGAGACCCACCACAAGTGGGGCAGAAACAGGGAAGGAATCAGGCCAAGAAAGCCGATGTTAAAGAATCACCATGGAGTGCCGATCAACTGGACCCCGGCCCAGAAATAGGGATGGGCCATACCTGACGCAACGCGGCGCCGCTGGGAGGGTGTCAGATCGGTGAGGAGGGGGACTCCATCGAACCCGATGACTTTATCGCCCTGAAGCCTCACCTTGCCAGTGGCCATCGCCTGCCGTGTGGCCCGCAGGGCATCGGCTTTCTGGACGCCCTGATCGAGGTAGCGATAGAGCTGCAGAAAATAGGCGGAGGTGTCGACATCGTCCACGTACCAGAGGGTGCCGATCGCACGTCGTGATCCCGCCTGCAGGGCCAGACCGGCAAAACCAAGTTCACTGTCGCTATCCCCCAGGGCCGTGCGGCAGGCGCTCAGCACGAACAGTGCAAGCGGACGGCCACTACGTTGCTGCCGCAGGCGGGCAAACTCCTGATGGCTGACGGAGGCGGTTCCAGTGAAGATGCGGGCCTGCGACGGTCCCCCTGGCATGAACTCCGCATGGGTGGCCATGTGCAGCCGCTCGTAACGCGGGTCGGCCGCCTGGCTCAGCAGCACCTCCAAGGTGAAGCTCCAGTTCCTCGGGCACCAGGGGCAGGGGCTGAGTCCCTCGAACTCCGGGGCCCCCGCCGCCAGCTCCCGCCCACGGGTCAAACGAGGAGGGCCGAAGGAGGTGAGGTTGAGGGACGGGGGGGGTGATCGAGAAGCCGAAACGATCGCCGAACGAGGAGGCTGTTGCCCATAGATCACTGCCGACCTTCTCCACAGCCGCCCCCTAATCTGTTCAGATCCTTGTGACCGCAATGGACCTGGGCGAGGGAATGGGCTCATGCCCAAGACCTTCCGCCCCTGGCACCCGGAGCAGACCACCCTGCTGCCGCCCTCACCGAGTGACTGGCTCTCGAGGGATCACCAGGTGTACTTCCTGCTGGATCTGGTGGATGAGCTGGATCTCTCGCAGGTCCTGATCCCTGCTCAGGCCAAGGATCCCCGCGGCGAGAAGGGGTTCGACCCCAGGATGCCAGCTAGCCCCGGGGAACTTCCCCCCGAGGCCCCCACAGATCCGTACGTGACACTCTCGCGTCATACGGCTCCTGTCATCCAGCTGCGACACCAACACCACGCCAGTGAACGAAAAGATCCCGTCGCTGCTGAGCAATCCGCGCCAGAACTTGACGACTGCGGCGGTCATGCCGCAGCAATCGGCTGTGTTTCTGGCGAAGCCCGGCGCTCAGGTGCTCATTGAGATAGCTGAACAACCTCGCCCGCAGCTCCGTTGGATAAAATCGTTCGTAATAGTGAATCCAGCCCCGCAGGATCGGATTCAGGCGTCGGGCGATCTCTTCCAATGGCAAAAACATCTGCCGACGCAGATGCATCTGCCGGATCTTCTTCCGCATGCGTTTGAGCGCCTGCGGACTCACCGCTGGAAGGAAGCTCTTAAAGATCTCCCCATAGCGGTTTCTAGCCATGCGTGGCCGGAAGCAGAAGCCAAGAAACGTGAACTGGATCTGAGAAAACTGGCCCCGACGGCTGCTGTCCTTGCAATAGACCACCTGGGTCTTCTGTGGATGCAGTTGTAGCCCGCAGGACGCGAATCGCTCCTGCAGAGCTTCCATGAGCCGTTCAGCCTCAGAGCGACTGTGGCAGTGGCATCCGCGACAGCTCCAGCTGGGGCGGCAACCTCTACATGCTGAGCCGCATCTCCGGTGTGATCCCCCCCGACCAGAAGGCAGAATGGCAGGCCGTCGGCATTGATCCGGCCCAATCCACCGCCATCGGCGGGCTGCTGTCTGGAGCCTGGGCCTTTGCCCCGAGCTGGCAGCTCAATGCCCGCCTGGGCGGTCAGTGGGCCTTCAACCCGCTCACCCCCTCGATGCAATTCAGCCTCGGCTCCGACGTGGGCATCCGCGGCCTGCCCGGCCAGCTGATCAGCGGCGACAGCGGCTGGCTGGGCGTGCTGGAAACCTCCTGGACCTTCTGGCAGAACAAAACCAACGCCCTGCAACTGGTGCCGTTTGCGGGTGCGGGGGGGGTGCGCACCGACCTGCCCGGTGCCGACTTCAGCGACACCGTGGGCACTGCCGGCCTGCTGTTGCGCTGGTTGGCCGTAGAAAACTGGGCGATGGAGCTGGGCTACGCCAAATCCTTCGAAACCGGCGACAACCGGGGTGTGTGGCTCGACGAATGGACCCTGGGCAGAGGCCTCTACGCCAAGGTGCAGTTCCGCTTCTGACCGCCGACCGGCCGGGAGTGAATAAGAGGCAACAGCTGGGCTGGCGCATCAGCTGATCGGCCACATCGTGGGGCGTTTGGGTGGGCTCCACCCAGCAGCCGTCTGCCCAGCAGCACCAGCCGGAAGGTCCAGTCGCGGCGGGCATGGATCACGAAGGTACTGGCCATGGCGCATCGCGCCAGTGGGCAGGAGCAGGTCGGCAGCTGGCTGGGACCAGGCCGGGCTCAGGCCAGCTCCGCCGTGAGCTGCGCCTTGGCCTGCGCCAGCGCCCCATCCAGGGCTGCGCCGTCGCGGCCGCCGGCCTGGGCCAGGTTGGGCCGCCCGCCGCCGCCGCCGCCACAGGCCTGGGCCACCGCGCCGATGAAGGCCCCAGCCTTGGGGCCCTGGGCGATCACCGCCTGGCCGAAGGCGGCCACCAAGATCACCTTGGCCAGATCGCCGGGATCGGGCAGACCCCCCAGCACCACGGCGGCGCCTGCGCCCAGCTGATCGGCCAGGCCCTGGGCCGCCGCCTGCAGGCCGGCACCCTCCACCCCATCGAGGCGGGCCACCAGCAGCTGGAATCCCCCGAGGGGCTCGGCCTGGCCCGCCAGGGCGGCAGCCTTGGCCAGGGCCAGCTCGCTGCGGGCCGCCGCCAGGGCCTTGCCGGTGGCCTTGAGCTCCTCCTGCAGGGCGGACACCCGCTCCACGATCTCGCCGGGCTGGGCCTTGAAGCGCTCGGCCAGGGGCTTCACCACCGCCTCGCGCTCCTTGAGATAGGCCAGCACCGCCGGCCCCGCCACCGCCTCAATGCGGCGGATGCCGGCGGCCACGCCGCTCTCGGCCACGATCTTGAACACGCCGATCTCGGCGGTGTTGGCCACGTGGGTGCCGCCGCACAGCTCCATCGACACGCCGGGCACATCCACCACCCGCACCACATCGGCGTACTTCTCGCCGAACATCGCCACCGCACCGGCGGCCTTGGCCTGCTCGATCGCCATCTCCGCCACCTCGAGGCGGTGGGCCTCAGAGATCCAGCCGTTGATCAGGGCCTCAATCTGCTCGAGCTCTTCAGCCGTCACGGCGCGGGGGCAGTGGAAGTCGAAGCGCAGCCGGTCGAAATCCACCAGCGAGCCTGCCTGGCCGATGGCCGGATCGACAATTTGCTTAAGCGCCGCCTGCAGCAGGTGGGTGGCGGTGTGGTTGGCCTGGGCACGGCGCCGGCAGGCCCCATCCACCCGGGCGGTAACCAGGGCCCCGATCGCCAAACTGCCGCGCTCGATCTGGCCGCTGTGCACGAACACCGAGCGGTTGCGGCTCACCCCCTCGATCGCCACGATCACGCCCTCGCCGCTGAGCACGCCGCGATCACCCACCTGGCCGCCGCCCTCGCCGTAAAAGGGCGTGGAATCAAGCACCAGCTGCACGCTGTCGCCGGCCGTCGCCCGCTCCGCCGGTTCCCCGTTCACCACCAGGGCCAGCACGCAGGCCGCCTGGTCAAGGGCCTCGTAGCCGCGGAAGTCGGTGGGCTCGAGGGCACCGGCCACCTGGTCGATCGCCCCCTGCAGGGTGAGGTCAATGCTCACGGCCGCCGCCTTGGCCCGCTGCCGTTGTCGCTCCATGGCCGCCTCAAAGCCGTCCAGATCCACCGTCAGGCCGTGCTCCTCGGCGATCTCCTCGGTGAGCTCCAAGGGGAATCCGTAGGTGTCGTAGAGCTCGAAGGCCACATCACCGCTGATGCGATCCGGCCGGGCGGCGAGCACCTCGGCCAGCAGCTTCTCGCCCCGCTCCAGGGTGTCCAGGAAGCGGGCCTCCTCGCGCACCAGTTCGGCCAGGATCACTTCCCGACGGACCAGCAACTGCGGGTAGGCCGCCGCCATCAGGGCGATCGCCGCCTCCCCCATCGCCACCAGGAAGGGGCGGTCGATGCCCAGCAAGCGGCCATGGCGCACCACCCGGCGCAGCAGGCGGCGCAGCACATACCCCCGGCCCAGGTTGGAGGCGGTGACCCCGTCGGCGATCAGCTGGGTGATGGCCCGGCTGTGGTCGCCGATCACCTTGAGGGAGGTCTGGCCACGGGCATCGAGGGCGGCGTAGTCCAGTCCCGCCAGCGCCGCGGCCGTCTCGACCAGGGGAACGATCAGGTCGGTCTCGTAGTTGTTCGGGACCTGCTGCAGGATCTGGGCCATGCGCTCCAGGCCCATGCCGGTGTCGATGCTGCGCCGGGCCAGGGGCGTGAGGGTGCCGGCCGCGTCGCGGTTGTACTGCATGAACACCAGGTTGTAGAACTCGATGAAGCGGCCGTCGTCCTCCAGGTCGATGCCGTCGTCGCCCCGTTCCGGGTGGAAGTCGTAGTAGATCTCCGAGCAGGGGCCGCAGGGGCCGGTGGGGCCGGAGGCCCAGAAGTTATCGGCCTCGTCCATGCGGATGATCCGCTTCGGAGCCACCCCCACGGCGTCCCGCCAGATCGCCGCCGCCTCGTCGTCCTCCCGGAAGACGCTGACCACCAGATGGTCCGGATCGAGGCCGAACATCTCGGTGATGAGCTCCCAGGCCCAGGCGATCGCCTCCTCCTTGAAGTAGTCGCCGAAGGAGAAGTTGCCCAGCATCTCGAAGAAGGTGTGGTGCCGGGCGGTGCGGCCCACGTTCTCGATGTCGTTGGTGCGGATGCACTTCTGGCTGCTGGTGGCCCGGGGAGCCGGTGGCGCCGCCTGGCCCAGGAACACCGGCTTGAACGGCAGCATGCCGGCGATGGTGAGCAACACCGTGGGGTCGTCCGGCACCAGGGAGGCACTCGCCATCCGCCGGTGGCCCCGTGCCTCGAAGAACGCGAGGAAGGCCTCACGGATCTCGGCCCCGCTGCGAGGCCTGGGCAGGGTGGGGTCGGCAGCCATGACGGGAACGCAGGCAGAGGTCCTGGGACAGGCATGATCGCCCAGCGCGGGAGCCCGCCGGGCGCTCAGTAGTGCTCCATCAGCGTCAGCTGGACGCTCGTCTGGCTGAGCTTGGCGCCGATGTCGCAGGTGAGCGCCTTGAGCAGGGCGATCACCACAGCGGGATGGCTGGCACTGAGGGCCTCGAAGTCGCTGCGGTGCAACACCCAGCATTCGCCCGGCCGGGTGGCGATGATGTGGGCGGTGCGGGGCGTCTGGGCCACGAAGCCGATCTCGCCGAAGCAGAGCCCGGGGCCGAAGGTGGCCAGCCGGGTGGAGTGGCACTGGCCATCGCCGGTCTTGATGTCGAGGGCGATGTCGAAGGAACCGGAACGCACCAGGAACAGCTCGTCTCCCGGATCCCCCCGGCGGATCACGAAATCACCGGCCACAAACGCTCTCCGAACCATGCGATCCACCAGGATCCGCCGATGCTCCTCGCTGAGGGGCGCCAGAAAGCCCTGCTCGCCAAGGTCGTCGCCACGGTCGGGGTCGCCCGCAGCGGCCTGGGGGTCGAACCACGACAGGAGCAGGTCCTCGGCGGCCTCGAGGGCCGAATCCAGGTGCTCGTAGGCATCGATGCGATCGGTGATGGCCCAGTCCGGCTTCGAGACCAGGGGCAGCCGCCCGGCACGGGAGAGGAGAATCTCGACCCCGTTGCCCTCCAGGGAACAGAGCTGGCGGTCCAGCAGGTCGAAGGACTCCATCGGGCACTCGGTCACGTGGGCCAGGTCGAGAATGAGGATGCGCACGTCGTTGCTGAGCAGCACCAGTTCGGAGGCCAGCTGCTCGATGCCAGCGAAATCGAGCACCCCCTGCACGTGGATGATGCGCACCTTGTCGCGGTGGGGGGTCAGGATCTCCAGCTCGCGGTCGCTGCGCCAGCGGCGCGATTTTCGCTGCGATCCCTGGTAGGAGCGGCGGATGGTGGCATCGGCCTGGGAGTACTGATTGAACAGGCTCAGACCCACCCCCACCGACAGCTGGCGGCAGACCGCCACCCCCCGGACGCTGTTGCCGAAGTTGTCGAGGGGCGGGGAGTAGGTGGCGATGCCGAGCCGCCCCGGAATCACCGCCAGAACGCCGCCGGCGACACCACTCTTGGCCGGAATGCCGACGTCGTGGAGCCACTGGCCGGCGAAGTCGTACATCCCGCAGGTGCCCATCAGGGCCAGCACCCGAACGGTGATGTCGTGCGACAGCGGCTGGCCGCCGGTGAAGGGATTGCGTCCCTGGCAGGCCAGGGTGGCGGCCATCACGGCCAGGTCGCGGCAGGTGACGGAGATGGCGCACTGGCGAAAGTAAAGATCCAGGGCCGGTTCCGGGTCCGACTCGATGATGTTGAAGTTGCGCAGCAGGTGGCCGATCGCGCGGTTGCGGTGGCCCGTCTCCTTTTCCGAGCGGTAGACGTCCTCGTTGATCGTCAGGCGCCGACCGGCCAGCGATTCGAAGTAGTCCAGCAGCCGATCGAGGGCACCGCTGGGATCGGCGTCACAGATCTGGGCAGAGGCGGCGATCGCACCGGCATTGATCATCGGATTGCGTGGTTTGCCCGACTCGGGATCCAGGCTGATGGCGTTGAAGGCTTCCCCTGAAGGCTCCACATCGATCTTGCTGGCCATGAAGTCGAACGAAAGCGTCTTCAGCGCCAGGGCATAGATGAAGGGCTTGGAGATCGACTGGATCGTGAACTCCTTTCTGGTGTCACCGATCTCATAGATCCGCCCCCCCGACGTGGCGATGACGATGCCGAAATCATCAGGGCAAGCCTTGGCCAGCTCGGGGATGTAGTCGGCCACCCGGCCCTCGCGAACCCCGGAAAAGGACGCGTGCAGCTCGCCCAGCAACTCCTGGATGACGTTGGCATGGTGATCGACACCGAGCCGCAGCGGCAGGTCGTCGTTGTGCAGATGATCAGGCATCAGATCGCCGCGGGCCTCAGCAGCGCGTCCAGATCCACTGGATCGATCTGGTCGGCGGCCAAGAAGCGCTGCGCGTAGTTGAGGTAAACCCCCGATCGCAGGAAGAGATCAAACAGGTCCGCATCAATCCGGCCGCCATCCCGCAGGTTGGCCAGGATCGCCAGCGACTGGGACAGGGGCATGCCCTGTTTGTAGGGGCGATCGGCGGCGGTGAGCGCCTCGAAGATGTCGGCGATGGCCAGGATCCGGGCCGGAATCGACAGCTGCTCAGCCGTCAACCCCCTGGGGTAGCCGCAGCCGTCGAGGGTCTCGTGGTGTCCACCGGCGATCTCGGCGACCCGACCCATCGACGGGGGGAAGGCCATGCTCTCCAGCATCACGATCGTGTGAATCATGTGCTCACGGATCTTGTAGATCTCCTCGGTGGTGAGGGTGCCCCTGGCCACGGACAGGTTATGGAGCTCGCCGCGGTTGTAGAGCAGTTCCGGCACCGCCAGGTTGAAGCCCCACCTGGCCTCCGGCACTTCGGCGGCGGGCCTGGGGAGGCGGTGGTGGGGGGCGTCGCTGAGCAGGCTTTCGGGGGCTGGCAGGGGCACCGGCGGGCCGCTGCGCCTGGCCTGCTCCTCCCAGCCCAGGCCCTGCCGGTCGACGAAATGGCGCCACCAGCGGCGCTCCGCCAGCCGCTGGAGCTGGGCGTGATCCTCAGGGTCGGTGCCTTCACTGCCCAGATTGCAGCGGGCCACGCAGGCGAAATCCCGCTGCAGCTCCTGCTCCAGCTGGGCGTAGTCACGCCGCAGGGTTTCCGGGTCACCGCCCGCCAGCAGGCCCTCCAGCAGGGCGATGTGTCCATCCCGCAGCAGCACCTCGAAACGGGTGCGGATCTCATGAATCCGGTTGGTCGGAGCGTCCAGCTTGGTGGCCTTCTCCACCACCGCTTCGGGGGTCACGATCTTGCCGCAGTCATGCAGCCAGGCCGCCGTGCGGAACTCCCGCCGCTCGGCCTCCCCCCGGAAGCGGAAGGCGGCCAACGGCCCCGCCTCGGTGGCTTCCGCCGCCTCCGCCAGCAGCAGCGCCAGCTCCGGCACCCGGGAACAGTGGCGGCCGGTGTGGGAACTGCGGGCATCGATCGCCCCCACCACCAGGGCGATCATCGAATCGATCTGCCGCTGCTGTCCTTCCAGGGCCTGGGCCCGCTCGACGCAGACCGCCGCCAGGACCGCCAGGGCCTCGATCAGCTGCTGGTCGCCGGCGTCGTAGGGACGCACCAGCGCCGCCGCCGTCTCGGGGGTGGGCAGGGAGGAGGTCTCCCGCTTGCGGTTGATCAGCTGCATCACCCCCACCACGTCTCCGGCCATGGTCCGCAGCGGCACCACCAGCATCGACACCGCCCGACAACCCGTGCGGCGGTCCAGTGCGGCGTCGAAGCGGTAGGGACGATCGGGGGGAATGGCGTATTCATCGGGCAGGTTCAGCACCTCGCCATGCAGGGCCGCCCAGCCCACAAGGCGCTCGGGAGTGATCGGGAAGCGCACATCCAGCAGGCCCGAATCGATGCCGGCCCCTCGAGCCGCCAGGGAGCTGTTCTGGAAGGCCGTGAAGCAGAGGCGTTTCTCCCCCTTCTCCTCTTCCACCAGGTAGATGCTGCCGGCATCGCTGAGGGTGAGATCCCTGGCGCTGGAGAGGATCTGCCCCAGCAGAGCGGGCAGATTGACCGCACCACTGATGGCCGTCGCGATCTGGAGCATCTCCGGCAACGCGCGCCGCGCCTGATGGGCGTCGGAGGCGTGCGGTGGCGGGTGGGCGGCGGTCAAGAGGGTTGCTTGCCGGAAGGGGGGGCCTGCTTCCCGGTCAGGAAGCCGGGCGGGCCATGCCCGATGACCGTGCCAGGGCTGTGGGGAAGTGTGTAGGGGAGCTGAAAAAATGCTGTGCTGGTTGAACCGTTGGCATGGCCAACGACACTGAATAATGTAAGCCTGCCGATGGCCAGGCATGATCGGGCCATCGCCAAGGCCTTGCCGTTGACCCAGGCGTCCGACGATTCCCGTGCCCGTCTGCGGCTGCAGTCCCTGTCGTGGGCGCTGCTGGGCGGACTGGCCGCCGCCCTGATCGGGCTGCCGGCCGGGCTGGACAGTGGGCTGCGATCGGCGGGCTGTGGCTTTTTCTACGGCCTGCTGGCCTTCCACCTGCAGCGGGTCGATCCTGACGACGAGCACCTGGCCGCCGGGCTGGTGGGGGCGGTGTGCGGCATCCGCAGCCTGGGGGGGGCGGTCGTGGTCACCCCCCTGGCGCAGAGCGCCATGGCGGCGATCATCGAACTGATGCGCGGCTGGTTGCCGCTCTGGCTTCCCCTGATTGGCAGCGCCCTGCTGCTGAGGGGCGCCCAACGCCTGCTGCCCGCCCTGCGGCCATGAGCCTCCTGCACGCCACCTGGCTGTTTCCGCCGGAAGGGGCCGGGGGCCGGCTGCTGCTCTGGGCCGACACCTGGAGGGTCGCCGCGCCGGTGGCCCCCCTGCGCACCGTTCCCGACCATCCCCTGTCCCTCAGCGTCGACGATCTGGGCGCCTGGCTCGATGACCATGGCCTCTGGTCGGAAGCCTTCCGCCCGGCGGAGGCGCTGCTCACCCTGCCGAGCCGCAGCCAGGGGGCCCGCGGCCGCCGCAAGGCCGCCAGTGAGGGGCTGGCGGCCTGGAGCGGCCTGCCGCTGCAGGCCGGCGAGCCGATCCCGAAGGAGGTGCAGTGGTGGCCCTGGCGGGTGGAGGGCCTGGCCCTCGATCCGGCGGGGGCGGGCGACTGGCTCGCCGGGCTGCCCCTCTCGGGCGATGATCCCGGCCTGGCGGATGATCTGCGCTGGTGGACCCACCTGGAGCGCTGGGCCCTGAGCTTGATCGCCCGTGGGCGCTGGTTGCCCCAGGTGGAGGAGGACCGGGCCCGCTGGCTGCCCCTGCTCAACCGGGAAGGGGACCGGCGCCGGCTGGAGGAACTGGCCATCCGGCTGCCCCAGGTGGCCACCTGCGCCATGGCCGCCGGAGCCTCCGGGGAACTGGGGCTGGCCTGCCGCCGCCCCGGCAGCGGCCGGCTGCGGGTGGCCAGCCTGCTGGAGGCCCTCCTGGATGGCCAGCTGCGCAGCGGCTTCCGGCCCGGGGCCGAGGGTCTCGATCCCCTGCTGGGCGCCTGGCAGAAGGCCCTCGGCCCTGGCCCCGGCCGCCTCGAGTTGGACGAAGAGGAGCGGGAACGGTTGGCCGTGGCCACCCACCACTGGCGCGAAGCCGTGGCCGGGCGCGTGGCGCCGGCCAGGACCTGCCTGGAACTGTTCACCCCGGAGGAGGGCGAGGAGCTCTGGGAGTTGCACTTCTCGCTTCAGGCCGAGGCTGATCCCAGCCTGCGCATGCCGGCCCGCACGGTCTGGAATGCGGGCGACGGCAGGCTGCAGCTGGGCGAAGTGGAGGTGGCCGAACCGGGCCAGCTGCTGCTGGAGGGGATGGGCCGGGCCCTGCAGGTGTTCGAACCGATCGGGCGGGGCCTGGATGCGGCGGCCCCCGAAACCATGCAGCTCACGCCGGCCGAGGCCTTCGTGCTGGTGCGCACCGCCGCCGCCCAGCTGCGTGATGTGGGCGTGGGCGTGGTGCTGCCCGCCAGCCTCAGTGGGGGCCTGGCCAGCCGCCTGGGCCTCTCGATCGAAGCGGAGCTGCCCAATCGCTCCCGCGGCTTCTCCCTGGGGGAAAGCCTCGAGTGGGAATGGGAGCTGATGATCGGCGGCGTCACGCTGACGCTGAAGGACCTCGAGCGCCTGTCCGCCAAGCGCAGTCCGCTGGTGCAGCACAAGGGGGCCTGGATCGAGCTGCGCCCCAGCGATCTCAAGAACGCCGAGCGCTTCTGCGCCGCCGATCCCAACCTCAGCCTCGACGATGCCCTGCGGTTGACCGCCAGCGACGGCGACACCCTGATGCGGCTGCCGGTGCATCGCTTCACCGCCGGGCCCAGGCTGCACGCCGTCCTGGAGCAGTACCACCAGCAGAAGGCCCCGGATCCCCTGCCGGCGCCGGAGGGCTTCGCCGGCCAGCTGCGGCCCTACCAGGAGCGGGGCCTGGG
The DNA here is from genome assembly GCF_024346055.1 of Cyanobium sp. Cruz CV13-4-11. Lineage (GTDB taxonomy): Bacteria > Cyanobacteriota > Cyanobacteriia > PCC-6307 > Cyanobiaceae > Cyanobium. The sequence goes on from NZ_JAGQCH010000004.1 coordinate 39,055, forward strand.
CTGGCTGGCCTTCCTGCACCGCTTCGACCAGGGGGCCTGTCTGGCCGACGACATGGGCCTGGGCAAGACCGTGCAGCTGCTGGCCTTCCTGCAGCACCTCAAGGTGGAGCAGGAGCTGAAGCGCCCCGTCCTGCTGGTGGCGCCCACCTCCGTGCTCACCAACTGGAAGCGGGAGGCGGCGGGCTTCACGCCGGATCTGGAGGTGCGCGAGCACTACGGCCCGCGCCGGCCGTCCACCCCGGAAAAGCTGGCCAAGGCCCTGGACGGGGTGGATCTGGTCCTCACCAGCTACGGACTGCTGCAGCGGGACAGTGAACTGCTGGAGAGCATCGACTGGCAGGGCATGGTGATCGACGAGGCCCAGGCGATCAAGAACCCATCGGCCAAGCAGAGCCAGGCGGCCCGCGACCTGGCCCGCCCCGGCAAGCAGGGCCGTTTCCGCATCGCCCTCACCGGCACCCCGGTCGAGAACCGGGTGAGCGAGCTGTGGGCCCTGATGGACTTCCTCAATCCGCGGGTGCTGGGGGAGGAGGGCTTCTTCCGCCAGCGCTACCGCCTGCCGATCGAGCGCTACGGCGACATGAGCTCCCTGCGTGACCTCAAGGCCCGGGTCGGGCCGTTCATCCTGCGGCGGCTCAAGACCGACCGTTCGATCATCTCCGACCTGCCGGAGAAGGTGGAGCTGCGCGAGTGGGTGGGCCTGTCGGCGGAGCAGACGAAGCTCTACCGCCAGACCGTCGACGACAGCCTCGATGCCATCGCCCGCGCCCCCCTCGGCCAGCGCCATGGCCAGGTGCTCGCCCTGCTCACCCGGCTCAAGCAGATCTGCAACCACCCGGCGTTGGCCCTGAAGGAGGGCCGGGTGGCGAACGGCTTTGCCAGCCGCAGCGGCAAGCTGTTGCGACTGGAGGAGATCCTCGAGGAGGTGATCGAAGCGGGGGATCGGGCCCTGCTGTTCACCCAGTTCGCCGAATGGGGCCACCTGCTCAAGGCCTACCTGGAACAGCGCTGGCGCCAGGACGTGCCCTTCCTGCATGGCGGCAGCAGCAAGACCGACCGCCAGGCGATGGTGGATCGCTTCCAGGAGGATCCCCGCGGACCCCAGCTGTTCCTGCTGTCCCTGAAGGCCGGCGGTGTCGGCCTCAACCTCACCCGCGCCAGCCACGTGTTCCACATCGACCGCTGGTGGAACCCGGCCGTGGAGAACCAGGCCACCGACCGGGCCTACCGGATCGGCCAGACCAACCGCGTGCTGGTGCACAAGTTCATCACCAGCGGTTCGGTGGAGGAGAAGATCGACCGCATGATCGAGGAGAAATCCAAGCTGGCCGCCGACATCGTCGGCAGTGGCGAGGAATGGCTCGGCGGCCTGGACGTCGGCCAGCTGCGGGACCTGGTGGCCCTGGAGGATGGCCCCTGAGGCAGGCGAAGCCTCGGCAGCGCTCTGGCCTCAGCGCCTGACCAGCGCCGAGGCCTCCAGTTCTGCGATCGCGACCTCTGCCTTGCCCATCACGGGAAGCAGCACCGGCACATGAACAGGGGCTGCGGCGACAGGCGGCTGACCCATGCAGCGCAGCCAGCGGTAGTGGGAGGCCACACCGGCAAGGAAGGAACGGTGGCTGCGGAAGGGAACACCGCAGTCGCGGCAGGTCTGCTCGACGATGGCGGAGAGCTGGGGGTAGTGGACGTGGCAGATACGGGGAAACAGATGGTGCTCCACCTGGAAGTTCAAGCCCCCCAGCAACCAGCTCAGCACCCTATTGGAGCGGCTGAAATCCACCGTGGTGGCGAGCTGGTGGTCGGCCCAGGGGCCCATGCCGGAGTTGGTGGCAGCGGCGGCGGGGAAATCGGCCTCGTCCACGCAATGGGCCAGCTGGAACACCACACTCAGCACGATCCCCTGCACCATCGCCGTCACCACGTAACAGCCGATCACCGCGGCGGGGGAATGGAACTGCAGCGGCAATGCAAAGGCCAGGGAGAAGAAGATCACCTTGCCGCCCACGAACACAAGCCAGTCGGCCGGAGCCAGGGGAGGCAGGGAGTGGTCGCCGCGGCCCCGGCTGGCCATATCGGCGAAGTCATCAAAGAACTGCCACTTGATCGGCAGCATCCCGTAGAGGGGCCACAGATAAACGTGCTGCCAGCGATGCCACCAGCGGTGGGGCTGATGGGGGGACAGCCGGCCGATCAGCCCGAGATTGATGTCGTCGTCGTGGCCGGAGATGTTGGTGAAGGTGTGGTGCAGGCCGTTGTGCTTGTGGGCCCAGATCAGGGAGCTGCCGCCCAGCAGATCAAGCGTCATGGCCGCGGCCTTGTTGATCCAGCGGTGGCGGGAGTAGGCGCCGTGGCCACCGTCGTGCTGGATGTTGAAGCCGATGGCGGCGATCGCCAGGCCGAGACAGGCCGCAAGGGCCACCGCCGCCGGCCAGCTGCTGGCCTGGAAGACCAGCAACCAATAGGTGAGCGCGAACCAGACCAGGATCACGGCCGATTTGACCACCATGGCCAGGGAATCGCGCCGCTCCTGGCCCGTGCTCTCGAAGTGGTCGTGAACCCTTGCCCTTAAAAGACTGTGAAAACCGTCGCCGGCGCCGAACGTGATGCGATTCAAGGACTCCAAGCCCTGCGTCGGGCCAACCTAGTAGGCCAGTGGGTCCGGCAGGCGTCAGGATGGGGGCCTGAGGCCGGCGGCATGACCAGCTCCTTCCCCGGCGCCAATGGCGCCATCACCACCCAGCTGGGGCAGCAGGGTCTTGGGCAGCAACCCTGGTGGGTGGAGCAGTGGATGGAGCTGATCCATTCCTACCGCTTCAAGAAACGCCTGGAGCGGGCCTGGACCTACGCCCGGGAGGGCAACGTCGTCTCGATCCGTTTCGAAGGGCGGCGCGTGCATGCCCGGGTGCAGGGCACCGACCCGGATCCCTACAAGGTGAAGCTCTGGCTCGACGTCCTCAACGACGAGGACTGGGGCTACGTGCTCGAGGCCCTGAGCCAGAAGGCCCGCTGGTCGGCCCAGTTGCTGGCGGGGATCATGCCCGCCGACATCGAGCGGGCCTTCGCCGCCAGCGGCAAGCGCCTGTTCCCCTTCAAGCTCCAGGAGGTCCGCAGCGAGTGCAGCTGCCCCGACAAGGCCAATCCCTGCAAGCACATCAGCGCCGTCTACTACCTGATGGGGGACCGCTTCAGCGAGGATCCCTTCGTGCTGTTCCAGCTGCGGGGCCGCACCCGCAGCCAGCTGCTGGGTGATCTGGCCAAGCGCCGGCGGGAGGGCGTGGTGGCGCCGGTGGAGCATGCGCCCCATCCCACCCATCCCGCCATCGCCGATCCGGCCCGCTGGTGGCGCTACGACGCCCCCCTCGATCCCGATCTGGTGGTGATCACGCCGGCCATGGAGGGCGAGTCCGGCCTCGACGGGGCCGGCCCCCTGCCCCTGGCCGAGGAACCCCGCTTCCCGGAGGCCAACCAGCTCTTCCAGGAAACGCTCAAAGCCCATGGGACCGCCTTGGCCCAGCAGGCGATGGCCCGGGCGATGGCCACCGGCAACGACAACGAAGGCTGAAGGGGGCCCTTCGCGTGGAGTCCTTCAGGCGCTCCTGTGAGCCTCAGCAGCAGCGACGACGCTGCGATCCTGATGCAGGTAACGACAGTTGCCGGAAGGGCAATTCACCAATAGGACAGCCTTCCAAAAGGTGGACATTGCGCTTGGTCACTCCGCAAGCGTATCGAAATAGTCCTGATCTACTACACCACGATTACCCCCTCTGATCACTTGATTGCGAGGCAGGGCACCGGCAAGGAAAGCGAAGCCAATCGCATAGGCCAGGGCGGAGATGGCGATGCGGATGGTTTCCTTGAGCGGCAGAGTCGGTTTCATGGCAGCCTGGGCCTCAATCTGCTGCATCATCTGGGTGGAAGCCTGCTCGGCCCGTGCGAGCAGCATGTAGCGCAGTTCGCCCATGGGAATGCGCGATTCCGATGGCGAGAGGCCAGCGTTACGGCCGAAGAGCTGCTTCAGCTTGGTCTGCAACTCTTCGTGGCTGGTGGCGGACTTGATGGCCTGGCGCAGTTCGAAGAGCTGCCGACTGGTTTGGGTGTTCCGCTGCTCCTGGGCGACGGTGGCCGTTCTCTGGAACTTCCAGGCGGCATAGCCCTGCAGGGGGATCAGCAACAGAAAACCAAGGGCGGCGGGCAGGGCCCAGCGGCGGAAGGCATGCCAGCGAGCCCGAAGCCGATGGTTGGTGGGATCGAAGCCGAGGGCCAGGGGCAGAAGGAGAGTACCCACCAGCGCCAGGGAGGCGTTGTTGATGATCGTCGCGATGAGGGCCAGCTGCCAGGCGGGATCAAGGGGCTTTGGCGGCAAGGCCTCCGTGCTTACGGCAGCGAGGAACAACACCAGCAGCACAGGCGACAGGGTGGCCAGCAGACGGGAGAGAGAAGGGCTGGCGGCAAGCGCGGAGTCAGGGCTGGCGGAGTCAGGGCTGGCGGAGTCAGGGCTGACAGTCATGATCGTTGAAGGCAAGACATCCAGGCACGCCAGGAATCAAGGGTAAAAATAAGTCCCTATGCCTTATCGGCATAGGGACCAACTGGAAAGCAAGGTACCAGAGATTGCTCAAGCAACTGCCAGTGGCTGCCCCCTGGTTGCTGCAGCTGGCGTTCACCAATGTGCTGCGCACCGCTTGTCGTCGCGGCACGATCGAGATCGCTGCGGCCCCTCCCGAGCCGGCCGCCCTGCTGAGCCTGGCTTTGCGCTTTCAGCTCACCAGCTACGACGCGGCCTACCTGGAGCTCGCCCTGCGGCTGCAGCTGCCGATCGCCAGCCGCGATGATGCCCTTGCTGATGCTGCCTGGGCTGCTGGGGTGGGGGTACTCACCGCCTAGTCGCCCGCAACCGTGGCGCCAGCGATCTGGTGATCCTCGATGCCGCCTCGCTGGAGGAGCTGGCGGTGGTGGAGCTGCCGCTGGCGATCCCCTATGGGCTGCACGGGAGTGTTGTGGAGGGGTGAGCCGCTCGCGCCAAGGCAGGGCCGGCAGCCGACCCTGGCAGCTGTGCCGCGTGAATCAACCTAATCATCCCCCTTTACGCTGCCGTCATCTGATAACGGCAACAGGATGCGCACGATCGTGGACCTGCCGGAGGCGGAGCGCACCCAGCTCGATGCCCTCTGCCGACAACGGGGGCTGTCGCGGGCGGAGGCGCTGCGCCAGGCGCTGCGGCTGTGGCTGTGGCTGTGGCTGGAGCAGCAGAAACCAAGCCACAGCGAAGTCTTCGGCCTGTGGCGTGATCGCCCGGAAGGGACCCTGGAGTTGCAGGAGGCGCTGCGGCAGGAGTGGGACGCGCCCTGATGCTGCTGCTCGACACCAACATCCTGATCGACGTGCTGCGCGGCTCCGCCAACGCCATGGCCTCAAGATTCCCGATGCGATCATCCTGGCCACGGCCCGCTGCGCCGATCTCAGCCTCGCCACCCGCAACAGCCGCGATTTCCCGCTGGCGCTTGGCGGGGTGCTGCATCCTTACCAGCTCTGAAAGCTGGTAAGGATCAGCCGGCCCAGATCTCCTCCAGCTCCATCGCCAGCCCGGGGAACTGGGGATCACCATCGAAGCCTTCAGGCTAGCTTGAATAACCCCCAAGCTAGCCAGCGATCATGACGGACAGCTGTCCCGCCGGCTCCCGGCGCCAACCCACCCTGGCGGTGCCCTTGGCGGCAGCCAAGAACCAGCTCTCGGCCCTAGTGGCTCGGGTGGAACGAGGCGAGGAGATCGCCATCACCCGTCGAGGGGTGCCGGTGGTGCGGCTCGTGCCTGATCCCGGCGATCGCCATCGGGGAGCTGGGCGTCGTCAGCGGGTGGCCCTGGCGCTGGAGCGGCTGCAACAGCTGCGGAGCGGCGTCGTCCTGGAGGGCGACCTGGGGTTGATCGCCCGGGAGGGCCTGGATTGAACCCGGCGATCGCAACCACCGCCTTTGTGCTCGACAACTCCGTGCTCTGCGGCTGGTTCCTCGCCAACCAAGCCACGCCCTACAGCGACGCGGTGGCCGGCCTGCTGCCGGTGGTCGATGCCCACGCCCCCTGGTTGCTGCAGCTGGAGTTCACCAATGTGCTGCGCACCGCTTGTCGTCGCGGCACGATCGAGATCGCTGCGGCCCGCGAGATTATTGATCAGGTGGCCCTGCTGCCGATCCGCATCGACGCCGCCCCTCCCGAGCCGGCCGCCCTGCTGAGCCTGGCTTTGCGTTTTCAGCTCACCAGCTACGACGCGGCCTACCTGGAGCTCGCCCTGAGGCTGCAGCTGCCGATCGCCAGCCGCGATGATGCCCTTGCTGATGCTGCCTGGGCTGCTGGGGTGGGGGTACTCACCGTCTAGTCACCCGCAACCGCTGCGCCAGCGGGCGATGGTCGGGGCCATGGCGACAGGGTGCCGCGGAGCGCTCCGGCCGGCGGCCCAGAACCGGCCAAGCCGGAACCCGCCGAGGACGACGGCTGGGTGCTGTGCATGGAGTGGAACGGTGCCCGCTGCGCCAGCGATCTGGTGATCCTGGCTGCCGCCTCCATGGAGGAGCTGGCGGTGATGGCGGAATGCTTCTGATCAAGGCTGAATCAGCGGTAAACCTCCCGCCGATGGCCAATTCGGACCACCTGCACCACCAGCAGTCGATCAAACACCTCATAAACGATGCGGTAATCCCCCACACGCACCCTGTAGACCCCGGCTTCTCCCTGAAGAGCAACGCAGTTGGGAGGCCGGGGATTTTCGGCCAGCAGATCAATGGCTGCGCGAATGCGTTGCTGATCGCGCCGTTGCCAGTCCGCCAGGGAGCGCACAGCACGGCGTGCCAGGCGGACCGCATAGCGCCGCGGTGGCTGATCAGAACCCGAGTTCAAACCAGGCCAAGGTCAACCTTGACCTGCTCCCACGGCACGCTGTCGTCGTCTTGGCGCGCCTGGGCCAGGGCTGCGCGGTCACTGGCCTCATCAGCTGCCTCCACCAGACGCTCATACGCCGCATGCTCCAGCACCACCGCCACCGGCCGGCCGTGTCGGGTGAGCACGATGGGCTCACCGCTGCGCTGCGTGGATTCGATCACCTCCGCGAGGTTCTCACGGGCCTGGCTGACTGCGATTTCTCCCATGATTAGCCAGTTTCTGTACAAATCGTACAACCAGGCGCCGGATATGCCCACGCTCGCCTGGCGATTCCCTACTGGCGACAGGGAAGCCCGCTTCCACGCCGGCAGCGGTGACGCTGATCCAGCCAGCCAGCCTGCGCCAGGTGGGTCGTGGGGTTCGGGAACCCTGAGGGAATGGCCGTCCGTGAGGACATCGCTCGATACAGGCGGAATCAGGTCGGTCGTATTACAATCAACCCGATTGTCGTACAACCTCGGGGCTGGGTCCATGCCACTCACCGTCAGGCTGGACAGCGAAACCGAACGCTGCCTCCAGGAGCTGCTGGCTGCCACAGGCCAGGACAAGAGCACCCTCATCCGCCAGCTGATCCGTGATCGCTGGCAACAGCGCCGGCCCGCCCCCTCGATCACCGAGCGGTTGGGCGGCCACCCCGATCCCTTCCTCGACACCCTGCCAGCGGGCAGCGCTGAACGCCAGGAACGGCGCCGGCTGCTCAGCGAGCAGCTCCAGGCTCGCCGGCTGGAGCGGCGCTGATGCGGCGGATCCTGATCGATTCGGGAATCCTGCTCAGCTATTACCAGCAGCAGGAGCCCCTGCATCAAGCGGTGGTGGCCTTCTTTGATCAGAACGCCGCCCAACTGATCACCTCACCGATCTGCATCGCGGAGGTGCTGTGGCTGCTGGGGAATCCCAGCGATCGCCGCGCTCTCGCCGCTCAGAATCACCTGCTGGGAGCGGTGAGCCGCGGCGGGATCCATGCAATCAACCTGCTTCCGGAGGATTACGCCCGCATCGCCGAACTCAACCAGCGCTACGCCGATCTGCCCGGTGATTTCGCCGACCTCACCCTGGTGACACTCTCAGAGCGCCTGGACATCGCCGAGATCCTCTCTCTGGACAGCGATTTCGATGTCTATCGACGCTTCCGGCGGGAGCCTTTCCGCCGGGTTGCCCTGCGTTAAGCCAAGCAGAACAGCGTCGTCGCTCTCGCTCCAGGCCCATCGCTTCGCCCCCTTCAGCCACTCCTGTTTAACCCGACCGCCCCTCCGCCACCAGTCGTTCTTCGGTGGCCTGACGATCGGCCGCGTGTCCGATCCGGATTACACCCTTGATCGGGTGGCGCTGGTGGCCTCCCCGCACGATCTGCTGGCGACCAAGATCAAGGTGTTGCTGCAGCGGGCGGAACGCAAGGACTATCAGGATGTGGTCACCCTGTTGGACTCCGGCCTGGCGCTGAGCGATGGGCTGGCGGCGGCGCAGGCGCTGTATGGCTCAGGGTTTCCGGTCCGTGAGTGCCTCAAGGCTCTGGTGTACTTCGCCGATGGTGACCTGGCCGAACTCGGCAGCGGTGAACGGCGGCGGCTGGAGCAGGCCGTGCTGGCCGTTGATGGGATCCCCAGCCTGAAGCGCATCAGCTGGGAGCTGGGGCCATCGCAGCCCTGAAGTGCCTCCCTCAGCTCGCCCAGATCTGCTCCAGATCCACCACCACGGGAGGCCAGCAGCGCCAACCAGCGCTCCACACCCAGGCTGAGGACCAGCGTTCTCGATCGCTGCCACGGTCATCTGACTGAGTCAGATCAACGGCAGCCACGGCCATCTCCTGAACAGATCCCAACGGAGTCCGCAACGATTGAGCGGCGTGCGGGACGGCGCCCACTGCGCCAGCGATCTGGTGATCCTCAATGCCGCCTCCATGGAGGAGCTGGCGGTGGTGGAGCTGCCGCTGGCGACCCCCTATGGGCTGCACGGGAGTTTTGTGGCGGAGTAAGGCTGCTGCAGGGCCAGGGCCCCTCAGCCCGCCCAGATCGCCTCAAGATCGATCGCCAGCCCTGGGAAATGGGGATCTGCTTCAAGGCGGCTGGCCGCTTCGATCCGCCTTGGCTGGGCCGGGGAATCGGCCAGCGGTTCCCAGATCTCCACCGCCCGCTCCTGAGGAATCAGCAGCCAGCCCAGGCAGGCCCCATTGAGCTGGTAGGCGGCCATTTTCTGCCGCAGGGCGCTGAGGCCGCGGGGGCCTTCGTCGCTGGGACTCGCCAGCTCCACCACCAGATCAGGGCAGAGGGGGGCAAAGCCACGGCGCTGCTCGGTGCTGAGGGCCTGCCAGCGATCGAGAGCCACCAACGAGGCATCGGGGCTGAGCACGGAGTTGTCGGGCAGGCGGAAGCCGGTGGAGCTGTCGAACAGCTTCAGGGGCAGGGAGCTGGCTTTCAGGGCCTGCCAGAGCAGGCCACTGAGGGCGCCGTTGCGACCGCCTGTTTCGCTTCCGGTGGGGGTCATCAGGATCAGGGAACCATCGGCGGCCAGCTCCAGCACCGCCTCGGGATTGGCCTGGCACAGCTCAGCAAACTGCTCGGGGCTGAGCCTCAGGCTGCCGCTGAGGATGAGCGGCAGGGTGATCGACCCGAACGGCTGCTCGGGGCTCAGCAGCCCAGGGCAAGACGGCTGGGAGGAGGGCGGCGCTTGGGGACTGGCTGGGGCGCGCATGGGCCCGTCGGGCGTGCGGAGTTTCAGGCTACGGGCGGTTCCGGCTGCTGGCCGGGGGGCTCCGGTATTCCGCCCAGCCAGCGGGTATCACGAAGCAACGCCTCCGCCAGCTTGAGATTCCAGCGCGGCAGGTTGCGCCATTCCTCCAGGCTGTACACGAGCAGATCGCAGGCCAGCGGCAACGAACCGGTATCCCAGCGGCGCAGCCGGTCCCAGATCGGTTCGTCGCAGCGCTGCAGGATCAGCAACAGGTCGAGATCGCTGCCCACGCCGGCTGTGCCGCGGCCATAGGAACCGAAGACACCCACCGCCAAGAGGTCGGGATGGCCGCTGCGCTGCAGGGCGGCCCAACGCCCCGCCTGCTCCAGCACCTCAGCGGCGGCTGGCCAGCGCTGCACGGATCCACTCAGTGATGGCACGGGCATGAAGGAGGGCCTGCTCGCTCTGCAGTCTGCCGAAATGCTCCCCCGGTGTGCCCTCCGGATAGCTATCGGGATAGCGGGTGGGGATATAGAAGCCATCCAATAGCCGCAGCCGGTCTTCGAGGCCTTCGGGCGGCGGCGGCTGCCAATCCTGCTGCGGCAGCACCGCCCAGAGCCGGGTGAGGGTGTGACCCCAGGCCTGCTGGCCCAGGGCCAGATTCAGCCCCTTCAGCGCCTTCTCCACCGCCTGATGGGCCGCAAAACAGGCCCATTCGTGGCGAGCGGCCTGCATCGACTGCTCCGCCTGCTCCAGATCCCGCAGGGCCTGATCCACCCAGTCCGCCGATCGATCGGCCAAGGCCAGCACGGCTAATCCCCAAATCTAGGGTGGATCGTTCGGCAGCTCCGGCCGGCGCTCCTTCGACGACAAGGGCTTGGCCCGGCGGATCCAGCCCCTCGACCTGCCGCCCAGGGTGCTGCTTCCGTCTTGAACTGCCGACTCTTGCGCCGCCCGCCGATTGCCGCTGATCACTCCTCGGGCCTGCTGGCAGTAGCTGCGCGGGCCTGGCTGCTGGAGCGCTGCACGATCGACCTGGCCGCGGGCACGGTGGGCACCGAGCGGCTGAGCGAGCCGCGGGGCTTCGTGAGCGAACCGGTGATGGTGCCGCGGCCCGCTCCGGCCGGCGGCGCAGACCCGGCCAAGTCGGAACCCGCCGAGGACGACGGCTGGGTGTTGTGCATGATCTGGAACGGAGCCCGCTGCGCCAGCGATCTGGTGATCCTCGATGCCGCCTCCATGGAGGAGCTGGCGGTGGCGGAGTAAGGCTGCTGCAGGGGCAGGGCCCCTCAGCCCGCCCAGATCTCCTCAAGATCGATCGCCAGCCCAGGGAAATGGGGATCTGCTTCAAGGCGGCTGGCCGCTTCGAGCCGCCGCGGCTGGGCCGGGGAATCGGCCAGCGGTTCCCAGATCTCCACCGCCCGCTCCGCCGGAATCAAGAGCCAGCCGAGGCGGGCCCCATTGCGCTGATAAGCGGCCATTTTCTGCCGCAGGGCGCTGAGACCCCGGGGGCCTTCGTCGCTGGGGCTTGCACCACTGGTGCTTGCCAGCTCCACCACCAGATCGGGGCAGAGGGGGGCGAAGGTGCGGCGTTGCTCGGCCGTAAGGGCCTGCCAGCGATCGAGAGCCACCAACGAGGCATCGGGGCTAAGCACGGAGTCGTCCGGCAGGCGGAAACCGGTGGAGCTATCGAACGCCTTCCAGCCGCCGGTGGCACGGGCCCAGGTCTTGATCTGAAAGGCCAGATCGGCGTTGCGGGCGCCTGTTTCGCTTCCGGTGGGGGTCATCAGGATCAGGGAACCATCGGCGGCCAGCTCCAGCACCGCCTCGGGATTGGCCTGGCACAGGGCAGCAAACTGCTCGGGGGTGAACCGCAGGCCAGTGCAAAGCGAAGCGGGCAGGCTGAGACGCTCCGACAGCCCGGCGCCGCATACCTCGCCGGACGGGGTCTCCAGGGGGAGAAGCGGAGCGAGCATGGGCCGGGGGCCCGGGGGCCCGGAGAGTGTGCAGGGTTTCAGGTTAAGGGGGATCCCAGGAGCTGGTCGCCCAGGTCGCGATAGCCGGTTGGCGTCTCCGGCCAGCCGGGACGAAGCCCAGCGATCCCTGCCACCAGCCACAGCGCCGGGCCGCGCCCGCCGCCGGCTCTGCCTAGAGCGACGCCCTTGAAGCCCCGCTTGGTGGCGGGGTAGCCGCTGGCTTGACGTGCGCTGGCGCTGCTCAGGGCCTACGGCCGAGAAGCCCGTGGGGGAATCCTCACCCCCCTGTAACTGCAGTCACGCGCTGGTGCTACAGTAAGTTTGTTGCATATGGACTCAATAGGATTCGTCACATCATGAATCTTGCTAATCCCTCTACCCCCCCGCACAAGCTGGGTTAAGGCTGGGCTAGGCAAAGCAACCCTCAAGTCCGCCATCGGTGCCGCCTTGGCGATAGGGGTGCTGGGTGCGGGACAAGCCCAAGCCTTGGTTGTGACTGTCAACGGCCAGCAATGGAATGTGACCACGTTTACGGGGTCTTACGACGCCAACATCAGTAAATTCAATACTCCGGCTAACGGTGGAGTGATGCCTTGGTGGGGCGGCAACGCGCTATCGGGCACGTTTTCCACAGCTGTAAATTCTGCCTTTGGATTTCCCAACTTCCCAACTTCCCGACTTCTCGGGTACAGGGTCAGGAATTGGACCATTCTTCACTTCGGTCCAAAGCGGAGGCAGTATAAACGGGTCGGCGTGGAGGAAAGTAAACGGCGGTGTAAGCGCAAGCTCATGTCCTCCTGGTGGCCCCGGGGTGCGTGAATGCATGGCGGGGTTTGGACCGCGCGCATCCAGTTCATCCTTCTTATTTGCCCAAGCTAGTCTCGTACCCGTCCCTGGCCCCCTACCTCTCTTTGGTGCCGCAGCAGCCTTCGGCTTGAGCCGCAAGCTGAGGAAGCGGATCAACGACAGCAAAGCAGTTGGTTCTTCTTTCCCTGCCGCTTGAGGGCAGCCGCATCGATAGGCCCTGGGCTTCGTTTCTATGTCGTTTCTCTGCTTGCTTCAATAGCTGCTTCCGTAGTCTCTCCACCCTGGCTACAGGCCAAAACCTCTTCCCCTAACGCGGGGGAGAGGTTTTTTGGGGTTTTTGAGTTCCCTGCTCAGCCCAGCGGCAACCAGGCCTTAAGGCCCTCGGCCCTTGGTGGTGCAAGGCATTGCTTGGCAGGGATTGGTGAGCGCACCCTTCACGACCAGAATCCCCATCAACATCGACATCAACACCGAGCAGCGATTGCAGGTCATCGACTGCCCACCCTCCGCCCAGAGGCTTGGCCCTTCGCCCCAGTACTGCTTTTTGCCGTACCGTCAGCTCAGTAGGTCTGGAAAGTCATGGCCACCACCGATCGCCTGGACCTGAAGCTCTCCTGCACAGACAAGCAGCTCCTCCAGCAAGCGGCCGCAATCGAAGGCATCTCCGTTGCTGCTTTCGTGCGCTTGGCCGCCAAGCAGCGGGCAGCTGAGGCCATCCAGCTCGATCGGGCCGTCTCTCTCTTCCGCCGCGACTACGAAACCTTCCAAGCCGCCCTGGCTGAACCGTTCCGCCCCAACGAGGCCTTGCTGCAAGCGTTGAACCAGCTCCACGCCCGCGTCAAGCGTGTTTGATGAGCAGCTGCTTGATCCCAAGCGGCCCTGTTTTCGAATGGGTCGATTGGCTCGAGATCTCCGTTGGCGTGGAGAAGGCCTGGGCGAATTGCTCTTCGGCCTTGCGGTCGAACGCTGTCAGCGGGCTCGCCAGTCGGTGGGCGGCTACGCCCTGATCGTCGATGCCAAAGGAGAGGAGGCCAACAGCTTCTATCGCCGCTACGGCTTCCGGCCCTACCTCGACACCACGAACAGCCTTGACCTGCCGTTAGGAGGGCTTGGCTGAGTAGGAGGGCAAGGAGATCCCAGCTGAGGCGTTCCGAAAGTCGCGAACGCTGTGGCACCCTCCCTCACGACGGTCCAACTCTCCTCCACCGGGCTGCCTACGCTTGTGGGATGGTTCTCACTCCAGCCCAACGCGACCACTGGCGGCAACGCTGGGCGAGCCAGACGGCATGCCGTGAGCTGAGGCGAGGGGAGCTCCGCAGCCAAGCTGGGGCCATCGCCGCAGAGCTTCGCAGGCATTGGCCCCCCATCTCGATCTGGTTGTTCGGCTCGGTTCTGGGTGCGGGCTTGCACGCTGATTCAGATCTGGATCTGGCAGTGGAGGGCCTCGCCGCCGGCGAGCTGCTCGATGCCCTGGCGCTGGCCGAACGCAGTGCCGCCGCTGCCGCCGGCCGCACTGGATCCGCAGCGGTAGCGGTGGATCTGGTGCGGCTCGAGGCGCTGCCGATCCACTGGCAGGAGAGGATCCGCGCCGAGGGGCAGCCGTTGGTCTGATGGCCATTGATCCGCTACCTCCCCAGCGGCTGCGCGATCTGGCCACTGATCTGGCGGTGGAGCGTCGGCGGCTGGAGGCCCTGGTCCACAACCTCGCGGCTCTGGCGGAGCGCTGGCAACGGGAGGGTGCTGACGCGGAACGGGTGGATGCGGCGGCGCTGCGGCTGCAGAGCCTGTACACCGGCATCGAGCGCTGTCTGCTGCAGATCGTGCGGGTGCTCAATGGCGCCACCCCTGAAGGGGCCGACTGGCACCGCCGCCTGCTGGATCGGCTCACCATGGCCACCGAGCAAAGGCCAGCGCTGCTTTCAGCGGACACGGCCCAGGCGCTGGGATTGTTGCTGGGCTTCCGGCATGTGGTGCGCCATCTCTACAGCGATGATCTGGAGCCCGATCAGGTGCGGCAGCGGCTCGGCGGAGCCCTGGCGCTCTGGCCGCGGCTGAGTGCCGATCTGCAGGCCTTCGATGGCTGGCTGCAGGCGCTGATCGCCCTTGCCGAGGGCGGGCAACGCCCGGGCTGATCACCAGCCGCTCGAACTTCGCGGCCCAGAGGGAGAGCTTGGGCCAACCACCTCAGGGCCCCTCAGCCCGCCCAGATCTCCTCCAGATCCACCACCAGCCCGGGGAACTGGGGATCACCATCGAAGCCTTCAGGCTAGCTTGGATAACCCCCAGGCTAGCCATTGATCATGACGGACAGCTGTCCCGCCGGCTCCCGGCGCCAACCCACCCTGGCGGTGCCCTTGGCGGCAGCCAAGAACCAGCTCTCGGCCCTAGTGGCTCGGGTGGAACGAGGCGAGGAGATCGCCATCACCCGTCGGGGGGTGCCGGTGGTGCGGCTCGTGCCTGATCCCGGCGATCGCCATCGGGGGGCTGGGCGTCGTCAGCGGGTGGCCCTGGCGCTGGAGCGGCTGCAACAGCTGCGGAGCGGCGTCGTCCTGGATGGCGACCTGGGGTTGATCGCCCGGGAGGGCCTGGATTGAACCCGGCGATCGCAACCACCGCCTTTGTGCTCGACAACTCCGTGCTCTGCGGCTGGTTCCTCGCCAACCAAGCCACGCCCTACAGCGACGCGGTGGCCGGCCTGCTGCCGGTGGTCATGCCCACGCCGCAGTGGCTGCGTTGTCACGCGATTCAGCTGGCTTGAATACGCTTCCTCAGCTTGCGGCTGTATCCGAAGGCGGCAGCAATGCCAAGAACGGGCAGGGGTCCGGGGACTGAGCGCCTCCATCCGCAAGGCCATGCGAATGATGACGCCCAAGGACAACGATCCCCTTCGCTGAGGTCGGAGCCATCCCATCGCCTGATCTGCCCCCCTGGCTGAGCGACGCCGCCATCGCCACCGCCGGGCGCCTCCTGGCTTGTCACCGGCTGGCGTTCGATCGTCCGCTGCTGGCGGGCGTACAGCACGGCCGCTCACCGTTGCAGGCGGCCCAGGAACTGTTCGTGGCGGCCACGGTCATCCTGGCCCACGACGGCAGCGCCGATCCGCGCCTGATCTACGCCAACCGCGCCGCCCTTGTGCTCTGGCGCCGCCCCTGGAACGCCATGGTGGGGCTGCCTTCCCGCCTCACGGCCGAGCCGGCCGAACGACAAAGCCGCGCCCTCGCCCTGGAGAAGGCCCGCCGCCGCGAGGCCGTGGCTGGCTACGCCGGCGTCCGCGTCGACAGTGGCGGCCGCCGCTTCCGCCTCGAGAAGGCCCGGCTGTGGAGCCTGCGGGATGGCACCGGCCAACCCGCAGGGCAGGCGGCCGCTTTCGCCACCTGGTGGTGGCTGCCGGAGGCCCCTGGCGGTTCTCCGCCTCCCGCTGGCGAAGAGGCCGAACCCGGGTGGGGGGACCGAACCTGAGCCATCGGTTCTCACCCTGGAAGCCTGATGGCAAGCCGGGGAGATTGATGCAGCGGGTGCTTCCTCACCCGACCCTTCCCGTTGCCTGTATCGGACACAACAACCATGCGTACCCTGCATCCTTCCCCCTTCGATCTGTTCGACCGGCTGGAGCAACAGCTGCAGACAGCTGAACGGGTTCCCGCCGCCGAGATTTACGAAACCGAGGCGAAGTACACGATCGCTCTGGAACTCCCCGGCGTCGATCGCTCCTCCATCGACGTGAAGGCCACCGACCGCTCCTTGATCATCACCGCCGAACGCCGTTCCCCTCAACCGGTTGACGACAGCTCCGCCGCCACCGAAGGCCGCCAGCGTCCTCCCCTGCTGAGCGAATTCCGCTACGGCACCTGGAGCCGCAGCTTCCGCTTCCCCGGCGGCATCCAGCGGGAGGCCCTCGAAGCCCACTACCGCGATGGTCTGCTGACGGTGACGGCACCCAAGGCGCAGTCGCTGACGTCCGTCAGCGTCAAGGTGGCCGACTGAGGCCCTCACTCCTCGATCCGATGGGCGGAATCGAGGGAGAGACCAATCACCGAGATGTAGCTGGTGGCTTCGATCCACCGCACGGTGCCTCTCGGGTCGTAGGTCTCTCCCTCCCCATCACCCACGACCACGCTGCAGGGCGGTCGATGGCGGGCTGGTGGCCAGCCTCGGTGGCGATCTTCAGTCCATCGGCGCTGAGGTCGAGCACCTAGGCGGACAACCCTTCAGTGGGTTGCATCGATTAGAGATGGAGTCGGGCCGTGGCCAGGCCGGTCGGAGGCTTGTAACGATCGGAACGCGAGGCTTCCTCTAGGCGCCTCTCCAGCCGAAGAAAGGCCTCACGAAACCGTTGCAGGTCGCCGATGACCACCTATCGATCCAACCTCCGACTGTTCCTGTCCATTCTCCAGGGTTCCTGGGGATACCCGGTTTCGATCTAACAGACCGAAACCCCTACCGCGATGCCTACAGTCTTAGGCCTGCGGAAGGAGACTGACCCGATGAGCAGCAGCATCGCCAGCGCCCCGACCAGCCTGCCGTCCCCGCCGGGGGCCGCAGCCTCCCGGCTCAGCCTGCAGTGCGAGCCGATCGCGGCCGACACCACGGCGATCCGCTCCCTCGACTGGGACCGCAGCCGCTTCGACATCGAATTCGGCCTTCGCAACGGCACCACGTACAACGCCTTCCTGGTGCGGGGCGAGCGCACAGCCCTGGTCGACACCAGCCACGCCAAGTTTCGCGACACCTGGCTCCCCCTGCTGGAGGGTCTGATCGAGCCCACAGCGATTGATCACCTGATCGTTTCCCACACCGAACCGGACCATTCCGGCCTGATCGGGGATCTGATCGACAGCCACCCGGACATCGAGATCGTCGGCTCCAAGGTGGCGATCCAGTTCCTCCAGGACCAGGTGCACCGGCCCTTCCGCAGCCGGGCGGTCAAGAGTGGCGACGAGCTCGACCTGGGCGTGCATCCCGACAGCGGCGTGGGGCATCGCTTCAGCTTCCTCAGCGCCCCCAACCTGCACTGGCCCGACACGATCTTCTCGTTCGACCACGGCACCGGCATCCTCTACACCTGCGACGCCTTCGGCCTCCACTACTGCTCCGACGACCTCTTCGATGTCGACCCCGGCGCCATCGCCCCGGACTTCCGCTTCTACTACGACTGTCTGATGGCTCCCAACGCCCGCAGCGTGCTGCAGGCGCTCAAGCGGATGGAGGGGCTGCCGGAGATCACCACGATCGCCGTGGGCCACGGCCCCCTGCTGCGGGAGCACCTGCCGCTCTGGGTGGGCGACTACCGCGACTGGAGCGGCCAGCGCAGCGCCGGCGAGGCCTATGCGGCCGTCTGCTATCTGAGCCAGTACGGCTTCTGCGACCGGCTCAGCCAGGCCATCGCCCGGGGCGTCGGCAAAGCCTCCGGCCAGGTGCAGCTCGTCGACCTGCGCGCCACCGATGCCCAGGAACTGGCCGCCCTGATCGGTGAGGCCAGCGCCGTGGTGGTGCCCACCTGGCCGGCCTCCCCCGATGCCGACCTGCAGACGGCCATCGGCACCCTGCTGGCGGCCCTCCATCCCAAGCAGTGGGTCGGGTGCTACGACGCCTTCGGCGGCAACGACGAGCCGATCGACACCCTGGCCGGCCAGCTCCGCAACCTGGGGCAGAAATGGGCCTTCGAGCCCCTGCGCATCCGCCAGGTGCCCAATGGCGCCGACTACCAGCGCTGCGAGGAGGCCGGCACCGACCTGGGCCAGCTGCTCACCAAGGAGAAGACCATCGCCGCCATGAAGGCCATCGATGGCGATCTGGACAAGGCCCTGGGGCGCCTCAGCGGCGGCCTCTACATCGTCACGGCCCGCCAGGACGACGACGCCGGCAGCCGCAGCAGCGCCATGGTGGCCAGCTGGGTGAGCCAGGCGAGCTTCGATCCGCCGGGGCTCACGGTGGCCGTCGCCAAGGACCGGGCCATCGAGGCCCTGATGCAGGTGGACGACCGTTTCGTGCTCAACGTGCTGCGGGACGACAACCACCAGCCCCTGCTGCGCCACTTCCTGCGCCGCTTCCCGCCGGGGGCCGACCGGTTCGCCGGCGTGAGCGTGCTCGAAGGCGTGGCCGCCGGCGGGCCCGTCCTGGGGGATGCCCTGGCCTATCTGGGCTGCCGGGTGACCCAGCGCATGGAAGGCCCCGACCACTGGATCATCTACGCGGTGGTGGAGGAGGGCAACGTGGCCGACACCAACGCCGCCACGGCCGTGCATCACCGCAAGGTGGGCAACCACTACTGATGACCACCTCCCCCTCCGCGTCCGATCGGCGCGTCATCTCCCTGCCGATCGAACCCGGCCTGCTCTGCCTGCGCGGCCTGAGCCCCCGGCGGCTGCGCTTTGAGGTGGAATACGGGCTCGAGCGGGGCACCACCGCCAACAGCTTTCTCTTCCAGCAGGGCACCTCCGGCGGCGCCCCTGTGTTGGTGCATCCCCCGGGGGCCTCCTTCGCCGCCCCCTTCCTGGAGCAGCTGGCCCTGCTGGTGCCGGCCGACGCCCCGCTCAAGGTGGTGGTCGGCCACGTCAACCCCAACCGGGTCGCCCTGCTGAAGCAGCTGGCGACGGGCTGGCCAGCCACGGTGCTGGTGGCCTCCAATCCCGGCGCCCAGGTGCTCGCCGAACTCTGGGAGCAGCAGCGGCCCGGCCCAGCGGGTGAGGCTGCCGCACCAGCCGGCCCAGTGCCCCTGCCGACGATCGAGGTGGTCAAACAGGAGACCAGCCGCACCCTCGCCGACGGCCATGTCCTCACCCTGCTTCCCACCCCCACCCCCCGCTGGCCCGGCGGCCTGATCGCCTTCGAAGCCACCACGGGGCTGCTGATGAGCGGCAAGTTCTTCGCCGCCCACCTCTGCACCGAGGACTTCGCCGAGGCGAACCGCAGCAGCACCGAGGAGGACCGCCGCTACTACTACGACTGCCTGATGGCGCCGATGGCCCGCCAGGTGGAGACGGTGGTCGACCGGCTCGACGAACTACCGATCCGCACCATCGCGCCGGGCCACGGCCCGGCCATCGCCCAGAGCTGGCGCAGCCTGCTGGCTGACTACCGCCGCTGGGGGGAGAGTCAGGAGAAGGCCAGCCTGTCGGTGGCCCTCCTGTACGCCAGCGCCTACGGCAACACCGCCGCCATCGCCGACGCCCTCTCCCAGGGGGTGGCCCGCAGCGGCGTGCGGGTGGAGAGCATCAACTGCGAATTCGCGCCAGCGGAACAGCTGCTGGAGGCGATCCACTCCTGTGACGCCCTGCTGATCGGTTCCCCCACCCTCGGGGGCCATGCGCCCACGCCGATCGTCTCGGCGCTTGGCACCGTGCTGGCCGAAGGCGACCGGACCAAGCCGGTGGGGGTTTTCGGCAGTTTCGGCTGGAGCGGCGAAGCCATCGATCTGCTGGAAGGCAAGCTCCGCGACGGCGGCTTCCAGTTCGCCTTCGATCCGATCCGGATCAAGTTCAGCCCCGATCTGGCCACCCTGCGCACCCTGGAGGAAACCGGAACCGCCCTGGGCCGCCGCCTGCGCAGCCAGCATCGCCAGACCCAGCGGCGCAGCTCCGGCGGAGGCCTGAGTGAAAGTCGCACCAACCCGGCGATCCAGGCCCTCGGCCGGGTGGTGGGTGCCCTGTGCGTGGTGCTGGCCCGCAAAGGGGAAGGATCCGACGCCATCGGTGGAGCCATGGTGGCCAGCTGGGTCAGCCAGGCCAGCTTCAGCCCCCCCGGCTTCACCGTGGCGGTGGCCAAGGACCGGGCCATGGAGAGCCTGCTGCACGTGGGGGACAGCTTCAGCCTCAACGTGCTGGCGGCCGGGAAGGAAAGCGGCCCGATGAAGCGGTTCCTGCAGTCCTTCCCCCCGGGGGCGGATCGCCTGGCGGGGCTGGAGCTGGACGCCACCCCAGGCGGACAGCCCCTGCTGCCGGAAGCCCTGGCCTGGCTGGAGGCCCGCGTCAGCCAACGCATGGAATGCGGCGACCACTGGCTGCTCTACGCCGAAGCCCTCAGCGGCGACCTGCTGGATGCGGCTGCCACGACCGCCGTTCACCAGCGCCGCAGCGGTGCCAGCTACTGACCCCCAGGACTAGGCCGCGTGGGGGGGCGTGGGCGACCCGCCGCCACCCGCCTGGAAGGGAAGAACGAGGGT
Organism: Cyanobium sp. Cruz CV13-4-11; assembly: GCF_024346055.1. GTDB lineage: Bacteria > Cyanobacteriota > Cyanobacteriia > PCC-6307 > Cyanobiaceae > Cyanobium. Next base: position 59,597 of record NZ_JAGQCH010000004.1, read on the forward strand.
GGCCCAGTGGTCGGGCCGTTCGGGCCGGCGGCGCCGGGCCCGGCGCACCCCGAAGGGCACCCGCACCACGTTGGTGCCATCCACCCGCTGACTGGCCTCCGGCAAACCCGGAGAAAGGGCGCCTGGGCCCGGCCCATCGCCTGAATTGTCGTTGCCGTTCATGTACCCCATCAAAATGAAAGGCGGTTGCCATCGCCGTGACGGCATGGCACAGCAATGATGCGCCATGCCGGGGGGAAAGGGTACCGCCGGAACACTCAGGCGGCCAGTTCGGCGATTGCCACTTCCTCGACGCTCGGGCAGGTGCAGACGAGGTTGCGATCGCCGAAAGCGTTGTCGATGCGGGCGACGGCCGGCCAGAACTTGGCCTGCCGCTGGCCCTCCCCGGCGGGGAAGGCCGCCTCGCTGCGGCTGTAGGCCCGATCCCAGTGGTCGGCGGTGACCGCCGCCAGGGTGTGGGGGGCCTGCTTAAGCGGGTTGTCGAGGGGGTCGGCGGCGCCGGTCTCGATCGCCCAGGCCTCGCGGCGGATCCCCTCCATCGCCGCACAGAAGCGGTCGATCTCCGGCAGCGATTCGCTCTCGGTGGGCTCCACCATCACCGTGCCGGCCACGGGCCAGCTGACGGTGGGGGCATGGAAGCCGTAGTCCATCAGCCGCTTGGCCAGATCGTCCACCTCCAGGCCGCAGCTGCGCTTGAGGGGCCGCAGGTCGAGGATGCACTCATGGGCCACCCGGCCGCCGCGGCCGCGGTAGAGCACGGGGAAGTGGGGCTCGAGTCGCTCGGCGATCAGGTTGGCCGCCAGCAGGGCCACCTGGCTGGCAGTGCGCAGGCCCGAGCCCCCCATCATGCGGATGTACATCCAGCTGATCGGCAGGATGCCGGCACTGCCCAGGGGCGCCGCTGACACCGGGCCGATGGCCTGGCCGCTCGCGGCGGCAGCCAGGGGATGGGACGGCAGGAACGGCACCAGGTGGGCCGCCACGCCGATCGGCCCCACACCGGGGCCACCGCCGCCATGGGGGATGCAGAACGTCTTATGCAGGTTGAGGTGGCAGACGTCGGCGCCGTAGAGGCCGGGCTTGCAGAGGCCCACCTGGGCGTTGAGGTTGGCCCCATCCAGGTACACCTGGCCGCCGTGGTCATGCACCACCTGACAGATGCGGCGGATGCCGGTCTCGAACACCCCGTGGGTGGAGGGGTAGGTGACCATCAGGGCCGCCAGGTCGGCGGCGTGGGCGGCCGCCTTGGCCTCCAGGTCAGCGATGTCGATGTTGCCCTGGGCATCGCAGGCCACCGCCACCACCCGCATCCCCGCCATCACGGCGCTGGCCGGATTGGTGCCGTGGGCGCTGGTGGGGATCAGGCACACCTGCCGGTGGCCCTCGCCCCGGCTGCGGTGCCAGGCCCGGATCACCATCAGGCCGGCGTACTCGCCCTGGGAGCCGGCGTTCGGCTGCAGGGACACCCCCGCAAAGCCGGTGATCGCCCCCAACCAGGCCTCCAGATCCGCCACTAGGGCGGCATAGCCGGCGGTCTGGTCGGAGGGGGCGAAGGGATGGATCTGGGCGAAGGCCGGCCAGCTCACCGGCGCCAGCTCGGCGGCGGCGTTGAGCTTCATGGTGCAACTGCCCAGGGGGATCATGCCGTGGACGAGCGACAGGTCCTTGCTCACCAGGCGCTGGATGTAGCGCAGCAGCTCCGTCTCGCTGCGATAGCGATGGAACACCTCCTGGCTTAGCCAGGGGCGTTCCCGCCCGGGGACGCCCTCGAGCAACTCCTCCAGGGGCTTGCCCTCCAGGGCAACCAGGCCCTCCTGGAGGGCCGTGCGTGCCGCGGCGGCGGCAGCGGAATCAGGGGCCAGGGCCGCCAGCAGGGCCGCCAGCTCCTCGGGCGTGGACAGTTCATCGAGGCTGATGGCCAGGGCGGCCTCACCGTCGTCGCCCCGGATCCCGCAGCGCAGGTTGAAGCCGGCGGCCACGGCCCGCTGGCGCAAGCCAGGCGCGGCGGCGGTGCGCACCACGACGGTGTCGAAGCCGAGTCCCGGATCGGGCGCCAGCCCCAGGGCCGCCAGCCCCAGCACCAGCCCCTGCCGCAGGAGCAGAAGGCGGCGGGCGATGGCCTCGAGGCCATCGGGACCGTGGTGCACGGCATAGAAGCTCGCCATCACGGCGAGCAGCACCTGGGCCGTGCAGATGTTGCTGGTGGCCTTGTCGCGACGGATGTGCTGCTCCCGGGTCTGGAGGGCCAGCCGCAGCGCCGGGTTCCCCTCCGCATCCTTCGACTGCCCCACCAGGCGGCCGGGGATCTGGCGCTTGAAGTCGTCGCGGGTGGCGAAGAAGGCCGCATGGGGGCCACCGAACCCCATCGGCACCCCGTAGCGCTGCAGGCTGCCGACGGCGATGTCGGCGCCGATCTCACCCACCGGCGCCAGCAGCACCTGGGCCAGCGGATCCACGGCCACCGTGCTGATCACCCCGCAGGCGCGGGCCGCCGCCAGCAGCGGCGAGGGATCCCAGAGCCGGCCCTCGACGCCGGGCAGCTGGAGCAGCAGGCCGAAGACGTCCTCTCCCAGCACCCCATCGGGGCCGTTGGCGGCGGCTTCGGCGTCGAAGATCTCGATCACGATCCCCAGGGGTTCGGCCCTGGTGTGGAGCACGGCCAGCGTCTGTGGGAAGACGGCGTTGTCGACCAGGAAGCGGCGTGCCTGGCCGCGCGGCGAGACCGCCGCCGCCATCGCCATCGCTTCGGCGGCGGCGGTGGCCTCATCCAGCAGGGAGGCGTTGGCGATCGGCAACCCCGTCAGCTCGCTGACCAGGGTCTGGAAATTCAGCAGGGCCTCCAGCCGCCCCTGGGCGATCTCGGCCTGGTACGGGGTGTAGGCGGTGTACCAGCAGGGGTTTTCCAGCACGTGGCGCTGGATCAGGGCCGGCGTGGACGTGCCGTGGTAACCGAGGCCGATCAGGCTGCGCAGCACCCGGTTGCGGGAGGCCAACTCAGCCAGTTCGGCCAAGGCCTCCGCCTCCGGGCAGGGGAGCGGCAGGCCGATGTCGGCCTCGGCCGCCGTCAGCAGGATGTCGGCCGGAACCACCTCAGCCGCCAGCTGATCGAGGGACCCCAGGCCGAGCTCCGCCAGCATCCGGTGCTGATCTTCGGGATCCGGACCCAGATGCCGGACCAGGAAGGAGGCGGACACGGGCGTCAGGGGAAGGGGTGGCGTGATCCTAAGGAATTCAGCTCGCCTGCACCTTGGCCCCGTAGGTGGCGGCATCCATCAGGGCGTCCAGCTCGTCAGGAGCACCCAGCCGCACCAGCAGCAGCCAGCCTTCGCCATAGGGATCGTTCTGGAGCTCCTCGGGGCTGGCCAGCACCGACTCGTTGCGGGCCTCCACCGTGCCGCTCACCGGGGCCATCAGATCCTCCACCGCCTTGACCGATTCGACGCTGCCGAAGCTGGTGCCGCGCGCCAGCGAGGCCCCCACCGCCGGCAACTCGACGAAGACGATGTCGCCAAGTTGATCGACGGCGAAGGAACTGATGCCGAGGCGCACCAGGTCGCCCTCCGGGCGCACGTATTCGTGGCTTTCGAAATAACGGCAGTCGTCGGGGAAGGAGTGCGCCAAGGCCGGAGGTGTGCGGAGGAGGCAGATTCAGTCTGCCTGCGCCAGGGCCGACAGGGCCCTCTCCAGGGCCAGGGCCACATGGCCGTGGTGGGTGCCGCCCTGGGCATAGAGCACCCAGGGCTCCCGCAGCGGGCCGTCAGCGGAGAACTCGCTGGTGCTGCCGTCGATGAACGTCCCCCCCGCCATGACCAGATCACAGGCATAGCCGGGCATGGGGGCCGGCACCGGGTCCAGGTAGGCCCCCACCGGGGAGAGCTGCTGGAACGCCCGGCAGACGGCGATCAGCCGGTCGGGATGGCCAAGCCGCACCGCCTGGATCACATCGCTGCGCTCGGCGCCGGGGGCAGGGTTCACCGGATAACCGAGGCCGGCGAACACCTCGGCCACCAGCTCGGCGCCGATCAGGGCCTCGGCCACCATCTGGGGGGCCAGAAACAGCCCCTGGAACAGCAGCCGGTACTGATCAAACCCGGTGCCCCCCTCGCTGCCGATGCCCGGGGCGGTGAGCCGGCAGCAGGCCATCTCCACCAACTCCCGGCGGCCGGCCACGTAGCCGCCGGTGGGGGCGATGGTGCCGCCGAGGTTCTTGATCAGGGAGCCGGCGATCAGGTCGGCCCCGACAGCGGTGGGTTCCTGGTCCTGGACCAGCTCTCCGTAGCAGTTGTCAACGAAGCAGACGCAGTCGGGCTGAAGCGCCTTGACCCGTTCGCAGAGCCGCCCGATGGTGGCCACAGGCAAGGAAGGGCGCCAGCTGTAGCCGCAGCTGCGCTGGATCAGCACCATCCGGGTAGGGACCGCCAGCGCTGCCTCCAGGCCCTCCTCGTCCACCTGCCCGTCGGCAGTGAGCGCCAGCTCGTCGTAGGTGATGCCGAACTCGGCGAGGGATCCCTGCCCCCGGCCCCGCAGGCCGATCACCTCCTCGAGGGTGTCGTAGGGGCGGCCGGTGAGCGCCAGCAGCCGGTCCCCGGGCCGCAGCACCCCGAACAGGGCAGCGGTGATGGCATGGGTGCCGCTGACGAACTGGAGCCGCACGGCGGCGGCTTCGGCCTGCAGCACCCGCGCGAAGACCCGATCCAGCACCTCCCGGCCCAGGTCGCCGTGGCCGTAGCCGCTGACCGAGGCGAAGTGATGCACGCCGAGGCGTTCGGCGGCGAAGGCCTCCAGCACCCGCGCCAGACGGGGCCGCACGGCAGCGGTGCGACGGGCCGCCACCGGGGCCAGCCGCTCGAGGGCGGCGGCGACGGTGTCAGCGGCAACCGTGTCAGCGGCGACCGTATCGGCCGGGCCCGCCACCTCGCCCGGGCCGGGACAAACCTGCTCCAAAGCCCTGGGGCCAGCAGGGACCACTCTGCCATCGCTGCCGTGGGTCAAGATGGGAGGCCGAGTCCCAGACCACACCCGCCCTTCCACCGGAGAACCGCTTGGTCGCACGATCCGAAGCCTTCCGATCAGGCCAGAGCGCCGAAACCGTGCGCGTCCCCCGGCAGGAACCCTCCCATTCCCGCAAGAAGGCCCAGCTGCTGGCGGCGATGGAGCTGCCCCGGCCGCCCCTGCCGGCAACCCAGCGCAAGTTCAAGACCGGCACCACCGGCTTCATGCTGGCCATCCACGTGGGGGCCGTCTTCGCCCTGCTGCCGCGCTTCTGGAGCCTGCAGGGGGTGATCGTGCTGGCGGTCCTCTACTGGGCCACGGTGCTGGGGGTGACCCTGGGGCTGCACCGGCTGGTGGCGCACCGGGGCTTCGAGGCGCCCCGCTGGGTGGAGCGGCTGCTGGTGCTGATGGGCACCCTGGCCTGCCAGAGCGGGCCGATCGAATGGGTGGGCCTGCACCGCCACCACCACCTCTTCTCCGACCAGCCCAACGACCACCACGACGCCGCCCGCGGCCTGTGGTGGGCCCACAGCGAGTGGATGCTGCACAAGATCCCAGCGCTCACCGAGATCCACCGCTTCACCGGCGACATGGAGAAGGATCCCCTCTACCGCTGGCTGGATCGCTGGTTCCTGCTGCTGCAGCTGCCCCTGGGGGCCGCCCTCTACTGGTACGGCAACTGGGCGAACGTGCCCGGCGGCGGCCTGGGCCTGGTGCTCTGGGGCATTCCCCTGCGCCTGGTGCTGGTGTATCACGTCACCTGGCTGGTGAACTCCGCCACCCACGCCTTCGGCTACCGCAACTTCGACTGCCCCGACCGTTCCCGCAACTGCTGGTGGGTGGCCCTGCTCACCTTCGGCGAGGGCTGGCACAACAACCACCACGCCTATCCCCATTCGGCCCGCCACGGGCTGCGCTGGTTCGAGTTCGACATCACCTGGCAGCACATCCGCGCCCTGCGGGCCCTGGGCCTGGCCAGGCGTGTCCGCATCGCCCCCGTCTTCGGCCACCGCGGCGACGCGACCGCCAGCGCCTGATCAGCGCTCCGCTGGGTCGGCCGGCGCCGGGATCGCCGCCCCGATCTCCCGGCGGATGGCGGCGGCCAGGTCGTCCAGGGCCGGCTCGGATCCGTCCCCCTGCAGCCGGCGGGCCCGCTGCCGCAACAGCTCCAGAAAGCGGTCAGGCCCCAGCTCCTCCTCCCCCGCCGCCCCCAGGGCCGCCAGGGTACGGCGCAGTTCCGGCAGTTCGGCATCGAGTTCCACCGCCGTGTAGTCGCGCTGGCCGGCGATCACCTCGGCGAAGCGCTCCCGGCGCTGGCGCTTGGCCACTGGATAGGCCGCCATCAACCGGTCGCGGCAGTCGCGCCAGGGCCGGCCGGCGGTGAGCAGCTGGGCCAGGGCGGCGCTGAGCCCCGCGGCCTCCGCCTCGCCGATGCGCAGGTCGAAGCTGGCCGGCGGCTGCGAGAGGCCCACGAACACTTCGAGCAGGGCCCCGGGCCCCAGCACCCGCTGCTGCTCGTCGCGCACCGGCAGGGCCGAGCTGCAGAGGGCCTCGAAGAGTTCGGGGTGGGCCGCCAGCAGCGTGCGCGCCGCCAGCGGCTCCAAGCGACCCTCGGGGGCCTGGGCGTCGAGCCAGAGGTTGACGCTGCCCAGGGCCAGGAACACCTCCGGACCGGGGGAGGCCAGCTTGCCGTTGCGCAGCATCGAGAGCTGGGAGTTGTGCACCCGACCCAGGTCGAGGGCCTCGGCCAGCATCGGCAGAACCCGGTGGGACCAGCCGTTGCGCTCGTGCCAGACGCGGATCAGGTGGGCGAAGGCAATGCGGCCAGATACGAGTTCGTCTCGATACCCCACTCGATCAGGATTCGTATTGCTACCATCTTAATCACCCAACTGGAGTCCGGTCCTTCATGGCCGCTACAGCCTTCTCCCGCGCCGGCACCAAAGCCCGCCACACCCGCCGCCCCGCCGCCATCAACCTGGGACCCGACGCCCTCGTCAGGGCCAGGGCCCTGCACGAGCCGCGCCGCGGCGAACCCCGCGGCGAGTCCCCCAAGGGGACCCGCTGGGGCACGATCGGCTTCATGGTCCTGATCCATGTCCTGGCGGTGGTGGCCCTGCTGCCCCGCTTCTGGAGCCTGGAGGCCGTCGGTGCCCTGCTGGTCATGTACTGGGTCACCGCCTGCCTGGGCGTCACGATCGGCTACCACCGCCTGCTCAGCCACCGCTCCTTCCGCGTGCCCCAGTGGCTGGAGCGCTTCTTCGCCACCTGCGGCGCCCTCAGCTGCCAGCATGGCCCGATCGACTGGGTCGGCCTGCACCGCCACCACCACAAGTTTTCCGATACGGAAGCCGATCACCACGACAGCAACAAGGGCTTCTGGTGGTCCCACATGGCCTGGATGTTCGAGGAGATTCCCGCCATGGCCGCGGTGCCCCGGCTCACGGGCGACCTGGCGACTGACCCCTACTACCGCTGGCTGAACCACAGCTTCCTGCTGCTCCAGGTGCCCCTGGGCCTGCTGCTGTTCTGGATCGGCAGCTCAACCGGTGCCGGCGGCTGGGCCCTGGTGCTGTGGGGCATCCCCCTGCGCCTGGTGATCGTCTACCAGTGCACCTGGCTGGTGAATTCCGCCACCCACCTGTGGGGCGAGTCCGTCCATGAGAGCGGCGACAAGTCGAAGAACAACCCCTGGGTGGCGGCGCTGACCTTCGGCGAGGGCTGGCACAACAACCACCACGCCTACCCCCATTCGGCCCGCCACGGCTTCGGCCCCCGCCAGTTCGACCTCACCTGGCAGCACATCCGCCTGATGCGGGCCCTGGGCCTGGCCACCCAGGTCCGCCTGCCCCGGGCCGCGGCCCCCACCAGCACCATGTCGTAGGCTGACCGATCGGATTTCAGATGGCTCAGCCGGGGCGTTGTCATGGTCAAGAAGCGTGTGCAGGTGGTCCTGAGCGAGGACATCCTTTCCCTGGGCAAAAACGGGGATCTGGTGGATGTGGCTCCCGGCTACGCCCGTAACTACCTCCTTCCCACCGGCAAGGCCCTGGCCGTCACCGCCGCCGTGCTGCGCCAGGTGGAGCACCGCCGGGCCAAGGAGGCCGAGCGTCAGGCCGCCCTCAAGGCTGAGGCCGTCGCCTTCCGCACCGCCCTCGACACCATCGGCCGCTTCACCGTCAAGAAGCAGACCGGCGGCGATGACGTCCTGTTCGGCACCGTCACCAACGGCGACGTGGCCGAAGCCATCGAGGCGGCCACCAAGAAGGAGGTCGACCGCCGCGTCATCACCGTTCCCGAGATCCACCGCACCGGCTCCTACAAGGTGCAGATCAAGCTGCACCCCGAGGTCGTCGCCGACGTCAACCTGGAAGTGGTCAGCTACTGATCAGCCAGCAGCGAACCGATTTCTTCGGCTCCGGGCCCCAGAGTGACTCCTCTCACTGGTGCCCGATCCCGACCGATCCGGCTCCCTCTCCCGTGAGTCGCCTACTGGTGTTCCGTCCATGGTGAGCCTGCCCCTGGCTGGATCCGATCCCCCCCGGCCCGACGGGCCCAGGCCGGCGGCCAGGCGCGAGGACCAGGCCGGCTTCGAGGCCCTGCCCGATTCCGTTCCCCCCCAGAACCTGGAGGCGGAGGAGTCGGTCCTTGGCGGCATCCTGCTGGATCCCGACGCCATCGGCCGCGTCGCCGACGTCCTGCGTCCCGAGGCCTTCTATCTCGGCGCCCACCGCGAGATCTACCGCACCGCCCTGATGCTGCACAGCCAGGGCAAGCCCACCGACCTCACGGCCATGGCGGCCTGGCTCGCCGACACCGGCCAGCTGGAGAAGGTGGGCGGCAGCTCCAGGCTGGTCGAGCTGGTGGAGCGCACCCTCTCCACCGCCTCCATCGACCAGGTGGCCCGCCTGGTGATGGACAAGCACCTGCGGCGGCAGCTGATCCGCTCCGCCAACGACGTGATCCGCCTGGGCTTCGACCAGAGCATTCCGATGGAGCAGGTGCTTGATGAGGCCGAGCAGAAGATCTTCGCCATCAGCCAGGAGAAACCCACCTCCGGCCTCACCCCCACCGCCGAGATCCTCACCAGCACCTTCAACGAGATCGAGAGCCGCTCCCTCGGTACCGCCGTCGCCGGCATCCCGGTCAACTTCTACGACCTGGACGCCATCACCCAGGGCCTGCAGCGCAGCGACCTGATCATCGTCGCCGGACGGCCCGCCATGGGCAAGACCTCGATCGTGCTCAACATCGCCAAGAACGTGGCCCAGCTGCACCAGCTGCCGGTCTGCGTGTTCAGCCTGGAGATGAGCAAGGAACAGCTCACCTACCGCCTGCTGTCGATGGAGGTGGGCATCGAGAGCGGCCGCCTGCGCACCGGCCGCCTGCAGCAGGAGGAGTGGCCCCTGCTCGGCCAGGGCATCAACAGCCTCGGCCAGCTGCCCCTGTTCATCGACGACAAGCCCAACTCCGGGGTGCTCGAGATGCGTTCCCTCTGCCGACGCCTGATGGCCGAAACCGGCAAGGAGCTCGGCCTGATCGTGATCGACTACCTCCAGCTGATGGAGGGCAGCACCCCGGACAACCGCGTTCAGGAGCTCTCCCGCATCACCCGGGGCCTCAAGGGCATGGCCCGGGAACTGCATGTGCCCGTGATCGCCCTCTCCCAGCTCAGCCGGGGCGTGGAGTCCCGCACCAACAAGCGCCCCATGCTCAGCGACCTGCGGGAGTCGGGCTCCATCGAGCAGGATGCCGACCTGGTGCTGATGATCTACCGCGACGAGTACTACAACCCCGAAACCGCCGACCGCGGCATCACCGAAGTCATCGTCACCAAGCACCGCAACGGCCCCGTCGGTACGGTCAAGCTGCTGTTCGAGCCCCAGTTCACCCGTTTCCGCAATCTGGCGGCATAGGTTCGCTGCTTAGGGTTGCTGCATAGGGATATCCGCCGTATCGCGCCAGGGAAGGGGCCTGTACCCTGATCTCCAGGCATCGAGAAGATATACGTGCAGCAGCATTCCTTCATGTTTTACATGTTTACATTTTTCGGCATTATTCTGCTGCGCTATCTTGCCATGGCGGGCTTCGCCCACAGGCTTTTCTATCACCACCAGCCGGCGAATGTGTCCGTTCCAAGGGACATTCACCTCTCCGTCCTGTCGACGGGCATCTTCGCCCTGGCCACCGCCCTGATCATGACCCTGTACGACCAGGGCATGACCAGACTCCACGGCCGGATGGATGCAGCCAACTGGTGGGTTCTGCCGCTCAGCTACCTGGCCGTGCTCGTGCTGCAGGACGCCTACTTCTACGCCACTCACCGGCTGTTTCACCATCCAAAACTGTTTCGCTGGTTTCACCAGGGGCACCACCGATCGCGGCAGCCCACGCCCTGGACATCCTTCGCCTTCGACCCCCTCGAAGCCGGTGTCCAGGCCCTGTTCCTGATCGGGGTCGTGATGCTGATCCCGCTGCATTTCGCCACCCTGCTGGCGGTGCTCACCACGATGACCGTGTGGGCGGTGGTGAACCATCTGGGCCTGGAGGTGCTGCCGCTGCGCTTCCCCCACCACTGGCTGGGACGGTGGGTGATCGGGCCCGCCCACCACTCCATCCACCACCGCCGCCACGGCAAGCACTTCGGGCTCTATTTCACCTTCTGGGATTGGGTGTTCGGCAGCGAGGATCCCGCCTATGCGGACGCTTTGCAGCCGTCCGCCCTGGTCCGGCCCGGGGCCTGAGCGGCAACCCGCTTCGCCGGGGGGATCTGCCAGGGGGGCGCTACGAAGCGCAAGAATGGGAAAAAGCGTCTTGGCGTCCATGCGATGACCCCGCTTCCAGGCCCCATCGACAGCGACGGCATCTCCGTGGCTGAGGCCGGCAGCGAAGCACCCCCCGTAGGGCAGGCCCTCAATCACCGGCTGCGGCAGCTGCACCAGCAATTGATGGAACTGACGCCCGATGTGGATCGGATGGCTGTCGCACTTTACGACCCTGAGGTTGATTTATTAAAGACGTTCGTCAGTAGCACCCGCACCGGAGAGGCGATCAGCGGCTATGAGTTCCACCTCTCCAAAAGCCAATCGCTCAGTCACCTGGCCAAAAGCCGATCCGTCCGCGTGCTGGACAACATCCCGGCGGCGGTGGAAGCCAACACCAAGCACTCGGCCTGGCTGCTGAAGGAGGGCTACCGCTCTTCGCTGACCATTCCACTGTTCGACAAGGGCTCCTTCATCGGCCTTCTCTTCTTCGATTCACTGAAGCGAGCAGCGTTCACCGAAAGTGTGCAGCGAAAGCTTTCTTTGATCGCTTCAATGATCAACATGCTGATCAGCAGCGAACTCAATCTGGTCTATTCAATCAGGGCTTCGGTCCAGGTGGCCCGGGAGTTCGCCAACCTGCGGGACTTTGAAACCGGCGCCCATCTGCAGCGCATGGCGCACTACGCACGGCTGATCGCCCGGGAACTCCAGCAGAGCCACGGACTCAGCGATGAGTACATCGAACATCTCTATCTGTTTGCGCCGCTGCATGACATCGGCAAAATCGGCATTCCCGATCGCATCCTGCTCAAACCCGGCCCCCTGGATCCAGAGGAACACAAGTTAATGGAAACCCATGTGCAGAAAGGCCTGGAGATCGTGGAAAAAATGGTGGGTGAGTTTGGACTTGAGGATCTGCCCGACTCAGCCGTGATGAAGAACGTCGTGGCCGGCCACCACGAAAAGCTCGATGGCTCCGGCTATCCCAAGGGCCTCAGGGGTGAGGCCATCCCCCTGGAGGCCCGGATCATCGCGGTGGCCGATGTGTTCGATGCTCTGAGCAGCCACCGTCACTACAAGCAGGCCTGGAGCATGGACGCGGCCCTCACGGAACTCGACCGAATGGTGGCCGCAGGCCAGTTTGATGCCGACTGCGTGGCGGCCGTCAGGCGGCGGCGCGATGCGGTGGAAGCGATCCGGGATCGTTTCCAGGATGGCTGAACCCGAGCCCTGCTGGCCTGGGGCGGCGCTGCACCAAGCGCTGCGCCGCCATACATTCAAACGATGGCCCTGAGCGCAGATCCCACCGAACGCTTCGACCTGATCGTGGTCGGCGGCGGCCACGCCGGCTGCGAGGCGGCCCTCACCGCCGCCCGGCTGGGCGTCTCGACGGCCCTGTTCAGCCTCAACCTCGACCGCATCGCCTGGCAGCCCTGCAACCCGGCCGTGGGCGGACCGGCCAAAAGCCAGCTGGTGCATGAGGTGGATGCCCTGGGGGGGGTGATCGGCCGGCTGGCGGATGCCACCGCCCTGCAGAAACGGCTGCTCAATGCCAGCCGCGGCCCGGCCGTGTGGGCCCTGCGGGCCCAGACCGACAAGCGCCAGTACGCCCGCCAGATGCTGCAGCTGCTGCAGCACACCCCCAACCTGGCCCTGCGTGAGGCGATGGTGACCGGCCTGGAGGTGGAAGGGGATCCCCATGACCCGACCGGTCCGCCGGCCCGGGTGATCGGCGTGCGCACCTACTTCGGCAGCGTCTATGGCGCCGGCGCCGTGATCCTCACCACCGGCACCTTCCTGGGGGGCCGCATCTGGGTGGGCAACCGCTCGATGGCGGCGGGCCGGGCCGGCGAGCAGCCCGCCGTAGGCCTCACCGAAGCCCTGGAGGAGCTGGGGTTCCGCACCAACCGGCTCAAGACCGGCACCCCCGCCAGGGTCGACCGGCGCAGCGTGGCCCTCGACCAGCTGGTGGAGCAGCCCAGCGACGCCGCCGATCGCTTCTTCAGCTTCGATCCCACCGCCCGGGTGAGCGGCGAGCAGATGGCCTGCCACATCACCCGCACCACGGCGGCCACCCACCAGCTGATTCGCGACAACCTGCACCTCACGCCGATCTACGGCGGCTTCATCGACAGCAAGGGGCCCCGCTACTGCCCCTCGATCGAGGACAAGATCGTGCGCTTCGCCGATAAGGACAGCCACCAGATCTTCCTGGAGCCGGAGGGGAGCGACACCCCCGAGCTGTACGTCCAGGGCTTCTCCACCGGCCTGCCCGAATCCCTGCAGCTGGCCCTGCTGCGCACCCTGCCCGGGCTGGAGGCCTGCGTGATGCTGCGCCCCGCCTACGCCGTCGACTACGACATCCTGCCGGCCACCCAGCTGGAGCCCTCCCTGCAAACCAAACGGGTGCGGGGCCTGTTCTCGGCCGGCCAGCTCAACGGCACCACCGGCTATGAGGAGGCCGCCGCCCAGGGGCTGGTGGCCGGGCTGAACGCGGCCCGGCTGCTGGGGGGCCAGGACCCGGTGCATTTCCCCCGGGAGGGCAGCTACATCGGCACCCTGGTGGACGACCTGGTGACCCAGGACCTCAAGGAGCCCTACCGGGTGCTGACCAGCCGCAGCGAATACCGGCTGGTGCTGCGCGGTGACAACGCCGATCGCCGCCTCACCCCCCTCGGCCACCAGCTGGGCCTGATCGACGAACGGCGCTGGCGCCTGTTCGAGCAGAAGCAGGCCAGCATCGATGCCGAGAAGCACAGGCTGGAAACGGTGCGGCTCAAGGCCTCCGATCCCGCCGCCAACGCCGTGGCCGCCGCCACCGGCGCCGGCATCAACGGCTCCATCACCCTGGCCGACCTGCTGCGCCGGCCAGGTCTGCACGGCGAGGACCTGGTGCAGTTGGGGCTCTGTGACCCAGATCTGCCACCCGACGTGCGCGATGGCGCCGAGATCGACATCAAGTACAGCGGCTACCTGGCCCGCCAGGAACAGCAGATCGAACGGGTCCGGCGCCAGCTGGGGCGGGCCATCCCCGCCGACATCGCCTACGCCGGCATCCGCACCCTCTCGGCGGAGGCCCGCGAGAAACTCACGGCCATCCAGCCCCGCAGCCTCGGGCAGGCCTCCCGGATTCCCGGCGTCAGTCCCGCCGATGTCAATGCCCTGCTGCTCTGGTTGGAACTGGAACGGCGCCGGGAAGCAGCGGACCCTCATCAGCGCGCGGAACCATCGTTACACTGACGCACGCCTGACGCCGAGGATTGCACGTGAGCCCCTCCCCTCGGCGCCCCCTGCGCGGCATCCCCACCTCCCGTGCGTACTGGGAGCTGAAGGCTGAGCAGATGATGAACCGGGTCTTCGACAATGAGGCCACCATCGATCTCGATGTGGCGGCCCAGGCCGAGCCCCCCCCGTCACTGCCGGTGGCCACCCCCACCCGCCCGCTGCGGGGCCGACCAGCCACTCCATCCCCATCAGCGGCCCCCGGCCCGACCCGGCCCGACCGCCACACCCTGCTGCTGACGGCGATGGGCGGGGTCTGCATGATCAGCGTGGCCAGCTCGGTGCTCTATCTGACCCACTCCAGCCGCATGCAGCAGGCCCTCACCCAGGAGCGCAGCCTGTTGCTGGTCGAACGGTTGCGCAGCCTCGGGCCGGCCAATCCGGCCCCGCTCGGGGCCGTCGGCGGCGCCCTGGCCAGCGGAAGCCAGCCCTTGCTGCCATCCTCTGGCGACCAACTGCCGCCGCCCCCGGAAGAACCCTGGATTGAGCAGCTGTCCCAGCTGCCCCAGCAGGAAGGGGCGAGGGCCCCGGTCCTGCGGGTGCCGGTGAGCCCGAAACTGGCCGCCGCCGCCCCAGCCGCCAGCGGCGTTGGTAGCTATCCCGAGCGCAGCTCCGCTCCGGTTGGCGGCGGCGGCGCCGTGCCGGAGCTGGTCGGTGTCGTGGGCTCGGCCGGACGCGCTGCCTCGGCGATCTTCCAGATGGGGGGCAGCTCCACCAGCGTCAACGCTGGCGAAGCGATCGGGGGCAGCGGCTGGCGCCTTCGCTCCGCCGATGGCGATGCCGCCCTGATCGAGCGGGGTGGCGAGGTGCGGCGTCTCTCAATCAGCAACGGCTACTGACCTGAACGGCTACCGACCCGCGCCCCAGCCCGCCATGCCCATGCACTCCGGTGTCCTGTGGCCGTCTCCCGGCTTTCTGTGGCAGGCCAGCGCCGGCGAATGCCAGGAGCTCCCGCACGGCCGGGAACTCACCGGACCCTGGAAGCTGTTGCTGCTCGGAGACGGCAGCCCGACCCGGCACCTGCAGCTGCTCACGGGCCTGCCGGTGGAGGTGGACGTGATCGCCATGGCGTCCGAACCGGGGGGGGCCACCGGGGCCCCGGCGGAGGTGGCCCATCTGGCGGAGCCCCTGCTGCGGCGACAGGTGTGGCTCACCTGCGGGACGCAGGCCCTGGGCTGGGCGGAGAGCTGGTGGAACCAGGCCGAGGCGGAGGCCCATCTGCAGGATCGCCGGCTGCCGATCTGGCGCAGCCTCTCGGCCGGACGGGCGGAGCTGTACCGCGAGGTGGATGGCTTCGGCCAGGTGCAGGAACCCTGGCTGGCGGAGCGCTTCGGCTGCGATGGCCCCTTCTGGAGCCGCCACTACCGCTTCTTTCGCCAGGGGAGGGAACTCACGGTGATCCGGGAGGTGTTCTCCCCAGCACTGGAGCGCTGGCTGGGCCCGGCCGAAACCTGAATGATTTCTAAAGCCTCATCAATTCGGTAACACCGTGTGGCGGTTTGCTGTTGACGAATTGACGCTTCAGGGGCCATGGGCAGGATTCGGGTACTTGATTTTGCCGGCATGTCCACCCGCCACAGCGTCCAGACCCCGCCGGGAGGGGACTGGCTCACCCTCACCGAACTGGGCCGCCGCTACGGCGTGTCCGCCGTCCACACCGGGAAACTGCTGGTGACCTCCGGCCTGCGCCGCAGCAGCGGCGAGCCCACCCCCGAAGCCCTGGCGGCCGGCCTGGCCATGCGCCCCCAGCCCGGCCATCACCACTCCAGCCTCTGGCTGCATCAGGGCTGTGCCCCCCACCTGGAACGGCTGGGCCTGGTGCCCCAGGCCCAGCGCACCATGGTGAGCCTCTGGGCGGACCTGCTGAGTGCCCTTCAGAACGGCTCGCCGTCAATCAGCATTTCAGCTGAGGAGATGGCCGATGACGTTCCCCGCGACCTGGTCAAGCCGGTCAACAGGGAACTGCGTCAGCGGGGCTGCAGCTTCCGGGTCAACCCGAAGCTCAGGACAACCGCAGGGCCTGGGCCTGCTTGCTCGCCTGCTCGAGCAGCTGACGCAGCCGGTCCTCGTCGGTGTGGCTGAGGTTGGTGCGCAGCAACTTGGCGTGGGGGGCGTGAATCCTCAGGCGCTCGATCAGCCGATCGGGGGTGGCATCACGCAGCAACAGACAGAGGGCCGCACTGCCGGGGGGGAGGGTTTCTCCCACCTCGCGCATGAAGCCGTCGTTGATGCCCAGATCCGACAGGGAGCCTGACGCGGCCCCGAGACCCGCCCCCACGGCGGCCCCGAGCAGGGGATTGAGGAACAGCAAACCCACCAGAGTTCCCCAGAAACCACCGCCGAGGGCACCCGCCTGGGTGAGGTTGAGCGACTGGTGCAAGCGCACCTTGCCGTCCGGCTCCGCCTCCACCACCACGGCATCCTCCAGGGCAATCAGTTCCTCCTTCTGGATCTCCACCAGCTGGCGCCGGACCTGGTCCGCTTCCTCCATGGACGGAAACCCAACGACCACCAGGCTGCTCATGGCCAACATGCTTTCGATGACTGGGTATTCCTAACTCACTTCGGTCCGAAATGGCGGTGTCGAGGGATCAGGGGCGTCGACGGCTGGAGCGCGGCAGGGGCCGGCCTTCCAGCGGTGGAAGGGGTGTCGGTTCCGGGGGAGCTGACCGCTCGGCACCCTCAGGACGCTGCCACCGGGGCAGGGTGAAGCTGGCGTCATCGGGCCAGTCACCATCGTCGTCGCTGGTGGCGGTGCCAGCGCTGAGGCGGGGTTCTGGGGCCGGTGGCTGGGACGGGGACGATCCCGGTCGGCCGCGGCGAGACACCGCCTCCAGCCCCTGGCGGCGTGGACGGCCCGGAGCGGCGGTCTGCTGCTGCTGGGGCGGCGGCTCAGGCGTGCTGCGTTCGGACTCCTGCCACGGTTCGCGCCAGTCGTCTCCGTCATCGAGCAGCCAGTCGAGGCGCCCCTCCACCCAGCGGCCGAGCTCGTCCATGCGGGGTCGCAGCGGGGGGCGGCGGTCGGTGCCCCGAGGCGCCGGACGGCCGCCGGGGCGCGAGCCCGCCACCCCTTCGACGAACTGGCGCCCAGCCGTCACCCAGCGGTCTACCCGTTGATCCAGGGGGTCGGTGGCGCTCCGGGGCCGCCGGAACGACTCACGATCACGCGGCTCACGATCCCTTGGGTCCCGTTCTCTGGGATCACGGTCCCAGGGATCCCGTTCGCGGCCGTAGCCCTGATCCGTCGTAGGCATCACGCCAATTTAACGGCGCCGACCGGAGAGCCAGTGCTCCCGTCCCATTCCCACCAGGGCAATGGTGAAACCGCCCCATTCCAGGGTCCACAGAAACGTCGCCATCGGCCCCAACACCTGCGGCGAACCTAGGCGGTGTTGGGCTCAAACACCAGCAGACAACCCGCATCCCAGCGGCCGCCATGGAGGCGCTCGCAGCAGTGGCGGCAGGCCAGGCCCTGGCGGCGGCGCTGGTAGGGCGTCCGGCTGTCGCAGCGCGGGCAGCGGGCGATCCAGCGGCTGGCGGCCACCGGCAGGGGATAGCGGTGCCGCAGGCTCACCTGAAAGCCGTTCTCGACCTGGTTGATCGCCGCCATCCGGGCCCGGAAGTGGGGGCCGTGCACCTCCCGCACCGCCAGGACCCGATCCACCCAGGCGTGGATCATCTCGTGGCAGAGCGTGCCCAGGGTGGCCTGCCGGGGCAACGGTTCCAGCAGGGGTCGGGACAGAACGATCTCGCAGAGGTCACGCCCGTCGATCAGACGCCCCCGCCGGTAGAAGCCGGCGGTGCGGGTGAGCCGGCCGTCGCTCCAGCGCACGTCCACCAGGGGCCTGTCCTCGCGGGTGAGCTGGCCGTCGAAGTGCTCGCGATTGAGCCGGTGGAACAGGGGCAGCAGGGGTTCCAGGGGCATCGGCCCATTCTGGTGGGGTCGTCCGTCAGACTCTGCAACGCTGCGAACGGATGGGATCACCATGGACTGGGGACTGGCCCGCGACATCGGCACCAAGCTCCTGCTGGCGGGAGCCGGTGGCTTGCTTCTGTACTGGACCATCTCGGCGGTCCGGCTGGTGCTCAGCGCCCGGGGCATCAATCCGCTGATCAAGCAGTTCTTCACCCAGGTGGCCTCCGGCCAAGTGGACGGGGCCTACCTGCTCACCACCCGCAACTACCGCTCCCACGTCAACCGCCAGCAGTTCATCCGCTTCCTGGCCGGGCTGCAGCTCAACAAGTACCGCAACCTCAAGTCCGGCCGGCCGCGGCTGCAGGAGGGCCAGGTGATCCTGACGGTCAAGCTGAAGACCGACGGCAAGGAGGAACTCCCCCTCGACTTCACCTTCGTGAAAGTGGAAGAGGCCTGGCGCGTGGATCGCATCACCCGGCTGGCGGCCGCCTGAGCCGTGGCCCAAGCCCGGGCAGAAGAACTGCGGCGCCTGCTCAACCGCGCCGCCCATGCCTACTACGTTCTCGATGCTCCGGTCATGGAGGATCCGGTCTATGACCGGCTCTACCGGGAACTGGTGGCGCTCGAGCAGGCCGATCCGGAACTGATCCGGCCCGACAGCCCCACCCGCCGGGTGGGGGGAGCCCCGGCCGACGGCTTCACGAGCGTGGCCCACAGGGTTCCCCTGCTGAGCCTCGACAACGCTTTTTCGCATGGGGACCTGGATGTCTGGTACGGACGCCTGATCAAGGTGCTCGACCGGGAACCCCAGGAGGGCTCCCCGGCGCCGGCCCTGCCGATGGTGGGCGAACTCAAGATCGACGGCAACGCCCTGGCCCTGAGCTACGAGCAGGGGGTGCTGGTGCGGGCCGCCACCCGGGGGGAAGGGGAGCGGGGCGAGGAGATCACCGCCAACGTGCGCACGATCCGCAGCGTGCCCCTGCGACTGGAGCTGGCGTCACCACCGGCCTGGGTGGAAGTGCGCGGTGAGGCCTTCATCCCGGACGCCACCTTCGCCGCCATCAACGCCGAGCGCGCCGATCGGGGCGAGGCCCCCTTCGCCAACCCGCGCAACGCCTGTGCCGGCACCCTGCGCCAGCTGGATCCGACGGTGGTGGCCGCCCGCGGCCTGTCGTTCTTCGCCTACACCCTGCACCTGAGCGAGGACTGGCGGGCCGGCCCCGGCGACCCTGCCGTGCCCCGCAGCCAGTGGCAGGCCCTCGACTGGCTGAAGGCGGCCGGGTTCCGCGTCAATCCCCACTGCGCTCTCTGCCCCGACCTGGCGGCGGTGAAGACCTTCTGCGACCACTGGGAGCTGGAGCGCCGCGGCCTGCCCTACGCCACCGACGGGGTGGTGGTGAAACTCGACGACCTGCGCCTGCAGGAGGAGGCGGGCTTCACCCAGAAGGCGCCCCGCTGGGCGATCGCCCTCAAGTACGCCGCCGAGGAGGCCCCCAGCCGCCTGCTGCGGCTGACCTGTCAGGTGGGCCGCACGGGGGTCGTCACGCCGGTGGCGGAGTTCGAGTCGGTGCCCCTGGCCGGCACCAGCGTCAGCCGCGCCACCCTCCACAACGCCGATCGCCTGGCGGAGCTGGATCTCTGCGCCGGCGACACGATCGTGGTGCGCAAGGCGGGTGAGATCATCCCCGAGGTGGTGCGGGTGCTGGTGGAGCTGCGGCCGGAGGGGGCCAGGCGCCTGGAGCTTCCCCCCACCTGCCCGGAATGCGGCTCGGTGCTGGTGCGGGAGGAGGGGGAGGCGGCCACCCGCTGTGTCAACAACGGCTGCCCCGCCATCCTGCGGGGCTCCCTGCGCCACTGGGTGAGCAAGGGGGCCCTCGACGTGGACGGCCTGGGCATGAAGCTGATCGAGCAGCTGGTGGACCGGGGCCTGGTGCGGTCGATCCCCGGCCTCTACGGGCTCGATGCCGCCCTGCTGGCCAGCCTGGAGCGGATGGGGGAGACCTCGGCCGCCAAGCTGGTGGCCGCCCTGGAGACCTCAAAGCAGCAGCCCTGGCACCGCCAGCTCTACGGCCTCGGCATCCACCATGTGGGCGAGGTCAACGCCAAGGCCCTGGCCCGGGCCTTCCCCAGCGCCAGCGCGCTGGAGGCCGCTGCCCAGGCCGACGAAACCGACGGGGCGCCGGATCGGCTCACGGCGGTCTTCGGCATCGGCCCTGAGATCGCCCAGTCCCTGCGGCAGTGGTTCGCCACGCCGGCCAATCGGTTGTTGCTGGAGCAGCTGGGGGCGCAGGGCTTGTCCCTGGCTGCAGCTCCGGAGCAGGACGGGGGCGGCGATGGGGGGCCGCCGGCGGCCACACCCCTGGCGGGGCTGACCTTCGTGCTCACCGGCACCCTGCCCTCCCTGAGCCGCTCCGCCGCCCAGGCCCTGATCGAGGCCGCCGGAGGCAAGGTGAGCGGTTCGGTGAGCAGGAAGACCAGCTACGTGGTGGCCGGCGCCGAGGCCGGCAGCAAGCTGGCCAAAGCGGAGACGCTCGGGGTGGCCGTGCTCGACGAGCCGGGCCTGCAGGCGTTGCTGGAGAGCGATCGGGCCTGAACCGTTGATCCACTCTGGTGGCGTCCCTCGAGCGGCGAGACACAGGGCCTGCTGCGGGTGCCTCAGTACCACCTGGAGTTACCCGTCGGGCTGGTTAGGACCAGCCGGCTGCAGCAGAAACACCTGTTGGGACTCAATTTCGAGATGCCGGCCCGCGAGACGCAAGCCGCACTGTTCCTGTTGCTCGGCAGCGTGGTACGCGCCGAGCCGATCCTGCGCCGCTCCTGAGCTGCCGAAGCGGCCAACGGCAACCGATACATCTGGAATTGCCCCTGTAACCCCAGAATGTCAGGGTGAATGCCTCACCCGTGCCCGTCGCCCACCCTTTGGACCTCGACCACGACATCAGTCTCGATCCGCCCGTGCGTCCCTCCCGGCCGCCGGTGCTGGTGGAGGTGGAGGTGGAGCCGCTGCCTGTGATCCCTGCGGACCTGCGGCGCCAGTTGGCCCGCCACCAGTTGCTGCTGCCGCTACTGCGCCAGTCGGTGATCGCCACGGCCGTGGCGACGGTGGCCCTGGCGGAGGAGGAGCGTCAGAAGGCCCAGCAGGCCTGGGGATCCAGCAACGGCATCCGCTCCGCCGACGAGCTCAGGAGCCACCTGCAGCGGCATGAACTCTCGGAAGCCGATGTGCTCTGGCAGGCCGAGCTGCCCTTCAGGATCGAGCACCACTGCCACGACCATTTCCTGCACCAGGCGGAGCAGCGCTACCTGGCCCGCAAGAGCCAGCTGGATCAGGTGATCTACAGCCTGCTGCGGGTGGAGGACGGGGCCCTGGCCCGCGAGCTCTACCTGCGCATCTCCGAAGGGGAAGCCGACTTCGCCGAGCTGGCGGCCACCTACGCCAAGGGGCCCGAACGC
Source organism: Cyanobium sp. Cruz CV13-4-11 (assembly GCF_024346055.1). Lineage (GTDB taxonomy): Bacteria > Cyanobacteriota > Cyanobacteriia > PCC-6307 > Cyanobiaceae > Cyanobium. The sequence goes on from NZ_JAGQCH010000004.1 coordinate 81,005, forward strand.
TCCACCCGGGGGGTGGTGGGTCCGGTGCCGTTACTGCAAGCCCATCCATCCCTGGCCGAACTGCTGCGCACCAGCCGCCCGGGCCAGCTCCATCCCCCCCTGCGCATCGACCGCTGGTGGTTGGTGGTGCGACTGGAAACGCTCCGCTCCGCCAGCTTCGACGACGAGATGCAGAAGCGCATGGCGCGGGAGCTGTTTGAGGAATGGGTAGATCAGGAAGTGGCCCTGCAGCTGCAGCCGGGGGAGACGCCATGACCTCCACCGTCCCAGGACGCACCGACTGGCTCACCCTGCCACCCTTCGACGGCCTCTCCGCCGAAGGGCGCGAGCGGCTGCTGGCGGAGGCCCGCCCGTGCCGGTTCCGCCTCGGCGAGGACCTGAGCCATGCCGGCAGCATCGGCGACCGCGTGCTGGTGCTGCACGAGGGTGAAGCCCGGCTGCTGGCGGAAAGGGACGGTCAGCCCTTCACCCTTGAGCGGCTGGGGCCCGGCGCCATCGTGGGGTTGGTTTCCCTGTTGCGGGCGGAAGGGATCGAGCCGGTCAGCGCCGCCTCCGAGCTCCTGGCGACAGCGGTTCCGGACACGCTCGTGCTCGAACTGCTGCTGGCCGAGGACGGCCTGCGTCAGTGGTGTGGCCACCACGTCTGGACGGCGGAACTGCATCAGCTGCTGCTGCAACGGGACGGGGCCGCGGCGGGCCGCTTCGATCCATCGCTCTGGCGCCAAAGGATCGAGCGCCTGCGCCTGCGGACACGGGGCGTGCTGCCGACCGCCGCAGGCGCCAGCATCCTGCGGGACGGGGAGGAGTTGCTCCTGGCCAGCGCCAACGTCCCCGACCTGGCCATCGGCTCGGTGCTGCCGGCGGCGGAACCGCTGCCCCAGCCCCGTCCCCCCCTGCCCCTGCGGCTGCTGGCCCTGGCCCCCGCCGCCCCAGACCCCTCGGACACCACCCAGGCTGGCGACCCCGCCATCCCCATCGAGGTCGCAGCCGGCGGGCTGGCCCAGCCCAGCAGCCTCGATCTGGGCCAGGACCGCAGCGACAGGGGCCTCACCCTGGTGCGGGGCAGCGGTCCGCTGGAGGAGACCCTGGCCTGCTTCCAGATGCTCGGCAAGCTGCTGGAGCTGCCCTACCGCCGCGACGCGGTCGACAAGATCCTGCGCGACAAGATGCGCCGCGGCCAGCCGCCCGATCTGCAGCTCTGCGGCCAGATCGCCGCCATGCTCGGCCTGCTGGTCACCGGCGCCAAGGTGCCGGCGGCGTCCGCCACCCGGCTGATCACCCCCTGCCTGGTGCCCTGGAAGGAGGGCTTCGCGATCGCCACCGCCAGCAATGCCGCCGGCCTGCGTCTAGCCTCCCCGGCGGAGGGCTGGGTGCAACTGAGCCCGGCCCAGATCGCCGAGCAGTATCCGGAGGGACTGGAGCTGCTGCTGCTGGAGCGCAGCATCGACACCCCGGAGCAAACCTTCGGTCCGGGCTGGTTCTGGCCGGCCCTGAAGCGCTACCGGGGCATGTTGCTCCAGGTGCTGCTGGCCTCCTTCGTGGTGCAGCTGTTCAGCCTGGCCAATCCCCTGCTGATCCAGGTGATCATCGACAAGGTGATCACCCAGCGCAGCCTCGACACGCTGCAGATCCTGGGCATGGCCCTGGTGGTGGTCACCTTGATGGAGGGGGTGATCGGCTCGCTGCGCACCTTCCTGTTCACCGACACCACCAACCGCATCGACCTGCGCCTGGGCGCCGAGGTGATCGACCACCTGCTGCGGCTACCCCTCGGCTACTTCGACAAGCGCCCCGTCGGGGAGCTGGGCACCCGCATCGCCGAGCTGGAGAAAATCCGCAACTTCCTCACGGGCCAGGCCCTGATGACGCTGCTGGATGCGGCCTTCTCGGTGATCTACATCATCGTGATGGCGATCTACAGCTGGCTGCTCACGATCATTGCCCTGGCGGTGCTGCCCATCCAGGTGGGCCTCACCCTGCTGGGGGCCCCCCTGTTCCGGCGCCAGTACCGCCAGGCGGCCGAGGAGAACGCCCGCACCCAGAGCCACCTGGTGGAGGTGCTCACCGGCATCCAGACGGTGAAGGCCCAGAACGTGGAGATGGTGAGCCGCTGGAAATGGCAGGAGCTCTACGCGAAATACATTTCCCGCACCTTCGAGAAGACCATCACCGGCACCTTCCTCAACGAGACCAGCTCGGTGCTCCAGAAGCTCTCCCAGCTGCTGGTGCTCTGGGTGGGCGCCACCATGGTGCTCAAGGGGGAGCTCACCCTGGGCCAGCTGATCGCCTTCCGGATCATCAGCGGCTACGTCACCCAGCCCCTGCTGCGGCTCTCCTCGATCTGGCAGAACATCCAGGAGCTGCGGGTCTCCTTCGAGCGCCTCGCCGACGTGGTCGACACCCCCGAGGAATCGAGCGAAGCCGACCGCGGCCACATCCCCCTGCCGCCGGTGAAAGGCGACGTGGTGTTCGAGAACCTCAGCTTCCGCTTCAATCCCGCCGGACCCGAAGTTCTCACCAACGTCAGCCTGCACGTTCCCCCCGGCACCTTCACCGGGATCGTGGGCCAGAGCGGCAGCGGCAAGAGCACCCTGATGAAGCTGTTGCCGCGGCTCTACTCCCCCACGAAGGGGCGCATCCTCGTGGACGGCTACGACATCGACAAGGTGGAGCTCTATTCCCTGCGCCGCCAGATCGGCATCGTGCCCCAGGACCCCCTGCTCTTCTCCGGCACCATCAGTGAGAACATCGCCCTGACCAACCCGGAGGCCCCCAGCGACGCCATCGTCGAGGCTGCCCGGATCGCCGACGCCCATGACTTCATCATGGAGCTCTCCTCCGGCTACAGCACCCCCCTGGGGGAGCGCGGCGCCTCCCTTTCCGGCGGCCAGCGCCAGCGCATCGCCATCGCCCGCACCCTGCTGAGCCAGCCCCAGCTGCTGGTGATGGACGAAGCCACCAGCGCCCTCGACTACGACACCGAACGCCGGGTGTGCGACAACCTGCGGGAGGCGATGAGCCAGAGCACCGTGTTCTTCATCACCCACCGGCTCTCCACCATCCGCCGCGCCGATCTGATCGTGATGATGCACCAGGGCGCCATCGTCGAGACCGGCAGCCATGAGGAACTGATGGCCATGAAGGGACGCTATTTCGCGCTATTTCGCCAGCAGGAGGCGGGCTGATGGTTCCCCCCACCCCAGGCAGCCTGCTGCGCCGGGCCCAGAACGGCCTCGAGCGCCGCATTCACACCGACAGCGACGACGTCGTGCTGCAGCAGTCGCGCTTCTGGGCCCGTTCGATCACCTGGACCCTGATGGGGGTCACCCTGTTCGGCCTCGGCTGGCTGGCCTTCGCCCAGACCGAGGAGATCGTCACCGCCCCGGGCAAGCTCGAACCCCTTGGGGTGGTGAAGGACATCCAGATGCCGGTGGGCGGCGTGGTGGAGCAGGTGATGGTCAAGGAGGGCGAGCGGGTGAAGAAGGGCCAGGTGCTGCTGCGCCTCGACACCGAGACCACCCTCGACCGCCAGGCCAGCATGGAGCAGACGATCCGGTACAAGCAGCAGCAACTGCGGCTCAAGCAGGTGGAGCTCGACCGGTACCTGCAGTTCAATGACACCGAGCAGCGGGTGCTGCGCCAGAGCCTGGTGCTGGAGAAGGACGTGCTCGGCCGCCTCGAGACCCTCAACAAGGAGGGCGCCACCGCCGAACTCCAGTACCTCTCCCAGCGCAACAAGGTGCAGGAGGTGGAGGGCAAGCTCCAGGAGGGCCAGGTGGACCGGCTGCGCCAGCAGGCGATCCTGCAGCAGGGCATCCGCGAAATCCAGAGCGAGCTGGCCGACCTGCGCAGCAAACTGACCGAGCTCAACGTCAACATCCGCTATCAGGTCATCCGATCCCCGGAGGCTGGCGTGGTGTTCGAGCTCAAGCCGAAATCCCGCGGCTTCGTGGCCCAGACCAGCGAACCGGTGATGAAGGTGGTGCCGTTCGACAAGCTGGAGGCACGGGTGGAGGTGCCCAGCCGGGAGATCGGTTTCGTCTCGGTGGGCAAGGCCGCCGACATCAGCATCGATTCGTTCCCGGCCACCGATTTCGGCGTGCTGCAGGGCACCGTGCGGCGCATCGGTTCCGATGCCCTGCCCCCGGACCAGATGAACAACTTCTACCGCTTTCCGGTGGACATCCGGCTCAACTCCCAGCAGCTGAAACTCAAGAGCGGCAAGGTGCTGCCCCTGCAGGTGGGCATGTCGCTCACCGCCAACGTCAAGCTGCGCAAGGTGACCTACCTGCAGTTGCTGCTGAGCGACTTCAAGGACAAGGCGGACGCTCTGCGGCAGATCTGAGCCGCTCCATGGCCGCGTAGTGGTCGGGGATGATGCGAGTGCGCAAGCCCACCAGGGGCTCGAGCCACGGCAGCAGCAGCCCGTCGAGGCCGCGGTTCACCAGAGCGCCGGCCACCCGGAAGGCCCGCCGCCAACGGGCCTGCGGGGCGATCAGATGCAGGGCACGGCGGTGCACCGGCCCGTCGATGCAGACCAGCCAGGCCGGATCCATCCCCGCCTGCGCCATCGCCACCTCGAAGCTGCGGCGGCTGTGGAAGCTGATGTGCTGGCCATTGCCGAAGGCGTAGTACCACCAGTCGGGAGCGGGAATCTCTCCCACCTGGCGCATCAGGGTGGAGAAGACGAACAGGGGCGTGGCGCCCACCTCTTCACGCAGGAACCCGGGGGTGGCGCCCACGTGCTCGATCACCTCGAAGGCCGTCTTGCAGCCGATGGGGCCATCGCCCGGGGGCTCGCAGAAGGGGCGGATCAGTTCCATCGCCGCATAGGCGTCGGTGCCGTGGAAATCGAAGCCGTGGTCGCGCAGCAGCCGCGGCAGCATGCCCAGGCCGGTGCCCAGGTCGCAGCCCGGCTCGCTGGCACCGAAGCGACCCAGCCGGCCGATCACCAGCAGCAGGCGCAGCAGGCGGGAGGCGTGCAGGTTGCGGTCGACGTAGCCGGTGTCGCCGTAGAAGGACTCCTCGTAGGCCACATCCAGCCAGGTGGGATCGGCCAGGAACAGGAAATCGCAGGCGCTGCAGTGGGCGAGTTCAGCCTCCACCCGGGCCTTGCTCACCCGCACCCGTCGCACCAGGGTGAGAGGTCCGCCGCCGCAGTTGGGGCAGGCGCCGGTGGTGGGGCTGGGGGGAGTCTCGGCCGTCACCATCGCTGGCCTGAATCGCAACGGCGGATGCTACCCCGCGTTCCTCCAGGGCCAGGCGCACCTGGCGGCCCACCGGCAGCACCGCCGCCAGGGTGGCGACCACCCCCAGCAGCCGCAGGGACCAGGTGGCGCCATCGGCCGGGCCGGCCAGCAGGGGCGCAAAGCGGCTGGGATCGCCGGCCGCCGCCCCCAGGGCGCAGAAGAGCACGGTGCCGGGGAGGATCCCGATCAGGCCAATCGAATAGTCCCACAGGCTCACCTCACTGAGGCCGTAGGCCAGGTTCAGCAGGCTGAAGGGGAAGGCGGGGGAGAGCCGGGTGAGCAGCACCAGGGCCAACCCCTGGCGGCACACCGCCCGCTCCACCGCCAGCAGCCGCGGCGCCCCGGCCAGGCGACGGCGGGCCCAGCCGCGCCAGCGGCCACGCCCCAGCAGGAACATCGCCTGGGCCCCCAGACAGGCCCCGGCGAAGACCAGCACGCTGCCCCAGAACGGTCCGTAGAGCACCCCGGCCAGCATCGAGGCCCACACCCCCGGCAGGAGAATGGTCACCCACAGCGCATAGAGGGGCACGAAGGCCACGGCCCCGACGGGGGAACGCAGCCAGGGCAACAGGTGATCCGGCAGCCAGAGCGAGTCCATGGGACCACCGTATCGACCCTGCCTACGCTTGGGTCTGCTGCCCGTGCTGCCATGGCTGACCCCTCGGAGCTGGCCCAGCAGGTCGCCCGGGGGGCCCTGTTCCGCGGGCGCCACGGCGTCACCGGCAGCGGCGAGCCCCTGGAGGCCGCCGTGGGCGGCACGGTGCTGCCGGCGGGCTGGCAGCTGTGCCGCAGCCGCCAGGGAATTGTGCAGTCGCTGCACAGCGGCAGCTCGCTGGGGATCGGCCTGGGCCCCCTGCAGCTGCTCAAGGCCAAGCAGGACTTCCGCGACTCCCTGAGGACCACCGCCTTCAGCCTCTCGCTGGTGGTCTGGGCCCGCCAGGTGGCCGCAGCGCTGGAGGTGGGCCAGACCCACCTGCTGGACGGACTGGCCGTGCCGGCCGGCCCCGCCGAGCTGGAGGTCTTCGTGGCCCTGCACGGGGATGGTTTCGTGGCGGCGGCGGAGGTGGGCGGGGAGTGCCACGGGGTGTTCACCTTCTAGGCCCAGTCACGGGAACAGGCGCGGATGGTGGAGCGGCAGATCGGGGCGGAGCTGGTCTTCGGCGGACTGTCCCTGAACCCCGCCCTGGCGGACCAGGGGCTACGAGAGCGTGCCTGCCATCGGCGCCGCCTTCCGGGCCGTGGCCACCAACCGCCAGCTGTTCAGCGGCGAGGGCCCTGGCGATGGCCTGGATGAGCGCCGCGAACGGCTGGAGGGCCTGATCCACCAGATGGACTGGGTGGCGGCCATCGACGCCTGCCGGGCCGCGTACGTCGCTGCCCCCGCCACTCCCATAGAGCCAACGCCGCTGCCGTCCCTGGCGGCGGGCAGCCCCGAGCTGAACGTGACCCTGGGCGAGGAGCCGCCGATGGGGGGCAACGGCGGCTCCCCCTTCCCCTACCCCAGGCGGGCCGAGGCCATCCGCCAGCGGCGGCAGCTGGTGGAGGTGGCTCTGCGCACCGGCTCGCGGGTGGATCAGATCCGGTTGCGTTATGCCGGCGAGGGGGAGCCGTTCGAGGCGGAGGTCCACGGCGGCGGCGGCGGCGGCGACCGGGGCCGCCTGGAGCTGGGGGACGGCGTGGTGATCCGCCGCATCGAAGCCCTCAGCGGCACCCGCGTCGACCGGCTGTTCCTCACCAGCAGCGATGGCCAGAAGATCGGCGGGGGTGGCCAGGCCGGTGATCGGCCGGTCGACTGGACGGTGCCGACAGGCAGCGTGGTGCTGGGCTTCAGCGGCCGCAGCGGCCTGGAACTGGATGGCCTGCGGGCCGTGGTGGCCCGCTTCGGGCCCCTGACCTGGCAGCCGCTGGGAGAGGAAGCCGAGGAGCCCTGAAAGAAAAAAGCCCCTCACAGGAGGGGCCGAGGGCCGGGCTCGCGCCGGGCCGAAGGGATCGGATCAGATCAGATCAGACCAGCGGCGGCGCCACCTTGATCAGGTCGATCTGGCCGCCTTCCGTGAGGTAATGACTGCCCACGATGTTGCCGTTGGTGAGGCTATGGGCCTGCACATCGGCCAGGAAATAGCTTCCTGTGCTGGCGCCGTACATCGCCGACACATCGAACACACCGGAGGATTCCCAGTTGCCGATGTCGGTGGGAGCGGAATCGCTCTGGCCATAGGCGGTGGGCACGGCGGTGCGATCGATCTGGGCCCAGCGCTGTTTGGTGCCGGTGATCGCGTCAACCTTCCAGATCGAAGCCTCCTGACTGCCGAAATTGCCCGCCGCTGTTCCTGCGGGAACGGAGCGATCTTCCTGCACGTACAGGTAGTTCCCGCTCCAGGCCAGGCCATCCGGGTTGCGCAGGTCGTTCAGGGGACGGGTGCCGGTAAGCCGATCGGCATCCACCACCACCTTCATGGAGGTGTTCGCCCCGGCGGCCAGCAGGCCATTGGTATCGAAGCTGTTGGACAGGTCAAGGACCTGCACGTTGCCGTAGAGGTCGGTCCCGCTGCCGCCGGTGGTGGTGAAGGCCACCTGCTTGCCGCTCGGGCCCACATCGCCGTCCTCGATCCGGGTGAACTGCATGGCGCCGGCATTGCTGGCCAGGGTGCGCAGGTCGCTGGCGGTGGCCAGCGCGGCAATCTGGGTGCCCGTGCCGAGCTGCACCCAGCTCCCGGCAATCGCCGTGTTGAGGGCCACACCGGCGACGCCGGCGGGGGTGTTGGCGATCGTGTCGGCTTTCCAGGCATAGAGGGACCCGTTGCCGGCGCCAATGCCGTTGCGGGCCAGCAGATTCGTGCTGCCGGCGGTTTTGGTGCCCACCCACATGTAGAGGTAGTTGGAGATGCCGGAGGTGTCGTCAAAGAGCATCGTCGCCACCGTGTTGGCATTGCCGGTGTCCACCTGCACGGCCGATTCCCAGCCGCCCAGACCGAAGGCCGGCACGTGGTAGAGCTTGCCGCTGCCCGTTGGATCCAGGGCGAAGAAGCGGCCATTACTGGTTTCCTCGCCGGCCAGATAGAGCCTGTCAACGAATCCCCGTCCGCCGAACTGTCCGGCCGGGCTCAGGTTGGCGGAGCAGAAGCGGCTGATGCCGCTGCCAAGGGAGAAAGAGGCATTGGGACTGATCACCTGGCTGTACGCCAGGCCTCCGGCCAGCATGCCCGACTGGAACCCATTCGCCGCATTGCCGTCGAGGTCTTTGGCCACGACGAAGCGGGAGATGCGACCGCCCGTGACGGTCTGGGTGGTGAGGGGTGCGGATCCGGCCTTCACCTGCACCTGGTACTGGTAGCCGGAGCTGCTACCGATCTCATGGTTCACCAGGAGGCTGTAGGTGCCGTCGTTGTTGTCATAGGCCCCCATGCCATCGAAGATGCCCACCGGCGTGTACACACTGCTGCCTGCCGTGAGGCCGTTCACCACCTCGCCGTTGGTGAGCAGGCTGCGGATCGTCAGCTTGTCGCCGCCGGCCACATCCTTGAGCATGGTCTTGCCGAAGGCGCCGGCATTGACGCCCTTGCTGCTTACCAGCTCCTGCAGATCCAGATAATCGAGGGTGTTGGACACTTCGTTGGAGACCACCAACATCGGCTTGCCGGAGGGGCTGCTGGCGCCCTGCACCACGGCCAGGCCTTCGGGCGAGAGGCTGGCGGGGAGCACCGCACTGGTGACAAACGACACTTTGGTGGGATCGGTGACTTCAAACACCGCCAGCATGCTCTTGGTGGTGCGCTCCGTGCCCACGATTGCGTAGGTGCGGCCATTGAGCGTGGCCGTCACCACGCCCTCGGGTTCGGTGCCCTTGTCGTCACTGCGGGTGTCGTCGTAGACGCCTTGGGCGATCGCCACCGACTGGAGGGTGTTGCCACTGTCCCAGCGCAGCGCCCCGTTGCTGGCGTCAAACAGGCTGATGCTGCGGCTGCCGAAGGCGGTGGGCTGGCTGCTGATGTCCGTGATCGTTTTGAGGCGGTTGCCAGGGCCAGCGTTGCGCTGCTCATCGGTGAAGCTGCCGTAGGCGCGGCCATCGCCCTCGTTGGCGGTGATGAAATAGCTTTTGCTTCCGAGGTTGAACGCGGCAATGCCATCGGGCATGCGCAAGCCGAGCACGTTGTTGCCGAACACCGGCTTGATCAATTGGCCCGTCCCAGCTGAGTCATCGCGATCGGAGAGATCGACGAGCTGCTTCGAGAAATCAACCGATCCCAGGGCGAAGATGCGCTCAATGCTGTTGGTGAGCAAATTCACCTTGGCAACAGCGTTGTTCTCCTGAAGAGTCACGTAGGCGAAATTGCCATTCACCGCCACATACTCAGGCTCGATGTCGGTGGCCTGCGTGGTGCCGGCAGGGCCACTGACGCGAACCCCGGATGGCAGCGTGAGGCCACTGAAGCCCAGCTCGGTATAGCTGAAACTCGGGCGGCCGAGTGGACGGGTGATCGAAATGATGCCGATGCTGCCCTCACGATCAATGGCGTAATTCGTGGTGGGCTCGCCTTCGTTGGCCACCACCAACTTGGTGCCGGTGCTGTTGAAGGCGATGCCATCGGGCAGGTAGCCCACGCTCACTTCCTGAAGGAAGGTGAGCACCCCGTCGGCATTGGCGCGGTAGAAGCGCACCACACCGCGGCCGGCGTTGGTGGAGTAGTCACTGGGGGACAGGGCGACCGCCACGAGGCTGCCGAAGCTGGCAACGGACTGGGAATTCCAGGCCACCTGGTTGGGAGAGACGGCCACCGGTGCGCTGCCGTAGGTCAGGCGCTCCAGCAGTTCCGGCGCTGCGGCGGGCAGGATGCTGGCGGTGCTGATTTGCAGGGTGCCGCCACCGCCGGAGGAAACGGTGAAGCGCTGGCCATCGGCCACTGCCACCGCGGAGATCTCGCTCTGGAAGTTCTCCGTAGGAGGCGTGGTCTGCGGAATGGTGGTGGAGAGATTCAGCGTGCCCTTGAGGGGCCGGGCGCTGGCACGGCTCCCATAAATTTGATTCAGCAGAATGTCGAGCCAAGAGCCGGGGGAAGGCACAGCCATTCTTGAACCTAGTCAGAGAGGTCTCGTACAACGTCGCAAAGGATCACCAGAGACCGGTAAAGGGGCGGTAAAAACAAGCTCAACAAATAGCAAAATTTATTGAAATGTGCGCCCGATCACAACCATCTCAACCCAGGCACACCTCGGGCAAGTGATTATCAACACCTCCTTGCGCTGAGGGGCTGTGCTTTGCGACGGGCTGGGCGGAAGCCGAGCCTGGGCGCTGATGCGAACAACCCCTCCTTCCATCGCTGGGTGAAGCCCGACTGCCGCTGCGCCAGGCTGGTGGAGCCGCAGCAAGGTTCAGCACCACCGCCAACCAGCAGCTGCTCAGCGACCTAGAGAGCCTGGGCTTCGCCCTGGCCAGCGCTCCCGAAGGTGGGGCCAGCAACAGTGGGCGGAACCCTGACCATCTGAGAGGGCGGACCTTCGTGCTCTCCGGCACCCTGCCGTCCTTGAAGAAGATCCGGCTACGTGGTAGCCGGCGCCGAGGCCGGCAGCAAGCTCAGCAAAGCCAACAGCCTGCGGGTGCCGGGACTGGATGAGGCGGGGCTTCGCCAGTTGCTGGAACAGCCCGCTACCCGCTGAGGCCACGACGGGCGGCGGCCAGCAGGGCCACCGCCGAGAGACCCGCCATACGCAGCAGAGCAAGCATCCCAACAGAGCAAATCTCCTGTTCATCCTGAAGCAGACCCGAGAACCCTGGGATGCGGGGCTGGGTCGGCAGCTGTCCAGAGCCTCCCTAGGCTCAAGCCATGACCACGCCCCCCATCCACCGCTGGATCAAGACCGAATGCGGTCGGGCGCAATACGCCGAGCTGGCGGCCCGCAGCGGCCCCCTGGCCCGCCTGCGCCTGGCCTGGTTTGTGCTGATCGCCGCCCTGCGGGACTGGCGGCTGTCGGCTCCGGCGCACGAGTGAAGAAACCGGCCAGCGCCGGATCACACGGCCCCAGGAGGCTGTTGAAAACCTGTCCCGCCCCCGCTTGAGCGCCCCCTGGCCACCCGGCTACCCGGTGTTGATACGTGGTCCACGGGGCCAGCAGCACGACGATCCGCTCATCTGAGGGGTGCTTGAGCAGTCCCCCCGAACGATCTGGACAACGACCGACAGGACCCTCACTGCCCTGACGGGACCTGAGTCTCAGGGCCCTGCATGGGTCCTGGTGCCTGGGTCCAGCCCATCGGCCCTGGGCTCAGACTTCAGCCTGAGCTCAGGCCTCCGGCTCCGGCCGGGCCAATGCCCGCTGGGCCGCCCGCCCCACCAGCCAGACCGAGCCCACGGTCGCCACCAAGCCGAGGAGGCGCAGGGCCCAGGTGCCGGGATTGGCGGCGCCAGTGAGCACCTCCTGGAAGCGGGCCACATCACCCGCCAGGGCGCCGAGGCCGCAGAACAGCACCGTGCCCGGCAGGATGCCCAGCAAACCGATCGAGTAGTCGCGCAGGCTCACCTCGCTGAGGCCGTAGGCGAGGTTGAGCAGGCTGAAGGGGAAGGCCGGCGACAGCCGGGTCAGCAGCACCAGCCGCAGGCCCTCGCGGCTGACGGCCTGCTCCACCTGCAGCAGGCTGGGCGTGGCCGCCAGGCGCCGGCGGGCCCAGTTGCGCAGCCAGCCCCGACCCAGCAGAAACACGATCTCGGCGCCCAGGCAGGCCCCCACAAACACGATCAGGCTGCCCCACCAGGTGCCATACAGAGCACCGGCCAGCATCGACGCCCAGACCCCTGGCAGCAGCAGGGTCACCCAGAGGGCATAAAGCGGCACGAACGCCAGGGCGCCGAGGGGGGAGCGCAGGGCGGGCAGCAGCTGGTCGAGCAGGGCCGATCCATCCATGGCCGAACCGTAGCGATGGGCAGGGCCAGGCCGGCGCCTTATAACCGGCCCAGGCGAGGACGCGTCGGACGGTGACCATGCCCAGGCCCACGGGTCGTAAGGGGGGCCGCGGACCCTGGCCGTTGGTGGCGGCCCTGCTCGCCCTGGTGTTGCTGGCCGGCCTCGGCAGTCGCCTGTGGCAGGAACGCCAGCAGAAGCAGGTCGAAGCGCGGAAGGCCGTACCGCTGCTGCCGCGCCAGGTGGCCGCCCTGGGCCGGATCGAGCCCCTGGGCGGCATCAGCAAGGTGTCGGTGCCCAGTTCGCTCAGCAACGACCGGGTCAAGGAGATCCTGGTCAAGGATGGCCAGGAGGTGCGCAAGGGTCAGCCCCTGGCGGTGCTCGAAAGCCTCGACACGCTCGAGAGCAGCGTGCGCAAATCCGAGGCGGCGATACGGGTGGCCGAGAGCAAGCTGGCCGCCCAGGACAGCGTCATCGCCCGCTACAAGGCGGATCTGGGCCAGGCCAGTGCCGAGGCGCGGCGGGCTGAACAGCTGTTCGCCGCCGGGGCCACCAGCGCCAACCGGGTCGAGAAACTGCAGGCCGACGAAAGCAGTGCCAAGGCCCAGCTGGCCGAGGCGATCACCACCAAGGGCACCCTGGCCGCAGAGCTGCGGGAGAGCCGGGCGTCGCTGGACAAGGACAAGGTTGAGCGGGCCAAGGCCACGGTGTTGGCCCCCTTCTCCGGCACTGTGTTCAAGGTGCATGCCCATCCGGGCGACAAGGCCGGTGACGACGGCCTGCTGGAGATGGGCGACAGCAGCCGCATGGGCGTGATCGCCGAGGTGTACCAGAGCGATCGCCCACTGATCGCCCTGGGCCAGAAGGTCAGCCTCAGCGCCGACGGCTTCAAGGGGCGCAGCGTGCAGGGGAAGGTGGTGGAGATCGCCCGCGAAGTCAGCCGCCAGACCGTGTTCAGCGGCCAGGCCGGCGAGAATCTGGACCGGCGGGTGCTGGAGGTGAAGATCGGCCTGACCCCGGAGGATTCGGCAGTTGCCAGCCACCTCAACTACCTGCAGGTGAACGTGCTGTTCGCCCCGTTGACGGCGGCCCAGAAAGCCAGCCAGAAGGCGGCCCGGGACCGTGTTCTGGCTGTTCAGAAGCGATGAACCCGCTGACCGCCCTGCGCCGCACGCCCCTGGCCTGGCGGCAGACCAGCCATCGACCGATGCGGCTGCTCGCCGCCATCGCCGGGGTGAGTTTCGCCAACGTGCTGGTGTTCTTCCAGCTGGGGCTGGCCAGCGGGCTCTATGCCAGCCAGAAGCGCCCCCTGGAGAGGCTCAACGGCGAGCTGGTGATGGTGAGCCGGCGCTACACCAACCTGGGCGAACCGCTCAACCTGCCCCGCAGCCGCCTGATCCAGGCCCTGGGGGTGCAGGGCGTGAAGGCGGTGACGCCCCTCTACATCGGCAAGACCGACTGGCTCAACCGCGACAGCCGCGAGAAAAAACAGGCGCTGATCTTCGGGCTATCGCCGGAGAATCCTGCCCTGCGCATCCCCGAGGTGACGGCCGATCCGGGCAAGCTGCTGCGCCCCGATGGCCTCTTTTTCGACACCCTCTCCAAGAAGGCGGCGGGTCCCGTGGGCCAGGTGGTGGCCCGGGACGGTGACTACGACACCGAGCTGCGCGGCAAGCGGGCCGTGGTGAATGGGTTGTTCACGATGGGGCTCACCTTTGCCGCCGACATCAACCTGCTCACCTCCGCCAGCAACTTCAAGACCTGGTTCCCCGATCAGACCAGTGACGACATCCAGCTCGGTGTGATCCAGCTGGAAGCGGGCATCAGCCCGCTGCAGGTGCAAGCCACCTTGAACAGCTTTCTCGATCCGTCGGTGAAGGTGCTCACCCTCAAGGAGCTGGAGGACGTGGAGGTGGACCACTGGCGCAACAACACCTCCTTCGGGCTGATCTTCAACCTTGGGGTGCTGGTGGGCCTGGTGGTCGGCGCCATCATTGTGTATCAGATCCTCTATTCCGACGTCAGTGACCATCTGCCGGAGTACGCCACGATGAAGGCGATGGGCTACAGCAATGGCTTCGTCGTTGGTATCATCGTGCAGGAATCGCTGCTGCTGGCCGCCCTGGCCTGCCTGCCCAGCCTGCTGCTGTCCATGGGCCTGTATGCGCTGCTGGCCCGCTCCACCTCGCTGCTGATCGCGATGACCCTCCAGCGGGCTCTGGTGGTGTTCAGCCTGACCCTGGTGATGGCGGCCGGATCGGGCTGGCTGGCCACCGGCAAGCTGCGGCGGCTCGACCCCGCCGACATCTTCTGATGACGCCGCTGGACGCTGCAGTCGGGCGCGAGCGGCCCATCGAGCTCCAGCATCTCGACCACTGGTTCGGCGAGGGGGAGACCGCCAAACAGGTGCTCATCGACATCAACCTGACGGTGCACGCCGGCGAGATCCTGATCCTTACGGGGCCCTCAGGCTCCGGCAAGACCACCCTGCTGACCATGCTCGGCGGCCTGCGGGCCGCCCAGAGCGGCAGCCTCAGGGTGCTGGGGGAGGAGCTGCTCCATGCCGACAACGACGCCCTCACCCGGCTGCGGCGCCAGGCGGGCTTCATCTTCCAGGCCCACAATCTGCTGCCTTACCTGACGGCCCAGGAGAACGTGCGCTTCGGCCTGGAGGTTTCGCCCACCTGGCTGGCTCGGGGCCGGGCAGCGATGGATGACTGCGCCGCCGCCATGCTCGGCCACGTGGGGCTGGCGGAGCGGCAGCACTACTTCCCAGAGAAGCTCTCCGGCGGCCAGAAGCAGCGGGTGGCGATCGCCCGGGCCCTGGCCCCCAGCCCCCGATTGCTGCTGGCCGATGAACCCACCGCCGCCCTGGACAAGACCTCCGGCCGCGACGTCGTCGACCTGTTCCGCCAGCTGGCGGACGACAACGGCGCCGCGATCGTGATGGTCACCCACGACAACAAGATCCTCGACATCGCCGATCGGATCGTCACCCTCGAGGGTGGCCAGCTGGTCGAGAGCTGAGCGGCGCAGGCCGGGGGCACTCTGCCGGCGCAGTTGGGATGGGCGAGGTCTTTCTCGAGGCGGCCCCGCAGGGCTTCGAGGCCC
The DNA here is from genome assembly GCF_024346055.1 of Cyanobium sp. Cruz CV13-4-11. GTDB lineage: Bacteria > Cyanobacteriota > Cyanobacteriia > PCC-6307 > Cyanobiaceae > Cyanobium. The sequence goes on from NZ_JAGQCH010000004.1 coordinate 96,259, forward strand.
ACCAGTCCCTCGATCGGCAGCAGCCCCTGCTCCACGCCGCTCGCCGCCGGACGTGCTGGATGGGGGTTAAGGGGTGAGCTCTCCCTACTGTGAACGCCATTGGCAAGACAACGTTCGGATGGATCAGGCCACCCACAACCGGATCGTGTCGTTCCTGTGGGGCATCGCGGACGACGTGCTGCGCGATCTGTTCCGGCGGGGCAAGTATCAGGATGTGATCCTGCCGATGGCGGTGCTGCGGCGGCTGGATGCAGTGCTGGAGCCCACCAAGGCCAAGGTGCTGGAAGCCAAGACCAGGCTCGATGCAGCCGAAATCAAGGAACAAGAAGCGGCTCTGCGCGCAGCGGCAGGCCAGGCCTTCTACAACGTTTCTCCCTTCGTGCTGCGCGATCTCACAACGCGTGGCAGCGAACAAAAACTACGGGCCGATTTCGAGGCCTATCTGGAGGGCTTCAGCGACAACGTGCAGGACATACTTGAAAACTTCAAGTTCCGCAACCACATCCCCACGCTGTCACGCTCGGATTCGCTTGGCACACTGATCAGCAAGTTCCTCGATCCCCAGATCGATCTGAGCCCAGCGGCCCTCGACAACCACGCCATGGGCACGGTGTTCGAGGAGCTGGTGCGCCGCTTCAATGAAGACAACAACGAGGAAGCAGGTGAGCACTGGACCCCCCGCGATGCGGTGCGGCTGATGAGCAACCTGATCTTCCAGCCGATCGCAGGCCAGGTAAAGAGCGGCAGCTATCTGCTTTACGACGGCGCCTGCGGCACCGGCGGCATGCTCACGGTGGCCGATGAAACCCTGCGGGAGCTTGCGCAGGCCCATGGCCAGCAGGTGGCAACGCACCTGTATGCCCAGGAGATCAACCCCGAAACCTATGCGGTCTGCAAGGCCGACATGCTGCTCAAGGGCGAGGGCGAGAACGCCGACAACATCGTGGGCGGGGCTGAATGGTCGACCCTGTCACACGACGCCTTCCCGGCACGGGTCTTCGATTTCATGCTCTCCAATCCGCCCTATGGCAAGAGCTGGAAGAAGGATCTCGAAGCGATGGGCGGCAAGAAGGAGATGAAGGATCCACGTTTCCAAGTGAACCACAGTGATGAGCTGCTGTCGCTGGTGACGCGCTCCAGCGATGGCCAGATGCTGTTCCTGGCCAACATGGCCAGCAAGATGAACCACGACTCGCCGCTGGGCAGCCGCATCGCCCAGGTTCACAACGGCTCCTCGTTGTTCACCGGCGATGCCGGCTCGGGCGAAAGCAACATCCGCCGCTGGCTGTTCGAGAACGACTGGGTGGAGGCAATCGTGGCCCTGCCGCTCAATCTCTTCTACAACACGGGCATCGCCACCTATGTGTGGCTGCTGAGCAACCGCAAAATGCCCGAACGGCAGGGCAAGGTGCAGCTGATTGATGCCAGCGGCTGGAGCCAGCCGCTGCGCAAGAACCTGGGCAAGAAGAACTGCGAGCTGGGTCCGGCTGATATCGATCGCGTGATGGCCGCGTATGTCGCTATGGAGGAGAGCGAACACGCCAAGGTGTTCGCCAATGAGGCCTTCGGCTATTGGAAGGTGACGGTGGAGCGCCCGCTGCGCCTGCACAGCCGCATCACCCCAGCCGCGATCGCGGCGCTGCGCACCGCCTCGGGAGACAGGGAGATCCGTGAAGCGGCCCTGGAGCAGTTCGGCGATGCTCTGGTGACAGACTTTGCCGCCGTGCGGCCCAGCCTGGAGGGCTTCCTCAACGATTGGGGCTCCGAGGATGACAACGACGACGAGGAGGGCGACGAGGCCCCGAAGCGGGTGCTGCCTGAGAAACGCCGCAAGAAACTGCTGGATGGAGCCACCTGGCAACGCGATGAGCAGCTGACCGTGGCCGCCGAGGCGCTGCGGGAGCTGTTTGGTGAGGAGCTGTTCACCGATCACAACCACTTCCGCGCCGAGGTGCAGAAGGGTCTGAAGCTTCAGGGCATCAAGTTGACGGCGGCCGATCTGAAGCCGCTGCTGAAGGAAACAAGCTGGCGGGAGGAGCAGGCGCCACCAGTGATCACCAAGGTCCACAAGCCGAGCAAGGTCGAAGCCGATCCGCTCCATGGCCGCTACGAGGCCGAGATCGGCGGCAAGGCCTGCGTGGTGGAGTACGAGCCAGACGTGGACCTGCGCGACAGCGAACAGGTGCCGTTGCTGGAGGAGGGCGGCATCGAGGCCTTCATCCGCCGCGAGGTGCTGCCCTACACGCCCGATGCCTGGATCAACGCCGAAGCCACCAAGGTGGGCTATGAGGTGAGCTTCACGCGCCACTTCTACAAACCCAAGCCCCTGCGCTCCCTCGCCGAGATCGCCGCCGACATCCGCGCGATCGAGCAGGAGGCCGAGGGGCTGCTGGATGGGTTGCTGGTGGGGGCGGGGTGAAGGGTGCCATGGGAAAGGCTGCGATGCGCATGCCGCCCAACACCCCCCATAGTGAAGACAGCGTTTACCATGGAACCAGGAAGCGCCCATGGGAAAGGCACGGCAACCCATGCTTGAAGCCAGGTCGAGCCGCGCCGGCACCTACCGCACCCAGCCCACTGGCTACAGGGCCTTCCATCCCGCGCCGCTGCCTCCGGATCCGCCGCTGCAGTTGGGCGGCGAGCTGCAGGTGCTGCTCTCCCAGGCCGATCGGGCACTGGGGCGGCTGGATGGGTCGGTGGAAACGTTGCCGAATCCGGATCTGTTCGTGTTCATGTATGTACGCAAGGAGGCGGTGCTCTCCAGCCAGATCGAGGGCACCCAGAGCTCCCTGCAGGATCTGCTGGCGGCAGAGGCCAACCTGTTCGGCACGGAGAACCTGCCCCACGATGTGGATGAGGTGGTGAACTACGTGCGAGCCATGAACCATGGCCTGGGAAGGTTGGTCACCCTGCCGGTGTCGATGCGCTTGATCGGCGAGATTCACGCCGAACTGCTGCAGGGAGTACGCGGCAGCCGGCTCACCCCGGGGGAGCTGCGCCGCAGCCAGAACTGGATCGGCCCGGGCGGCTGCACATTGAGCACTGCCAGCTTCGTGCCACCACCACCGGAGCAGCTGCCGGAAGCATTGGGGGCCTTGGAGCGCTTTCTGCATGCACAGGACGATCTGCCGGCCTTGATCCGCATCGGCCTGGCCCATGCCCAGTTCGAAACGATCCATCCCTTTCTGGATGGCAACGGCCGGGTGGGTCGGCTGCTGATCACCTTCCTGCTCACCGAGAAGGGCATCCTGCAGAAACCAGTTCTCTACCTTTCGCACTACTTCAAGCAGCATCGCCAGGCCTATTACGACCATCTGCAGGCGGTACGGGACAATGGCGACTGGGAGGGCTGGCTGGCCTTCTTTCTGCAAGGCGTGGCAGAAGTGAGCCAGGAGGCCAGCGGCACGGCACGGCGCATCCTGGCGTTGCGGGAGCAGCACCGAGCTCTGATCACAGACCATCTGGGCCGCGCCGCCGCCAACGGGCACCGAGTGCTGGAAAGCCTGTTCGATCGGCCGATCGTGAGCGTGAACGCGATCGAAGCGCTGATCGCCACCACCTACCCCGCTGCCAACACGCTGGTGGCCCGGCTGGAGGCACTGGGCATCCTTCGTGAGATGACGGGGCAGAAACGCCACCGCCGCTTCTGCTACCAGCCCTACATCGAGCTGTTCGGCGACACGCCGCAGGAGGTGGCAGCGTGATTGAGGATCTGAAGCCCTATCCGGAGACCAAGGATTCAGGGTTGACCTGGCTGGGGGAGATTCCGGCGCATTGGGAGATCAAGCGCAATGGCAGTTTGTTCCTGCAGCGCAATGCCGTCGGCGAGCCCGATTGGCCCATTCTTGAGGTTTCTCTGAGAACGGGGGTGCGGATCCGCGAGTTCGGATCATCAAAGCGCAAGCAAGTTATGAGCGATAAGGCGAAATACAAATGCGCCGCCAAAGGGGACTACGTCTACAACATGATGAGGATGTGGCAAGGGGCTGCCGGGATTGCACCGGTTGATGGCTTGGTGAGCCCTGCCTATGTGGTGGCCAAGCCTCTGCCCCATATCAATCCGGGCTACTTTGCATCGCTATTCCGAACAGATGACTATCTTGCAGAAATTGATGCCTTTTCTCGAGGCATTGTCAAAGACCGCAACCGCCTCTATTGGGATCAGTTCAAACAGATTCCCACCCCCTGCCCGCCGACTGAAGAGCAGGACGCCATTGTTCGCTTCCTCACCTGGGCTACCAACCGCCTGGACCGCACCATCCGGGCCAAGCGAAGGATCATCGCCCTGCTGAATGAGCAGAAGCAGGCCATCATTCACCGTGCCGTGACGCGGGGGCTGAATCCCTCCGTGCCGCTCAAGGATTCGGGGATTCCTTGGCTGGGGGAGATTCCGGAGCACTGGGAGGTGACAGCGCTTCGCCGGCACTGGACAGTTACCGACTGCAAGCATCTCACCGTCCCATTTGTAGAGAACGGAGTTCCTCTTGCCAGCGTCAGAGAAGTCAGAAATTTTGAACTTGACCTAAGCGAATGCAAACTAACAACTCCTGAGTGGTACCAGCATCTGATCCAAGGCGATCGAAAGCCTGAAGAGGGCGACATCATCTATTGCCGTAACGTAAGCGTTGGCTCGTCAGCACTAGTGACAACCGATGCCAAGTTTGCAATGGGCCAAGACGTATGCCTGATTCGGTCAGAACTGCAGAGTCAGCAATATCTAAACTATCTACTGCAGAGCTCATTCATGAAGAAGCAATTAGAGCTGCTTCTGGTTGGCTCTACATTCAAGAGGATCAACATTGCTCAAATCAAGGCGCTCACAGTGGTGATTCCACCAAGGCAAGAGCAAGATAAAATTGGCCGCCATCTCGCCGAGGAGCTCACTGCATACGAAACCGCAACATCCCGCCTAGAGCGCGAAATCACCCTCATCCGCGAGTACCGCACCCGCCTAATCGCCGATGTGGTCACCGGCAAGCTTGATGTGCGGCAGGCTGCGGCCGGGTTGCCGGAGGACATCGAAACCTTCGATCCCGGCGAGCCAGGTGTCGACATCGAAGAACTCGAGCCCGACGAAGAAGTGGATCCCGAGCTGCCATGAACGAGCAAGAGCTCATTGCCTTGGTGGATCGCCTCCGCGGGTTGCCCAGAGAAACCGAGTGGCTGGAGTTCAAGCACAACAATGCTGATCCCGAGGAAATCGGTGAGTACCTCTCTGCCCTGGCCAATGAAGCCGCGCTGCTGAATCAGCCGCGCGGCTATCTGATCTTTGGCATCGAGGATGCCAGCCACGCCGTCGTTGGCTGTCGCTTCGATCCCTACACGGCCAAAGCCAAGGGCAATCAGGATCTGCTGCCCTGGCTGGCCGCCCATCTGCAACCCAATCCCGGAATCGAGCCTCACTGCCTCAAGCACCCCGATGGCAGGGTTGCTCTGCTCGCAGTAGGCCCTGCCAGGGGGCGGCCGGTGGAGTTTCGGGGGCAGGGCTATTGCCGCGCTGGCACCAGCAAGACCAAGCTCGCCAATCACCCGGAAAAAGCGCGCAGGCTCTGGTCTCAGGGGGTCGACTGGTCTGCCAACGTCTGCGACGGCGCCAGCCTGGCGGATCTCGATCCCGAGGCCATTGCCAAGGCCCGCGAGCAGTTTCAGATCAAGCATCCCCAGCAGGCCCAGGAGCTCACCAGTTGGGACGACCGCACCTTCCTCAACAAGGCCCGGCTGCTGCGCCAGGGGGCGATCACCCACACCGCTGTTCTGCTTCTGGGCCGGTCTGAGGCCGCCACGCTGCTGTCGCCAGCCGTGGCCAAGGTGTCCTGGATCCTCAAGGACGCCGGCAACCACGAACTCGATTACGCCCACATCGGTCCTCCGTTTCTGCTGGCCGGTGATCAGCTGTTGCAACGCCTGCGCAACCTCACGGTGCGCGCCCTGCCCAGTGGCACCCTCTTCCCGCAGGAGTTAAGCCAATACGACCCCTGGGTGCTGCGGGAAGCGCTCCACAACGCCATCGCCCATCAGGACTATCTCCGCCATGGCCGAATCACCGTGGTGGAGTTCCCCGACCGCGTGCTGATCACCAACGTGGGCGACTTCCTCCCCGGAACGATCCGAACCGTGATCGAGCAGGACGCCCCACAGGAGCTCTACCGAAACCGGATGCTGGCGGACGCCATGGTGGAACTGAACCTGATCGATACCCAGGGCGGCGGCATCAAACGTATGTTCGAGACCCAGCGACGGCGCTCCTTCCCCCTGCCCGACTACGACCTCAGTGCCTCCGATCGGGTGCAGGTCACCATCCCCGGCCGCATCCTCGATGAACGCTACACACGGCTGCTGATGCAGCAGCCCGACCTCTCCCTGACCCAGGTGATCCTGCTCGACCGCATCCAGAAGGGCCTCCCGATCAGCCGCGACGAGCACCAGCAGCTCAAGAAGCAGAGGCTGGTGGAGGGCCGGTTTCCCCATCTGATCGTCTCGGCCGCCATGGCCCGCGCCACGGGCGAAACAGCCCGCCACATCCGCGAGAGCGGCTTCGAGAAGCAGTACTACCTCGATCTGATCCTCAAACTCGTCCGCCAGCATGAACCTGTGGCCCGCAAGGAGGTGGATGCCCTGCTACTGCCCAAGCTGCCTGAGCGTTTGAGCGAGGAGCAGAAGCTCAGAAAGGTTCAGAACCTGATGCAGGAGCTGCGCCGCGCTGGCCGAATCGAGCGGATCGGCACCCTGGAGGGCGCACGGTGGATCCTCAGGGCAGCAGCCGAGGGCTCTACTAAGGGCGGCTCCATCGCCGGCGATTAGCAGAGCAGTTAGCAAAGCCCCTAGCAGAGCTCCCGAACGGCATAAGCCAGTGGCGTGCCCCAGACTGGCCTCAGGCCAGCCACAACCACCCGGCCCCCATGCCCACCGATACAAGCGAGCAGGGCCTGGAAGCGCTGATCACCCGCGCCATGACCGGGCGCACCCATCTGCTGGAGCCGTCCCACCAGGCCACGTCATCCGCCGTGCCGGTGAGTGGCGGCACCGGTTGGCTGCTGGGCGACCCGCGCCACTACGACCGCAGCCACTGCCTGGATCTGGTGCAGCTGCAGGGTTTTCTGGAGGCCACCCAGCCGCAGATCGCCGAAGCCCTTGCGATCGGAGTGGATGGGCCCACTCGCCGGCAGTTCCTGGCCCGGCTGGAGAAACAGATCACCCAGCGCGGCGTGGTGGACGTGCTGCGCAAGGGCATTCGCCACGGCCCCCACGAGATCCAGCTCTTCTACGGCACGCCCTCCTCTGGGAACAGCCGCGCCGCCGAGCTGTTCGGCCTCAACCGCTTCAGCCTCACACGCCAGCTCGCTTACAGCAACGACCAGACCCACCGCGCCCTCGACCTGGCCCTGTTCATCAATGGCTTGCCGGTGGCCACCTTTGAGCTCAAGAACAACCTCACCTGTCAGAGCGTTCAGCACGCGATCCGCCAGTACCAACACGACCGCGATCCCCGCGAGTCGCTCTTCGCCTTCGCCCGCTGCCTCGTGCACTTCGCCGTGGACGAGCAAGAGGTGCGTTTCTGCACCCACCTCATCGGCAAGGAATCTGAGTTTCTCCCCTTCAACCGCGGCACCGCCTCCGGTGGCGCCGGCAATCCCCCCAGCGCAGACGGCATCGCAACGGCCTACCTGTGGGAGCAGATCCTCACGCCGAGCAGCCTCACCGACATCCTGGAGAACTACGCCCAGGTGGTGGAAAAGCCCAACCCGCGCACCGGCCGCAGGAGCTACAGGCAGATCTTTCCCCGCTACCACCAGCTGGATGTGGTGCGCTCGCTGCTGGCGGATGTGGCCGCCCATGGCGCCGGCCGCTGCTACCTGGCCCAGCACTCCGCCGGCAGCGGCAAGAGCAACTCGATCGCCTGGCTCAGCCACCAGGTCGCCGACGTAATCCACAACGGTCAGCGCGTGTTCGACTCGGTCATCGTCGTCACCGATCGCCGCAACCTCGATGAGCAGTTACGGAGCAACATCCTCGCCTTCATGCAGGTGGGCGCCACAGTAGGCGCCGTCACCGGCCGAGGCAGCTCCAAGACCGAGCAGCTCAAGCAGTTTCTGGCCGCCGGCAAGAAGATCATCATCTGCACCCTGCAGACGTTTCCCGAACTCTGCCGCCAGCTGGATGAGGCTCCCCAGGGGCGCCGTTACGCGGTGATCATCGACGAGGCCCATTCCAGCCAGGGCAGCAAGGCCTCCGCCGCCCTCAACCAGGCCCTGGCCGCCGATGAGCCGAACCTGCCGGACGACGCCGACATTGAAGACTTCGTGAATACGGTGATTGAGCAGCGGCTCAGCAGCCGCCGCCTGCGCCCCAACGCCAGCTATTACGCCTTCACCGCTACCGCCAAAGCCAAGACGCTCGAACTATTCGGCACGCCCCTACCTCCGGATGGGGAAGGCAAGATCGGTCGTCGGCCCTTTCACGCCTACACAATGAAGCAGGCCATTGAGGAGAAGTTCATCCTCAATGTTTTGCAGTACTACACCCCGATCAGCAGCTACTATCGGTTGGTGAAAACGATCGAGGCTGACCCGCTGTTCGACAGCAAACGCGCCCGCTCAAAATTGCGCCGCTATGTGGAAAGCCACGACACGGCCATCCGCAACAAGGCCGAGATCATGGTGGATCACTTCCTCGACGATGTGCTGCCTTTGCGGGAGATGAAGGGGGAAGCCCGCGCGATGGTGGTGACCGGCGCCATTGAGCGGGCGGTGCAGTATTTCCATGCCATTCGCACGTACTTACACGAGCGCCACAGCCCCTTCCTGCCGATCGTGGCCTTCTCCGGCGACCACGACTTCGGCGGTGGGCCCGTGAGCGAGGTCTCCCTCAACGGCTTTCCCTCCAGCGAGATCACCAGCCGCATCCAGGAGGATCCCTATCGCTTCCTGATCTGCGCCGACAAATTCCAGACCGGCTACGACGAACCGCTGCTGCAGGCCATGTATGTGGATAAGGCCTTGGGCGGCATCCAGGCGGTGCAGACCCTCTCACGCCTCAACCGCGCTGCCCCGGGGAAGAAACGCGTGTTTGTGCTCGATTTTCAGGACAACGCCGCTGCTGTGGAGGCGGCCTTCGCTGATTACTACAAGACCACCCTGCTGAGCAAAGAAACCGACACCAACAAGCTGCACGATCTCCGTGACAGCCTCGACAAACTTGGCGTGTACACCTGGGAGCAGGTGGAGGAGTTCGTGGGGCTCTTCCTCAGCAACAGGGATCGCGAAGCCCTGCAGCCGATCCTGAACCAGTGCCGCCAGATCTACACCGAACAGCTCAGTGAAGACGACCAGGTGGCCTTCAAGAGCAAGGCCAAAGCCTTTGTGCGCAGCTACGACTTCCTGGCCACAATCCTCACCTACGACTATCCGGAATGGGAGAAGCTTTCCATCTTCCTCACCTTGCTGGTGCGTGCCTTGCCAGCCCCAGAGGAGGACGACCTGACCAAAGGGATGCTGGAGCTGATCGACATGGACAGCTACCGCATCGAGAAGCAGGAGGAGCGCGGCGTACCTCTTCCCGATCAGGATTCCACGTTGGATCCCGCCCCCGTTTCAGGCGGTGGCTTCGGGCGCCAGCCGGTACTCGAATCACTTTCGGTGATCGTCACCAACTTCAACGAGAAGTTCGGTACCAGCTTCAGCGATGAAGACCGCATCCGCCGCCTCATCCGTGATGAGATCGCCCCCCAGGTGGCCCAGGACCAGCGCTACCGCAATGCCAAGGCGAACACCCCGAACACGGCCGCCATCGAGCTCGATGCCGCTTTGAATCGAGCCGTGGATCCGCTGTTTCTCGATCAGACGGAGTTTTACAAGCAGTTCAAGGACAATTCACTGTTCCGCAACTTCGTGCGGGATATAGTGACGCGACTGATCAACAACAACCCCGACAGATCACCATAAACCTGGCTGCAGCGGCCCATCGCTGGCGGCAGGACTGGCAGCCTGAGTGGGGTCAGCACTTTGGGCTGTTCTCGACTGTCCTGCTGGCTCGGATTCAGGCGCAACCTCTTTCGGCACCAGGCTCCAGAAGCCGTACTTGCGGCCATGATCCCGCCGGAGCTGGGGCCCATAGCTGCGGTGATCGGCGAGTTCCCCCCAGCTCTCGATCCGTTGGGCCAGGAGGTGGCAGGTGTGCAGATGGCGGGCGGCATAGGGATAGCGCTTGCTGCGCCCCACCCGCAGGCTGAAGTCGATCATCGCCCGCAGGCAGCGGGTGGCAGCCAGGGGGTGATCCTTCTCCAGCAGCTCCGCCAGCGGTGCCAGCAGCACGTAGCAGTCGCCATTGAGCGGCTTCGGCGTGGCCAGCACCAGCCGGGCGGCGCGGCGCGGTTCGGGCCAGTGCAGGAGAAACCAGAGCGCTTCCTGCAGATCGTCGTGCTCCGCCAACAGATCGAGGGCCCGCTCCTCGGCATCCGCATCCTCGAAAGCTGGCAGCCGCTTCAGGTAGTCGCGAAGGTGGCGGCGCGATAGTTCCATCAGGGCATACTCCCAGCGCTGCCCCTGGGCCTCGTCGTGGCGGCCGAGGGCCTCCAGCGCCGCGAGGCGGGCATCGCACCACTCCTCGGCCCCGGCCCGGCGCTCGGACAGCCTTGGGTCGGCCTCCTCCAGCAGCGCCAGCGCCTCCTCGGCCCGGCCGGCGGGGGTGAGCCGCTCCGCCACCCTGGCCGCGATCGCCGGCACCGTCAGCGCCTCGGGATCATGGTCGCGGTATTCCGCCAGATAGGCCTCGGCATCGCCCAGGGCATCGGCGATGTCGAGCATGGCGATGCGCACGATCCAATCTCGGTGCGTTTTCGCTTGTTCGTTGTTGGTGACGCGAGCCCGCAGGGTCTCCAGCCGCTGCCGCAGATGGGCCAGCCCTTCCGACCCCAGCGCCGGCCCCAGATCCCGCAGGATCGGATCGAACTGGCCGTAGCTGTTGCCCACGATCGCGGCATACACCTGATCAGCCAGAGGCCTGGGATCCCCGGAAACCCTGAGGGCCGCGGCGCCAAGCGCGGCGCTGCCCTGATGAAAGAAGTCGCGCAAAACGGCGTCGCTGTCGTCGCAGCGCTCGAACAGGCCCTCCGCCAGAGCGAGCAGATCCCACAGCAGCTCCACAGCCCGTGCTGGATCCTGCTCGGCGATCGGCCCGCTGATGGCCTGGCGCTGCCGCTCCAGATCCTGCAACAGCGCGTCCCTCTGGTGGTCATCCAGAAAGCTGCCAGAGCGCTCGATTGTGGCCAGCCGCTTGCGCACTTCTCTGGCGATCTCCGCAGGACCCTTCTGTTCCGCCAGTGCCAGGCGCAGCATGCGCCTGGCACTGGCATCCCCCTTGCTCAGGGTGAGCAGCAGCTCCGCCAGCCTGGCCGCCCCCAGGGCTTCGAGGTTTTTGGCATTGAGACTGGATTGGCCGGCCATCGCCTTGGTGAATCCTTGCTGTTCCGGTTAGCCCAGGTCGGCCAGGCGCTGTCTCGCCAGAGCCGCCTGGGCCTCCGCCTCGGCCAGGTTGGCGCGGCACTCTGCCACCACTTCGGGGGGTGCCTTGCCGGCGAAGTTGGGGTTGGCGAGGCGGCCGGCCAGGCCTTGAATCTCCTTCTCCGCCTTGGCCAGGTCTTTTTCAAGGCGGGTGCGCAGGGCTTCAAGGCTCTGCTGGGGCACGGTGAGGCTCACCTGGGCGTCGCTGTCCACGATGCCCAGCAGCTGACCTGCCGCCGGCTGGGGCTCCAGGCCGAAAGCACTGCCCCCCGCCAGGCGCAGGATCTTCTCCTGGTTCACTTCCAGAAAAGCCCGGCGCTCGGGGCTGCCGCTGTGGATTCCCACCGGCAGCCGCTCTGAGGGCTTCACCCCGGAGAGGGCACGCAGGTTGCGCAACGCGCGCACCGCCTCGATCCCGAACTGGAAGGCCCGTTCATGACCTTCGTCCCGCCAGGCGGCCTCGGGCTGGGGCCAGGACTGCAGGGCGAGGAACGCCGTGGCATCGGCGCCCGTCACGGCGTGCCAGAGCTCCTCGGTGAGGTGGGGCATCAGCGGATGGAGCATCACCAGCAGCGCCTCGAGGCTGGTGGCCAGCACCCGCCGAGCTGCCATGCGGGCGGTGGTGTCTGCGCCGGCCAGGCGTGGCTTGGCCCACTCGATGTACTGGTCGCAGAGATCGTTCCAGGCAAACTCGTAGAGGAGCTTCGCCGCCTCCCCCAGCCTGTAGCTGCCGTAAAGCTCGGCCGCCTCATTGGCGGCGCGGGCCAGGCGCGAGAGGATCCAGCGGTCCTCGCTCTCCAGCTCGGCGGCCAGAGGCCGGCCCAGGCTGGCGGGTGTCTCCCCGCCCAGGTTCATCAGGGCGAAGCGGGTGGCGTTCCAGAGCTTGTTGGCGAAGTTGCGCGCCGCCTCCACCGTGGCGGAGCTGCCGTCGCTGCGGTCGTAGTCGAGGCGGATGTCCTGGCCGGCGCCGGCCACTTCCCGCACCAGGGCGAAGCGCAGGGCATCGGCGCCGTAGCGCTCGATCAGCGGCAGCGGGTCGATGCCGTTGCCGGCGCTCTTGCTCATCTTGCGGTTGTTCTCATCCCGCACCAGGCCGTGGATCATCACGTCGGCGAAGGGCATCCAGGCCTTGCCGGCCCCGAGGGGCTGCATGGCGCCGGCCAGCATCGTCATGCGGGCCACCCAGAAGAAAATGATGTCGAAGCCCGTCACCAGCACGCTGGTGGGATACCAGCGGGCCAGATCGGCAGCGTTCGCATCGGGCCATCCCAGGGTGGAGAAGGGCCACAGGCCGCTGGAGAACCAGGTGTCGAGCACATCCGGGTCCTGCTCCAGCTGCACCTGCCGGCCAGCGGCACGGGACGCCTCGCCGTAGGCCGCATCCGCCTTGGCGGCGGCCTCCGCCTGATCGCGGGCCACCACGTAGGGCGTGGCCTCGGTGATCACGCCACCGGTTTCGCTGACGACGAACCAGGCGGGGATGCGGTGGCCCCACCAGAGCTGGCGGCTGATGCACCAGTCACGGATGTCGGTGAGCCAGTCGCGGTAGACCTTCTCCCAGCGCTCGGGCACGAAGCGGGGGGCGCCGCCATCGAGGGCCTCGCGGCAGCGGGCGGCCAGCGGCTCGGCTTTCACAAACCACTGGGTGGAAAGCAGCGGCTCCACCGGCACCTTGCCGCGGTCGGAGAAGGGCACGCTGTGGCGGTGGGGCTCCACCTTCACCAGGAACCCCTCCGCCTCCATCGCCGCCACCACCGCCTTGCGGGCCTCGAAGCGATCCAGCCCGGCGAAGCGGCCGGAGGACGCGTTCATGCTGCCGTCCTTGGCCATCACCGTGATCAGCGGCAGGCCGTGGCGGCTGCCGATGGCGAAGTCGTTGGGATCGTGGGCGGGGGTCACCTTGACGCAACCCGTTCCGAAGGCCGGATCCACATGTTCGTCGGCCACGATCGGGATCTGGCGCCCCACCAGGGGCAGGGTGATCGTCTGGCCCACCAGGGAGGCGTAGCGGGGGTCGCTGGGGTGCACGGCCACGCCGGTGTCGCCCAGCAGGGTTTCGGGGCGGGTGGTGGCCACCACCAGATGGTCGGTGCCGTCAGCCGCCGCGCCGCCGCTGAGCGGATAGCGGAAGTGCCAGAGGTGGCCGTCGAGCTCCTTCATCTCCACCTCCAGGTCGCTCACCGCCGAACCCGAGGCCGGGCACCAGTTGACCAGGTATTCACCGCGGTAGAGCAGCCCCTGCTCGTGCAGGCGCACGAAGGCCTCCACCACCGCCTCGCTCAGGCCGGGATCGAGGGTGAAGCGCTCGCGGCGCCAATCCACCGAGTAACCCAGCCGGCGCAGCTGGCCCACGATCGTGCCGCCGCTTTCGCCCTTCCAGGCCCAGGCCCGCTCCAGGAAGGCGTCACGGCCCAGGTCGTCCTTGCTGCCGCCTTCGGCCTTGATCTGCTTCTCCAGCAGCGTCTGCACCGCGATCGAGGCGTGGTCGGTGCCGGGCAGACACAGCACGTTCTTGCCCTGCAGGCGCTGAAAGCGCACGATCGTGTCGATCAGGGCCGTCTCGAAGCCATGGCCCATGTGCAGGCTGCCGGTCACGTTCGGCGGCGGGATGACGATGCTGAACGGTTCCCCGGGTGCCGTGGGGTCGGGGTGGAAGGCCCCGGCCTCCTCCCAGGCCGCCTGCCAGCGCGCCTCGGTGGCGGCCGGGTCGTAGGTCTTGGGGAGGGGCTCGGCGGACACGGCGGGGGCACGGCGTGGCCCCATGGTCTCAAAGCGGCAGCGACACCAGGCACACGCGGTTGCGCCCTTCGTCCTTGGCCTTGTAGAGCAGGGCGTCGGCGGCGGCGAGCAGATCCTCCGGCGTGAGGCCGTCCCTGGGGACGGCGGTCGCCAGCCCGAGGCTGATGGTGACGAGGCCCTCGGGTCCGCCGCGGGAATGGGTCAGACCGAGACTGTGGATGCTGCTGCAGAGCCTGTCGCCCAGCGGGCCCAGGGCCTCAAGCGGCAGACCAGGCAGCAACAGCACGAATTCCTCCCCGCCATAGCGGGCAACCAGCTCACCACGGCGTCCCAGCTCCGCCGCCAGCACGGCCGCGATCTGCTCCAGGCAGCGGTCTCCGGCCGGATGGCCGTAGAGGTCGTTGTAGGCCTTGAAATGGTCCACATCCAGCATCCCCACCGTCAGAGGCAGCTGATGGCGCAGGGCCCGCTGCCACTCGGCGTCGAATGTCCGCTGGAAGCCGCGGCGGTTGGGGATGCCCGTGAGGCTGTCCAGATGGCTGAGCCGCTCCAGCCGGGCATTGGCCACGGTCAGGTCCTGGGTGCGCGCCGCCACGACCTCCTCCAGGCGACGCGCCTGTTGCTCCAACCCGGCGCGCATCCGCCGGTGCTGCTGGTTCGTCACCAGCACCATCAGCACCAGGAGCAGCAGACCGCAGAACAGGCGGGCCATGACCGAGCGGAGCAGGAGATCGCTCGAGGACGGCAGGCCCTCGCCGACGACGAAGGGGAAACAGGTCTGGAGCAGCGCCGCCAGCAGGTTCAACCCCGTGGCGGCAGCCGACGAGAAGCGGAAGCCCGCCACCAGGAGCAGGGGGAAGAGCAGGGCCAGGGGCGTGAGGCTCAGGGTCGGCAGGAACCCCCCGTTGATCAGCAAGGTGCTCACCGTGATGGCCAGCAGCAGCGCCCACCAGTCCGGCTGGCGCAGCTCAGCGACCAGGCGCTGCAGGCCGGCCCGATCCCCGGGCTCCGGCACGGCCAGCAGAAGCGGCGCCAGCGCCAGGACTCCCGCCAGGTGGAGGATGAACGACAGGGGCGCGTACGGGCCTGCGGGTTGCAACAGCCCGGTGGCCCCGATCGACAGCGCCAAACCGATAGCGGCAGCGCTGTAGAAGCCGGCGAAGTCGTGCAGGCTGTCCATGGGGTCTCGGCTGCGCATCAGCCGGGGCGCCAGCAGCAGCACGGCCATGGGCTCCAGACAGGTCGCCAGTCCAAGGGCGGCGTGGAGCCCCAGGGAGCCCGGACTGGACAGGGCCCCGACGAGGCTGGCCCCCAGCCAGAGACCGGGCAGAACGGTGGGGCCACACCGCAGCGCCAGGGCCGCCATCAGGCCCGAGGGGAACCAGATGCCTGGCACCAGGGCCTGGCCTCCCACCAGGTAGTGAGAGAGACCGGCCAGCACCCCGTAGGCCACCAGGGCCGCCAGGTTGAGCAAGAGGATGCGTCGGGGAGAGTTCAGGGGATTGGTGCTGCGCACAAGCAGAACGGCCGAGCACCTGAGCTGAGCGACCGCTTTTGGGGGAGGCTATGCCCGGCAACCCTGGGGGTACGGTCTCCTTCACCCGGCAGGCGGTTCCGGATCCAGCTCCACCCGGTTGCGACCCGCCTGCTTGGCGCGGTAAAGCGCCCCATCCACCCGCCGGAACCAGGCCTCCGCCGGCTCCTGGGGCCGCCGCTGCGCCACCCCGAAGCTGGCCGTCACCGTGCCCACGTCCTCGACGGGGGTCTCCGCCACCAGCCGCCGCAGCTTCTCCGCCAGACGGCGCGCCTCCTCGCCGCTGCTGTGGGGCATGAGCACCAAAAACTCCTCGCCGCCCCAGCGACCCAGGCCATCGCTCTCGCGCAGCTGGGAGCGCAGCCGCCGCCCCAGCTCCACCAGCACCCGATCCCCCGCCGGATGGCCGAAGCGGTCATTGATCGTCTTGAAGTGATCGATGTCGTAGAGCACCAGGGAGAGGTCATCGCCGTAGCGGTCGGCGCGATCGATCTCCCGGCGCACCCGCTCGTCCAGTTCCCGCCGGTTCCAGAGCCCGGTGAGGCCATCGGTGCTGGCCAGCCGCTCCAGCGCCCGGTTGGCGGCCAGCAACGCCCGGTTGGCCGCCTCCGCGTCCGCCCGGGCCTGCTGCAGTTCGAGTGCCGTGCGCTTGCGCTCCGTGATGTCACGGCTGACCCCCAGCAGCTCCAGGAAGGTCCCCTGCTCGTCCAGCACCGGCAGGGCGATCACGTCCATCCAGACGGTGGAGCCGTCGCGGCAGTAATACTCCAGCTCGCCGCGAAAGGACTGGGGCGGTCGGCCGGCCTACAGGTCCTCGACCAGCTGGGTGAAGTAACCCAGGGAGACCGCCAGCGAGTCAGGGGGAAGGGTCTGCTCGATCGGCTCGACCATCGCCTCCTCCGGCGTCAGGCCCCGGAGGCTCTCCACCGCCTGGCTGACCGAGGTGATCGATCCGTCGGGCGCCATGGTCCAGATCACATCCCTGGCGTTCTCGGCCAGAAGCCGATGGCGCTCCTCGTTGAGGCGCCGTTCCCGCTCGGCGGCAACGATCCTTCCGCCAGCAGGGCTGTCGACGGGCGACGGGTTGGGCCGTGGCGCTCCGTTGGCCGACAACGGGACGGATCAGAGGGTCTTTGCATCATGGACAACCACCGGACCCGCCGCTGCGCCAAGGCGAAAACTTTCACGCGGAGCGCGACTGCGGAGCCACCCGGTCCCCGTAGCCTCAGGCCATGGCTGACGGCTGGGAATCACGGCTGGAGCGCTGGCGGCAGGCGGGCCTGATCGACCCCGCCGGCGCCGAGGCCATCCGGGCCTGGGAGAGGTCCCAGCCGGGCCGACGACGACTGCGGGTGCCGGTGCTGGTGGCGGTCGCCCTCGGGGGCGTGCTGGTGGCCGCCGGGCTGCTGCTGTTCGTCTCCACCCACTGGGCGGCCCTCGGACCCGGCCAGCGCTTCGGCCTGCTGCTGGCGCTGGTGGTGGGCCTGCACGGGGGCGCCGCCGCCGTGGAGAGCCGCTTCCCGCCCCTGGCGGTGAGCCTGCACGGGGTGGGCACGGTGACCCTGGGGACCGGCCTGTTCCTCGCCGGCCAGCTGTTCCATCTCGAGGCCCACTGGCCCCAGGGGCTGCTGCTCTGGGCCATCGGCGCGGGCCTGGGCTGGGTGTTGCTGCGCCAGTGGCCCCAGCTGGCGCTGCTGGCCCTGCTGGGACCCGCCTGGCTGATCAGCACATGGCAGCGGGCCGTCGACACCGCCGCCGAGGGACTGCAACGGGGATCCGGGGATCCGACGGCCGTGCTGGCGCCGGCGGCGGGCCTGGTGCTGCTCAGCCTCTGTTATCTGGCGGCGCCGGCGGGAGCGGGCCCCGCCCCGGCGCCGCGGCGGGTGCTGCTCTGGCTCGGCGGGCTGGGCCTGCTGCCGGCGGGCCTGCTCTGGCAGTTGCTCAGCCACATGGCCCCCTCCACCGCCACCCTGCCGCTGCCCCTGGCCCTGATCGGCTGGGCCGTCGCCCTGGGGACCCCCCTGCTGCTGGGCCTGCGCCTGCGGGGCCGGCGCGCCTGGCCCCTGGCGGTGGCGATCGGCTGGCTGCTGCCGGGGGTGGCGCTGGCCTGGGGCACCCCGCAGGACGCCGGCGTGTTCACCTATCTGTGGTGGGCCGTCGGCGGGCTGCTGCTGGTGGCCTGGGGCGTGATGGAGGGCCGCTCCGAGCGGGTCAACTTCGGCGCTGCCCTGATCGCCATCGACGTGCTGGCCTTCTACGTGTCCCAGGTGATGGACAGCCTGGGGCGCTCCGCCAGCCTGATCGGCCTGGGGGTGCTGTTCCTCGGCGGCGGCTGGGGCCTGGAGCTGCTGCGCCGCCGGCTCGTGGCCCGCGCCGTCGCCAGGGGGACCCCATGATCCCCGGGCCGGCAGGCGGCCTGCTGGTGGCCCTGCTGCAGGGCGGACTGCTGCTGAGCCTGGGGGGCCAGCTGCTGCTGGATCGGGCCACCCGGCCCCGGGGCTGGATCCTGAGCGAGCCGGTGGATCCCTACCTGCCGATCCGGGGGCGTTACGTGAACCTGGCCCTGCTGGTGCCGGCCCCAGAGGTGCCGATCGGCCAGTCCAGGCCCTGGTCGGGGGAGCGGCTGGTGCTGCGCAACGAGGCCGCCCGGGTGCAGGCCACCCTGGCCACGGACGCCACCCCCCGCTCCGAGAGCCTTCCGGCGACACCGCAGGGCAAACGCTGGCGCCTTGGGCCATCGGTGGCCTACTTCATCCCGCCCGGGGTGGCGGATCCCTCCCGCCGCCCGGCCGACGAGCGGCTCTGGGTGGAGGTGACCCTGCCGGCGCAGGGTCCGCCGCGGCCGATCCGGCTGGGGGTGCAGCGGGGCGACGGGCCGATCACCCCCCTGGAGCTGCGCTGAGGTTGGCACCGGCTCGATTATCCGCATCACCCAGCTCTTGGTGGTCCTGAGCGGCAGGAAGGCCACAGCGGTGCTGATGCACCCGTTCGCTGATGGCGAACGGACGGAGCGTCGTCTAAAGCCCGTGGGGAGCCAGCACAGCCAGCGGAGGGAGGCGGGCCCCACTGACGCGCTCGATCGCCGCTGGCCTGAGCCCCTGATCGAGCGGGCGAAACACCTCCTGGCCAAAGACGTTCTGCACCACGAACAACAGCACGAAGCCGATCACCGCCGCGATCAGGGGCGTGGTGACCCAGCCGGAGGCGATCCCCACCAGCACCCCCCAGCGAATCTGGCGCACCCCCTTGAGACCCTGCAGCAGGCCGATGCCGAGCACCGAACCGATCACAGCCTGCGATCCCGACACCGGCAACAGCGGAATCGTTGGCAGGCCCAGACGCGCCAGCAGGCTCTCCAGCGCCGTGGAGGAGAAGAGGAACAGCACCAGCGAATGGGACACGACCACCACGAAGGCGGCCAGCGGCGAGAGGGCCAACAGGCCGTCGCCCACCGTCATCATCACGCGTCGTGAGTAGGTATAGACGCCGACGGCCACGGCGATGGCGCCGATCAGAAACAGCTGCTCCACGGACGAGACACTGAAGGCTCCAACGGTGAGGTCACGGAAGGGTGAGGCTTCCACAAAGAAACCCATCACATTGCCGATGCCGTTGGCGCCGATGGCGTACGAGCCGAAGATGCCCGCCAGAATCAGGCCGCTGCGGGTGTTGCGATCGAGCGAGAGCAGATGGGGCTTGGTGAGCCGGATCCACTCCACCAGCAGCTTGTACAGCAGCATCGCGAAGATCGCCCCGAGCACCGGTGAGATCACCCAGGTGGCCAGGATCCGCCGCAGCGTGTCCAGGTCGGTGGGGGAGCCGCTGAACAGATTCCAGCCGAGGATCGAACCCACCACCGCCTGGCTGGTGGAGGCCGGCAGCCCCACCTTGCTCATCCAGGCCACCGTGAGCGCTGCCGCCAGGGCGGCGGTGAAGGCCCCCGGCAGAGCGTTGATCGCTCCCAGCTGTCCGAGCCCCTCTGCCGCGCCGGTGCCGCTGGTGACCGCACCGATGATCACGAACACGCTGCATAGGAAGGCAGCCGTGGAGAAGCGGATCATCCGCGTGGCCACGGCGGTGCCGAAAGCATTGGAGGCGTCGTTGGCGCCCATCGACCAGCCAAGGAACAGGCCGCTGGAGAGAAAGGTCAAGGTGACGATCAAGGCCATGGTCGAAGCTCCGGCTCAGAGCGAGCGCTTGATCGCGAAAATCGAGAGGCTGTCGCCGATGTTCTCCGCCTTGTCCGCCAGGGCGTCGATCATCGCCGCGGCCTCCCGCAGTTGCGTGCGCTGCTCGAAGCTGAGTTCGGCGGCAAAGATCCTGCGCTTGATCCGCCAGGCGAGCTTGTCGGTTTCATCCTCGAACACCCGGACCTCGTTGATGTGGTCGCGCACCGCCGCCGGCGTGCGGAAAAAGGTGCGGGCCGCCACCACCACGGCCTGCACACTGCGGATCGCCATGGTGGTGAGATCGGCGAAATCCTGACCGAATTCCGGCAGACCGCGCGGCTGAACGATCATCAGCTCCTGAAAGTTGTCGCCCATCTCGTCGAGCAGTTCGAACAGGCTGCCGAGCAAGCTCAGCACGTCGCCGCGGGCATCGGGCAGCAGCATCTCGGTGTAGAGCATCGTCACGATCGTGCGCCTCAGTTCACTGCAGCTGCGCTTGATCTCAATGATCTGATTCAGCTTCTCCAGGCAGATCTCCGGCCCTTCACTGGTGGTGAGATAGGCCTTGATCCCGATCTCGACGACAATCACACCCTCGGAGATCTTGTCGAGAAACTCATCGATCAGCCCAACCAGAAACCTGGTTTTACCGAATAGCGGTGGGGTTTCGCTGGACACTTGCCTCACCCTCAAACACACCTTGCGCCCTTGCACAGTAGGGGGCGTGGATCACCGCCTGCACGCCTGCTGAAGGTTCGTTGCAACCTCAGCCTGCGGCACGGCAGCCGCCGGGTGACGCCGCACAAGCCAATCCCGCACCGGCCGTTGCCCTATGGGCTCAAATCGGGATCGATCTTCGTGGCCCTGGGCTCACGTGCCGAGGATGTTGATGGCCCTCGCCGCGATCACGGCGATGGTCAGCAGGGAGATGGAGCTTTCCAGCATCATCAGCAGCATGGCCCGGGCGCTGAGTGGGATGGCCCCGGTGGGGCTGAAGGCCGTCGCCGTCGAAAAGCCCAGGAACAGGTAATCAATGAAGGTGGGGCGCCAGTCAGGGCGGACGGCATCGGGCACCCCCTCCTGGGGAAAGAACCAGTCCGCGCGGATGGGCAGACGATTGAGCCTCGCCTCGGGGCCACCGCGATCGACATGCCAGAACGCCAGAGAGAACGTGACCACGTTGGAGACCCAGATCGCGATGCCGGAGGCGAGCAGCTCGATGGCATTGAGCTGTCCTCCACCGAACAGCATCTCCTGAATCAGAACGACCAGATTCGCCAGCGTGATGCTGCCGGTGACCGCAACGAAGAGCCAGGTGGTGACGCGCTCGATGCGCAACCACCTCGTGCTGCCGGCCGTCAGTCCGACGGCCAGCATCGGGATCAGAACCGTTGCGAAGAGGATGAAGTCGAAGCCGTAGGGAAGGAGCCGGAACCGGCTCGGCAGCCCCCTCTCCAGCGCCCAGAGGACGACCACGGCGAGGGCGGCGGACCAGCGCAGTTCGATGCGCAGGGATTTGACGGGCTTGCTCTGGGTCATGCCGACTACTGCCGCGCCAGGATCATCCGCATCTTCTCGTCCTGCGATTCCACCGATGTGCCGGTCACATCCACCAGCGCCCGCTTCACGGTGCCGGTGAAGGCGAACGGGGGCTTGTAATCGGGCATGGTGGGGGAGCCGGGATCGGCGCCCACCGCCGCCCCCGCCGCCAGGCCCAGGCTCAGGGGAATCGTGACCGGCAGATGGCCCTCACCCACGGTCTGGCCATCCACGAACAGCTTGATCGCCGCCGGGGTGCCCTTGCCATTGGCGATGTCGGCCGGACCCGTGGGGGTGAACTCCACGCTGAAGATGTGATGGCCGCTGGGAATCGCCGCCGTGGAGGTGATCCGGAAGTGGCTCTCGGCCACATAGTTGTAGCCGTAGGTGAGCAGGCCGTTCTGCACGTAGAACGCGAAACCACCGTCGTTGCCCCCCATGCTGAACAACACCCCATCGGCTCCGCCTTCGGGCACCACGGCCTCCACCGAAATTGAGTGGGGCCGGTTCATCACCCTGGGGGCGGCATTGGTGGGCACCACCTGGGTGCCGGGGTAATAGACGTAGCGCTGTCGATCGGCGGCGATCTGAGGGCGCTCGACCCCGAAACGCTGGGTGCCGCGGCTGTCGATCGGCAGCACGTTGTACTTGCCGGCCTCCACGTACCACATGCCGATCATGGCGATGAGGCGGTCGCGCTCCGTAGCAGCCAGGTTGTTGGTTTCGGCGAAATCCTCCTCGAGGTTGTAGAGCTCCCAGCCGTGGGCGTCGAGCTGGATCAGCTGGTCGTAGGAGATGGGATCGCCGAACCGGCGGCCCGATTCGCTGAAGGAAGTGCCCGGCCAGGGGCAGACCGCACGCCAGCCCTGGTGATACAGGGAGCGATGACCGAACATCTCGAAGTACTGGGTGAGATGCAGGCTCGGCGCGGTGGCGTCGTTGAAGCAGGAGGCCAGGCTGAAGCCCTCGATCGGGCTCTGGGTCACCCCCCGGATGGTGGTGGGCGCCTCAATCCCCAGGGCATCGAGCACGGTGGGCACCATGTCGATCGCATGGGCGTACTGGCTGCGGATCTCCCCCCTGGCGTTGATGCCTTTCGGCCAGCTCACGATGAAGGGATCGCTGGTGCCGCCCCGGTAGGTCTCCCGCTTCCAGCGGCGGAAGGGGGTGTTACCGGCATGGGTCCAGCCCCAGGGGTAATGGTTGAAGTACTTCGGTCCGCCGATGTCGTCGATCGCGGCCAGGTTCTGCGCCAGGTTTTCCGGCACGTTGTTGAAGAACTTGCCCTCGTTCACCGATCCGGTGGGTCCGCCCTCGGAGCTGGCGCCGTTGTCGGAGATCACCATGATCAGGGTGTTGTCGTATTCACCCAGATCCTTGAGGAACGCGATCAGCTCGCCGATGTAGTGATCGGTGTGCTCCAGGAAGCCGGCGAACACCTCCATCATGCGGGCATACAACCGGCGCTCATCGTCCGACAGAGAGGCCCAGTCCTGCACGTCGGGATCGTGGCGGGAGAGCGTGGTGTTCGGGGGAATGATGCCCAGCTCCTTCTGGCGGGCGAACGTCTTCTCGCGGTAGGCGTCCCAGCCGTCGTCGAACTGGCCCTTGTATTTGTCGGCCCATTCCTTCGGCACATGGTGGGGCGCATGCATGGCGCCGGTGCAGAAGTACATGAAGAAGGGCTTGTTCGGCGCCACCTGCTTGGCATCGGCGATCATCGCCTTCGCCTTCTCCACCAGATCCGGCGTGAGGTGATAGCCCTGCTCAGGAGTTTTCTCTGGTTCCACCTGGGTGTTGTCGCGCACCAGCTCGGGGTAGTACTGGTGCGTGTCGCCGCCGAGGAAGCCGTAGAAGCGCTCAAAACCCCTTCCCAGGGGCCAGCGGTCGTAGGGTCCGGCGGCGGAGGTGGCCTCCGCCGGGGTGAGGTGCCACTTGCCCACGGCGTAGGTGTTGTAACCCTTCTGCAGCAGGATTTCGGAGAGGAAGCCGTTCTCGAACGGGATGTAGCCGTTGGAGCCTGGGTAGCCCATCGACCCCTCGGTGATGCAGGCCAGCCCGTTGGAATGGTGGTTGCGCCCGGTGAGCATGCAGGAGCGTGACGGCGAGCAGAGCGCCGTGGTGTGCATGTTGCTGTAGCGCAGCCCATCGGCCGCCAGGGCATCCAGATGCGGCGTGGCGATCGGACTGCCATAGCAGCCCAGCTGCCCGAAGCCCGTGTCGTCCAGAACGATGTACAGCACGTTCGGCGCACCCTCCTTCGCCCGGTTGGGCTCGGGCCAGGCCGGGGTCGACACATCGGCGGTGCGGCCGATCACACCGGGGAAGGTGGTGCCGGGTTTGTATTCGTTGAGGGGCATGGATCGCCGAAAAACCTGCCCGGAACCTATCTGTGGCCGCTGCGGCCAGCCGTGTCGCAGCCAACTTCGACACAGTGCTCCCTGCAGCCAGGCCCCACCCGCTCCCATCGCGCGGCGGGCCGCCGATCACCCCGCTTAGCCTCCGCCCATGGCCACCGCCCCGCCGCTGGAATTCCTGCCACCCCGCCTGGATGGGCGGGTGTTGGCGGTGGGCAGAGTGGTGCTGCCGCTCTGGCTTCGCTGGCGCTGCAGGATCGACAGGGTCGAGGTAGTGGGCATGACCTCGCTCGTGGAGGCGATGCGTGCCTTCCAGGCCGGGGAGAGCCGGCTGCTGCTCGCCTTCCGGCACCCGAGCCTCGACGATCCCCTGAGCATGGCCCGGCTGTTGTGGGTGGAGCTGGCCCGGGCGGGCCGGCTCCAGGGTCTGCGTTTCGACCCGGCGCCCTCGGCCCAGTTCCTGTTCGACCGCGGCATCCCCCTCTGGGCCGGGGCGGGGATGGGCTGGCTGTTCACCCACCTGGGGGGCGGCTCGATCCAGCGCAGCAAGCTCGATCTGCCGGCCCTGCGCACGGCCCGGCGGCTGCTGCTGGACGGCCCCCACCCCTTCGCCCTGGCACCGGAGGGGGCCACCAACGGCCACAACGAGTTGCTCAGCCCGCTGGAGCCCGGCACCGCCCAGCTCGCCTTCTGGACAGCCGCCGACCTCGCCGACGCCGCCCGTCGCGAACGCATGGACCTGCTGCCGATCGGCCTGCAGTACAGCTACACCACACCGATCTGGGTGGCGATCGAGGCCCTGCTCTGCCGGCTCGAGCAGGGGGCAGGCCTGGCTCCCGATCCCAGCCACGACCTGGCCGCCGCCCGGCTGCTGGAGCGGCTGGTGCGGCTCGGGGAGCGCATGCTCGAGCAGATGGAGGCCTTCTACCGCGACAAGGTGCACCTGGCCCTGCCCGAGGAGTGCGCTGCCGCCGCGGACGCCGCTGAGCCGGGGCCCGACCCCCCCTTCGGGCCCCGGCTGCAGCGGCTGATGGATCTGGCCCTGCGGCGGGTGGAGCTGTCCTTCGGGCTGCAACCCATCGGCAGCCTCACCGACCGCTGCCGCCGCCTGGAGCAGGCCGGCTGGGATCGGCTCTATCCCGCCCAGCCCGCCGCCGCAGGCCCCCCCAGTCCCCTGGCCCAGGCTCTGGCCGACCGGCTGGCGGAGGAGACCGAGGCCCAGCTGTGGCACATGCGCGTGGTGGAGTCCTTCGTCGCCGTGAGCGGCAGCTACGTGCGGGAGCGGCCCAGCCAGGAGCGCTTCGCCGACACGCTGCTGCTGCTCTGGGACACCCAGTGCCGCATCCAGGGCCAGACCGCCAACCAGCGCCCGCGGCTGGGCAGGTTGCGGGCGCGGATCAGCATCGACACGCCGATCGTGGTGGACGAACGGATGGCGGACTATCGCCGCGATCGGCGCAAGGCGGTGCAGTCGCTCACCGAGGAGCTGGAGCATCGGCTGGAGCAGCTGATCGTGCCCTCGGCGCTGGGATGAGGCCTCAGCCGGCGGCGAGGCGCGCCACGTAGGCGTCCAGCGTGCCGGCATTGATCCAGCCGGTGGCGATGGTCTTGGTGTGGCTCTGGCTGACGCGGCCCCGGTGCAGGTGGGAGAGGCCGGCGGGGAAGATCGCCAGCTTGCCCTTGACGGCCTCCTCGTGGTGGTCCTGCCAGTGGAATTCGGTGCCGCCGTCCGGCACCGTGTTCAGGTAGAGGATCCAGGCCAGCACCCGGCGGATCGGCTCGGTGGCCTCGTCGCTGGTGTTCCAGTCGCAGTGCCAGCTGTAGAACCCCTCCCCCGGCGCGTAGCGCTGCAGGTTGAAGATCGGGTTGACGAACAGGGAGCGCTCCGGGCAGCAGGTGAGGAACAGGGGGCGCTCGGCCAGGTAGCGCTTCAG
The DNA here is from genome assembly GCF_024346055.1 of Cyanobium sp. Cruz CV13-4-11. Taxonomy (GTDB): domain Bacteria; phylum Cyanobacteriota; class Cyanobacteriia; order PCC-6307; family Cyanobiaceae; genus Cyanobium. The sequence continues at coordinate 122,029 of NZ_JAGQCH010000004.1, forward strand.
ACCCGCGGAAACACCGCGCATGATCACATCCGCCAGGCCCTGGGCCTCCGGGTCGGAGCGGTCGATCCACACCAGGCTGATGTCGGTGGAGATCTTGCCGGGATCGCCCGCGGTGCCAGCCTCGGAACCCGTCCCGGGAGCGCCGTCGCTGCCGAAGGAGAAGGCCACACCGCTGCGCTGCAGGTCGCTGCGACGGTCGAAGAACGCCATCGCCACATCGGCCAGGGCCACGTAGCCGGGATCCTCGAAGCTGCCGATGAGCCGCATCCGCGCCAGGGATCTCGCTGAAGGGGAACCTAGAACGCCTGCCAGGGCACCGCCATCAGGGCCTGCAGCGGCTGCCAGCGATGGCGATCGGCCGTCACCAGGGCGCTGAGGCCTACGGCCTGTAGGGCCGCCGCCACCCGCTCCGGATCCAGCGACCCCCCTGGGTCCGCGTCGGCGTCCTGGCCCGCCTCGAGGGCCAGCACCAGCACCTGCTGCTCGGCCGGATCGGCCATCACCCGCAGGTTCAGGTCGGGCAGCTCCCGCTCGAAGAACAGCCGCCGCATCCTTGCCGTGAGTGCCGGACCCAGGGCCGCCGCGAAGGCCTCGAGAGCCCGGGCTTCGCCGGAGCAGCCACAGCTGAGGGCCAGCCAGATCATCAGCTTGGCCCAGCTGTCGGCCGTCCACAGGGGCGGGAAGCTCTCGCGATGGCCGCGCACCAGCTCGGCGATGGCGAAGTCGAACAGGGTGCCCTGCAGGGAGGCCACCGATGGCAGGGGTTCCTGATGCATCCAGCCATCCTGACGACCAGGCGGCAAACTGCAGAGGCAACATCCGTCCCTGGAGACGCCCGATGGCCCTCGATCTGAACGATCCTGAGCTCGAGTTTGCCGATCTCGTCACCGCTTACCAGAGCTGGGTGATGGCCGTGATCAACGACGAGAAACTGGGGGGCGAGAAGCTCCTCACCGACGACATCGCCGATGACGCCCTCAACGCGATGCGTTTCCTGCCGGATGTGGTGACCAGCGCCATCGAAACGACCCTGGCGCGGGTCTACGACGTGGACCCCGACGAACTCGCCGAGCTGCTCTACCCGGAGGACTGATCCGTAGCGCCAGGGGTGCCCGCCGCAGCGAACACCCCTAGCCTCCCGATGTGACCCCCCTCTGCCGCTGCTTCCCCACCCGACCTGCTCAGGCCCCGTCCGGTCAGGGTCGCCGGCCGCTGGCCATGAAGCTGATCGCCGCAGGGCTTCTCCTCCCGTTGGTGGCCAGCCTCGGGGGCTGCCAAGGTCAGCGTCTGCAGCCCATGCTCCGCCCCCTCGAGGGCACGCTTTACATCGTCATCGGGGTCAGCCAAGAGGCCATGGACACCGAACTGCAGAAGGAAGTCCGGGAACGCACGGCCCTGCTGCAGGCCTCGTTCCGCTCCCTGCAGCCACGGGTCCGGCTCCAGGTGGAAACCTTTAACGAGGAAAGCCTGCGCAATGAACTCTTCGTCCGCAACCGGACGGGCCTGAGCCCCGACCTGCTGCTGGTGAACGAGTCCACGGCCCAGGAGCTGGCCCGGGAACGGCTGATCAGCACCGTGTCCTTCCCGGCCGTGGTGCTGGATCAGCTGGAGGCGGGCTCCGTGGTGCGCGTGCGACGCGCGGATGGAACCCTGACCGGCCTCCCCATGGAGCTGCAGCCCCTGGTGGCCTGCTTCGATCAGCGCCGCGTCAGGCGCAGCCCCGCCACCCTCACCGAGCTTCTGGCGTTGAGTGCCAAGGGGATGGAAGTGGGGCTATCCCTCGATGCGGTGAACCTGGTCTGGACCCTGGGCCCGCTTGGGGCGATCGACGCGGTGGGAGACCTGCTGGCCGGCGCACCGGTGACCCCGGCGATGCGGACCAGCCTGAATGGCTGGCTGCAATGGTTGCGCGCGGCTGACCTGCAACAGCGCGTCACTTTTTACCCCACCGAGACGGAACTGCTGAAGGAACTGATGGTGGGGACCCTCGACTGGATTCCCTGCCGCAGCATCAACATCACCCGGCTCCGGTCGCGTCTGGGCAGGAACCTGGGCGTGTCCCCCCTGCCCTCCGGCCCCTTCGGCGCCGCCAGCCCGATCACCCGGGAGCGTGTGCTCGCCTTCGGGGTCAACTCCAGTCCGCACCAGCGCCAGCTGGCCCTGGCCCTGGCCCGATTCGCCATCAGTCCGCTGCACCAACGAGACATGGTCCTGCGCAACCAGTTCGTGCTGCCGGTGAACCGGAAGGTGGCTCCGCCGGTGAGCAGTTCCTCCGTGGTGGCGGCGATGGTGGAGGGGCGACGACAATCTGTTCAGAGCTCGACGCTTCGCCTGGTGGGGAAGACCAGCAAGAGCCAGAGGGACGCCTGGCAGGCGCTGCTCACCCGCTTCCTCTTTGATGACCTGAGCCAGCAGGACGCCCTCAATGGTCTGATCGACCTCCTGGACGGCGAGCGGTCCCGATGAACATTCTGCTGCTGGAGATCCTGGGCTGGTTCGGCTACCTGCAGCGCATCGAGGTGCGTGTCCAGCTGATCCTGCTGCTGCTCGTGTTCCTCGGACAGGGGCCATTGGGCCGGCGGCTGGCCCCGCGGTTTCCCCCGGCAGGGCAGCCGAAGCTGGTGATCAGCAGTCTGCTGGGCCTGCTGTCGCTGGCCCTGGGGATTGGCGGCCAACCGTACGGACTGCTCGTGTTGGGGTTGCTCCTCTACCTGGGCTGGCTGGGGCTGGGCGGGGTGCGCCTGCTGCTGGGCCGTTTCATCCAGCCCCAGCCGATGCAGTTGCTGGAGACGCGCCTGATCCGCCCGGCGTACCTGTTGGTCTCCGCTTTGCTGGTGATCCGGGTGTTCGACAACCCCCAGGATCTGGCCCTGATCCCCATCGGCGAATGGTTCGGCTCGCAGGTGACCCTGGGCAGCTTTTTGCTGGCGGTGGTGATCCTGTATGTGCTGGCCATGGGCACGGGACCGCCGGCCCAGGGGATGGCCTGGCTGGTGCAGCGCAGCGTGGGCATCAGCAACGGCAGCCGCCGCGCCCTGGCCCTGATGATTCGTTATGCGGCGGTGGCCTTCGGGATCGTCTGGGCCCTCGATCATGTGGGCTTCAACCGCACCGCGATCCTGGCAGTGGCCGGTGGCCTCTCGGTGGGCCTGGGGTTCGGCATCAAGGAAGTCTTCTCCAACTTTGTCAGTGGCCTCTGGCTCCTGTTCGAAGGATCGGTACGGCCCGGAGAGGTGCTGTTCATCGACGGGGATCCATGCGAAGTGCGCAGCCTGGGCCTGCGGGCCGCCGTGCTCTGGCGCGACCGGGATAATGCCGAGCTGGTGATCCCGAACCAGACGTTCTTCACCAGCACCACCGTGACCTACACGGGCAGCGACACGCTGCGGCGCAGCCAGGTGCTGGTGAGCGCGGCCTACCACCATGATCCGTTGGAGGTGATCGACCTGCTGGAGGCGACGGCCCTCAGCCAGAACCGCATTCTTCCGAACCCGGCACCAAAGGGCCTGTTGCTCCGCTATGGGGATTCCTCCATCGACTATGCCCTGCGCTTCTGGATCGCCAATCCGATGGATAACGTCTCCATCTGCAGCGAAGTCCAGGCGGCCATCTGGCGGGCCTTCCGGGAACGGGACATCGAGATCCCCTTTCCCCAGCAGGTGCAGTATCAGGTGGAGGGTCCACCGAAGAGCTGAAGGGTGCAGCTCCTGCCACCGGGCCATGCCCGTGGACCGTGGCCCTGCGCGCCGCTGGGGATAGCGGCCTCGTGGTTAGCCTGCATTGCCGGATTGCGTCCCTCCGGCCATGGCCATGGAACGGCGGGGGGAGCACAGCAGCTGCTGCGCGAGCGGCCGCGCTGAATAGGGGCAGAGAGCGGGGAAGGCCGAATCTGGCCCAACTTGCGATCGCGGGCCCGAGTTGTACAATTTCCTTGAAATACCCACCGCCATTGCATCATGCTTAAAGGTCCCGATCTGCTCGCCAAGGTGAAAGAGCTTGGAGACGCTTCAAAGTCGGATCTGGTCCGCAGCTGCGGCTACGTGAGCACCAAGAAGGACGGCAATGAGCGCCTGAACTTCACAGCCTTCTACGAAGCGCTTCTCGATGCCAAGGGGATCAACCTCGGCGACGGTGTGGGCAAGGCGGCCACCAAGGCCGGCCGTAAACTCGGTTATACCGCCAAGGTCCAGTTCAACGGCAACCTGCTGGTGGGCAAGGCGTACACCGCGATGCTGGGCCTCGAGCCGGGCGATGAGTTCGAGATCAAGCTGGGTCGCAAGGCGATTCGCCTGGTGCCGGTCGGCGGCTCCGACGACGAGGAGTGAACCGACGCACAACAGCGTCTGACCTGTGACGGAATGTTCAGGCCTGCGCTGTAGTCGTTACCGCCGATCTAGAACGATCTTGCGGGGCAGGGAGATTGATCAACTCCCCACTGCTTTCGCGAAGTAACCCCCTTGGGCCCGCCCCGAGGGGGTTACGCATGTGTGGGGCAGGCGCGGCCGCCATGTGCCTTGGAATGCACACCAAGGTGGTTCTCGTCAATCAATCTGCAACTTTCTGTTACGTTGAGGGCTGATGCGTGGTCTGACCCATGCCTTACCCCTCCTCCCATTCGGCCCCAGCCCCCCACCCCGGCGGCTTCGTCCAACTGTGCAGCCGCCAGGGCGGCACCTACCAGGTCATCAGCATCGACGAAGAAACCCACAGCTGCTGGGTGCGGCGCTGGCCCCTGACCCGCCACGGATCCCCCGCCTTTTCGGTGGCCCTGCCGGACCTCCGCCCCCTGCAGACGACGGGCCGCTGAGTCCTTTCCCCTTGCCCTGAAACGGAGCACTGCCATGATCCCGATGGGTTTCGTTGTCGCCTCACGCCTGTTCTGCCGGGCCGGCCGCCTGGTTCTGCTGGCGGCTTCTCTGGCCCTGGTGGGCGAGGCCCTGGCCCACGCTGCCTCCTGACGGCAGGGGTGCCCGGCGGGCCCGCCAGGGTGTCCGGGCAGCCTGGGTACCCTGGACCGATGGCGGTGGACATGACGGAGGGATCGACCCTGGTGGACCTGCTGCAGCTGCCGTTCATGCAGCGGGCGCTGCTGGGAGGGCTGCTGAGCGGCGCCCTCGGCGGGGTCCTCGGCAGTTTTGCGGTGCTGCGCCAGCTCTCCTTCTTCAGTGACGCCCTGGGCCATTCCGCCCTGCTCGGCATCACGCTGGGCCTCCTGCTGGGCATCGATCCCACCCTGGTGCTGATCCCCTTCGCGGTGCTCTTCGCCCTGATGACGAACCAGCTGGTGCAACGCAGCCGCCTACCGGCGGATGCCCTGCTGAACATCGTCTACTCCTCGTCACTCGCCATGGCCGTGGTGGCCCTGAGCCTGCTGAGGGTCTACAAGGGCGGCATCCAGCAGCTGCTCTTCGGCGACATCCTGGGGGTCACCTGGCTCGACCTCAGCCTGATCGGGGTCCTGCTCGTCATCACCACCGGCTACCTCACCCTCACCCAGCGCGACCAGGTACTGCTCACCCTCGACGAACCGCTCGCCCGCTCCCGGGGGGTCGCCGTCTCCCTGCACCGGCTGCTGTTTCTGATCCTGCTGGCCGTGGTGGTGGCCATCTCCGTCAAGGCGGTGGGGGTGCTGCTGATCAGCGCCTTCGTGGTCATCCCCGCCTGCGCTTCCCGCCTGGTGAGCCGCCGCTTCGACACCTATGTGGCCCTGGCCGCCGCGCTGGGGGCCGCCTGCGCCGTGCTGGGTCTGCTGCTCTCGGCCGCCTTCGCCCTGCCGTCGGGCCCAAGCGTGGTGATCGCCCAGCTGGTGGGCTTCCTCACCGCCCTGGCCGTGGCCCCATGGCGGGGATTGACGGGGCCAGGTGGCCGGTCTTGACCCAGATGAGGCAGCCGCTGCCACTGAAGGGCGCATGGCGGCTGGCGGCTGGGTTGCGCAGCCAGGTCCCGGTCGGGTAGGCCCCCTGCTCGTCTTCGAACACCCCCTCGAGCACGAAGATCTCCTCGCCCCCCGGGTGGGCGTGCAGGGGGAAGCGGGTTCCGGGCTCCCAGCGCACCAGGGCCACGTGCTCCAGGCCGAAGCCGTGCAGGGGCAGCACGCTCAGGCCGGGCACCAGGCCGGGCACGAAGGTCGCGCAACCGGTGTCGATCACCACCCGCGCCTGGTCGCCCGGATCCATCTGGCGGAGCTTCACCAGGATGGTGCAGCCGGCGGCGCTGAAGGGGGCATGGGCGGAGCCCACCGGGTTGCGCACGTAGGTGCCGGGGCCGTAGTCGCCGTGCTCATCGGAGAAGACCCCTTCGAGCACGAGGAACTCCTCGCCGCCGCCGTGGTGGTGGGGGGAAAAGCGACGTCCCGGGGCATAACGGACCAGCGAGGTGGCCCGGGCGACCTCGCCGCCGTCGCGCTCCAGCAGACGCCGCTCCACCCCGGCCAGGGGCGACGGGTGCCAGGGCAACGCGCCGCTGTCGACGACGACCCGCAGGGCCAGATCGGCATGGAGTTGGGTGGGGATGGGGGTCATGGCGGGGCGGGCGCGTCGTGGAGCAGGGCGCGCAGGCGGATCAGGCCCTGGCGGGCCCGGGTCTTGACGGTGCCGAGGGGCAGCTTCAGCAGGTCGCCGATCGCCGACTGGCTCATCCCCCTCGTAGTAGGCCATTTCCAGCACCTGGCGCTGGTTGGCGGGGATGGCCTGAAGGGCCTGACGAACCCGTCGCGCCAGTTCATCCGCCTCCGCGTGTTCCTGGGGGGTGGGCACGGCAGCGGGGAACAACTGCTGCGACCAGCGTTGCACCAGCTCCCAGCGGTTCTTGCGCTGCTCAACGCCGCCACACCCCAGCTGCATCTGACGGCCGTTCTGAGCCAGTGGCGCCGTGATGGTGCTGGTGGAGGGCTCCGACCCGGTGACGGAATCGTCCCTGCTCCAGGTTGACCACGACCGGTTGGAGGACATTCTCCGGGGCCGCACCTTCGCCGATCTGGTGTCCGCGGAGAGCCAGGGGCGGCGCCGGGTGGACTTCGGGGCCCTCGACCGCACCCGGCCGATCGGCTGAAGGCCCTCGGATCCAATCCGACCCGATCCCCATGACCCGCTCCTCCAGCGCCCTCCTCCGCACCAGCGCCCTCGGCCTCGTCGCCGCCACGGCCCTGTCCGGTGCCGTCCTGCACGCCCGCAGCCTCAGTGATCCGATCACCCCCACCGTGGCTTCGGTGGCCCAGAGCATGGCCATGGCGATGGCCAGCGGCAGCTTCCGCAAGGCCGAGGCTCCCGTGAGCGGTGGCTTCACGACCAACGACATGGCTCCCGATCTCTGGGTGGCCTTCAGCCCCTCCGCCACGCCCCTGGCCATGAGCAAGGCGCCCGCCTTTCCCCTCAAGCCCGGCAGCTACACGCTGCTGTCGAAGCTGAAATCCAGCAAGGGGGGCCAGAGCTACGTGATCCCCGCCTCGATCGATCTGAAGGCCCAGAAATCGGTGCTGATCTGGTGCCAGAAGTTCAACGCCACGATGGCCTGGGCGCCCCTGAAGCCCTGAGCAGCCCAGGGCCCCATCAGAGCCCGGCGAACCACTCGTAGCCCCTGTCCTCCCAAGTGCCCAGGCGTTCGCCCAGGCTCGTCATCAGCTCCAGGCCGGTGACCCATTTGCTCTGCATGTCGCCGAGCTTGATGGGGCTGGCGCACCGTTCATGGGGGTGGCCAGCGGGGTCTGGGGGTGCAGGGCCGAGGCCAGATCCCAGGTTTCGAAGGACTGGTCGGCCGAACGGATCGCCAGGTAAGCCCCCAGGGGAGAGGGACCGGCCAGGGCCAGCACATCCGCCAGCCGCGGCCCCGTTGAGGCTGAGCCGGGCTGGCCAGGCGTCGGTGGCGGCGCCACAGCAACAGGCCGATCCAGAGCCCCAGGCTGGCGCCATAGAACCCCATGGCACCGAAGTGCCAGTCGCGGCCGCCGGCCAGCCAACCGCCGAGGGTGAACAGCTCCGGCACGGTGGCACCCTCCCGTCCGCCAAAGACCGGATTGGCGTTGTAGATCTCCAGGCCGCTGGCGGCCATCAGGAGCAGCAGCAGCAGGTTGAAACCATGGAAGGCCCGGGTCCCCAGGGGGCGCTGGGGCGCATGGCCTCAGGCGGTCTGGAGCTGATCCAGCTGCTGCTGCAGGCGCTGCTTCATGCGTTTCTGCACCAGCTCGCAGAGCTCCTCCACCAGTTCGGTGTCGGCCCGGTAGATGAGCCGGACCCCGTCCCGGTCGCAGGTCACCAGGCCAGCCCGCTGCAGCTGGGACAGCTGGCGGCTGATGTGGGACTGGCTGAAGCCGGTGGCCTCGATCAGGGAGGCGACATCGGCCGACCCCTGGCGCAGGTGGCAGAGCAGCTGGAGCCGGGCCGGTTCGCTCAGCAGACGGAAGAACTGGCTGAACTCCTCCAGCAGTTCGGGGCTGGGAATGGAACCGGGGCCGGCAACGCCCATGACAGAAGGTTATGACGCTAGAGGAATTATGCAGGGTTTCCCCGGCCGTGGTGGGGAGCGGAACGGTTCCGCGATGGAGCAGCCCTCTGCAGCGACCTGCAGCGCCGCCGCCACTCTTTCGTCGTTGTATGCGTGTAAAGTCATAAGTGCCCAGGCAGGTTGCGTCCATGGCGTCAGGTCCCCCCGTCCCCCAGGCCGCCGCCGTCTGCGGCATGGCACGCCTGCTGGCCGTGATGCCCTGGAACCGGGTGCGTCCTTGAGCGCCGCCGTTCTGCTGCTGATGGCCGGTGGGGGGGGGCTGATCGGCTTCCTGCTGGCGGTGCTTGGGGCCGGCGGCTCGATCCTGCTGCTGCCCCTGCTGATCAGCGGCGCCGGTCTGCCCACCCGGGAAGCGGTGCCCCTGTCGCTCCTGGCGGTGACCCTGCTGGCGGTGGCCAACGCCGGCCCCTACCTGCGGCGACGCCAGGTGGCACCGCGGCCCGCCCTGCTCCTGGGGGTGCCGGCCCTGGCGGGCAGCTGGATCGGAGGCACGGTGGTGAAGCACGGTCTGATCCCCGAGCCCGTGCAGCTGGGGGTGTTCGCCGTTGCCGCCCTGGTGGCCGCCAGGCTGCTCTCCCGCCGCCCCAGCGGCACCGCCCGGGCGCCCCGGGCCACCGGATCGCCGCTGGCCCTCGCGGGCCAGGGGGTGCTGGTGGGCCTGCTGACCGGCATCGCCGGCGTGGGCGGCGGTTTCGCCATCGTGCCCGCCCTGGTGCTGCTGGCCGGTCTGCCGATGCCCCTGGCCAGCGGCACCAGCCTGGTGCTGATCGCCACCAACAGCCTGGTGGCCCTTGCCGCCCTGGGGCACTGGCCGGCAGCGGGCCTGCCGCTGCTGGGGCCCCTGGTGGTGGGTGGTCTGGTGGGGGCGATCGCCGGCCAGGCCCTGGCCCCCCACCTGTCGGATCGTCACCTGCGCCAGGGCTTCGCCGCCCTGCTGGTCGGTTCGGCCCTGCTCACGGGCGCCGAAGCCTTCCAGCGCCAGCGCCACCTCAGCTCCGCCATCCCCTCCCCCCCCACCGTCCCGCAGCAGCGATGACCAACCTCCTGTTCCAGTTCCGCCTGCAGAGCCGCCACGGCGCCGCCGGTGAAGCCCTCAGCGTCGACGTCCGCAACGGCGAGCTGGAGCCCTGGCAGCCGCTGGAGCCCAGCCTGCAGACCCCCGGCTTCCGGCTCTTCCTGCTGTCGCTGCTGCTCTGCCAGCACCACGACCTGGTGGCCAACGCCCGGGAGCGGGACCTGCCCCTGGCGGCGGTGGACGGGGTGCTCAGTGTGACCGCCTCCGCCGACTGGATGGTCGAGGCGGTCGACGGCACGGTCCAGGTGCGGCTGGAGGCGGCCGATGGGGCGGCGACGCTGGAGCTGGATGAGCCCAGCAGGGCCTTCCTGGAGCGACGCATGCAGGTCTGCCCGGTGTCGCGGAATCTGCCCGGTACGGTGACCAAATCGATCGTGGTGCAAGCGGCGGGATGATCCGGGCGTTCGAACCGGCCGACTGGCCAGGGGTGTGGGCGGTGCTGGAGCCGGTGTTCCGGGCCGGCGAGACCTTCCCCCACGACCCGGCCATCGACAGCGACGCGGCCCGCCAGGCCTGGGTGGAGGCCGTTGCCGTCACCTTCGTGGCCACCGAGGCGGGCGGGGCGATCCTGGGCACCTACTACCTGCGGCCCAACCAGCCGTGCCTGGGCGCCCACGTGGCCAACGCCGGCTATGTGGTGGCCGAGGCCGCCCGGGGCCGGGGGGTGGGCCATGCCCTCTGCCGCCACTCCCAGGAGGAGGCGCGGCGGCGGGGCTTCACGGCGATGCAGTTCAACCTGGTGGTGAGCACCAACACCGCCGGCGTGGCCGCCTGGAGCCGCAACGGCTTTTGCACCATCGGCCGGCTGCCGGGGGCTTTCCGCCATCCCCGCCTGGGGGCGGTGGATGCCCTGGTGATGTTCAAAACGCTGGCCTGAGTTCAGGGGGACGGGTGCTCCACGCAGGGCATCCAGAGGGAGCCCATGGGGTGCACGCCTTCGCAGCCGAGGTCCTTGGCCTTGCTCAGGGCCTCTTCCTTGGTGGGATAGGCGTAGAGATTCTGCTGGCCCTGGCCGTGGTTGTGGTTGTGGTCACGGCTGTGGTGGTGCACCTGGCCGCTCGGGCTCCCCAGCCGGTAGGGGCCCATCCCCTCCATCCCCACCCACCAGACGCCCATCACGTTCACCCCGGCGATGAGGATGCCCATGCCCACCACAGAGGCGTTGATCACCCCCATCGCCACCGCCCCCACGCTGAGCACCCCCATCGGCACGACGCCGATGCTGATCACTCCCATGGGCACGATGCCGATCGAGATGATGCCCAGGGGGGCGATGCCGATGGCCAGGATCTTCGGCCGGCCACCGCAGGCTGAGGGGCTCGTAGCAGGAGGGGCGCCGCCGGCGGGAGGGGTCTCCGGCGCGTCCGGTTCAGGCATCAATGGGAGCCGTGGCTGGACGCCCCGCCTTTGGTTTCGCCATGGGTGGCACAGGGCATCCACTGGTTGCCCATCTTGTGGGCGCCGGTGCAGTTGAAGTGCTTGGCGGCGGCTTCGGCTTCCGCCTTGGTGGCGAACACCGCCTTCTGGGCACCCTGTCCAGGCTGCTGGGCCAGGGCGGGAGCGCCCCCAAGGGCGGCCATGAGCCCGGCGAAGAGGGCTGCGGCAGTGGCCAGGGGGACGAGGGGCGGCCGAAGGCGCAACACGGGGATTTCAGAAACGGCAATCATCCTGGCAGTGCTGACCTCAGGGGTTGTCATAGCTGGGCACGGTGGGATCGCCGTCCCGCCCGAGGCGGCGGCTCGCCGTTTCCCTGGCGCCGGTGGCCGGTTGATGGGTTCCTGCCCGGGCCAGGCCGAAGCGGGGCATGTTGCGGTAGACGCATTCATAGCGGCCGGCCTCCACCAGATAGGTCTCGTGCCAGATGCCCACGCTGCCACTGGCGCCGACCGCCTGGTTGAAGCGCTTCCAAGCCGTCAGGTGGGAGGCCTTCGGGTTCTTCGAGAAGCTCTCGAGAGCTTCGAAGGAACGCCAGTCCTGAACCAGCCCCACACCGCGCCAGTAGAGGATCGTCTGGGCGCTGAGCAGACCGAGTTCAGGACTGGCCAGCAACTCATCCATCATCGGGCCCATCGCCCGGGCCACCGGCAGCCATTGGTGCAGCGCCCAGAAGCGATTCACCCGCAGGCCGATGATGAACACCACGAACGGGCCCTCAATCTGGGCGGTGTAACGGCCGGGGAAGATCGGGCTCATGGGGGAGGGAAGGCGCCAGCAGTCACAGCGTGCCCGCCTCCAGCTGATGCAGATAGGGGAACTCCGGGGATTCGACACCGGCCTGCCGACGAATCTCCACCAGCTCGGGGGACTCGAAGAACGCCTTCGCCTTGGCGTCGGAGTTCACGCCTGGCGGGCCGAGGGGATGATGCGCCTGCCGCAGAGAACCGCCCCAAAGCCGAACACGTACATCAGCAGGCTGTAGACCGCCGCCGGCACCGCCATGTCGGGATTGTTGAGCAGGCCGGCGGTGATGGCGATCGCCAGGGTTCCGTTCTGAATCCCCACTTCGATCGCGATGCACACCTGCTGGGCCAGGGGCAGCCGGAACAGCCTGCCGGCCAGGAAGCCCGCCAGCATCGCCAACACGTTGAGCAGCGCGATGGCCAGTCCCATCTGAGCCAGAAACCCCGGCAGCTTGGGGGCCTCGCGAATGAACAGCAGCAGGATGATCAGCGCCAGCAGGCCCCCGGCCAGCCGGCCCATCTGCTTCTCCAAGCGCCGGGCTGTTCCGGGAAAGCGATGGCGAATGGCCATGCCGATGGCCGTCGGCAGCAGGGTGATCAGAACGATCTGCAGCATCGTGGTCCCGATCGGCAGGGCGATGGCGGCCCCTTCCCCCAGGAAATGCTGCAGGGCCAGGTTGGTGAACAGCGGAATCGTGAACACCGTGACGATGCTGCTCACGGCCGTCAGGGTCACCGACAGGGCCACATCCCCCCGGGCCAGGTAGGTCATCAGGTTCGAAGACGGCCCACCCGGGCAGACGGCCACGACCATCAGGCCCACCGCCATCACGGGCTCCATGGGCACCACCAGGGCGATCAGCGCCCCCAGCAGCGGCAACACCAGGATCTGGCAGACCGTGCCCACCGCGACCGCCCGGGGGTAGCGCGTGATGCGCCTGAAGTCCTCGGGCACCAGGCTGAGGCCCATGCCCAGCATGACGATGGCCAACGCCACAGGCAGCAGGACCACCGTGAAGATGCTGCTCTGCATCAGCTGCCTGCCATGCCCTGCATCACCGTGCCCATGATGCTCACCCGCGCCCAGCGCGGCAGGGGCACGAGCGAACAGGTCAGGAGTTTGGAGAGGGCGCCCGGCAGCACCGTGGTCTGCCGCCCCAGCGCATCAAGGATCGGGTGGGCGATGGCCTCCGGATCCATCGCCGCCCCCAACCGCATCCCGGCCCTGGCGGCGAAGCCGCTGTGGGTGGGCCCGGGCGCAGCGTCAAGCACGGCGAAGCCGTCGCCCTGGAGTTCCACCTGCAGGGCCTCGGCCAGGCTCTGCCCATAGGCCCTGGTGGCCGCGTCATGGGCCGCGTACGGCATCCCCTGGAAGGCGGCGATCGAGCTGAGCAGCACCAGGCCGCCCCGGCCCCGCTCCCGGAAGCGGCGGCCGAAGTGGTGGCAGGCCTGCAGCACCACCGCCCCCACCATCGTGGGCACCAGCCGCAGGGCCCCATCGCTGGGCTCGGGCGCCGGTTGGCGCGGATGCAGCTTGCGCTCGATCGCCGCGAGCAGCCCGCGGGCGGCGGCCGCGAAGGCGGAACGCACGGGGGCCGGCTGGCTGGCCCCCTCAGCGCCGAGGGCGGCGATCACGCCGCCTCGACGATGCGCGCGCGCACGGCCTGCTTGTGGCCCTCGGGGTATCGGATGATGGGCGTCATGCCATGAATTCAGCGGCCGGGGCGGGGCAGCGCGTAATGCAGCTCGGCCAGACCCGAGCCGATCTGGCGCACCGACAGCAAGCGCCAGGGTGGGTTGGTCACCCGACGGGGGAAGAGCGGCTTGCCCTGGGCAAGGGTGACCGAACCGATCTGGATGATGGCCTCATCCAGCAACCCGGCATCGTGAAACTGCACGGCAAGGGCCCCGCCGCCGGCGATCCAGATGTTCTTCCCCGCCGCCACCTCCAGCATCGTTCGGTGGACCTCCTGGACGCTGCCCTGGACGAAGCGAAGATCGGCTCCATCGATGCCGGGAAGCCCGCGGTGGGTGAACACCCAGCAGGGCTGGGTGAAGGGCCAGGGGGAACCCGAATCCTCCACAACTTTGTCGGAATGGTGCAGCATCCATTCATAGGTGGAGGCTCCCATCGCAATGGCGCCCACCTGGGCGATGAAGGCCGGGTAGCCCGCTTCCCTGACATCGCCGAGCGGGAACAGCCAATCCAAGCCGTCGTCTTCGGTGGCGACGAAACCGTCGAGGCTTGAGGCGGTGTAGTACTGCGTCGTCATGGCGCTGGTGAGACGCTGGGCGCGCTGAGATGGCCCGACGCTAGGAGCGCGCAGCCCGGCAGCCGGAGGAGTTCGCGATCGGCGGGCTCAGGATTGCAGCTCGATGGCCCCCGGCCGCCAGGTCTTGTTGAACCAGGGCTCCAGCGGGCCATAGAGGCGCAGGATCATGAACCACCCCTTGCCGGGGATGGTCTGCACCCAGTTGCTCTGTTTGCCAGCAGGGGCCTTGGGGCCGAACCAGACGTCAACGGAGCCGTCGGCGTTGGTCTGGATGCCCTTGTCCTGGCTGCTGACGCTGGGCCGGGGCTGGTCGGTCTGCAGCATCGAACGGGTCTGGTTGTCATAGACAATCACGGACCAGAAATCCTTCACGGGAATGTTGGGTGGCAACCGCAACCTGTAGGTCTTGCCGCCGTCGAACGGGTTGCCCTTCGCATCCAGGGAGGCCCAGGGATACTGGGAACCCTGGCCCACCATCTTCTCCTCCATGGCCGGTGTGACACCGGTGGCGACGTAGTAGTCGAAGATGGCTCCATCGAGATTGGCCACACCCGGGGACACCTCAAACCTGTAGCCACCGAAGAACGGCAGACGCCAGGAACTGTTGGGATAGAAGAAGGCATCGGGTTCGCGAATCTTGAAGGCCAGGGTTCACGCCGTCACCGCCCCGATCTTGGCGGCATCGCTGAGGATCGTCCTCATGCGCGCGTCGGGCTGGAAGGGTTTGACCTTGACGATGCCGATCGAGGCGAACAGGCCCAGGGTGGTCGGATCAGCTCCTTCTGGGGGTTCCTCCTGGATCACCTGGTTGAGCAGGGTCCAGAAGGAGTCGTCACCCGGGGCGACGAAGTTGGCCGGTACTCCCGAAGCATTGGCGAACGTGATCGGCGGCGGATTGGCGGCATCGGAAAGCTGGTAGATCTTGAGGTTCTTCCGCACGGACTCCACCCCGGGTTTGGGAGAACCATCGACCAGGAAGGAGCGGAAGGGCATCCAGTTGCCGTAGGTTTTCGGCCGGACAACGGCATAGCCCGCGGGGATGGCCCCCTGATAGCCCGGCGGCAGGATCAGGTACTTGCCGCCCTGGCCCTTGTCCGGGCCGGTGATGCCAACGTCCGTCACCCAGCGATACCAGAAGTCGTTGATGGCACCGAGCACCTTGGGGGGATTTCCACCACCAGGGGGCCTTTGCGGGTATCGAGCCAGATGAAGCTGTAGATCGTGTTGTCGTTGGCCGTGAGTTCCACGGTCTTGGAATCCACCAGGTTTTCCCAGATCACGTTGGTGGTGTTCACGGGACCAAATTTGCGCAGGGAATCGCGCATGCCGGCCTGGTTGACGATCGGGATGGCGAGCAGGTAGGCCTGCAAGGCGCGGGAGCGATCCAGATTGTCGTAGATCTTCGTGATCGTCTCCGGCTTCGGCACGCCATCGCTGAGGTTGAGGGTGCCGATGGAGGTGTCGAGCCGATCCGGGGTGGCCACGCCCGGGGCCGTGGGGGTCGTCATCCTGAAGGTCTGGGCGGAAGCCGCCGACGCGAAGGTCACGGCCAGGAAGGCCGCGGTGATTCCGGCGCGCAGTTGGAGACATGGCTTGTTCAAGTTGTTTCCTCGTGCAGCGAATAGGAGGTTTCACTGTATCTCAGCGATGCATTCCCTTCTATGGAGGGTCAGCATGGTGACCTGGACCGCTTCGCAGGTGGCGAGGGCCACTCTGCGTCGACCGATGCGAGGGACAACGAGATCTGTTCAAGCGATTCCATGCGGCATCTCGGCGACTGCGCGAACGACGCATCTTTTCTCAATAGTTGGTTGCTACGAGAAGAGCCACTTCTGCACAATTCGGGTGTAACGTGGCATGATCAGATACACCATAAGAAATACGATGGCCGCTGTGACCGCCAGCGTATTGAGTGGCGGATAGGAGGGTACCCCAAGAGTGCGCAGAACCGGAAGGGTCACCAGGGGCAGAAAAAGGACAAGCGGATAGATGGCGGACCACGTGATGAGGAACTGCTTCCAGCGCTTCGGCACCTTGGCCCTCGCGCCACCGGGAACAAACCAGAAGTCAAGGCCGCTGCTGATATAGAAGTCATTCGTGCCGACAAGGAGCGGCTTCACGGCTTTGATCAGCCGCTTCCGGTCATTCGACTCCATCCAGCCCCTTAGACGGACCCCATAACCACCTGTCCGTTTCGCTACAGAAGCGCCATTCCTCTGCCAACTGATCCATCCCCCCAATCCCCCTAAACCTTCGCCAGCGTCACCCGCTCGGGCTGGTGCTGGTACTTGCCCTGGCGGTCGTTGTAGGTGGTGGCGCAGGGGTCGCCCTCGAAGAACAGCAGCTGGCAGATGCCTTCGCCGGCGTAGATGCGGCAGTCGGCGCCGGAGGAATTGCTGAACTCCAGGGTGAGGTGGCCCTCCCAGCCGGCTTCAGCCGGGGTGGTGTTGACGATGATGCCCAGCCGCGCATAGGTGCTCTTGCCCAGGCAGATCACGGTGATGTTCGTCGGCACCCGCATCTTCTCCAGCGCCACCCCCAGCCCGTAGGAATGGGCCGGCAGGATGAAGTAGTCGCCGTCGTCGTCGCTGTGCATCGGCGCCGGCTCCAGGTTCGCCGGGTTGAACCGCTTCGGGTTCATCACCGTGCCGGGCACATGGCGGAAGATCAGGAACTCCTTCGGCGACAGCCGCAGGTCGTACCCATACGACGAACATCCGAAGCTCAGCACCGGCCCGGTGCGGGCCTCCGGATCCAGGTGGCGCACCAGCGTCGGCTGGAACGGCTCCAGCATCCCAGCCGCAGCCTGTTCGTTGATCCAGTGGTCGTTCTTGAGCATGGCGTCAGCCGCCGCGGCGCAACTGGGTGACCTGATCGGCCATCGCCATCAGGCTGGCCGGCATCGAGGGGCCCGTCAGGATGACATCCAGATGGGCCGGCCGCTGTTCAAGCGCCTCGATCACCGCCTCGGCGCCTAGGTAGCCCAGGGCCACCGCCAGCCCCAGTTCATCAAGCACCAGCAGATCCAGATCGCCCTTCAGCAGCCGCTGGCGGCTCACCTCCCACACCTCCGCGACCGCCTCGAGCGCCTCCTCGGCCGTGGCCCCCTCGGGGCCCTGGGAGCCCGGCGGCCCATCGAGGCAATGGGGCGTGCCCGGCCGCAGCCACTCCAGCCGGCCGCACAGCCGCAGGCTGCCGGCCGGCCCCTGCTCCACACCCCCCTTGAGGAACTGGCTCACCAGCACCCGGCTGCCCAGCCCGGCGCTGCGCAGGGCCTGGCTGAACACCGCCGCGAAGCTGCCTCGGAACGGCGCCGTATGGATCTGCAGCAGCCCCTCCGGCTGGCTCACCAGCCGCAACGGGGCCGCCAAGGGTGGCACCAGCGCCACAGGGCGATGGGGGTGGCTGGTGTCGATGAGGCTGGCGGTCATGGACACCCCAGGGAAGCGTTGGTGTGAAGGGTCCGGACGGCTAGTCCCAGCCCCTCACCTCCCGAATGTAGCGGCCCTCGCCGGCTCGGCACACCATCGGTAGTGGCTCGGAACAGACGTACCACTGGCGCCGCGTACGCTGCCCCTGCCCTGCCCCAGCCCGCGTGTCCAGCCCCGCCGACCTCCTGCGAAGCGACGGCCGCCGCGCCGACGCCCTGCGCCCGGTGGGCCTGGAATGGGACCCGATGGGCTTCGCCCTCAGCTCGGTGTTCTTCTCGGCTGGCCGCACCCGCGTGCTCTGCAGCGTCTGCCTCGACCCGGAGGTGCCGCGCTGGCGGCGGGGCTCCGGCAGCGGCTGGCTCAGCGCCGAATACCGCCTGCTGCCGGCCTCCACCCCCAGCCGCCAGGGCCGCGAGCTGATGAAGCTCTCCGGCCGCACCCAGGAGATCCAGCGGCTGATCGGCCGCAGCCTGCGGGCCTCCCTCGACCTGGAGGCCCTCGGTGAGCGCACCCTGCTGGTCGACTGCGACGTGCTGCAGGCCGATGCCGGCACCCGCACCGCCTCGATCACCGGCGCCTGGGTGGCCCTGGCCGCCGCCCTGGAGCGCCTCCAGCAGCAGGGTGTGCTGGAGGCCTCGCCGTTGCGCCAGCAGGTGTCGGCCGTGTCGGTGGGCCTGGTGGACGGCGTGGCCCTGCTGGATCTGGATTACTCCGAGGATTCCCGCGCCGAGGTCGACCTCAACGTGGTGATGGACGAGCAGGGGCGGCTGCTGGAGATCCAGGGCACCGCCGAGGGCGCCCCCTTCCCCCGCTCCCGCCTCGATGCCCTGCTGGATCTGGCCGAACCGGGCCTGCGGACGTTGCAGGAGGCCCAGCGCCAGGCCCTGGCTGTGGCGCCAGGCACGACGACCGGTTAAAGAGTGTCATTGGCTACACGGATCAGCCAGGCCGATCCATAGGTTCCTACCCACTCGCCACGCCTTGATGGTCGGCGCCACGCGTGGCTTCAGCCGCTACCCCAGCAGCCCATCCAGCGGATCCCCCGGCTCTGTGACGCCCATGGGCGCACCGGGTGCGACCACCGTCACCCTGCTGGATGTGATCCGGGGCCTGGCCGGCAGCAGCGTTGAAACCATCGAGCGCGGTAAAACGATCTTCTTCCCAGGCGATCCCGCCGAGCGCGTCTACCTGCTGCGCCGCGGCGCCGTGCGCCTCTCGCGCGTCTACGAATCCGGCGAGGAGATCACCGTGGCCCTGCTGCGGGAGAACAGCCTCTTCGGGGTGCTCTCCCTGCTCACCGGCCAGCGTTCCGACCGCTTTTATCACGCCATCGCCTTCACCCGGGTGGAGATGGTCACGGCCCCGGCCACCTCGGTGCGGCGCGCCATCGAGCAGGACGCCAGCGTTGGCCTGCTGTTGCTGCAGGGCCTCTCCTCCCGCATCCTCCAGACCGAAACCATGATCGAGACCCTCACCCACCGGGACATGTCCTCCCGGCTGGTGAGCTTCCTGCTCGTGCTCTGCCGCGACTTCGGCGTTCCCGGCAGCGAGGGGATCACCATCGACCTGCGCCTCTCCCACCAGGCCATCGCCGAGGCGATCGGCTCCACCCGCGTCACCATCACCCGCCTGCTGGGCGATCTGCGCAACGACGGTCTGGTCCAGATCGACCGCAAGAAGATCACCGTCTTCGACCCCATCGCCCTGGCCAAGCGGTTCAGCTGAGATTCAGCTGATCGGGCGGCCCCTGCCGGGTGCCATGAGGCCACCGACAGGGATACTTGGTGCACCGCGAAGCCGAGGCGCAGAAGGTGTCGGGTTGGCTGCTGATCCTGGCCCTTCTGGTGCTCGGCGGAGTGCTCTCCACCCTGGGCGACCGGCTCGGCAGCCGTGTGGGCAAGGCGCGCCTCAGCCTGTTCAACCTGCGGCCCCGCAAGACGGCCGTGGTGATCACGGTGCTCACCGGCAGCCTGATCAGCGCCGTGTCGCTGGCCCTGATGCTGCTGGTGAGCGAACGCCTGCGGGTGGGGCTCTTCGAGCTCGACCAGATCCAGGACCGCCTGCGTGACAGCCGCGCCGCCCTGCAGCGCAACAAGGGTGAACTGCAACGCACCCGGGGGGAGCTGGAACGCAGCCGCCTCGATCTCACCACCGCCGAACGCCGCCGTGACCAGGCCCTGGCCAGCCAGCGCCGGGCCCAGACCCAGCTGCTGGCCGCCGAGCGTCGCGTCGACACCCTGCGCCGTGAGCTGCAGCCCCTGCAGGCCGAGCGGGTCCGGCTGGAGGCCGAGCGGGCCCGGCTCACCAGGGAGGTGCGCGGCCGGGACGCGGACATCCGCCGCACCGAGACCGAACTGGCCAGCGTGCGCCGCCGCATCGCCGCCGGCGAGAAGGAACTCAAGGGCCTGGAAACCAATGTCATCGCCCTGCGCCGCGGAGATGTGGTGATCGCCAGCGGCCAGCCCCTGGCCACCGCCAAGGTGCTGCTGCAGCGTCCCGACCAGGCCAAGCAGGTGATCGACGCCCTGCTGCAGGAGTCGAACCGGGCGGCGTTCCAGCTGCTGCTGCCCGGCCAGCCCCCCAACCGCCAGATCCTGCTGGTGCCCCGCAGCGACATCACCCGGCTCGAATCGCTGCTCGCCACCCCCGGCACCTGGGTGGTCAGCATCCGCTCGGCCGCCAACGTGCTGCGGGGCGAGGCCCAGGTGCTCGCCTTCCCCGACCTCCGCCCCAACCGCCAGGTGGTGGAACAGGGGGAGGTGCTCTCCCGCACCGCCCTCGAGCCCGACGTGCGCGAGCTCGACGCCGTGCGCAGCCGCCTCAACCTGCTGCTGGCCGCCGCCTACGCCAAGGCCCAGCGCCAGGGCACCCTGGCCAACGGCCTGCAGTTCGATGTCGCCAGCCTCAATGCCCTCGCCCGCGAGCTCAGCGAGCGGCCCGCCGGCGTCACCGCCAACCTCGAGGCGGTGGCCAGCCAGAACGCCGACACCCCCGACCCGATCAGCGTTGAAATGCGCTGGGTCCGCAAGGACGCCGCCACCCGACCGGGGCGGCCATGACCACGGCGGTGCCGGCCCCTGGCCCCCTGGCCGGCCTCGATCCCGGCCGCAGCAAGTGCGGCCTGGTGCTCACCGATCCCGAACGCCGCGAGATCCGCCAGGCCCTGGTGTTGCCCCCCGAAGCGGCCTGGGAGCACCTGCAGCACTGGCACCGCCACCAGGTCCTGGCCGCTGTGGTGATCGGCGACGGCACCGGCAGCGGCCCCTGGCGGCGGCGCCTGGAGCCCCTGCTGCCGGTGGAGCTGGTGGATGAGCGCGGCACCACCCTGGCGGCGCGGCGGCGCTACTGGCAGCTGTTCCCCGCCAGGGGCTGGCGCCAGCTGCTGCCCCTGGGCCTGCGCCAGCCCCCGCGCGACTGGGACGACGTGGTGGCCCAGCTGCTGCTGGAGCGCCGGCTGGGGCGGGATCTGATCAGAACAACGCCCGCACCGTGAAGACGTAGTCGCCGCCCGGTTCGAGCTGGTAGTCGGCCTTGAGCAGGAAGCGCAGCAGGGCGTCCTGGATCAGGGCCCGTCCCAGGGAGGGCTCCACCTGCAGCTCGCCCCGATCAAAGGCCCAGCGGAACCGCCACTGGAACCCACCGGCGCTGATCTCCCCCTCCAGCAGGCAGGGGCTGAAGCTCTGGCGCAGCACCCGCAGCTGTGCGGTGGTGGCGGGTAGGCGACTCACAGGAAGCGGGGGGCGGGGCGCCGTCGGTGTCGATCGATGCTCTCAGGATGGCGGTGGATCGGGGCGAAAACTGTTCAAGCGGTTGGCGGCCCGCTCCAGGCCAACCCGGCGGATCAGGTCGATGCCCGCCTCCACCTCCGCCAGCACCGTGTCCAGCACGGGCCGATCGGCGGCGGAGAACTTGCCAAGCACGTGCGACACCGTGCGGGCCCGGCGCTCCTCGGGCGTCTCGCCGGGGGCACCGATGCCGATGCGCAACCGGGCGAAGGACTCGCTGCCCAGGTGGGCGATCGTGCTGCGCAGGCCATTGTGGCCGCCGGCCCCGCCCGAGGCCCGCACCCGCAGGCGCCCCAGGGGCAGGTCCATGTCGTCCACCAGCACGAGCATCTGGGCGGGCTCGAGCCGGAACCAGTCGAGGGCGGCGCGGATCGAGCGGCCGCTGTCGTTCATGAAGGTCTGGGGCATCAGCAGCCGCAGCCGCTTGTCTCCCTGACCGGTCTCGGCCAGCAGCCCGTGCAGCCGGCCCTGGTTGCGGAAGCTGGAGCCACCGGCGCGGGCCAACCGCTCCAGCACCATGAAGCCGACGTTGTGGCGGGTGTCGACGTAGCGGGGGCCGGGATTGCCCAAGCCCACCAGCAATTGCAGATCCAACGGATGGCCGCCCTCAGCTGGAGGGCCCGGCACTCTCCTCAACCACCGCCGCCGGCGCTGAAGCGTCAGCCGCCGGCGGAATGGCGGCGGGGGGGCCGGAGATGTCGATGGACTGGTCGGTACCCACGGCCGTGCGGAACTCCTTCTCAAACTCCTGCGAGGCCGACTGGAAGCCGCGCAGGGTGCGCCCCAGGGTCTTGCCGAGCTCGGGCAGGCGCTTGGGTCCGAAGACCAGCAGTCCGATGGCGGCGATCACCGCCATCTCGGGCAGACCGATGCCGAAGATGTTCATGGACAGGGGGCGAGAGGAATCAGCCGACGCCGTTCCAGTTGACGTTGATGCCCTCAAGAAGGAGGGACTTGTTGTACAGCTGCAGGATCACCAGCAGGAACACCAGGAAGAGCAGCATGGCCACGCCCATCACAGGGGTGGTGCCCCAGCCGGGCACCACCTTGCCGTATTCGGAATTCAGGGGGCGCAGCAGGTCTCCCAGACGGGTGCGTTGGGCCATGGCAGCTCGGACCTCTCGGGCACGGGATCGCGGTGCTTACTGTAAGGGTCTTGCCGGCCGCACCGAGATGGGCTGTCGAGAGTTGTGACGCAAACCTCGCGTCTCCTGCCCCGCCTGAGAGCTCCCCATGGATCCCGCCGCCAGCACGTCCCCCGCCCTCTCCGTGGCCCTCACGGTGCTCGCGGTGCTGCTGGCCCTCACCGGTTTCGGCGTGTACACCGCCTTCGGCCCCCCCTCCAAGGGCCTCACCGATCCCTTCGACGATCACGAGGACTGAGCCGCCGCGACCTTCTGCAGCGTCCAGTGCCCCAGTTGCCAGGGGGTCAGCTGCAGCGGATCGCTTCCGTCGGCGAGGGCCAGCCTCTGGCCCAGGCCGTCGCAGCGCTCCAGCACGGTCCAGTCGGGGCCGATCGAGAGGCGGCGTCGGCAGGGCCCGAGGTTCTGCACGCTGAGCAGCGCCTGCCCCGCCCCCCCCTGGGCGCCTGCCGCCGGCAGCGGCCGCAGGGCCACCAGCTGCAGATCGTCGCCGAGCGAAGGGAAGAGTGTTTGGGTCGGCGCGGCTGAGCCCTCCGCCGTCGGCACCGGCCGGCACCACAGCGGTTCCCGCAGCCGGGTGGCCTGCTGGGGCGCGGCGGCGGCCCGCCAGCCACCGGGGCAGGGCAGCAGGGCCAGCCGCTGCCGCTGCCAGCCGTTGTCGGCGCCGGGATCGGGCCAGGTGGGACCCCGCAGCAGCGACATCCCCAGGCTCTCCGCCGTTGCCGACACCCCCTGGGGGCCGTCGAGCAGCACCGCCAGGCCATCGCCGCGGCCTGGCCCCACCGCGGCCAGCCAGCTGATGGCGCTCACCTCCCAGCGGGCCCGCTCCCGGGCGGTGCGGGCCGTGGCCGGGCGCTCGATCACCCCGCCGGAGCTGTCGGCGGCCCAGCGGCAGGCCGGCGCGGCCAGGGGAATCTCCAGCCGCAGCAGCTCATGGCGTTGCTGCCACTGGATGCTCAACACCAGCTCCAGCCAGGGGCTGCCCGCCAGCAGGCGACCGTCGAGGCGCACCGAACTCTCGCCGCAGCGGCCGCGCCAGACGAAGCGGCCACACAGCGGCCCCGTCTCCAGCCATTGCGGCGCCCCCTGCCAGCGCCACGCCAGCGGGTGCTGGCGGTAGTCAGCCGCCAGGTCCCAGGCATCCCAGAACTCCCCGCGGTCGCGCCAGCGGCACCAGGCCAGCGGCCTCGCCAGCTGGGGCGTACCGGCCCCATCGAACAGTTGCTCCACCCCCTGCGGGCCGATCAGCGCCGAAACCAGACCGTTGCCCAGGTGCCAGTGGTCCGGCCCGCCGCCGGCGACCCGTTCCAGCCGCACCGCCGCTGCCACGGGCCAGGCCGCCTCGATGCCGGTGCTGGGTATGGTGCTGGCGCCGGTGTCCTGGCGCCGCAGGCGTTGCACCGCCACCCCTTCGATGCCGGGGATCTGCAGCCACTGGCCGCCGCCGGGGGCCGGCTGCCCGATCAGGCGCCGTTCGCCGTCCGTCCCTGACAGCCACCAGTCGCCCGCCGGCAGCCGCAGGGTGCGGGGCTGGGCCGGCAGTGGCTGGAGCTGCAGGGCGCACCAGGCGTCCGCAGCCCCGGCTGGCGCCCCCCCGGCCAGGCCCCGCCCCAGGGCCCGGTCGCGGCGACGGGCGGCCCGGCGGCGGGCGCCCCGCCACTCCGGTTCGGCCTGCTCAAACACCTCCGGGATCGATGTGCCCGGCAGGATGTCGTGGAACTGCTGGAACAGCAGGCGGCGCCAATCGCCCTCGGCGGCCTCAGCGGCCTCGGCCGGCAGGGCGAACAGTGCCGCGGCCAGATCCGCCTCCCGCAGCAGCCGCTCCAGGGTCCGGTTGTGGCGCTTCTGGTCCGGGCGGCTGGTGGCACAGCCACGGTGCAGCTCCAGATAGAGCTCGTCGCGCCACACCGGCAGCTGGCCCGCCAGGGACTCCAGCGGCTCCAGGTAGGCCCGCAGGGTGCCGTGCCGCTGGCCGGCGGCCACCGGCTGGTCCTGCCAGAGCTCCAGCTGCTCCAGCATCTCGGCGGTGGGTCCGCCGCCGTGGTCTCCCACCCCCGGCAGCCAGAGGGCGTCGGCGCAGCCGCTGACCTGCTGCCACTGCAGCCGGTAGCGCTCCATCGCCACCGGATCGCCGTCGGTGCCGATCGGCGCCGTCATCAGGGCCAGCACCTCGGCGCCACAGCGGCTGCGCCAGCGGAACAGCCGGTGGGGGAAGGGATTGGTGGCGTTCCAGGCCAGCTTGTGGGTACAGAACCAGCGCACCCCGGTGGCGGCCGCCACCGCCGGCAGACCGGCCGCGAAGCCGAAGCTGTCCGGCAACCAGGCCAGCCGGTGACTCCACTCCGGGAAGGCGCGCTGGCTGTAGTGCTGGCCCTCCTGGAACTGGCGCAACAGCGAGGCGGTGGAGAGCAGCACGCAGTCGCTTTCCACCCACGGGCCGTTGATGGGTTCGAAGCGGCCCGCCACCATGGCCCGGCGGACCCGGGCGAAAAGGGCCGGCCGGTGGCGCTCCAGCCAGGCGTAGAGGGCCGGGGTGGAATGGCCGAAATGGAGCGTGTCGAAGCGCTCCATCAGGTCGAGGGCCGAGGCGAAGGTACGCTCCGCCGCCTGCCAGGTGTCGGCCACCGGCCACAGCCAGGCCAGGTCGAGGTGGGCATGGCCGAGCACCTGCAGCAACCCCTCCCCCGGGGCCTCCCCATGGCCATGGGCGCGGCGCAGTTCGCGCAGCTCAGCAGCGGTGGCCGCCAGCAGGCCCAGGGGATCGGCCGGCTCCAGCGGCTCGAGCTCGATCCGGCTGGTGATCAGGGCACCGTCATCGTGAACAGGGCTGCGCAGCCGCAGCTCCAGATCCAGGACCTCCCCCTGCCACCAGCGCTCGGGCAGGGGCCAGCGGCAGGCGGTGTCGAACAGATCGCCGCTGTGGACCCGCTGCCCATCGACCCACAGCTCGGCCCGGTCGGCCCACCAGGACAGCACCAGCCGGGCCCGGGCGCCGGCCGCCAGGGGCCGCCAGGGCTCCGGGCAGGGACAGGACAGGTGCAGCCGGCGCCACTGGCCGCCCCGCGGCCAGATGATCAGGCCCCGGGCCGCCCAGTCGGGGCGGTGGCGGCGTCCCCACGCCTCCCCGAGGGCCGTACCGCTGCCGCCCCCGGGCTGGAGGCCCTGCCAGAGCGGTTGGAGATCCAGGGGCCGGGGCATGGGGAACGTGACCGAAACGTTTCAATCGGAGCCGGTTGCGCCTGCCAAACGGCATCGGACAGGCTGGATGGTCAACCACCACCCATAAGATGATGCGGCTGCCGAGGGGTCATTGAGACCCGTACCGGCGCCCGTCACTCCCTGTCACCCGCCGGACAGACCATGCTCGCTCTCAAGATCTCGGTTTACTCCGTCGTCTTCTTCTTCATCGGGATCTTCGTCTTCGGCTTCCTGGCCAGCGATCCCACCCGCTCCCCCAGCCGCAAGGACCTGGAGGACTGATTCCTGCGGCGCCACGCGCCACCCGTCCGGACAACCGGACCGCTGCGGGGATAGGCCCCGAACTCCCATGGCAGGATCGGCCGCGTCCTAGCCGCCCATCCGCTACCTGTGGTGCTCCATCCCTGCTCGGGACGTCGCCAGGCCCCAGAAGGCCTGACCCCTGGGATGGGCCTGTGGCTGGGCATCGGCGGCGTGCTGGCGTTGACGGCCGCACCGGCCCAGGCCCGGCCGGAACTCCCTTCCAGGCTCCAGGTCGCCCAGGCGCAGCTCGCGCCGGCGCCGGCCGCACCCGCTACGGCCAACCCCTTCGACGACGAGCCCCCGGGCGGGCCGCAACCCGAGACCCAGGCCGGGACCGACCCCCCAGGGGAACCCGCTCCCCCCTTGCAGCCCCCAGCGGAGCCCACCCCAGCCGTCCCCGCTTCCGCCACAGCCCCGGCGGCTGGCGTCGACCCCGCCAGCGACGCGGTGCCCCTCGAGCTGGAACTGACCGCCAACCAGCAGGGCTACGACAGCCAGCTGCAGCGTTTTGTCGCCACCGGCAGTGTCATGGCCCGCCTCGCCGGCGGCCGCCTGCTGGCCGACCGGCTGGAGTTCGAGGCCAGCACCCGCACCCTCCTGGCGGTGGGCAACGTGCGCTTCCAGCGCGGCCAGCAGTACCTGCAGGGCAGCCGCCTCCGCTACGCCCTGCTGGAGGGGGTGGGGGAGATCGACGATGTGTATGGCGTCATTGATCTGGACACCACCAAGGAGGACTTCAACCTCGAGAAGGAGGCTTCCGCCCCCCTGCCACCACCCGAGCCGATCAGCTGCACGCCGTCCTACCCGGCCGTGCCCCTGTGGCAGCCCTACCCCTGGGCCGTCACCGCCTGGGCCGGCCAGGCGTATGCCGGTGAGTTCGGCGACACCTTCACCTTCAGCGGCCGCTTCCGGCCCGAGTACTTCGGGGGGATCGGCCTGCAGCGCCGCCTCCTCCAGGCCGGCCCGCTGTCGCTGGAGTTCGATGCCAACCTGCTGGGGCACAAGGCCAATTCCCAGCCGGGGGGCGGCTTCAACCAGCTGTTCCCCTTCTCCGACACCCCTGGCCAGAGCTTCGGCGAGCTCACCGGTGGCGTCGGCCTGCGCCTGTGGCTGCGCCCCTGGCTCAACATCTTTTTCGTGGAGGGCCTGAGCGTCACCTCGGCCAAGAGCAACTACGAGCAGACCTTCCGAGAGAACTCGTCGCGCCTGCTCAACTACCTGGCCTTCGAGGTGGAAGCCCTGGTCACGCCCCGCTGGTCGGCCGTGGGCCGCATCCACCACCGCTCGGGGGCCTACGGCACCTTCAGCGGCGTCAGCGAGGGCAGCAACGCCTACCTGCTGGGTCTGCGCTACCGCTTCGGCACCGACAAACTCGCCAGCCAGCCGCTGCCGGTGCCGCCTGCCCAGGGCTGCCCAGGCGCCCCACCCCTGGCCAGTGAGCAGCCCGAAGGGCTGGCCCAGCAGCTTGAGCAGTTGACGATGGGACCCGGTTGGACCGGCACCAGCGGCCAGCCGGCCCCGAGGCCCCCGGTCCAGCCCCCTGAGGACAAGGGTGGGGTGTGGCGCAACGCCCGGCATCAGGAACGGCGGCGCCGCGAGGCCATCGCCAGGATTCCCCAGCGGGTTGAGAACGTGACCTTCGAGCGCAGTCTCAAGGCCGAGCGGCGCTTCGGCTTCCCGCGGGAGTTCACCACGCCGGACACCGCCAACGATTTCGGTACCACCCGCCCCGAGCAGCTCAAGGACCAGACCACCACGGGTAACCAGGAACTGATCAAGGGCACCGTGAGCCGCTGGCGCCTCCAGGCCCGGCGCCTCAAGCTCACCCCCAACACTCTCTCCGGCGACCGGGTGGGCTTCACCAACGACCCGTTCACGCCCGCCCAGTCGTGGATGGATTCGGAGAAGGTGGTCATCACCCTGCTGCCCAACGGCGACACCCTGGTGAAGGCCCGCCGCAACACGTTGCGGCTGGAGGATCGCCTGCCGATCCGCGTCACCCGCCAGCGCCGCATCGAGAAACAGGAGGAGGTCAGCAATCCGCTGGTGCTGGGCAACGACCGGGAAGACCGGGACGGCTTCTTCCTCGGCTACAACGTGCCGATCAAGATCGGTCAGAAGGGACTCCTCAACCTGCAACCGCAGGTGATGGTCCAGCGCCTTTACACCGGCAACACCGACGCCTACCCCCTGCCAGGGTCACCGGCGGGCTCCACCACCATCGTGGAGCAACCAGCCAAGGGCGGCGACTACGTCGGTCTGGATGCCCGTCTCACCGGGCCCCTGCTGGGCTTCAACGCCGATGCCCGCCTCAGCCTCTCCACCCTCAATCCCGACAACATCGCCGACGGCACCCGCAGCTTCGGCGACCTGGCCCGGCTGGTGAACCTGCCCCTGGTGGGCAGCAGCACCTTCCGCCTCTTCGGTGCCTACCGCTTCCGCACCTGGAACGGCTCCCTGGGCGAACAGGATGTCTACTCCGCCTATGGCGTCTCGCTTGAGCGGCAGGGCAGCCTGCCCAACTGGGGCCAGCTCTCCCGCAGCTACTACTGGCGCATGGGGGTGGGCAACTTCCAGGCCAACCCGACCACCGGCACCGATTTGCTCGAGGTGTGGCGCGCCAACGCCATCGGCTCCTTCAACGTCTCCTACCCGATCTGGACCGGCAAGCCCACCACCAGCCCACCGATGATCTCCCTGGCCAATACACCGGTGCCGATCGTTCCCGGCCTGCGCTTCAACGCCAACCTGCTCGGCGTGGCGGCCTACTTCAGCGACGGCACCAACCAGAACACGGTCGGTCTGTCCGGGGGGCCCACCCTCACCCTGGGACGCTTCGAGAAGCCCTTCCTTGACTACACCCAGCTGACGGTCACCGGCGGCTTCACCCTGCGCCAGGGCCAGAGCCCGCTGGAGTTCGACCGGGCCGTCGACCTGGGCACGGTCGGCATCGGCCTGTCCCAGCAGCTGGTGGGGCCGCTGGTGTTCAGCGGCGGCATCGGCTTCAACGTGGATCCCAATTCGGGCTTCTATGGGGATGTCACCGGCTCCTACGTGGAGCTGCGCTGGCAGCGGCGCTCCTACGAAATCGGCGTTTATTACAGCCCCTATGACGGCCTGGGCGGCATCCGGGTGCGCCTCAACGACTTCAACTTCAAGGGACCCGGCACCCCCTTCATCCCCTACCACCCCACCCAGGGGGCCCTGCAGCGGCCCTTCTAGGCCGCCGCGAAACCGGTCAGGTAAGGGAGCCGGCTGGCGGTGGCCCGCAGCTCGCCGTCATGGGCCACCAGCTGGGCGGTGCCGTTCCATTCGCCGCTCACCAGCATGCGGCGCGGGCCGGCAGGCAGGCTCAATGGCCATTCCAGGACCTCGCTGCCGGCGACCAGCCTCACCAGGGGTGGCTCCAGATCAAGCTGGAGAACCGCGCCGGGATGGGCGGCGATGGCGGCCTGCAGGGCCAGCACGGCGTCGTGGTCGGCGCTGAGACAGGGAATCCCCAGGGCCAGGCAGTTGCCGAAGAAGATCTCGGCGAAGCTTTCACCGATCACCGCCCGCAGGCCCCAGCGCATCAGCGCCTGGGGGGCGTGTTCGCGGCTGGAGCCGCAGCCGAAGTTGCGGTTGACCACGAGGATCGCAGCGCCCTGGTTCTCGGCCCGGTCGAAGGGGTGATCCCCGGCCCGCTCGCTGCGGTCATCGGCGAAGACACCCTCCGCCAGCCCGTCGAACGTGACGCACTTCAGGTAGCGGGCGGGGATGATCCGGTCGGTGTCGATGTCGTCGCCGGGTACGACCACGGCGCGGCCCTCGCAGCGCTGGATCGGTCCGGCCGGGAAGGGGGTGGCGCTCATGCTCGGGTGCTGGCGGTTTCTGGCTCTGGGGTCGTCGGGGCGGCGACCAGGCGGCGCACGTCGGCCACATGGCCGCTCACCGCCGCCGCCGCCACCATGGCGGGGCTCATCAACAGGGTGCGGCCGGTGGCCGACCCCTGGCGCCCCTTGAAGTTGCGGTTGCTGGAGCTGGCGCTGATCTGGCGCCCCTCCAGACGGTCGGGGTTCATGGCGAGGCACATTGAGCAGCCCGGTTCGCGCCACTCGAAGCCGGCGGCGCGGAACACCGCATCGAGGCCCTCGGCCTCGGCCTCGGCCGCCACCTGCTCACTACCCGGCACCACGAAGGCCTTGATGCCGGCAGCCACCCGGCGGCCGCGGGCAACGTCGGCGGCGGCCCGCAGATCGCTGAGGCGGCCGTTGGTGCAGCTGCCGATGAAGCACACATCCACCGGCAACCCCTCGATCGGCGCACCGGGACGCAGATCCATGTAGCGGTAGGCCTCCTCGGCGATCGGCCGCTCGTCGCTCTCGGTCTGCTCGAGGGTGGGCACCGTTTCGTCGACGCCGATGGCCTGGCCCGGCGTGATGCCCCAGGTGATGGTGGGCGCGATTGTGGCGGCATCGAACACCACCTCGTCGTCGAAGCTGGCCTCAGGGCCCGAAGCCAGGGAGCTCCACCAGGCCACGGCGCGCTCCCAGGCGTCGCCGGTGGGGGCATGGGGCCGCCCCTTCAGGTAGGCGAAGGTGACGGCATCGGGGTTGACGTAGCCGCAGCGGGCGCCGCCCTCGATGGCCATGTTGCAGAGCGTCATCCGCTCCTCCATCGAGAGGGCCTCGATCGCCGGTCCGGCGAACTCGTAGGCATAGCCCACACCGCCCTTCACCCCAAGGGTCCGGATCACGTGCAGCACCAGATCCTTGGCGTAGACGCCGCTCTGCAGGGCCCCGTCCACCCGGATCCGCCGCACCTTCAGCTTGCCCATCGCCAGGCTCTGGCTGGCGAGCACGTCGCGCACCTGGCTCGTGCCGATGCCGAAGGCGATGGCGCCGAAGGCGCCGTGGGTGGAGGTGTGGGAATCGCCGCAGGCCACGGTCATGCCGGGCTGGGTGAGCCCCAGCTCCGGAGCGATCACATGGACGATCCCCTGGCGGCCACTGCCGAGGCCATGCAGGGTGATGCCGTGGCGGGCACAGTTGCCCTCCAAGGTGGCGAGCATCGCCTCGGCCAGGGGATCGGCGAAGGGGCGGGCCTGGGAGGTGGTGGGCACGATGTGGTCCACCGTGGCCACCGTGCGCTCGGGGTGGCGCACCGTGAGACCCAGGTCGTTGAGGGCGGCGAAAGCCTGGGGGCTGGTGACCTCATGGATCAGGTGCAGCCCGATGAACAGCTGGGTGGCTCCGCCCGGCAGGTCGGCGACCCGGTGCAGCTCCCAGACCTTGTCGTAGAGGGTGCCGGCGCTCAAGAGGAAGGATCAAGACAGTCTGAAACCACACTAGAAGGCGCCTGTTCCGCCGGGGCGGGCTCGCGCCGGAAGAGGCCGTCGAGGTAGTGGCGGGCCACGGCCCGGTCATGGCTGGCGTGCTGGAACAGAAATCCGGCCAGGGCCGCCTGCATCAGCCGGTACTGGTCCCACTGGGGGTGCACCCGGATGAACTCCCGCATGGCCTCGAAGAGGTCCTCCGGCATCTGGTTCTCGATGCTGACGGTCCGGGGAGCGTGGTCGGGGATCTGGCTCATGCGGCGCTGGTCGTCGGTCCCCCCCATCAGGCCACGGGGCTCCCCCCGGCGTCAAAGCCGGCCCCACCGGGCCGGTCCCAAGGGACCGCCGCTGAGAATCACGGCGGGGGGCGGTTTCCCAGCCAATGCCCGGGGGCAGTCGACGGACCTGCGTGCGGGACTGCGTCAGGTCAAGGGGGGAAGGCCTTTCCCGCAGCAAGAGGCGAGGACCCCTGCGACGGCTTCGGCCCAGCCCCGGCGACCTGTGGAAAAGGCCCTGTGTTTCGGGGGAAAAGTGCCAGGCAGGGGGGAAAAGTCCATGCCACAGGATTCGTGATCGTTGGCGGCCGGGGGCAGCAGATGTTCCGATGGGGCCCGATCAGCTGGCCGCCGTGTTCAGCCGTAACCGCAGGCGGTTCAGACTTTCCCCCACCGTGAGCGTCTGGATCCAGGTGCGCTCGCGGCCACTGCCGAAGCGGACCGCCTCGCTGCCGCAGCCATCGGGGCCGGCCACGGCGATGTGCACCAGCCCCACCGGCTTCTCGGCCGTGCCACCACCGGGTCCGGCGATGCCCGTGACCGCCACGGCCCAGGTGGCCCCCGTGAGGCGCCGGGCCCCCTCCGCCATCGCCTCGGCCACCGGGTCACTCACTGCCCCATGGGCAGCGAGCAGCTCGGCCGGCACCCCCAGCAGGTGCTGCTTCACGGTGTTGGCGTAGGCGATCACCCCACCGAGAAACACCTCCGATGCCGCCGGCACCGCCACCAGGGCGGCCCCGAGGCCGCCGCCGGTGCACGACTCCGCCACCGCCAGGGTCTCGCCGCGGCGCCGCAGGGCCGCCAGCACCACCGAGGCCAGGCTGTCGCCGTCGGCACCGAAGCAGCTGGTTCCGGTGCGGCGGCGCAGTTCCGCCTCCACCGGGGCCAGCAGGGCGGCGGCGGCGGCCCCGTCCGCGGCCCGGGCCGTGATGCGCAGCTTCACCTCCCCGGCGCCGGCATACGGGGCCACGGTGGGGTTCTCCAGCGCCAGCAGGTCGTGCACCCGCTCGGCCAGATCGGACTCGGCCACGCCCCAGAAGCGCAGCATGCGGCTGGCGAACACCCCACCAGCCAGGCCCGCCTCCTGCAGCCAGGGGGCCGCGGTGGCCTCCCACATCGCCCGCAGTTCGCTGGGCACCCCAGGAAACGTGAGCACGGTGAACCCCGGCACCGGGGTCCAGATCATCCCGGGCGCCGTGCCGGTGGGGTTGGGCAGCACCGCGGCCCCACGCGGCAGCAGGGCCTGCTTGCGGTTGGAGGGGGCCACGGTCCGGCCCCGGGCCGTGATCCGGGCCTGGATCGCCGCCCAGATCTCGCCGTGCTCCACCAGGTCGGCGTCGAAGGCCGCCGCGATCGCTTCGGTGGTGAGGTCGTCGGGGGTGGGGCCCAGGCCGCCGGTGGTGATCAGCACCCGGCAGCGCCCCGCCGCCTGCCGCACCGCCTCGATCAGCCGCTCCCGGTTGTCGCCCACCACCTGCTGGCGGTGGTGCACCACCCCGAGGGCGGCGAGCTGTTCGGCCAGCCAGCGGGCATTGCCGTTGACGATGTTGCCCAGCAGCAGTTCGGTGCCGATGCAGAGCACCTCCACCCCGGCGCCGCCGGGGGAGCTGCTCACTTGGCCTCCTGCTGCATCTGCCGGCGGCAGACCACCAGCACGGCGATCAGCACCGCCGTGGCCAGGGCCAGCCAGAGGAAGCGCATCTCCGCATTGGCCAGCACCAGGGCGATGGACGCCAGCCACTGGGTGAAGGCGTAGATCAGCACCACGGTGCGGCGGTGGCTGAAGCCGGCCCGCAGCAGGCGGTGGTGCAGGTGGCGGCGATCGGGGTAGAAGGGGGAGCGGCCGGCCCGGAGGCGGCCCATGATCACCGCCGACATGTCAGCCAGGGGCAGGGACAGGATCATCAGCGGCAACAGCAGGCTGACGCTGGTGAGGCGCTTGGCCGGGCCGACGATGCTGATCGCCGCCAGAGCGAAGCCGAGGAAGTAGGAGCCCCCGTCGCCCATGAAGATGCGGGCCGGGTTGAAGTTGTGGCGCAGGAAGCCCAGGCAGCTGCCGGCCAGGGCCGCCGCCAGCAGGCCGGCGGCGGGCTGGCTGAGGCTGAAGCTCACCGAGAGCAGCCCCACGGCGGCGATGCCGCTCACCCCCGCCGCCAGCCCGTCGAGGCCATCGAGCCAGTTGATCGCGTTGGTGATGCCCACGAGCCAGACCACCGTGGCCAGCAGGCTCAGCCCCTCCGGCAGCGGCAGACCGGCGACGGAGGTCCCCAGGCCGAAGGGCAGATCGATACTGCCGATGCGCACCCCCTGGTTCCACACCGCCGCGGCCACCAGCACCTGGCCGAGCAAACGGGGCAGGGGGGGAAGGGCGAACAGGTCGTCGGCCAGGCCGATCACGAAGAAACAGAGGGCCCCCGCCAGGGTGGTCCAGATCAGCTGGTCCTTGTCCGGTGGCAGCTCGGCGAAGCCGCCGAAGGTCCAGGTGAAGGCCAGCGAGAGGCTGAAGCCAGCCACGATCCCCACCCCTCCGAGCCGCACCATCGGCAGGGTGTGCTGCTTGCGGGAATCGGGCGGGTCGACCAGACCCCAGCGAAGACCGAGCCTCCTCACCACCGGCACGATCAGCGCCGTAAGCAGGGCCGCCGCGGTGGCTGTGAGCAAGGCCGCCGCGTTGGGGCTGTAGGCGAGGGTCACAACGGCGGGCCGGAAAGCAACGGTCCTTAGGGGGTCAGGTTACGGGCGAACGGGGGCGTCAGGCGTGCTGAAGCTCACGTTGACGCCCATAGAGAGGAAAGCGCCCGCAGAGGGAGGCCACCCGTTCCCGGCAGCGCAGCTCGACGGCGGCATCGTCCTGATGCAGCAGGCGATCGGCGATGACATCGGCCACCTCGCGGAAGGCCTCGGCATCGAAGCCGCGGGTGGTGAGCGCGGCGCTGCCCAGACGCAGGCCGCTGGTGACGAACGGCGACTCCGGATCGAAGGGCACCGTGTTCTTGTTGGCGGTGATGTTGACGTCGCTGACCAAGCGATCGGCCAGCTTGCCGGTCAGGCCGATGGAGCGCAGGTCGAGCAGGACCAGGTGGTTGTCGGTGCCGCCGGAGACCACGGCGATGCCGCGCTCCTGGATCCGCTCGGCCAGGGCCTGGGCATTGCGCACCACCTGCTGGCTGTAGCTGCGGAAGCTGGGTTGCAGCGCTTCCCCGAAAGCCACGGCCTTGGCAGCGATCACGTGCTCGAGCGGCCCGCCCTGGGAGCCGGGGAAGACGGCCTTGTCGAACTGGCGGCCGAAGTCGGCGTCGTTGCAGAGGATCAGGCCACCCCTGGGGCCCCGCAGGGTCTTGTGGGTGGTGGTGGTGACCACGTGGCAGTGGGGCACCGGGCTGGGATGGACCCCGGAGGCCACCAGGCCGGCGATGTGGGCCATGTCGGCCAGCAGGTAGGCCCCCACCTCGTCGGCGATGGCCCGGAAGGCGGCGAAATCGATCGTGCGGGGGTAGGCGGAGTAGCCGCAGATGATCAGCTTCGGCCGATGCTCCAGGGCGAGCTGGCGGATGGTGTCGACGTTGAGCTGGTGGGTCTCGGGGTCGACGCCGTAGTGGACGGCCTTGAACCACTTACCCGACACGTTCACCGGCGAGCCGTGGGTGAGGTGGCCGCCGTGGGAGAGATCCATCCCCAGGATCGTGTCGCCGGGCTGCAGCAGGGCCAGGAAGACCGCGAAGTTGGCCTGGGCGCCGCTGTGGGGCTGGACGTTGGCCCAGGCCGCACCGAACAGCTGCTTGGCCCGCTCGATGGCCAGCTCCTCAATGATATCGACGTGCTCGCAGCCGCCGTAGTAGCGCTTGTGGGGCAGGCCCTCGGCGTACTTGTTGGTGAGCACCGAGCCCTGAGCCTCCATCACCGCCCGGGAGGCGAAGTTCTCGCTGGCGATCAGCTCGAGGTGGGTCTGCTGGCGCCGCAGCTCCTTCTCGATCAGGGCGGCGATGGCCGGATCACCACTGGCCAGGGAGCTGTCGATGGCAGCCACGCTGGAGGAGGTGGGAGCAGGGCCGTGATCCATTCGGTCCGCCATGGGGCTACGCAAGATGAATCCGATCGTAGGCAAACGGCGCTGGACTGGCCGGGCTTCGGGCGGGGCCAGCCCGACGGCCATAAAAAACCGCCCCGGGGGGCGGTGAGAGAGAGAACGCGCCTGGAGAGATTCGAACTCCCGACCCTCTGATCCGTAGTCAGATGCTCTAATCCGCTGAGCTACAAGCGCCTGCCAGGTCATTCTCACCCCACGGGGTGCCGATCCGTCAACAACGCCCCTGCCACCCCCGCCCCGATAGGGTCCGCATCAGAGCCCAGACCTTCCCCCATGCCGATCCGCTGGTACGGCCCCGCCGATCCCGACGATCCCACCTATCGGCACTTCGCGCGGATCGTGAACCTCACCCTCCATGCCGCCCTGTTCGCCGCCGTGAACAGCGGCCTCTGGTTCGTCCAGGGGATGCGGCACCCCTGGTCCCACCTGAACTGGCTGACGCTCGGCTGGGCGGGGCTGCTGCTGATCCATGGCACCGTGGTGGTGCTGCAACGCCCCCAGCCCCAGCCATGACGCTTGCCGCCGCTGATCTCGAAGAACTGAGCCGCTCGATCGCCGATCGACTCTACGTGCAGGTGGCCGGCTGGCATCTGTACCTGGGCGATGCGGGCCTGGCCCAGACCCTGGCGATCGAGTGCGCCGCCCGGCTCGACCAGGGCGCAGAAGTCTGCGCCCGCCAGGCCCTGGAGGCGGTGCAGGTGCCGATCGGCGGCGGCGGCACGCGGCTGCCCCTGGCGCGGCTGGTGCCCGCCGGCCAGCTGCGGGATCTCGAAGACGTGCTGCAACCCTTTTGCTGACAGCCGCGGCCGCAAGCCCCCTCTACCGATAGGGTGACCACCCCACGCAGGCGGGTCGTGCTGGTCATCGAAGTCACCAATGCCCGCGACGTGGTGCGCCAGCGCATCGGCAGGCTCGGGGGTCGTCTGATCGGCAAGGTGGTTGATGCCGAGGCCCAGGTGGAGAAGGCCCTGATCCAGGAACTGGAGACCGCCTTCCGCGATTTCGGCATCGAAGCCCGGATCTTCTCCATCGACGGCCCCCAGATGATCGGCCGCTCCCACCTGGAGATTCCCGTGCAGGTCCGCGAGGAGCGCCAGGTGCGGCTCTCCTAGGCCCGGCGGCGCACCATCTGCAGCAGCTGGCGGGCCTCCGGCACGCCGGCCAGGCTCGTCAGCAGGCCGTAGAGGCCCACCGCCAGGCCACTGCAGAGCACGTTCTGCAGCAACAGACCCCCCAGACCCGGGGGCCAGGCCACGGCCAGCGAGAGCCCCCAGCAGGCGGCTCCGCCGGCCACGGCCGCCAGCAGCAGCTTGCCGCTGTCGGCGGCCCAGAGCCGCAGGGGCAGGCCCCCCAGCCGGCGGCTCAGGGCCAGCAGCAGGCCGGCGCAGGTGATCAGGTTCACCGCCACGGTGGCCAGCACCAGGCCGGCGGCGCCGGCATTGAGCATCGGCAGCTGGAGACCCCAGCCCGGGGTGGGACCGCCGGTGAACGCCCAGCAGAAGACGGCGTTGAGCCCGATCCCGGCCAACGACCAACGGAAGGGGGTGTTGCCGTCGCCGAGGGCGTAGAACACCCGCACCAGCACGTCCCGGCCCAGGTAGGCCGGCATGCCGATCCCGTAGGCCATCAGCAGCTGGCCCACCAGGTCGGCGGCGCTGCGATCGAAGGCGCCGCGCTGGTAGATCAGGGCCACGATCGGTACGGCCAGGGCCACCATCAGCGCCCCCAGGGGCAGCATCGTGGCGTTGGAGAGCATCAGTCCCTGGCGGATGCGGCCGATCAGCTCGGGCCGGTCCTCCGGTGCCGTGAGCCGGGCGTACACCGGCAGCAGCGGCACCAGCAGCACATTGGAGAGCAGGCCCAGGGGCGTCTGCACCAGCAGGTTGGCGTAGCCCAGGCCCGCCGCCGCCGCCGGCATGCCCGAAGCGAAGAACAGCGACACGAAGACGTTGATCTGCAGCATCCCCGAGGAGAGGGTGGCCGGAGCCATCACCTGCAACACCTCCCGCACGCCGGGATCGCGCCAGTCCCAGACGAGCTGCAGCCTGTTGAGGCCCTCCTTGGCCAGGGCCGGCAGCTGGATCAGCCACTGCAGGATCGCCCCCAGCGTGGTGCTGGCGGCCAGCACCACGCCGCCGATCACCGCCGTGGCGGGCAGGGTGATGCTGCTGCCCAGCTGCCACCAGAGCAGACCGATGCCGACGATGACGGCGACGCTGGAGAGCAGCGGGCTCACCGAGGGCAGCCAGAACACGTCGGCGGCGTTGAGGGCGCCGAAACCGAGGCCGATCAGACCGGCGAACAGGGCCATCGGCGCCATCCAACGCAGCTGCAGCACGGCCAGGGCATGGCGCTCCGCGTCCAGGCCTGGACCCACCAGATCGATGAGCGGATCGGCGGCCAGCAGCAGCAGCACCGTGACGACGATCAGTCCCGCGCCCACCAGGGTGTTGATGCTGGCCAGCACGTGGGCGCCCTCGTGGCGCGGCCGCCGGGCCAGCACGCTCACCATGGCGCTGTGGAAGGGCCCGTTGATGCCACCGAGCAGGATCAGCAGGAAACCGGGCAGCACGTAGGCGTAGTTGTAGGCGTCGTAGGCCGCCCCAACGCCGAAGGCGGCGGCGATCACCTGCTGCCGCAGCAGGCCGGCCACCTTGCTGAGGGCCGTGGCCGCCCCCACGATCAGGGCTATCCGGCGCAGGGATCGGGCCATGGCGGCGGGGCAGTGCCTATCGGGACGCACGGCAGTATGGCCCTCCTCCCCCGGCAGCCGACCCATGGCCCCAGCCACCACCGCCGTGCCCGTGCTGCCCACCGGTCCGCTGGTGGAGGGGGTGCTGCTGAAGCGCTACAAGCGCTTCCTGGCCGATGTGGCCCTGGACGATGGCCAGACGGTGACGGCCCACTGCCCCAACACCGGGCCGATGACCGGGGTGCTGTTGCCGGGCGGCCGGGTACGCCTGCGCCACGACCCCTCACCCAGCCGCAAGCTGGCCTGGACCTGGGAACAGGCCCAGGTGGGAGCCCATGGCGGCGGCCAGGTCTGGGTGGGTGTCAACACGGCGCTGCCCAACCGGCTGGTGCGGGCCACGATCGAGGCGGGTTGCCTGGAGCCCTGGCTGGGCCCGGTCGGCAGCGTGCGGGCCGAGGTGCCGTACGGAGAGGGGCGCCGCAGCCGCATCGACCTGCTGCTGACACCGGCGGCGGGGGCCGCCGATCCGCGGCCGATCTACGTGGAGGTGAAGAACACCACCTGGAGCGACGGCGATCTGGCCCTGTTTCCCGACACCGTCACCGAGCGGGGCCAGAAGCATCTGGTGGAACTCACGGCCCAGCTACCCGGGGCCCGGGCGGTGCTGGTGCCCTGCCTGAGCCGGGGCGATGTGACCCGCTTCGCGCCCGGGGACAGTGCCGACCCCCGCTATGGGGAGCTGTTCCGCACGGCCGTGGCGGCCGGGGTCGAGGTGCTCCCCTGCCGCTACAGCTTCACGGACGCCGCCGTGACGTTCCTCGGCCTTGCCGCTCAGGCGTGGTGAGGGTGGTAGTGGCTGCCGCGATAGCAGTGGGCAGGAATGGCCATGGGGACTGGAGCGGAGACGGGAAGACTGGAGCCGGGCCCCCCCTGCGATCCGGAGGATGTGTTCTGAAATTCCCCTGGTATCGAATCAGACATTGCCCCGGTCTCACCCCATGGATAGTCGGACATTGTTGATGCCAGTTGCGGCATCAGAAGTCGAGCATTCACTTCACCGCGTTCCCATGACCGTTTCAAGTCAACAGCACAAGTCCCGAGCGCCTCGAAGCCTCGGGGAGGCCAGTCTTCTTGAGGCGCCCACCCTGTTAATGCGCAAGGTTCGTGGTTTTTCCTCCCAGGAGGGGCTCACCTGGCTCGCCTGTGTCCCCCTCGCCCTGTTCGGCCTGGGCGTGTTCACCCTCTCCGCCCACGCCGCCGAACTGCCCGAGCTCACCCCCGCTTTCCTGATCAACAACCTCTGGTTGGCCATCGCGGCCTTCCTGGTGATCTTCATGAACGCCGGCTTCGCCATGGTGGAGGCTGGCCTCTGCCGTCAGAAGAACGCCGTCAACATCCTGGCCAAGAACCTGATCGTCTTCGCCCTGGCGGTGACGGCCTACTGGTTCATCGGTTATTCCCTCATGTACGGCGATTCCATCGCCGGTGGCTGGCTGCACTTCAAGGGCCTGTTCTTCGATCCCACCGTCACCCCTGAAATGGTGACCGAAGGCAAGCTCACCCCCAGCGTCGACTTCCTCTTCCAGGCTGCCTTCGCCGGCACCGCCGCCACGATCGTCTCCGGCCTGGTGGCCGAGCGCATCAAGTTCAAGGAGTTCGTGATCTTCTCCCTGATCCTGGTGGGCATCATCTACCCGATCGCCGGCAGCTGGAAGTGGAACGCCAACGGCTGGCTCAATCAGCTCGGCTTCATCGACTTCGCCGGATCCACCCTGGTCCATACCGTGGGCGCCTGGGCCGGCGTGATCGGCGCCCTGATCCTCGGCCCCCGCATCGGCAAGTTCATCGATTCCAAGCCCCAGGCCATCCCGGGCCACAGCCAGGCCCTGGCCACCCTGGGCTGCCTGATCCTCTGGCTCGGCTGGTATGGCTTCAACCCGGGTTCCGTCCTGGCCATGACCGAAGCCGTTCCCTACATCGCCGTCACCACCACCCTCGGCGCCGCCGGCGGCGGCATCGCCGGCACCCTCTTCTCCCAGATTCACTCCGGCAAGCCCGACCTCACGATGACCATCAACGGCATCCTGGCCGGCCTGGTGGGCGTGACTGCCGGCTGCGACGGCTTCCCGATGTGGGCGTCCTGGGTCGTGGGCTTCATCGGTGGTGGCCTGGTCGTCTACGCCGTGAGCTTCATCGATTCGATCGGCATCGACGACCCCGTCGGCGCCTTCTCCGTCCACGGCATCGGTGGCATCTGGGGCACCCTGGCCGTGGGTCTGTTCAACAAGGACGCCGGCCTGCTGCTCGGCAAGGGCTTCAACCAGCTCGGCCTGCAGATCCTTGGCAGCTTCTCCTATTCCATCTTCACGATCGTCACCGCCTGGCTCCTCTGGAGCGTCCTCGGCGCTCTCACCGGAGGCATCCGGGTGCACGAGAAGGAGGAGGAGCTCGGTCTCGACATCAGCGAGCACGGCATGGAGGCCTATCCCGACTTCGTCTCGTCCTCCAACTGACCACCCGGTTCAGGCCGTTCACGCACCGCGGCTCGCGCCGCGGTTTTTTTTCGCCCGTCCCACCACCGACCCCCATAGAGTCGGCACACCCCGGTACTTGCCTGTGGACACCCGTGCCTTCAAGCGCTCTCTCCACCATTCGGATCGCTACAACCGCCGCGGCTTCGGCCTGGGTGAGGAGGTCGCGGGCAGCCTTGAGCAGGCCTACCAGAGCAACCTGATCGCCAGCCTCAGGGAGAACGGCCACGTGCTGCAGCGCGGGCGTCTCAAGATCCGCCTGGCCGAGGCCTTCGGCTTCTGCTGGGGCGTGGAGCGGGCCGTGGCGATGGCCTACGAAACCCGCCGCCACTACCCCAGCGAACGGATCTGGATCACCAACGAGATCATTCACAACCCTTCGGTCAACGCCCATCTGCGCGAGATGGACGTCCGCTTCATCCCCGTCGACGACGACGTCAAGGACTTTTCCGAGGTGGGCACCGGTGACGTGGTGATCCTGCCCGCCTTCGGCGCCACCGTGCAGGAGATGCAGCTGCTCAACGAGCGCGGCTGCCACATCGTCGACACCACCTGCCCCTGGGTGTCGAAGGTGTGGAACACCGTGGAGAAGCACAAGAAGCATGCCTTCACCTCGATCATCCACGGCAAGGTGAAGCACGAGGAGACGCTCGCCACCAGCTCCTTCGCCGGCACCTACCTGGTGGTGCTTGATCTGGCCGAGGCCCGCATGGTCAGCGATTTCATCCTCGAGCGGGGCCAGGGGGCCATCGATCGGAAGGCCTTCATGCGCCATTTCGCCAATGCCTGTTCCCCCGGCTTCGACCCGGACAGGGACCTGGTGCGGGTGGGCGTCGCCAACCAGACCACCATGCTCAAGAGCGAAACCGAGGAGATCGGCCGCCTGTTTGAGCGCACCATGCTGCAGCGCTTCGGCCCCGCCGAGCTCGACGAGCACTTCCTGGCCTTCAACACCATCTGCGACGCCACCCAGGAGCGCCAGGACGCCATGTTCGCCCTGGTGGACGAACCCCTCGACCTGATGGTGGTCATCGGTGGCTACAACTCCTCCAACACCACCCACCTGCAGGAGATCGCCGTCAGCCGCGGCATCCGCTCCTTCCACATCGATACCCCTGAGCGCATCGGCCCGGGCAACCGCATCGAGCACAAGCCCCTGGGGGGCGCCCTCGAGACCCTGGAACCCTTCCTGCCGGCCGGCCCGGTCCGTGTGGGCATCACCTCCGGTGCCTCCACCCCCGACCGGGTCGTGGAGGATGTGATCGAGCGCCTGGTGGGCCTCAGCGAAGCGTGAGCCACCAGCCGGGATGACCCCACCCAGAGCCGGGGTTGACCGGGTGGCTTTACATTCATGAAAGGTTTTCCTCTCCCCCACGGCCGCCGGTGAGAGCGCAACCCCGGTCCTTTCCAGCAGCTCCCTTCTGACCCACCGCACGCCCCAGATCACGATGGCGGCAGGTTCCTCCCTGCACCAGGCTCCCGACGATCCAGGGGCCCCCAAGAGCGAACCCCTGCGGGAGCGGTCCGATCCCTCCGTACGTCGCTACGCCAGCGCCTTCGCCGATCTGATGGAGATGCGGGCTCCGGCTGCAGTGGTGGGCGCCTACCTCGACCGCCACGAAGGCTGGTTCCGCCGCTGCGCTGCCCCGATGACGGTCGAACCGATCGGCAACCAGGGTTACGTGCTCACCCTTGGCCGGTTCGGCAACTTCGGCTTTGAGGTCGAGCCGACGATCGGCCTCGAACTGCTCCCCCAGACCGCCGGCGTCTACCGCATCCTCACCGTGCCCCTGCCCCAGGTGGATGAAGCCCTGCAGGGTCTCTACGACGTCGAATTCGCCGCCTCCCTGCGGCTCGATGAGGCCGGCGGGGCGGAGGTCTCCACCGAAGAGGTGGATGGCGTCATGTTGCACACCCTGGTGCGCTGGCAGCTGGATCTGGCCGTGTGGCTGCGCCTGCCCGGCATGCTCTCGATCCTTCCCGACCACCTGGTGCAGAGCAGCGGTGACCACCTGCTGCGCCAGATCGTGCGACAGATCTCCCGGCGACTCACCTGGAAGGTGCAGGAGGATTTCCACGCCAGCCACGGCATCCCCTGCCCGCCCCGGCGCCGGGCCCAGTTCTGAGGGCCTGATGGCTCAGAGCGGAACGGGCCCCGATCCCCTCAGGCCGCCGGAGCGGTGAGGATCTTGTTGACGATCTGCATGCCGCTGACGGCCTGCCAGAGGAACAGGGTCATCACGGTCATATTGAGGCCCACGTGCACCTTGCGGGCGATCAGGTTGCCGGCCTGCATCAGGGGGGAGAGGGCCGCCGCCATGGCGATCAGGGAGGCCATGGCCAATCCCACCAGCAGGTGCGGTCCGACGAACAGCTTGCCGTTGTTGATATAGGTGACGGCCATGCCACCGACCAAGCCGAGCACCAGCACGGCCAGCACGAGGCTGCCGAAGAGGAAATGGCGTTTGGCGAACTGCCCCTTGATCAGCTCCTTGCGGTCCTCGGGCGTGGCGGTGCGGGTCTTCTTGGCCTTGATGCCCAGAAACATCGCGTAGCCGGCCAGGCCCAGCAGCACCCACATCAGCAGGGGATGCACGAAGTTGAGGCCGAAGGCAAGGGAACTGGGGAGGGCGGCGAACATCACGCGTTGGAACTCCACCGGGCCAGAGCCGGTTGTGGGCCCAACGAAGTTACAACTGCCGGCGACCTCAATGCAGAAAGTGACGACGGCCGGTGA
Source organism: Cyanobium sp. Cruz CV13-4-11 (assembly GCF_024346055.1). GTDB lineage: Bacteria > Cyanobacteriota > Cyanobacteriia > PCC-6307 > Cyanobiaceae > Cyanobium. The sequence goes on from NZ_JAGQCH010000004.1 coordinate 165,551, forward strand.
TCACCATCACCATGTCGTTGGCCTGGCAGGCGGCGATCGAATCCGGGTCGCGCTTGCTGCCGCCGGGCTGGATCACCGCGGTGATGCCATGCCGTGCCGCCAGAAGCACGGTGTCATCGAAGGGGAAGAAGCCATCGCTGGCCAGGACCGCCCCCCGGGCCGCGTCGCCGGCGGCCTCCAGGGCCAGCCGGGCCGAGCCCACCCGGTTCATCTGGCCGGCCCCGACACCGAGAGTGCGGCCGCCCTGAGCCACCAGGATGGCGTTGGACCGGACGTGACGCACCACCTGCCAGGCGAAGCGCAGATCCCGCCACTCCTGTTCGCTGGGCTGGCGGTCGCTCACCACCTGCCAGCTGTCGGGATCGGCGGGGCCATCGTCCGCCTGCTGGGCCAGCACACCCCCGAGCACGCTGCGCAGCTGCAGGCGCCCGGAGGCCGCCGTCACGGCCTTGGGGTCGAGCTCCAGCAGCCGCAGGTTGGCCTTCGCCGCCAGCCGCTGGCGGGCCTCCTCCGAGAAGGATGGCGCCACCACACATTCCAGGAACAACCCCGCCAGGTGATCGGCGGCGGTCCGATCCACCGCCCCATTGAGGGCAACGATGCCCCCGAAGGCGGAAACGCGGTCGGCATCCAGGGCCCGCAGCAGGGCGTCGGCGGTATCCACACCGAGGGCGACACCGCAGGGGTTGGTGTGCTTAACCACCACCGCCGCCGGCTCGGCCCCGGGGCCATACCCGAACGCCGCCACCGTGGTCAGGGCCGCTTCCAGGTCGATCAGGTTGTTGTAGCTGAGCTCCTTGCCCTGCAGCTGGCGGGCCGCCCCCCAGCCCACGTTGGCCTCCCCGCACCAGCGGGCGCTCTGGTGGGGGTTCTCGCCGTAGCGAAGCACCTGCCGCAGGGGCAGCTCCAGCCGCAGGGGCTGCGCCTGCGCCGCGGCGGCGGGCTGCTGATCTGCCAGGCGGCCCTCGATCCAGGTCGCGATGGCGGCGTCGTAGGCGGCGGTGTGGGCGAAGGCGGCCAGGGCCAGGCGGCGCCGCAGGGCCCCGTCGACCCGGCCGGCCGCCAGGGCGTCCAGGAAGCCTGGGTACTGGTCGGGATCGGTGAGCACCACCACGTCGGCGTGGTTCTTGGCGGCGGCGCGCACCATCGCCGGTCCACCGATGTCGATGTTCTCGATGGCGGTCTCCCAGCTGACGTCTGGGTCCGCCACGGTGGTGCGGAAGGGATAGAGATTGACCACCACCACATCGATCGGGACGATCCCCTGGGCCTCCAGGTCGGCCCGGTGGGAAGGGTCATCCCGGCGCGCCAGGATACCGCCGTGAATGCGGGGATGGAGGGTCTTGACCCGTCCGCCCAGGATCTCCGGGGCTCCGGTGTGCTCCGCCACCTTCGTGACCGGCAGGCCGGCGGCCGCCAGGGCTGCGGCGGTGCCGCCGCTGGAGAGCAGCGCGTAGCCCTGGGCCAGCAACCCCTCCGCCAGCGGCACCAGGCCCCGCTTGTCGGACACGCTCAGAAGGGCCGTGGGAGCCATGACGGCGGAAAGGGCATGGGAGGAGCCAACCTACGCAGCAACAGCCGAACGCCACCGTGCCCACGGATCCCTCCGCCGAAGCCCAGCTGAGTGAAGACGACGGCACCGCCCTCTGGATCGGTCCCCGCCAGGCCGGGCACCGTCTCGTGCTGCTGCACGGCTGGGGCGCTGACGCCGATGACCTGCTCGATCTGGGGGCGGAACTGATCGGCGCCGATCCCGCCAGCCTCGACCTGAGCGTGGTGGCCCTGCGGGCGCCCCTGCCCCATCCCGGTGGCTTTGGCCGCCAGTGGTACGACCTGCAGCAACCCGAATGGCCCCAGTTGCCCCAGGCCCGCCGCGACCTGCGGCAGCGGCTGCTGGCCCTGGGCACCACGGTGCCGCTGGAGCGCACCAGCCTGCTGGGCTTCTCCCAGGGGGCCGCCATGGCCATCGACGTGGCCACCGGCGGTGGCGCCGACGCCAGCGCCCCCCTCGCCCTGGCGGGCCTGATCGCCTGCAGCGGCTACCCGCACCCTGACTGGCGGCCCCAGGCTCCCCGCACAAGCATCCTGCTCACCCATGGGGAGCAGGATCCGGTGGTGCCCTTCGCGGCGAGTCAGGCGCTGGAAAGGTCCCTGGCGGAAGCGGGGGGATCGGTGCAGCGGATCGCCTTCCCAGGCGGCCATTGCATCGATCCCGACCTGATCGCCACCATGCGGGACTTCCTCTTCACTGGCTGGCGCGAAAGTGGCTGATGGGAAGGTTGACCCCTTCGCCAGCCCTGGGGATCAGACGAAGGCGTACTCGTACTCTTCCATTTCCTCCCAATCGTCGGAGGCGAGCGCTTCGAGGCCTTCGAACAGGACCTCCTCGCCGATGCTGTCGACGATCAGGCGCAGGGACGGAAACAGGAAGTGGTTCTCTTCGGCGTACTGGGCGCTGAACAGACCTTTCTCCCCCCAGAAGAAGCGGTCGGTGGTGTGCTCGTTGCGGCGCACGTTGAGGATCGCTGGAGCCATCAGCTCCGTTTCGGCGATGTAGCGGCGCGCCGCTGTGACCGGTTTGTGGGCGCCGGTTTCGAGGTTGAACGTGGGGACATGGGCGAGGACCCGCTGACCCGCGAGACGACGGCGACTGATCCGCTTGCGCTTCTTGGACATGGAATGGATCCCGGTGAAGGGAGGCCGAAAGGTGGAGTTGGGGGGGGGCTGCAGACGAGCGTGGGTCGGCAGGAGCCGACGACGAGCGCCATGGCGGACCCGCCACCCTGGAGAGATGGCGGGTCCACGTCCACACGACTGTCGACCTGAAGCGGGTCGGAGAGAATCACTGTCGGTAACACCGACCGGAACCCCTGGTGGGGTAGGGGCCGGGACAGAGGCGGTACGCAGCTGCCTCTGCTGTAGCCTTGGTTGCGAGCAAAGCGCAACACTGGCCTTTACGACTGCAACTTTCCGCCCGTCCGAGGACTGCGAGGTAGTGGTCGTTACCGACAGCTTAAAACTATTTTTGCGTTTCGACACGCCTCTTTTCAAAATTTCCCCCAACGACGCTGTCCGCGGGACGTGATGCCTGTCTCAGAGCGGTTTCTGGCCCTGGTGGGCTTCCAGCTGGGTCAGTTCATCGATTGCCCGGACGTCCGTTCGCTGGTGGTCTACGTCACCCAGCAGGGCACAACGGGCCAGCCCAGCCTGCTTCCGGTCGGCCACTGGCCCCCGGACGAGCGGGCCCTGCCACCGGTGGACACGGTCAGCCGGCTGCGGGTGCCCGCCGAGCAGCGGCGCTGGCTGCCCCTGCGCGATGGCCAGCGCCTGCTCGGTGCCCTGCAGGTGGAGGCCTCCCGCAACCCCTGGCCCGAGCCCCTCGCCCAGCGGCTCCAGGCCGTGGCCCTGGTCCTCACCGAAGCGCTGCGGCTGGATCTGGAGGGCGGAGAACTGCGCCAGCAGCTGACGGAACGCGAGGAGCAGCTGGGCCTGCTGCTCCACCAGCTGCGCAACCCCCTCACCGCCCTGCGCACCTTCGGCCAGCTGCTGCTGAGACGCCTCGGCCCGGAGCACAGTGACCGCTCCCTGGTGCAGGGCCTGCTGGCCGAGGAACGCCAGATCAACCGTTATGTCGATGCCATCAGCGAGCTGGTTCACCCCGAAGGCCTGCTCGCCGGCAGCACCTCCCCCCAGCCGCTGCTGCTGCCGCCGCTGTTGAGCGGGCCGGAGGGCCAGCCCCTGGCCGGGCTGCTCGAACCGCTGCTGCAGCGGGCGGCCGCCACCGCCACCCTGCAGGGGCGCGGTTGGCAGGGGCCCGAGGCCCTGCCCGATTGGAGCGGCGACAGCGGGGCCGTGGCGGAAATCCTGGCCAACCTGCTGGAGAACGCCTTCCGCTACAGCCCGCACGGCGCCAGCGTGGGCCTGCACATGGCCAGCGACGACGCCCGGCTCCACCTCACCGTGTGGGACGGCGGGCCGGCCATCGCGGCGGCGGAGCGGCAGGCGATCTTCGGGCGGGGCGTGCGGGGAACCCGGGGCCAGGAGCTGCCCGGCACCGGTCTGGGCCTGGCCCTGGGGCGGGATCTGGCCCGCAGCCTGGGCGGCGAGCTGGAGCTGGTGGTGCCGCCCCGGGCGCTGGCCGAGACGCTGCCCGAGCAGGGCAACGCCTTCCGGCTCAGCCTGCCGCGGCCGCCAGCCGCAGCACCGCCGCGATGAGCAGCAGGCCCAGCGATTCGGTCCACTCCACGCAGGCCCCGTAGGTGTCGCCGCTGTGGCCGCCCAGGCGACGGCCCAGGACCACTGGAATGAGCAGGGCCGGCACCAGGGCCACCAGGCCGGTGGGCACGGGCCAGGGCGCCAGACCCGGCCAGGGAAGCAGCAGCAGCACCGGAAGCAGCAGCAGGGTGGGCCGCAGTTCCACCGCCAGGGCTGCCCCGTGGGCGCGATGGAAGCCGGCGCTGCCGCCCGGCCGCAGATAGGGGAACCAGGCCATGGCGGGCAGGGGCGCCACCCGCCCGCAGACCGCCGCCCAGACCAGGGCCATCGGCGCCGTCGCCCCGAGCAGGGCCAGGGCCGCGGTCCGCACCAACAGCACCAGCACCAGGGCCTGCACCCCGCTGGCCCCCACCCGGCTGTCGGCCATCGCCTCCAGGCAGCGATCGCCGGCGGCCAGGCCATCGGCGCTGTCCATGACGCCATCCATGTGCAGGCCACCGCTCAGCCACAGGCCCAGCGCCAGCACCAGGGCCACCTGGGCCACCAGGGGCACCCGCCCCTCCAGCCCCCACCAGAGCAGGCCCTGCAGCCCGCCGAGGACGGCACCGATCCAGGGGGCGAAGCGAGCGATGCGCTCGAAGCGGGGCGCCGGCACCGGCCAGGCCGGCAGCACCGAGTAGAAGATCCAGGCCCCGGCCAGATCCCGCAGCCACGGTGGAGCGCTCAGGCGGGGCATGGGGGCATGGGGCGGGGAGCGACGGGGAGGTGGCGGCAGGAACCCCGGGTAGCGTCGCAGCAGACCCGCCTAGCGTCACGGCTGAGCAGGTTCGGCGCCATCGCCTTCGACTTCACGATCACGGCTCGCTGCCCGCGGACCCGGGCCCGCTGCGGCTGCTTCAGCACCCCCCACGGCGCCGTGCACACGCCCCGGTTCATGCCGGTGGGCACCGCCGCCACAGTGAAGGGGGTGGCCATCCCCCAGCTGGTGGAAACCGGCGCCGAGATGGTGCTGGCCAACACCTATCACTTGCATCTCCAGCCCGGTGAGGCGGTGGTGGCCGAGGCGGGCGGGTTGCATCGCTTCATGGGCTGGCAGGGCCCCCTGCTCACCGATTCCGGCGGCTTCCAGGTGTTCAGCCTCGGCGCCATCAACCGCATCGACGACGACGGCGTGGTGTTCCGCTCCCCCCGTGATGGCGCCCGCATTGAGCTCACGCCGGAGCGCTCGATGGTGATCCAGATGGCCCTCGGGGCCGATGTGGCCATGGCGTTTGATCAATGTCCCCCCTGGCCCGCGCCTGAAGGTGAGGTGGCCGAGGCCTGCCGCCGCACCCACGCCTGGCTGGAGCGCTGCATCAGCGCCCACGAACGGCCGGATCAGGCCCTGTTCGGCATCGTGCAGGGGGGCTGCTTCCCGGCGCTGCGGGCGGAATCGGCCCAGGTGGTGGCCGGCTTCGACCTGCCGGGTATCGCCGTGGGCGGCGTGAGCGTGGGCGAGCCGGTGGAGGAGATGCATCGCATCGTGCGCCAGGTGGGGCCCCTGCTGCCCGAGGCCAAGCCTCACTATTTGATGGGGGTGGGCAGCCTGCGGGAGATGGCCCTCGCCGTGGCCCAGGGTTTCGATCTGTTTGATTGCGTTCTGCCCACCCGCCTCGGCCGCCACGGCACCGCGCTGGTGGGAGGCGAGCGCTGGAACCTGCGCAATGCACGCTTCCGCCACGACCACACCCCCCTCGATCCCACCTGCCCCTGCCTGGCCTGCCGCCTGCACAGCCGCGCCTACCTGCACCACCTGATCCGCGCCGAGGAGATGCTCTGCCGCAGCCTGCTCAGCCTCCACAACCTCACCACCCTGCTGCGCTTCACCACGGCGATGGGTCAGGCGATCCGGGAGGGTTGTTTCTCAGAGGAATTCGCCCCCTGGGAGCAGGGTTCTCCGGCGGCCCACACCTGGTGCTCTCCCACGGCGGCGCCCACGCCTTGAGCGTGGCATCGTCGGCGCAGTGAGGCGGCTGAAATCCTCCCCGTGGTCGCCAGCGACAAACTGTTTTATTGGCTCTTCCAGCAGCACGCCGAGCGCCTCCAGCCCTTGGTGGCCGGGTTGCTGCCGAGGATGGAGGGCTATGTGTTCAGCGCGCCGGTGCTGAAGGAAAGGGAATACCGCCTCGACGGCCTGTTCCTCCCCCCAGCCGATCAGCCCGAGTTGCCGGCCCTGATCCTGGAAGCGCAGATGGCCGCCGATCCAGCTTTCCTGCTGCGACTGAATGCCGAAACAGCTCGGTTGCTGCAGCAACAGGATCGCCAGGGCCGCCCGATCCGTCATTGGCAGGTGGTGGTGATCTGCCCGTCGCAGGGGCTGAATTTCGGCGACCCCACACCGGTGCAGGAGTTTGTGGACAGGCGGGTGGTGTGGATCGAACTGCAGCCGGAGCGGCTGCCGCCATCGGCCCCACCGTTGCAGAAGGCGCTGGGGATGCTGCTGCTGCCGGAGGATCAGTTGCCCGCCTGCTCGAAGGCGATCCGAGCCGAGGCTGTTGGCACAGACCTGGCCGCAGAGATCGACGATGTGATCGCCGCTATCCTGGTGTCACGCTTCAGCGGCCGCACCGTTCCCGAGATCTGCGCCATGGGTGGAATCACCGTCGACGACTTCACGAGCAGCGTCGCCTACCGCGAGATCTTCGGGCTGGGCCACCAGGAAGGCCGCCAGGAAGGCCGCCAGACCGAAGCCGTTGGCATCTCCCTCCGCTTGCTCGAGCACCGCTGCGGCTCTCTGACTCCCAGCCAACAGGCCCGCATCCAAGCGCTCTCGCTTAGTGCACTTGAGACCCTCTTAGTAGCCCTTCTCGACTTCCGGGGGCCCGATGACCTCAACACCTGGCTGAGCCGCCACGCCGGCTGAGTGCCGCACCCGAGCCAAGCCCCTCCCGCATCAGCGACCGCACCATTCCCGAGATCAGCGCCAGGGGCTGCAAAGTCCGTGAGCGATTGCGCGGCAGGCCTGGTGGCCCATCCGCCTGTCCTTGGAACCTTCCAAAGGCAGCCCCCAAGCTGGCGGAGCTACTCGCAGCCGCTGGCATCCCGCCACCCACAAGGTCTCCTGCCCTCCGATCAGCCGGCCCACAGCCGCCGAGCCCCGGCCTGCCCCCTCCACGCACACCCCGTGCAGCAGCAGCCCCGTGCAAGCCCAGCCTGCATCGCGCCGCCCCGACTGGGGCCCGGCCCAGCGCCCCATGTTGTTTTGCAGAGGATGTCGCTGCCGGCAGATCGGCCTTCCCGGCGGGACCACCCGTGATAATTTCCATACACCGCATCGGGCCGCTCCAAGGGCCCCAACTCTCCATGGCGCACCTCCTGCTGGCCGGTCTCGCTTCCCACAGCACCCCGCTGGCCCAACTGCCCGAGGCCTACCAGGCCTTCGGCCCGTTGGTGGACATCCTGCCGATCATCCCCCTCTTCTTCCTGCTGCTGGCTTTTGTTTGGCAGGCTTCGGTGGGGTTCCGGTGAGCAAGGGTGAGCTGGTGGCCTGAGTAGCGATCGGTCATCCTCCGAGGAGTTGAGAGTTTGTTAATTATTTGAGCTTTACTTACGACATCACTATTCTCGATTTTGCTCTTGAGTCCATCACAAAAAACTTCAAGCGCCTTCAAGTGTCTTCTTCAATCGGGTGTTTAAGTGGTGGGAACCTTGAAAAATCAGCAAGACACTTAATTGGGGCAGGATCCAGCTTGTGATTGTTTGTGCAATTTTCACGCCAACTGTTGATCCAGAGAGGCTTCTCGGACGAAGCAAAAGTTGCATGAATCTCGTACCTAATCTCCCTATGGCTCATCTGGTCTTGCCGATAGTCGATGGGATTCTCTTTTCTTCCGCTTCTTTTGGCGGCTTTTTCCTTTCAACAGAGCCTCTGCAAAATGTTGGTTATTTAAGGTTCCCTGATGTCAGTTGATCAAAGTGGCGGCCGAGCAGCCAGTCTTGGCCAATCAACTGCTGACGGGCACACATCCTTGACCGGCTGAGAATTTGATGGGAAGATCCGTCTCGTCATCAGCACCCTTAGCTTGCTGGACCTCAGGCCAGTTAGGTTCTTAAGTGACTGGCGCCTGGAGGCAGATCAGCAGCAGCAAGCTGATATCAATAATGAGGGGAGACACAAAGGCGCATCAAGGCTGCAAACCCTGCCGAGCCACTTGTCGCGATCTCCAGGCGTAGTGCCGCAAGCTGCCGCCGATGCGCGGGAGCTGTGGAGTAATAGAAGAGTCATAGCCATACAAACTAAGGCTATCTTTAATGAAAAAACAGTTCAAGTTTGCAACAGCTGCACTTTTCTCTGCCGGGGCCATTGGCCTTGCCAGCGCATCACCCGTGAATGCAGCGGCTTGTCCCAATGCATCTGCTTCCCTTTCAACGCTGACGCCGCTTACCTTTACCTGTGATCAAGGTGGCTTTACATTCGCCTTAACCTCACGCAGTGGATTCAGTGACGCTGACGACATATCCTTCTCTAATCCTACAGCTAATTCCTTCACCTACAATATTCAATCAAATACCCCTTGGAATTCTGGTTCTAAGGTCTTGAATTACAGTATTACTGGCCCCTCGGGCAAGGTGCTTCAGTATTATACTTCATCGTTGTCTTCCTCTTTGGGAAACCCCAAGGCTGGCCAATTTAATGTGGTCGGTTCGGTGGGCAACGCACTGGCAACCCTCACTAACGGTTCTTCATCTGGGGGGCAATACGATTACACAACGTCATTCCCTTCTTCTGAAACTTTCACCGCCACTCTTTCCAATATCACTGGGAAAGGCATTCAGACGGTTCAATCAACCGTCGAAGTGGCCGCTCCCCCCGCCCCCGTCCCCGGTCCGCTTCCCGTCCTGGGCGCAGCTGCAGCCTTTGGTTTCTCCCGCAAAGTTCGCAACCGTATCAAGGCAGCTGCCTGATCCTCATCAGCAGTTTGTAAAGCCTCCCTTTAGGGGAGGCTTTTTTATTAATTGCAATAAGCACTCACTCAGAGACTGCAAAGTGAAGCATGTGATAGAATGCTTAACGATGAAAGTAATGCCTGCGCATGACTGCTGAAGAGATCGGGTTACTAAGTGAATCTGATTCAGATCGCCGCAAACGCCTTTGGCTTAAGACCTCCTTCGCGGTAGCTATTGTAGGATGGTTAATCATTGGGTCGACACTAAACACCATTATTTTAACTCTTTTCCATTGAAGCTCGCCACGCCAGAATGGCAGCTCAGCTTGATTGCGGCACTTCTCTCTTCCGGCTTTGCTTTTTTGGTTGGTGCCGTGCTGATTGCCTTGGCCCTGCTATTTAATCCTAAAGAGCAAGTATTGCAGAAATGGCAGCGAACGGTGAGTCGACTTTCAGGCTTTTTTGCTATTTTGCTAGTTTTAATGATCCCGCTTCAGTTTTTCCTAGGGTCTCGTGCCCTCAACAGCCAAACCATCAGCACTTTTGAAGCGATCAATCGTCTCAAGGGCGTTGTGAAAGGGATCAGTGCAGTTAATTCTGAGCCTGAACTGCGTTCCTATGTGGCCTCGCTGCCCAATCCTCCAGCCCTCCCCGCCAAGTTTGATGCTGCTTTCCCGGTGATCAAGCAGCGCGCCATTGAAAATATCTCTGCCCAGATCAACGCAGCAACATATAATAGTGAGATCCAGAAATCACAGGCTCTTCAGGTGTTTTTGAAGGAGGGTATCAGAAACACTGCCCAAGCCATCTTGATGGCGGCAGCTTTTTCGGTAATGGCCAATCTTTCCGGTAAAGCTGGCAATGCAGTCACTAAATTCTTCGATGCATTGCTCTAATCAGTCTGAAGGCATGATCCTGAAGTGACTGCTCTCGACGGCTGCCGGTGATGTCGCCACTCTGGCCAGGGTGGTGGGCTGGGCAAGCCTTATGCTTGGTCTGAATTCTCCAATGCTGATCTCTTTGCGGCGCTCGTTCGCTGATTCGCGATTTGTGCAGCCGGGGCAGACTGATCGCCAGCAGCGTCTGCTGAGCTTCGCTGCCCTCTAGTGGTCGCCTCTGATGCAGCTGGTGAACCACTAGACCTCAAGCTACTTCAGCATCCCTTTCTCGCCCTGGTGCGCAACTTCAGCCCCAGAGCAGTCGGCCCCCGGCCCTGACCACGGCATCGCCCCCTGGTGATCGGCGTGCGGCCGGAGTTGGAGCAGGAGCGGCAGCTGGATCTGCTGGCCCGGCAGCAGGGAAAGAGCCGCAGTGCCTGCATCCGCGAGGCCATCCGTCAGGTCCTGCTGCGCCATGGCGACAGTGATGAGGCGCGCCGCCAATCGGAGCACCTGGCCCGGCTGGAGCGACTGGACCGCATGACGTCTTTTGCCCCTTCACCAGCACCCTGATGGAGGCTCACCTGGTGCGGATCCCGGTCGCACCTTCGCCTCGCAATGAGCTCCGCAAGCCTTCGCAGCTGATGGTGCTGGAGCATGCCGCCAGATCAGCCGGCACCCTGAAGATCTCCCGTTTGCCCTCCTTCGCCGCGATCAGCAGGCCGCGACCGGCCAGCTTCTGCAGATCACTGCGGGCCGTCTGGTTGCTCACGCCATGGCTGCTCTGGTGAGAGAGCACCGTGTAGCGGAAGCCGGGGTGCCGTAGGCCATGGCGGAGCAGGGCCAGCTGGCGCCCATTGAGATCCTCAAACCCGTCGGCGCCTTCCAGTTGCCGCTGCAGGGCACCCACCTCGCAGGCTTTGCGCCTTAGATAGGCGTGCAGGCTGGTGATGGCCTGCTGAATCACCTTCACCTGGGCCAGCAGGAAGTAGGTGAGGTCGTTGTCGTCGCTTTCGCTGAGTAGAAATGAACGCTCGTACTGTCCCCGGGCCTTGTTGATCACCGAAGAGATCGAAAGGAACTCGAACAGTCCGTAGCCCTGATGCAGCATCGCCCAGTAGAAAAGCGCCCGGGCCGTCCGACCGTTTCCATCGCAGAAGGGGTGGTCGTAGGCCAGAGCGAAGTGCAGGGTGATGGCCCGCACCACGGGGTGGAGAAACGCCGCCGGGGTCTCGCCGTTGGCGAACGCGCAGAGCTGTTCCAGCCTCTGCTCCAGCTGCGCAGCAGGGGGCGGCACGTGGAACACCGTTCCATAGGCGTCATCCACCACCACCTCCTCGCCTAGAGGCCGCAGCCGGCCGGCATCAGCCGGATCATCAAGCGTGTCCTGGCTGACCAACTGGTGGAGATCCAGCACCAGCTGCGGCGTCAGGGGCTGATCCTTGAGCTCCCGAATGTGCTGCATGGTCCGGAAGTTGTTGAGGATCATCTGCTCGGAGCGATCCCGGGGCGCCCGGCGGCTGCGGATCATGGCCTTGGCCACATCCCGTGTTGTTGCGGCACCCTCCATCTGGGAGGAGGTGATCGCCTCCTCCATCAGCGCGCTCAGCAGGTAGCGATTGCGGGTGGAGGGAGTGGTGACGGCTGACGGGGCCATCCCGCCAGCACCGGCCCTCCGATCGATGTCATGCAGGGCCTGGAGCAGCATCGGCGGTTGGCAGAGCCAGAAGGGGCTGCCGTCGCAGCTCAGCAGAGGCAACGGCGTGCCTGTGCTCCGGCGAGCCAGCTTCTCAGCGAGCCACCACTGCTCATGGCTGAGACCCTGTGGTGGTGTGCGATGCCGCAGCTCATCCCAGTGGAGATAGCGATCCCCCTGCCTGGCTGCGGCCAGTTGCATCAGCACGGGCATGGCCATCTGAAGCCCGCCGTCCTTGGCGAGCAAGTCCTCCATCGGTGGAGGCCTACGGGGTGGACGGGCTGGCAACTCCCAACGAACTCCTAGCTTCCTCCAAATTAGGAGATGGCTGGGAGTTGGGCCTGTGATTGGCTCGATTCAGCAGTTCGCCGCGTGGGCGCCCTGCCGGCTCCTCACCCCCGCTCCTTCAGCACCGCCCCAGCAAATTCCGGCAGGGCCAGCATGCGGCGCCAGCGGCTGGGTTCCTGCACCAGCCGGTAGAGCCATTCGATCTGCAGGGCGCGCATCCACTTGGGGGCGCGTTGTTTGGTGCCGGCCCACACATCGAAGCTGCCGCCCACGCCCATCCACAGACCGCCGCTGCGGCGGCCGGCTAGGCCGCGGATCCAGGTTTCCTGGCGGGGCACCCCCAGCGCCGCCAGCACCAGATCCGGTCGGGCCTCCAGCAGCTGCCGCTCGAACGGGGGCCATTCGGCCGGGCTGAGGTAGCCGTGGCTGGCCACCACCAGATTCAGGCCCGGCAGTTCCCGCCGCAGCCGGCCCACCAGGGTGTCCATCACCGCCGGGCTGCCGCCCACCAGGGCTACCCGCCAGCCGTGGGCTGCCGCATGCTCCAGCAATCTTCGGGCCAGCTCGATGCCCGGCGCCCGGCGCACCCGGAACCCCTGGCGCCCCAAGGCCCACACCACACCGGCCCCATCGGGGATCACCAGGTCAGCCGCCTCGATCACGGCGCCCAGCTCCCGATTGGAGCGGGCCGCCATCGTCATCTCGGCATTGAGGGTCACCACCTGGCCCCCGGTCCCTGCTCCGCTGGAGCCACCGACCGAGGCAACGGTTGTCTCAGCGGCGGCTGGGGAGGCGACTGCCCCGCCGTGGAGGGCCAGGGCGGCCTCGAAAACATCACCGCACACAGTCACAGGCACCCCTAGCACGCGGGCGCGGATCGGGGCCGTCACGGTTGCTGCCATGGGTGGGTGGGGCGGCGAAGCAGAATCTATGGCCTGGGATCCCGCCAAGATGATGGGCAGCCAACCAGCCACCAACTGCTCCGGTTCCCCTATCCCTTCCTCAGATCCTGGTTCCCCTCCCGCGCCGTTCTCCGGCCCGCCCCCCGAGCCCCTGAGCGCCACCGCCGCCTGGCGCCGCCTCCAAGATCTCGACCGCCAGATCGAGCACGTGGTCCTGCGCCGGCAGCATCCGATCACCGGTCTGCTGCCCGCCAGCACCGCCAGCACCGTGCACGGCAACTACGGCGATGCCTGGGTGCGGGACTGCGTCTACTCCATCCAGTGCGTCTGGGGACTGGCCCTGGCCCACCGCCGCCTGCAGGGACCCTGCCGCCGCTCCTTCGAGCTGGAGCAGCGGGTCCTGCAGCTGATGCGGGGTCTGATGCGCTCGATGATGCGCCAGTCGCCGAAGGTGGAGCGCTTCAAGACCAGCCTCGAGCGGCTCGACGCCATCCACGCCAAGTTCGACACCGCCACGGGCGATCCGGTGGTGCCCGACGACGGCTGGGGCCATCTGCAGCTCGATGCCACGGCCCTGTTCCTGCTGCAGCTGGCCCAGCTCACCCGCTCGGGGCTGGTGATCGTTCAGACCAGCCACGAGCGCGATTTCCTCCAGAACCTCGTCTATTACGTGGCCCGCGCCTACCGGGTGGCCGACTACGGCATCTGGGAGCGGGGCGACAAGGGCAACCACGGCCAGCCGGAGCGCAACGCCAGTTCGATCGGCATGGTGAAGGCCGCCCTCGAGACCCTCATCGGGCTCGACCTGTATGGACCCCATGGCGACGGCAGCAGCTGCCTGACCATTCCCCACGACGCCATCGTGCGGCTGCGGCGCGCCCTGCGGGGCCTGCTGCCGAGGGAGTCGGCCAGCAAGGAGGCCGACAGCGCCTGCCTTTCGGTGATCGGCTACCCCGCCTGGGCCGTCGAGGATCCGGCCCTCGTGGCGCGCACCCGGGAGAAGATCCGCAGCGAGCTGGCGGGCTCCTACGGCTACAAGCGTTTCCGACGCGACGGCCACCAGACCGTGCTGGAGGACGTGAGCCGGCTCCACTACGAGCGGGAGGAGCTGGCCCAGTTCGAGCACATCGAATGCGAGTGGCCCCTGTTCCTGGCCTACGAGCTGATCACCGCCTGCTGCGAGGGCCGCTGGAGCGAGGCCCGCCAGTGGCGCCAGCAGCTGGAGGAGCTGAGCGTGACGGTCGACGGGGAGGCCCTGCTGCCCGAGCTCTACCTGGTGCCGGAGCAGCTGATCGAGGCCGAGCGGCGCCAGCCCGGCAGCCAGAAACGCATGCCCAACGAGAACGTCCCGCTGCTCTGGACCCAGAGCCTCACCTGGCTGTCGGATCTGCTGTTGCATGGCTTGATCACCGCCGACGATCTCGATCCCTGCGGCCGCCGCCACCCCAGCCCCCCGGGGGCCGAGGAGGTGCTGGTGGCCCTGGCACCCGCCGATGCCAGCGTCGCCGCAGCCCTGGCGGGGGCCGGCCTGCCGGTGCTGCCGCCGCCTGAGGGCGAGACGCCCGCCCTGCGGGTGGCCAGTTCCCGGGAGCTGGCCCGCCGCCTGGCGACCGTGGGCGCCAACGGGCGGCTGGGGCTCACCGGCCATCCGCCTGTGCGGATGGAGACCCAGGCGACCGCCAGGCTCTACCGACACAACGGCGAGCTGATCGGCTTCCTGCCAGCGGTGCTGGAGGAGGACACCTTCTACCTGGCCGACGACGCCCAGGTGCTGGTGGACACGGTGGGCACCGAGATCCGGGTGCTGCAGCGCCACTGGCGGGGCGCCGGAGCCCCCCTGCTGCTCGTGCCGGTCGCCGCCGGCCCCTTCCAGAGGGACCCGGAGGCGTTCCTGAACCTGGTCCGTGAGCTGCAGCGGGGCCAGCTGGGCTCGGTGCCGGTGCGGCTGGTGTCGCTGGAGGAGCTGGTGCCGCTGGCCACCCTGGTGGACCTGCCGCCCCAGGCCCTGGCCGCCTGCGATCTGGTGCCCGACGGCCACACACTCCTGCCGGCCAGCGCCAGCCACCAACCACTCACCGCCCGCCAGGAACAGGAGCTGGAGGACGTCCCGCTGGCCCATCTGGTCGATCGGCTCTGGAGCAGCCGCTCGCTGGTGGAGCAGGCGGAGGTGCTGGAACTGCTGAGCCGCCGCCTCGGCCCCAATGCGCGCCTGCAGGGGCCACGCAGGGGTCCTGGGGTGCGGCTGATGGTGCTGTTGGAGGAGGTCTATCGCCGCGGCTTGGCCGATGCCGACTGGAGTGTGGTGCGCCGCGCCGCCGGCGCCATGGGCCTGGTGCACCCCCAGCTGGAGGATGCCCTCACCGACCTGCTGCTGCGCCAGAAGCAGGTGGTGGTGGGCCGCAACTACACCCGCGATTCGCTGCTTGGCCAACCGGAGGGCAGCCTGGCCATCGCGGCGATGGTGCGCCGCTTCAGTGGCGAGGACGGCCGGGAATGGATGCTGCAGCAGGAGTTGCTGCTGGCCATCGACGCCCTGGCCCGCTCCCACGTGGATCTGCTTAGCGGCAGCCTCACCCTGCAGCTGGGGCAGTTCCTGCTGCTGCTCACCGGAGAGCTGGCGGCGGAGGCCAACCTCAGCCCCAGCGAGGCCTTCGAAAGCCTCTGCAGCCTGCCGCCCCACGCCATCCGTCGCCGGCTCCAGGCCGTGCTGGCCGACGTGGAGCACGCCCGGGCCTCCCTGCAGCGCAAGGAACAGCTGCACCTGCGCGGACGGGTGCGCTGGGAGGTGCCCGATCCCCTGGCGGAACTGCCGAAGGACGGCAGCTGGCTGCAGCACCGCACCCGGCTGGGGGCACTGCAGCGGGTGCCGAAGGACTTCTACCCGGGCATCTGGGACCTCCTGCACCACTGCCGGGGCCTGGTGATCGGCGACAAGCTGGAGCGGCGCAATCGCCTCGAGAGTGCCCCCCTGCTGCGCGAGAAGACGCCGGGAGAGAAGAACTTCGCGATCCTGGTGGAGCACCTGCTGAGCAAGATCGAGGCGCCGGAATACCGCCGGCTCTGCATCGAGACCCTGCTCACCCTGATGGCCTTCGTGGCCGCCAACCCCCAGGTCCAGTTCGACGACGACCTGGCCCTGGACGTGGTGATCGGCCACGCCGTGCGGGTGGGCTGGCAGCAGCGCCATCCCGAGGTGCCGAGCGAGGCCTACGGCCGCCACAAGGCAGAAGCCTGGGATCTCTTCTACCGCTCCTCCCCCGCCGACTGCCGCCGCTGGCAGTTGCTGGCCCTGCAGGAGCTGGCCGACAGGGACGCGGCCCCTGCCGCGATGATCCCAGCGGCGGGTGTCTAGATCGGGGCCTCCAGAGCCATGCAGAGGTTGGGCTGCTCGACGCACTGCTCGATCAGGTCGGCCAGCTGCAGGGCCCGGGAGGCCTGCAGGCCATCCACGGCCGGGGTTTCCCGGCCGCGCACGCACTGGAGGAAGTGCTCGAGTTCGGCGTAGAGGGGTTCGATCGAGGTGGTGCTCACCTCTTCGATGAAGCCGTCGTTGCGGTAAAGAAGCTCGCCGTGGTCGGCGCTCACCGATTCATGGGAGCGCCGGTGGATGCGCAGATTGCGGTTGAGGAAATCCGTCTCCATCAGGCTGCTGCGGCAGTGGGCACTGAGGCTGCGGATCTTGCGGTGGGCCATCTTGCTGGCCGTGAGGCTGGCCACCACGCCGTTGGCGAAGCCGAGGGTGGCATTGACGTAATCGATCGGGCCGTCAGAGCTGCGGCCCCCGGCCGCCGCCAGCCGCACCACCGGAGAGGCGGCCAGTTCGAGCACCAGATCGATGTCGTGGATCATCAGATCCAGCACCACCGACACGTCGTTGGCCCGGTCGGCGTTGGGGCTGTGGCGCCGCGCTTCAAGCACCACCACCTCCTCGTTGGCCACCACCCGCAGCAGCTCCCGGAAGGCGGGGTTGAACCGCTCGATGTGGCCCACCTGCAGCAGGCGCCCGGCGGTTTCGGCGGCGCGGATCAGATCGGCCGCCTCCTCCTGGGTGGCGGCGATCGGCTTCTCGATCAGCACATGCACCCCTGCCTGCAGGCAGGCCATGCCGACCCGGTGGTGCAGCAGGGTGGGAACGGCGATGCAGACGGCCTCCACCTCACCCAGCAGGTCCTCGTAGGTGGGGAACCAGCGGCAGTCGAACTGTTCGACCGCCAGGCGGCCACGGGGTTCGTCGGGGTCGGCGACACCCACCAGTTCGGCGTCCCGCAGCAGGCTCAGCACCCGCGCGTGGTGCCAGCCCATGTTGCCGATGCCGATGACACCCACGCGCACTGGGTTCATGGCAGGGGCGGAGCAAGTGGGCGCATTATCGATGATCAGGTTCCGTCCATGCTGGCGAGGGTGATCTGCACCCGCTCGATGCGGGGTCCATCCATGGTGAGAACGTCGATGCGGACGCCGTGCCAGCTGAGGCCTTCCCCCGGAGCGGGGATGTGCTGCAGTCGCTCGAGGACGAAACCGGCCAGGGTGTGGTGGCCGTCAGCCTCGGGCAGTTGCAGGCCCAGCTGGCGATTGAGTTCGACAATCTCCAGATCGCCCGCCGCCGACCAGGTGCCGTCGACGAGCTGCAGCAGATCCTGGGCCGTCTCGAGCGGGTTGTCGTCTTCGCCCACGATCTCGCCGGTGAGGTCGGAGACGGTGACAAGACCCTCGGTGCCGCCGTGCTCATCGACGACGACCAGCAGGGGCTGACCACTGCGGATCAGGGGCAGCAGGTCGGCCAGTGAGGCACTTTCCTGCACCTGGGCCACCGGCAGGATCCAGGGTGCCAGGGGGGTCTCGGGGCGCAGCAGTCCCCGGGCGATGGGCTCGGCCAGCCGCCGCAGGTCGAGCATGCCGCGCACGTCATCGAGGGAGCTGCCGATCACCGGAAAGCGGGCGTGCTGGCTGGCGTGCACCGATTCCATCATCTCGGCGAAGGTCACCTCCACCGGAAGGGTGACCATGCCGGAGCGCGGCATCATCACCTCCCGCACCAGCGTGTCCCGCAGGGAGAACACCCCCTCGAGGATGCTGCGCTCATCCGGCATCAGGCCCGTCACACTGCCGCTCTCAATCAGGGTCTCCAGTTCACCGGCCGACAGCACCGGCACCAGTTCATCCCAGTTGCGCGGCAAGCCCAGCAGCCGTAGCAGGCTCGCGCTGAAGCGCTCGATCAGCAGCAGCAGCGGCGCCAGGGTGCGGGTGAGCGACTCCAGCAGCGGCGCCAGCCGCAGGGCCGAGCCTTCGGGGCGATGCAGAACCCAGGCCTTGGGCACCAGTCCGCCCAGGAGGGTGGCCAGCAGGGCCAGGGCCAGGAAGACACCGGCATCGATCCAGGCCTGTTCACGCCAACCCATCCAGCCGGCCACCTGTTCCGCCAGGCCGCGGGCCAGCCAGCCCATGGCCAGCAACGCCAGGACCAGGCCCAGCTGGGTGGCAACGAGGACGCTGCGCATCCGGTGCTGCAGCCGGGCCACGGAACGGGCCCCGGGCTCCTCCGCCTCCTCGAGCTGCTGAACCCGGCTGGGCCGCAGGCGAATCAACGCAAGCTCCCCGGCAGCGAAGAAGGCCAGCAGGGCCAACAGGATCGCCAGGACCAGAAAGCGCATCGTTGGGTGAAGTTGGAAGCAGGTTAGGCCCCGCCGCCCGACTCACCCCTCGCCGCCTTCGCCGCCCTCCGGCTCCTGCGACTCGGGGGCCTGGCCGCAGCCCATGGTGGCCGTGGGCTGGATCCAGAGCCGGGTGCGCCGCAGCGACAGACGCGAACTGCTGTTCGAGCTCAACACCGCCCGCCTGGCCCTCTTCCAGCAAGAGGGGAACGACGACATCTTCGACCTGCTCACCCGCAGCTACACCAACCTGTTGAGGATGTGGGGCGAGTGAGGCACATGGGGGTCCCGGGGATCGAACCCGGCTAAGGCGAATTATGAGTAAGCCGGGAAGCGTTGCCGCGCAGTGGATCTCGGGGGTGCTGTGCCTACGGGATGCCTACTGGCGGTGGCTCGTGTGCCCAATTGTGCACCTAAATCCGGAGAGCAAGCGTCGATCTCACCGCCTCGCAATCCACCAGAAGGGGGTGGGGATCCAATTTTTGATGAACGGCACCGTGGCTGGTGGACACGCGAGGGACCAGATAGGAAAAACTGGTACTATGCGTCTCAATTGAGACTCGCCGCAAGGCGGCGCCCCCTAGAAAGCAATGCAGCGCATCACGAAGGGACAGCCATCAAAGCCAGCCAATCCCGGAGCCTCCCTCCCTCCCTCCGCCAGGCCAGCATGGGAGAGCCAGGAGGTCCGCTCAACTCAGCCTGCAGACGGCTGACAGGAATTCGCAGGCGGTAGGTGCTGTTCTGGCCAGCCTTCACCTTGAGGCCATTGCGCTATCAAGGCGCCACGCAGGGATCGCCAAGTCCATCGCCGCTGAGACCGCGATCGGCATGTCCTCTGCCGAAGCTGCGATGGGCAGGGTCATCGCGGACTGGAACGAGCGATGCAAGGAGCTGGCGCCACAGGTCAGCGGATCCCTGGCGATGCAGTCCATTGCTGAGGCCGAACAGAAATCGTACCCATTCAGGGGCCGGGACAGCTCGCAACGAACATCGGCCCTGCTGAACCCTTGACGGTGGCTTGATTCCCGGTTGCATCTCAGTCAGAGACTGCTTGCGATGGACGCCGCTCCTGCCGGGATTTCCAAGGCGGACTGGCTGGCGTGGCCGGCCAGTGCCAGAGCTCTTATCCGTACTCAGCAGGAGGAGACACTGGCGCTCCGTCAGGAGAACGAGCAACTCCGGGCCCAGCTCGCCGCCCTGGCCACCGAACTGGCCAGCCTGCGCGAGCGGATCGGCCGCAGCTCGCGCAACTCCTCCAAACCGCCCTCCAGTGATAGGCCTGGGTTCAAGCCACCCGAGCGGCGTAAGGGCAGTGGCCGCAAGCGGGGCGGTCAGCAGGGTCATCCGGGATCGGGGCCTGAGCTGCTGCCGATGGAGCGTTGCGACGAGGTGGTGGAGCACCATCCCGATGCCTGCCGCCGCTGCGGCACCCTGCTGCGGGGAGAGGATCCAGGGCCGCTACGTCATCAGGTGATCGAGATCCCGCCGATCACTCCTTTGCTGATCGAGCATCGATTGCACCGCCTGGTCTGTCCCTGCTGCTCCACAAGCACCTGCGCCGAACGGCCGGCGGATGTGGAGCACAGCCGCTACGGGCCCCGGCTCAGTGCCCTGGTGGGTCTGCTGGGTAGTGCTTTCCCTCTGAGTTTCAGCAAGACCCAGGCGCTGCTGGATAAGTTGTTGGGAGTGGAGTACTCCTGCGGAGAAGACTTCGTCTACAGCCGAGGAGCGATCGCTGCGATCCGCCAACGGCTGAGCGCAGCCCTGGAGCAATCGATGGAGGAGGCGCTGGCGGCGGCGCGGCAGCAGCCGGTGGCCTACGTCATAGACGAAGTCTTGCGCGCAGCGGTTGAAACCGGTGCCCCCACCGGCAATGCCGCCGGGTGGCCCCGGGGAACTTCCCCCCGAGGCTCCCACAGATCCGTACGTGACACTCTCGCGTCATACGGCTCCTGTTATCCCAACATTGCTGCCACAAGTGATGCCAATGGCTCCACTCGTTGATGGCAGCGCGTTGTTCTCTGAACCACTCGCATTCCTCCCAGCGAACTGGTTGATGCTTTGGCTCAGTTTGGATAACGCAGCCCCTTCGCTCCAGAGCCATTACAGCTCCTTCATCACTACTACGGGCTGCTCCGCCCCTGCCATGGGTATTGGTATTCGCCCTCGTGGTTGTGGCCACTTGTGGCTTTCCCTACCGCTGCGCGGAAGCCTGCGGCTAGAGCACCCCATGTCAGGTTCCCACGTTCCGTATCGAGGCCTGCGATGAGCTCATGCCGCCTGAACACCGGCTGCCGCGTGGACCGTAAGCAGGTAACGTCCACACTCTTCCGGGCACCGCCTACCTGCGCCCGTTTTGACAGCTTCTGGAAGACTTTTCGTAGCCCTTGGGCTTCCGCGCAGCGGTTGCGTCTTCAGCGGTTCGCTTTTGCTCATCTTCTCATCGCTCACCTGACGGCTCAAGTCCGCCTTTTCCCCATCGCTCACCACCACACCTCTTAAGCGCAGCAGCATGGGGTGGTTTGGAGCCTGCCCCTGCAGGCCGGCTCCGGGAGGCCAAACTCCCATCCTCGATACAGTTGCGTCAGTATTCATAGAGAACGTTTGACTCGTGGCACAAGTAGACGCAGTCTTCCGCGAAGCGGTGGGCGGCAATCCCGAACGCAAGCGCGGTTGGCAGTGGGTAATGGTCACACCGGTGGTGACGGTGTTTCTGCAGGGGCTGAGCCGATCGGCCGCCGCGGCGATCGAGCTGCTGGGGAACGCCTTTGGCGGCATTGTGGTGAGTGATCGCTTTTCTGCTTACAACCACCTGCCGGTGATGCAAAGGCAGCTGTGCTGGGCGCATCTGATCCGCGACCTGACCGCCATCGCCGAACGCCCGGGCGTCAGTGGCGAGATGGGCCGGGAACTGTTGGCGTTGCAGCAGCAGCTGTTTGTTCAGTGGCACCAGTGGAAAGACGGCACAATCGACTGGGATCAACTCCAGCAAAATTGTCGGCCGATCCGCCAGCACTTCGAGGGCGCACTGCAGCGGGTGGTGGATCTGGGTTTTGCGCGAAAGGAGCGAACACCATGGGCCCAGACCGTGCGCACTTGCCATAAGTTGCTGCAACGCAAAGAAGCCCTATGGACTTTTCTTGAGACCCACGGCGTCGAACCCACCAACAACGCTGCTGTAGACGAAGTCTTCTCCGCAGGAGTACGTGCCCTGCGCCAATCCGTCATCCAGCGCAAAATCAGGGATATGCCGAGCAACAGCCATGGCGTACAGTCCGCCAGCGGTGCCATCTGTCGTAGCCGACTGCTCACGGTCACCACCAGCCTGCGGCAACAGGGCCGAGATGTCTGGGAGTTCCTGGAGCAGGCCTGGATTGCCCATCACCGCGGCGGTGTGATGCCATCACTGCTGCCGGATCCCTGAGTTCAGCAGCAAAGGCAGCACTGCTTCTTTGCTCGCTCAGCCATGGGCGAGCAGGCGTAAACTCGCGCGGCGGCGCGTCCCGACCCCTGAATGGTTACGAAAACTCTTAGTGGGCTGCTGGCGCTGCCGCCCGGGCCTGCGGAGCTTGGTTGCTGTTCAGGACCGCGCTTGGGTTCAGTTAAGAAACCCCTGAAAAACCCGCTAAAATCAATCCAGATCCCAGACTGAGACTGGAACGGATGGCTGACCCCCTCCAGCTGGGCTTTACGGACTACGAGCAGATCTTCGCTAAAATGAGGACGCGTCGTCAGCGCTTCTTGGACGAGCCCCATGACCCGAGAATCCAATGAAGTTTTTTACAGACAACTGACCCCGTCCAGCCTGCAGTGGCGATGGTATCGATTCTCTCTCCTCATCGGCTGGTGGGTGCAGCTGCTCCCCGCTGCCAATACCGCCTGGAACCCGGAAGGGGCCTACGACGGCTGAGGCTCGGCCGGATCGGCTGCTGCGGCAGCCCCCGGCTACTGAATAACCGCCGGGGCCTGGGCAATCTGGTAGCCCCTGCCGCGCACAGACCGGATCAGATCGTTGCCGTCGTTCAGTTTCTTCAACAGACCCCGCAACCGGAAGATCCGCACATCAATCGTGCGGGTTTCCTCCGTGTCCACCAGGCTCCCAGTGGCCCTGAGCAGTGCCTGGCGGCTGATCGGACCGCCGGCTGTGCAGAGGGCCTCCAGCAGGGCTGCGTCTCCACGAGAGAGCGGCTCGCAGAGATTCCCGCTCACCAGTCGCCGAGAACCCACTTCGAACACCAGTCGCTCCCACTGGTATCGGGCGGCTGCAGGACGCAACGGCAGGGCCGCTGTCGAGTCCCTCCTGCGGATGTCGAGCATTTTGACAATGCGGAGCTGCAGTTCGCGGCAGAGGAAGGGCTTCGCCAGGTAGTCGTTGGCGCCGGCCTCCAGTCCCACCACTCGGTCGGAGGGGGAACCCATCGCTGAGAGCATCAGCACTGGAAAGTGGAAGCCGGATACCTGCAGGCTCTGCACCAGTTCCAGGCCGGTTTTTCCAGGCAGCATCAGATCAACAATGGCCGCTTCGGGACTGGACTCCAGCAGGGCGAATTCGAAATCCCTGGCAGCATGAAAGCTCCGGAACGTCCAGCCCAGGCGTTCAAAATAGGTCTCGATCATGCGGCAGAGTTCTACATCGTCGTCGAGCATCCACAGAACATCGGATTCCGCCACGGTGTGTGCCAGCCCAACAAGATCTTCACTGTTCTGCATCGGTGTTTTGCATGGGTGAAAAGATCGGAAGCGCCCTTCCGGCAAACAGGGGCCAGGGCGCGGGCCGGGCTGGGTGAAGCGAACAATTGGGGGGTACCTGCTCCACTGCCGTGTCAAAGGGTAAGCGTGCAACGGAAACGGTGACTGATGGGCTTAGGACCGATGCGCAACGATCCGCAGAAGCATGCTAACAATTTTTAATAATAGTTTAACCTCGCCCCTGTAGCAGTGGATCGACGGGTCATGGCCCATCCAACAGATGCGCAAGCCAATAGGCGACCGGCTGAGGAAAGAACTGCATGGTCCCTGCCTGGCATGAGGTTCAGCCTCGGCAACCTGCCGCTGTCCTGGAGGGACGGAGCGGAGCTGCTGCTTCTGTGGCTGTTGTGTGCAGGATTCAGCGGCCTGGTGCTGTTCCAGCCCCTGCGGGAGCTGCTTGAGCCCCAGATTCTGGAGGAATCGGCCGACCGGATCGAGAGCAAGATCCGCCTGGCCGAGATCGCCCTGGAGACCCGCGAGCCCGACGAACTGCCCTCGCCGCCGCTGGTGGTGGCCAGCTCCCGTCCGGACGAAGCCCACGGGAGACTGACCGCCGACGATCTTGAACTGGTGGAGACCCTGGCAAAGGGCCATAACCTCCGCCGCACGGTGCTCGTGGACCCCCCGGAGAGGGGGCAATTTCTGCCCGGATACTGGATCCGCCTGGACGTGGGGAACAAGCCAGGCAGCTACTGGCTCAACTCCCGCAGCGCCCTGGGCCTGAGCAGCTGGTTTTTGCCGGCCTGGCGCCCCCTGCTCCTGTTGGTGGGGGTTCTGCTGGGCACGCTGCTGTACCTGCACCTGCGGATGAACGCGCCGCTGAAGCGGCTACTGCATTCGATGGAACACACCCGGGGGCGCCAGTTCGACCTGATGCCCCCTCAGGGGATGAAGTCCGTGCGTCGTTTGGTGCAGCGGATCAACGAACTCTATGAACAGATCAATGCAAACGAGCAGTCCCGCCGCCTGTTGCTGCGCACCCTCAGCCATGACCTGCGCAGCCCGCTCACCCGGCTGCAGGTGCGCATGGAACTGGGACAGACGATCGAAGTCCCCAGCCTGGAGGGAGACCTGGCGCTGCTGCGGGCCCTGGCCGAGCAGATCTCAATCCTGGGCGATGCCGCCGATGGTTACCTGGGCCCGCAGGACTTCCTGCTGGACCAATTCTGCGGGCGCGTGGCCGCCAGCTACAGGCTCGGCACCGTGGAGATCGCTGTGCCTGCCTGGATCGTGCACCTGGACCAGGCAGGACTGCAGCGCAGTCTCAACAACCTGATTGACAACGCCGTGGAGTACGGGCGGCCACCCGTGCGGATCGGGGCGGAACTCAAGGGGATGGAAGTTGTGATCACTGTGGACGATCATGGCGAAGGGATGCCCACCCCCTCGATCCTCACCATGCCCCTGCAGCCCCGCTCGGACGACCGGGGCCAGCAACGCCACTCCGGGCTGGGCCTGCAGATTGTGGAGAGCTTCTGCCGCAATGCCGGAGGCCGGCTCAGCCTGGACAGGGCCCCCGGGGGCGGCCTGAGAGCAAGCCTGCATTTGCCCCTGGGCTGCCTGCGGCGTTGATGCCACTGCACCCCAATGGGCCAGCGAAGGCATGCAGGCCAATTGTTAATCGATTAACCGTTATAGTTAATTTCTTCGCATCCAGGCGATTTGCGCAGGCGAATCCTCAGCAGGACCGCAGCAGTCTTATTTTTTGGGACCGGTTGCTGCGCAATTCATTTCTTCCTGCCCTTCCCGAGGAGAAGGGGTTCATGATCTTCATTCATTGACATTCCCGCCAGGCCAGGGCCAAGTGTTTTTTACGATTTAACTGATTCACTTCACCACTGTGATCAATTCCTTCGCCATTGGCAATCCTTCCGGCCTCAAGCCCTATGAGGTCAAGGCCGACCAGCCCTGGGGCCAGACCTTCCAGATCGGCTCCGGCGGCGGCACCGCCACGGTGAACACGATCGCCCTCGGCCTCTACCGCGAGCCCGATGCCGCTAGTCAGACGATCACCGTGAGCGTGCGCTCCTCCTGGAACGGCAGCGTGCTCTGGCAGCGCGCGATCCCCTCCTCCCAGCTTGGCCAGGCCGCCGACGGCACCGCCACCCTCAGTGGCATCACCGGCCTGGCGCTGCAGCAGGGCCAGTCCTATGTGCTGCGGCTCTCCAGCTCCACCACCGATGGCAAGGTGTACATCACCGCCTCCGATGGCATCGGCCCCTACGCCCAGGGCGCCATGCTGGAAAAGGAGGGTTTCGCCCAGGAGGGCGATCTGCGCTTCAGCATCAGCGGCACCCTCAGTGCCCCAACCACCACCACACCCACTCCACCGCCCACGCCTCCTGCTCCTGACCCCGGCGAGCTGGCCAGCGCCGTGGTGACCAGCGCCACCCGCGAGGCCCTGCAGGCGGCCAGCACCGGCAGCGACAGCTTCATCGCCGTGAACCTGAATTTCGATGGCCAGGACCTCTCGGACCTGGATCTGGCCGACGGCTACATCCGCAATGTGAGCTTCCGCGGCGCCGATCTGAGCAACAGCAAGTGGGCTGACATCAACAACTTCATTCCCCAGAACCTGCCGGTGCCGGAGCAGCAGCAGCCCGGCTTCGAGCTGACCACCTATCTGGCCAACACCAACTGGAACCTGGATTTCCGCGGGGCCAATCTGTTTGCCGCCGACTTCTCCGACGCCTACCTCTCCGGCAGCAATTTCAGCTCCCTGCCCGGCCAGATCACCCGGCTGGAGAAGGTGAAGTTTGACGATAGCTACCTTGCCAACGCCAGTTTCCGCGGGGTAAGTGCCGCGGAGATCAGCTTCCAGCGCGCCGACCTGCGCAAGGCCGACTTCACCGGCGCCGACCTGCGCAAGGCCCTCTTCCAGGGGGCCGATCTCACCCTGGCCATCCTGGCCAACGCCCTGCTGGGGGGCTCCAACGTCACCGAGGGGATCCTGATCGGCACCAACCTCACCAATGCGGTGATCGGTGCCTCCGACTTCGGCAAGGCCGACTTCACCGGCGTGAACCTCCAGGGGGCCAACCTCCAGGGCGCCAGCCTGCTGGAGGTGAGCTTCAAAGCCGCCAACGTCGCCGGCGCCAATTTCACCGGCGCTGATATGGGCAAGACCGACTTCACCGGCGCCAACCTGCGAGGCGCGATCCTGCGCGGCGCCAAGCTGCTGGAGGCCACCTTCAAGGACGCCGACCTCACCGGCGCCGACCTCACCGGCGCTGACCTGAGCAAGGCCAACTTCACCGGCGCCATCCTCGGCAGCGGCAGCGGGCGGGCGATCCTCACCGGCACCGTGCAGGTGGACACCATCGGCCTGGGCGTTGACCCCGGTGGACCTACCATCACCCCTGGTCAGGCCCGCTTCGCCATCGATGGCGACCCGGCTGTGGGTGAGCTGCTCGAGGCCAACCAGCTCAGCCCCGATCCCGATGGCGACGGCTCCTTCTCCTACCTGTGGCAGCGCTCCGCCGATGGGGTGCAGTGGATCACGGTAGGCACCGAGGAAACCTACGAGGTGGCCGATGCCGACGCCGGCCAGGGCCTGCGCCTGGTGGTGACCTATCTGGATGGCGCCAACAACAGTGAAACGGTGATCACCGCTCCGGTGGTGCCTCCGTCCATCCCCCCAGTGGAGCCGCCCGTCGAGCCACCAACCGGGCCCGCCACCTTCGATCCCGGCCTGGTGGGCACGGGCGATGTGGCCGGCTTCACTGCCGGCGCCGACCTGCGCTTCCAGCTGATCGAGAAGGTAGAGGTGATCGGTGCCAACGCCAGCGGCATCCTCCTCACCGGCGCCACCATCAAGGACAGCTTCTTTTACAACGTTGATTTCTCCAAGGCCAGCCTGCGGGGCGTCATCCTGAATGGCTTCAACAAGAGCGCACCGCTCGGGGCGCCGGAAGCCTCGCTGTTCAGCACCTTCCGCCTGAACTTCCGCGGCGCCGACCTCAGCTTCCTGCAGGCCAAGGGCACCAATTTCAGCGGTGCCGATTTCCGCAACCATGCCGACGGCACGGCCACCAACCTGCGGGCCGCCCAGCTGCCGGAAAGCAACCTCAGCAACGCCAACTTCACCGGCGTCACCGCCGGTGGCATCAACCTGGCCAAGGCCAACCTCTCGGGCGCCCTGTTGCAGGGGGTGGTGTTCGCCGGCGGCGACCTCTCGGAAACCGACCTGACCGGGGTGAACCTGAGTGGCGCCAACCTGCAGGGGATCAACCTCAGCAAGGCCAATCTCAGCGGCGCCAACCTCAGCGGCGCCAACCTCACCGGTGCCTTCCTCGATGGGGCGATCCTCAACGGCGCCAGCCTCAACGGCGCCACCCTCAACGGCGCCACCCTCACCAATGCCCAGGTGCTCGGCGCCGACCTGCGCAATAGCAGCCTGCTGCAGGCCAACCTCAGCGCCAGCAATTTCACCGGATCCAACTTCGGCAGCGGCGCCAGCCGGACCGACATCACCGGTGCAATCACCCTGGATGCGGTAGGCATCGAGGTGTCGCTGTTTGACGTGGGCGCCAGCCTGCGCAACCAGTTCCTGACCGAGATCGCCGTGGCCAATGTGGATGCCACCGGCATGGATCTGAGCGGCAGTGTCATCACTGCGAGCTTCCTTTACAACATCAACTTCAGCAATGCCAACTTCAGCAATGTGGTGCTGGCGGAGCTGAACGGTTCCGCGCCCTCCGGCTTCTTCGCCACGCCGCCCACCAGCTTCGAGCTGGACTTCCGCAACGCCAACCTCAGTCGCCTCACGGTGATCGCCGGCGATCTTTCCGGCAGCGACTTCAGCGGCGCCAACCTCAGTGGTGCCGTGTTCCTGGGCACCAACCTCACCGACGCCAACCTTTCCGGTGTGGTGGGCAGCAGCCTGGTGCTGCAGGAGACGATCCTGCTGGGGGTGAACTTCAGCGGCGCCGATTTCCGGGGTGCCGATTTCTTCGAACTCGACCTCACCGGCGCCAACTTCGCCAACGCCGACCTGCGCGGCGCCAACCTGGCCGGCGCCAAGCTGATGGGCGCCATCTTCAGTGGCGCCAACCTGGAAGGAGCAGACCTCTCCGGGGCCGAGCTCTCCGGGGCCCAGCTGGTGGGCGCCAACCTCAACGGCATCAGCTTCTTCGAAGGCAAGGCCCTGGCGGTCGATCTCACCGGCGCCACCCTGATCGGCGCCAACCTCACTGGATCCGACTTCACCGGCTCCAACTTCGGCAGCGGCGCCAGCCGCACCGTGACCACCGGGGCGATCACCATCGAAGCCGTCGGCATCGAGGCATCCTCCCTGGATGCGGGTGCCGATCTGAGCAACCAGTTCTTTGAGGGCCTGGTGGCGATCGACGCCGACCTCAGCGGCATCAACCTCTCCGGCAGCACCATTGAGGGTGGTTTCTTCTACAACGTCAACTTCAGCAAGGCCAACTTCAGCAATACCCTGTTCAGCGGCATCAACGCATCGCTGCCCTCCGGCAGCACCTTCGCGGCGCTGCCCACCAGCTTCGATCTCAACCTGCGCGGCGCCAACTTCAGCGGTGCCGTGTTCGAGGGCTTCAACTTCGCCGGTTCCGACCTGCGGCCGGCCACCGATGGCACCCCCACCAACTTCAGCGGGGCCCGCTTCATTGAGGTGATCTTCGCCGATGCCAACCTCTCCGGGGTGAACCTGCGGGGCGCCAACCTCTCCGAGCTCGACCTCAGCGGCATCAACCTCAGCGGAGCCGACCTGCGCGGCGCCAATCTCAGCAACACCAAACTGATCGGCGCCGATCTCACCGGTGCCCAGCTCGACGGCGCCCTCCTCGACGGCGCCGAGCTCACCAACGTCACGGCCACCGGAGCCGACTTCAGCGGCGTGAGCTTCGTGCTCGGCAGTGCTCTCCAGGCCGACTTCGAAGGGGCCAACTTCAGCAACGCCACCCTCAACTTCAGCGAATTCACTGGCTCCTTCTTCGGATTCGGTGCCAGTGCCGCCAGTTTCAGCGGTGCCAACCTCCTGGGCACGGAAGGATTGCCGGGCCAACCCCTGGATCCACCGTTCGAAATTGTGCCCCCCGAGCCAGTGGAGGTGAGCGCCACCGAGCCCGATCCCCGCTTCATCGCCGGCGCCGACCTCAGCAACCGCAGCTTCGCTGAGTTATTCGTGGTGAACCGCAACCTCAGTGGCATCAATCTCAGCAACAGCACCTTCCAGGCGGTGTACTTCGCCGGGGTGAGCTTCAGCGGCGCCAACCTCTCCGGCGCCTACTTCAGAGAGCTGAGCGCCGAACCGCCCGCAGTGCTGGCCACCTCCGCCAGCGAGCTGGTGGCCAACAGCTTCAGCAATGCCAATCTCACCGGCGCCATCTTCTCCGGCGGCAACCTCAGCGGCAGCACCTTCAGCGGCGCCACCCTCACCCGGGTGCGCTTCCTGGCTACCGATCTCACCAGCGCCATCTTCAACGGCGCCAACGCTGCAGGCACCCTCCTGCGGGAGGCGATCCTGGCGGGGGCCTCGTTCCAGAACGCCAACCTGGCCGGTGCCGACCTCAGCGGCGCTGACCTCAGCGGCGCCAACCTCAGCGGCGCCAACTTCAGCGGCGCCAACCTGGCTTCAGCCATCCTTGATGGCGCCAATCTCAGCGGTGCCAACTTCACCGGCGCCACCATGTTCGGCGCCACCCTGCTGGGGGGAGTCATCAACGGTGCCCTGTTCACCGACGCCAATCTGGTGAATGCCGACTTCACCGATGCCACCGGCAGCGCCAGCTTCGGCGGCGCCAACCTGTTCGGTGCCCTCGGCGTGCCCGGTGCCCCCGGCGACGAGCCCGAGGTGGGCAGCCTGGTCAGCGATGGCCGCTTCAGTGCCGGCGCCCAGCTGGCCAACCAGGTGTTCAACGGCATCGCTGTATTCGGTGCCAGCGCCACCCCCATCAACGCCACCGGCATCAACCTCAGCGGCAGCCGGCTGCTCAACGCCTATCTCGAGGCGGTTGACTTCAGCGGCGCCAACCTGCGCGGTGCCCTGTTCGCCCAGGTGAACGCCGAGCTGCCTCTGGGTTCGGCCCTGGCAGACCTGCCCACCAGCTTCAATCTCAACTTCGCCAACGCCGACCTGCGCGACGCCCGCCTGCTGGCCAGCGACCTGACCGGCAGCATCTTCACCGGCGCCAACCTGGCGGGGGTGCGCCTGTTCGAAACCATCCTCATCGACTCGCGCTTCGTGGGGGCCAACCTCGCCGGCGGAGTGCTCGTGGGCGCCGACCTCACCGGAGTCGACTTCAGCGGCGCCGACCTCAGCGGCGCCAACCTCAGCGGCGCGATCCTTGAGGGCGCCAACCTCAGTGGCGCCAACCTGCGCAATGCCCTGCTGTTCGAGGCCGAGCTGACGGGGGCCAACCTCAACCAGACCGATTTCCGCGGCGCCAATCTCAACGCCGCCGACCTCTCCGGCGCCCTCAACTCGGGCAGCGCCAACTTTGCCGGCGCCGACCTCACCGACACGATCGGTGCCGATGGGGCCCCCCTGGCCGATGGCGGCATCGGCAACCTGGGCCCCGCCAGTTTCACAATCAGCGGCAGCCCGCTGCCCGGTGAGATCGTCAGCGTCGATCGCACCGTGGGCGACCCCGACGGCAATGGCGACGGCACCTTTGAGGTGATCTGGGAAGCTACCGCCGATGGCGTGGTCTGGGAAGAAGTGGGCGAGGGCGTGTCGTTCCCCGTGCCGCCGGAGCTGGACGGCCTCAGCCTGCGGGCCCAGGTCACCTACATCGATGGCTTCGGCAACGAGGAGTTCGTTACCGTCAGCTCATTTGCTGCCTTAACAAGCACCATCAGCCTCAGCGTCGCACCAGCTTCGGTGACAGAAGATGGCACCGCCAATTTGATCTATACCTTCTCCCGCACTGGCCCTACCACCAGCGCGTTGACGGTGAATTACACCGTGGCCGGCACCGCCACCCTCGGCACCGACTTCACCGGGATCAGTGCCACAGGCACGACAAAAACGGT
>NZ_JAGQCH010000040.1 GCF_024346055.1 Cyanobium sp. Cruz CV13-4-11
CGACGACCTCGTCAACCCGCTCGATCGGCAGCAGCTCCGGCCCGGATCCTGGATGACCCGGCTGGCCGCCACGCTTGCGGCCACTGCCTTTACGCCGCTCTGGCGGCTTAAACCCCGGGCCATCGCTGGAGGGCGGTTTGGAGGAGTTACGGGAGCTGCGGCCGATCCGCTCCCGCAGGCTGGCCAGTTCGGTGGCCAGGGCGGTGAGCTGAGCGCGGAGCTGCTCGATCTCCTCCTGCTGCTCCTGGCCATGCTGGAGCAGCTCAAGAAATCCAGCCCGAACGCCGACCGGTGTGGCGGACCAGTCCGCTTCTGAAATCCCTGTTGGTGGGGCGCCCATCGCAAACAGTCTCTGCCTGAGATGCAAACGAGAATCAGGCCGCTGTCAAGGATTCAGCAGAGACAGAGTTCGCCGCATGCTGTCACGCCCCCTGAACGCTTACAAGAAGTTGGTCCATACTGGATATTGTATGGATAGAAAAAATGTGAAGAATCGGCTGCAGTAAATCTTCATTTCCCCAATCTCTGCGATTGTGGTCGGAGCATCCTCTTCGCCTAGGGTCAGACAAGCCGTTCCGGTGCTTCGGCTTGTATCATCCGATACGAGCGGCACTCTTTTTCACGATGCAAACTCCAACCGCTACCAGCGGCTTTCTTGGCCACGGTGTCAATCGGGTCACTGATCGGTTCGGTGACCGGGATCGACCCGGTCCTAACGTTGCCGTGTCGGGCCTGGAAATCCCCGGTGCCGCCGGAGGGATGACTCTCTGCAGCGTTTGTCGCACCGCCAGCGAACTGGCGCAGGCCATGCAATTCCAGGCGGGAGGTTCCCTTACGGGTCTGGGATTCCTGCCGTTGCTGCGGATCAAGAGGGACTTCTTCACCAGCCTGAAGACAACCGTCTACAGCCTGTCGGTTGTAGTGCACGCCTGGCGCGTCACCAGCGCGGCCTCTCTGAGTGAGCCCCACTTGCGGCCGGATCGGACGCTCCCGAGCAGTGCCGCCGATCTCGATGAGTTTGTGCTTCTTTATGGTGACTCGTACATCGCTTCGATCAACCTGGGGGGAGAATTCAATGGTGTGTACACGTTTCGCTCGGAAACACGCGAGCAGGCCGATCGGGTGAATAACGAGCTTGCACTGGGCGGCCTTGTCAGTGGCTTCCAGCTGGGTGTGGATCTGCACCATACCTTGGAGAACGTGAGCCGCAGTACTGCGACCAGCTACGACTTTAAGTACAGTGTACGCGGTGTGAGCCAGACGCCTAAACTCCGGGCGGAAGAGATGGTTGCCTATGCACAATCTTTTGGTCTCTCTGGTTTCGAGCAGCCAGCCTTGTTGAATATGGCAACTCTGGGCTATGAAACTGTGCCGGAAATGCACCGGGCCTTTGCGCAGGTGGCTGCCAACCGTGAACGCTTCACTAGCAATGGTGGCTTGTTGCGGCAACAGCAGCGGGTGGAGGAGCTAATCAACCAAATCCAGGAGACCCAAGAGAGCCTGAAGGTCTACGGTATCAGCCTCGCCGACGAGGAGGAACTTGATCGCAATCAACAGATTGCCGAGGCCGACCTGACGACCCTGGCCAATCTGGTAAGTGCGTACAAAGCCTCTCCAACTTCCCCCTTGTCCGTGCCGAGCCTGGCCTCGCTGCAATTGAACTCTCCCCATATCGTCGCCTCTGTGAGTGAGGATCCTGCCACGCTGATCGGCAATATCGAGGCGCCAAATGGCAACCGTTTTGACTTTCCGTTTGACGCCAGCACCGCCGTGCAAAACCGCGTGCGATTGAGTGGGATCGGTCTGGAGGCTGGCTCGCGGATCGACAAACTCACGCTTCGTTACCAGAGCAGGGGCGAGGCGGCGGAGAAGGTGTTTGTTTATGGGGGCAAACGCGGCCTACGGCAAGGGGAGCGAAGCCTGGGGGAAGGCGAAGGCATTTCCGCCATTTACGCCGAATTCGGTCCGCGCAACATCGACAAACTGCGCTTGTTCAACGGTGACAGCTGGGTGGTGGGTGGTGGGGGAGAGAGAGGAGACAAATCCCGCCCTGTCAACTGGCAACGCGCCTCTGATCAGGTGGTGCTGGGTTTCACGGGCCGTTCCGATAACTCAGAAGAGGGAGCCCTCTTTGCCCTACAGGCCGTGGTGGCACGGT
Organism: Cyanobium sp. Cruz CV13-4-11; assembly: GCF_024346055.1. GTDB lineage: Bacteria > Cyanobacteriota > Cyanobacteriia > PCC-6307 > Cyanobiaceae > Cyanobium. The sequence continues at coordinate 2,159 of NZ_JAGQCH010000040.1, forward strand.
TCGAGCGCATCGAATGGGAGCCCATTGATCCTGATGAACTTCTTGACAGCTGAGGTCTAACATCCCGCGGTGCGCCTGAAGCGTGCGCAGAGCTACGTTTCCGCTTCTGTCGTGGGGAGATAGAGCCAAGTCAATTTCTTGCGGGCGATCACGGATTAATCCGTGTTCTCCTCATAGTTCCAGACTCGATCATCGCCATGACGGTAGCGGGTTCTTCCCTCGCGGGTGCGGATCTCCCGGTCGCATTCCGCTGGTTCCGCCCAGACGATGGGGTGTTTGACGTAGGTGGTGGGTCCGACGGGTCGGTAGGTGCGCGTCAAGGTTCCAATGGAGACCGTTGGACGTGCCCATCCATCTCCACCAGCTAGTCGCCCCGTTCTGCCGGTTTACAGGCTGCCCTACTTGCGGTAGGTGAAGCTGTCCATGTCAAGATCGAGGCGAATCGCGGTGCCGTACGCATTGGCTCGCAAGTATCCGAATGCTGAACGCGAATGGATTGGCAATGAGTTTTCTCCCAGCAGAACAACTTGCTTCACAGGGAATCCGACTTCTAAGGCCGCCACCATTTCGATCCAAGCGTGGTGTACAACGCTGAGAAACGGTCTGTCTTCGAGCCAGCGTGACCAAGGTGGGGAACTGCCATAGCTTCCGTCATTCCTTTGCTACACACCTGATTGAAAGAGGACTGGACATCTTGACCATCCAGTAGCTGTTGGACCACCGTGACATTAGTACCACCAGGAGCGACACCGATGGACTCGACGGAGGGCCGCTGGGGGTAGATAGCCTGGCTGACTTTTAGTAGCTAAATACACAAGTAGTTCTCGGACCCGTCAATCATGGCCAGGTCTGTTGAGCTGGGGCTAACATCTGTTTAGACGACAGGCTTTTTGACTCGTGGCATCTTGGCGGCTGCCTTGGTTCTCGGAAGGGAGGGACTTCCTGACCGTGGTTCACGGAAACCACCGAAGATCAATCTAGCCCTTCAATTGCGCAAGTCTTTCGTTGCCACAAAAGCGCAGTATTGAATTCTGCAATCAGAGCCACGTCAGTGACACGATCCTGCTCGTACGACGGAGGCACCAATGGACACACCTAACCGGGATATGTGACGAGGGATTCATTACTGCGACTCCCGGAAAAGATCAGCGACATGCCACACCAACCTCAGATGCGACTGAGCCGACTAGAGTCCCACAGCCCTTAACTCGGCACATCACCATGAACCATCGTCTGGCCACCACCTGTAGCGCTCTGGTATTGCCCCTCCTGGGGACAACAACAGGTGCTGCAATGGCCGATAGCTTACCGATGCGCATGAACAGCAACATTACCGAACAGCAGGTGTTGAATGCCCAGCAAGGCTGGTGCAACGGCCTGCTGGCGATCAGCAAGGCTTATGCCACAGGGGGTTTTGCGGCGGCCGAGATAACGGCAAGCAGGATCCTTGATCAGGCCTATGGCTATCAGTACGGAGCCGTGGCCTTCAAACCGACGCTCACTCAGCATCCGCAAACCTTCAGGGGCACAAAGGCTGGCGCGCTGGCCTATTTCGTTGGCGGTAATCCAAGTTATCCCAACGACAAGGGCTTTGCCATCAAGCCCTGGCAGAAGTGCGCTATCCGCAATCAGGTGATTCAGTTGCATGGCGATCTGGCCATCACCATGGGCAATGTTGATCTCATCGACAGCAGCGGCAAGCTGACTACCGTGGACAAAACGTGGGCATTCTTGAGGGAGCCGGACGGAGAAGTCCGCATCGTGCTGCATCACTCCTCGCTACCCTTCACCGCGAAGTGACTACCGGCAGCACATACTGAGCTCCTGGGGAAAGCAATCCAGCTCATGCCCCAGGCAGTCGAAATAGTGGGGTTACGTTCACCGACTCCACCCGCCGCGTTCCAATCCAAGACGTTGCTAATTCCTTGTCTCAATTGACACCAGTCAGATACTTCACAAGCAGTTCCCAATGGTGAAGACCTACTGTGTTAGGGGGGGGCATAGGGGCTAACATCATCATTCACCCGACCCGGCGCGGAGAAACCGCTTTGTCAAAAGATGATTCGGGCGGGTGATGATGGGCGTTAAAAGGATGCGTCGGAGGCTGAGGGGTCAGTCCTTTCGGTGCAGAGGCGTCCGGGCTCCCTTTCACAAGCCAGGAGACCAACTCGATGGTTTCTTGGCTAAGGTGGCATCATATTCGATGGAGATCTAAGGAAAGAAATGGAATACCTCTATGACGCTGTTGTTGAGCCTGACGGACGAATACGGCTCAATCCATCAGTACATTTCCAAAAGGGCCTCAAGGTCTTGGTCGCAGTGCCACGAAGCGACAAGGATTCTGCGTTAAGCGGAATCGCATTGAGCGAACCTTCGCTTACAGATGATTGGCTCAATCCAGATGAAGAGGAAGCATGGGCGCACCTTCAGTAGGTGATGTAGTCATCATTCCATTCCCTTATTCCGATCTGTCGCAAACCAAGCGCAGGCCCGCCCTTGTCCTTGCTGAAGCGGGCAGAGGTGATTTTTTTCTTTGTCAGATCACCTGCCAGTGCCAGCCGCAGGCTTCGGCGGTGTCCCGGATGGCGTCCCTATCCGGCGGGACGTCGAACCGGCTGAGGTGGTCGATCACCGGCTGCTGCTGCTCGGGCGCCAGCACCCCCCCAGCCGCTGCGGATCCGGCCCACGTAGCGCGCCACATACGACTGGCGGTCTTCCCCGGGCGGGCGGAACACGTCGACCCAGAGGAAGAGGCCCTGTGGTGCCAGATGGCGGCGACTGAGCCGCAGGAAGCGGGCCTTGTCGTCGTCGCTGAGATGGTGAATGGCGAAGGCGGAATGGAGCAGGTCGACCGGTTCGGGCCCCGGCTCCGCTTCGGCCCAGGCCAGCAGATCCTGCTTCCGCCACCGGCAGGGGTAGGGCACCGGGCCCAGGGCGGCCGTCGCCCGGGGCAGTACCGGGGCGGAGAGGTCCACGCCCAGGTAGGAGCCCAGCGGCAGGTGGCGCAGCAGGGGGGCCATCACGGCCAGGTCGCCGCAGCCGAGATCCACCATCCGGGGCGGCGCTGAGCCGGCTGGCCGTGCCGCCACCCAGGTCTCCAGCGCCTGGCCCAGGGCCGCCGTCAGGGCCCGGTGCTGCATCAGGTCGTGGTCCACCACCGCCCGGTAGGTGGACCACTGGCGATCGAAGAAGTCCATCCGGTGGTCTGGGCCTCAGCCTCCACCGTGAGGATGGCAGTCCGTGGCCCTTCGAGACACCAAGCGGCAGATCAACCGCCCGATCCGTCATTGGTGGACATTTCGAGGGCAAGCCATTGCTGAACAATGGCTCGACCTGCTGCCGCGCGTGCTGACGGAGCCTGCAACGCTGAACGGCTGTGTCGTGGCCGACCCCCCTGGCGCGGCAGAGGTGATCGGCCTGCGCCAGGTGAGCCGCCGATTCGACGGGATGGCTGGCGTGGAGGCGTTGAGCCTTTCGATTGCGGCCGGTGAGTTCTTCTCCCTGCTGGGGCCATCGGGTTGCGGCAAGACCACCACCCTGCGTCTGATCGCCGGCTTCGAGCGCCCCCAGTCGGGCAGCGTCCTGCTGCAGGGCCACGACCTCACCGACGCGCCACCCCACCGACGGCCGGTGAATCTGGTGTTCCAGAACTACGCCCTCTTCCCCCATCTCAGCGTCTGGGACAACGTGGCCTTCGGGCCCCGCTCCCAGCGGCTCGCCGAGGCGGAGATCCGCCAGCGGGTGGGGCAGACCCTGGAGGTGGTGCGGCTTTCGGAGCTGGCACGGCGGCGGCCCCACCAGCTCTCCGGCGGCCAGCAGCAGCGGGTGGCCCTGGCGCGGGCGCTGGTCAACGCACCGGCCGCCCTGCTGCTCGACGAGCCCCTGGCAGCCCTCGACCCCGACCTGCGCCGCACCATGCGCAGCGAGCTCAAGCGCATCCAGCGGGAGGTGGGCATCACCTTCCTGCTGGTGACCCACGACCGCGAAGAGGCCCTCAGCCTCAGCGACCGCCTGGCGGTGCTGCACCAGGGCCGGCTGGAGCAGGTGGGGTCCCCCCGGCAGCTCTACGACCGCCCCCGCAGTGCCGTGGTGGCCACCTTCCTGGGGGCCGCCAACCTGCTGCCGGAGGGGAACGGTGGGGGCATGCGGCTGCTGCGGCCGGAGCGCCTGCGTCTGAGTGCCACACCGCCGGAAGCGGGGGAGCGGGGGCTGCGGGCGCGGGTGCGCGAGCTGGCGTTCCAGGGGGCCACCGTGGAAGTGCGGCTGTGCAGCGACAACGATCTGTCCCTGATCGCCATCGACACCACCGCCGGCCTGCCGGATCATCTCCGTGTCGGCCAGGAGCTCTGGTGTCGCTGGGATCCGGCCGACAGTCACCTGCTGGAGACCCCATCGCCATGACCCAGAACCGTCCCCATCCCCGCAGCCGCCGGACGTTCCTCAGGCAGCTGGCCCTGGGGGCCGGTGCGGCCGCCCTGGGACCGGCGCTGCTGCAGGCCTGTGGTCGGGGTCCGGGCGGCAGCGCCGAAAGCGCTGGCGGCGCAGGCGGTGAGCTGGTGATCTCCAACTTCCCCCTCTACATCGATGTCGACGCCCCCGGCGCCCCCGGCAGCGTGGCGCGCTTCCAGAAGGACACCGGCATCAAGGTGCGCTACGTCGAGGACGTCAACGATGTGCGCCAGTTCTTCGCACGCATCCAGCCCCAGCTGGCCGCCGGGCAGCCCCTCGCCCAGGATCTGATCGTGCTCACCGGCTGGATGGCCGAGCGGCTGATCCGGCTGGGCTGGATGGAGCCGCTGCCGCTGGCGGAGGTGCCCAACGCCCGCAACCTCGTGCCCTCCCTGCGCAAGCCCTCCTGGGATCCGGAGCAGCGCTACAGCCTGCCCTGGCAGTCGGGCATCGCCGGCATTGCTTACAACATCAAGGCCACAGGCAAAGAGCTGCGCGGCATCGACGATCTGTTCGATCCGGCGCTCAAGGGCCGCGTGTCGGCGCTGCTGGAGATGCGCGACACCATGGGCCTGCTGATGCTCGCCGACGGCCAGGACATCACCCGCCCCACCTGGGCGGCGGCCCAGCCCTCCTTCGACCGGTTGGAGCAGGCCCGCAAGAGCGGCCAGATCCGGCGCTTCACCGGCAACGACTACCAGAACGATCTGCTGGCCGGAAACCTGGCCGCCTGCATCGGCTGGTCGGGGGATGTGGCGCAGCTGGCCATGGAGCAGCCCGACCTGCGCTTCCTGGTGCCCGACAGCGGCGGCGTGCTCTGGGCCGACGTGATGCTGATGCCCAAGGGAGCCCGCCACCCCAGGGAGGTGGCGCGCTGGTTGAACTGGGTCTACGAGCCGGTGGAGGCCGCACGCATCGCCGCCGCGGTGCAGTACATCTCCCCGGTGGAAGGGGTGCGCGAGGTGCTGGCCAAGGATCCCGCCACGGCGCCGTTGGCGAACAACACGCTGATGTTCCCGGATGCGGCCATGCAGAAGAAGCTGTATGTCTTCGGGCCGCTCAGCGTCCAGGAGGAGGCCCGCTGGGAGGAGCGCTTTGCCCAGATCACTGAGGGCTGAGGCCCGCCGGCCCCGGTGGCCCTGGCTGCTGCTGACGCCCGGCCTGTTGTGGCTCCTGGGGCTGTACGTCCTGCCCCTGCTGGGTCTGGTGCCGCTGTCGCTGTCGGAGCCCCTCAGCCGCTTTGGCCTCGACACGGTGTTCACAGGCCGGGTGGCCAACTACAGCGAGGTGCTGCAGGCCTATGGCCCGATCCTGCTGCGCTCCTTCAGCTTCGCGGCGATCGCCACGGCGGTGGGCCTGGTGCTGGCCTACCCGCTCGCCTTCGCGATCCGTTTCCGCGGCGGCCGCTGGCAGCCCCTGCTGATCGGCCTGGTGGTGCTGCCCTCGCTCAGCTCCTTCCTGGTGCGGGCGATCGCCTGGACCAGTCTGCTGGGGGACAACGGCCCGGTGCTGGGCCTGGTGGAGAGCCTGGGGCTCACCGATGGTCTCAACGGGCTGGGGGTGCTGCGCGATGGCCGGCTGCTCAACACCCCAACGGCGGTGATCATCGGGCTCACCAACACCCTGCTGCCGTTCCTGGTGCTGCCCCTGGTGGTGGCGATGCAGCGGATCGATCCCCGGTTGCTGGAGGCCGCCGCCGATCTGCACGCCGGTCCGCTGCGCCGCTTCATCCGGGTGGTCTGGCCCCTTTCGCTGCCGGGCCTCGGTGCCGGCCTGCTGCTGAGCCTGATCCCCGCCGCCGGGGATGTGGTGAACCCCCGCTTCCTTGGCGGCCCCAATGATCGGATGATCGCCAACGCCATCGACAATCTGCTTCTGGTCCAGTTGCAGGCGCCGCGGGCGGCGGCGCTGACCCTGGTGCTGACGGCCCTGATCACCGTGGCGGTGGGGCTGCAGTTGCGGGGTCGGGGGCTGGAGGAGTTGCCGCTGCCATGAACAGGGCCGGTGCGCTGTTGCTGGGGCTGTGGAGCGCTCTGGCCTACGGGCTGCTCTATGCGCCTGTGGTGGTGACGGTGCTGTTCAGCTTCAACGCCCCCCGGGGGCGGTTCAACCTGGTGTGGCAGGGCTTCACCCTGGAGAACTGGCGCCACCCGTTCCAGGACGGTGCGCTCACCGCAGCCTTCCTCACCAGCCTCGGCCTGGCGGTGGCGGCGGCGTTGCTGGCGGTGCTGCTGGGCGGGCTGATGGCCCTGGCCCTCAGCCGCGCCAGGGTGCGCGGCGGGCGCTGGATCGAACTGCTGCTGGCCCTGCCGCTCACCAACCCCGAGATCGTGCTGGCCACGGCGCTGCTCACCCTGTTCGTGGGCCTGGATCTGCCGCGGGGGCCCCTCACCCTGTTGCTCTCCCACAGCCTGTTCTGCCTGAGCTATGCGGCCCTCACCCTCAAGGCCCGCCTGGCGGGGTTCGACCCCACCCTGGAGCTGGCGGCCCAGGATCTGGGGGCGCCGCCGCTGGAGGCCTTCCGCCGGGTCACCCTGCCGCTGCTGGCGCCGGGGCTGCTGGCGGCGATGTTGCTCTCCTTTTCCCTGTCTTTCGATGATTACGTGGTCAGCAGCTTCACCGCCGGCGAGACGCTGACCCTGCCGCTCTATCTGGCCGGCGCCTTCCAGCGGGAGATCTCCCCCCAGATCCAGGTGCTCTCCACCCTGGTGCTGCTGGTCAGTGCCCTGGTCCTGGTGCTGGCCTCGCCGCCGCGCAGGAGTCCCCGATAAGGGGGGCTACAGCGTCCTGAGGCCATCGCTATGGTCAGCGCCACTTAGGCGTGTTGGCGCGGGTACTCAGTGACGGAACGGCGGATGCATCTGGTGCGCTGGGCGCTCACCACCGGCTGGCTGCTGATCATCCTGTCCCTGCTCTACGACCCGTTCACTCCCCGCTTCACCGAACCCGACCACCCCTGGAGCCCCCTGCGGCTGCCGGAGTCCTGCGTGACGGTGCAGGGCCTCTGCCTGAGCGAGACCCCCTATCCCCTGGGCACCACCCTGTTCTGGGGCCTGGTGGTGCCGTCGGGCATCTTCATCCTGCTGGTCTTCGGCCATGAGGTCTGGCGGCGGATCTGCCCGCTCTCCTTCCTCTCCCAGATCCCCCGCGCCCTTGGGCTGCAGCGCCAGATCGCCAAGGTGAACCCCAAGACGGGCGAGAAGCGCCTGCAGCTGGCCAAGGTGCCGGGCGATTCCTGGCTTGGCAAGCACTACTCCCGGTTGCAGTTCGGCTGGCTGTTCCTGGGCCTCTGCGGCCGCATCCTCTTCTTCAATGCCGACCGCCTGGTGCTGTTCGCCTGGCTCAGCTTCACCATCGTCTGTGCCATCGCCGTGGGCTGGCTCTACGGCGGCAAGAGCTGGTGCCAGTACTTCTGCCCGATGGCACCGGTGCAGAGCGTCTTCTCCACCCCCACCGGCCTGCTGGGCAGCCGCGCCCACATGGCCAGCACGCCGATCACCCAGTCGATGTGCCGCACCGTCCAGCCCGACGGCAGTGAGCAGAGCGCCTGCGTGGCCTGCCAGCAGCCCTGCATCGACATCGACGCCGAGCGCCTCTACTGGGCCAAGCTCCCCTCCCCCGCCTTCGCCTTCGAGCGCTACGGCTACGTGGGCCTGGTGTTCGGCTACTTCGTCTACTACTACGTCTACGCCGGCAACTGGGAGTACTACTTCTCCGGTGTCTGGCTGCGCCAGGAGGACCAGCTGGCCCAGCTGCTGCGGCCGGGCTTCTTCCTGTTCGGCCAGCCGATCGATGTGCCCAAGCTGGTGGCGGTGCCCCTGTTCCTGGGGCTGTGCACCTGGCTCGGCACCCTCGCCGGCCGGGCGATCGAATCGGCCCTGCGGAGCCGGGTGCGGCGCCGTGGCGCCGAGCCCGACCGCGAGCGGATCCGCCACCGGGTGTTCGTGGTGGCCACCTTCCTGGTGTTCAACTTCTTCTTCCTGTTCGCCGGCCGGCCGCTGCTGCTGCTGGCGCCGGCCTGGCTCCAGTACCTGTTCGACGTGACCCTGGTGGCCGTCAGCACCCTCTGGCTCTACCGGGCCTGGAGCCGCTCCCCCGATCTCTACGGCCGCGAGAACCTGGCCGAGCGCTTCCGCAAGCAGCTCACCCGCCTCGATCTCGATGTGGGCCGCTACCTCGACGGCCGCTCCCTCGCCGACCTGGGCACCGAGGAGGTGTACGTGCTGGCCAAGGTGCTGCCCGGCTTCACCGGCCAGAAGCGGCTCGAGGCCTACAAGGGCGTGGTGCGGGAAGCCCTCGAGGAGGGCTTCGTCAACGCCGCCAGCAGCCTGGAGGTGCTCAAGCAGATGCGCCTCTCCCTCGGCATCAGCGACGGCGAGCACCGCCAGCTGCTCGATGAGCTCGGCGTGGAGGATCCCGGCCTGCTGGATCCCGACAGCCGCCGCAGCCTGGAGGACCAGATCCGCCTCAGCGGCTACCGCAAGTCGCTGGAGCGGCTGATGCTGGTGCAGCGCCTCGGCAGCTGCCCGGTGGCGGGCGGCCCCGATGGCGCTTCCCTGCAGGCCCTGCGGCGTGAGTACGGCATCTCCTCCCGCGAGGAGGAGCGGGTGCTCGACGACCTCACCCCCGCCGCGGCGGCGATCCACAAGGTGGAGCGGCTGCTGGAGCGGCTGCCGGCCCTCACCGACGGCTACCGGGCCCTGCACCAGAGCGCCCTGCGCCACCAGTCCGCCGTGCTGGCCCTGCTCGACGATCGGCTGCAGCTGCGCAAGGAACTGACCCTGCGGGCGATCCTCGATGGCCTGGCCACCCTCCAGGAGGATCCGGCGGTGCCGTCCCTGGTGCAGCGCCTCCAGGCCATCGCCCCCCTGGAGCTGCCGGAGCTGCTGCACCGGGAGGGCTGGGAGCGCCGCCTGCCGGCGGGGGTTGCAGGCACCCTCGCCCATCCCGGTGGGGAGGCCCCCTCCTGTTCCCTGGAGGTTCCCGTCGACGAGACCCTCGGTTTCCTGGCCAGCCTGGCCGCCGATGCCAGCCCCACCCTCGCCTCCGCCGCCCTGTTCCTGACGGCCTGCCTCGATGCTGGCCGGGCCCGCTCCATGGCGGCGCAACTGGGTGTGCCAGGGGCCCAGCCCCTGCTGCTCCAGACCGCCCGGGCGGTCGAGGCCCTCGACGGCCACCCGGAGCTGCGGGGCTTCCCGGAGCTGGAGAAGCGGGTGTTCCTGGCCACCAGCGATTTCTTCCGCCGCAGCGACGCCGACACCCTCGATGCCCTGGCCTCCCAGGCCGATGTGCGAGCCTTCGCCAAGGGCGAGCTGATCACCGAGGCGGGCGACACCTGCCGGGAGCTGCTGCTGCTGATCGAGGGCATCGCCCGGGTCCATCACCGGGATGGCGAGCGCACCTGGGTGAAGGATCTCCAGCCCGGCCGGGTGCTCGACGAGCTCCAGGTGCTCACCCACAGCGCCTCCGAGAGCACGATCGTGGCCGAGGCCGACGGCACCCGCCTGCTGGCCGTGCCGGTGGATTCCTTCGATGCGGTGCTGGAGCGCGATCCGGACTTCGCCCGCCGGGTGCTGGAGCTGGAGAGCGGCCAGCTGCAGCGGCTGATGCGGGCCGGCGGCGCCTGAAGCCTGCTGGTGGTGCGGGGCTCTGCCTCGATGACGCCCAGCCGCTGGCCCTGAGCCGCCTCGCCCTGCGCTGCGAAGAGGTCAACGGCCCCGGCCGTGATCTGGAGTGGGCGTTTGCCGGTGGCGCTCTGGGTCTGCTTCAGGGCCGGGCGATCACGAAGACCGGACCCTGATGCGAGGCGCCCCCGTCGAAGTGCTGCCGCGTGTGCCGCTGTTTGCCGATCTGAGCCCTGAGGAGCTCCAGCACATCGCCCTGCTGTTCAAGGCGCGGGATTTCGGGGCCGGTGAAACGATCATCCAGCAAGGCTTCGGCGGCTCCGCCGCCACCCGCCTCGATTGCTACGCCCTCACCTCCTGGGACTTTCGCCCCCTGGCGGGGGCCAACGGCGTGATCGGCTCGAAGCTGCTGCAGCGGATGGCCATGCTGCTGCGTGAGGCCAGGGTCCTGCATCAGCCTGGTCCCCTGGCCGCGCCCCTCCGGCCTCATTGGTGGGCGTTCTCGATCGCCTTGTCGCGCTGATCCTGGGCGGCATTGACCTGATCCACGGTCTGCCTGGCCTTGTTCATCGGAGCCAGCAGCGGCGATTCCGCCGGAGCAGGCGCCACGACTTTCGCGGGTGGAGCGGAACCGCAGGCGCCCAGCAGCCCGACCAGAAGGCTGAGCCCAACAAGGGCGGACCGTGACGTCACCTGGTACGGCCGACGATGTCGTGAAAATCTATCGCTGTGGCTCGGCCCTTCCCTGCCCGCAGGGATGATCGGAACCATCGTTCTGCTTCTTCCACGACCATGAACATCGACGGCAGGCCCTGGCGCACCATCTGGCTGGAGGAGGGCGGCCGCTCGGTCGGCGTGATCGACCAGACCCTGCTGCCGCATCGGTTCGTGACCCGCGCGCTCACCAGCGTCGAGGAGGCGGCCGAGGCGATCGTCACCATGGTGGTGCGGGGGGCTCCCCTGATCGGCGTCACCGGGGCCTACGGCCTGATGCTGGCCCTGCAGGCTGACCCCTCCGACGCCTCCCTGGCCGCGGCCTTCGAGCGCCTCGATGCCACCCGGCCCACCGCCATCAACCTGCGCTGGGCCCTGGAGCGGGTGCGGGCCGCCGTGCTGCCCCTGGCAGCGGAGCAGCGCGCCGAGGCGGCGAAGGCCGAGGCGGCCGCCATCGCCGAGGAGGACGTGGCCATGTGCGAGGCGATCGGCGACCACGGCCTGCGCCTCTTTCAGGAGATCGCCGCCCGGCGCCCCGAGGAGCGCCGCGGCCAGCCCCTGAACGTGCTCACCCACTGCAATGCCGGCTGGCTGGCGACGGTGGACTGGGGCACGGCCCTGGCGCCGATCTACAAGGCGCACCGCTCCGGCCTGCCGATCCACGTGTGGGTCGACGAGACCCGCCCCCGCAACCAGGGGGCCAGCCTGACGGCCTTCGAGTTGGGCCGCGAAGGGGTGCCCCACACCGTGATCGTCGACAACGCCGGCGGGCACCTGATGCAGCACGGCCAGGTGGATGCGGTGATCGTCGGCACCGACCGCACCACCCGCACGGGCGATGTCTGCAACAAGATCGGCACCTACCTCAAGGCCCTGGCCGCCCACGACAACGGCGTGCCCTTCTACGTGGCCCTGCCCGCCTCCACCATTGATTGGTCGATCGGCGACGGGGTGAAGGAGATCCCGATCGAGGCCCGCTCCCCCCTGGAGGTGACCCGCATCGCCGGCAAGCCCGCGGCCGGGGAGCCCACCAGCGTGCAGCTGGTGCCCGACGGCAGCGACGGCTTCAACCCCGCCTTCGATGTCACCCCCGCCCGGCTGGTGACGGCCCTGATCACCGAGCGGGGGGTGGCGCCGGCCAGCGAGGAAGGACTGAAGGGGCTATACGCGGCGTCCTGAAACCATGCCGCTCCCGTGGTGACGCCGGTGCCTACCCTGATCAGCCTCGCCGTTCTTCTGACGCTGCCGATCACTCTGGCATTCGCATCGCCGATATCGTATGACAATACAGGCGCCTAACCAGAAGGGCTCAGGCAGCTGATTTGACACGCCAAGCTCTAACAGGCAGGCAGGACACAGGCGAAAGGCTACAAGATGGTTACAGGATTGAGGGCTCCTATCGTGTAGCCAGAAAGATGCAGAATTGCATCGGTCGTGCTACTGAAGCCAGCAGTGGCGTTGTTCAAGGCAATGAAGGTGCCGCTTTGGCCGGTCACGGTAAAGGCTCTGGCAGAATCGGCGGGGAAAGCAGCGGAGGTAAGCACCGCAGCGATGGCAGAATTGCTCAGGCTTGTGGCATTGCCGCTGGAATTGGTGAGTGTTGCCGCAATCGCTCCAGGAGCATCGATCAGATCCGCGCTGGAATAGTCTGTGATCACATCAAAGGCAGTCAGCAATGAGTGACCAAGAGAGTTAAGTGCGAACGTATCAGCCCCAGCGTTTCCGGTGAGGATGTCCTTGCGGGCAGAGGCTGTGAAGCGATTAGCCTCACTGTTCCCAGCCAGGACACCGGCTCCTGCAAAACCCGAGAGATTCACATCCTCAAACCCCGTAAAAATCGGAGCGGTGCCAAATGCAGGGCCATTGGTCAGGCTGACAAACTGATTGGCTTGGCTGAGGTCGATCGTCAAGAGCTGAGTTGACGATCCACCAGAGAGGGACAGTTGATCAACATCGGCACCACCATCAAAGCTATCGCCGCTGTTGAGGGCGCCAATACCAACAAAGAATCCATCGTTGCCGCCTAGACCCTGAAGGGCATCCACCGCCGTGGTAGCGGTGAAGAAGTCTGTGCTGCTGGTGGGAGCTTCATTGACGTTGGTCACCGTGATCGTGAACACCTTGGCAAAGGTGCGGTTGCCCTGGTCGCGGGTCTGCACACGGATGGTGTAGGACGACTTGAGCTCGAAATCGGGAACGGAGCGGAGCCGCAGCTCGTTTTCC
>NZ_JAGQCH010000041.1 GCF_024346055.1 Cyanobium sp. Cruz CV13-4-11
GAACAGAGCAGCATGGGGTGGTTTGGAGCCTGCCCCTGCAGGCCGGCTCCGGGAGGCCACACTCCCATCCTCGATGTAGTTGCGTCAGTGTTCATAGAGAACGTTTGACTCGTGGCACAAGTAGCCGTCAGGCTTCTGCGAAGCAGTACTGCTCGAACAGCTCAGCCTCCTTGTCCAACTGAGCAATGGCAAGGACGGCCATTGCTCATTCCGGCAGCAGCAGGCCATCAAAATCCAGCTTCTTGAGAAAGCCCATGCGGTGCCCGTAAGCCCGCAGCAGCTCGCGCACGTAGGCGTTGTGCGACGGGATCCGGCCCCAGTCGTTAATGCTGGCGGCCAGGCGGCGGCAGCTCTCCAGGTGGCGCACGGCCCGCAGGTAGCGACTGGAGCGGGCCATCTCGAGAACCTCCTCGATCATTGCCCGCAGGCAGAGGCTGGCGGCCAGGGGTTGGCGCACCTCCAGGCCCGCCGCCACGGCCGTGAGCAGCGGTTCGTTGGCGCCGTTGAGCCGATCCGGATGGGCCAGGATCAGCCGGGCGGCGCGGCGCTGGTCGGGCCAGCGGTGCAGGAACTCCAGAGCCGCCTGGAAGCTGCGGTGCTCCAACACGTCCTCGAGGATCTCCTCCTCGGCCTCGCCATCCTCAAAGGCCGGCAGCCGCTGCAGATAGGCACGCAAGTGGGGCAACGACAGGCGCTCGATCCCAAAGTCCCGCCGCAGCGCCTGGGCCGCCTCGGCTCGCCCGAGGGCCTCCAGCGCCCCCAGCTGGGCATCAAGCCAGGGCCGGGCACCATCGCTGCGCCATCCCTCCGGCAGCTCCACCCCTTCCAGCAGCGCCAGAGCATCCGCAGCCCGGTCGGCGGCCGTGAGGCGCTGGGCCACCCGGGCCACGAGGCGCGGCCGCTCCAGCCCGGCGGGGGCATGGTCGCGGTATTCAGCCAGATAGGCCTCCACTTCCCCCAGCCCATCGGCGATCGCCAGCATCGCCAGCCGAACGGCCTGGCGCCGCTGCCAGGGGTCGGCGGCCCGCTCATCATCGTCGTCAGCGTCGTCGTCCCAGGCGTCAGCATCGGTCTGGACGCCATGGAGGTCGATCGCGTTGGCCAGCACCAGCACGCCCTCCTCTTCCGCATCGTCCGGCTCGTCCTCCACCAGCAGCTCGTCGGGCCGGCCCAGGGCCGGCCGCTCCTGCTCCAGCCTGTGCCGCAGCCGCCGCAGACCCTCCGGCGTCAGCGCCTCGGCCAGGTGGCACACCAACAGGTCGTACTGCCCCTCACGATTGTCGAGCACCGCCTCGGCCACCTGATCCGCCAGCGCCGCCGCCGGCAGCCGGGCCAGGCAGGCCAGCCGGCCCAGGTCGGCGCTGGCCCGATGGAACAATTCCAGGCCGGCGCCGTCGCTGTCATCGACACGATCGAGCAGGGAGGGGGCCAGCTCCAGCAGACGCCATAGCAGCTCCACCGCCAGAGCGGGAGCCTGGGAGCCGATCGCCGTCGCGATCGCCTGGCGCTGGCTGTCCAGCTCGGCCAGCACCGGTGCGAAGGCCCGACGATCGAGCCAGCGCTCGGAGCGATCCAGGGTCGCCAGCCGTTTGCGCACCTCCTGGGCCATCTCCTGGGGGCCGCGGGTCTCCGCCAGGGCCAGCCGCAGGGCCCGGCGAGCGGCGGCGTTGCCCTCCGTGTGCTGCAGCAACAGCTCCGCCAGCCGGGCGGCGCCGAGGGCCTCCAGCGAGCGGGCATTGAGGCTGGGGCGGCCGGCCATGGCGGGCTGGGCGTAGACGTAGGAAGCACAATGCAGTCTGGCCGCCGAAACACCTTTGCCGTAGACGGCGTTGATGCCTACTCTTGCGGCCGTTTGACCACGGGAGATCGCCATCGGTCGCCGCACCCGATCCCAAGCCGCCGGCTTCAACGCTGCGAGCCAGATTCGCGAGCGCGGCGCCCCGCCGCCGGGTCCCGAGCAGCAGCTGGTGGAGAAGCTGCGGGGCATCGAGGCCCTCCATGCCCGGCCAGGCAGCGAGGGGGAGCACCATGCGGCCGAGCGGGCCCGCGTGCGATTGCGCCCTCCGCGGCCTGCCCCTCAGCCCAACTCCGAGGTGGCCCGTGACCCTCCGACTGCTTCATCACTTCCTCTCACCCTTCAGAGCCATGACTGCCCTGCTCGATCGCATCGTCAGCGTGATCGCCGGCTTCCAGTCCCGTGAGGCCAGCCACCGGGGATCCGGTGGGGCTGGCCATCAGATCATTTTGGTGATCAGCTGGTAGAAGCGACCCAGGGCCACAGCGATCAGGTCCAGCACCATGAAGGTGTGGATCGCCACCAGCATCCGCCCGTTGCGGCTCTTGCCGATCACCTCCGAGTGGCTGCGCCGCACGATGGTCATCAGGGAGGCGTGGTAGTAATCGAACATGCTGAGCTGATCACCAGCATCGGTGACTTCAATCACCGTGCCTGGTCGACCCCGACCCACCCAGTCGACGCGCCAGAAGATCCACCCCCAGGCCAGCACAAAGAACACCAGATAGGTGAGGAGCTGGCCCAGCAGCAGATTCGGTGCCGCCGGTGGTGTGAGCAGCAGCAGATTGATCTTCAGAAAATGAACGATCAGATTGATGGTGATGAAAGCGCCGGCAACCACATCCAGCAAGCGGCGGGGAATGGGTCGCCTCAGCAGCAGAGCCAGCAGCAACAGGCTGATGATGATCAGCGAGGGGCCCATGATGACCCATTGCTGCTGAAGCGCGAGATTTTTGATCGCCAACTTGAAAGCGTGGGTTTGATCCGCCGACGTTGAATTGAGTGCATCCACATAGGTGAGCATGTGCAGACGCACCAGGATCAGGGTGATCAGAATCGTGATCTCCTTCCACTGCTCGCGGGCATCGACCACGGCCAGCTGCCCGCTGAATAGCCGCGGACGCTTTCCGTTTTTCGCCCGGGGCGATTGCTGGGGCCCCTCCGGATTCTCTGAAGTGTTTGCTTGGTTGTCCTGTTGGCTCTGCGTCGTGGGGATCACGGAGATCTGGAGGGCCGCCATGGCCGGATCGCTTGGCGCGACCCTATCGCTTTTTCCTGACCGCAGCCGTACTGACGCCACCGCTTCTCTCGCCGGGGCCTTGCTTCGGCTATTGCCGACGTGCGACACGCCTACCGCAAGCCACCGCCACACCAACCAGACGACCACTGACTTCGCCCAAGACACCGAAATTGAGCAGCGAAGCAACACCCAACCCTCAAAAGGGGAGAAAACAACGCAGAAAAAAACAAAAATTCTCCTCATAATTTCACTTTCAAAATCAACTCCCCACAACTCCTTGCAAGCCCCTGTAGAAGCGCGTAGAAGAATCAAAACCGGAGGGGTATTCCCCTGTTTCTGGAAAGGGCTGCAAAGCTGCTCGGAAAATTTCTCAGTTCTGGGAAATCAATCCGCCGCCCTGCTGCCCTGATCAGCCATCAGCAGCGGGGCGCCGGTGCCCTACCCTACCTGTGGTGTCCAGGCGACCTCGGTGCCACCATGGGTGGAGCAAGGGGATCCAGCGCCGATGGCGGCCACAAACTTCAACCTGCAGAACCTGCGGGGGCAGGCCCTGCTGTTTCGCTGTCTGGACACTGGTTTTGTCACCACGACCCCAGCCGCCGTGGGCTGGTGGGCGAGCGGCCGGCGCCATGGTGCTGGAGTCGCCCCGTGACGATCTGCGAGCACTGCGGCCTGGCGATCAAGGGAAACCAGTGGACCCTCCGCCAGCACCAACAGAGCAAACGCTGTAGAAGAACCAGGCCGCCGTTGCCGCTCTGATGGCCCACCCGATCGGGCTCCTGCTGCCCTGGCTGGTGTTCGCCATTGCCGTTGGGCTCAAGACCTGGAACACGTACCGCATGATCAACCGTCAGGTGCGCAACAGCCCCTGGGAGATGAAAGCGGCTTCGTGGACGGGAGCCTGCGGAGCGCCGCACCACCCCCTCAAACGGGGCAGCCGGCGTAGAGGGTGAGGCAGGTAGCTGGGTCGGCCTCAGGATCCCAGCTCAGGGCCTGGGAGGGCCAAACACAGCAGCCTGGATCGCAGCCCACTGGGCAGGGATCGGGTCATCAAGGACTGACATCGGTGGTGGGCGGGGCCCCCTCAGGGTTCCCGGCGGCGGTCAGGGGGCAGCAGCCGGCCAGGCCTAGGCGCTGCAAGTGCAGGCGGACGATACTTGCGCTAACGGGGTGCCGGTGCGGGGGCGCGGCCAGGGCTGCCTCCACCACGGCGCTGAAGCGTTTCTTGGCGTCCTGCAACGCCCACTGGGCGACCATTGGGAATCACTAGCTGGTCTGGCTAGATAAGTAACATGATGTCGCCGCTGTCTGGCTCGATCTCCCGGCGATCGAGCGGGAGATCGACGGGATGCTGAGGATGGCTGGAACGTGGCCTGAGCCGTGGGGGCCGTCCAGGAATGCGTCCTCTCGATCGCCGCACCGTCTTTGACCACCACAGCCCCGCCAGCCTGCCCGTTCCGCTCGCTGCCTTGGTCGTCAACGCCAGCCTGTTCACGCCCAGCAGCCAGATCGGAGCTCCGTCGCAAGGTGGAAGCGCCCCTCAGGCGCATCAGCCAGGAGCTGAGCTGAGCGGGCCAGACGGAGGGTGAGATGGGCCAGGATCCCACCGCAGCCCCAGAGAGGGGGCCGCAGCCAGCGTGGTTCAGCCACCAGCTGCCAGCCAACGCTCCAGATCCGCTGCGCCGTGAAAATCGAGCAGTGCTTCCGCCAGCGCCTCGAGTTGCACCAGGGGCAGAGAGCGGATACGGCTCTCCTGATCGGAGGAGATGTTGCCGCAGCGACGTCGCAGCAGGAGCAGAGCGATCTCCAGCTCTCCTTCCTGCCGGCCTTCCTGGCGTCCTTCCTGCCGGCCTTCCTGGCGGCCTTCCTGGCGGCCCTGCCCGAAGATCTCCTGATACGCCACGCTCTGGCTCAGATCCTCAAGGGTGATGCCGCCCATGGTGCAGAGCTCCTCCAGCGATCGGCCGTTGAACCGTGTGATCACGATAGCGGCGATCACATCCGCCAACCCTGCGGCCTCAGGGGTGCCAGCTGACTGCCGGCGGATGGCGGCACTGCGTTTCGGCACTTGCTCCTCCGGCTCCACCAACAGCGCCAGGGCCCGCAGCAGCGGCGGGGCATCGGGATCGGCCGCCGCCGCCTCCAGCTCGATCCAGTGCACCCGTTCGCGCACAAACTCCACCACCGCCAGCTCTCGGCCGAAGTTCAGACGCCGATGCGGGCAGATCACCACCACCCGCCAGTGGTCGACGCCCGGCTCCTGATCGAGCAGCATCGCGCTCTCCAGATACAAGCGCCGCAGAAAGGCGGTATCGGCCGCCATCTGCGCCTCCAGGATCACCACCGGCTGCTGCGCGGATTCCTGCGCGGGTCGGAACAGGCCATCCAGACGCCGTTCACGCTCTTTCAGGGCCGGGGCCGAGAAGCGGTAGCCACCGGGCGCCTGAGCCAGATCCGGCTGCAGCTCCAGGATCCGGTCCGGGTGGTTCTGGAACACCCAATAGAACAGCTTGTCGCTGAGGGTCACGGCAGCGGGCCAGCGGGGCTGAAGATGGGGCCAGGATCCCACTGCCTGGGTCCATGCCCGCCAACGGTTCCGGCAGGGTGGGGCACTGGCCTGCTCCAGGCGGCGCCGCTGCTCCTCACCACCATTGAGCTGGTGGCCAATGCGGATGGCTGGCGTGAGGGGATGCGCTGCCTAGGAGCCTGTTGCGCGTAGATCTCCGAGCAGAAGATGGGGACATTTCACCTGCCGAAGAGATTCAGACCGGAATCAAACTGAGAAAGACGTGAATCGATTACGGGTCGATAATTCGCTCAATTCAGCTGTTCTGCAATCGATCTCGGGCTTTTGACTGGCCTGAAGTGAGGGCACCGGCGAGACCCAACTGAGACCGAATTTGGCGTTTGCGTGGAGCGAGACGGGTCTTTTCGCCCGAAACGATCTATGTGCAACAGCCTCCTAGTCGACCGCTGCGGGCTGCAGCAGGCCTCAGCCCATGAAGCCGCCAATTCACAGCATCGCCGCTGTCGGCCGCCGCACACTGAGGCTTGACACCCGGGGGGGGTAGGACTTCTAAAATTTTCGAAATCATGGCCAGCTTCCGCACCGCTCTGCTGGCCACTGCTGCTAGTGCTCTCAGCCTCGCCGCCACCCCGGCCGCCCTGGCTGACGGGCTCAGCTTCACCAACTACACCATTGGCAACGGCCTGGTGAATAACACCGTGCGTGGCGTCTACGCCAGCGGCAGCAGCATCTACGCCGCCACCGGCGCTGGCCTGAGCATCTCCACCAACAACGGCACCAACTGGAGCAATTACACCACTGGCAACGGCCTGTTGAACAACAATGTGCAAGGCGTCTACGCCAGCGGCAGCAGCATCTACGCCGCCACCAACGCCGGCCTCAGCATCTCCACCAACGGCGGCACCAGCTGGACCAAATACACCAACGCCAATGGCCTGGGCGACGACCTTGTGATAAGCGTCTACGCCAGCGGCAGCAGCATCTACGCCGGCATCCAAGGCGGCCTCAGCATCGCCCAGCTGCCCTCCACCCTCGTGCCGGGCCCGCTGCCGGTGGCGGGTGCAGCAGCAGCCTTCGGCTTCTCCCGCAAACTGCGTCGTCGGCTGCGGGCAGCGGCCAGCACCTCCTGCTGATCCCCTGCGGCCGGATCCCGGCTGATCAATCCACCGACCCCCTCTGTTGCCGCGGCAGGGCCGCCCCTGGATGCTTCCTCTCGATCGCCGCACCGCCTTCGCCCGCCACACCCAGTGGCTGGCCCTGGCCCTGGAGGCCCTGGTGCTGATCTCGCTTCTCGCCAGCGCCGTTCCCCTGGCCCTGGCCCAACCGGTGTGGTGGCTGCGGCTCTCCGATGCCGCCGTCAACCTCGCCCCGGTACTGCTGCTGGCGGTGATCCTGCTGCGGCTGGGCGCTGTCCTGCTCGACAACGACTCCGAAGAAGCCCTGCTTGACAACGATGCCGATGAAGCCCTGATCAGCGGCTGGCTCTGCCAGCAGCTGGCCCGCCGCTGGGCCTTCGTCTTCGCCCTTCTCGTTCCCCTGCAATTGATCGGCTACGCCTGGCTCTGGGCCGACAGCGACAGCCAGCTCAACCGCCAGATCAACCAAGGCGAACGCGGCGTTGACGCCCTGCGCAGCCGCATCCAGGCCAGCCGCTCCGAGGCTGAGCTGGACAGCCTGCTCACCGCCGCCAACCCGGGGCCCCTGCCACCGCTGCAGGGCGGCTCCCTGGCCGAGCGGAAACAGCAGCTCAGCGAGGCGATCGCCATCAACACCTCCCGCTTCAGCAGCAGCCTCCGCGATCAACGCGCCGAGACCCTGCGCACCTCCCTGCCCGGCACCCTGCGCGTGTTGGTCGGGGCGGCGATCGTCAGTGCCTTTCTATTGATGATCACGCGCCGTACCGGAGCGGGGCCTCGGTAGCCCGCCGGCACAGCTCCTAGGCGGCGAGAACACGGCAACACCTATCAGGGCCAGGGCCTCAGGGGTCACAGATCAGGCAGGACTGGCATCGGTGGTGGGCGGGGCCCCCTCAGGGTTCCCAGCAGCGGTCAGGCTGGAGCCGCCATGCGTTTTCTGCATAGATTCCGCCCGGTTCGGAGCGGAATCAACAAGGTGGATCTTGGCGACCGCACTGCTTTTACCGTTGCCTGTATATCAAGAACGACTGCAGCGCAGTGGGTTCGGCCTTCAACACACTCGTGCCACAGCTATCGGTAGGCGGCCTGAACGATTCGGGCAGGCAGCAGCAAAGCCAGGCGAGGCGACAAGCGGTTGGCCAACCAGCCGGCTCACCACAGCAGGGAATGGAGCAGGGTCATCACTTCAGAGGTGGCGGCCGTTCACTGCGGGCCTGCTCACCCCCTGGCGCCAGATCGCAGCGACTGACTCCTCCCCCCCCCCCCCGCAGCCTGGGCAGCCAGCATTCGAGCGAGGCCAGCAATCGGAAGGCGGATGGGTGGTGTTCAAGGGATTAATGAACCCAATGGCGGCCCGCAGGCCAACCCACAGGGCAGCAGTTTGAGTCCAGTGACGCTTCCGTGCAGAGCTGGAGCGCAACTTGCATCGGAGTGAGTCGCTGCGTTGAGAGCAACAGAAAGCCCCGGCGAGCTGCTGACCCGCCGGGGCTGAGCCAGGGCCCGCAGGCCCCAGGCCCTTCAGAGCACCGAGACGGTGCCGAGGCGCCGGGCTTGCAGCCGCCAGCACCTGCCAGCTCACGGCTGCTATCCGTAGTCGACACCGCAGCATGTCCCGCTGACCCGCACTGCACCTGGCCCGACGACGAAAAAAGAGACCCCCTGCGGCCCCGCTTGGCAGCTGAGATCAGAAGGGGATCAGGGCCTCCAACGCCGGGGCAACTGGCACCTCCGGCTGAGCCGCCTGGTGCTCGAACAGCACCTGGGCCGCCAGCTCAGCCAGACGGGGATAGCGCTCGCTGCACAACGACAGATCATCAAGCAGCTGCCAGCAGCACTGCTGCAGGCGGGCTTTGCGGGACAGAGAAGCCATCGGAGGGCTCCGCATTGGCCCCCCCGACCATGGGTCGGGCCGGAGCGGAGCCCGTTCAGGAACTGGTGGCTGCAGTGCCGCCGCGCTGCTCACTTCGGCTGCTGCACAGTCACCCCGATCTGCTGATCGGCCGCCTTGCAATACCCCCTGGTATTCAGCGTGACAGTGCACCATCCGGCACAACGGCCCCATATTTTTCTCTCGACAGCAGTCGAAGCGGGCCTACCGGCTCATCGACGCCTTCCTCCAGCCCCATCCCTACCTTGATTGTCGTTAGGAGTCGATCGAAGCGCCGAGCCTTGCCGATCGTGATCTCTATGGCGCCTCCGACGGGGAAGGCCCCGACCCCGCCGCCCCTTGGCGGCAATCCTGATGTGTGTCCCCGGTGGACGTCATGGACGTGCGATCCGCAGCCCTGAAGCGATGGCGACCTGGGGGCGATTCTGCTTGACAGCACAGACAAAGAAAAGTCAGCCTTGATAGAAAAAGCCGCCACCAGGACTCTCCTGGTGCACCACTGAGCAACGGGTGGCAACCCTCCACAGCGCCTGATGGATGGGGGTGGAGTCGTAACGCACCAACTGCGGAAACTGTTGCCTCAGCAAAGCAGTACCGCACCAGGCGTTGTAGTGGGGGATGCAAGGGTTGATGTGGTGGCACACATGGGTGGCCCCAATGCCGTGGTGGAGAAAGTTGAGCACCGGGCCGTAGGGACGATCCACCGTCTGCAGGGCACCCTTGGCCCAGGTCCAGTCGCCGCTCGCGAAGTGGGGAATGTCGAGATCGGTGTGATGCAGCCAGGTATAGCCCACCAGCCAGGCGTTGATCACCAGGTAGGGCAGGCCATAGACGCACAGCACCCGCGCTGGCGACCACTGGATCGCGGCCAGCCCCAGGAGCACCAGCATCGCTAGCACGCCGAGAATGGAGCGCAGCATCGATCCGCGGAAGGAGTCGGGGAACAGTGGCCGCAGACCCTTGCGGAACGGTGTCCAGGGCCAGAAGTGGGAGGTCGGCGCTCCATAGTCAGATCCACCCGTCACACCGAAAAGCAGATAGATCGGCCAACCGAACAGCAGATGGATCAGCAGCGCCCGGATGCCGGCCAGGACGCTGCCCTGTCGCTGGTTCATCGCGAGAATCAGCCGGCCCGTCCTCGATTCCGCCAGTGGCGGCACATGGGTTTCGCCTCCCTCAAGGTGGTTGCAGTGGGCGTGGTGCACGGCATGGCTGCGCTGCCAGCTGAAGTAAGGCACCAGCAGCAGGCTGTGAAGCACAAACCCCACCAGCGCCTCGACACGACGGTTGGGATGAAAGGCGTGATGGCCGCATTCATGGGCGATGACCCAGCAGCCCATGGCCACGGTGCCGGTGATCAGCCCGTAGAGCAGCCAGAGGGGGGCCGCGCCAGGCGCCAAGGGGATCTGAGTGCCGAGCCCGTAGGCCAGGAACGAGAGGGCAAGGGAGCAGCCCAGAGCGGTCCAGGCCTTGCGGGGGTTGAGTTCAACCAGTTCGGGCGGCAGAGCGGCCAGCAGCTCGGCCTTGCTCGGATGGGAGCTGGAATGGATAGTCGGGAAAACGGCGATGGACAGCAGATCTGCAACACGTTAGGCATTGGTGGACTGGCGCCGATCCCGACCCAACCCAAGCTTCGCGGTGCCGGCTGTGATCCGACATCGTTGGCACCACTCCTGACGTCGTCGGTGCCCCTCGATCCCGCCACCCTTCGGCCCCTGCCGAGCACGCCAGCGCTGAGCGGAGTGCTCGAGACCCTTGCCTTCTTTCGCGATCCTGATTTCGCCCGCTCCCGCTTCGAGCGCTACGGCGATGTCTACGAAACCAGCCTGCTGGGGCAACGCACCGTCTTCATTCGTGGCGGCCAAGCGATCAGCGACCTGTTCGCCCAGGGCGATGCGGTCCAGGGCTGGTGGCCAGACAGTGTGCGAGAGCTGCTCGGGCCCCTGTCACTGGCGAACCGCAATGGCGTCGATCACAAGGCCCGCCGCCGGGTGGTGGGTCAGCTGTTCGCCTCTGCGGCCCTCAAGCGCTACAGCCCCTCCATCGTGGAGTTGGTCAACGCGCTGAGCCAGGAGCTGATCGCCTCGGAAGCTCCCGTGGCCCTGGTGCCAAAGCTGCGGCGTTTTGCCTTCAGCGTGATGGCGAGCACGGTGCTGGGGCTTGACCCCGTCGATCGCGATGCCCTGTTCGTGGATTTCGAAACCTGGTGCCAGGGTCTCTTCTCGCTTCCAGTCGCGTTGCCCGGCAGTCCCTTCGCCCGTGCCCGCCAGGCCCGCCAACGTCTGATGCGGCGCCTGGGTTCTGTGCTCAACGCGGCGCAGGCCGCCATGGCTTCCGGAGCGCCCCTCGCCGCCGGCGGCCTTGATCTGCTGGTTGGAGGCCTGGATGAAGCCGGTCTCCCCCTGGCCGACGACGACGTGGCGGAGCAGCTCCTGCTGCTGCTGTTTGCCGGCTACGAAACCACCGCGTCTGCCCTGAGCTGTCTGCTGCTGACCCTGTTGCAACACCCAGCCGAGCTGGCCTGGCTGCAGGAGGAACTGGGCCGCCTGCCGTGGCCTCCTGAGGAGGGGGAGGCAGCGTCCGCCACTGACGCTCTGCGGGCCCCGCGGCTTGATGCGGTCGTCAAGGAGGTCATGCGGCTGACCCCGCCGGTGGGAGGTTTCTTCCGCCGCACCCGGGAGCCCATTGCCCTGGCAGGTGTGCTGGTGCCAGCCGATCGGGTGGTGCAGGTGAGCATCGCCGCCAGCCAGCGCCATGGAGCCGATACGGAGGATCTGGCGGACTTCCGGCCGCAGCGGCACTTGGCTGGAGACACCGCGGTCACCCTGCTGCCGTACGGAGGTGGTGAGCGGGTGTGCCTGGGCAAGGCGCTTGCGGAGCTGGAGATCCGGCTGCTGGCGGTGGGGCTGCTCAAGCAGCTGACGTTCGAGCTGGAAAGGGATCAGGACCTGACGCTCAGGGTCATTCCCAGCCCCACGCCGGCGGATGGCCTGCTGGTGCGCGCTTATTCCAGAGCCAACTAAAAGGCTGCTGAAATTGCCGCCAATCTGAGCCCTTGCTTGCCTATTTGCTCCGATTGGCCGAAAGGATGGTCCATCCCTGCGGCTTCCCAACTGATTTGATGGCTTTAGCGACCACCCTCAAGGTGATTCATGAAATGGAATGGCCGGCGCTACCTCAGCGGCTGTGATGCCAAGGAGTACCTCGATGCGGAGTACCGGGCAAGCAGACATCGCTATGGGGTCTGGCAGAGGGGGCGGCCAGCCGCGGCAGCCCCTGATCCGCTATCTGCTCAATGCCTCCCGCAGTGAGGGCATGGGCGATGCCGAAAAGGTGGTGCGGCTGCTGCGGGAGAAAGACAAGCAGGCCCAGCTGAACATCGGCGATCCGGCGGTGTTTCTCGGCGTCTACGACGCGGCGGCTGAAGAGGAGCTGATCAGCAGGGCGTATGAGGCCGGAACCTTGAAAGATCTGGACGATCGAATGGAGGCCAACGCCGAACCGCAGCGCCAGGCGAGCAGCGGCGATCAATTGTTCGATGAGCTGTTCGGCATCAGCGCTGATTCCGTCGAAGGCGGCGGCAATGGCAGTGGCGATGGCAGTGGCGATGCGCCCGCTCCAGCAGGGATTCCCACCCCCGTGGAAGCACGCACCCGCCAGCCCTTCAGCCTGTTCCCCAGCCTCTGGGGCTACGTGGACACGGCCCTGGACGCGGTGGCGCAGCAGATGGAGCGCCGCGGCGAAAAGCTTGATCTGCGCGTCTTCCCCGAGCAGCAACGGCTGGAGATCACACCGCCTTCTGATCTGCAGCGCCGCTACGACCGCTATCCCCGCGAACTGCAGCCGCCCCGCGGCCAACGCCTGGCGCTCTCCACCGAGCCGGCGGCCCTGCAGCGGGCCCTGGAGCAGAGCCGGCGGCAGGACAACAGCCGTCCGGAACTGGAATACCTCTGGGATCTGCACCCGCTGGTGGATTGGCTGGCCGACCGGGGCCAGATCACCTTTCCGCGCCATCATGCGCCGGTGCTGCAGGAATGGGTGGCGGTGCGCTTTGCCGGCACGGGATTGAAGGTGGTGGCGGTGGAGCCCTTTGAGGCGGTGGCCACACGCCTGCAGCTAGGGAGCCGGGATCTCGCCAACATCAGCGGCGAGAAGCCCCCCGCTCACCTGAGCAGCCAGCTGCGTTTTGCGGTGGAGCAGGCCAACACCTACCTGCGCGACTGCGGCGAGCAGTGGACCGCCCGCGTGCAGCCAGAGCTGGAGGCGCAGCGGGAGCGGCTGCGGCGATTGCGGGGCCGCCAGGTGGAGCAGCTGGAGCTCAGCCTTGCGGGCAATCAGCGCCCGCAGCAGATCAAGGAGAAACAGCGCCAGGAGAAGCAGAAGGCCATCGACGGGCGCTTCGAGGATCACGAACGCTTCGTGAGCGAGGTGATGACGATCGACCCCGCCCCTTACCTGAAGCTGGTGGCGGTGCTGCACCGGGAGGCCACTTGAAATCAGAGATCATGGCCAAGAATCACCGCGATCTTCTGCCGCAGCCCCGTGAGCTGTCGGTAGGCCTGCCACACCTCCTGGAGGTCGACCTTGTCATAGGCATGAATCAGCACATCGCGCAGTCCAGCCATGGCGCGCCAGGGGATCTCGGGATGGCTGGCGCGGCAGCCGGCACTCAGGCGTTTGGTGGCTTCACCCATCACCTCAAGGCAGCGCAACAGGGCATCCTGGAGATAGTCCGTTTCTGCAAAGGCTTCAAAGCTAGTGATGGGGAAACCAAGTGCCCTGTCGATGTTGAAAAAGATATCCCGCAGCGCCTGAATGTCTCCTTCCTCCATCAGAGCGGCACCGCCTCAGCTTCCACCTTTGCCTGCAGTTCGGGCCTGAGATTGCGGCGGCGGATCAGATCGACGCTGTGGTTCAACAGCTCTTCCAGAGCGACTTTCAGATCGGCGCGATCGAACAGGCTGGCCTGCTCCGGCAGATCCACCAGCAGATCAATGTCGCTGTCGGGCCCGGCCTGGTCGCGGGCGACAGAGCCGAACACGGCCAGGTTGCTGGCGCCATACCGCTCGATCAGCTGGTGGAGCTGGGGTGCGAGCGCATGGAGTTCAGCGAGCCTCATCAGCCATCCTCCAGCAGCATGGCGATCCCCCCCGTGTCCGGGCAGCGCTCGATCACCGCTGAAAACGTCCGCATGGGGTCAGCTCCTGCCCCCCCATTCTGTCGCCTTCTCGCTTTCGACGCCCGCCACCTCCTGAGCCATGGCCCTCCCCGGCATCAGCAACGCCAACGAGTACTATTCCGCCCACTACTTCGAGAGCGTGCTGGCGGGGGATATCAAGAAGGTGCGCGAGCGCTGGGCGGAGCAGGCCAAGGCGCAGCTGGAGGCGGATCTTGCAGCGGGGCTGTCCAACGCAACGGCATCCACGCCGGAGGCCCAGTTCAAGGCGCTGCGCAAGCCCTGGCAAAAACTCCGAGTAACCGTTCAGGGGTCGGGACGGCTCATTGCGAACTTCAGCCCTGCTGAACCCTTGACGGGAGCTTGATTCCCGGTTGCATCTCAGGCAGAGACCGCCTGTGATGAGCACCCCTCCTTCCGGGATA
>NZ_JAGQCH010000042.1 GCF_024346055.1 Cyanobium sp. Cruz CV13-4-11
GGCAGAGGACCGGGCCAGGGTGGCTCACTTTTCGCTGTCGCCTCCCCCTGCCATGGCAGGGGGAGGCCCCGGGGTAACCCGCCTACGTAATTGACGCGACCCGCCTACGTAGTTGACACCGGGCACGCCCGCCATCAAACGGTGATGCCTGTGGCCAGGTCGCCCGCGTAGCCATCGTCGTCTAGCAGCGGTGCATCGAGATTCACCTCAATCCCGCCCACCAATTCCTGCAAGCGGCCCGCCAGATCCGCCGTGATGGGTTGGAGGCGCTCGGGATGGACGGTGATGTCCTGCTGCAGCAGCGACAGGAAAGGGGCCAGCGCTGGATCGTCTTCTACAGGCTCAGGACAGAGGCGCTGCAGCACCACCTCGCCGTTGGCGCGGATGGCATAGCGGATCCGGTCACGCTTGCGAAGCCCCAGGGCCCGCCGCACCGGCTGCGGCACCGTGGTCTGGTAGCGGTCGGTGAGGGCCGATTGCACCTCCTCAATCGGGGATTCCCCAGCTGTGGCGGCCGGAGCAGAGGCGGGGAAAACAGCCATGGGGCCAGCCAAGAGCATGGCACCCATGGTAATGCAACCGCATTGCCATGGGTGCTGGCGCAGGGCGGCTATGGCCACCCGGATCAGATCCTCCTGCTTATCCAATGGGAAGAAGCGGCAGGGCAACCATCTGGGAACGGCACAGAACCCCAACCCCAACGGCCAGACGCAGCCAGATGACTGGCCGAGGGATTCAGGTGGGTGTGCGCCGGCCCGGTGGCGACTCGCCCCACTGCCAATCGGGAGGCTTTGGCGCTTGGCACAGGGGCTGATCAGCCTGGGCTGACCCGCATGGAAACGGCGCAGCCCGGGTCCGTTCGCCGCCCTCCAGGAGCATGGCAATCACCTCCTCAAGGTTGGCCTGCCGCCGATCGAGGGTCTCCCCCCGGCTGTGAGCCCCCGGGAACCCTGGGACGTGGCCCACCAATAGCCCGATCTCAGGGCGGGGCAGCGCTCCATCACCGCTGAAAACATGGGCATGGTGCTGGCCCCCTGTTCCCCGGGCTACAGTTGACCATCACCCGCAGCCATCGTGCGGCCAAGTGCAGGTGAAATCCGTAGCGGCAACGGCCTCCGGCAAGCCGCCCTACGCTCACTCCAGCGTTGCTACTTGGCCATGACGCTTGCAGACGCCCCTGTGCCCATGGCCCGCACCGGTGATGCCCTGGCATCGCTGCTGCTGCCAGACCAGCTGCGGCTCACGCCCGAGCAGTTTGCGCTCGTGTGCCAGGCCAACCCCAACGCCGTGCTGGAGCTCGACGCCAGCGGTCAGCTGATCCACATGACCCCCACCGGCAGCGAAACGGGATCCAGGAACCAAGCCCTCGGAGCCCTGCTCTGGATTGCCGTTCGAGCCTCAGGTCTTCCTCTCAAGCTGTTCGATAGTTCCACGGGCTTCCGATTACCCGATGGCTCGGTGCTGAGCCCGGATGCCTCGCTTGTGCGCCTCGCTCGCTGGCAGGCCCTCACCCCCGAGCAGCGCCGTGGCTTTGCCCCCCTCTGCCCTTGATCTGGTGGTGGAACTGGCCAGCCCCAGCGAGCAGGCCCCCCGCGGCCTCACGGCCCTGCGCCGCAAGATGGCCGCGTACCAGGCCAACGGCGCCCAGCTCGGCTGGCTGCTGATCCCCGAGCAGCAAGCCGTGGAGGTGTGGCCCGCCCTCGGCGGCGGTGAGCCTGCCCGACTGGATGCCGCCACCTGCCTCGATGCTGGCCCCCTGTTCCCCGGGCTGCAGATCGAGCTGCAGGAGATCTGGCAGGTCTGAACGGATGACCATCTCGCTGGAACGCAGGCAGTGAAACCGGCGGTCTCAACATCGAGCTGTCTTACCAGGCCAACGGCGCTCGCCCAGCGGCGATCCCAAGCGATTCGTATGCCTCTCGGTGCTGGAAGCTGGCCCCGAATTTCCCGATCGGCAACATCATCCTCCGCACCGCCGCACCGCTGCAGCCGAGCGTGAAGCCGGCCTGCACGGAACCGAACCATCACAATCTAATACATGCCTGGTCTTTGGATTTCCATTGATTCAGCATCTTCAATGCAATTACACAAATAGCCAATGTTTGACTTTTTGACAACGCATTGGCCGGTTTCGTTAGATGAGATCATTCCCGCCTGCAGCAGCCAACCCATCAACTTGTGCGAAAGCAGTCGTTCCGCAAAGAAGCTGATAGCTCGTTTTTGATAAGGATGTTCCGGTCATTGGCATCGATAGCCTGATTCGTGCACGATGTTGATATATTGAGCTGCCCAGCCATACAGATCAATCGCTCCTGCATAAGGCAGGCTGCCCACACCTGGACACCAGAACAGCACCTTCGTCCTGGCCATTGACATCAATTCACCTGTTGAGATCAGGCCATTGTCCAGGCAGATCGCGGCAATCCTGAGGTAGTCCTGAATCACATGGTACTGGCCGTAAGCCGCCATCACTCCATGGCGATAATAATGAGGATGGGGATAAAGCGTATCATTGGCAATTAGCGCTAGCTCAGCATCTACATCCATGGCTTTCGCTGGACTAAGCCAAGAATGCATGAGATTCCTGGCGGGGTTGCCATGGGGTCTGGTGGTGCAGATCTATCTTGCGATGCAGAAGGGTGACAACCGCATCCACCTCGCCCTTCAGCGCCATGAGTTTGTCATGAATTAGGATCGCTGCGTAATCAAAAAGATAGCTTGTAGGTGGTGTAATCTGCCTCTCCTGCAGGTAGCGCCTCACAGATAGCGAGGGTTGGTTCGTAAGGAAATCAGCGGTTTGTATCAGATTCACATAGGGCGGAACGTCAAAAAGAGGAGGCCGGTGGCAGATGCATAGATACAGGCGCCGGTTATGAATCCTCAAGCTGTCTGCTGATCCCATCATGTTTGTCCAGCGGTTAGCCCCTACGGCTGCCAGTGCAGCACCAGGTCGCCTTTGGTGGTCAGGGCTTCCGCCAGGCATCGGTAGCCGCCCATAGTCTTTAAGCCATCCTGAGAGAAAAGGTCAGCGGCCGCCTCAAAAACCTGGCCGTGGCACCCCCAGGCGAGGCCCTGGTGCACGCGCTTGAGCCTATGCGATTCCAGAGCTGCGGTCAGCTGGCCGATGGCTCCACGGCCATGCTGGTGTTTCTGGCTGAAGCGGCCTCAGGCGTCATCAGCTTCAGCCCTGGAAAGGCCTTCCGGTAGCGACGCGGATCGTGGGAGTTCACCAGCTGGGCTCGGATGCTGCGCCAGTACTGGCAAGAGCGCGCATGGCAGGGTGAGTTCCGATTGTCGGCTCACTTGGTCTCCCCTCTGCAGGTCCATTGGAACACGGAGAGTCGCTCTGATCAACGGATGTCAACGCTCAGCTTTGCTTGCAATCAACCATGATTGATCGCCGGGACGTCCTTCCAGACCCAGCAGGCACTGATCAAAGAAGTTGCGCGGCAAGTTCAGATCGGGAAAATCGCTGAACCTGTTGTGGATGGATTGTTTGCGTTCGGCTTGAATCTGAAAACCATGCTCCACCAGGCTTGCGATGATTTCAGAGCGATTAGAGTGTTGATCGGCATGAAAATCAGTTTCGATGATCAGGGTTGCCTTGCTCAGCGCTTGTTCTTTGCTAGCGGTAAACAGCCTCGCCAGTACATCCAGCTCAGCGCCATCCACGTCAATCAACACCAGATCAAGCCGCTCCAGCCAACCAATCGCGGTTTGCAGATCAGCAGTGAATCGACATTGCTGGTTCACGCCATTGACCTGGGCACTGGCGATCGCTGCCTGCAGGGCCCGTTGATCGACGTCCACCCCCACCACTTGCAGACGATCGGCGCGCGCAGCCAACCCTGTGGTGTAGTACCCCTCGGCGCAGCCGATGTTCAGAAAGGTGCGGGCTCCGGCCACAAGGGCCATCAGGTCAGCCTGAATTTCCTTTTCGTAGGTGCCCAGCAGCTTTGGCGCCAGGGTTGAGCCATGGGCCTGTTCTGGATAGTGCAGACCTCGGAACGGCCCGGCCGCAATCTGACCTTGAAGATGGCGCCAGAGCCACTGCTCCAGCTCCAACCGCCGGAAGTGGGCGGCCACCACCAGCAGGTCATGGCTGCTTGCCCCCGACGCAAGCAGCCGCTGCAGCTCGGGCACCAGTTGCTGCCGATTCAAGAGCTGCGGTTTGCCCCCCGACATCGCTCAGGATGGGGGGGGCAGGAAGGTCCGATTACCCGCCAGCCGCTTGCTAAACGGGGATTCCGGCCCGTCGTTGATCCGGATCTTCAGGAGATCGCCCCGGGCTGTGAACACATCCAGTCCTGAGCCGATTTGCAGGCTCAGCTTACCCTTGAGGTTTTTCGACACCAGAACCCTGTTGCTTGGAATGTCGCGCACATCGAGCCAGCACGACTGATCACAGCGCAGATGCAGGGTGTCTTTCCGAACTGGCGAGGGTGGTTTGGTGCCTGCATCAACAGGCTTCAGGGGACTGTGCTGAGCAGTGGCGGGCTGGGCAAGGTGGCTGGCCTGTCGGCTCGGCCACAACATCTGCATCCCCAACACCGCCACGCCCCCTCCAACCACAGCCCCAGCCAGCGCCGATAGAAAGGCGGATACAACGTTGCGGCGTGCTTGGTAGGTGCTCTCAGGAGCCGGCGGGCGCTGATTGCTGCTCAAGGCGGTGCTGAACCCCTCCATGCGCTTCACCTGTTCGAGCTGGCGCTCAGCTGCCTCGCGCAGCAGGGCAGCCAGCTCATTATTCCTGGCGGAGGCCAGGTGAGCAGCCAGCTGGGCTTCGGCGACGATCCGCTGTTCCCGCTCAGCGGCCAGATTGGCGCTGACGCCCTCCAGGCAGGTGCGCAATTCACTCACTTCATCCTGAAGCAGGCTGAGCTTTTCGCTCGACTGGCGCAGGGCCCGGTTGGAGGATTCCACCAAGATCTGGGTGGCTTTGCCCAACTCCTGTTCAGCCGGAGTCAAGGGAATGCTCACTTCGTCGCTGGTGGCCGCAGGCAACGGCTGTTCGGACAAAGGCGCGTCCTGCGGTTCCGGACCTGGGGGGTTGTGTTGGGGCGGCTGCATCCCGGCGTCTACACGGCAATCAACCTTAAGTGGGTGTCACAGAGGCAGTGGTTCGCCGCCGAAAGGAAGACGCGATGATCACCATCACCGGTCCCATACCGCCTCAATCGATGACTGCTGTGTTCCCATCGCTGCCCAGCCGGCTGCAGGTGCAGGCCCTGGAGACCATGGCCCTGGTGTGGCAATGCGATCCGCCCCGCCATGACATCAGCCTGGAGGCGATCAGCGAGGCGTTGCTCGGCGCTGAACAGCTGCTCACAGGTGCGCGACAGGGCCGCTGGGCGGAGAGTGACCTCCGCAGACTGGAGGCCCGCATCGCCGCCGTGGGCGGCTGCCTGGCCCCGGGTCTGCGCAGCAGTGGCCCCGACTCGCTGCAATTCTGGCTGCAGGAGAGCCACGATCGCCTGCGCAGCCTGCTTGAACCGCCTGTGTTGGCGGCGGCCGAAGCCGCATTCGGCCCCCTGTTGCAGCATCACCAGCCGGCAGATTTACCAGCCTGTTTCGCCCTGCTGCGGCAAGAGTTGGCGCCCCTGCTTCAGGAGCCCCTGGCCCCCTGGTTGGACGCCCTGCTGGCGCTCGCGCCGGAGCGCCAGGTGGCCGTGTTCCGGGCCTGGCAGGTTTCCTACGCTGATGTCCTGCCCCCTCCCTCCCTGCTCCAGCAGCTGCAGTCTGAACTGCAACCCCAGGCCGGGCTGGTACCCGTTCCGACCGTGGCGAAGCAACCCGCCACGGATCTGGCCGTGCTGGAGCGCTACGACGTGACAGCCGATGCCTTGCGCCGGCGGATCGTGAGTGATCTGCTCTCATCGGTGATCTTTCCTGAGCACGCCATGGCAGACGTGATCAGCGAGTTGATGAAGGATCTGGACATTCCTCCTCCTTATCCCAGTCGACTCGATCCCGAGTGGCTGCTGACGCTTTCTGCGGAGACGCGGTTTGCCCTGATGGAGAGCTGGGATGATCTGCGGCTCCGGCGTTGGATCGAGACCAATCTCCACGAGCGGGCCAGCGACCATTTCCACCAGCGGGCAGCAGATTTTGATCGCTATGTGTATGAGTGCATCCAGCTGAGTGATGTCGAAATGGCTCAAAAGTTCCACCAATTGCTGGCGATCAGTGAAAGCAACTTCGGCCAGCTTGCCACCCGCTATTCGGAAGGGGAGGAGCGCTGGACCAGAGGGCTGGTGGGACCGGTGCAGGCCAGTGCGCTGGGTCCGGAGCTACGGAGCCTGCTGACGCGCCTGAGGCCGGGAGAGATCCATCCGCCCTGCCGCCTCGATGGTGACCTCCGCATCGTGAGGTTGCTGCACCACTTCCCCGCCAGCCTCGATCAATCTCTCTGTGAGCAACTGATGTGGGAGATCTTCGAACAGGATCTGGACGCCAGCGTGATGCACCACCTCGATCAGATCGAGCAGAGCGTGGGCGATCTGCCAGCCCTGTTCCAGTCGTTCAGTTTGCTTCCGCCCCGGCCGGACAACACCCTACAAGGACTAAAGTAAGCAATCAGAGGTTTCAGACCCGAGCAATCCCCCCTTACGGGCTCGGCAGTATGGCCGTCTCCACTCTTTTCTTGACAGTGGTCGGCTTGGCGGCCCTCTGGTGGGGCATCAGCCTCGCGATCTCGCTCACCCTGGCGTTGATGGATCGCGCCACCCAGCATTGCCGCGATGGGCTGGCCGTTGAGCGCATCCACAGCCAGGCCCGCGAGCACCAGCACAGGCTCGACACTCTGCGCCGCAAGCGACAGGGCTGGTGCCTCACCAATCTGGACGGGCGCAAGCAGTGGTTTGAACTGGATCAGCTGGAGGTTTTTACGCGCAGCTGCTGGCTGGAGCTCGGGCTCAGCGGCCCCTGCAGCGTCAGCGAGCTGCGGCGACACTGGCGCCGCAGCAGCCTGCGCTGGCACCCGGATCAGGGCGGCGACAACGCGGCTTGGCTCAGGCGCTTGCGGGCCTATGAAGCCCTGCGTCAGCTGGGCCGTGATGCCAGCGCCCGCCAGCTGGCGCAGGCGCTGCCTCCACCCCTGCCCGCCGTGAGCCGCCGCTGGCGATGGTTCTGATCGTCGTCTAGGCCGCCCGGGGAAGCCTTAGTTTCGATGATTGTCTGGTCACAGGCTGCCATGCAGCATCTCCTGCTGGAGGGGAAGGCTGATCGGTATCAACAATTTCTGAGCTCCGCGGCCCAAAGCAACCTCGTCGACATCTCCGACGACTTTCACTTCCGCATCCAGACCATCGAAAGCCCGACGCTGCTGGTGCGGCACGTCAGCACCTACGGACAGGCCACGAACCAGGGCGAACTGTCCGATGCTTTCTTCGCGCTGATGCTCAGCTTCCACCCCGGTGGCTTCAGCAGCACCGGCCCGCTCAGCGACGCCGGCCCCCATCCCCCGGGCCCAACCCTGCACTGGCACCTCGCCGGCCACAGCTGCGTCAGCCACCATCACAACGCGAAGGTCACCGACCTGCGGCTGGAAAGCGCCGCCCTGCTGCGTGAGCTCTCCGCCCAGGCGATTGCGGTGTCCCAGCTCAACAGCCTCCAGGGCGTGGCGGCACCAGCAAGCCTGGTGCGCCTGATCGAAGCCCTGGGCGAGCAACTCGCCAGCACGGAGCTCAACGGGCACCCCACGATCATCGAGGCTTTTTTCAACCGGCTCGGCCAGGAGCTCCGGCACCTGCTCGGCCCGCCCACAGCCAGCGACGCCAACGCCGCAGGCCACGTCTCGATCACCATGGCGTGGATGATCAGTCGGCTCAGCAAGTCGTTCAGCCTGCAACAATTAGCCAAAGAAATCGGCCTGACCCCCCGCAGCGTGCAGGTCTGCTTCAAGAACAGGCTGGACATTTCTCCCATGCGCTGGTTGAAACTGGCCCGCATGAGCCAGTTGCGGGAATATCTCTGGAGTGCGGAGAGGAAGCATCTCTCAATCCAGCAATTGATGGGCCGCTCCGGCCTCAGCAACACCAGCCTCAATCGCCAGTGCTACAAAGATTGCTATGGGGTCAGCCCCAGGGAAGAACAGCATCAAACGGAGGCCATTAAAAAGCAACAAGGCGCCCTTGATAACATTTCTCAGTTTTGTCAATTTGGCAGCACAAAAGCAGCAATTGAGTATCTGAATACAGTTAACAGCTGCGGTAGTGATACAAATCAGGGCTTCAAAGTAACCATCCTGATAAGATCATCCACCGGCGAGCCGCAGCGATGATGGGCTGTCCAGATCTGCTGCAGAGCCAGCCCGACCCCCGAAGGACCTGCCTATCTCGACAAACCACCATCAGCCATTACCGCTGAGCTCTTGACGGATCAACCTGGCCATCAGGCTCGAGAGTGTGGTGTCTTGGTCAAACGCATGCAACCGAAACTGGCGGCAGAGGCTGCGAGGCAGGCTGACAGTGATGCGACTCATCGGCTCGGGGGCCACAGCACTCTCAGCACTCTCAGAACTCTCAGGAAAAATTTCTTTTGCCACCATCTGATTACCTTGAAGATTTAAATGAACTCTGTGAGCAGCGCTGATCATGTCCTGCATCTTAAGCTATATAGTATTATCAGGCTGAAAGCAAAACTCCGCGCCCATCAGCCCAGGTCCTTCGCAATTCAGCCACTTGCTTCGCAATGGAGCAGGCTCGCCCAGGCCGCCACCAACGCTTCCTACATATATCAAGGGCTACGAATTCATGGCCGCTGCCAGGCGGGGCTGCGGCGCGGCACAATCACTTGGCGCAGATTTACGCTCCCAGCATGGCTGTTGCGATGGATCCACAGGCCGGATCAAGGAATGTCGCAGCCGCCAGCTGTGCTGAGCGCTGACGCCGCGGGAACAGGAGGTGCTGGAGCTGGTTGGCCGGGGCCTGAGCGATCGCCAGATCGCCAGCAGCCTAGGGCTCAGCCACGAAACGGCTCGCAGCTACGTGAAGACCGTACGGCGCAAGCTGGGCAGCAACAACCGACTGGCGGCGGCGGTCTGGTCCTGGCGGCAACAAGCTGGCGGGTCATCCCTCCCCCATTTGAGGGGGGGGATCAGCCCAACGGTTCGCCCTGAACTTGCTGCAGACTGCAGCAAGTTCGGCAGACATCGCATGATGACAACGAGCGCACGCACCGCGACCTGGTCCGATCAGCAGCCGCCCGCCTCGATGACGGTATCGGGGAAATCAATCAAGAAGCTTTCGGTCTTGTTACCAGCCAGACTGCACCAGCTGGCCAAGCGCCAGGCACTGCTGAACGATCAGACGCTGACC
Source organism: Cyanobium sp. Cruz CV13-4-11 (assembly GCF_024346055.1). Classification (GTDB taxonomy): domain Bacteria; phylum Cyanobacteriota; class Cyanobacteriia; order PCC-6307; family Cyanobiaceae; genus Cyanobium. The sequence goes on from NZ_JAGQCH010000042.1 coordinate 9,318, forward strand.
GAGCTGATCATCTCACTGCTCATCAACCATCTTGAAGCGGCCGAGCAGGAGCAAGCCCAGAGCGAACATCTCGCTTCCGGGTTGGCCAACCACCGCTACCCCCCCCCCGCTGGGGGAGGGGCAGGGCGTCACTCCTCGATCGTCACCTTATTGATGCGGCTGCCGTTCTTGAGCGCCAGCACCACATCGATGTTGTCGGTGTGGCCAAAAACAGTGTGCTGGCCATCCAGGTGGGGCTGGGGGCCATGGCACAGAAAGAACTGACTGCCGCCGGTGTTGCGGCCTGCGTGGGCCATCGACAGGCTGCCGGCCTTGTGCTTCTGGGCGTTGATCTCGCAGGGGATCGTGTAGCCGGGGCCGC
>NZ_JAGQCH010000043.1 GCF_024346055.1 Cyanobium sp. Cruz CV13-4-11
GAAGAACCCTTCTGAATCCTTTTCGACTACTACATCAAATTGTCTAGACATTGAAGCCACCTCCTCAAGCCAGTGTAGCGGCTTAGCAGCGGACTGGTACGAGGGCCCAGCTACTGGTCGGTCCAACGCTTGCCATCACCTGCCCGCAAAGAGCTGCGGGGTCCGAGTCTCGGTGGGCTCTCTAAAATGATGGAGGTGGGTCAGGTGTATGGCAGGGTTGGAAAGTGCTCTTGGCCCTCAGCGGGAACCTTTCCGGATGGCGTATCGACTCGACAGACAAGTCAACATCTAGATCAGGCCAATAAAGATGCTCCGAGGTCGGACGCAGCACGTTTAGGACCTGCTGAATAGTTGCCGCTTTAAACCAAGGAAACTCTGAATAGGGAAGTGCCAGCTCTTCATCGTCGATAAGCACCCAGACACAATGTCCAGATACGTTCGTAACCTCAGCCGCCAAAGTGGATGTTCCAGGCATCGATGATCTCCTGATGACGTGTCTCGACCAGGCGCTCTGCTTCTTTGATCCTCTGTGAGCTTAGCCCAATTTTGCGAGGGAGTTCAACGGTTGGGCTGAGCCAGAACTTCGCCTCACCATCAGGATGACTCACATGGACGTGAGGGCGGCTCTCCTCACGTGAGAAGAAGAAGAATCTAAATTCGCCATCCCTGAAGACGGTTGGTGACAAATGGGATATGAAACCACTGTCTGATCATAGCCGCGCCTGCAATGGCTGTTCGCATCTTTCCAACGCTTGACATCACCAGCCCGGAAAGAGGTAAAGGTGAGACCAGATCATCATGGTGGCGGGTCTGGTGTATGGCATTGTTCTGCGGACAGTCAGTTATCGCCGCTGGAAGGATCTATCGAGGAATCCAGCAGAAGACGGAGAATGCGGCGTGCGAGCGGTTCCTTGATCTCACGATGCCTGGGCACCGGCTGCGAGACACCTGTCGCGGGATTTCGATACCAATCGTGTTTACCTCCATGGCGTACCAGAACGCATCCACCCTGCTCGATCGACCTGATCAGATCAGCCCGCTTCATGGCATGACTAATTCACCGACCTTACGAGCACCCGGAATATGTCCACCTGAGAGGTCAAGGTAGAGATCCTTCAAATGCTTAACTAAATCAGCCAGGGTATCGCCTTGCGTCCAGTAATCAGGATATTCCTCTAGGTAGCCAAGCCAGGCATCATCCTCCTGCCAATGAACGTACTTGATCGTTTGCATTAAATGTTCCTCCGGTTACAGTTGCACTGGGGTGTTCAGGAGTCTACTCAGGCCGCCAATGCTCCGGCCAGTCCCTGGGGCCAAGCAACGCAACGTCTCTGTGCCGCAGAACGCCCCAGATCAGAAGCGGGCAATGTTTTAGGCATAGCCAATACCTGTCGCTCCCGTCTTCTGCATCTGGATGTTAGGTGGAGAATGCTGGCTGGCATCACAGCCGATTCTAATGCTACTCATAGTCTGTCGACATATGGTCATCATTCCGCGATGCTAAGCCGATGGAGCGCGAGGCATTAGTCCTGTTGGGATCTCGAATTAGAGCCATCAGACTCACTAGGGAAATTTCTCAAGAAGAGCTGGCCGACAAATGCTGTTTACATCGCACTTACATAGGAGGCGTTGAACGCGGAGAACGAAATATTGGGTTCATTAACCTTCTTGCAGTAGCCGAGGCGCTGGAGGTCCCCCCGTCAGCACTCCTAGTCGACTTTGAATAGCTGTCAATATGCCTGAGTTTACATACAAAACCAAGACTCGGCTCTCTTCGGCGCTTAGTGAATTAGGCCTCACGGTCGGAATGATAACTGGAGCTGTTTCATATGTCGATGATATTCTTTCTTCTATCGATGAACGCCTCTTGGATGCTGGCGGTGAGCGGCTGTCAGAGCTTGTTGAGCTCGCTAACCTATCGGCAATCATTGGGAATCTGTATCGAGGAGGCATCGTAAAATCTTCTGGAGGAAAGTTTAGATCTAATCTTCCTCATACCTATCCCGATTTGCTAGCAAATGATGGCGATGCATCGGATGTTGAAATCAAAGTTGCCCTAGAAGCCAATAAGCCCAAGGGGCACTTAATCAAGCCAGGTCCTCACCTAACGATTCGGTATGTCTTGACCCATTCAGATGGTAGATATGAAAGAGGGAAGGATAAGCGAGGAAGTATACCTCGTATATGGGAGGTACGCGTTGGTGTGCTCGACGAAAGGCATTTCAATTTCAGCAATACTGAGGGCGATAGCGGAAAGACAGCCGTAATAAATGCTGCTGGAATCTCAGCATTGCAGCCAGTCTTTATAGCTCCTGATTTTTTGCCAATATCCCCCAAGGGTAAACTATACTCAGATTACCTAGGGGCTTTTCAAGCCGCTTGAGCGCCTAACAACAACTCACTTTCAATTACTGAATTAGCTATTGTCTTCCCCAGTAGCGGTGGTACTGCATTGCCAATCTGCTTAACAATCTGAGCTGTCGTCCCTGCAAAAAAGAATTTGTCCGGAAAGCTCTGAATCCGAGCTCCTTCTCTAGGCGTAAGTGCTCTATCTTGAAAAGGGTGTATGCATCTGTTTGAGGCGGGATGTACAAAGTTTACCGTAATTGTCGTACTTGGCTTATCAGCATCGAGACGGCTATAGCATGAACTAAAACCAGACTTGACCATGCCAGCGGGAAGGGCGTAAATGTTTGAGCCTGCATGACGTATGATATTAAGCATTTTTGCAGAATGCTTGGTAGATCTATGCAAGCATAGATCCGGATCACCTTCTCTCATTAGTAGTTGATAGACATTCTTAGGGGCACAAGTGTAATCTTCCTTTTCCTCGCCTGATGCCACATTCGGCAAATCACTTATGGCCTCTATCAGAGACACGGACCTTGGTAGGCTTTGTGAAAACAATGGTGGTAGTGGCCGAATAACTTCGGGCCTAGCACCGGCCATACTTTTGAATTCATATAAATGAGTTGGAATTGGCCATGAGATAGGTATGCAACCACGGTTGCCAATTATAACTACACGCTCGCGATTCTGTGGTATTCCGAAGAGTGCACTATTCAGAACTCTCCACTCGCATAGATAGCCTGCTTCGCGAAAGCCATTTATTAAAGCTGTTAGCTTATTGCCTCGCTCATGAGTGAGAATCCCTACAACGTTCTCAAAAATAAACCACCTTGGCTTAATTTTAGATATGAGCAAAACGAAATGTTCGGCTAGCGAGTTTCTTGGATCGCCTTCGGTCAAGTTTCGAAAAGGACGGATAGAGGAAAATCCTTGACAAGGTGGTCCTCCCAAAACTACATCAACTTCACGAAAGCCTCCTGTTAGCTCCGTAACATCAAAATCACGAATATCTCCAACCAAGCCATTCGCATACTTATGATTTGCAGTGAACGTCTGAACACGATCTTTAAGTAGATCAATTCCGCACACCGTAACAAACTGATCCGTCATTTCAAATCCATAGGAAAGACCACCCGCACCGCAATAAAAGTCCACAACATATCGTTTGCCTTCGGGAGGCTGCTCTTGGCGGCTTATTTTAATTCCTCTATCGGAAACGGCAGTTGTATAGCCCTCTCCAGGAGTAGCAGCATTTTCAACAAGGCGTTGACCTTCCTCTAGCTCCTTGTAATTAACCTCAAGAAGTGTGCTTATCTTTTCAAGAGCCGTGCAACTTGCGCATTCGAGCCCTCGCTCCCATTTCTTTAAAGTCAAAAGACTAATACCAGCTCTCTGTGCTAATTCGGCTTGGCTCATCTTTGCATTGAGGCGCATTGCGCGAATTCCCATGCTCTGCTAACACTTCACCGTCTTAAGCGATGATACTCATAAGCATCGCCAAAGTCAAGGGCTGGGTGCCAGAAGCCGGTGCACTGCAGGATTCGCCCTCTCCCACCTAACGCTGCCCCTGAGTGGCAGGCAAGGACTTGGCAACGCAGGCTGGGAATCGATGGTGGCCTGTCCACTCGAGGGGCGTGTTATCCGTTCCTCTGTGCCGTGACACTTTTCTGAAGCGCTTCCTGAGCAAGTGCGTTGAGACTCTTCCCCTGTTCCTCCGCGGTCATCGCCAACTTCTCATGTAGTTCAGGAGGAATTCGAAGATTGAACTTGCCGGAATACTGTCTACGCGGCTCCATTCCTTGCTCCTTACAGACCTCAAGAAAGATTTCCAGCGATTTCTTGAACTCATGACGAAGCTCATCAGGGCTTGACCCATAGAAATCCGCACCCCCGGAGAGTCCAAGAATCTCCCCCCGAAACTGATCTGTTTCTTCGTTGTACTCAATCCTTGCGTGGTAGCCGTCGACTGTCATCAAATTCATGGTGTCACTCCGTGCTCTTCGAACCATTTGCGGATTGAAGCAACAGCACCCTTGTCTGTATCAGGAGATGGGTGGGGTCTGTGGAAGACCCTGACCTCGCCAAACAGAACAACCGCGACACGGCTGCCAGCCCTCTCGCTTACCTCCCCACCCAGCTCCTGAAACAGGGCTTCGATGTCCCTCCACGGCAGGCTGCCGCTTACAGGTCGGGAGAAGATCAGCTCAAGGGTTCGCTGGTGCTTCCGCTTCATTCCACCATGGTACTGCCACCCGGTACCAGGGGCGGCCACCTCTCAACAGTGTGCTGGATACGGATAACGCTCAAGATCAGAAGCGGGAAGCAACTCTGGCATAGGCGCAAGCCTCCGCGCCCGTCTTCTGCATCTTGATGTTAGTAGCTGGCAATGGGTCGGCGCTCCTAAGGCATACTGATTGCCTTGAGATAAAGGCCGAGTAACTCTTCTTTGACTTCCTCATAGCCAGTAATCACTCTCCGCCTTCCGGCAAGCTTAGACAACGCCGAATCGAAGGCACCCGTCTCGTACTCAAAGCCATAATATGGGGTTCTAATTCTAACAACACCGTAGACAGTCTGCGCCTCTACGATGACACTCTTGTGATGCTGAACTTCAAGCAAGCTTTCGGCGGCTCTGCCCTCTGCAAAGAGTAGAATCCTAGAATCCAACAGCAATTCAGATATTGCATTGTCATCGGCATAGATGTCACACGCTATAGCCTGACCTCGCTTCAGTGAGAGTGCATTGCATTGGGACTCGGATGCACGCTTTGTCTCTCCGAGGGTGCTTTTTAGGTGGACTCTACTGCCATTGTGAATTTTTGGCAAAAGGCAGAAGCGTCTTAGCGTATCAACTACACTACTGGTATCATTTCTTTCATCTTCAGCTCCGATGGCGAACCCACGCGCAGGCAGCTCGCGCTTCAAATCCTCATAGACCTTGCTTGCAAGATCTTCGGGAGTCGTAAATCTGCTAACTGTCAGCTCAGTCATTACACGCTGCTTGAACGCTGCCAGGGATTGAGCTTCCTCGCCCCTCGAAACATACTTGATTGGATATTCATATTCTTCATCCATTATATAAGCAAGCTTGAGAATGCCAAGCTCACAAGCCTTTTCATATTCTCGCTCTACGAAAGACTTTCCGCTCTCTTGATCAATGGAGCCATTGCGGGGGCTTAGAAATAAGAGAAAGACTTGTGATCGCTCTACCTCACTTAGACATGTATCTAGTGGCTGCGAGTCACGTGCCCCAAAGAATTCTTGAGCGTTTATAATCCCTGCCTTGCTTTGAATCTTCCCAATAACAGCATTCCTATGCTGTACCATATCTATGTAGGTAGAGCTGATAAAGAAAGATATGTTCGGTAGAGGTGTGTCTTGGCTCATGCGGAGAAACAATTGCCGAACGGTCTAGCCATGCTACTAACGCTCGCCATCACTTGGCCGCAAGGTTTTCTCGGCGAAGAATAGAACGTTACGGCGGCGGCTCAGGTGCATGGCGGTGTTAGCTGACCAGAGCCTTTGCCTGGGGCGCTGGCGCACCTCGAAGCAGGCCTTCCACACTTAAATCCTCATCGACATCTGGCCAGTGGATCCCGTAGCCAGCCCCTGCAATCTCCCAGTTGTCACGCTCCTGGGAGGTTGCATGTAGAAGCCTTGGGAACCAAGCCAGCGGTACCGAGATAGAACGACCGTCAGCTAGGTCGACGATCAGCCTGTCTTCTGTCAACGCAACGTCAGTGACCTGCTCACCAGGGTTAGCCATGAAACTCCTCCCATACTTTCAGTAGGATAGCTCTGTTCAAGCTGACCAGCCGTTCAATTTCACGCAGCTCTCTGGCGCTGAAACCAAGGCTTGAGGACAGTGCCACAGGAACAAGCCAGACTTTGCAAGACGCCTTATCTCTGTCGACATGAACATGGGGAGGCTCGTTTGGTTCGTGACTGTAGAAGTAGACCCTATATGGACCGCTTCTGAGGATTGTCGGCATCCGAAAGCGCCACCATCACATCAATGATACCGACCTCGGCCTTCCTGTGCAGCTAACGCTGCCCCTGAGTGGCAGGCAAGAAGCTATCGCTTGCGAACCAGACTCGGCGGCGGCCTGTCCACTCCAGGGGCTTGTTCGAAGGTGTCGCATCTCCACAGGCAGCGTTTGCGGACCTGCGGCTCGCGAGCAGAGCTCAAGACATCTCCGCTTCACTTCTCACACTGGCGCCCAACTTCAGGCCAAGGGCCGTGACGACCTTGAGGATGGTGTCAAAGCTCGGGCTCCGCTCTCCAGACAAGGCCTTGTAGAAGCTTTCCCTGGACAGTCCTGATTCTCTGGCCACCTGGGTCATTCCCTGGGCCCGCGCAATGTCGCCCAAAGCCTTGGCGATGAAGGCAGCATCTCCATCCGCCTCCTCGATGCAGGCTTCCAGGTAGGCGGCCATCTCCTCCGGTGTGCGTAGATGCTCGGCAACGTCGTAGGGGGTCGTCGTGGTTTTCATCAGATTTCCTCTGTCATGTTGGCTGCCAACAGAAGGGCCTCATCAATGTCCTTGGCTTGTGAGCTCTTGTCTCCGCCAGCCAAAAGGATGATCAACGCGGCTCCCCTCTGCAGGTAGTAGACCCTGTATCCAGGGCCGTAGTTGATCCGCAACTCCGACACGCCGGCCCCGACGGGCTTGACGTCACCAGGATTGCCACCGATGAGGCGCTCGATCCTGGCCAGAACCTTCGCCCGGGCTCTCAGATCACGGAGACCCGCAAGCCATCGGACGAACCGCTCCGTCTGGCGGACTTCAACCATCCACCAACTGTAGCCTCCTGGCTACGGCCACGCAACGCTGCCTTGCTGGTTCCCATCAAGGACGACACATCCTTCGAACGCTGCCCCTGAGTGGCAAGCAAGGAGCCTGGGGTGGCGCGGCAGAGAGCTGGTGATGACCTGTCCACTCGAGGGGCATGTTCGAAGAATGATATGCTTAAAGCTAGACGCTATGAAAATAAGCAAGTTCTTGATCAGTAAGACCTTAGTATAAAATACTCATGTCATCGCTACAGGCAGATATCTGTTCCCCACTGTTTTTTCTGCTCAGTAGCTTGTTCAGGCTTTATACATTGAGCTTGTCTTATTGACTCGTCACCCTGAACAAAGTAGGAACGGATATAATCAGAACCATAGACTCCAAAAGTTACAATTCCTGTATTGCTGCAGTTGCTCGCAATCTTATTTGCCCAATGCTGCATCTGTTCCGTTTCCATGAGTGTTCCCGCGATAAGCTGAGGTCCGCGATCGTCGTCTCTGAGGTTAAAATCTATTTCGTCGGATCTGGCGGTTGGGTTCCCATAATAGTTAATGCCTACATTCTTTAGAACACGAAACTTTGTAAGCTTTGCTCCTTTTAATCGGATTACACTTAGCACGCTATCAACAGTTGCTTGACAGGATTGTATCACGGGAGAATTTGTTTGAGTATAAGGCGCCAACGCAGATACTCTGAGATTGTATTCAGTTCTTACTCTAGCTGCAAAGTCTTGGCAATTATTAGAACGCAATCCATAAGTTCCTACATCAGATGTGTAGCAGGCATCTGGACCAAGAATGCTATTAATAATGGCTAAATTATATCTCCGGTCATTAACTAACCTGTATCTCTCGCTGATGGTTTTTTCTGAATACCTTCCGTCAGGGCCAAACCCAACATTACGTTCTATTCTGCCATTCTTACAGAAGAAAATATGCTCATGGGTAAGCTGCACATTATTTCTATCCGAAAAGCCATCAGACGGTCTCGGTTGTGGAATAAAAGGTAAACGTTTTAATGGGCGTTGAGCAAATACTACGTAGTTGCCATCGTATTTACAAAGTATCTTTTCTATCGCTGTCTGAGCCCTTACATCCAAACCGTGAAACATAAATAAGAATACTATGAAAGCTTAGCCTTTCAGTGTAGCGATTCTTTTTCTGCGTAAAAGTGCGCATAAATCCCATTTTTCGTAAAATGTCTTTTCATTATGGAAATTCATATCATTACCATGGGGATGACAAGAAGAAGCATAGTACAGCCATCTCTTGATTGGGAGGCCTAGATCCACGTGCTGAGTGTTCCCCCGTTTCCGAGAACCACGCTGCGGCATCGGTCTGGATAACCGGAAAACCGTTGCGTTGCAGTCCTCCTTGTCGAATGCCAATCAAGATTAAGAGTGGTTTGCGGGTTCGATAACTATTTGTTCGAGGCAATATACAACCCAGATCGGAAGACCAGATCAGCTACAAGCAGGATTGAAGGCCAAGGTATGCATTCAAACTAATCCGATCCTTCGAACGCCCATCATCACCCGCCCGCAAGAGCTTTAGCTGACACAGATCATTAGGGCGCGGGTCGGGTGAATGATGATGTTAGCCAGCGCTCGCCGCAAGCAACGCCTCAACATAGTCCTTCAGCCGCAG
>NZ_JAGQCH010000044.1 GCF_024346055.1 Cyanobium sp. Cruz CV13-4-11
ATGGCAGAGGACCGGGCCAGGGTGGCTCACTTTTCGCTGTCGCCTCCCCCTGCCATGGCAGGGGGAGGCCCCGGGGTAACCCGCCTACGTAATTGACGCGACCCGCCTACGTAGTTGACACCGGGCATGAAGGACCGCATTCACGACCAGGAGGTGCTGGGCAAGGGTGTGCTCAACACCAACGCCCGCCTGCGCCTGAAGTGGGCGATGGATTACTGGGTGGCGCTGTGGTTCTGGCCGATCCGTCAGGCGGGAATGCTCCCGGACAGAGACGAATGGCTGTTTGAGCTCAGCATGATCCTGGGCGACCTGGAGCAGGGGATCACGGCTGAACCGGGCCAGATGAACATGTTTGCCGATACGCAACCCAAGCAGCTGGCGGTGGACTTCAGCGACCAACACGGCTTCGTGAATGTGAACAAGCTGCTGGAGGATTTTGAACGCCTCCGCCAGGTGCAGGCAGTGAGCGAACGCATCCGGCCGCTGCACTGGGATCTGGAATTTGCCGACCTGCTGGCAGGCGGTGGCTTCGATCTGATCGTGGGCAACCCGCCCTGGCTCAAGGTGGAGTGGGAGGAAAAGGGGGTGATCGGCGACGCCGACCCGATGGTGCTGATCCGCAAGGTGAGCGCCAGTGAGCTGGCGAATCGACGCAAGGAGGCATTTGACGCCCATCCAGATCTGCGGGCGGCCTATCTGGAGGAGTTTGAAGGGCAGAACGGCAGCCAGGCCTTTCTGAATGCGGTGGTCAACTATCCGCTGCTGAAAGGGAGCCAGACGAATCTCTACAAGTGCTTCCTGCCGCAGGCGTGGCGGGTAGCGTCAAGCCGAGGGGTGCAGGGATTCCTGCATCCAGAAGGAGTGTACGACGATCCGAAAGGCGGGACATTACGAGAGACCCTTTATCGCTGGCTTCGTGGGCATTTTCAATTCGAAAACGAATACAAACTCTTCGCCGAGATCCACAATACTGTCAAGTACAGCGTCAATGTGTACCGCAAACCATTGGCAGACTCAAGCCAAATCAGATTCGTTTCTCTTGCGAACCTGTTTGGCACAGCCACTCTCAGTGAATGCTTCGACTCCGACGGAACAGGCTCGGTTCCAGGTATCAAAGATGCGAAAAGTCGCTGGGAGCTAAAAGGCCACCCGCAACGAGTCGTTTCTGTTGACGAAACCACGCTTTCTCTCTTCGCCCAGCTTTATGACGAGCCAGGAACGCCTGCAAGCATGGCTCGCCTACCCGCTCTCCACTCCCAACAACTCTTGAGCGTTCTAGATAAGTTTGCTGCTGCGCCCAGGCGACTGGGCGATCTAAAAGGTGAGTACTTCGCCACAGTGATGTGGGATGAAACCAATGCAGTGAAAAAAGACGGCACCATCCGCCGCGAGACAAGTTTTCCGCCTGATGTCTCAGAGCTGATTCTCTCAGGCCCTCTATTTAATGTGGCCAATCCTCTTTTTCAGACACCAAGAGCGATCTGCAACACAAATCGGTCCAACGACTGCCTGGACCATTCCGCACTCCCTGATAATTACCTCCCGAGGACCAACTACCGGCCAGCCGTATCGCATGAATCGTATTACAATCGCGCACCTCGCGCTCCCTGGGACAAGCAACCACCTGTTACTGATTACTATCGCTGGGTAACACGGAGACGAATTGACCAAAATCTTGAGAGAACACTGCAATGCGCAGTAGCCCCTAAACTCTCAGGGCATATCCACCCTGTTCTCTCTATTGCCTTTGCAGAAACAGCAGCTCTGATTTTATTTGGAGCAGCAACGGCTGCTGTTGTCTACGACTTCTTTGTCAAGACAACGGGAAGAGAAGATGTATACGAGGGGACTCTACGAAGATTACCTCTTATCTCCAAAGAATTTGTCAGATCCGAGGATCTGGCGGCCAGATATTTGACCCTCAACTGCCTCACCACCCACTACGCCGATCTCTGGAGCGAATGCTGGGATGAAGCCTTCCGCCAGCAACGTTGGGCCAAACAGGATCCCCGCCTCCCCAACGCGTTCTTCACCAACCTCACCCCCACCAGGCAGCGGGATTGCGCATTGCGCACCGATTACGCCCGCCGCCAGGCCCTCGTGGAGATCGATGTGCTGGTGGCCCAAGCTCTCAAGCTCACCCTCGAAGAACTGATCACCATCTACCGCGTGCAGTTCCCGGTGATGCAGCAATACGAACACGACACCTGGTACGACCGCAACGGCCGCATCGTCTTCACCGCCAGCAAGGGCCTCACAGGCGTCGGCTTCCCCCGCAAGGGCTCAGGCCGTGGCCCCAACAAGACCACCGGCTGGGAAGACATCGCCGACATGAAGACCGGCAGCGTCTCCCGCACGATCATCGATGACACCCTGCCTGGGGGGCCGGTGGAGCGGATCATCACCTATGAGGCGCCGCGGACGCTGTGTGATCGGGTGGAGGATTATCGGGGGGTTTGGGGGTATTTTGGGGGTTAAACATCGGGTATCAACAGAAAACTCATCGATTGATCCTTACATCACCACGCTTAACACATCACCAAGATTCAGCCGAATACAGGCCACTACTCTAATTTCTGAGTGAATTCACAATTTGCCAGATCTGCAATATTTCGGCTGCTTGCATGCAAGCTCTCCCTCGCGTAGAGTGGGATGCCAGCCCAAAATGTGCATCATGCGCAGCTCGCTGCGCTAGGCGGCCATGTCGCTTTTAAATGAAGCCATCAGTTTCGTTTTGGGTTGGCACCCATTCAAGACAAGTTTATATGACAGTTCTTGCCAATGTGATTCAGCCACTAGACTATAGCAAGCTCAAAAGCGTCGAGCTCGCACTACTGCTAATCCAGGCCTCTCCTGAACTGGTTTACGATATTATCCATAAACCACAAAATCACTATCATCAGCTTCACGTTAAGCGAAGAAAGGGCTCAAGCATCCGACGAGTTGTTTACAAAACATCACTTGATGCCAGGAGACTTCATAGAACTATTGCCCTATCGCTGGAGCCTTTTATTCAAGGCTTGCCACCTCATATTCAAGGATTTCGCAAGGGCTATAGTGTCGTATCAAACGCACAACTACACTGCGCAAAGACTGAAGTTGCTGTGGCTGATATTAAAGACTTTTTTGGAAGTATCACCACACGACGTGTACAGGAATTATTTCAACACTTGGGTGCCGAATACCAACCAGCACTTATGCTTGCACGGCTTTGCACTTTGAATGAAGCACTGCCCCAGGGTGGCAGGGCCAGCCCTGGTATTGCCAATCTTGTCGCAGATAGCCTCGATAAACTAATTCTTAATCATTATCCCAGCCTGACGTATTCACGATATGCTGATAATATCACTCTTTCAGGTAATGGCTGTCCTACTTATGACGAGCTTGACCGAATCTTTGCTCAATGTGGCTTTACTCTTAAGCCAAGTAGCTACAGACGCATTCGCTCTGGGGATGGTCAGTATGTGACAGGACTAAATGTTGATTCGGACCGACCAAAAGTCCCAAGAAGAGTTAGGAGAGATATTGAGAGAGCATTGCACGTATCTACAAGGTACTCAATTGAAGAATATATGCTCTCGGCTTACAAGACAATCCCTTCGACTGGGAGGGTAAATGGCTTTAAGAAATCCTTATTAGGTATGATTAGTTCATATGGAGCTGTTGATGAAGCCCAACGACAAGAATGGCTGGCCAAGTTAAGATCTATCCAATCGAAGCCAAGCCTTCAGGCGAAACCTGCTGGGCAAAATATTCACGAGAGTCCCATTTAAAAACACACCTTATCTTGCTTGCTATGCAGTGCAGCGGGAAGTCTTTGGCATCTCCATCGTAAAGCGAGATGCTCCAATTGCAAATAGTGTTTCCAAGCTGCCAGAGGTAATCATTTTCTGTAATTGCCCCTATTTCAAGCTGTTCATTGTCACGAGAAAGTATTTCTTTTAAATTGAAGCTTGCCTTAATCACTGAGTGACGAGCTAGGCGGTGACTCGACATCTCAATCGTCTTACTTGCCAGCCATTTCTTCTTTGTAGCAGCTTTCTTGGTTGAATTTACAGTGCCAACAGCAACAAAAAGATCAAAGTCCATCTGATTTATGTGCTGTTGCATGACGTCCGATTCCAGCAAGATAGAGCCAAGATCGCTTTCTGCATGCTTAGGATTGATTCTAATCTCGTCTGTCTTGTCTTGAAGATTTGATCTCGCTTGATCAAGAGACTCAAATCTTATTGTCACTGCCGAGTAGAGACCGTCCCTATCATATACAACTACAATTCTTTCTCCATTGTCAGAGCGCTTGTGATAAGTTTTCATCTGCTTATCGATCAGTAGATCATTGGTGAGGCAGTCAAAACTATACCTAGAAAGTACACGATTCCTCAAGTCAGAATCGGACGAGACCAAGCAAACTTTCGCCAAGGCAGCATCAGCCACTGCTTTTGGGTCTAATCCATTGCATCTATGATCAGATCTTACTTTCTCCATGAAGTGAGTATGAATATCCTTGTAGTCCATTTCTTGAAAGCTCCATGTACATGATTCAAGGAAGGCCCGCTTAAGCGATTTGCTCTCAATGTACATTAATGCCTCTATCGATGCACTCTCAGCACTCTTAACCGCCTTTGAATAAATATTTTGAAAGATCAATTCGACCAATTCCTCGCTTAGTGCTTGTTGGTTTTGCAGCCACTCATATGTTGGCTGATGTTCAGGATTGGGCGTATTCAGCGTTGCTGTTGTTCTGAAGACGTGTATGCTATTCAATCCCTTTGAATGATTATCCTTGAAGCCCTGGGCAAATCTCCACAGAGTTTTTGTTATGGTTCCTGAGGCATCAGTCAAATTTGTTGCGAGATGCTTAATCTGCTCCTCCACGACAGTCTGACTGGCAATTAAGAGATCAATATCTTCATTGCCCTCGCACCAAAGAATCTCATTTTCATTCAAGTCTAACCAGCGCTGAAGTGTGCACAAGAACTGATAAAAGTATCCGCGGATACTGGGGGTCGCAACTCGTTTCGGATTCCGTAAAGCTGTAGGCTCTAGCATTGGGCGGAAATCAGATAATCAAGGATTGTAGCTTAAATATGAGTAACGCGATCATTGGCATCCAGAGGCATGCCATACACCAGATAAAGGTCGTAGGCCTCCCGGTGGGCCTGTGGAGCGCACGAACAGCTACCTAGCGCCTTGAAGCCTGTGTGATCGGGCAGTAGATTATCTGGTGGCGTGGGAGTTCTTGAAATGATTCAGCCACCGTCTTGATCAATCAAAGTGCAATACATTACTTTTCGACTAGATTGTCAGCTCGACAATCGCAAGCCTATTGAACGGGCTTTGTAATTTCAAAAGACGCATTGAGGTCCGATGTTGAGGAGGCTCGAGAGCAATTACTTAAATCACCAATCTCAATTTTACGGGGTACCCCTCCTCCACCATATACGACAAGCCTCCACTCGGATTGCCACGAATAGTTGTCCAGTTTTCTGAATGGGCCCATCTCTCCCACGTAAGATCGAGGACAATAGGACACTATGTCGGCATGGGCTTCAATACGCTGCCGCTTAAACTCGCTAAAGATTCGATCCAGTAGTTCCTGTGAGTTATAAAAGACTAATGCACGATCACCAAACTCGCCCATGCGTTCATCGATTGGGTGAGTGGCTGGCATCAGTGCATACATACAAAAGATGTTGATTGCTTCGGCGTTCTCAGGTGGAAATCGCAGCTCCCAATCAATTACCTCAATATCGTTGTCTTCTATCTTTAGCAAGCCACTTTTGCCATTGTAGCGGCTGGCTACGCCATCATTTTTATCACCTCGGACTCCTTGCTCTTCGATACCCCAAAAGTACGGCAACGGATTCATATACAGCAAGCCCTTCCGCTGCAACTCATCAAGATGCTCTTGCCTTCCGACCTTAATCAGTACTAGTGACTTAGGCATGACCCAAAAGTAGACTATTAAATTGTATCATGTGCCAAATGGTTATGGCTTAACGATCCTTGAGCCCCTCATCATCAAGCCTGAGAATCTGATGATTCTCAGCAATTCGATCCTGCACCCAGAGCTCCGTGGGTTCTGGATGGCTCTTCAGAGAGAGCTTGGAGAGAGGCTGGTACTTCATTTGTTTGGCATCTCTGGCACTGCGAATCACCTATCCAATCCATCTGTAAGGAGCTTGCTGAGGGTTTCTGGCACAGACCATCTAGCAACGTCTGATATCGATTCAACGAGGTTGAAATCTTCATCAGACCATACATCCGCAGAGTCATCGATCAAGGAGATGAAAGATAGAGGCTCAGGCGAAGCCCTGTATTGACTGAGGTCATACCAAGAGGCGACGACACTTTTGGTAATTTGCTGAGCCGCAGAGCGACTCCCGGAGGAAAGGACCGAAATCAAGGAACTCCTTTGTGGTGCGCTTACTTGAAAATCAATCTTCCAGTTCTTGCCCGATCGGCCGATCAATCTTTTGTTCCGCTCAAATGGCAAATGAAGCTCCTGGAGAAAGTCGGCCACTTCATCGCTGACAGATTCGACTGAACGTAGCCTTGATGTAAAAATGAGATCGGAAACGCGTACTGCTGCTTGACTCACACGCGTGACTGCATCGGCCAACTCAGCAGGCTCATTGGAGCGTGCCTTCAGCATGCCCCTGAAGAATTCAACACCGTGAGTTTGTGAAATATCGCTGATCAAGCTTGCTTGTTTCGGAGATCGCTTTGCTGAAAGTGTGTTGGAGTTCAACCACCGAACGGTTTCTCCCAAGTCGGAAACAGTTGTAACGCCTTGATGGGCACTCTTGAGAAAAAGATCAATTAAATCTCCATCAGGATACAAATAAGGCGTTCGTACGCGAACGAAGTCGCCATTCACAGAGCATTCAAACATCGGCCCTAAGCCATTTCTGATGGCAGTGCACACTGCAGTTGCGGTGTTGTCATGCGAGGTGCTCATAAGAACAGATCTCCTTGAACTGGGGGTGGTGGATGCATTCGACCGTTGTGCTGGATCGTAGCTTCTTGGCAAAATTCCTGCCAAGCTTGTATTGGATTGTCAGGAGTTGCGGTGATGTCTCCAGGTTCATAGGCCCTTTTGTCTTTAAACTCTTCGGACCATCGATGTTTGTGGGTGTCTCCAACTCTCCCGCCATCAGGATTTTAATGGCCCTTACCAAGGTCAAGGGCGTAAATCCGACCCGATGTCTTTGATATCAGAGCATAGGATATTGCTGGTACAAGTGGATTGTAAGTACCCTTCATAAAGAGAAGCCATCCTCCAGCCGTGGCAATCTCTACTTTGAACTCAAGGCTTGGGGAATGATCTTCATCTTCTTGCCACACGATGTCTCCCTCGATCAACTTCGTGCAATCCGTAAGGATGGCATCAAATTCGGCATCGCTAAGAGGCACGGCTGTTGGGCTGATGCACCTGCAGAAAGCCTAGGAGGCTCCCGCGAGCAACCTAGGCACAGTTGCGGGGTGCTGGCCCGGGCTTTACGAGGGCTCTTGGTTCCACTCCTGTATGACCAGGCTCCCCTCCGTTGTAGCCAGTGAGCTGGAGCAGAGCGCTGGCGACGCCATCCGCACCGCCTTCCATCCCACCACGCCGGGGCTCCGGTCGCATGCATGGAATCATTGCTACAGTTCCCCCATGGAGAGAGCTGCAGCACGTTTTTCATTCCAAGAGGCTCTGACGCAGCTCCCCCGCGGCGCCCCTCTGGGGGTGGAGCTCCTCGCGGCTCATGGGATCACGGCCAAGCGGGCCTCCGCCCTGGTGCGATCGGGATGGCTGCAGCGGCTCGGCCGCGGTGCCTATCAGCTTCCCGGCGACACGCTGAACAGGGAGGCCTGCCTCGCTTTTCTGGCTCAGCAACTGCCGGGGGGGCATGTAGCCACCAAAACGGCGCTCGCCTGGCATGGCGTTCGTCACAACCTCTCCTACCGGGAAACCGTGGTGTTCTGGGGTGATCAGCCTGCGCGCCTTCCCAGCTGGCTGGATGGCGTTGTGCCCGTTCGTTATCGGGTGGCTCATATCTTTGATCCCGATCTGCCGGCGGGCCTCGGCCTAGCACCCCTAACCGGTGGCCATCCAGAGCTGCCTGTCTCCAGTCCTGAGCGGGCCCTCCTGGAGCTGCTCAGTGAAACCGGCAGCTTCGAAAGCCTGGAGGAGGTGCGCCAGCTGGTGGAGAGCACCCGAAACCTGCGGCTGCCACTGCTGGATCAGTTGCTCAGCCACCTCACCCGCATCAAGGTGGTGCGCCTCGCCGCCCTCCTCGCTGGTGAACTCGCTTTGCCCTGGGCAGAGCTTGCCCAGCAGCACAGCCGCCGCCTCGGCGGTGGCCGCCGCTGGGTGGCCGTTGGTCGCACCGGGGAACGGCTGGATCTGGCGGCCACACGATGAATCCGGCCACCATCGCCACGGTTCGCCAGCTGCTGGACATCGCCCCGGTGGTGTTCGCCACGCCCCACTTCGCCATCGTATGTGTTCAGGGGTCGGGACGTCCCCCGCGGGACTGCATTTCTGACAGCTCATCGCTGAGCGATCAAGAAGCAGTGCTCTGTGCTGCTGATTCAGGGATCGGGCAGCAGTGTCGGCATCACCCC
>NZ_JAGQCH010000045.1 GCF_024346055.1 Cyanobium sp. Cruz CV13-4-11
TGGCAGAGGACCGGGCCAGGGTGGCTCACTTTTCGCTGTCGCCTCCCCCTGCCATGGCAGGGGGAGGCCCCGGGGTAACCCGCCTACGTAATTGACGCGACCCGCCTACGTAGTTGACACCGGGCAGGCGACCCAGACATGACGCCGCAGCATCAGGCGCAGCACCGGCCGGCTGGTGTTGAGCCGGTAGAGAACCGGTCCGATGAAGGGTGACGCGACAAGCTGCCGCAACCAGCCGAACCGACGGGAGGGCCAGCCGGTCATGGTCGGCAGAGGGCCACGCCAGGTGGGGGCCACCAGCACCAGCTCCTGCCACAGGCCAGACCATTCCGCCGCCAGCCCCAAGGCCACCGAGGCGCTGTGGCCGGCGGCGATCACGGTGATGCGCTGGCGGGTTGTGGTGCGCAGATAGGAGAGCACAGCCCGCAGCGCCGAGCGCAGCAGGGTGGCGTCGTAGGAGATCGCGGGGCGGTCGCTGTCGCCGAAACCGGGCCAGTCGAAGCTCACCAGCTGGCGCTGATCGCCAACAGCCTCGGCCAACGCTTGCCATTCGCCCCGGCTCGACACTGTGCTCAAGGCGGGCAGCAGCAGCCAAAGGGGGGCCGCCGCCGGCCCCCGGCGCTCCAGCACCAGGCGCAGCTGCCGCCCGGCCAGGTCCACCTGCAGGGTCTCGAGCGTTCCCCCCAGCTGCGGTGTCACGCAAACCCCCGTGCCCGCTGCTTGGGTTTGGTGCCAGCAATGAAGAAGTCGAGGCGATCGCTGCCGGGGTCGTAAATGGTGTAGTGAACGCCGGCGCCGATGCCGATCACCTGGCGCTGGGGAACGCTCTGCTGGTGCTGCCGTTGGCCCTCCAGATCCCGCACCTGCGATCCGATGCCACCGCCGCTGAGCTCGAGGCGGAACTGCTGGCCGCTGCGGGCGGTGAACAGACGGTTCACGTCCATGCGGGTGAGCCGATCCAGCAGCAACAGCGGCGAGCTGTCTGGACCCAGGCTGTCGTCCACAGCGGCCGAGCTGCCATGCAGCAGGGCGCAATCGAGCTCGATGAAGCCGAACTGCAGCGCCGCCAGCCAGTTCATGTGCGCGGGATCCACTGCCTGGAGCAGGGCATCCACGGCCGCCTCCCCCTGGCTGAGGCGCAGGGCATCGGCTCGCCGGCCGCCGCGGTATCCCCGCTCGGCCAGCAGCTGCTCTTCCCACCAGCCATAGAGGCAGTGCGGTTGCAGGTCTCCCCGGCGCGGCTGCTGCAACCGCTCCAGCAGGGCATTGCACTCCCGCTCCGGGCCGATCACATCCCCCAGCACAAACAGGGTGTCCACCCGCCGGGTGTGGCGCAGATCGGTCTGGATGGCCTCATAGGCCTCCAGATCCCCGCGCAGACCACTGATCAGGGCCCAGCGTGCCATCAGCGCTCACACACGTGGCTGGCGTCATCGGCCCGCTCGGCGTACTCGAAGCCATGGCGCAGCCGCCAGGCGAAGATCGGCGGCAGCCCTGCGTCGACGATGGCCCGGCAGGTGCGCTCCACGTCGTACGGCACCTCGCGGATCTCAACGGCGTTTGTGTCTTCGTGGTGAATCACATAGGTGGCGTGGGTGTTCCCATGGCGCGGTTCCCCCACCGAGCCGGCATTGATGATGCGGCGCAGCGGCAGCCGCAGCTCCCTGTCTTCCGCCTCGGCCACACCGGCTGGCTCACCGGGCGTCTGCCGCACCCGCACCCGGATCGATCCATCGCGCAGCTCGCGCACATAGGGCCGATGGGTGTGGCCGCAGAACAGGGTTTCGGCGCCGGCGCTCTCCACCCGCTCCAGGGCCGCGAAGGCATCCATATCCGGCAGCAGGTACTCGTGCTGACTGTTGGGACTGCCATGCACGAACAGCTGCCGATCGCGCCACAGCGACATCGGCAGGCTGGCGAGGAACGCCCTGTTCTCCTCGCTCAGCTGATCGGCCGTCCATTGATGGGCCAGTTGGCCTCGCCGCTCCGCCAGTTGCGAGGGATAGCTGCAGTCGCAGGCATTGAGGCCCTCGATGATGTCCTCATCCCAGCAGCCCTGGCAGGTGGGAATCTGCCGCTCGCGCACCAAGTTCACCACCTCATTGGGCTGGGGCCCGTAACCCACCAGATCTCCCAGGCAGGTGATGGTGTCAATGCCCTGTTGGTCGATGTCGGCGAGCACGGCCTCCAGGGCGGCGAGGTTGGCATGCAGGCAGGAGATCACGGCATGGGCCATGGCGTTCAGGCAGCAGGGGATGGATGGGATGGGGCCTCCTGTTGGCGCAGGCGAGCCTGCTCGAGCTCCAGTAGGGCATCGCTGAGCAGACAGTCGGCGAGGGTGACCTCGATGGCGGCGGGATCGAGATCCTTGCCCTGCACCACCAGGCGCGACAGGCGCTGCGGGCGACCGTCGGGCGATGCAGTCGTCTGCAAGGGAAGGAACTGGGAGCCCTCACGGCTCACCATCCAGTTGCAGAAGAAGGCCCGGCCGTCGGGCAGGTTCATCAGGGCCTTGGCGCGGTAAACATCGCCATAGGCACCGTTCACCAGTTCAAACCAGAAGCTGCTGAGGCTGGCCGGATCCCACACGCTTCCCGCCAGGTTCCGCTCCAAGGCCTGCAGGCTGCTGAAATCCAGGGTGTCCTGGCGGGGCAACAGGTGGTCACGCCCGAAGTGCAGATGCTCATCCGGGCTGAGATGCAGGGCCTCCAGTTGGGGAATCACGCGGCGATCCACCCCGGCCAGGCCTGAGTCCGTTGGCGGCTGGAACTGGGGCAGTTCAATCAGGGCCAGCAGGTTGGCGGGTCTGGGCGCCAGAGCCTGGTCGGGTTCGGCCAGATCGAGCAGCCCTGGGCATTGATCCTGCAACCAGGCCAGATCGATACCGCCGTCACGGGCCTGGAGCAGGCCCTCGTCGGGGTAGCCCGCGAGACGCAGAAAGCCACAGGGGCCCGAATGGCTCTGGATCCGGTTCAGGATCCAGGTGGTCTTGCCGCAGCCGGGAGGACCGGAGATCAGCAGGGTCTGGCTCATGGCGGCGCCACGCAGGCCTCCAGCTGGGCCCCGAGGGCCGCCTGGTCGAGGTCTTTGCCGATCGCCACCACCTTGGTGTGGCGCTCTGAGCCCTCAGGCCAATCGGAATCATCGATCGTGAAGCGCTTGCCGCAGAGGTGAAACAGGTGGCGACGGTTGCTCTCGCGGAACCAGAGCACTCCTTTGGCGCGGAACACCGATTGAGGCAGCTGGTTGTCGAGGAAATGCTGAAAACGCCGCAGGTCAAAGGGCGCGTCCACCGCCAGGCTCACGGAACTGAAGCCTTCCAGCTCTGGAGTGTGGGGGTGGTGGTGATGTTCGTGCTCGTGCTCGTGCTCGTGGTGATGGTGCTCGCCGTGGGGGTGCGCGTGGTCGTGATGCCCATCGCTGTGGCGCTGTTCACGGGTCTCCTCCTGGGCCTGGAGCGAGGCCAGACGGTCGCTCTCGAACAGCCCCACGCTCAGCAGCAGACCTAGGGGCACTTCACCGCGGCTGGCCCGCAGGATGCGTGCGTCGGTCTTGATCGCCCGCAGCTCGGCCTCCACCGCGTTCAGCCGTTGCTCATCGACAAGGTCGGCCTTGTTGAGCAGCAGGATGTCGCCGTAGACCACCTGGGCGCGGGCGATCGGGCTCTCAAGGGCCGTGGCGCTGAAGTGTTCGGCATCGATCAGGGTGATGATCGAATCGAGTCGCAGCCGGTCGCGCAGGTCCCCGGCCATGAAGGTGAGCGCCACCGGCAGGGGGTCGGCCAGGCCGGTGGTTTCCACCACAATCAGATCGATCGGCTCGGGCCTCTCCAGCACGCGGTGCACGGCCTCCTGCAGCTCGCCGTTGATCGAGCAGCAGATGCAGCCGTTGCTCAGCTCCACCATCGAATCGCTGGTGGCAACCACCAGCTCGTGGTCGATGCCAACTTCCCCGAACTCATTGACCAGCACAGCGCTCCGCAGCCCCTGCTGGTTGCTGAGGATGTGGTTGAGCAATGTGGTCTTGCCGGCGCCGAGGAAGCCGGTGAGCAGGGTGACGGGGACCTGGATGGCCTGCTGACCCATGGACCACCATCGGCGAGAACGGTTCTCATTCTGCCCGATCGGTGCAGGTCACGTAACCGGAGCAGCCCCCTTGCTGAGGCAAAGTGTGTACATGTGCACAACTCGTATCCATGTCCGCGCCTGAGCGCCACTGCACCTCCAGCCGGGAAGGCAAGGTCATGCTCTCCTGCTGGATTTCCGAGGAGCTGCGCCAGGAGCTTGATCGGGCATGGGCCGAGCAGGGCCTCAGGCCCCATGGCCGCACGCAGAAAGGCATGGAACAGATGATCAGCTTCTTCTTGGCAAACCACGCAGCAGAGGAGCGATAGCCCTCTGCGATTGCATCGCCACGAACGCCCGCCGTCCTGTCGTCCTGCAAGCCGCCCCATGAGCCAGCACAACCACCAGCCCTCGCTGCTGAACCGCATTGCCCGGGTGCTGTTGTGTCTGGTGTTCATCCATGCCGTGATCGGCAAGCTGACGGGCTTTGCCGGGGTGGCCAGCGCCATCGCCGCCAAGGGGCTGCCGCTGGCGCCGCTGCTGCTGGCGGCCGCCATGGCCCTGATGGCGGTGGGTTCAGCCCTGGTGATCAGCGGCTGGAAGGCCAGGCTGGGGGCGGTGCTGCTGCTGCTGTTTCTGGTGCCCACCACCCTGCTGTTCCACGGCGATGTGACCGACAAGATGGAGCGGATTCAGCTGTTCAAGAACCTGGCGATCATCGGCGGCCTGCTGCTGGTGGCCGATCAGGACAGCAGGACCTGAGGAGGGGGATTTCCCAGAACCTGAAAAATTTCCGAGGCACCCTGTGCCGCCGCCGAAAACAGGGGGAATACCCCCCGAGTTTGCATTCTTCTACGGGGATCTACAGGGAGTTGCAGGGGGTTTGAAAAGGTGATTTTGAGATACTGATTATGAGAATAATTCGCGAGTTTCTTGCATCGGTTCTATATATATGAAGTGCTTGTCGCTTGGCCGACTATGTTTTCCGGTTCCGGGGAGTAACAGATTGGGGTGGTTGCGGGTGCGATTGGTTTCAGAGCTCTACTCACCCTTCTAACGCTCGCCATCACCTGGCCGCAGGGAGCGCTCGGAGAACAAACGTAGCCTTAGGGTGGCGGCTCAGGTGCATGGCGATGTTAGAGAGTGGCAGGAGTGTCAGGTTCTAGAAGTGGTAACAATCACGCAGTCTCTGTCGTCACCACATCCTAGGAGGCTCGCACGAAGAAGCTAGTTTCTTCGACCGCCAGTCACGACTCATCTGTCAAGTGGACAACCTGATTAGCGTGCCTAGCTTAAATCAGCTTGCCGACGAATAGACTCGGCTGTATTGTTCCTGGGGCAGTGCTCCGGAAGCTCCTGTTTGCGAAGGAGTGAAAATTGCCCGACACCTGACATCTTTAGCCGTGGATTAGCAGGGACTTTGTTGTTAGTACGGATGTGAGCAATCTCAAGCACATACCAGAAGCGGCAAATCATTTCAGCGAATAACCCAAGAAATATGCAAGGTAGATAACTATATATCTATGGAAAGGTAAATCTCATGCTCTTGAATCCCATAGCCGCGGCCCTCAGTACCTTCAAATTCAGATGTCCTGACAAAGCCAAGAGATTCATACAGTCGAATTGCAGCTTCCATAAAGTCTAGTGTTTCAAGCCTAACCTTGCTGTAGCCAAGAATGCGCGCTTCCGAGAGTAGCCGCTCAACCAAAGACCTTCCAAGCCCAACTCGGCGATGGAGGGGTAACACGTACAGTCTCTTTAGCTCACATACGTTTCTTGAAACATATTTGATACCAGCCATTCCGCCAGCACTCTTGCCAATATAAGCCAAGAAAAACCTCCCCTGATGCCCACTATAGAAAGGCCAATCAGTCATTACCTCATCCATGAGTTGATTAATGCTGTCAGCTGTAAGACTGATGCCATGCTTGCGCTTGAGCATCGAATCAATCCATGCTATATATTCAAGCTGGATTTCCCTGGTCTCAGCAATCTGCCCAAGTCTTTCTATGCGTACCAGGTTTCTTTCGGGCATCCCGCAAAGCAGCGTCATAAGTTGGTTTCTTGGGTGTCGTTGAGCCCCCTGGTTGACGGTTCTGACCAAGCGGACAACTTTTCTGACAGTGGGGGCTCTAGCGATGGCTGGGAGGCGGAGGTCAGCCTGGCCCGCTTCCTATGCAGGTATTGCCATATAAGGCCCCACAGTGCCCTGGGAGGCAAAACTCCCAAAGAGGCCTATACTAAGAAGCTCCCTGCTCCTCTAGACAAAAGTTAACGACGCAATAGGCCCTACCTGTCCAGTAAAAGCCAACCGCCTCAGGCCTGACTCATGCGCTGGTGTACTTTTTCCCTTACAGCGTTAACCTATGGTGGCTTACGGTTGCCGGACTTGCCACTCGATGGATCGATCAAATCGTGTGGCCTTTCCCCAGAGGCAAGGGGAACAATAACCATTTCATTCATTCTGACAAATGAGAGGCCTTCGAGCGAATTCCGGCAGCAAGAATCTAAGCAAGGATACATGGGCTTCGGCAGTGCCTGAACCATCAAAACCATTAACCTGGATTGGAAGGATTGATCCACAGATCTGGATAGCAGTACTTGGCATAATCGGCACATTTATCGCTTCACCACTTGCAGTTCAGATGTATAATCAGTTCCAGCTGCCTGCAATCTCGGACCAGCGAAGACAAACCCTTGAGGGAAGGTGGGAGGGCACTGGCACACAGATCCTATCTAAAGATGACAAAAAGAAACTTGAAACAGAAAGCCAATTGAAAAAATTTCCTGCTCACCTTAGCCTTTCAGTCAATGGACGAACAATTAACGGCACTCTCGATATCACAAGTCTAGAGTATGCCAACAAGCCAAAGAGCAAGCCTGTCAACGCGAACGATTCCCCTGATCCGATAGTCATAGAACACAAAGAGATATCGTATAATTTGTCCGGAAATATGGTGGCGAACAACTATCTTCGACTTGATTATGTCTCTAGCGATCCAGCCGTTATAGAGTTTGGGACTTTGCTGCTTCGTCTTCCTTCGACCGGTGGTAAACTTGAAGGAAAGTATATTTCCTTTGGCCCACTAACAGAACGCCTTGTAAGTGGTGAGTATGTATTTTCGCAATCACGATGAACGTTGCTCCATGTGCATCCGCTACCTCTATCGCAGGGTTCTGGTAGAGAAGAACATCATTGCCAACCATGATGGCAAGGTCAGCTTCTGATACTAGGAAGACGTAACTAGCTTTCCATCTCCTGACTAGAAGAGGCTCATGTCCATTGCATGTGTGCGCAGAATGTACCACTGGTTGCCTTGCAGCCTGTACCCCATCTCTCTAACGCTCCAGATCAGAAGCGGGCAGGGGCTTCTCGGGTTGACAAGCCACTCCCGCTCCCGTCTTCTGTATCTGGATGTTAGAAAGACCCTACTTGAAGTCATTAAAGAAATCCATGTCCACTTCATAGACAACCTTTGGCTTGACACCAAGCTCAAGCTTTTCAAACATTCTGACAAGCTTCTCCCCATCAACGAGCTCGATGGGATTGGCGCCATCCCGAATTGCTTCCCGCTTGGCATCCATTGTAAAACTCCCAGTGGTCAACAAAATGCCCTTATCAGCCTTCCCAACAAGGGCTCCTCGAAAATCCCGGATCATGCTTGCGCCAACCGATCCTTGATAACGCTTGCATTGAAATAACACCTTAAAACTCAGAAGTGGATTTATCTCGAGGATCCCTTCTCCATCAATGCCTCCATCCCCTGAACGGCCGGTGACCCTCACATTCTGAAAACCGTGCTCCCTTAGAAGGCGCTGACATAAGCGCTCGAATCCCTCAGAACTAAGTGCCTTGATCACTGGCAGAAGGGCAGTCTCCTCAGCCTCCAATCGACTCTCTGTAGCCTCCACAGATGCCGCACTCTTTGGAGTGGAGCCCTCATCTTGAGGCCCTTTGAAGGTGCTCTGAACACCCTTGAATAATGATGCTACGTCTAAAGCCTTGAGGTCTTCATGCTGACCTTTGTCAGTAAGCCTCCACACGCCGCGAAGAGATGAGTCAATATGTCCTGAATGAACGAGGTACATACGAGCCCATGCAATCTGGTTGCGTACTTTTGACTGGCCGTTCTTATTGGTCTGTTCTAGAAGCTCTTCGGGGAGGTCTTCGTGCTCAATCACCGCATCTGTTACCTCAGCTGCAGTGGCCGATCCACCCATCTCCCGCAGAGCATGCAGGATGGGCAGGATGTATCGGGTGAACTGGGGTCCCTTGGCCATTGATGGAATTTAGTTCTTTCTAACGCTCAAGATCAGCGGCGGTAAGCACCCAAATGCATTCATCAGGTATCTTTTGCCCAGTCCGCTGAATCTTGATGTTGGACAGCCGATGAGGTCGTCAAAGAAGGTCTTGCAATCCAGTTCTGGA
>NZ_JAGQCH010000046.1 GCF_024346055.1 Cyanobium sp. Cruz CV13-4-11
GCCGCCGCGGGCCTGGAGCCCTTGGGAGCGGAGGTATGTCTCGAACATCTCGAAGAGCTCTTCAATCACTCCCGCTTTACGCAGCCGCTCCCTAAAGAAGGCGACTGTAGTTGCATCCGGAATGCTGCTCATCACACCAAGACCAACAAACTCCTCGAAGGAGCGCCTATCATTCACATGGAATTCAAGCTCCTCATCGCTAATATTAAAAAGCTGCTGGAGTACAAGCATCTTGATAAGGATCAGCGGATCAATCCTCTTTCGCCCTGCGCTGCTCTTCCGCTCTAGTATGTAGCCTTGATCAAGAAGAGGACGAAATGATTCCCATGGGATCGACTCAGACAGTCGCTTCAGAACGGGCTTCTTCTCTTGGAGTTTTGATACTCTTTGTTGCTCATCCCAGAAATCTCGTTGGCCCACTGTGGCAATCAGATCACACTTAGTAGTTATAGCCGTGATTCCATCAGAATCAAGTCCACTTAGCAATTTTCGAGGTGCCCTCAAGGAGTGTGATGGATAGCCTGACATTGTGTATAGCATGCCATCGGCCCTATCATTAGTCAGTACCGTTAGATTGGCCACTCTCGTTTGCAACACCTGCAGCAATGCTCTAAAGTCACTAGATTAGGCTGTCTTGCCTCTCCTCTTCTCTTTCTCAGTATGCAACCAGCACTAATTGCGGCGGCGGTAACAGTACTGGGGTGGTATGTCACATATGCATACGCTAGACGAAGGGAAGACCAGACTCGCCGAATTGAACTTAGGCTAAAATATCGACAGCGTCAGATCGAAGAGCTGTATGGTCCGCTCTTAAGTCTTATTGAGCAGATATTTAATGTTTGGGAGGTTCGCCAAAGCATACTAGCGTCGACCGACTCATTAGATGGAGCCAGCAGAGATAGGGTAAATGAGTTTATCTGGAAGGAATATTTCCTGCCTCTACACCATGAGATTAGGCATCTTCTGAGGACTAAGCTTTATCTTCTTGAAGAGGATCTTATGCCTGAGACATTCTCAAGGTATCTTCAGCATTCCACACAAGAGGAGTGCCAACATCGTATAAGAAATGAATTACAAATTAAAACGTATGGAGGCATGCCTTGGCCCAAGGGATTTTACGAGGATGTTAAACAGACTTTTGAAAAGCTGATGGCTGATTATCAGGGTCGAATGAGAAGAATGCCATAAGTCTGGCGCTGATTCGTAGGTGATTTGTTTTGATTATAGACGCCGATCTGCTTTTTATGATACCAAGGGACGTCGCGAAGGCGTCGAAGCACTTGCCGCTGCGCCTCAGAACTGGTGCTCATCGAGGCCCAACTCCGCGGCCGGATCCCCCCGCTGATCGGCGAGACTGACACTCTTCCAGGGCTTTCCCCCTTTGCCATGGTCGCCAGCGCCCCAGGCACCCACCGCGACACCCGTGCGGACCAGGCCAGCTCCGCGGCAGCTCGCGCCTTTCCGCTGGCGGCGATCACCGGCCACGGCACCCTGAAGCTGGCCCTGCTGCTGGCGGCGGTGGATCCCGGCCTCGGCGGCGTGGTGATCGCCGGCGGACGGGGCACCGGCAAGTCGGTGCTGGCCAGGGGTCTCCATGCCCTGCTGCCGCCGATCGACGTGATCGACCTGGCCGATGGTCCGGGACTGCTGCAGGCCGATCCCGGCCGGCCCGATGAATGGGACGGGGCCACCCGGCGGCGCATCACCGAACTGGGCGGCGATCCCAGCGGCACCGACCCGGCTGCTTTGCTGCCCACCCGGGTGATGCCGGCGCCGTTCATCCAGGTGCCCCTGGGCGTCACCGAGGACCGGCTGATCGGCTCGGTGGACGTGGCCGCCTCCCTGAACGCCGGGGCACCGGTGTTCCAGCCGGGGCTGCTGGCGGAGGCCCACCGGGGGGTGCTGTACGTGGATGAGCTCAACCTGCTGGACGACGGCATCACCAACCTGCTGCTGGCGGCGGTGGGCTCCGGCGAGAACCGCATCGAGCGGGAAGGGCTGAGCCTGTCCCACCCCTGCCGCTGCCTGCTGATCGCCACCTACAACCCTGAAGAG
Source organism: Cyanobium sp. Cruz CV13-4-11 (assembly GCF_024346055.1). Lineage (GTDB taxonomy): Bacteria > Cyanobacteriota > Cyanobacteriia > PCC-6307 > Cyanobiaceae > Cyanobium. The sequence continues at coordinate 2,056 of NZ_JAGQCH010000046.1, forward strand.
GGGGCGGTGCGCGACCACCTGCTGGATCGTTTCGCCATCGCCCTGTCGGCCAACCAGCTGCTCGAGACCGAGCAGCGGGTGGCGATCACCCGCTCGGCCCTCGACCACGGCGCCTCCAGCAGCGCCTTCGGCGCCCGCTTTCAGGAGGAAACCGAGGCCCTCGCCACCCAGCTGCTGCTGGCCCGCCAGTGGCTTCCGGACGTAGCCATCGACCGGGAGCAGATCCGCTACCTGGTCACCGAAGCCATCCGCGGCGGCGTCGAGGGGCACCGGGCCGAGCTCTACGCCGTGCGGGTGGCCCGGGCCCATGCGGCCCTCTCCGGCCGCGACCGGGTGGAGGCGGACGATCTGCAGGTGGCGGTGCGGCTGGTGATCGCCCCGCGGGCCCTGCAGTTGCCGCCCCCGGATCCCGACCAGCCCATGGAGCCGCCGCCACCGCCACCGCCCCAGGGGGAGCAGCCGCCCGAAGAACCGGAGCCGCCGGAGCAGGAGCCGGAGAGCGACGAACCGGACGAGCCGGACGACGACCAGGACGACAGCCCCGAGGACCAGGCCCCGCCCCAGATCCCGGAGGAATTCCTGCTCGATCCGGAGGCCACCGCCATCGACCCCGACCTGCTGGTGTTCGCCTCGGCGAAGGCCAAGAGCGGCGGCAGCGGCAGCCGGGCCGTGGTGTTCAGCGACAGCCGCGGCCGTTACGTGAAGCCGATGCTGCCCCGGGGGCCCGTGCGCCGCATCGCCATCGACGCCACCCTGCGGGCCGCCGCGCCCTACCAGAAGGCCCGCCGCGCCCGGGAGCCCCACCGCAAGGTGATTGTCGAGGAGGGGGACCTGCGGGCCAAGCAGCTGCAGCGCAAAGCAGGCGCCCTGGTGATCTTCCTGGTGGATGCCAGCGGCTCGATGGCCCTGAACCGCATGCAGAGCGCCAAGGGGGCCGTGATCCGCCTGCTCACCGAGGCCTACGAGAACCGGGATGAGGTGGCCCTGATCACCTTCCGCGGCGAGCAGGCCGACGTGCTGCTGCCGCCCACCCGCTCGATCACCGCCGCCCGCCGGCGGTTGGAGTCGATGCCCTGCGGCGGCGGCTCACCCCTGGCCCATGGCCTGGCCCAGGCGGCCCGGGTGGGGGCGAACGCCCTGGCCACCGGCGACCTGGGCCAGGTGGTGGTGGTCGCCATCACGGATGGGCGCGGCAACGTGCCCCTCAGCCGCTCCCTGGGCCAACCGGCACTGGAGGGGGAGGAACCGGTGGATCTCAAGGAGGAGCTGCGGCAGGTGGCCAGCCGCTACCGGAGTCTGGGTCTGCGGCTGCTGGTGATCGACACCGAGCGCAAGTTCATCGGTAGCGGCATGGGCAAGGAGCTGGCCGAGGCGGCCGGCGGCCGTTACGTGCAACTGCCCAAGGCGAGCGACCAGGCCATCGCCGCCATCGCCCTGGAGGCGATCAACGGTTTCTGACGGTGGGAGCCAGCCGGTTCTGGGCGGCCTGATGGGCAGCCTTCGCCTCCTGCTGGCGGGCGTCCTGGCTGGCCTTGCGGTCGCGGGCCGCATCCACCTCGGCCGGATAGAGCTCCTCGAAGAACCGGCCCAGGCCAACCGAGACGCTGCGGATGCCGTCGAGGAACTTCGGATCACTGGTGAGCTTGCTCACGTCGCCGCCGACGGCCGACCAGCGGTCGGTGAGCTGCTTGGCGTTGGTGAGGGTGGCCTGGAGATCGGCCACTGTTTTCGGGTTGTCGAGGGCCGCCGCCAGGTTGCCGACGTGCTTCGTCGCCCTGGCGGCATCGGCACTGGCGAGGTTGAGGTTGCTCAGGATCGGATCCACCTTGCCCGCCGAGCGGTTCAGCTGGGTGACCAGGACCTGGGCGTCCCGCAGGAACACCTGGCCGCTCTTGGTGAGCAGTTCAGTCTCCTTGGCAGTCTTGGAGAAGGCGGAGGTGGCCGCCACCATCTGTTGCACGAGCTGCTCCTTCTCAGCCTCGTTGAGCAGACCCTGCACCGACTCCGTGACGGTGTCGAAACTGGCCGCCGCGATGCCGGCCACCTGGCCGCCGTTGCACACCATCCGGGTGTTGTTGCAGGCCCGGTCCCGCGGCCCCGGCAGGCTGGCCGGCAAGGGGGCGCCGCCGGCCAGCAGGGACACCTGGGCATCTCCCCCCAGCAGGGAGGCGGAGGCGACACGGGCCACCAGGGGTCGGGCCAGGCGCAGGCGCGGGTTGGTGATTTCCAGATCGGCCACCACGGCCGCATCGGTGACCGTGACCTTGCGCACGTTGCCGACCAGCACACCCCGGTACGTGACCGGCGAACGGACGGCCAGACCGGCGGCATCGGCGAAACTGGCCCGGATCGTCCAGGTGTTGCCCGTCAGGGAGACGCCGCGCAACCAGAGCCACAGGCCCATGCCACTGGCCACGGCCGCCAGCAGAGAAAATCCAACCAGGGCTTCTCGGACACTCCGGCGCATGGGCTCAGTTCTCGGCCGGCTGCATCGGTCCGTGCAGACTACCGCTCCGAAACTGCACCACATAGGGATTGGTGCTGACGCGGAAGTCCTCGACCGCGCCGATCCAGCGGAAGCGGCCGTCGTAGAGGAGCGCCACCCGCTCGGCGCAGCGGTCGATCGTGCTGATCACGTGGCTCACCACCAGGCTGGAGGCATTGACGATGCGGGAGGTGCGCACGATCAGGTCTTCGATGCGGGTGCAGGCCACAGGGTCGAGACCGGCCGTCGGTTCGTCGAACAGCAACAGGGGCGTGCGGGCCGACGCCAGGGTGGGGTCATCGATCAGGGCGCGGGCAAAGCTCACCCGCTTCTGCATGCCGCCGCTCAGCTCCCCGGGCATGCGATCAGCGATGCCCGCGAGCCCCACGGCCTGCAGGGCCTGATCCACCCGTTCGGCGATCTCCTTCTCCCCCAGGCGGCTGAAGCGATAGAGCAGGAAGCCCACGTTTTCCCGCACGGAGAGCGAGGCCAGCAGGGCCGGGTTCTGGAACACCAGGCGCACGTCGGGGGGGTGGCGCTGATCCAGTCGCAGGTAGCTCTGGGGCTCACCGTGGATCCGCAGCTGCCCGTCAGTGGGCAGCTGCAGCCCCGCCAGCAGCCGCAGCAGGGTGGACTTGCCCGAGCCCGACGGCCCCACCACCACGAGCCGCTCGCCCGCCGTGAGGCTGAGGTCGACCCGATCGAGAACCAGGGTCTCACCCCAGCGCATGCTGAGGTTCTCCAGCTGCGCCACCGGGGGAGTGGGCGGGGCAGCGTTCAGCGCCAGTTGAGGGAGGGCCAAGGAACCACGGCAAGGGGACCCCTGGGGCCCGGCTCCCATCCTGCCGGTTCAGGACGGGCTTTTCATCCGTACAGTTCCGTTGGTCTGTGCCGCGTCGCCACGCCCTGCCCTTGACGCTTCGAGGCCCCGCTGCGAACGCCCGGCGGCGCCGAGGCGCCTCCCGCCCTGGGCGCCCCCGCTGGGTGGGCCGCGGCGATCTGCGCCAGCAGGATCTGATGAGCCGCTCGCGGCGGGCGGCCCGCTGGCTGCAGCCGGGGCTGGTGGTGAAGCGCTGGATGATCACCTCGGGCTTCGGCCTGGTGATCGCCCTGCTGGGGGCCGCCGTGTGGGCCGACCTGCAGCCGATCTACTGGACCCTGGAGACGATCCGCTGGGGCCTCAATCGCCTCACCCAGGTGATGCCCCGGGGCGTCACCGGCCCGCTGGTGCTGCTGATCGGCGCCGCCATGGTGTGGCTGGGCCAGAGCCGCAGCTTTGGTGCCATCCAGCAGGCCCTGGCCCCGGAGAAGGACACATTGTTAGTGGATGCCCTGCTGGCCCAGCGACGTCTGAACCGGGGCCCCAACATCGTGGCGATCGGTGGCGGCACGGGCCTGGCGACGCTGCTGAGCGGCCTGAAGCGCTATAGCAGCAACCTCACCGCCATCGTCACGGTGGCCGATGATGGCGGCAGCAGCGGCGTGCTGCGGCGGGAGCTGGGCGTGCAGCCCCCTGGCGACATCCGCAACTGCCTGGCGGCCCTGGCGCGGGAAGAACCCCTGCTCACCCGCCTGTTCCAGTACCGCTTCAAGGCCGGCAGCGGCCTGGAGGGCCACAGCTTCGGCAACCTGTTCCTCAGCGCCCTGACGGCGATCACCGGCAGCCTGGAGTCGGCGATCATCGCCAGCAGCCGCGTGCTGGCGGTGCAGGGCCAGGTGGTGCCGGCCACCAACGCCGACGTGCGCCTCTGGGCCGAGCTGGAGGACGGGCAGCGGATCGAAGGCGAATCCCAGATCGGCCATGCCCCCTGCCCGATCGTGCGCCTCGGTTGCACGCCGGAGCGGCCGCCGGCCCTGCCGCGGGCACTGGAGGCGATCGCCAACGCCGACCTGATCGTGCTGGGGCCCGGCAGCCTCTACACCTCCCTGCTGCCGAATCTGCTGGTGCCGGAACTGGTGAGCGCCATCAGCTCCAGCAAGGCGCCGCGGCTGTACATCTGCAATCTGATGACCCAGCCCGGCGAAACCGACGGCCTCGATGTGGGCGGTCACCTGCGGGCGATTGAGGCCCAACTCGCCAGCCTGGGGGTGGAGCAGCGCCTCTTCGGCGCCGTGCTGGCCCAGGAGGACCTGGCCGATTCCAACCTGGTGGACCTCTACAAGCTGCACGGAGCCGAACCCGTCACCTGCAAAGCCTCAATCCTCAAGGAGCAGGGCTATGAGGTGATCCTGGCGCCGCTGAAGGGAGCCCGGCCCAGTGCCACCCTGCGGCACGAACCGCGCAGTGTGGCGAAGGAGGTGATTCGGTACTACCGGAAGCACCGGAGGGATTAAACACTTAAATGCAAGCAGTCCCGATGTTGCAAGTTCTAACTCTCCATTACTGAAATGCCTGATCAGGCTTTTCCCATCGACAAGCGTACTCTCGACATGGAATCCATTGACATTTCAGTTTTCAAAGCCCCCTCCCAGACAAGCCCAGAAGACAGAATCGAGCTTGTAGTTCTCAGGCTGATAGTCTCAGAGTAGGGAAAGCCTTATTCCTATCTAGAGCTTGGCTCCTATTTAGGCGGAACTCTTCTGCCCCACCCGATCTGCCCGAGCTGCAAGAGCGTACTTTCCGTTGATCGTCGCGTAACCACCCAGCCAGATGAACGACGAGCGAGTGGATACAGCTATCAAGGAATCACCACTGCGGATCTTATTCATGAGATGGAGAAGCATATTAAGAGTTCGCTGAAAAACCCGGCCACCTCTGCGAGAATGGATCAACTGCCCATTCGTTGATGCGAGGCCAACAGGAGCGCAGCGGCTCCTTGTTCTCCTACGTCTCGATTGAGGATCGGATCCCGAGCAGCCATCCGCTCAGGCGGATTCGCAAGCTGGCGGATCAGGCGCTTGATCGGCTCAATCCAACCTTCTGCAGTCTGTATGCCT
>NZ_JAGQCH010000047.1 GCF_024346055.1 Cyanobium sp. Cruz CV13-4-11
ATCAGATCGCTTGCAGCAGCAGGGTTCTGGAGCGGCGAGGCCAACGGACGGGAGCGAGTCCTGCGCACCAAACCGGAGCTGGCAGCGGCGCGCCAGCGCTACTGGGACAGACTACTAATGGGCCCTGCATCTCTACCCCCACCAGCAGCTGGAGTAGCGCCTGGGTCTTGCTGAAACTCAAGGGGAAGGCACTGCGCAGCAGACCCACCAGGGCACTGAGCAGGGGCCCGTAGCGGCTGGGCTGGAGATCAAGGCGATCGAGCCCACCAACAACGCCGCAGAACGTACTCTGCGCCAGTCGGTGATTCAACGCAAGTTCAGTCACGGCGTCCAACCCCGCCAAGATGCGATCTGCCGCAGCCGCCTGCTCACGGTCACCACCACCCTGCGGCAGCAGAGCCGCGATGTCTGGCAGTTCCTGGAGCAGGCTTGGATTGTCCAGCACCGCGGCGGGATGATGCCATCGCTGTTGCCGGATCGTTGAGCCGGTTGTGAACGATCGTGGTGTCTGTGGTCGCTCGTTGACCAGCGATCAGGGGTGGAATGCTGCGCTGCTGCATCACGGCCCCTGCACTGATACAATCTGTAAACACACAAGCTCATCCGACTGAAAGCTTGGTTTGGCCAACATTGAAAAGACGGAAGAGGTGTACAATCATGCCTCAATCAGACCGCTACGCCCAAGAATAACAATTAATGGAAACGATTGTGACCAGTAACTACAACTCATCCAAAGCATCAATGTCACAGGTTGTCACAAAGCAATTTTGCAATGTGTGTGGATGTGACCAGTTTGTCGCCCAAAAACGGCGACCAAATGTCAAATGCGTAGTGTGTCGTTCTCTGGAGCGTACAAGGCTGATGTGGCTCTACCTAGAGAGAATCGTAAGGCCTCATCACAAAATCCTACACCTGGCCCCTGAGCAGGGGATTTACAATCGTCTCACTCACATAGTAAAGAAGGAAAACTATGTCACTTCTGACTTGTTTCCTGAAAACTTTCCCTTCGCAGAACAGATGCAAATTATTGACCTCTGCAACCTTGAGTCCCAGCCAAGTAGCCATTATGATCTCATTATTCACAGCCATGTCATGGAGCATACCTATTGCTCTTATGCTTATACTCTCTATCACCTTCATCGCATGCTGAGTGCGACAGGGAAGCACGTATGCGTCATACCATTCATACCTGGACAGTATTCAGAAAGTCTTGAGAAACTTTCAGGGAAAGAAAAGACTATCCGTTTTGGACAAAATGATCACTGCAGGAAGTACGGAGCGGATGATGTGCAATCTCACGTAGGCAAGGTGTTGAGGCTTCCAATCGTCTATGACATTACCAAAGACTTCTCTTCGTCACGCCTTGATTTATGTAATATTCCAGAAGAGGCATGGCGTGGATATTCTATAAACTCTGTCCTTGTTCTTAATAAGCATGACTATTTACTTGGTAGTTTCATGCATGAGTAGATATATGCCGTTCATGCCTTCCCTTGGATTGGTTCTCTTGGGAGGAGGCGGTTGCAGCGTCTGCTATGGCTCTGCTAGTTCTTGCCGCTCAGTTCTTTCTAAGCCTGAACATAGCCTCATCTATTTATTTTGCCCGCACATGTAGCTCCAATGAATGATCTCCAAAAGCAAGTTGGATCTGCCTGGGATAAGAAGGTGTCGGCGATAACTACATCGGGGGGTCGTGCAGGGCCAAACTGGTGGAATAACACATTAGTTCTGAGACACGTTAATCGGCTCGTCTGCGGTCAGCCTATTAAGTTGTTTAGTGCAGGCTGTCGAGCCAAACTTAGAGACCAGCTTGGCTATGGAGTTTGCCTTCGGAGGGGTGTATCGATAGGATGTGGAACCGGAGTTAAAGAGATGTCTATGATTATGGATGGGCTAGTCGAATGTTTTGATCTCTACGAACTAAGTGGCTCACGCATTGATCTTGGCAAGCAAAAAGCCAAGGACCTTGGACTCTCTGATCGAATAAATTTCTTTCATGGCGATGCATTTACGTTTAGACATCGGGAACAGTATGACATTGTCCACTGGGACAACTCTCTTCATCATATGCTTGACGTAAACCATGCCTTGCGATGGAGTCGACAGAATCTTCGACCAGGTGGCTGGCTATTTATGAATGATTTCATCGGTCCTTCTCGGTTCCAGTGGACAGAAAATAATCTTCAATTATGTAATCGGATCCGCTCTTTGCTGCCCGCACGATGTTTTCAAGCTCCTGGAGGTACCGGCAAAGGAATCAGCCGTGGGATATCTAGGCCCGAGATCGATGCATTCATTGCCAAGGATCCCAGCGAAGCAGCAGACAGCTCCAACATCCTCCCCAGCATCAACGCCCACTTTCCTAGTGCAGTAATTACAATGACTGGCGGTGCACTCTATCATATCGGATTTGCCGGTATCTATGCAAACTTAGACATGAGTCAAGACGAAGATCGTTACATTGTTGAATCGATGTTGCTGGCAGATGAACTTGCTATGAAGAATGGCGAAAGTCACTATGCTTTCGCCTTGGCTCAAGTTTAGACATTTGCATCGGCCCAAAGGACCCTGCGATCCTTCACTCAAACGCGGTTATTGTTAAATGTGTGCTCAGCCAATTTGCACCAATATCAACATGTCCCGGCCGAGGCGATGGGCGACCCAAGCGATTTGCATGCAACGCGTCCGCTTGCACCAGCAGCCCTCAAGCTCCACGCGATCCAGCAGCAGGCGCAGCGCCGCGATCTCACCACCGGCATCGGTGGCGTAGGTGCTCTGGGCGTAGCCGCCAGGCTTCTGCGAAGCAGTTGGCCACACCCAAGCTGTTGGAGTAGAGGCTCACATGGGCGATAAAACGCGCTGCGCCGGAGGCGGTTTCGTCGATTGAGCCCCTGAGCGTCTTGCCGTCACAGACCAGGGTGTCGGCGGTCTCTGTCACGCCGGGCTGGGCCGCCATCCACTTCTGCAGCAGGCCCTCAAAGCCCTCCACATCCAGCTGGGCCGGCAGCAGCCGAAACGTGGAATCCGATGACGGCTTGGTGACCTGCGTGCTCAGCAGCTCGCTCAGCGTCTTGCGGTGGCGTTTGGCAAAACGCTCCATACCCATCAGCGAGCCATAGCCACTCAGAATGGCCAGGATCGCCACCAGCAGCGTCCACCACTGCGGAAAGCGGATCCCCCGGCGCATCCGGCAATACCTTGAGGAAGCTGATCAGATCGCTTGCAGCAGCGGGGTTCTGGAGCGGCGAGGCCAACGGACGGGAGCGAGTCCTGCGCACCAGATCGGAGCTTGCGGCGCAGCGCCAGCGCTACTGGGACAGACTACTAATGGACCCTTGGGGGGGGGCACAAAGGTTAACGATGGGCCGTGTCCAGAAAAGCCAGTCAACCTCATCCCTTATTTTGGCCTTATAAGTGTATCTTCAGATTCATAATGAATGAAGACCCGCAGCCCCTCTGATATAGTTTCCCAAAAATCATTGGTTTCTACGCAATGCGATTTAGACATCAAACGACGAAGTCGCAACCAATGCTATACTCACTTAACACGCCTCTCGCGCACGTTACTCTTAACAGTGGTACGAGAGGCCAATGAATAAAGAAACACTGTCAGAAGCGGTCCTCAAGCGAAGTGGGGGAAAGCGTTTTTTGGAGGCATTAGATTCAGTCATTGAGTATGCAAAAGATGGATATCCGCCAATTCTAATTGCCTCCTATTTTAGTGAGATTATAAAGCACGCCAGGAGAGAACTGGAATCCCTATCCCCCTTTGCGTCATCAACTCATGCTTGCAAGTTCAGCCAGTTGGCGGAAAAACTAGAGATCAATTGCAAAAGAGAGGATTTCATCAGAGGCGAGGATCACTCTTCATCCTTATCTTCGACGTCTCACCAGACAGATTTCAGTATAATCATGCCAACATACAACCGATATCCGATTTTTATCCACTCTATATATTCAGCCTGCATCCAGATTGCGGTGAAGTTTGAAGTCGTTATTATAGACGATGGCAGTTCAGACGCAACAGCAGAATTTCTTGGGCACCTAGCCAACTTCCTCCCGTATCTTCACTTTATTAAATCTAATACGAATATTGGAGCAGCTGAAGCAAGAAACTTGGGCGTCGAAATAGCCTCAGGCAAGATCCTGTCCTTCCTTGACTCTGATAACATCTGGAGATTTGATTTTCTCATTAGCGCAAGGAATTTAGCACTTAGAGTGCCACATATGTACAGAAGATATATTGACTCCAAAATTCGTGGAGACGGTTCAATTATAACTGCGGAATCTAAAGGGCAACTTTTCAACTATGAGGAACTCTCCCGCCGAAACTTCGTTGACCTTAACACCTATCTGATTCACCGAAGCTATTTCTACCGCAGTGGCCGTTTCCGTAGTGAGCTTAAGCGTCGGCAAGACTGGGAGTTTGTACTTAGGTCTTCGTGGGCCTACCCACCTATGTTTGAAGATTCAAAACCCAGAGTATTCTACAGACGCTGCATAGAATGGAGGCAAATTACAAACCTTCAAAGAAATGAACAAGAATCTTCTGCAATAATAGCAAGAACGATCAGTGACTTGTACGAGAGTTCCGGCAGTAAAGCATGCATACAGAATGTGTGCATTGCGACTCGCCCCCTTCAGCTCGGCACAATTTCAATCAGCAGCATAGCCCCTAGCTCGGCAGAGTCATCATTACATTTAGCAGCATCCAATTCCAACAAGATTGTCCTGACCGATTATACTGACTCTTCGTCCAGAGAAGTCATTAACTTGATGAGTCAATTCGGCTTGGGTCGCATTCGAGAAATCCGGTCACCAATAAAAAGCTCTCAGCAGTCATGCCTAGAGCAGAGACTTTACGCTATTCGGCACGATAATGAATTACCAATATACCCCATTTCCTCCGCTATCTTCAGAAGTGCCAAGTATGACATTGGCAATAACCCCTTACTAGTTACAACCAGTTCCCTTGATAAAAGACATTCCTTAAAACTAATGGACTTCGATTTTTCTCGCCAGGAGACATTGAATTCTGATGTAGTCAGGCAATTGATTGAAGGAGGCAACTTTAATCATGATTACCTCGATAGTTGCCTTGGGATAGTACTTGGCTCAGATCAGATGTCGTCCCTTACTCAGTGGACGGAAAGAGACGGCGGAGAGTTAGCTCTGGCAAAGAGTCTCATCGTAAATGAGGATCTAAATTACATTGCTATGGCGATGGCAAAACGTATCCCCATCTTCTTTTTCTCTCCAATGCAGCAACAGTGGCTGATGCCCGTATGTGGACTTCTGGTCGATCCATCTGCTCTTCGATTCAGACAAATTCAGAAGGTTACTGAATGTAATTTTAGGTTTGCGTGTCGCCACTTTTCTGAAGAAGCCTCACTTACAAGGCTGAGCCAAGATCTATGATTGTTGACATTCTAATCTCTGCGCCATCAGACAAGAGTCAGCTAACATTTTGGGGTGATTACCACTTTGCATTAGCACTCGGGACTGCTCTTGAAAAACTTTCAGTCTCCTATAATATCCTTTATGCAGATACACACATATACCACGAGCCGAACGATGGTAGTGTTCTTCTGACTTTACGAGGTAAGCATGGCTTCAACAAAGAGAGATGGCCTCATCATAAGAAATACAAACGCAAACTTTTGTGGATTATCAGCTGGCCGTCTAGGGTGAAGGAGAATGAAGTTACTCAGTACGACCATATATTTGTGGCTTCAACACTTTTTTCCAATAAACTAAAGTCATCATTCGGCAAGAAGGTATCTACCCTACTTCAATGCACAGACTTTAGCCTAAAGGAATCCGCCTATGCTTGCAAGCAAAGGGGAATCTTGTTCATCGGCAATACTCGTGGAAAACAAAGGCCACTGATTTCTGCATTTTCTAACTTTGGTGTACCCATGGAAGTTATCGGCAATGGCTGGCAGGAGCTAGGAATATATGCCTCTCGTAAAATGATTTCAAATTCAGAACTTCCGATGATGTATTCAAATTGCTTGGCCGTACTCAATGATCATCACAGCGACATGGCTGAATATGGCTTTCTAAATAATCGAATATTTGATGTACTGGCTTGCTCAACTCCTGTAATAACTGATATGTCTAGCGACTGTCCAGCGGAAGCGAGATCTGGAGTAATCGACATGAACTTGGAAAACCTTAGTATACCAGAAGCGATTGAACGGGCAATTGCTCTACAGTGCGCAAAGAGTTCATTGGTTGCGATTCAGGAGTATATCCACACATATCATTCTTTTGACGCTCGAGCCAAGCAAATTGCTAGCCAAATATTTGGCTAGCGACTCCTGAAAAAGGCAAATCAACTGCGCTACAACTGGTCTCAGCGGTTAGAAGCCGATAAACTGGCAGGGAACGCGGCAATCGCGGATTGCTGCCACTGATGATGGCCGCACATGTACCGGACGCAGCATAACGGACAGCTTTCAATCACGGACTTCCATGTGCCTTTTGGTGGCACACTTGACCCTGACAACCGTTGGGTGCTGCTTGCAGAGCTTATCCCATGGCAAAAGCTTGAGGAGGCTTATGCCCCTCAGTTCAATGCAAATGTGGGTGCTCTTGCCAAGCCCGTGCGTCTGG
>NZ_JAGQCH010000048.1 GCF_024346055.1 Cyanobium sp. Cruz CV13-4-11
ATCGCGATCCCAAGGAAGCGGCTGATAACTGGCATTTGTAAACTATAGCGTCAAACCGGCAAGTTGCCAAAGAGTGCGAGACGGCGATCTCGTGTGCAAGCCCTTGTCTTAGGCTCCGTATAACGCTCCAGATCAGAAGCGGGCAGAAACTTAGGGGAAAGCCCATAGCCCCAGCTCCCGTCTTCTGCATCTGGTTGTTATGCAATGCCCCGTGTCCCCATCACGGCGCAAATCCGATCGGCGCCCCGCTGGCGGCATCCCAGATGCGCAGGGTCTTGTCGCGTGAGCCGGAGACGATGCGCCGCCCGTCGGGGCTGAAGGCCACCGAGAGCACCAATTGTCTATGCCCTTGAAGCGGCGAGCCGATGGGCTTGCCGCTGGCGGCATCCCAGAGGCGCAGGTTGTTGTCCCATGCGCCGGAGACGATGCGCCGCCCGTCTGGGCTGAAGGCCACCGAGAACACCAATTGTCTATGCCCTAGCAGCCAGCCGATGGGCTTGCCGCTGGCGGCATCCCAGAGGACCAGACTGCTGTCCCATGAGCCGGAGACGATGCGCCGCCCGTCGGGGCTGAAGGCCACCGACCTCACCGACTCTGTATGGCCTTGAAGCGGCGAGCCGATGGGCTTGCCGCTGGCGGCATCCCAGAGGCGCAGGGTCTTGTCGCCTGAGCCGGAGACGATGCGCCGCCCGTCGGGGCTGAAGGCCACCGACCACACCGACTCTGTATGGCCTTGAAGCGGCGAGCCGATGGGCTTGCCGCTGGCGGCATCCCAGAGGCGCAGGGTCTTGTCGTCTGAGCCGGAGACGATGCGCCGCCCGTCGGGGCTGAAGGCCACGGCATTGACATCCTTGTCTCCATGGCCCTGCAGGGCGTAGATCAGGCTGCGGCTCGCAGCCGGCTGGGGGCTTGGTGGGCTCGGGGCAGTGGCAGCGGGAAGGACGGCTGGAGCGGCGGTCGTCGGGCGTTGCGGTGCGGGCTTTGGCTGTGGCTGTGGCTGTGGCTGTGGCGCAGGCTGGGGCTGGGCCTGTGGGGAGGGTGCAGGCTGCTGGCGGCTCGGGACAGAACCGTCAGCCACGACGGCGGCCACGCCAGGGGCGCGCGGGTTGAGGAAGACGTCTCCAATCAAGGCCTCCGATACCCAAGGTATCTGCTGATTACCAGTGGCCTGCACCACATCGTTCCTCACGCGGCGAAAGAGCTGGCCCACCTCCAGATTCGGGGTGCGCAGATGGCGCAGCAGATAGGTGGTGAAGGGTGAATTGGAGCTGTTGCCAACGCCGTCAGCCGCCACCTTGCCAGGTGCGGTCGAGAAAGCGATCAATGTGCCACCTTCACCAGATGTCAGGGGCGTTGCTAAGCCTCGGGCAGTGCCTCCACGCGCGGTGGAGCGCCAGCGGCGATAGAACGGATTATCGCGACATGCATCAAGAATAATGATCTTTGCGGTGGCACGCGTGGACTCCACTGCATTAATCACCTTGCCGAGCGGTACAGCGTCGTATTGAGCATCGCTCTGACGACTGAGTTGGGCATTGATCGGTACAAGATAATTCTCGCCATCCACCTGCACGCCATGGCCCGAAAAATAAAACAAGCCAATCTCGCCTGGGCCCAACCGCCGACTGAACGCCTCCACCGCCTCATCAATGGCGCGCCTATCGGCATTGCGCACAAGCGTGACGGAAAAGCCAATCTCCTGCAACATGCGTGCCACCGCCTCCGCATCATTCACTGCATTGTCCAGGCGATTATCCGTGTAGGCGCCATTACCGATCACCAGCGCCGAGCGCTTGCCGGCCTGAGCTTGGGCCAGGAGCTGGCTAGAAGGCGCACGTTCTGAGCTGATGCGGCGCGCCCCAAGTGCATGGGCCTGCACTCCAGTTCCAACGGCCACCGCCAGCAGCGCCAGTGCAACGCCCTCCCCCAGCCGAGCCATCACTGCACCCCATAGGGCCGCACCAGCAGCCCGAGGCTGCCGTCGGCCGCCACCTGCAGCCGTTGCAGCACATGCACCACGTCTGGGATATGGGTGAGTTTGGCGAACTGCTCGGCGGTGAGCACCGGCGTGAGGTCCACGATCGCGGAAGCCGAGGCGGCATCGACCCGCAGGGCAGAGCCGGGCAGCGCATCCAGCGGCAGGCTGAGGCCGCGGATCGGGCGCACCTGCTGGCGGATTCCATTGGGGAGCGTCACCCACAGATCGTTGCTCTGCTGAAAGTCAATCCTGCTGACCTTGGCCATGGCCACCGTCTGCCGCTGCGGCCCCACCGCCAGGGTGAGGGCGGTGGGGGTGAGGGCTACGAGCTGGCCGCTCAGGGATCCACCCTGCTTGAGCCGCACGGTGGCAGAAGCAGGCAAGGCCACGGGCCAGGCGTTGCGGCTGGCGGCGGCCGCTGGCCTGGCCTGGGCGGCGGCCAGTGACCACGCCAACAGCGATACCACTGGTGCTGGAAGGATCAGCGTCACCACCATCAAGGTCAAATACAGGGGGCGAGCCACTGACAGGTGGAGGTAACCGTTGATATGGCGCATCGTAATGGCGATCAGAGGGCCTGAGCTGGGCTGAGGATGACCAATCGATCACCCTTGCCTCCATCGGGAAAGATCAACACAGGTGGGGCCTTGCCGCCGATCTGAGCAGATGGAAGGCTGGGTATCACCAGAAGCCGACCTCCGGTATCACTGAGCAGCCGCCAGCGTCGTCGGCCGCTGTCTGAGTTCAGCTCATCTCCAAGTAAAGCGTCATAGCGCTCGTGACTGCCGAAGAGACGCACATCGCTCGGATTCACCAGCATCTGATCTGGGTCGCGCCCGATCACGGATTGCGCACCTGGCATGGCAATGGTGATCAGCGGCAATGTTGAGGTTTCATCTATCGCATCGCGACGCGCATCAGACAGCCCTTGGCTTGCAGCAAGCCCATAAAGCACCAGCAAGAGCCAAAGCACAATCACCAGCTCATTGGCCAGTGAGAACAGCAACCGCAATTGCTGGCGCTGCTCTCGACCCAGCCCAATGCGCTGCAGCATATTCCCCAAAAGAGGCAGCAGCCATCCGCTAGAAAAGCGAATGGCACGGAAAGTGACAACAATTCCCGCAAAAGCCAGCCCCAGGCCAATGATGAATCGAAGAATTGACCATGGACTTCTGAATAAAAGCGAAAAAGCCGCGATTGAAATCGTTTCTACGGGGAATCCCAGGCTAGCCGGATCTACTTGAAAATAGGTGAAGTAATGCCAGCGGAAAATCCATCCTGTGAACAAAAGAGCAATGGCGACAAGGCCAATGCTTCCAGCAAGCTGGCCAAGCGGAGTCGCAGAATCATTGTGAGATTCATCCATAAAACGAGATCGGCACATTGAAATAGCGCTTCCTCTGCCCCTTGATTATAGGCGATCGGCCAAGCGGGCCTGCCGGCTTTCCATTTGCATAACGCTGCCTCTGAGTGGCAGGGAAGAAGCTATCGCTATCGAAGCGGACTCGACGGCGGCCTGTCCACTCCAGGGGCCTGTTCGAAGGTGTCGCGTCTCCACAGGCAGCATGTGCTGACCTACACCGCCTAAACAGAGCTCAAGTCACCTCCGCTTCACTTCTCACACTTGCGCTCAACTTCAGTCCAAGAGCCGAGACGACCTTCAGGATGGTGTCAAGGCTCGGGCTGCGCTCTCCAGATAAGGCCTTGTAGAGGCTCTCCCTGGACAGTCCTGAATCTCTGGCCACCTGGGTCATCCCCTGGGCCCGGGCGATGTCGCCCAGGGCCTTGGCAATGAAGGCAGCATCACCATCCGCCTCTTCGATGCAGGCTTCCAGGTAGGTCGCCATCTCCTCGGGTGTGCGTAGATGCTCGGCAACGTCGTACGAGGTCGTCGTGGTTTTCATCAGGTCTCCTCCGTCAGGTTGTCTGCCAACAGAAAGGCCTCATCAATGTCCTTGGCTTGTGAGCTATTGTCTCCGCCAGCCAAAAGGATGATCAAGGCGGTTCCCCTCTGCAGGTAGTAGACCCTGTACCCAGGGCCGTAGTTGATCCGCAACTCCGATACGCCGGCCCCAACGGGCTTGACGTCACCAGGATTGCCGCCGATGAGGCGCTCGATCCTGGCCAGAACCTTCGCCCGGGCTCTCAGATCACGGAGACCCGCAAGCCATCGGACGAACCGCTTTGTTTGGCGGACTTCAACCATCCGCCTACTGTAGCCTCCTGGCTACTGTCTCGCGGCGGGGACCCGCTGGCTCCCATCAAGGAAGGCACATCCTTCGAACGCTGCCCCTGAGTGGCAGGCAAGGAGCCTGGGGTGGCGTAGCAGAAAGCTGGTGGTGGCCTGTCCACTCGAGGGGCTTGTTAGCGGGATCTTCAAACTATGTCAGGGAACAACTTTGAAATGTGAGATGTAATCTGAGTGCCAGCACCAGAGAACAAGGGCGCTAAATAGTCAGAGATATTCTCACCTAGGGCCTCTCCTGCGCTATCAGCAAACCGCCCACCAAGCCTCACCAATACACCGCGAATAATTCCGCCCAAAGAGTCATCTGCTGCACCTGCATCGACCAAGGCAGCTTTGACCAAAGAATGGTTTTCTCTGGGGATGCAGTCAATAACCAATGCGTTGAATGCATCTAGGTTGAGCTTCACAAGACTGGGCGAGAAAGAACCATCAGCCGGATAGCCAAGCTGGCCTAACCTAAACTTTAAATGATCAGTAAGTAGAGGATTTTCGATCTCGAGGCAGAATAGATCACCTTGTTTCTGTATCAACGGCCTTTGAATGGCTGATTTCAGTAGATCATCAAGTGCAGCTGCGTCGAGGCGACGAAGGTCTCTCTCGTAGACAAGGCTTCGTGATTTGGATTTTGTGATTTTCAGGCGTTGAATTAACTGATAAAGTGCCGGTTCGGAGTCAAGATAACCGATTCGCACAAGGGCTTCAAGCAGAAGAAGTTCAATTTCCTTCTTGGGAAGTGAACCGAATGATGGCCTGCAGAACTCCATGAGAATAAATTCGAGTATTTCGCGCCTCTCTGAATCACTTAGATTGGCTATCGATTGCTTGATCGTCATACAGATTGATCGTTACAGGTAATGCTTCTGTCAACGTAGCAATCGGTTCTTGCCATGTCAATGTGGCCTGACCCGATACCCGCTAACGCTGCCCCTGAGTGGCAGGCAAGAAGCCTGCGGTGGCGCAGCAGATAAGTTGAGGTAGCCTGTCCACTCGAGGGGCTTGTTAGCCATTTTGGACACTAAGATCATTCCTGTTCAACACGTGCGCCTATTATTATGTTGGAATTGCCTTAAGTTCTTCGTTCAAATTATCGATGCGTGAGGCGTTGCTCTTCAATAGGCGCTTTACCAAGCGAAAATTCATGTTGATGCCACTATGGTCAGCGCGACCAGGAGTTCGACGTCGAGAACTTGACATCTCCTCGAGACGCGAAAAGCCATCAAGTACGATATTTGAAAGTCGAACATTAGCCTCCTCGGAATATTTTGTTACGAGCGAATATATTCGTGCACTCTTTCTGCCTATCTCTGCGTGAAGAGATTCCGATAAGTTTCTTTTTTCGGTGGGCTCATCTACAATATAAGTGAACCTTATGCCACTGGTTTGTGATTTGCGATCCCAAAAAACTGACATTGAGTCTGGGACTTCATATGGAGAGACGATCAAGTTGGCGCCTTCTCCGCACTCTATTAGGCCGGCCACTTCGGTCCCATACCTGGATGGATCTGTGAGTATTGGGCGGGAAACAAGCTCCATGTCAGAAATCCTTCAGAAGTTGATCAAGAACTGGGAGATGCAGATTGATGATTTCTTGTATTCTACTCTTCTTCAGACAGGGCTGTGAGCTATCGATCACGATAGCGCCCCAGGGCTCGTTGTCAACGTATACTGGTAAACCGTAAAAGGAGCGAGCCCTAAGCTCTTTACGCAGGTATCTTTTAAGTGGAAAGAAAGTGGTATCCTCATAGGTCTTCTTGTCATCTTCCGTGCAGTTCGCGGAAAGATCGGGCAGGTCTGGAAGATCGATGCAGCATCTATATGCCCATGTTCTGCCAGCGACTCCCTCGGCTTTCGATGGGTCGTCAGGTCCTATAAAGATAGACAACATCTGCTGATAGGTGTGACTGGATCGAGCTACTGGAACCATCCATCCTGACCAAGGCCATGAAAATCGAAAATAGAATGGCCACAGCCGAATACAAGGATGGAAACGGTCCCTTCTGAATAACGTTACGCGATGGTAGTGCGAGGTACTATCAAGAACTTCTTTGAATAAGTGCTTGTCAATCGTGTCTAGCGTTGCTTGAACCGACTTCCATTGCAATGGCCTACCAATCCATCCATGGCGTCCCCTGAAGTGGTGTAAATCCCCCGGCACCCCCACCCCGGCGTAGCCGGGGTGGGCCGCGCACCTCAGGCCGATCGGCTTAGCGGCTGGCGTTGCAAGGGGTGGGCAGGCCCGTTTCCC
>NZ_JAGQCH010000049.1 GCF_024346055.1 Cyanobium sp. Cruz CV13-4-11
ATTCATCGTGGAACGATGAGGTACATCTGCACCTCCGGAATGACAGCCCGTCATTCCAACCTGTTCACCCTCTGATCAGGGCATTCGGGCCTCGAGTTTTACACCACGCAAAGGGACGCGGCCGCCGCTTGGTGGTGTTCTGGCTGGCCCTCAGCGTGCCGATGTCACCGGTGTCCGCCAGCTTTCGGCGGCGTTGCCGGATCAGCAGGCCGATCCAGACGCCGAGATTGAGGGCGTAGAGGCCCATGAAGCCGAAGTGCCAGTCGCGACCGCCCGCCAGCCAACCGCCCAGGGTGAACAGCTCCGGAACGGTGGCCCCGCCCCGGCCGCCGAAGACGGGATTGGCGTTGTAGATCTGCAACCCGCTGGCGGCCATCACCAGCAGCACGAGCAGGTTGAAGCTGTGGAAGGCCCGGGTCCAGAGCGGATTGTGGCGGAGGCGGATGGTGGCCTGGGCCGGAGCCTCTGGCATGGCAGGAGGGGAGAGGAGGGGAGCTGAGCTAAGGAACTCAACCATTTCAGTACCGCTCAGCCGCCGCCGCGGATTGCCGGTGCTGCCTGAGGGGAGGGCTCCAGACCTGCAACCAGACCTGCAAGAGGCCTACAGCGGCTCGAAGCCCGATGCCGCAGGAGCCACGACGGAGACGAACACCAAAGGCTCGCTCCCGTTGTTGTAGACGCCGTGGACTTCACCGCGGTGCGCCACCACCACATCTCCTGGCGCGATCGGAATGGACGCTGCCGTTGCTGCGATTTGGTACTGCCCTTGTCCTGAGAGGATCGTCCAGGTGTCTTGCCCTGTTGGGTGAACGTGCGCCGGGATTGTCTGGCCAGGTTTGACATGCCAAGCAACGATGACGGCGTCAGCCGACTCGCTAATGACGGAGCGAATCGGCTCACTATCTGCCGGCTGCAGAAAGTCGGCGACCTTGAAGAATCGCTGGGTATTCATCGTGGATCCAGGTTGGGTGTGCGGTGAAGAGCAATTAGCGAGCCAGAGAGTTATGCTTTTGCGGCCAGAGCAAAACGACAGATTGGGCGAGGCGGCTCGAAGGTCAATGCCGTCCACAGTATCGTCAATCCAAGAAGATCGTTCCCAGTGTTTCTGCTTGTATGGCTGAGATTTCACTGCGTACGGGAGGGCGGTCAACGCTTCTCGGATGCGGAAGCACTGTAAGGAGGCACACCCGATTTCGTGCTGATGGTCATCTGCCGATCCGCGCTGAAAGTGTGCCATGAGCGCCGAAGAACAGGCTTGTTGATGCGCAACCCCTGCAGTCGGACTCGCATTCAGGCAGCGGCGAGCAGCACCGCGGCAGCGTCTCGGGCGTGGGTGGCGGCCTGGGGATCGCGCTCCAGGAAGCTGAGCACCAGGGCACCTTCCAGCAACAGGTGAAGTTGGCGGGCCAGGCGCTCGGGATCGGCGATGCCCAGTTCGCGGCACTGCTCCTCCAGCAACTCCCGGCAGCCGGCCTTGAAGGCCTCCGCCGCCTGGCGCGGCCGCTCGCCGGACTCGGGGTACTCGCTGGCTGCCTTGATGAACAGGCAGCCGTGGAACGCGGGCGAACGCACCCAGTCGGCCAACCAGTCGAAGACCGCCAGGATCCGGCCATGGCTGCCGCCGGTTGCCGTTGCCAGGCGGGCGGTGAGGCTGGAGGTGATCTCCCCCGCCAGGCGCTCCAGCACGGCGGTGATCAGCTCTTCCTTCGAGCCGAACTGCTTGTACAGGGTCATCTTGGCGACGCCGGCCTCGGCAAGCAGCGTGTCGATGCCCACGGCCCGGTAGCCCTGGCGGGCGAAGAGCTCCTCGGCGGTGCTCAGCAGGGCCTCCCGCTTGGCGGAAACCTTGGCCGAAGAGGTCCTGGCCGGTGATGGCTTGGTGGTGGTGGCCCGCTCAGACATGACGGTCACGATCTGCAGGCACCCTAGACGATAGACAGAACAGTCTGCTACCTTTCTTGTGGCCAGACAGGTCGGTCTACTTTGCTGGGTTCCCCGCATCCCTCGTCCCGGTCCTGCTCTGCGCCCGTGCGGCACCCCTGGTTGCTGCTCTCCCCTCCAGCCCCTCAGCCCTCCTCGCCATGCTTCGCCTCCACGGCCACGAACTCTCCGGCAACAGCTACAAGGTGCGACTCCTGCTCGAACTGCTCGGCGTTCCCTACGAATGGGTGCGTGTCGATCTGATGAAAGGCGAGCACAAGCGTCCCGCCTTCCTGGCGCTCAATCCCTTCGCTCAGGTGCCTGTGCTGGAGGAGGGCGGCACCACCCTTTGCGACGCCCAGGCGATCCTCTTCTACCTGGCCTCCCGCCAGAGGGATGGCCTTTGGCTGCCCACCGATCCCCTTGAGCAGGCCCGGGTGGTGCGTTGGCTCTCCACCGCCGCCGGTGAGGTGCGTCAAGGCCCTGAAAACGCCCGGCTGCATCACCTCTTCGGGGTCACCAGCATTTCCATCGAGCGGGCCAGCGAGAAGGCCGCCTTCATCCTCGATCAGCTGGAGCGGCATCTGGGCGAGCGGCTCTGGCTGGAGTTCGAGCGCCCCACCATCGCTGACATCGCCGTGTTCCCGTACGTGGCCCTGGCGGGGGATGGGGGGATCGATCTGGTGCCGTACCCCAACGTTCGCGCTTGGATCGCACGGATCCAGGCGCTGCCGGGCTATGTACCGATGAAGGGCCTGGACGCCTGAGCGGAGCTTGCACCGATGAGCCAGCACTACCTGCATCGCCATCTCACCCCCGCCGTGGGGGAGGCCCAGCAGGGGGCCTATGGGCAGAAGACCTATGCGGTGCCGGACGCACCTGAGCCCGATCGCCTCGGGGCCAAGGAAATCGCCTTCATCAGCGCCCGCGACAGCTTCTATCTGGCCAGCCTCACCGAAACGGGTGCCCCCTACATCCAGCACCGGGGCGGGCCGGTCGGTTTCCTGCGGGTGCTCGACGAGAGCACCCTGGGGTTTGCCGATTACGCCGGCAACCGACAACTGCTCACCACCGGTCATCTGCGGGGCGATCCGCGGGTGGCCCTCTTCCTGATGGATTACCCCGCCCGGCGGCGGCTCAAGATCGATGGCGAGGCCGAGGTGATGCCGCTTGACGCGGAACCAGCCCGGACCGGGGGGCATTGGCTGCGACCGCAGGATTCCGAGGCGGGTTCGGTGGAGCGCCTGTTTTGCATCCGGGTTGTGGCTTTCGACTGGAACTGCCCGCAGTTCATCACGCCCCGGTTCACGGCAGCAGAAGTGGAGGAGCGGGAACGGCCCCTGCGGGAGCACATCGCCGTTCTCGAGCACCAACTGCTTCAACTTCAATCATCAGCTCCGGATCCAGACCCTGATGGATGAGGAACGCTGATGAACTCCTCATTCCTGTCGGTAGGCAAGCCGTTCACCCCCAGGCCTGAAATGCCCGCAGCCACAATTCCCATGCTGCAGCGCGTCCAAATCAACGCTCTCGACCCGCAGGGGACGCTGAGCCGCCTCGATCCGGTCACATCAACTGAAGCGCAACGGAGTGCCTTCTTCGCACTCCGTGATGCACAGGTTCTACGCCATGCCTGCGAACGACTCAGTTACTCAGGCTAGGGAAAGCTCTGCATCACGTAAATACCGGCTCGCCCTTGGCCGAAACATGTTGATTGATTCAGCCACGTTCTTCACTCCTCCTCCGCGGTACCGGCGGGAATCAGCCGGATCTGCTTCTTTCCCAGCTTGATCGCGAACTCATCGCCTGGCTTGAGGCCAAGCAGACCGGTGAAGGCCATGCCGAACAGCAGGTTGCCATTGCCACCATTCATGCCGAGGCTGACACCCTTGGCTTCCAGCAGCGCCTCATGGAAGGCGGTGAAGCTCAGCTGTTCACCACCATCCTTTTTGCTGCTCACATAGCCGGCGGCTCGCACTGAATCGGATTTAGAGGCATCACCCAGCTCTTTGTCTTTGGCGAGCAGCTCAGATCCAGTGAGCGCCATGGTGATGAAGCATCAATCAGCTGGACCATAATGATCAGGCTGTTGGTGGCCAGCGCAAGAAGGAGCAGGTGTCCGCCCCTTCAGTGGTGGCTTTCGCAGGTCTTCCTCTTACCGTTGCGGTCCAGATCTCTACGCCCGGCACCGTCAGCGCCGGTACATCCCCGCGCCTGGTGCCCCGAAGCCAGCTCCAGGGCGAACCCGCTCCGTGGCTGGCCCACCGACACCGGCTCAGCCAGACTGGCTGAACCATCCGACTGAACGGGCTCCTGGCTTGACGAGCGCTGACAAGGTGGAGCAACAACAGTTCGGGTCATTTCACGTCCATGTGGCCTGCAGACGTGTTCCGGGGACTTGGCTCATTTCTGCTGCTCCTGATCACCTGCTGTCTTTGCGGCCAGGGCGATGGGAGTCATCGACATGAGCGGTGGCCGACTGCCGCTGGGCACCGGACGGCTGAGGCGGCTTGTGCTGCTCCAACGCCGTGAACGCCGCCGGGGGCGCCGCATTCAGCCTCGCTTCCATCTGAGCCAGATCGGCGTGACCTCCCTCGGTGGTCTCACGGCCGTAGGCCTGATGGCCATGCTCACGGTCTGGAGCGGCCAGGTGCTGATCGTGGCACCGTTGGGAGCCTCCTGTGTGCTGCTCTTCGGCTACCCGCGCAGCCCCCTGGCGCAGCCGCGCAACGTGGTGCTCGGTAACACCATGGGAGGGGTCATCGGGGTCGCTCTGGTCAGCCTGCTCGGCCAGGGTCCCCTGGTGCTGGCGCTGGCCGTGGCGTTCACGATCCTGCTGGGCCAGCAGCTGCGCTGCCTGCATCCCCCCGCAGGAGGTATGGCCTTTCTGGCGGCTTTTCTCGGAATGTCCTGGCATTTTCTGCTGTTCCCGGTGCTCAGCGGTTCGCTGCTGCTGGTGCTCCTGGCCTGGGCCTTCAGCCGTTGGGTGCCAGGAGCGATGCCCTACCCGCTGCATTGGCTCTGATCACAAGGAGCTCCAGATTGCGCACAACCGCGCCCTGGAGAACGTCGCTGGCCAGGAATGCCTCCCGATCGGGGATTGGAAATCCTTGTACCCGTCGGATCGCGATCGGGATGCCGCCCTGGGCATCGCGGTCCCTTGGCTCCATCACAGGGGAATCGCATCCCGCTCAGCAGAAGCCAGAGGCGGCCCCCTGTCGGGCGCCACTACGCCTTTCACTGCATAGGGCTGATCGTTGCTTTGCTCAGTTCTGCCAGTACCAGATCAGACCCTGAAAGACGTAGTAGAGCCCAGCCGCCAGCAGAACCAAAGCGCTGATACGGGTCAACGTTGCGCCCCTGCTCTGCAGCTGTCTTGTGGCGCTGATCAGGCCGACCCAAAGGCTGGTGGCGGCTATCACAACGGTGTAACCCAGGGCATAGCTCACCATCGTGATCACGGACAACAGGGTGGAGCCGGTACTGGCCGCGGCGGCGAGCACTGAAAACAACACAGGACTGGCGCAGGGAGAACTGACCAGAGCGAAGCCCATCCCCACCAGGAAAGGGCCACCGGCAGGCGGCAATTCGGGCAGACGGGGCAAGGTCAGAGGGAGCCATCCCCCCAGATTCAGTCCCATCACCAGGATGAGCAGTCCCACAACCAGATGGACCGGGCCGCGGTGATCCACCACGATGGCCGAAGCGAACGAGGCGATGAGTCCGAACAGGCTCAACACCACAACGGTGCCTGCCACAAAGCCCCCCACCCTGACGATGGCCTGGAGCCGGCTGAGCGGACCGAGGGTGCCGATGTAACTGAGGTTCAAGGGCAGCATCGCCAGCACGCAGGGCGATACGCTCGCCAGTACCCCACCGCCGAACGCGACGAGCGGAAGCAGAAGTGTGGGTCCTGCGGGACTCGCCTCGAATCGCTCGGCGTACGCCTGTGATACAGAGAGAATGGCCAGATCCAGCTGAGCGCTGATTCCCGGCAGCCATTGCACCATCAGCACCGCCAGCAGTGCCAGCACTCCCAGGAGCACCAGAAAGGCCAGTCCTTTCCTGCGCATGGCTGAGCTGCTCACGGTTTGATCATCGACTGAGCCTTCTTGATCGCCGCGCTGTAGGCGCTCTCGTCGGTGCTGGCCCGGAAGGTCTGAACCGTGGTGCCAGTGGCAGGGTCGATCACGGCCACCAGCGAGGTCTGGCTGCGGTTGGCCTCCAGGAAGGCGCCGAGGCCGAGGCTGAGGGCCCGTTCGCGCGACTTCTTCAATTGGACGGCGTCGGAAACATCGAACGTCACGAAGGAGACCTTGCCGGCCTTCTGCTGTTTGAGTGAACGCAGGGTCGGCTCGATCGTGCGGCAGGCCGGGCACCAGCTGGCTGTTCGGCGACGATTAGGTAGGCGGGTCCGCGCAACTACATAGGCGGGTCTCAAGACGCGACAACAGGGTTCCGATTCCGGTCTGGAGCCCTGCGATGCCCGCCCCTCTGTCGTTGCGGATCAA
>NZ_JAGQCH010000005.1 GCF_024346055.1 Cyanobium sp. Cruz CV13-4-11
GGGAAACGGGCCTGCCCACCCCTTGCAACGCCAGCCGCTAAGCCGATCGGCCTGAGGTGCGCGGCCCACCCCGGCTACGCCGGGGTGGGGGTGCCGGGGGATTTACACCACTTCAGGGGACGCCATGCAGGCCGCAAGGCTGTGGGGGTTCAAGTCCCCCTGCCCCCATGGCGAAAGGCTGGCTACGACGCACGCCAGTCAGGACAAAAGTTCATCTCCAACTGTGTCTGTGGCTCTCCATACGCACCGGTTCCACGACCTTTCCCTGGAACACCACCAGGACTAGACCGAAGCCATCGTGGGATACCGAAGTTGGTTCATGTCGCTCCGCTACTGGCCGCCACCTGCCTGGCTGGATTTGCGCTGTTGCAGTTGCTGTTCAGCATCGGCACCTGGTGAGGATGGGCCCCCTGCCCGTCCCTCGCCATGAAGGTGATCGTTGATCTCTGCGTGGTGCCGATCGGCGTGGGCGTCAGCCTGGCGCCCTATGTGGCCACCTGTGAGCGGGTGCTGCAGCAGGCCGGGCTCACGATCCGGCTGCACCCCAACGGCACCGGTATCGAGGGGGAGTGGGCGCCCGTGATGGCCGCGATCGAGGCCTGCCATGTCGCGGTGCACGCGATGGGCTGCCCGCGGATCTTCACCACCGTGACGATCAACACCCGCAACGACCGCGACCAGAGCCTCGACGACAAGCTGGCCAGCGTGCAGGCGCTGCTGGGGTGACACTTGGAGCCTGCCTTGCACCTGTGGGCGTCCACCGGAGAGCGGACCGGAACCTTCGGAATCGTGCTGTTCCCGGGGGTGGAGGAACTCGACGCCACCACCCACTGGGCCTCCCTGGGGCGCCTGCGGGCTCTCGGTGATGTGGAGGTGGTGGAGGAGCGCTTCACCCGGGATGGGGCCATCTGGACGGCGGCCGGCATCGCGTCCGGCATCGACCTCACCCTGCAGTTCATTGCTGAAACGGCCGGAGACGATGTGGCCGGCACGGTACAGCTGGAGGCCGAATACTTTCCTTCTGCAACGATCTACGGGACGGCCGCCAGCAGCGGCAAGGGGGCCGCCTATTTCCGGACGTCGTGAGGCGATGGGATGGGTGTTTTCACTCATCTTGGGAGCATTTTATTCTGATTAGGCTGAATCAGAAGAAGGGAAGATCCGATGACAACCTGTGAACGATCCAGCACAAGTACCCATGCTCAGCCCAATGCCACGGACGCTCTCCATCGCGTCAAGGATCTGGCTCAGCGTGATCCGGTGTTCGCCGATGCCTTGCAAACCTCTGAAACTCCCCAGGCAGCAGCTGATCTGGCCCGCCAGCATGGCATCGAGGTGAGTCCGGCCGCACTCTGGCGCCGTCGCGGCACCCTGGAACCCGGGGGGCAGCCCACCTGGCGTGGCTGAAAACCGCCCATTCCGGTGGCCGTTTCAGCCCTGGGGTGGGCCCTTGAGTTCGAGGCTGTTCCCCTCCGGATCGTCCAAGTAGAGGGCCGGGCCGACACCCTCGGCTCCATAGGTGTGATGGAGGGGGCCGGCCTCAAGGCCGTGGCGGCGGAGATGGGCCCGCAAGGCCTCTTCGTCAAAGGGTTCGATCCGCAGGCAAATGTGATCGAGGTTGTGGCCTTCCGCCGCCGGCTCCGCACCTCCCCGACGACCCAGTTCCCCGTTGACGGCCGCCAGATCGATCAGGCTGTTGCCAGCCCGGAGGTGGATCAGGCCGAGTGCTTCGTTGCGTCGTGCCACGGTGCATCCCAGCACGTCGAGGTAGAAGCGCTCCATGCGCTCCAGATCCCTGCAGCGCAGCACAACATGATCGATCGCCACGATGGTCATGACGGTCGGCTCAGCGTTCTCTTCAGGCAGGGCCGGTGGCACGGGCTCGCGGGGCAAGGACGGGGCCCATCCTTCCTGCTTTCGTGGCGGCCAGGGATGGGCGGCTGTGGATCGTCGCGGGCCGTTGCATGGCAGCGCCGACCAACGGCCCGAACCCCTCAGAGCACGGGCTGCCAGGAGACGTTCCGCGCTTCGACCCCGTCGCTCTCTTCGTTAAAGGCCAGCACCCGGTTGCGCCCGGTCTGCTTGGCCCGGTACATGGCGCGATCGGCCCTGGAGATGATCGCGTCGGGGCTTTCGCCCGGTTCGACCATGGTGACGCCGATGCTCAGGGTGATCGACAGGTCGCCGGCACTGGTGGGGATCGGTTGGGCCACGGCCCGACGCAGCTTTTCGGCGATGGTCACCGCATCACCCAGGCTCCGCACCCCCTGAAGCATCACCATCAGCTCGTCGCCTCCGATGCGGGCGGCCATGTCGCCACTGCGCAGGCCCATGCGGATCCTGGCGGCCACGGTCCGGAGCAGTTCGTCGCCCGCCAAATGGCCGAAGGTGTCGTTGATCTCCTTGAAGTTGTCGAGGTCACAGAACAGCACGGCGGAGGCGTCGCCATGGCGCAGCACGCGGCCGGCGATGGCGGTGATCTGCTCGAGGGCCTCGTGGCGGTTCACCAGGCCGGTCAGTTCGTCGGTGCAGGCGCGGCGGGCCAGCTCCCGCTAGGCGGCCACCTCCTGATCCACGGTCCGGAACGATCCGACGATGCCATTGAGGTGTCCATCGAGATCCCGGTGGGGGCTGGCATGCAGTTCCACCCAGCGATGGCTGCGGTCGTCGGCCAGGGCGTGGAGGTCGCGCTCCAGGGCGGGATGCTCGTCAGCGGGGATGAAGCGACTGAGGGGATGGCCGATCCAGTCCTTCGGCTGCCAACCCAGCATGCCGGTGAGCGAGGGGGAGATCCAGCTGATCAGCCCGTCCTGGATGAGCAGCACCACATTGCTGGAGTTCTCCGCCAGGAGCCTGTAGCGCTCTTCCGAGGTGGCCAGGGCGGCTTCGGCCTGCACCATCTCGGTGACGTCATTGAACTGGGCGATCACGAAGGCTGTGCTGCCGTCGGCATGGCGGGAGCAGGACACGCTGCCATCCACCCAGATGGAGCTGCCGGCCTTGTGGAGAATGCGCTTGCGCAACCGATAGCAAGGAAGCCGGCCGCCCAGGAGCTCCTCCATCAACGGGCTTTCGCGGGCCTGGTCCTCCGCCGGTGAGAACGCCTGCCAGGTCAGGCCCACAAGATCAACATGATCCTGGTCGAGCAGCCCGCGGCCGGTGGGGTTGATGGAGAGGAAATGGCCCTGGGCGTCGAGCAGGGCGATGCCGGTCGAGGCGTTCTCCATCGTCAGGCGCAGCTGCTCCTCCGAGGCCGCCAGGGCCGCCTTGGTGCGCTCCTCCGCGGACCACATCCGGGGCGTTTTCGGCCAGCAACTGGTAGTGCTCCTTGAACTCCCGATTGCTGCGCTCCTTGGCTTGAAGCTCCCGGGCCAGATGCATCGACACCCAGGCCATGCCGATCAGGCCGACCAGCCGCAGCATCAGCTCCAGCGTCGAGACCCGGGGTGCCTGAAGCGACCAGATGACGGTCAGCACGATGGCCAGACTCGTGAACCAGACCACCTGGCGCGGCGTCGCGAACGAGGCCGCCAGAACCACAGGGATCTAGTGGTACTGGAACAGGGTGATTCCCATGGTTCTGGTTAGAACCAGATCCACCAGAAAGAGCGCGATCAGAGCAACAGCCGAGACGACGATTCGTTGGTGATCGCGAGGTTGGGCTGGAGTCAAATGATCCGGACTGACGAAGGGGACAACCAATCACCAGGAGGCCCATGCCACCACCCCGGTGGTGGCGAGTTATCGGTTGGAGGCTTCCGCGTTGGTGTCGGAGCTGCGCTGATGGCCGTTGATGTGCTTTTCGCACGCCAGGGCTGATGTTGGGAACAGCAAAACAAAACTCAACGCCATGGCCGCTAACTGGGCCTGAAGCAGGAGATTCATGGCGTGGGCGCCCACATGCAGCAGATGGTAATAGGTAGCGTCCAGTTCGCTGGCTACAGAGAGTCCGGCCGCATTGCTGCTGCTCTCTGCTGACCATGGCGTGGGCTTTGGCTAGCAAGGGACGGTGGGAGAACAACGGCATGACCCCTTCGGCCGCAGCCAGCACCGACCCGCGCATCGCCCAGGTGATCCGTCGACACGGAGCCCGGGCGGATGCGCTCATCGAGGTTCTCCATCAGGTGCAGGAGCTCCACGGCTATCTGGCGCCGGAGTCGCTGCGGGATGTGGCCACCGGGATGCGGCTGCCGTTGAGCCGCGTCCATGGGGTGGCCAGCTTCTACCACCTGTTCCGGCTCGAGCCCCCCACCGCCCATCGCTGTGCCGTCTGCCTCGGCACCGCCTGCTACGTGAAGGGGGGCGCCCAGGTGGCGGCCCGCATCGAGCAGCGGCTGGGGGTGCGCCTGGACGATCCGGCGGGCGATGGCGTCTGGGCCCTGCAGCACGTCAGCTGCCTGGGGGCCTGCGGCCAGGCGCCGGTGCTGGTGGTGGATGGGGAGCTCATGACGCGGCTGCCGGTGGATCAGCCCGAGGCGCTGGACGCCCGGCTGGAGGCCGCCGGCCTGCCTCAGCGCACCACCACCTGATCGGCGCCCAGCTCGCGGGATTGGTTCAGGGCCAGCTCCATCCTGGACAGCATTGCCAAAGCCCTGGCCACGCCGACATGAACGGCGCCCCGGCCATTTCCTGGCTAGCAAAAGGAGAGGCGCTCCCGGTTCACCATGCCCTCCCCTGTGCAGGTGCGCTGCTGTGATGCCAGTGGCTGCCGTTCCGCCGGCAGCCAGGCCCTGCGCAACGCCCTGGAGGGTGCCCGTGACGCCGCCGGCCTCGATCCCTCCCAGCTGACGATCAAGCCGGTGGGTTGCCTGCGCCTGTGCGGCAGCGGCCCCCTGGTGGCCTGCGACGGGCCCGGCCCCACCCAGCTCTTCGGCGGCATGGCACCGGAGCAGGCCGGGGCCCTGATCGCCGCCGCCCTCCCCAGCAGCCCTGCCCCCGGCAGCGGCGACCCCCTGGCGGCCCATCGGCTCGATCTGGAGGCCCCCTTCTTCGCCCTGCAGCGGCCCGTGGTGCTCGAGGGCTGCGGTCAGGTGGATCCCGAATCCATCGACGACGCGATCGCCTTCGGCACCTACGCCCAGCTGCAGCGTGTTCTGCAGGAGCTCAGCCCCGAGCAGGTGCGCGACGAAGTACGCCGCAGCGGCCTGCGCGGCCGTGGTGGCGCCGGTTATCCGACGGGCCTGAAGTGGGACACGGTGGCCCTCCAGCCCCCCGGCCCCCGCTACGTGGTCTGCAACGCCGACGAGGGGGACCCGGGCGCCTTCATGGACCGCAGCGTGCTGGAGAGCGATCCGCACCGGCTGATCGAGGGGATGGCGATCGCCGCCTACGCCGTCGGCGCCGAGCGGGGCTTTGTTTATGTGCGGGCGGAGTACCCCCTGGCGATCGAACGGCTGCGGCTGGCCCTGCAGCAGGCCCGCAGCCGGCACCTGCTGGGCAACCACATCCACGGCACCAGCTTCAACCTGCGCCTGGAGGTGCGGGTGGGGGCCGGCGCCTACGTCTGCGGCGAGGAGACGGCCCTGCTGCTCTCGATCCAGGGTCAGCGGGGCATGCCCCAGCCCCGCCCGCCCTTTCCGGCCCAGTCGGGCCTCTGGGGGGCGCCCACCCTGATCAACAACGTCGAGACCTTCACCGCCGTGCCGGCGATCCTGCGCCAGGGCGGCGACTGGTACGCCGCCATGGGCACCGCCCACAGCAAGGGCACCAAGGTGTTCGCCCTCTCCGGGGCGGTGGTCAACACCGGCCTGGTGGAGGTGCCGATGGGCACCTCCCTGCGCACCGTGGTGGAGCTGATCGGGGGCGGGGTGCCCGATGGCTCCCCGATCAAGGCGGTGCAGACCGGGGGGCCCTCGGGGGGCTGCATCCCGGCGGAACGGCTCGACACCCCCGTCGACTACGAAAGCCTGGTGGAGCTCGGTTCGATGATGGGCTCCGGCGGCATGGTGGTGATGGGGCAGAGCACCTCCATGCCGGAGGTGGCGCGCCACTTCATGGGTTTCAGCGTCAACGAGAGCTGCGGCAAGTGCGTGCCCTGCCGCGCCGGCACCGTGCAGCTGGCCCAGCTGCTCGATCGCTTCGTGGAGCGCCGCGCCACCTCCGCCGACATGGAACGCCTCGATGCCCTCTGCCAGATGGTCAAGGTCACCAGCCTCTGCGGCCTGGGCCAGTCGGCCCCCAATCCGGTCCTCAGCACCCTGCGCTGGTTCCGCCATGAATACGAGGCCGCCTGCCGGGAACCTTCGGGCTGCGTCGCCACCGGGAGGGTCCGCTGATGGCCGTCGTCACCCTCAACGTCAACGGCCAGGACGTGGCGGTGCCGGCGGGCGCCAGCCTGCTGGAGGCCACCCGGGCCGCCGCGGCCGATGTCCCCACCCTGTGCCACCTCGATGGCCTCAACCCCGTGTCCTCCTGCCGGCTGTGCCTGGTGGAGGTGGAGGGGTCGACCAAGCTGCTGCCCGCCTGCAGCACCGCCGCCGCCGAGGGGATGGTGGTGCACACCCACACGCCCCGGCTGAAGGAGTACCGGCGCATGACGGTGGAGCTGTTCTTCGCCGAGGGCAACCACGTCTGCGCCGTCTGCGTCGCCAACACCCACTGCGAGCTGCAGGACATGGCCGTGACCGTGGGCATGGACCACTCCCGCTTCCCCTACCAGTACCCCCAGCGGCCGGTGGATGCCTCCCACCCCCAGTTCACCCTCGACCACAACCGCTGCATTCTCTGCACCCGCTGCGTGCGGGTGTGCGATGAGATCGAGGGGGCCCACGTGTGGGACATCGGCAGCCGCGGCGGCCAGTGCCACATCGTTGCCGGGCTCGATGAACCCTGGGGCCAGGTGCAGGCCTGCACCTCCTGCGGCAAGTGCGTCGAGGTGTGCCCCACCGGCGCCCTGTTCCGCAACACCGACACCACCGCCGAGAAGCAGCCTGACGCCAGCCTGCCCGCCCTGCTGCGCAGCGCCCGCGACCAGCACCGCTGGCACAACCAGTGACCCCCCACCCCATGACCCCCTCCCCCGCCGCCGCCAAGCTCCGCCTCGCCACCGTCTGGCTGGCGGGCTGCTCCGGCTGCCACATGTCGTTCCTGGATCTCGATGAGTTCCTCTTCGACCTGGCCGAGAAGGTGGATGTGGTGTTCTCGCCGGTCGGCAGCGACGTCAAGATCTACCCCGAGAACGTCGACATCGCCCTGGTGGAGGGGGCGGTGGCCAATGTCGACAACCTGGAGCTGGCCCTGCAACTGCGCCAGCGCACCGCCCTGGTGATCTCCTTCGGCGACTGCGCCGTGACCGCCAACGTCCCCGGCCTGCGCAACCTGCTCGATGGCGGCCACGACGGCGCCAAAGCGGTGCTGGAGCGCGGCTACCTGGAGCTGGCCGATGCCACGGGCCAGCTGCCCTTCGCCCCCGGCATCGTGCCCGAACTGCTGCCCAGGGTGCTGCCCCTGCATGAGGTGATTCCGGTGGATCTTTTCCTCCCGGGCTGCCCCCCCTCCGCCGAGCGCATCCGCGAGGCGATCACCCCGTTGCTGGCCGGCGATCGGCCGGCGATGGAAGGGGCCGCCATGCTGCGCTTCGGATGAGGACAACGCCATGACCCGCACCGTCATCATCGATCCGGTCACCCGCATCGAGGGCCACGCCAAGATCACCCTCCACCTCGACGACGCCGGCCACCTCACCGACACCCGCTTCCACGTGGTGGAGTACCGGGGCTTCGAAAAATTCTGCGAGGGCCGGCCCTTCACCGAGATGGCCGGCATCACGGCCCGCATCTGCGGCATCTGCCCGGTGAGCCACCTGCTGGCGGCCGCCAAGACCGGCGACAAGCTGCTGGCCCTTTCGATCCCCCCGGCGGCCGACAAGCTGCGGCGCCTGCTCAACCTGGCCCAGCTCACCCAGTCGCATGCCCTTTCCTTCTTTCATCTCAGCAGCCCCGATTTCCTGCTGGGCTGGGAGAGCGATCCGGCCAAGCGCAACGTCTTCGGCCTGATGGCCGCCGACCCCGACCTGGCCCGGGCCGGCATCCGCCTGCGCCAGTTCGGCCAGCAGATCCTGGAGCTCCTGGGCGGCCGCAAGATCCACTCCGCCTGGGCGGTGCCCGGGGGCGTGCGCTCCCCCCTGAGCCAGGAGGCCAGGGACTGGATCCTGGATCGCCTGCCCGAGGCCCGCGCCACCGTCACCCTGGCGCTGGAGCTCTACAAGAAGCTCCTCGATGGCCCCCTGCAGAAGGAGCAGCGGGTCTTCGGCGATTTCCCCAGCCTGTTCATGGGTCTGGTGACCCCCAACGGGCTCTGGGAGCACATCGAGGGGCGCATCCGTTTCCGGGATGCCACCGGGGCGATCGTGGCCGACCAGCTCAGCGAGGACGACTACGCCGATTTCCTCGGTGAGGCGGTGGAACCCTGGAGCTACCTCAAGTTCCCCTACTACAAACCCCTGGGCTACCCGGACGGCATCTACCGGGTGGGCCCCCTGGCGCGGCTCAACGTCTGCGACAGCATCGGCACCCCCTGGGCCGACCGGGAGCTGGCGGAGCTGCGCCAGCGCAGCGGCCAGCCCGTCACCTCGAGCTTCGCCTACCACCACGCGCGGCTGGTGGAGATCGTGGCCTGCCTGGAGGCGATCGAGATCCTGGTGGCCGACCCCGACCTGATGCACGGCCGCATCCGGCTGCGGGCCTCCCTCAACCGCAACGAGGCGGTGGGGGTGAGCGAGGCGCCCCGGGGCACCCTCTTCCACCACTACAAGGTGGATGACGACGGGCTGCTCACCAGCGTCAACCTGATCATCGCCACCGGCCAGAACAACCTGGCGATGAACCGCACCGTGCACCAGATCGCCCGGGAGTACATCCCCGATCCGGTGCCCGCCGGCGCCGAGATCCCCGAGGCGATGCTCAACCGGGTGGAGGCGGGCATCCGCTGCTTCGACCCCTGCCTCTCCTGCTCCACCCATGCCGCCGGCCAGATGCCCCTGCGCCTGCAGCTGCTGGCCGCCGATGGCACGGTGCTGGCCGAGCGCCTGCGGGGATGAGCGGCGCCGGCGTCGGCACCGGAGGCGCGCTGCTGATCGGCATCGGCAACCCCCTGCGGGGCGATGACGGGGTGGGCTGGCACCTGGTGGAGGGCCTGGGGCTGCAGCGCCACCAGCTCACCCCCGAGCTGGCCGAGGCGGTGGCCGCCGCCGATCGCCTGCTGATCGTCGATGCCTGGCTGGCGCCGCCCCGGAGCCCCTGCCTGCTGCGGCCCCTGGTGGCCTCAGGCGGCTGGGAGCGGGACACGCACCGGGTGGCGCCCGCTCGGTTACTGGCCCTGGCCGAACAGCTGTTCGGCCGCTGCGTGCCGGCCCACGAGCTGCTGGTGCCGGCCTTCGACTTCTCCTGGGGCGATCGCTTCTCGCCGCAGCTGCGGCGCCAGCTGCCCGAGGCGCGGAGGCTGCTGCGGGGTTGGTTGGGGGAGGGGGCGGCGCCCTATGCATGAGTTGAGCCTGATGGATGCCGTGCGGGAGCAGGTTCTGGAGCAGGCCGCCCTGCACGGCGCCCGCCGCATCGCGGCGATCACCCTGCGGGTGGGCAGCCTGGCGGGGGTGGAGATCGAAGCCCTGCGCCTGGCCCACACGGTGGTGATGGCGGGCACGATCGCCGCCGGCTCCCGGCTGGAGATCGAGGCGGTTCCTGCCGAGTGTTTCTGTGCCGCCTGCGAGCAGCCGTTCCTGGCGCGCGATGGCTGCTGCGATTGCCCGCGTTGCGGCCGCATCAGCCGGGAGTTGCTGCGGGGCCGGGAACTGCAGCTGGCCTCCCTGGAGCTCGACTGAGCCGGCCACTGGGGGCCTGGCAGGCCTGGCGGGCGCTGGGGAGGTAGCGCCCCTGGTTGGCGGATATCCCGACCAGGACCGGAAAAAGTTCTTTTTATTATATGTCTAAGGTCCAATTAGCGAAGGATTCAGGGGTGAAACGTAATCTTGTGCAAGTTTTCTTTTTTCCCCCACTCTGTGCCAGGCCTGATGCTGTCCATGGCCTGTCAATTCCTCCATGGCGTGGGTTTATTCATGAATGAGTGAGAGGAACGCAACCCCCATGACTTTTTTTACGAGGAATTTCACAAGGACATTCCATCGGACTTTTCTCCGCGGTGTAGGAATCGCCGCAACGGGCGGCCTCCTGCTTGGTGGTCCCGCAATGGCGGAGGTCAGGACTGCTGGCGAACGCGCCGAGCCAGTGACGAATCCTGTGACTTTGGAAACGTCCGCAAGTCTTCCCGGGAACGTTGAAGCCGTCCCCAGTGAGAGTTCCGTCGCGGCGGTTCCGGCCCTGGAGACCACGCCGACAGTGGCAGCCCCCAGCGCAAGCCTGGCTCCCCAGGTCGCGCCTGAGGTCACCCTCATCGCCCAGACCTACCCGCAGCCCGTGGTGAAGGAGGTCTATTCCGCCCAGGGCTGGTACCTCACCATCGGTGCCGGCGCCCAGACCCCCAGTGACCAGACGGTCAACAGCAACGGCACGCTGGTTTCACCGTTCTTCACCCCTCTGCTGTACAACTTCGGCAACAACAACTCCACCAAGCTTGATCTGGGCGGTGGGTTCTCCGGAGATGTCGGCGTTGGTTACGACTTCGGCGCCCTGCGCGCCGAGCTCACCTACGGCTACAGCCGGGCCAGCCTCAACGCCGTTGGTTCCGCCAACCCGATCGGCTTCGGTGCCTTCGGCATCGTGCCCTTCACCAACAACGTCTCCGGCATCATCAACAAGAGTGATGTGTTGGCCAGCCTCTACTACGACATCGAGACCAACAGCCGCTGGACGCCCTACATCGGCGGTGGCATCGGGTATACCAACCTGAGCACCCCGAGTTTCAGTCTGAATGGCTTCCCCACCAACAGCGTCAACAAGGGGCTGTTCGGCTGGCAGGCCAAGGTGGGCGTCAGCTACGCCATGAGCTACAACTCCGATGTCTACCTTGAGGGCGTTTATCAAGGTGCTGGCGGCTATTCCTCCGAGAACCTGACCTTCGACGCTTTTAACAGCTTCGGCGGCAAGATCGGCTTCCGCTACCGCTTCGGTGCCCGCCCGGTGGCGGCTGCCACGGCTCCCGCACCGGAACCCATCATCCAGCCCGCACCGGCCCCTGCGCCGATCTTCCAGCCCGAACCGGCCCCCGCGCCGATCCGTGGCCTCTGGTGATCACGGGATGGCCCCGGTGGCCCTGCCGGCCCCGTCGGAGCTCCGTGCCTAGCCTTCGGGCAAGGCCGGGCCCCGGCGGGGCTTTTCCGTGCCGCTCTCCTGTCTGGGGGTCGATCCTGCGATGTGTGTCGACTGCGATTGCGGCCAACCGGTGGCCGCCACCACCGAAGTACCCCGGCACCTGGAGCTGGGCCAGCGCCTGCTGGTGCACAACGAGGCCCAGGCGGCGGCCAACCGGGAGCATTTCTCCGCTGCAGGCGTCCGGGTGATCAACCTGCTCTCTTCCCCCGGCTCCGGCAAGACCGCCCTGCTGGAGCGGCTGGCCCTGGAGCTGGCCCCGTCTTCGGCGGCGGTGCGCCATCCGATGGCGGTGATCGTCGGCGATCTGGCCACCGACAACGACGCCCGTCGCCTGCGCTCTGCCGGGGTGCCGGCCCTGCAGATCACCACCGGCCAGGCCTGCCACCTGGAAGCGGCGATGGTGCACCGGGCTCTCCACGACCTCGACCACCTCGGCCATCCCCTGGCTGGCCTGGAGCTGCTGGTGATCGAGAACGTGGGCAATCTGGTCTGCCCGGCCGCCTTCGACCTGGGCGAAAGCCTGCGGGTGGTGCTGCTGTCGGTCACCGAAGGGGAGGACAAGCCCCTCAAGTACCCGGCCACCTTCCATTCCGCTGATGTGGTGGTGATCAGCAAGGGCGACCTGGCTGGGGCCTGTGGCTTCGATGCTCCCCAGGCTCGCCGCAACGTGGCCCGGGTGGCCCCCCAGGCCCGGATCGTGGAGGTCTCCGCCCGCACCGGTGAGGGCATGGCCGCGCTGC
Source organism: Cyanobium sp. Cruz CV13-4-11 (assembly GCF_024346055.1). Taxonomy (GTDB): domain Bacteria; phylum Cyanobacteriota; class Cyanobacteriia; order PCC-6307; family Cyanobiaceae; genus Cyanobium. Next base: position 12,005 of record NZ_JAGQCH010000005.1, read on the forward strand.
TGGTGGCCCTGGGCCTGGAGCGGGTGGCCGTCGCCGGGTGAGCCGACCACCCATGGCCGGCCGGGCCAGGCTGCAGCTGGAATGCCGCGGGGTGGTGCAGGGGGTGGGCTTCCGGCCCCTGGTGCACCGGCTGGCCGCCGACCTGCACCTCAGCGGAGAGGTGCAGAACGGCCCCGGTGTGGTGCTGCTGCAGCTGGAGGGGGAACGCCCTGCCCTGGAGGCCTTCCTGCGGCGCCTGCCGCTCCAGTTGCCCCCCGGGGCCCGGCTGGAGCGGTTGGATCCGCTGTGGCTGCCGGCCCCGGGGGGGGCGTCCGGGGCGCTCCCGGTGGGGGTCCGGATCCTGGACGGGGGGGCGGAGCGCCTCGGCATCGACCTGGTGGCAACGGCCCTGGTGGCCGATCGGGCCCCCTGCAGCGCCTGCCTGGCCGAACTGGCCGATCCCGCCGATCGCCGCTTCGGCTATCCCTTCATCAGTTGCTGCGACTGCGGCCCTCGCTTCAGCATCGCCACCGCCGAGCCCTGGGCCCGGGCCCACACCAGCCTGGCTCTGTTCCCGCTCTGCCCCGCCTGTCGCCGCGAGTTCGAGAATCCGGCCGATCGCCGCTTCCACGCCGAGACGATCGCCTGCCCGGTGTGCGGGCCCCGGCTGGCCCTCTGGGATGGTGCCGGTGTGCCCCTGCTGGGTCCAGGCGGCGACAGCAGCTTGGCAGCTTTGATCAGGGCCTGCTGCGGCCGTCTCGCCGCTGGGGAGATCCTGGCCCTTCAGGGGGTGGGAGGCTTCCAGCTGCTGGTGGATGCCACCAACGCCGCAGCGGTGGCCCGACTGCGGCGGCGCAAGCGACGGCCCGCCAAGCCCTTCGCCCTGCTGGTGGCCGAGCCCGAGGCCCTCGCTCCCTTCTGCGTTATCGATGCCGCTGAGTGGCGGGCTATGGAGGAACCCGCCGCCCCGATCGTGTTGCTGCGGCGACGCCTGGCCGCCACCGAAGCCCTGCCGGGCGTGGCCCCGGGCAGCCCCTCCCTGGGGGCGATGCTGCCGGCCTCGCCCTTGCACCACCTGCTGGCGCACGCCTTCGGCCGGCCGCTGGTGGCCACCAGCGGCAACCCCTGCGGTGAGCCGCTCTGCACCGATCCCCTCGAGGCCCTGGAGCGGCTGGGGGGCGGCGCCGGCGGCCCCATCGCCGATGTCTTTCTGGTGCACGACCGCGCCATCGCCCGGCCCCTGGACGATTCGGTGCTGCAGCTGATCGATGGCCGGCCGGCCCTGCTGCGCCGTGCCAGGGGCTACGCCCCGGAGCCCCTGGTGCTGGCGGCGGGTCCTGGAGGGGCGCCCGATGGCGTGCTGGCCCTTGGCGGGGATCTCAAGAGTGCGCCGGCCCTGGCGCTGGACGGGCGGCTGTGGCTGGCCCCCCACCTGGGGGATCTGGCCGAGGGCCGCCTGCTGTCGCGGTTGGCCGATGGTCTGGCGGCGATCGAGCGGCGCTGGGGCGGGCGGCTGACGCGGATCGCCTGCGATGCCCACCCCGGCTACCTCAGCCACCAGCTCGCCGCCGACCAGCCGTGGCCACGGCGAACGGTGCAGCACCACCGGGCCCACGGCCTGGCCGTGCTGGCCGAGCACGGGCTGCCGTTGCCGTTGCTGGCCGTCACCTGGGATGGGCTCGGCTACGCCCCGGGGGGCGAGGGCGGCCCCCAGCTGTGGGGCGGTGAGCTGTTGCTGCTGGGCGGGCCCGGCGCCCCCCCCTGCCAGCGACTGGTGGCCCTGCGGCCCTTTCCGCTGCCGGGCGGGGAGCGGGCCATGGCGGAACCCCGCCGGGCGGCCCTGGGACTGTTGGCCGCCGCCGGCTCCTGGGCCCTGGACCACCCCGGGGCCCGCCACAACCTGGCCGCCTTCGCGGCAGGCGAGCGCCGCCTGCTGCTGCAGGCCATCGCCAGCGGCTGCAACAGCCCCCTGAGCACCGGCATGGGCCGGCTGTTCGATGCGGTTGCCTCCCTGCTGGACCTGGTGCAGGTGCAGAGCTACGAGGGCGAGGGGGGGCTGCGGCTGGAGGGGGCCGCCGCCGCCGCACCCCCGGAGACTGGGCGCTGGTCCCTCCCCCTGCTGCCGCCCGGGGCCGTCGCGGCGGGCGCTGCTGCCGCTGGGCCCAGCCTGGGCTGGCTCGACTGGGAACCGTTGCTGGACGCGCTGCTGGCGGCGATCGCCGTCGGTACGCCGCCGGCCCTCTGCGCCGCCCGGTTCCACCACACCCTGGCGGAGGCCCTGGCCGCCACGGTCGCTCTCGCCGCTGGGGCGATGGCGCCCCCCGCCACGGCCGGCGGTGCTGGGCTGCCGGTGGCCCTGGCGGGGGGCTGTTTCCAGAACCGGCTGCTGCTGGAGGCCGCGATCGCGGCGCTGCGCTCCAGGGGCCTGCGGCCGTTCTGGCCGGAGGTCGTGCCCTGCAGCGACGGTGGGCTGGCCCTGGGGCAGGTCTGGGCGGTGGGCGGTCCGTGGGCAGATCGGGCCGGCGCGCCTACAACCGGGTGAAGTGCCCCCGAGCCGAACCCTCCCCATGTGCCTGGCCGTGCCGGCTCGCATCCTCTCGATCCGGGTCCAGCCGCCGCCGGGAGCGTCTGAGCCGAGCGGGGCCGCGCCCGCCACCGATGACGCCGACGACGACGGACTCTGGCGCATGGCCGAGGTGGATTTCGGCGGGGTGCGCCAGCAGGTGAGTCTGGCCTGCCTGCCCGAGGCGACCGTGGGCGATCGGGTGCTGGTGCACGTGGGCCTGGCCCTCAGCCTTGTCGAGGACGACCCCGCATGACCATCACCGTCGATGGCAACGAGGCCGTGGCCCTGGTGGCTTATCGCCTCAACGAGGCGATCGCCATCTACCCGATCACCCCCGCCTCGCCGATGGGTGAGTGGGCCGACGCCTGGAACACCGAAGGCCGCCCCAACCTCTGGGGCACGGTGCCGGCGGTGGTGGAGCTGCAGAGCGAGGCCGGCGCCGCCGGCACCGTCCACGGCGCCCTGCAGGCGGGGGTGCTGACCACCACCTTCACGGCCTCCCAGGGGCTGCTGCTGATGGTGCCCAACCTCTACAAGCTGGCCGGCGAGCTGACGCCCGCCGTGCTGCACGTGGCGGCCCGCTCCCTGGCGGCCCAGGGGCTCTCGATCTTCGGCGACCACAGCGACGTGATGGCCTGCCGCGGCACGGGCTGCGTGATCCTCTGCTCCGCTTCGGTGCAGGAGGCGGGCGACTTCGCCGCCATCGCCACCCGGGCGAGCCTGCTGGGGCGGCTGCCGTTCCTGCACATGTTCGACGGCTTCCGCACCTCCCACGAGATCCAGAAGATCGAGCCCATCGACGACGCGGTGCTCCACGCCCTGATGCCGATGCAGGCGGTGGCGGCCCACCGCCAGCGGGCCCTCTCCCCCGACCACCCGGTGCTGCGGGGCACGGCCCAGAACCCGGATGTCTACTTCCAGGCGCGGGAGTCGGTGAACCGTTTCTACGACGCCCTTCCCGGCCACCTGCTGGAGGCGATGGAGCAGTTCGCCGGCCTCACCGGCCGCCATTACGGGCCCTACGAGTACGTGGGCGCCGCCGATGCCGAGCGGGTGGTGGTGCTGATGGGATCCGGCTGCGAGACCGCCGAGGAGTCGGCGCTGGCCCTGAACGCCGCCGGCGAAAGGGTGGGGGTGCTCAAGGTGCGCCTGTTCCGCCCCTTCGTGGCATCGCTGTTCGCCGCCGCCCTGCCGCCGACGGTGCAATCCCTGGCGGTGCTTGATCGCTGCAAGGAGCCTGGGGCCGGCGGTGAACCCCTCTACCTCGATGCGGTGGCCGCCCTCAGTGAGGAGTGGCGCCCCTGCCACGGCGACCGCCCCCTGCCCCAGGTGGTGGGCGGCCGTTACGGCCTCTCCTCCAAGGAGTTCACCCCGGCGATGGTCAAGGCGGTGTTCGACAACCTGCTGCTGCCGCAGCCCCGCAACCACTTCACGGTCGGCATCGACGACGACGTCACCCATCGCTCGCTGCCCGTCGCTGCCGACTTCCATGTCGATGGGGCCGATGAGGTGCGCGCCGTGTTCTACGGCCTGGGCTCGGACGGCACCGTGGGGGGCAACAAGGCCACGATCAAGATCATCGGCGAGCAGACCGACCTGTTCGCCCAGGCCTACTTCGTCTACGACTCCAAGAAATCAGGCTCGGTCACGGTGTCGCACCTGCGCTTCGGCCCCCGGCCGATCCGCGCCCCCTACCTGATCGAGCGCCCCACCCTGGTGGCCTGCCACCAGTGGGATTTCGTCGACCGCTTCGACCTGCTGGCCGGCCTGGACGCCGGTGGGGTGTTGCTGCTCAACAGCCCCTTCCCGATTGAGGAGAGCTGGCGGCGGATGCCGGCGTCGCTGCGCTGCGGCATCCGCGAGCGGGGCCTGTCGGTGTGGCTGATCAACGCCTACCGGGTGGCCAGGGAGGCCGGCATGGGCAACCACATCAACACGGTGATGCAGGCCTGCTTCTTCGCCGTCAGCGGCGTGCTGCCGCGCCAGGAGGCGATCGAGCAGATCCGCGTCTCCCTGCGCAAGACCTACGGCCGCAAGGGGGAGGCGGTGGTGGCCATGAACCTGCGCGCCCTCGACGCCACCCTCGACAACCTGCAGCCGCTCGACTGGAGCCGGCTCCCGGCGGAAGACGATCTCCCGGTCGCGCCGCCTGTGGCCGACCGGCTCGCTGACGCGCCGCTGTTCGTGCGGGAGGTGATCGGGCCGCTGCTGGAGCGGCGCGGCGATGCCCTGCCGGTCAGCGCCCTGCCCTGCGACGGCACCTGGCCCACCGGCACGGCCCAGTGGGAGAAGCGCAACATCGCCGAAACAGTGCCGGTCTGGGAGAGCGACCTGTGCGTGCAGTGCGGCAAGTGCGTCATGGTGTGCCCGCACGCGGTGATCCGGGCCAAGGCGGTGGCGCCGGAGGCTCTGGTGGGCGCACCGGAGGGATTCCGCCAGGCCCCGGCCCGGGATCCCGACTTCAAGGGCCGCAGCTTCACGATCCAGGTGGCCGTCGAGGACTGCACCGGCTGCGCCCTGTGCGTGGAGGTCTGCCCGGCCCGCGACCGCACCGAGCCGAAACGCAAGGCGATCAACATGGCCCCCCAACGCCCCCTGCGGGAGCAGGCCCGGGGGCACTGGGACTACTTCCTGGGGCTGCCCGAGATGGCCCGCGGCGACCTCAACCTGCACAAGATCGGTCAGCAGCAGCTGCAGCAGCCCCTGTTCGAGTTCTCCGGCGCCTGCGGCGGCTGCGGCGAAACGCCCTACCTCAAGTTGGCCAGCCAGCTGTTCGGCGACCGCATGCTGGTGGCCAACGCCACGGGCTGCTCTTCCATCTACGGCGGCAACCTGCCCACCACCCCCTGGAGCACCAACGCCGAGGGGCGCGGCCCGGCCTGGAGCAATTCCCTGTTCGAGGACAACGCCGAATTCGGCCTGGGCATGCGCGTGGCCATCGACCAGCAGCGCCAGATGGCCCTCGAACTGCTGGAGCGGCTGGGGCCGGCGCCGGAGCGGTCCGACCCCCTGCTTCCCTCGGCCCTGGTGGCGGCGATCCGTGACGCCGACCAGCACGACGAGGCCGGCATCGTCGCCCAGCGCCAGCGGGTGGAGGAGCTCAAGCGCCTGCTGCACGCCGTGGCACCGGAGACCGCCGAGGCCTCCCGCCTGCTGGATATGGCCGATGCCCTGGTCAAGAAGAGCGTCTGGCTGGTGGGGGGCGACGGCTGGGCCTACGACATCGGCTTCGGCGGCCTCGATCACGTGCTGGCCAGCGGCCGGGACGTCAATGCCCTGGTGCTCGACACCGAGGTGTACTCCAACACCGGCGGCCAGATGTCGAAGGCCACGCCCCGGGCGGCGGTGGCCAAGTACGCCGCCGGCGGCAAGGCCGCCCCCAAGAAGGATCTCGGGTTGATGATGATGAGCTACGGCACGGTCTATGTGGCCAGCGTCGCCATGGGGGCCCGCGACGAGCACACGGTGCGGGCGTTCCTGGAGGCGGAGAGCTACCCGGGGCCGTCGCTGATCCTGGCCTACTCCCACTGCATCGCCCACGGCATCGACATGGCCCGGGGGATGGAGCAGCAGAAGGCGGCGGTGGATTCCGGCCGCTGGCTGCTCTACCGCTACGACCCGCGCCGCACCGAACGGGGCGAGCACCCGCTGCAGATCGACAGCCGGGGTCAGAAGCGGCCCCTGGCCGAGGCGATGGCCACGGAGAACCGCTTCCGCATGCTCTCCTTCAGCCAGCCGGAGCGGGCCCGGGCCCTGGCCCGCCAGGCGGAGCTGGAGGTGGCCCGGCGCTGGGCGATCTATCAGGCCCTCGCCGGCACCCCGGCCCCATCGCCGAGCGAGGCACCGGCATGATCCGTCCCGATCTGTCCGTCACCTACCTGGGCCTGGAGCTGCGCAGCCCGCTGGTGGTGGGGGCCGCGGCGCCCCTGAGCGAGGACATCGACCAGCTGCTGCGGCTGGAGGAGGCCGGGGCCGCCGCCGTGGTCCTGCATTCGCTGTTCGAGGAGCAGATCGAGCGCGACCAGCTGGAGCTGCACCGGGTGACCCTGCAGGGGGCCGACAGCTACGGCGAGGCGCTCAGCTACTTCCCCGAGCCCTCGATCTTCCACGTGGGCCACGACCTCTACCTGCGCCACCTCGAGCAGGCCCGCTCCCGCCTGTCGGTGCCGGTGATCGCCAGCCTCAACGGCGCCCACCCCGGCCAGTGGGTGCAGGCGGCGCGGCGGATGGAGGCGGCCGGTGCCAGCGCCCTGGAGCTGAACATCTATTCCGTCCCCACCGATCCGGATCTCTCCAGCGCGGCGATCGAGAACCAGGTGCTGGAGATCGTCGCCGAGGTGCGCGCCGAGGTGTCGCTGCCCCTGGCGGTGAAGCTGAGCCCTTTCTTCACCAACTTCGGCGCCATGGCCAAGCGGCTGGCCGCCGTAGGGGCCGATGGCCTGGTGCTGTTCAACCGCTTTTACCAGCCCGACATCGACATCGAGGAACTGGAGGTGCGGCCCAACCTGCTGCTGTCCACCCCCCACGACCTGCGGCTGCCCCTGCGCTGGATCGCCCTGGTGCACGGCCGCCACCCGCTGGATCTGGCGGCCACCGGCGGCGTGCACCGCGGCACCGACGTGGTGCGGCTGCTGATGGCCGGCGCCGCCATCACCCAGGTGGTGGCGGCCCTGCTGCGCCACGGGCCCGGCCGGCTGGCGGGGCTGGAGGAGGAGCTGAGCCAGTGGCTGCTGGAGCATGAGCACGCCACCGCCCGGGAGCTGATCGGCTGCATGAGTCAGCAGCGCTGCCCCGATCCGAGCGAGTACGAACGCTCCCAGTACATGCGCGCCGTCCAGACCTTCCTGCCCGCCGATGCCGCGGCGGCGCCGGGTCCCTGGTGAGTGCTCCGCTGGTGGCGACGGCGGAGGTGGCCGCCGTGCGGGAGCTGGCGGCCGAGCTGGCGGCGATCACCACCCGCCCCTGGACCCTGATGGAGGTGTGCGGCGGCCAGACCCACGCCTTCGTGCGCTGGGGGCTCGACCAGCTGCTGCCCCCAGGGCTGCGGCTGATCCACGGCCCCGGCTGTCCGGTCTGCGTCACGCCCGCCGCCACCATCGATGCCGCCCGGGCCCTGGCCCGCCGGCCCGAGGTGATCCTCTGCTCCTACGGCGACATGCTGCGGGTGCCGGGCAGTGCCGCCGATGACGGGCCGGGGGATCTGCTGGGGGTGCGGGCCGAGGGGGGCGACGTGCGCCTGCTCACCTCCCCCCTCGAGGCCCTGGCCCTGGCCCGGCGCCACCCGGAGCGCCAGGTGGTGTTCCTGGCGGTCGGCTTCGAGACCACGGCCCCGGCCACGGCCCTGCTGGTGCGCCAGGCGATGGCCGCGGGTCTGGCCAACCTTTCCCTGCTGGCGGCCCATGTGCGGGTCCCCCCCGCCATGGCGGCGATCCTCACCGCCGAGGACAACCAGGTGCAGGGCTTCCTGGCGGCGGGGCACGTGTGTGCCGTGATGGGCACCACGGAGCTGGAGCAGCTGGCCGACCGGCACCGGGTGCCGGTGGTGGTGAGCGGTTTCGAGCCCCTGGATCTGATGCGGGGCCTGGTGGCCTGCGTGCGCCAGCTGGAGCGGGGCGAGGCCCGGGTGGCGAATGCCTACGGCCGGGTGGTGCGCCAGCAGGGCAATCCGGCGGCACGGGCCCTGCTGGACTCGGTGTTCGAGCCGGTGGACCGCCCCTGGCGGGGCTTCGGCGTCATCCCCGGCGGTGGCCTGGGGCTGAGCGCGCCGTTCCGCGACCTGGAGGCCGGGGCCCGCTTCAGCAACCTGCCCGGTGGGCCTGAGGCCGGGGTGGAGGCGCAGGGGGTCTGCATCAGTGGCGCCATCCTGCAGGGGCGTGCCCGGCCCATGGACTGCCCGGCCTTCGGGACCGCCTGCACCCCCGAGCATCCGCTGGGGGCGCCGATGGTGTCCTCGGAGGGGGCCTGCGCCGCCTACCACCGTTACGGCCGCCGTGGCTGAGCCCGCCCCGCCTGCCACCGCCCGGATCCAGCTGGCCCACGGCGGCGGCGGCACCCTGATGCAGCAGCTGATCGACGCCGAACTGCGCCGTCTCTATGCCGACCCCGACCAGGTGCTGCACGATGCCGCCCGCCTGTCCCTGCCCCACGGCCGGCTCGCCTTCACCACCGACAGCTACGTGGTGCACCCCCTGGAATTCGAGGGGGGCGACATCGGCACCCTGGCGGTGACGGGCACCGCCAACGACCTGGCCATGGCGGGCGCGAGGCCTTTGGTGCTGAGCCTGGGCCTGATCCTGGAGGAGGGGCTGGAGCTGGCCCTGCTGCGCCGAATCGTCTCGTCGCTGGTGGAGGCGGCCCGGTGCTGCGGAGTGACCATCGTCACCGGCGACACCAAGGTGGTGGAGCGGGGCAAGGGGGATGGGGCCTTCCTCAACACCAGCGGCATCGGCCTGCTGGAGGTGGACGAGCCGATCGATCCGCTGGCGATCGTTCCCGGTGATCAGCTGCTGGTGAGCGGCGATCTGGGCCGCCACGGGGTGGCGATCCTGGCCGCCCGCCATGGCCTGGATCTGCAGCCCCCCCTGGCCAGCGACTGCATGCCCCTGTGGCCCGCGGTGGAGGCGTTGCTGGCCGCGGGGGTGCGGCTCCACTGCCTGCGGGATCTCACCCGGGGCGGCCTGGCCAGTGCCCTGCAGGAACTGGCGGCCCCCAACGCCCTGGAACTGCAGATTGAGGAAGCGTGCCTGCCGGTGGCGGAGCCGGTGCGGCGCACCTGTGAGCTGCTGGGCTTCGATCCGCTGCACCTGGCCAACGAGGGACGCTTCCTGGCGGTGGTGCCCGAGGCGGATCGGCAGCGGGCCCTGGCCGTGCTGGCGCCGGCGGGGGGGACCTGGATCGGCCGGGTGGCGGCGGCAGGCTCAGGCGTCGGCCCTCCCCGGGGCCGGGTGCTGCTGCGCACCCCCTTCGGCAGCGAGCGGGTGCTGGTGCCCCTCAGCGGGGAACTGCTGCCACGGATCTGCTGAACGGCGGCAGCGCCTGTCCTGCGTGCCGCCAGCGTTTGTCGAGGGCATCCACCAGGATCACCAGCACCGGGGCCAGGGCCATCGGCCCCAGCCAGGCCATCGGGAACGGAGCCATTCCAAACAGGGCCGCCACCGGAGCCAGCAGCACCAGGGCACTCGCCAGCAGCGGTTCACTGATCCAACCCAGCCAGAGCATCGGATTGGGGATGCCGAGCATCGCCCAGGCCGGACGGCGTTCACTGCGGCAGGCCAGCAGGGTGCCCATCTGGGCGGCCACGATCAGGCAGAAGGTGACGGTGGTGGCCTGCTGCTGGATCGCCACCACGCCGGCGTCAGCGGTGTGGTGCAACAGCTGGGGGGCCAGGACGCGCAGCTGGCTCCAGCCCACGCCGTTGGCACGCCAGGTCAGCAGGTATCCCGCCATGGCCATCAGACCCTCCACCAGCCCCAGCACCAGATAGGCCCGCACCATCACGGCCCGGTTGAGCAGCGGCAGGCCCTTGGGGCGCGGGGGCAGGCGCATCACCCCCGGCTCGGGGGGGTCGGCCCCCAGGCCGAGGGCCGGCAGCAGGTCGGTGCCCAGGTCGACGGCCAGGATCTGCAGCACCGTGAGGGCGGCGGGAATCCCGGCGATCACCATCGCCAGGAAGGGCAGCACCTCCGGCACGTTCGAGGCCAGCACGTAGGTGATGAAGCGGCCGATGTTGGTCACCACCGAGCGGCCGTAACGGACGGCCTGCACGATCGTGGCGAAGTTGTCGTCGAGCAGCACGATGTCGGCGGCCTCACGGGCCACATCCGTGCCGCTGATCCCCATCGCCAGCCCGACATCGGCGGCGCGCAGGGCCGGCGCATCGTTGACGCCATCGCCGGTGACGGCCACCACCTCGCCGAGGGCGCGGTAGGCCTGCACCAGGCGCAGCTTCTGCTCCGGCGCCATGCGGGCGAACACCAGCCGGCGGCGGTACTTGAGCAACTGGCGCAGCTGCACGTCGCTGATCTGGGCCAGGGTGGAGCCCTCGATCACCCGCACCGGGTCGGCGCTGGCCTGCTGATGGGCTGTCGATCGGCCCGACGTTCGGGGCGGGTCGAGCAGACCGATCTGCTGGGCGATCGCCTGGGCCGTGAGGCCGTAGTCGCCGGTGACCATCGTCACCTTGATGCCGGCTTCGCGGCACTGCCGAATCGCGTCCGGCACCTCCGGCCGTGGTGGGTCGTACAGGCCCAGCAGGCCGAGGAACATCTGCCCGCTTTCCAGGTCATCGCTCGGCACCGTGGTCGACTGGTCGTCGCCGCGGCGCAGCGCCACGGCAATGACGCGGAAGCCTCGGGCGGCCAGCCCATCGTTGGCTGTCACCACCTGCTGGCGCAGTTCGGCGGGCAAGGGCGCGTCGCCACCGGAGGACAGCCAGCTGCTGCAGTGCGCCAGAACCTCCAGGGGGGCCCCCTTGGTGATCAGCAGGGTGCCCCCCGTGGCGATCGGCAGATCGTCGGCCTGGTCGCTCCAGTCCACCAGCACGGTCATGCGGCGGCGCACGGAATCGAAGGGGATCTCCCGAAGCCTTGGATGGCGGCCCGGCAACGCCTCCGGCACCAGACCAGCCTCAGCGGCGGCCACCAGCATCGCCGTTTCGGTGGGATCCCCAACCCCCAGCCACGGTTTGGCGGCTCCACCGGCCCCAGCCACCGCGGCCTCGAGACGGGCGTTGGAGCACAGGGAGGCGGCGCGTAACAACAGCCGCTCCAGCCCCTCTTCGGGTAAGGGCAGCCAGGTGCTCTCCACCGCCATGCGGTTGCCCGTGAGCGTGCCCGTCTTGTCGGAGCAGATCACACTCACCGAACCCAGGGCCTCCACCGCCGACAGGCGGCGGACCAGGGCCTTGCGGCTCGCCATGCGCTGCACCGCCATGGCCAGGGCCAGGGTCACGGTGGGCAGCAGCCCTTCAGGGACGTTGGCCACGATGATCCCCGTGGCGAACACCACGCTCTCCAGCGGGGCCATCCCCACCAGCAGGACGCTGAGGCCGAAGGCGACCACGCCCATGGTCACGGCGATGGTGCAGATCGTGTGGACGATTTTGCTGACCTGCACCTCCAGGGTGCTGGTGGCGCGGCTGGTGCCGGCCGCCAGCCGCGCCACCTGTCCGAATTCGGTCTCAGCGCCCGTGGCGTAGACGAACGCCTCCCCCCGTCCTGAGGCCACCGTGCTGCCGGCCATCACCAGGTTGGCCCGCTCACTGGTGCTGACCTTCGCCTGCTGTTGGGCGCCTTCAAGGGCGTCACTCCGGCGTGCCACCGGCAGGGACTCGCCGGTGAGCACGGAGAGATCGAGGTAGAGCGCGTGGGCGATGCTCACCCGACAGTCGGCCGGGACCCGATCCCCCTCCTCAAGCCGAACCCGATCGCCCGCCACCAGGTCCTCCGCCGGCAGAAAGCCCAGTTGCCCGTCGCGCCAGACCTGCACCTGGCTGGGCAGGGCTCGGGTGAGGGCGGCCAGGGTGCGCTCGGCCTGAAATTCCTGCCAGAAGGAGAAGACGCCATTGATCAGGACCACCGCCCAGATGGCCCAGCCCAGCTGGGGGGTACCGGCGGCGAAGGCCAGGCCTCCGGCGATCCACAGCAGCAGGGCCATGAAGTGGACCATCTGGTCCAGGAAGCGCAGGGCCAGGGGGCGGCGCTTCGCGGGCGGGAGGCGGTTGGGGCCGAACTGCGCCAGGCGTCGTTCGGCCTCGTCGCTGCTCAGGCCCTGCGCTGAGGTCTGCAGGGCCTGATGGACCTCCTCCAGGGGCAGCGACCAGATCGGCTGGGACGCGGCGAGACGCACGGATCGGCAGCGGGGGCCACGATCATCATGATCAGCCAGGGGAGCGGTGACGCACTGTCGCTAGCGTCCGGGGGATGTTGTTCATGCCGCAGCCCATGCCAGCGCTGGCGCTGCGCCGCTCCCTGCGCGACGGCCTGCCGCCGGCCTCCTGGCGAGCCCTGCAGCCGCGGCTGGCGGGCCTCGGGCTGCCGGAGGCGGCGATCGACCGTTTCGAGCCCTGGGCCGTGGCCCTGCTGCTGGCTTCCGCCGAGTTTCTGCAGCGGGGCTACACCCCGGACAGCGGCGTGGAGGGCCAGCTCCAGGCCCGGGCCGCCACCGACCGCAAGCCCATCGACGGTCTGGAGACCCCGGCCCAGCAGCTCGAGCTGTTCGACGGGCTGCCCCGGACCGATCAGGTGCAGCTGCTGGAGGTCACCCTGAAGGAACTGGACAGCGTCGGGCCCCGGCTCGACGCCCTCGAGGGCGCCTGGCGGGCCGGCGACCTCTCCCGACTCGATGCCTTCCTGCTGAGCGACTACCGCCAGCGCTCCGCTCTGTACCAGCGACTGGTGGTCCGGCGCAATCAAGACTGGGTGGCACCGGTCAAGGAGCTCCTGCGTCGGCCTGACGACACGCTGGTGGTGGTGGGTCTGATGCACCTGCTGGGGGAGCAGGGGCTGATCGCCCTGCTGCGCCAGCAGGGGCTGAAGCCGGAGCGATTCGTGGCCGGGGCCTGGCGGCCCGATCCCTAGGGGCCTGCACCGGACACCTCCGCTGGCCCGAAACCAGGATCCTGCGGCAGCTGTTCGGTGGTTGGCCCTCCGTTGCGCCCGCGCAGCTCCCAGCCCTTGACGATCCTGTAGACGGCGGGCACCACCGCCAGGCTGAGCACCGTGGACACCAGCTGGCCGCTGAACACCACCGTGCCGATGCTCAGGCGGCTGGCGGCACCGGCTCCGAAGGGAAACAGCAGCGGGATGCAGCCCGCCAGCGACGAGATCGCCGTCAGCAGGATCGGCCGCAGACGGGCAACGGCGGCCCCGTGGATCGCCTCCTCCAGCGGCAGGCCAGCCTTGAGCCGTTGATTGGCGAACTCCACGATCAGGATGCCGTTCTTGGCCGCCAGGCTGGAGAGCACCAGCAGTCCCATCTGCCCATAGACATCCAGGGGCAGGCCCCGCAGGCTCAGGCCCATCACCGCGCCGAGCATGGCCAGAGGCACGGTGACCAGGATGATCAGCGGATCGATGAAGTTCTCATAGAGGGCCGCTAGCACCAGGCCCATCACCAGGATCCCCAGGGCGAAGACCCGCACGTTGCCGCCACCGGCGCGGGCTTCCTCCCGGGCCAGCCCGGCCCATTCCAGATCGACGGCGCCGGAATCGCGGCTGCGATGCACCTGCTCCAGCAGGGCCATCGCCTGGCCGCTGCTGACGCCACGGCGCGGCAGGGCCCGGACGCTGATCGAGCGCACCAGGCGGGTGTGGTTGATGGTTGTCGGGCCGGCACCCTGCTCCACCTGCACCACCTCGGCCATCGGGATCAGCCGTCCTTCCCGGTTGCGCACCTGGAGGGCCAGCACGTCCTCCGTACCGGTGCGGGAGCGGCCGTCGAGCTGCACGATCACCTTGCGGACCTGGTCACCTTCGAAGGTGTCGTTGACGTAATCGCTGCCGAAGCTGGCTCCCAGGGTGTCGACCACGGTCGCCAGATCCACCCCCAGGGAGGCCATGCGCAGACGATCCGGCCGCAAGGTCAGCTGGGGGGCGCCGGCGCTGAAGCGGGTGGACACCCTCTGGAAGGCTGGCCGGCCCTGGATCTCACTGGCCTGGGCATCGGCGATGAAGGAGCGGGCCTCCTGCTCGAAGGCCGCCAGGCTGAGCAGGCCGCCGCTGGTGTCGAGCAGTTCCAGTTCCAGCCCACCTTCGCTGCTGAAGCCGCGCACGCTGGGCGCCTCACTGAGTTGCACCACGGCGGTGCGGATGCCTTTGGTGAGCAGGGCGTTCATCCGCTCGGCCACGGCCACGCTGGTCTGATCGGCCTCGGGGCGCTCCTTGATGGGCCGCAGCCGCAGGAAGAACTGCCCCTTGTTGGGGCTGCTGTCGCCGAAGGAGCGGCCCGCGTAGAAGTTGGCGCTGCGGATCGCCGGCTCCTTGGTGGCGAGGCGCCGCACCTCCTCCAGCACCTTCTGGGTCTGGGGGAGGGCCGTCCCCTCCGGCAGGATCACCACCCCGCGCAGCTGGCCGGTGTCCTCCTGGGGGATGAAGGCGGTGGGGAACCGTTGCAGGCTGAACACCGTGAGCAGGAGGCCCGCCAGGAGCAGCGCCACCACCAGACGGCGCCGGCTGAGCACCCCCTGCAGCAGGCGGCCATAGGGGGCTTCGATGGCTTCCAGGGCCCGGCGGGGAGGGTCGATCCAGCGCCGCAGCCAGGCCGGTTCGCGCCGTTCGGCGTGGAGCAGGCGGCTGGCGGCCACCGGGGTGAAGCTGATGGCGTTGATGGTGGAGAAGACCACCGCGCTGCTGATGGCGATGGCGATCGGGGCGTACAGCCGGCCCACGCTTCCTTCCATGGTCAGCACCGGCAGGAACACCACCACCAGCACCACGGAGGTGGCGACCACGGCACTGCCCAGTTCCGCCATCGCTTCACGCGCCGCGAGGACGGGCGGGCGACCCTTCTCGATGCGGCGGCCGATGTCCTCGCTCACGACGATGGCGTCATCCACCACCAGCCCGGAGGCCAGCACCATGCCGAACAGGGTGAGGGTGTTGATCGAGCTGCCGGTGAGCTTGAGCACGCTGAAGGAGCCGATCAGGGCCACCGGCACGGCGCCGGCGGTGATCAGGGCCAGACGGCTGTTGCCCAGTCCGAGCAGCAGCACCAGGAACACCAGCAGCACCGCGTCCCTCAGGGCCTCCACGGCGCCATCGATGCTGGCGCGCACGTTCTCGGCCTCGTCCACGATCACCTCCATCGCCACCCCGGGTGGGAAGCGGGGGGCCAGCGCATCGAGGGCCTCCTCCACGCCCCGCCGCACCTCGAGGGCGTTGCTGCCGTCACGCTGGAAGATCCCCATCGCCACGGCCGCGTTGCCGTCCAGGTTGGTGGCGATGGTGTCGTAGGTCTCGCTGCCGAGCTCCACCCGGCCCACGTCCTTGAGCAGGGTGACCCCTCCGTCGCCAGTGCGGGCCACCACGAGCTGTTCGAACTCCTGCGGCGAGCGCAGGCGGCCTTCCATGCGCAGGGGCAGGGTGGTCATCTGGCTGGCCGGAACGGGAGCTTCACCGGTCTGCCCCAGGGCCGCCAGGACGTTCTGCTGCTGCAGGGCCTGACGCACCTCGGCGATCGTGAGGTTGCGGGCCTGGAGCCGGTCGGGATCCAGCCACAGCCGGAATGCCAGGCTGCTGCCGCCGAAGAGATTGACATCACCCACCCCGGCGACCCGGCGCAGCCGGTCGCGCACCACCTGATCCACCCAGCCGGTGAGGAAGGTGTCGGAGTAGGTGCCGCGGCTGGCGCTGAAGCTCAGCACCATCAGCAGATCATCGGAGCTGCGCCGCACCTGGACCCCGAAGCGGGCCACCGGCGCGGGCAGCTGACGGGCCACCACGGTGGCTTCGTTCTGGGTGTTGATCTGGTTGAGCTCCGGGCTGCCGCCCTCGAAGCCCAGGGTGATCGTGCTGCCGTTGGCGGAGCTGGTGGAACGGATCGTGTCAAGGCGTTCCAAGCCGTTGAACTGTTTTTCCAGCAGGGCGGTGACACCCTGCTCCACCACCTCCGGTCCGGCGCCGGGATAGCTGGCCCGCACGGTGACCCGGCCCGGCGCGATCGGGGGCAGGTTCTCCACCTGCAGCACCGGCAGGCTGACCAGCCCCCCCAGCAGGATGAGCAGGCTGACGACCAGCGTCAGCACCGGCCGACGCAGGAAGGGGTCGGAGATCGACTTCACGGAATCGCCTGGGTGGGCACCGACCCTTCTTGCCCGCCGATCCTGGCAGGGGAGTCAGGCGGCCTGCGGTCAGCGCAGGTCGCGCTTGAGCACGGCGTAGAGGTAGTCGGGAGATTTGTAGCGGCTGGGAAGGCAGATGTGGAGCTGTTCCAGCCGGCTCCAGCAGACCGTCTTCTGAATCGCCTCCATGGTGCGGCCCTCCTTGAGCAGCAGCCGCATCGCCTTGCAATAAAGGGAATATTTCGCCTCAAGCTCGCCGATCGTGGGGGGCTGACCCTGGACCTGGGGCATGGCGGAAGGGGGCACCCGGGTTTTTCAGGGGCGCCGGTCCACTCTACGAGCTGGCCAGCAGCCCCTCGACGCCCAAAGCCCTGCCCGGAGGGGTGTGGCCAAGGGTCGCGGCCTGCCCATCGCTGAGCCGCCCGGCTCCATGCAGGACGTTGGTGATGCGTTCGATGTCGAGCACCGCGTGGCAGCGGTAGCCCGCCCGGGCGAGCCGCTGGCGGGCGCTGGTGTCGGCCTTGCCGCCGTGGTCGATGAACACCACCACGTCCTCCACCTCCAGGCCGGAGCTCTCCAGCTTGGCGATGCCCTCCAGCACACTCCCCCCGGTGATGAGGATGTCGTCGACCACCACCACCCGGTCCCCCTCCTCGAAGTCCCCCTCGATCAGGCGGCGCGCCCCGTGGGCCTTCACCTCCTTGCGGGGGTAGAGCAGGGGCTTGTGCAACTGCAGGGACAGCCCCGTGGCGGTGGGCAGGGAGCCGTAGGGAATGCCGGCGATGCGGTCGAAGACCAGCTCGCCGAGCTGGCCGGCGTAGGCATGCAGCACCCGGTGGAAAAGGTTGGGATCGGAGATGATCTGGCGCAGATCCACGTAGTAGTTGAAGACGGCCCCGGAGGCCTGCACGTAGTCGCCGAACAGCAGGCAGCCGATGTCGAACAGGTCGAGGATCAGGCTGGCCAGGGGATCGTCGATTCCATCGCCGCCGCCGTCGCCATTCGAGGCCGCACCGATCCCCGCCCCGCCCTCCGGCTGTCGCCCCGGCAGCCACAGGCTGCAGATATCGCTCTGGTCCCGGGACCGTCCCTCCAGCCAGCGGTCGCGCCGCTCACTGATGCGCTGCTTGAGGGCGGCCGATCGCTCGGCGATGTCGTCCTCCACCAGGAGGTTCTGGGGCAGGGGCATCAGCAGGCCGTCGGCGGCCGGGCTCAGTCCGGCCTCCAGCAGGGCATCGAGCCGGTCCTCCTCGCCCCAGAGGCTGCGCAGGATCAGGAAGCGCTCCGGTGCCTCCTGACGCACCCGGGCCAGGATCTCCGGGTCACTGGTGCCCACCTCCAGCAGCAGCTGGTCGGGGGTGGCCCACAGCTGGCACTCCCGCACGATGCGCAGGTAGAGGGGATCGCTCTCGTCGGGGTGGTGCTGCAGCACCCGGGCGGCCGCGTTGGAGCTGTGGCAGGTGATCACCACCGCCTTGTCGGGGTACAGCAGGAACGGGGCGGCGATGTCCTGGCCGGCCAGGGGGGAGAGGGTGACGCCATCGGCGCCGAGTTCGCGGAACAGGTAGTGGGCCAGGGCCGACGAACTGTTCAGGTCCCCGTGCTTGGCATCGATGATCAGGGGGATGTCGAGCGGCACCAGCTCCCGCACCTCCCGCAGCAGCTCCAGCCCCACCGGGCCGAGGGCCTGGTAGAAGCCGAGGCTGGGTTTGTAGGCGCAGACGTGGTCGGCGGTGGCCTCCACCACCGCCTTGATCCAGTGGCGGGCCTGGGAGAGAAACGAGCGGCCGCCCATGCCGCGGCGGTGGGCCCAGGCCTGCAGCATCTCCGGGTTGGGGTCGAGGCCGGTGACCAGGAGCGACTGACGGGCGGCGATGGCGTCGGTGAGCTGGACGAAGAAGCCCATCGCGCGGGGGGTTGGTGCCCAAGGTGCTAAGGCGAGGGGCGTCGCCTGTGCGAGCGGGTGACACAGGTCTTATTGATCCCCAGCTCAGGCCAGCTGCCGCTCCGGCGGCCAGGTGCCGGGCAGGGCGGCGACGAGGGCTCCCGCCAGCAGGGGGATCAGGGCGAAATCATTGATCCCTTCCAGCCACACCCCCACTGGCAGGTTGAAGCTCACCGCCAGGTAGGGCACGAACCAGGCCGAGAGCATCGGTGCCAGGACCAGCAGGCCCCAGCTTGGCCGGAGGGGCGCTGAGGCCGGCTGCGACAGCAGCGCCACGGTGATGGCGAAGGCGGGAAGCAGAAAGATGAACTTGTAGTCGTAGGAGCGGGTGAACAGGTAGGTGCCGATCCAGGTGGCGGAGAACAGGGAAAAGGTGATGGCCACCAGTAGCGGCGGCAATGTTGTGCTGCCCGAGTAGAGGAAGACCCGCAGGTTCGCCGCCAGTCCCGTTCGCAGGCCCAGCAGGAGTCCAGCCAGAAGGAAGATGAGCTTGAGGCCAACAGAGCCAACCAGAAGCAACCTTGAGGCGATCAATGTGAGTTTCTGACTCACCATCAGGTCGTAGCAGACCTGCAGCGCCAACAGTCCATGGCTGAGGACGCCTCCGGGGGGTCTGGGAGAGTTGCTCAGAATCACCGGCAGCCAGGGCAGCACCAGGCCCAGGCCTGCCACCGCTCCGAGCAGGGCCCAGCGGCTGTTGGCCCGGGCGGGCGGCTGGGGAGCGCCCTGGTGCTGCAGCAGCCAGGTGGTGGCCACACCGAAAAGGGGCAGCAGCTTGGTGGCCACCGCCAGCAAAGCAAGCGAGGCGGTGGCGGCGGGGGCCAGCCGGTGCCGTCCGGCCAGGGCCAGAGCAAGCAACGCCATCAGCAGAACCACGACCAGGTCGTTGTTGCCCCGCTCCAGGCCCAACTGGAAGGGAAGCGAGAGATAGGCCGCCGCCAGGGATACCCCGGCCACCAAGGGCGAAGGGATGACCGCGAAGAACAGCACCCCCACGAGCAGGGCCACGGCTCCCCCCAGAAGGAAGCCCACCGAGCCCAGGCTGCCGGCCGAGAGACCCAGGACCTGGAACATCCCCAGGGCAACGGGTGGATAGGTGAACAGGCGCCCGTGGGGATCGCAGCTCACACGGCCGGTGTAGAGATCATCGAGGCTGGCGTCGCAGCGGGCGCTGCTGGTGAGCATCGCCAGATCGGCGAAGGGCGTCTGCCGCATCGCCACGTTGTCGATGGGCCCGAAGGCCTGCGATTGCCACTCCCGCAGCTCGGGGAAGGCATAGAGCGCCAGGGAGAACAACACGTAGGCCAGGGTGGTGCCTGCAATCGTGTAGCCAACGATGGACGCCAACCTGCCAGCCAGCATGGCTTAATTCAATTTACTGTGGACGAAAGATTATCACGACATCCCTTATTCTTATCTCGCAAAATCTTCGCCCACGCAATCCGCAGCCTTGAGCTCCCCGTAGGCGGGAATCCAGCGGCAGTCCTCCAGCCGCTCCAGAGCCTGCTCGGGGCTGGTGGCTTTCCGGGCGAGGCCTTCCTCCACGGCGGCGAGGGCCACCGCCCGGGCCACGGCGCCGGACACCTGCTGCACCGCCGAAAGGGGCGGCATCAGCGGCGCCTCAGGATCGCTGGCGGCCGGAATCGCCCCTGCCAGGGCCTCGATGCTGGCGTCGATCATTGTGTCGCTCACCTCCGCGGCGCCCACCGCCACGGCCCCATAGCCCAGGCCGGGGAACACAAAGCAGTTGTTGCACTGACCGATCACCCGTTCGATCGGCTGGCCGGCGCTGCCGGTGCAGAGCACCGGCGGGAAGGGGCTGCCGGTGGCCACCAGGGCCCGGCCTTGGCTCCAGCGCAGCAGGTTCTCCGGGGTGATCTCCGCCAGGGGGGTGGGATTGGAGAGGGGCAGGACGATCGGCCGCCCGCCGTCGGCGCAGAGGGCCTCCACCACCGCCTGGTCGAAGGCCCCCGCGGCGGTGGAGGTGCCGATCAGCACCCCCGGCCGTACCGCCTCGACCACCGCCAGCAGCCCCGGTCCCCGACCATCGGCTCCGGCCGCCGCACCGAACCGCGCCGCCAGCAGCTCCTGCGATTTGGCAAACGGCCGGGCGCCGCCTGCCAGGCCCGGGGTGGCGGCGTGGATTAGCCCATCGCGATCGATCAGCCAGAGGCGATCAGCTGCGGCGGCGGCGCTGAGTCCCGCCCGCTGCAGCAGGCGCCAGAGCCGCTCGGCGATGCCGCAGCCGGCACTGCCCGCCCCGAAGATGACGACCTGCTGGTCGGCGAGCGGCTTGCCGAGGCCCCGCAGGCCGGCGAGGATCGCCGCGGCGGCCACGCTGCTGGTGCCCTGGATGTCGTCGTTGAAGCTCGGCACCCGGTGCCGGTAGGCCTCGAGAACGGGGCGGGCATGGGTGGCGCCGAAGTCCTCCCAGTGCACCAGGGCGCCGGGGCACACCCGTTGCACCGCCGTGATGAAGTGCTCGAGGAACGTGCTGTAGGCCTCCCCCTGCAGCCGAGGTTGGCGCAGGCCTGGGTAGCAGGGATCCGCGAGCAGTTCGGGCCGGTCGGTGCCCACATCGAGCATCACCGGCAGCCCCCTGGCTGGATCGAGCCCGGCGCAGAGGGTGTAGACGGCCAGCTTCCCCTGGCAGATCTGGATGCCCCCCACCCCCTGGTCGCCGATGCCGAGGATCCCCTGGGCGTCGGTGACCAGGAGCAGGTGCGGCGTGTGGCCGCCCGGGCCGCCGCAGGCCTGGGCCAGCAGCTCCTCGAGCCGGTCCTGCTGCGGTGCCGCCAGATAGATCCCCTGGCTGGGGCTGCGGTAGGTGTGACTGAAGTGCTGGATCGCCCGCCCCACCGTGGGGGTGTAGACGATCGGCATCGCCAGCTCGATGTGGTCGGCGAGGAAGCGGTGGAAGAGGGTGACGTTCCGCTCCCGCAGGGTCTGGAGGTAGGCGTACCGCTCCAGGTCGCTGCCCATGGCGCCGAAGGTCAGCCGGCAGCGCTCCACCTGGGTCTCGATGCTCTCCACCTGCCAGGGCAGCAGGGACTCCAGCCCCAGGGCTCGGCGCTCCGCCCGGCTGAAGGCGGTGCCCTTGTTGAGCAGGGGATCGTTCAGCAGCTCGGCGCCCCGGAGGTGCGTGCTCCGCTGGCGACGGGGTTCGGCGACCACGGCGTGCTCCTCGGTCCGATGGCGCCCCCATCATCCACGGGCTGCCGGGCGAGAGTGGTCCATCCGGGCCTTCGGCACCCCCCTCCGCAGCCCCCCGGCAGGTCCTCCGTGCAGCCCCCATGAAGATCGTGCGCTACCGGGAGTCGGCAGGCGGCATCCACCACGCCCGTCTGGATCCCGACGGCGGCCTGGAGCGCCTGGCGGGCGACCTGTTCGGCGGACTGGTGCCCACGGGCAAGCCGGCCGCGGTGGAGCGAATCCTGGCCCCCCTGGAGCCCCGGGCCATCCTCTGCATCGGCCTCAACTACCGCCGCCATGCCGCCGAAACCGGCGCGGCGATCCCCACCTACCCGGTACTGTTCATGAAATCGCCGGGGGCGGTGCAGCACCCGGAGGCGCCGATCACCCTGCCCACCACCGCGTCCAGTCACCAAGTGGACTACGAGGGGGAACTGGCGGTGGTGATCGGCCGCACCTGCCGCAACGTGCCACGCTCCGAGGCCCTGAAGGTGGTGCTGGGCTACACCTGCGCCAACGACGTCAGCGCCCGCGACTGGCAGAAGCAACCCCAGCTCGGCGGCGGCCAGTGGTGCCGCGGCAAGAGCTTCGACAGCTTCGCGCCCCTGGGCCCCTGTCTGGTGAGTGCCGCGGCGATCCCCGATCCCCAGGCCCTCAGCCTGCAGACCCGCCTCAACGGCACAACGGTGCAGGCGGCGAGCACCGGCGACATGATCTTTACGGTGGCGGAGATCATCGAGTTCCTCAGTGCCAGCACCACCCTGCTGGCCGGCACCGTGATCCTCACCGGCACCCCCAGTGGCGTGGGCATGGCGGCCGATCCGCCCCGCTGGCTGCGCCGCGGCGATACGGTCGAAGTGGAGATCGAAGCCATCGGCGTGCTGCGCAACCCGTTGATCGACGAGCCACTCCCCAGCCCGTCCCCCGCCCCGGCCCCGCCTCCTGAGTGATCAAGCTCCCCGCCGCCTGGACCGCCCAGCCCGAACGGGCCGAGCGCAGCGCCGGCTATCGCCATTTCGCCGTGCTGGGCCAGCGGGGCCGGGGCCGCGAGTGCCGTGTGGAGCTGCAGGCGGTGCTGGATCCCGGCTACCGGCTGCTGGTTCCCCTGGCCGAACTGCGTGACCGCGACACCTGGCAACCGGGCTGGCAGCAACTGCCGCAGGAGCAGGCGCCAGCGGACGTACCGGAGGCGGCAGAGCCGATCCAGTCAATATCTCTAAACTCCTCGCACTCCACCATGGACCTGTGACCTTCAACGGAACCCTGGAGGAGCTACAGGCCCTGGTCGCGGACCTCGGCTGCCTCGGTCACTGGGTGCATCAGGGGGGCCTTTGAGAGGCTTGTCATTGAGGACGGTGTCTCCAACCTGCGCCTCAACTGGTGGCCCGGCACCGGCACCCTGATCCTGGTGGGCGATCCTGCCCAGCGCAGGGAACTGGAGCCCCGGCTGAAGGAGGCCCTGGCGGGCGGCACCTGACCAGCGGCCACGCTCGAACACCGCTCAGTCCCGCACCAGCAACTCGGTGGTGCCGCTGCGCCGCAGCAGATCGCCGAGCACCAGCAGGTCGTTGCCGTGGATCAGGCCGATGCAGCCGTCGGTGCCGCTGCCCCGCCCCCGTCCGGCGCTGGGATCGTGGTGGATCCCCAGGCCCCGGCGGGCGGTGGGGAAGTCGGGCTCCAGGCCGATCCAGAGAAACCGGCCGAGCTCGGCCTCATCGGTCGGGTCCACGGGCGTGATCTCGGTGACGGAGTAGCGCCCCAGCGGCAAAGGCGCCTTGCTGCCCAGGCGGTCACGGTCGCCCTCCTGTCGCCGCGCGCGTCCCACCAGGGCTTCGTAGGCCCGTGGCGGCTCGCCGGGGAGAAGCAGCCGCAATTCCCAGATCGGATCGCCGCTGATGGGCAGCTGCCGCTCGGTGCGCACCAGCACCATCTGACCGCCGCTTCCAGCCGCCAGGGCCCTGGTGGCGGGGCCACCCGGGGGCGCCACGAGACCCCAGAGAAGGGTCAGCAGGGCCAGAGCGGTGGATCGCTTCATGGGCAGGACGGGACCGGTGCCCGTGTTACTGCCCCGGCACGGGTGCCACAAGGGCGGGGCAGCCGGTCCTGGAAGGCTCAGTCCCGCCCATCCCCATCCCGGCTGATCGTCACCAGGGCCGGAGCGAACAGGAACACCGTGTCCCCCAGCCGTTCCGACTGACCGTCCATGGCGAAGACGCCACCGGAGACGAAGTCGATGGTGCGCTGGGCCTCCTCCGGCGCCATCGCGCTGAGGTGGAGCACCACCGTCTTGAACTGCTGCACCGCCAGCACCGCATCGACGGCTTCCTCGAAGCGGCCCGGTGTCATCACCACCACCTCGTGAAACCAGGTGCCGAAGGGGGTTTCCATCACCCCAGGTTGCCGCAGTCCGGCCCCCCCCACCAGCACCGCCTCAGGCGAGCACGGCGATGGCGTCGATCTCCACCCGCGCCCCCTTCGGCAGGGCCGCCACCTGCACGCAGGCCCGCGCCGGAGCCACCCCCGCGCCGAACACCCCGGCATAAAGGGCGTTGACCCGGGCGAAGTCGTTCAGATCCACGAGGTACACCGTGGTGCGCACCACCTGCTCAGGGCCGCAGCCGGCGGCGGCCAGCACCGCCTGCAGATTGGTGAGCACCTGCACGGTTTCGGCCTCCACGTCGCCGTCCCCCACCAGGGTGCCGCCTGCCGGATCGAGGGCGATCTGGCCGGAGCAATAGAGGACGCCACCGGCGACCACGGCCTGGTTGTAGGGGCCCACCGGCGCGGGGGCGGCCTGGGTATGGACCGGATGAGACAAGGGCCTGTGCCTTTCGTCACTACCGCCAGCGCTGGAACTCATGACGGGTGACAATGCAGGACTGGGATCTTATGGCTTCTTCCACCACCATCGCCACGCCTGCTGCCACTCCTGCCACCACGGCTTCGAACCCCGGGGAGAGCACCGGCCGCGCCCCCCGCGACCACGTCCGCATCGATGACCTCTGGTATCGCTACCCGGGTCGCGATGGTTCTGCCTGGACCCTCAAGGGGATCGACCTCGTCCTTGGTGCGGGAGAACTGGTGGGTCTGCTGGGCCCTTCCGGCTGCGGCAAGACCACCCTGCTGCGCCTGATCGCCGGCTTCGAGCGCCCCGGCCGCGGCAGCATCCGCATCGGCGGACAGCAGGTGGCGGGTCCGGAGCGACTGCTGCCCCCCGAGCGGCGGGGTGTCGGCATGGTGTTCCAGGACGATGCCCTCTTCCCGCACCTGGATGCCTGGCGGAATGCCTGCTTCGGCCTGCGCCGCGGCCAGGACACGGCCCGGGTGGCCTGGCTGCTCGATCTGCTGGGCCTGGGCGGGCTGGAACGCCGCTACCCCCACGAACTCTCCGGCGGCCAGCGCCAGCGCCTGGCCATGGCCCGCGCCCTGGCGCCGTCCCCCTCGGTGGTGCTGCTGGATGAGCCCTTCTCCAACCTGGATGTGGAGGTGCGGCTGCGGCTGCGCAGCGAGCTTCCAGCCGTGCTGGCCCGCTGCGGCGCCAGCGGTCTGATGGTCACCCACGATCCGGAGGAGGCACTGGCGATCTGCGATCGGGTGGGGGTGCTGCGTGACGGGGTGCTGCACCAGTGCGCCCCGCCGCGGGAGCTGGTCGACCAGCCCGCCACCGCCTTCGTGGGCCAGTTCGTGCTCCAGTCCAACCTGTTGCCGGCCCGCTGGCGCGGCCGCCGGCTGCAGACCGTGCTCGGGGACCTGGAGCTGCTTTCCAGGGGGGAAGACGGCCGCGAATCACCGGAGGCCGTTGAGGTGATGGTCCGCCCCCAGGCCCTGGAGTTCCTGCCCGAGGAGGAGGGGCCGGCCTGGATCACCGGCCGGGAATTCCTCGGCCGGGAATGGCTCTACCAGGTGCAGCTCGGTGACCACCGGCTGCGCTGGCGGGCGCCCCTGGAGGCCGACCACCCCCACGGCCGTCGGGGCCGGTTGCGTTTCCGCGCCGGTGAGTCGGCGCTGCTGTTCCCGGGTGGGCGGTCGCTGGTGACCCTACCCCAGGGACGCAGCGCCGAGAGCCTCAGCTCCCCTCCCTGAGGCCGGCCAAGGGGCGGCGCCTCAGCAGCAGCAGGGTGCAATCGTCCTCGAGGTGCTGGCTGCTGGTGAAGCCCCGCAGGCTCTGGCGCAGCCCCTGGATCAGGGTGTCCAGGTGGGCCTGATCCGCTTCGGCCAGCAGGCCCTGGCACCCCTGCACACCGAAGGGCTCCCCATCGGTGACTCCGTCGGTGTAGATCATCAGCAGGTCGCCGGGGGTGAGCTGCAGGGACAGGCTCTGGGAAGTGCGGCCGGCAAAGACGCCCAGCAACGCCCCCTTCGGCATCGCAATCGGAGGCACCTCCCCGTCCTGCAGCAGCAGGGGCGGGCAGTGGCCTCCATTGGAATAGGTGAACAGGCCGGAGGTCACATCCAGATAGCCACAGAACATCGTCACGAAAAGCGCGGCCTCGTTCTCATCGGCGAGGCTGTCATTGAGGCGGCGCAGAACGGCGTCCGGCGATGTTTCGGTGTTCGCCAGGATCCTCAGCTGTCCCACCGAGCGCGCCATGAACAGGGCCGCGCCGAGACAGTGGCCGGACACATCCCCGATGCAGACGAACAGCCGGTGGCTGTCGACGAAGAAGGCATCGAAGAAATCCCCCGCCACCGTGGTGGCCGACTCCATCAACGTGGCGACCTCGATGTCCGGATGCCCGGAGAACAGACAGCCCTGGGGCGGCAGCATGTTCAGCTGCAGGTCCCGCGCCAGGTCGAGATCCTTGCGCAGGTGGGAGAGCTCCAGGGCTTCCCGCTGGGCCTCCAGTGTCAGCTGGTTGGTGAGCCGGGTGCGCTCCACCAGGGAAATCATCATGTTGCGGGCCGGCCATCGATGGCGGAAAACTCGCCGATGCACTGACCGATGGGAATGGCCATCCCTTGCTGCGGTAGCCGTCGCCGCCGAGGTGGACCGTGACCGTTCCGGCCAGGATGATGAAGATGTCCTCGTTGCTTTGCCCCAGGCTGAGCAGCACCTGACCCGCTGCCAGAGACAGAAGCTGGCAGCGTTGAACCGCCGCCAGCAACACGTCCTCCCTGACATCCCGGAAGAGGGGAATGTCCTTGTTAGGGCAGGGAAGTGGTGGTCGAGGGGTCCAGGGTGGGTGGGGGCTCGACGCACATTCCCGATCAGGGGTCTTTGGAAAAGTAGATGCCGAGCTTCAGCACGTTCCTGTCCCCGGCCCTCTGGTAGCTGCGTTCATCCATGAAGCGATGCACCAGCAGCAGGCCGAGACCGCCGGGTTCGGCCTCCTGCAGCGTGCGGGGCAGGGGCCCGCGGCTGACGCCGAGGGGATCAAAGGCCGGGCCGGCATCGACGATGGTGGGGGTGGCCAGACCCCGATCGCCGCAATCGGCCAGCTCCAGGGTGAGATCCACCGGACAGTTGACGTCGGCGGCCCCGCCGTGGTCGATCAGGTTGGCCAGCACCTCGTTGAGGCAAAGGTCTAGCTTGCCGGTGGGCCCGGGGGGAACGGCCTCTTCCTGACAGCGTTCTGCGAGCCACTCGGAGCAGCGCCGCAGTTCCAGGGGGCTGGGCTGGACCGAAAGGGTGGGGGCGTCGGGCTGGGGTGGCGCCATCGATCAAGCCTCAGGCCGACGCCTTCACCAGCTCATTGTTGCCCAGCAGGATCACCATGCGGCCGCCTTTCTGATCCAGGGCACGGGCGCTGGAGATGATGTTGCGGATGCCGATGGAGGCCAGAAAGCTGACGTCGCGAAGGTCAAGAATCACCGGCAATGGTTTGATGGCCGTCAGCGATGTGAGCTTCAGGGCAATGTCTTCCATGCCCAGCATGTCGAGTCGATCTGCCAGAACAACTTTGCGGAGCTTGATGGAGCCATCGGCCTCCAGGACATCGTCCGAACGGATCGAAGCCGTCTGCATCATGACCCCTGGAAATTGAACCAAGTGACATGACCTGGGTTGTGCCGCTGACCGACAAGTCGGGCTCTGCGTTGTGTTGTGCAATACATTCCTGTCCAGAGACGTCACCTTTCTCGCCCTAATCCGTCGCCGGTTCAGTCCGACCAGTCATTCTTGCTGCGCCGCAGGGCGGCCAGTTCCTGGCCATCCGCCGCTCGCATGAACAGGTTGGTGCGGCGTTCCTCGCCGATGCTGCTGGGGATGGTGGGCCTGTCCTGGGCCCGGGCGCGCAGCACCGCAGCCAGCCGTTCGGCGATGGCCCCATCCCCCGGTTGCTGGGCAGCGGCCCAGCGCAGGTTCGAAGCGGTGTACTCATGGGCGCACCACACCCGGGTCGTCTCCGGCAGCGCCGCCAGCAGCCCCAGGGAGTGGTGCATCTGCTCGGGGCTTCCCTCGAACAGCCGGCCGCAGCCGGCGGCGAACAGGGTGTCGCCGCAGAAGAGCTCCCCCTGCAGGGGCAGGTGGAAAGCGATGTGGGCGCGGGTGTGGCCCGGCACCGCCAGCACCTCCACCGGCTGGCCCAGCAGGGTGAAGCGATCGCCATCCGCCACCCCCCTGGTCTGGAAGGGGATCCGCTCCCGGTCGGAGCGGGCCGCCACCACCTCCGCCCGGGGCCATTCCTCCAGCAGTCCGGGGGTGCCGCCGATGTGATCGCTGTGGTGGTGGGTCTGCAGCACTGCCACCAGCTCCAGATCCCGCTGCTTCAGCCAGGCGATCGCCGGGGGGGCCACCGCCGGGTCCACCACCGCCGCCTGCCGGCCGTCGTGGAGCACGAACAGGTAGTTGTCCCGCAGCACCGGCAGCAGCGCCACCTGCAACGGGGCCTGGGGTCCGGCTTGGGCATGATCCGGCATCGTTACAGTCCAGGTTGCAGCTGGCTTCCATGATCACCGCCAACCAGCGGTCCCCGATCACCGTCGCCCTGGCCAAGGGCGCCCTGCTGAAGGATTCGGTGCGCCGCTTTCAGGCGGCCGGGCTGGATTTCTCCGATTTACTGGAGGAGGACAACCGCCTGCTGATGGTGCCGAGCCGCTGCGGCAGGGCCAGGGCCCTGCTGGTCCGCAACGCCGATGTGCCGGTGTACGTGGCCTATGGCCAGGCCCAGCTCGGGGTGGTGGGCTACGACGTGCTGCGGGAGCACCAGCTGCCGGTGGCCCAGCTGGTGGATCTCGGCTTCGGCGGCTGCCGGATGGCGGTGGCGGTGAAAGCCAGCAGCGGCTACCGCCGCGCCGCGGATCTGCCGGCCCACTGCCGCGTGGCCAGCAAGTTCACCCGCTGCGCCGAAGCCTTCTTCGAGCAGCTGGATCTGCCGGTGGAGCTGATCCACCTCACCGGTTCGGTGGAACTCGGTCCGATCACGGGCATGTCCGAGGCGATCGTCGATCTGGTGGCTACCGGCCGCACCCTGCGCGACAACGGCCTGGTGGCGATCGAGGATCTGTTCACCAGCACGGCCCGGCTGATCGGCCATCCCCTGGCCCTGCGTCTCGATGACGGGGCCCTTCAGGGCCTGGTGGAGCGCGTCGCTGCCGTCCCGCTAGCGGTCCGATGAGCAGCCTCGATGGCCAGCGACTGCGGCGACTGCTTCCTTACCTGGGCCGGGATCGCAAGCGCCTGCTGCTGTCCCTGCTGCTGCTGATCCCCCTGGCCCTGGCGGCCTCGGTTCAGCCGCTGCTGGTGGGCCAGGTGATCTCCAAGCTCCGGGGCGAGGAGGTGCTGCCCTGGCTGACCCCCCTGCCGGTGCCGACGGCCCTGCGGGTGCTGGTGGCGATGCTGCTGGCGGCGGTGCTGCTGCGCCTCTCCCTGCAGGGCACCCAGACCTACAACGTGCAGGTGGTGGGCCAGCGCCTCACCGCCCGCATCCGCGACGACCTGTTCCGGCATGCGATGGCCCTGTCGCTGCGCTTCCACGACCGCACGCCGGTGGGCAAGCTGCTCACCCGCCTCACCAGCGACGTGGATGCCCTGGCCGAGGTGTTCGGCAGCGGCGCGGTGGGGGTGCTCTCCGATCTGGTCACCCTGCTGGTGATCGGCCTCACCATGCTCTCGATCGAGTGGCGGCTGGGGCTGCTGCTGCTGGCCAGCCAGGTGCCCGTGACCATGGGGGTGCTGTGGTTGCAGGGCCGTTACCGCAAGGCCAACTACCGGGTGCGGGAGGAACTGGGCCAGCTCAACGCCGACCTGCAGGAAAATCTGCAGGGCCTGGAGGTGGTGCAGATGTTCCGCCGCGAGGCCGTCAACGGCGAGCGCTTCTCCCACACCACCGACGCCTATCGCCGGGCCGTCACCGGCACGATCTTCTACGACAGCGCCATCTCCGCCTTCATCGAGTGGGTGGCCCTGGCGGCGGTGGCGATGGTGCTGGCCCTCGGCGGCGCCATGGTCACCGGTGGGGCGATGGGCCTGGGCACCCTGACCACCTTCATTCTTTTCTCCCAGCGGGTGTTCGACCCCCTGCGCCAGCTGGCGGAGCGCTTCACCCAGATCCAGGGGGGCCTCACCGCCGTGGAACGCATCGGTGAACTGCTCGAGCAGCCGATCGAGATCGCCGATCTGCCCAGCAGCCAGCGCAGCGCCGCCGCTGTGGTGTCAGGGGCGGAACGCTTCAGCCCCGGCGAGGTGGAGTTCGAGAACGTCTCCTTCGCCTACCGCCCTGACGATCCGATCCTCACCGATCTCTCCTTCCGCATCGCCCCCGGCGAGCACGTGGCGATCGTGGGCCCCACCGGGTCCGGCAAGACCACCGTGATCCGGCTGCTCTGCCGGCTCTACGAACCCCAGCAGGGCACCATCCGCCTCGATGGCGTGGACATCCGCGAACTGCCGATCGCCACCCTGCGGCGGCGCCTGGGGGTGGTGCTGCAGGACACCTTCCTGTTCAGCGGCAACGTGGCGGAGAACCTCCGCCTTGATTCGGCCATCAGCGATGCGGATCTGGAGCGCCTCTGCGCGGACCTCGGCCTTGGCCCCCTGCTGGCCCGGCTGGGGGATGGGCTGGCCTCCGAGCTGCGGGAGCGGGGCGGCAACCTCTCCTCCGGCGAGCGCCAGCTCCTGGCGGTGGCGCGGGTGGCGATCCGCGACCCGTCGGTGCTGGTGATGGACGAGGCCACCGCCTTCATGGATCCCTCCACGGAGGCCACCCTGCAGCGGGACCTCGACACCCTGCTCAGCGGCCGCACCGCCATCGTCATCGCCCACCGCCTGGCCACCGTCGAGGCCGCCGACCGCATCCTGGTGCTGCGCCGCGGCCGCCTGATCGAGGAGGGCAACCATCGTGAACTGCGGGCCGTCGGCGGGCTCTACGCCCAGCTGGCGGAGCTGCAGGAAAAGGGGCTGGCCACACTCTGAGGCCCTTGGGTCTGGGCGGGGAGCTCCAGCTCCTCCTCCAGCCACATGTCGATCAGGGCCGCCAGCTCGCGGGGGTTCTCGACCATCGGCAGGTGGCCGAGCCCTGGAAGGATCGCCAGCTGGTGGTCGGGGCTGTAGCCGGCCAGGTGGCGCACGTAGCGGGGTTGCATCACCCGGTCGCGGCTGCCGGCGAGCCACAGGCTGGGCACCTGGAGTTCGGCCGTGAGCCTGGGCAGCTGGCGAACGGCGCCCCGGTTGGTGCTGCAGGCCAGCAGCCCCTGGGCGGCGCGGCCGTCCGCCAGCAGCGGGCTGCGGATCGCCTCCGTGCCCGGCAGACGGGCCAGCCAGGACGGCCGCCAGCGAAGGAAGGCGGCCCCGCCGCTGCGCACCCGGGCGAAGGGGCGGGGCTGGAAAACACCGCCCCCCGCCGCGATCTGCACCAGGCCCCGCAGCTGCCCCCCCAGCAGGGGCGCTGCATGCAGCGCCACGCTGCCCCCCAGCGAGTGACCCAGGAGCACCACCGGTCGCCCGGCGGCTTCCCGCTGGACGGCCTCGGCCAGCCAGCGGCCGTAGCTGGCCAGGCTGGCCTGCAGTCCCCGGGGCCGTTGCGTGCCGCCAAAGCCGGGCAGATCAGGGCACCACAGCGACCAGCGCGGCGCCAGTTCCCGCCGCAGAGGATGCCACAGCCGGCCCGCCAGCAGCCAGCCATGGACGCCGACCAGCAGGGGCCAATCAGAGTTGGCGGAGGAGACGCTCAGGACAGTCGCTGGCTGGAGTCCCTACCCTGCCGCAGTCCGGCCTGCATCCGTCAGGATCTTCAGAACGCGTAGCCCCCACGCCGTGCCCGAGACCCTGCCGCTGATGACCGATCTCTATGGGTCCGGGCACCGCCTCTGCGCCACCCCCAATCCCAGTCTGGAGCTGGTGCTCAGCCAGGCACGCCCGATCGACCTGATCGAGCTTGAGGCGCTTTGCGATGCGGTGGGCTGGAGCCGTCGTCCCCTGCGGCGCGTGCGCAAGGCTCTCCAGAACAGCCTCCTCCAGGTGGGGCTCTGGCGCCATGACGCCCGTCTGCCCCGGCTGGTGGGCTTCGCCCGCTGCACCGGTGACGGGGTGGTGGAGGCCACCGTCTGGGATGTGGCGGTCCATCCGCGCTACCAGGGCGCCGGCCTGGGCAAGGAGCTGATGGACTACGTGCTCGAGCAGTTGCGGGCCATGGGCATCGACCGGGTGAGCCTGTTCGCCGATCCCGACGTGGTGGGGTTCTACGCCGCTCAGGGCTGGGAGCTGGAGCCGCTGCAGCGCCGCTGTGCCTTCTGGTATGCCCCCTGAGGGCCCGGCCCGTAGTAGCGCTGGGCAAGCTGCGCCGCCGGTGTGCCGCGGCGCCAGGCGCGTCTGAGACGGGCGTTGGCCAGCACCGTCTGCCACACCCCCAGCCGCTGCCAGCGCCGGCTGTTCACCCGCAGGGCCGGGGCCAGGAGGCCGATCCTGGCCTGGCGACGCAGGCGCTGCACGAACTCCAGGTCCTCCATCAGCGGCAGCGGCGCGATTCCGCCGGCGGCGTCATGGAGCCGCCTGGCCAGCAGCAGCCCCTGGTCGCCGTAGGGCAGCTGGCGCCAGCGGCTGCGCAGTTCCACCGCCAGCTCCACCAGGCGCAGGGATGGATCATCGCCGGCGATGCGCAGCCGGAAGGCCCAGGCGCCGGTCTCGCCGGCGGCGATCGCCGCTGAGATGGCCCTGGCCCACCCCGACGGCAGGCGCACGTCCCCGTGCAGCAGCAGCAGCCAGGTGCCCGCGCTGCGGGCCACCCCGGCGGCCAGCTGGCCGCCACGGCCGCTGCTGTCGTGGAGCACCCCGGCGCCGGCCAGGGCGGCCAGCCGCGGGGTGCCGTCCCGGCTGCCGCCATCCACCACCAGCACCTCCCGCACCAGCTCCGGTGCCGTGGCCAGATCCGCCAGCAGGGCCGGCAGGCCCCGGGCCTCGTTGCGGGCGGCGATCACCACGCTCAGGGGCGGCCTCATCGCCAGGGGTCCAGGTCGGCGGGGCGATCGAGGTCGTGGCGCTCCGCCAGCAGGGCCGCCTCCAGGCCGGCCTGCCTTGCCAGCGCCAGGGTCTGTGCCAGCACCCGGTCGCTGCCCCAGGCGATGCCCGTGAACAGCTGGGGCGTGGCCCGGCGCCGGCCGATCAGCCAGTAGCCCCCGTCGCCGGCGGGGCCCAGCACCAGGGCTCTGTGCTCCAGGACCTGGAAGGCCTCCACCAGATCCTCGGCCGCCAGGGCCGGCAGGTCACTGCCGATCAGCACCACCGCCGCTGCCCCCTCGCGGCAGCCGCGCAGCAGCTGACGCTGCAGCCGCAAGCCCAGGCTGCCGCTGCCCTGGGCCACCACCCGGTCGACGCCGAGCAGGCGTCCCCAGCGCAGGGCCGCCCGGGGGCCGAGGCCGCTCGCCGCCAGCACCAGCTCCAGCCCACCGCCCTGGCCCCCGGCGCCTGCGGCCGACGCCAGGGCCCTGCGGGCCTCGGCCGCGGCGGCCAGCCCATGCTGGGTGAGGCGGGCCTGGATGGCGGCGGCCCTGGCCCTGCCCACCCCGGGCACCAGCCGGCTCTTGCAGCGGCCCGGCGCCGGCCAGCGGGCCAGCATCACCAGTTGCGCTGGTCGGGTCCCCCGACCTCTCGGCGGCCTCAACCCTCGCGCGGCAGTTCGGCGGGGCGGACGGTGAGGTTCTGCCGGGAGCCGTTGCGCAGCACCGTGATCGCCAGGGGCTCGTCCACCCTGCCCCGATCCACCCCCAGCTGCACCTCCGAGGCGTTGCGGACGGCCTTGTCGCCCACCTTCTCGATCAGATCGCAGGGCTTCAGGCCGCCCAGGGCCGCGGGGCTGTTGGCCATCACCTCGACCACCACCACGCCGTTCACCTCCGGCAGGCGGCACTCGTTGGTGGTGGCGTTGATCTCCTTGGCCAGCTGGGGGGTGAGGGCCTGGAGGCGCACCCCGATGTAGGGGTGGCTGGCGTAGCCGCGCTCGAGGATCTGGGCGGCGATCTGGCGGGCCGTGTTGATCGGGATCGCGAAGCTCAGCCCGGCGCCCGGCGCCTGGCGGATGGCGGTGTTGATGCCGATCACCTGGCCGCGGTCGTTGATCAGCGGCCCGCCGCTGTTGCCGGGGTTCACGGCGGCGTCGGTCTGGATGTAGGGCACCCGCTGGCCCTCACCCACGGCGTTGGTGCGCTGGATGGCGCTGATGATCCCGGCCGTGACCGTGTTATCGAGGCCGAGGGGGTTGCCGATGGCGATCGCCCATTCCCCCGGCCGCACCTTGTTGGAATCGCCCAGGGTGGCGACCGGCAGCTTGGAGGCCACCACCTTGACCACCGCCACGTCGGTCAGGGGGTCGGCCCCCAGCACCTTGCCGGTGAAGCTGCGGCCGTCGGGCAGGGTCACGCTCACCTCGCTGGCCCCCTCGACCACGTGGGCATTGGTGAGCAGCACCCCGTCGGAACGGGTGATGAACCCCGATCCCTGGCCCTGCTGCTGCTGGATGGCCGGACCCCGGCCGAAGATGCCGCCCAGGGGGTTCACGGTGCGTTTGACCGTGTCGATGCGCACCACGGCCGGGCCCGCCTTCTCGACCGCGTCGACGATCACGGAACTGCTGGGCTGCAGCGTCGGCGCTGGGGCCGCATCGCTGATGGGGGCCTGCTCGGGCTTGGGCAGGCCCGGGAGTGCCAGACGGGTGCCGGTGCAGGAGGTCAGCAGGCCTGCCGTGGCCACCTGGAGGCTGAGGCGGAACAGGAAACGGGGCTGAACCATCGGTGGCGGACGGGCGTCGCTGAAGGATTCATTAAAGACGAACCTCCGGGCCCGGGATGCCTATATTCGGCCATCGCGTCGTGGGCTCCTGGTGCAGCAGGGTGATCAGCTGTGGCACAGGGTGAGCCAGGATCTTCAGGGCAGGCTCAGCAAACCGACCTACGAGACCTGGATCCGGCAGGCTCGCTGCCGGGATTTCGCCGATGGCCTGCTGCGCCTGGAGGCCCCCAACAGCTTCGCCTGCGGCTGGCTGCGCAAGAACTATCTGGTGATGATCGCCGCGGTGGCCAGCGAGCACGCCGGCCGGCAGGTGCGGGTGGAAGTGGAGGTGGCCCCGGATGCCGAACCCCTGGGCGAGCTGCCGGAGGTCGTCGCTGAGAACGGCGGCCCGCTGCCGCAGCCGGTGCTGGAGCCCCCCCTGCGGGCGGCCGGCCCGGCCGGTGGTGCCGGTGGTGGTGGCGCCACCCGGACGGTGCCGGCCCCCCTGCGCCTCGGGGCGGGCCTGAACACCCGCTACGTGTTCAACCGCTTCGTGGTGGGGGCCAACAGCCGCATGGCCCATGCCGCCTCCCTGGCGGTGGCGGAGGCCCCCGGCCGGGAGTTCAACCCCCTGTTCATCTGTGGCGGGGTGGGCCTGGGCAAGACCCACCTGATGCAGGCCATCGGCCACTACCGGTTGGAGATTGATCCGGACGCCCGCGTGTTCTACGTCTCCACCGAGACCTTCACCAATGACCTGATCCAGGCGATCCGCAAGGACGGCATGCAGGCCTTCCGCGATCGTTACAGGGCGGCCGACCTGATCCTGGTGGACGATATCCAGTTCATCGAGGGCAAGGAGTACACCCAGGAGGAGTTCTTCCACACCTTCAACGCCCTGCATGAGGCCGGTCGCCAGATCGTGATCGCCAGCGACCGGCCCCCCAGCCAGATTCCCAAGCTCCAGGAGCGGCTGATTTCCCGCTTCTCGATGGGACTGATCGCCGACATCCAGATCCCCGACCTGGAGACCCGGATGGCGATTCTGCATAAGAAGGCCGAAGCGGAGCAGGTGTCCCTGCCCCGGGAACTGATCCAGTACATCGCCGGCCGCTTCACCTCCAACATCCGTGAACTCGAAGGCGCCCTCACCCGGGCCGTGGCCTTCGCCTCGATCACGGGCCTGCCGATGACCGTGGAATCGCTGGCGCCGATGCTCGATCCGGTCGGTAATGAGGTGGCGGTCACCCCCCAGCAGGTGCTGGAGAAGGTGGCGGAGGTGTTCGAGGTGCGCATCGACGAGATGCTCAGCCCCAGCCGCAAACGGGCCGTCAGCCAGTCCCGTCAGGTGGGGATGTACCTGATGCGCCAGAACACCAACCTGTCCCTGCCGCGCATCGGCGAAGCCTTCGGCGGCAAGGATCATTCCACCGTGATGTACGCGGTGGAGCAGGTGGAGAAGAAGCTCAGCTCCGACCCAGCCCTGGCCCGCCGCGTGCAGCAGGTGCGGGACCTGCTGCAGATTGCCTGTCGTCAGCGCCGCTGAGGCTGAGGCTCAGCCGGCGCCGGTGAGGGGCCGGGCCGGATCCAGCCCCTCCACTTCCCCGTGGAACACCCGGCTGGCGATGATGTCGTCGGCCTCGATCGTCATCAGGTCGGTTTTGGTCAGGGCGTGGCCCATGCCGCTGAACAGCCGGTTGGCCTGGCGCATCCGGGCCCGGTCGATGGCGTTGCGGATCGAGCGGGCATTGGCGAAGAAGGGCAGCTGAATGCGGCGTTGGATGTACTCGGCGAAGGCCGCACCCGCCTCCGCACTGAAGCGGTAGTTCTCCGCCGCCAGGATCAGCTGGGCGATCGCCAGAAGTTCCGGGGCGGTGTAGTCGGGGAAGTCGATGTGGTTGGCCACCCGCGAGGAGAGACCCGGGTTGCTCTGGTAGAAGATGTCCATCCGCTCCTTGTAGCCGGCGAAGATCACCACCAGATCGTTGCGGTTGTTCTCCATCACCTGCAGCAGGATCTCGATCGCCTCGGCGCCATAATCCCGTTCGTTCTCGGGTCTGTAGAGGTAATAGGCCTCGTCGATGAACAGCACGCCGCCCATCGCTTTTTTGAGCATCTCCCTGGTTTTCGGGGCGGTGTGGCCGATGTACTGGCCCACCAGATCGTCGCGGGTGGCCGTCACCACATGGCCCTTGCGCACATAGCCGAGCCCGTGCAGGATTTTCGACATGCGTTCCGCCACGGTCGTCTTGCCAGTGCCGGGCCGGCCGGTGAACGACATGTGCAGGCTGGGCGGTGCCGTGTCGAGCCCCACCTGGGTGCGGGCCCGGTTGATCACCAGCAGGGCGGCGATTTCCCGGATCCGGGCCTTCACCGGGCGCAGGCCGATCAGTTCCCGGTCGAGCTGGTCGAGCACCTCCTTGATGCCGGCGGCGTCGTAGGCCGCCCGCAGGTCCACCAGGGTCGACTCCTGGGGCACGGCTTCCCCAGCCACGTCGGCAGCCTCGTCGCTAGAGGAGCCCATCGATGGCCTTGGCGAAGGTTTCCTCCGGTTCGCCGATCGGGTCCTCGTCGGCTTCGGCGCGCAGCGTGAGGTTCACGTAGGTGCGCCCGAAGCTGATGTCGGGGAAGCGGCCCTCCTGCTCCGAGAGGCCGTTCAGGCGCTCCAGGAAGGTGCGGGTGCGTTCGTAGTCATCGAACTCGATGCGGCGCTCGAGCCGATCCGGTCGGGGCCGTCGGGTCCAGGGCTGATCCATGGACCCGACCTTAGATCAGCCCGGATCATCGAGACAGTCGGTGCGGGCCACGCAGAGGC
Organism: Cyanobium sp. Cruz CV13-4-11; assembly: GCF_024346055.1. Taxonomy (GTDB): domain Bacteria; phylum Cyanobacteriota; class Cyanobacteriia; order PCC-6307; family Cyanobiaceae; genus Cyanobium. The sequence goes on from NZ_JAGQCH010000005.1 coordinate 49,417, forward strand.
GGGCGGCCCAGGCGGCGGCGTAGGCCCGGTTGGCCGCCTGCTGCGCCGGGACGTCGCTGTCGAGCGGATGGGGGAAGGTGCCGGCGATGGCGGCGTTGGTGACGCAGAACATCGCCTTCTGGAACGTCATGCAGATCTTCACCCGCACGTCCCCGGCGCCGCGGATGCCGGCCAGGTAGGTCTGGTGCAGACGGTCGGGCAGGTGGCGGTACATGTCCTGCATCAGCAGGCTGGGCGGGATGCCCGAGCCCATGGTGGGCAGCGGGTCGGCGTAGAGGGCGCCATACATGAACTGGGCCTGGTCAGGGGAAATCTGCTGGGCCTGGGCGTTGAAGGACACGGTGCCCAGGAACGGCGTGCCGCGCAGGAACACCGCTTCGACGTAGGGCACGGCCACATCCATCAGGAAGGTGAGGCCCGCCTCGGGGGGGAGCACCCAGAAGCGGCTGCCGGCGATCTCCACCGCGTAGGTGATCGGGGCCCCCGCCGCCGCCACCAGGCCCTCCTTGATGAACGTGACCACCGCGGCGATCGAGTCCACCCGCCCGTCCCGCTCGGCCCTGGCCAGATCGATGAACAGATCGCTCATCACCCGCCAGAACTGGCCCAGGGCATGGGTGGTGGCCGCCGAGCGGATCAGTTCGCCCAGGAACTGGGGAAACAGCGGGTTGAGGGCCGCCAGCAGGGGGTCGCGCCGGGTCTTGCGGGCCACGATGGCGGCGCAGTTGGCCGCAAAGGCCTCGCTGTCGAGGTAGGCATCGAGGCCACCGGTGCCGTGCCAGAGCATCGCCTTCTGGCAGTACTCCGCATATTCGAAGTTGATCCGGTCGTGCAGGAGATGGCGCCAGATCTTCGCCGGGCTGTGGTCACCGTCGAGGAAGCGGAACACCGGGAAGGGATTCAGGAACTGCTTCTCGGCCTGGTAAATGAGGTTGATGCTGTAGGCATCCAGCACCTCCCCGTAGCTCTCCAGCACGTCCACCACCTGGCTCAGGTGATCGGGGGACTCAGCCAGCAGGGTGCGTCCGGCCAGCAGTGTTTCCACCAGGTCGTCACTGGAGGGAAGCCCGCCGCTGAAGGTGAGGGGCGGCTTTGGAGAACGGGGGATCGGTCTCATGACAGCAGCCCTCCGCCCTGAATCGCCGCCACCAGGGCCGGCAACTGAGCCATGGCGGTGGTGGCCTGTTCGCTCAGCTTGCCCAGCCCCCAGGGCAGCACCCCCAGGCCCACCACACCGCTGGCCAGGGCCAGGGCAGGCAGGGTTTCGCGCAGGGCGACCGCCGGCAGGCGCACCTCGAGGCGGGAATCGGCCACAGGATCGCCGCTGGGTGGGGTCACCGCCAGGCGGCCGAAGAAGGCCCGGTTCACCAGCAGCAGGAAGTACACCGCCGTGAGCCCGGAGCCCACCATGCACAGCAGGGTGGCCAGCGGGAAGGCGGCGAGGCTGCCGCGGAACACCAGGAATTCGGAGATGAAGCCCGCCATGCCAGGCATGCCGGCGCTGGCCATTACCCCCAGGATCATCAGGGTGCCGGTGAAGGGCAGGCCCCGCTCGGGGTTGAGCAGGCCGCGCAGCACCTCCAGGTCCCGGGTGCGGGTCTTGCGGTAGACCACGCCCACCAGCAGGAACAGCAGGGCAGAGATCAGCCCGTGGCTGACCATCTGGAAGACGGCCCCCAGCAGACTCACAGGGGTGGCGGCGGCGGCGGCCAGCAGGATGTAGCCCATGTGGCCCACGGAGCTGTAGGCCACCATCCGTTTCATGTCCCGCTGGGCGATGGCCGCCAGCGAGCCGTACAGCACCGACACCGCCGCCCAGCCCGCCAGCCAGGGCGCGAGCAAGGCCCAGGCCTCAGGGAACAGGCCCAGGCAGAAGCGCAGCAGCCCGTAGGTGCCCAGTTTCAGCAGCACACCCGCCAGCAGCACCGACACCGGCGTGGAGGCCTCGGTGTGGGCATCGGGGAGCCAGGTGTGGAAGGGCACCAGGGGGATCTTGATGGCAAAACCGATCAACAGCGCCCCGAGCAGCACCAGCTGGGTGCCCATGCCCAGCTGGGCGGTGGTCACCGGGTTGATGCCGAAATCGGCTTGGCCGGTGACCAGGGCCAGGCCCAGGAAGGCCCCCAGGATCAGCACGCCGGAGATGGCGGTGAAGATCAGGAACTTGGTGGCCGCATAGCCCCGGTTGGCGCCGCCCCAGATCGAGATCAGCAGCCAGAGGGGAATCAGCTCCAGCTCATAGAAGAGGAAGAACAGCAGCAGGTTCTCGGAGAGGAAGGCCCCGTTCACCGCGCCGCTGATCCCGAGCAGCAGGGCGAAGTAGAGCCGGGGACGCTGGCTGAGGTCGCGGGTGCAGATCGCCGACACCAGGGTGAGGGCGGCGTTGACCAACACCAGCGGCATGGCCAGGCCATCGACCCCCAGGCGGTAATCGAGGCCGATGCTGTCGACCCAGGCGAAGGACTCCTGCAGCTGCAGGCCCGGATCGCTGACATCGAAGACCAGCAGCACCCGCAGGCTCCAGAGCAGTTGCAGGACCAGCAGGCCAAGGGCGGCGCGGCGGATGCGCTCGGTGGCCAGCTCGCCGGGCCAGCAGAGCAGGCCGAGGGCGCCGGCGAAGGGAATCAGCAGCAGGGCGCTCAGCATGGTTCCGCCTCAGCCCCCCAGCCAGGAGAGGCTGCCGATCAGCACCACGATCGCGGCCACCACGGTGAAGACGTAGGTCTGGAGACGGCCGCTCACCCCCAGTTTCAGGCTTTCGGCCGAGGCCATCGAGACGTCGGCGATGCGGTTGACCAGCCCGTTCACCACCAGTTGGTCGAAGCCATTGGTGATTCGGGCCAGGCCGGCCACGAAGGCCACGATCGTGGCCCGGTAGATGCGGTCGGTATAGAAGTCGAAGGCGAGCAGGTCCTGCAGGACACGCAGGGGCTGGCGCACGGAGCGGGACCAGAAGGTGTCCAGGGGGATCAGGCTGCCGGCCAGCAGGCCGGCCAGGCCGCTGCCCACCAGCGCCAGGGCCGTGCCGCCCGAGAAGGCACCGATGCCGGGGACGCGGTCGATGCGCGCCATCACCAGCGGGGTCACCAGCACCAGCACCGCGACGGTCACCATCGGCAGGGCCATCAGCCAGTTCACCTCCGGTGTCCGGCGGGTCTTGGGGTGGGGGCACCCCATGAACACCTGACGGTAGACCCTGGTGAAGTTGAGGGCCGTCAGGCCGTTGGTGAGCAGCACGACGGCGGCGAAGAAGGGGGCCCTGGAGCTCAGCCCCTCCACCATCAGGCCGAAGCTCCAGAAGCAGCCCAGGGGCAGCAGGCCGGTGAGGCCGGCCGCCCCCACCAGGAATCCGCTGGTGGTGGCGGGCATGCGGGAGCCCAGGCCGCCCAGTTCGGTGAGGTCCTGGCAGTTGGTGGTGGCGATGACGCTGCCCACGCTCATGAACAGCACGGCCTTGGCCACCGCATGGGAGAAGAGCAGCAACAGGGCAATGAAGGGCTGCTGCAGGGCGATGGCCACGAACACCAGCCCCAGGTAGGAGGTGGTGGAGTAAGAGCAGGCCCGCTTCAGGTCGACCTGGGAGATCGCCACCAGGGCACCGCCCAGCGCACTAATGGTGCCCACCGCCAGCAGCACATCGATCGCCACCGGCGAGATCAACAGCAGCGGCATCACCTTCAGCAGCACCACCGCACCACAGGTGACCACCACGGAGTTGCGCAGGATCGACGCCGGGTTGGGCCCCTCCATGGCCTCATCCAGCCAGAGGTGCATCGGGAACTGGGCGCATTTCCCCATCGGTCCGGCGATCAGCCCCAGGCTCAGCAGGGTGGCCCCCAGGGCCGGCAGGGTCTGGTGGGCCGACCAGGCGTAGAGGTCGTTGAACTCCAGCGATCCGGCCAAGGCCGACAGGGTGACCACGCCCATCAGCAGGAGCACGTCCCCCACCCGCTTGGTGAGGAAGGCATCACGGGCGGCGGTGACCACCAGGGGCTGGGCGTACCAGAAGCCCACCAGCAGATAGGTGGAGAGGGTGAGCATCTCCAGCAAGAAATAACTCATGAACAGGTTGCTGCTCAGCACCACCCCTGCCATGGCCCCTTCGAAGAAGCCCACCAGGGCATAGAACCGCGCCAGGGACCATTCCTTGTCGAGGTAGCCGAGGGCGAACACCTGCCCCACCAGGCTCATGAACGTCACCAGCTCCAGGGCCGCCAGGTTGGTGAGGGAGAGATCGAAGCCGATGCGCAGGTCCAGGTCGGCCGCTGCGAACCAGGCGATGTCGAGGTGCTGGGGGCCGAGGGCCAGCACGTCACGCAGGACGAGGCTGCCGTGCAACACCGCCAGCAAGGTGACCAGCAGGTTGAGGTAGGCGGCCGGACGGGGACCGTTGCGTCGGATCCAGCCGGTCGCCCAGGGCAGCGAGAGCACCATGCCGCTGAATCCGTAGAGCGGAATCAGCCAGCTGAGCTGGATCGACAGGGGAAGGGTGTCCGGCAAAGGGAGGGACGTCAGAAGGTGGCCCGTTGCAGGGAACGGGACTGGGCGTTGCCCAGGCTGTCCAGCCAGGCTGCCAGCGCTTCCCCATGCTGCTGTTCTTCGTCCCTGAGGGTTCGGAAAAAGGCCTCATTGTTGCGATCGCCGATCAGCAGACAGAAGCGCGTGGCTTCGGCGTAGTGCTGGATCAGATCCTGTTCGAGGTCGGCATCGAGGCGCAGCAGACCCACCAGATCGGCGGCGTGGCCGACGGGCCGCAGCTGGGAGGCGGCCGGGGCCACCCCCAGCTGAAGCATGCGCTGCACCAGCCGTTCGGCATGCCGCAGTTCTTCGACCGTTTCCTGGCGAAACTGTTCAGCGGCGTCGGCCTCGCCCCAGAGCTCCACGAGGGAGGCCTGGGTCATGTACTGCTGCACGGCGGACAGCTCCAGGCTCAACGCGCGGCCCAGGTAGCCGAGGACGCGCGGATGGGCGGCGTCCATGGGCATCAGCCCCTGCGGCCGACGCCGGAGGCCGCCAGGGCAGGCTCCACTTCGCTGTGGGGACGGGCAATGATGTGGGCGGCCACCAGGCCGTCGCCCACCCGCTCGCAGGCATCGGCTCCGGCCCTCACGGCCGCGTTCACGGCACCGGTTTCACCGCGCACCATCACGGTGACGTAGCCGCCGCCGACGAACTCGCGGGCGATCAGGGTGACCTCGGCGGCTTTGGTCATGGCATCCGCCGCTTCGATCGCCGGCACCAGGCCACGGGTTTCGATCAGACCGAGGGCGATGCCGTGGATGGTGGGGGCCATGGAGGGGGTACGGGGAGTGGGGGTCGTGGGGGGGGTGCCGGCGCCACCGCTGCCGCGGCGGCTGGGGCTGGAGGCGCTGGAGCGGGCGGTGGTGGCGGGAGTCCGCCGCAGCTGGCGGGCCGGTGCGGTGGCGCGGGCCGCCCGGGGGGCCTTGGTGGCCGCCGCCGGTTTGGCCACCGGTTGGGATGCCGCCGCTGGTGGCAGCGCCGGCGGGGTGCCGCCCCCGGCTGGCCCTGCGGTGCTGCCAGCCACGGGCGGTGGAGCCGCCGCCGGTGTCGCCGGTTTGGCGGCGGCCGGCGCCGGAGCGGAAGTGGCCGGCTGGGGGGTGGCGTCGGGACCGGTGCGGGGGGTGCGGCTGGCCATGGGACGGGCGCGGGGATGAGGAACAGGACTGCTGATGATCGACAGGAGGCAGGCCGCCAGGGGCGGTACCCCCCGGCGCTTACCCGTCCGGCTCCCAGAAATCGATGATGCCGCCGATGGTGAGGTCGGTGTGCGTCTCCGGGTTGCCACAGGCGAAGCGTGCGGCCGAACCACTGGCGGTGAACACCCAGTTGCCGGGGGCGGCACCGACGGGGTCCACGGCGACGCTGAGCTTGCCCTTGGGGCTGCGCAGCACCCGCAGGTTCCAGTGTTCCAGGCCGGGGACCCGCTGGGAGCAGACCAGGGAACCGGTGACCTGCATGATCTCCATCAGGCGGCACCTCCCTGGGTGGCCGCGGCACCGCTTGGGGGCGGGCTGGGCTTGCCGGCGTCGGGGTCCCAGTGGTCGATGATCCCCACGATCGTGAGATCGCTGGGGTAGGACTTGCTGCCTGCAGCCTCACGGGCCGCCGAGCTGCCCACGCAGATCACCCAGTCGCCAGGGATGCAGCCCACCGCATCGACGGCCACCTTCTGGGTGCTGCCGTCCTGAACCACCTGGAGGTGCTTGTGCTCGAAATCAGGGATGCGGTTGGTCGAGACAAGGGGCTTGACCACTTTGCAGATCAACATGGTCAGTGCCCTCCTGCGGTGGTGAGGCTGATGGTGGAACCTACCGCCTCGGCGGGCGTGTGCCGTTCCTGGTCGCGCACGGTGAGCAGGGCATGCAGCAGGCCCTGGGCAAAAAGATCCGGGTAACGGTTCTCGATCGCTTCCTGCACCCGCTGGGCATGGCGCACCGCCCGCTCCCGGGCACCGGGCACCTTGCCGTTGTAATCGAAGCGCACCACCACCGGCACCGGCAGGCCGCGGGAGACGTTGAGGCCCTTGAAGATCTTCACTCCCACGTCCATGTCGGGGGCCCCCTCCTCAACGGTGTCCATGTAGGCGAAGTAGGTGAGGTTGCGCAGGTGGATCTCCTTGAAGCCGATCCCCACGCCGATGAAGCGCTCGGCATGGCCGGCATCGGCGTAGTGGCCGTGGTGGTACTGGCGCACGTAGTCGATCTGGGAGATGTTGTGCTCCAGGAGCCGGGCAATCAGCCGCACCATGCCGGGATCAGGGGTGCTCGCTGCCGCCGCCGTGGCCAGCTCGGCGATCCGGCGCCTGGCCTCCTCGGGGTGCAGGTGGCGCGTCGCCTCATACACCGTGGTGGCATCCAGCCAGTGATCCAGGCGGGTGCTGCCATCCATGCCCGGCACGTGAACCCGGATGGCGTCGGTGTCGGTGTCGATCCCCAGCAGCAGCAGGTCGACGGAGGCGCCGCAGCAGAAGCTGTTCTCCACGGCCTGCTGGAACTCCATCAGCCGCGCTCGGCCGCAGCTGGCGGCCAGGGCGTCATCACTGCCGTGGGCGGCGCAGCCCTCGTGGGACGGGTCACGGGAACTGAAGTGGTACAGCACCACCTTCAGGTAACGGGTGTCGTCATGGGCGGGGTTGGGAACGCCCTCCCGGTAGCGGCGATGTTCGGTCTTGACCCAGCGGTTGACCGTGTTCTCCACATCAAACAGGGCACCGGCATGGGGGCGGCGGCGCACCGAGCTGAACGGCAGCCTCAGGGCAAAGGCGATGGCATGGGCCAGGCGTCCATCGGCGCAGGGGGTGGCATCCAGCAGGTGGAAGCCACAGGAGAGCAGGAAGGCGTTGAATTCCGCCGCCGCCGGGCTGCCGGGTTGGCCCTGCAGGGGATCGTTGCGGAAAAACCCGTCGCTGGTCTGTTCGTAGGTTTCGAAGACGCACCAGGCGAACAGGCTGCGCATGTCGAGCTGGCTGACCCAGGCCTTCTCCAGGATCGGCAGGGGCAGGCTGAACCCCAGTTCGGCCTGGGCCAGGGCCTGGGCGCGCGCGACGAAGTCATCCTCGTGCTGCAGGGCCGACAGGCGCTTGAGCACGGGCACGATCCGATCGAAGGCGTCCTTGACGCCGCGGTCGTAGCCCTCGAGGGCCGCGTTGGCGGCGCTGTCCGTCAGCGGATGGAGGCCCGACGCCCCCTGACCGAGCCGGACAGCCGCCAGGCGCCGGGAGAGATCGGCGCCACCGGAAGCGTCGGTCCGGCGCCGGGGGGCGCTGGGGGCAAGGGGACGGATCGTTGGAGCCGGGCGGCGGGGCATCAGGGATCAGCCCCGGGCTCCGCCGGAGACCGTGATCAGGGAACCGGAGTTGGTGCTGCCGCTGGATCCGGTGATCTTGTTGGTGGGCTCGGGCAGGGCCTCGTTGCGCTTGTTCTGGAAGCCGGGCATGGCCGACATCGGGCCAACCCTGCTGGGGTTGCGGCGACGGGCCGAGGCCCCTTCGGTGCCGGTGACGTGCTTGCCCCGATCCCAGTCGTCACCGGTGATGTTCAGGCCGGCGGAGATGCCTTCGCCGGTGACTCGGGAGGTGGGACGGGCATCCTCATCGACAGTCACCGGAGCTGCCGCCGCCGGCGGGCGGAGGCGCACCCGATCCTGGGCGGGACGGTCGAAGCGGAACTGTTCGGTGCCGGTCACCTTGTCGGCGGCCATGTCGAACGGTCCGGTGATGCGGTTGCCCTGCTCGTAGCTGTTGCCGGTAACGCCACCGGGCCGCTGGCGGGAGCTCTGGGCCGTCTGGGCGGCGCGGGCCGGGGACTGGACACTGAACTGCTGCCAGGGCTGACCAGTGAGGGGCTGGGGGAAGTCGGCGTCCTGGCTAACGGCGGCGCCGCAGGCTTCTGCCAGCTGGTCGCCGCCGATGTAGGGGGTGCCGGTGATGTCCTCGCAGGCGCCGCGCTCGGCACCGGTCATGACGCCGCCGACGCCAGGCTGAAGACCGGTCATCACGGTGCCCATGCGCACCGGGGTGCGCTGGCGGATCTCGGTCAGCCGGTCGGAGGAGCACCAGGTACCCGCCTGCTCCATGCCGGCGTAGGGGGTGCCGGTGACCGCCTTGCAGGTGCCGGGTTCATCGCCGGTGACCTTCTCGGAACGGCCGGTGCGGGTGCCGCTCACCACCATCGCCTTGTTGGTGACGCTGAAGCCCACCTTGGCCGCTTCCGGTGCCGGCTTGGTGCCGCAGAACTGTTCGAACTGCTGGGTGCCGATGTATTCGTCGCCGGTGACCAGGCGGCAGGAGCCCGGCTCGTCGCCGGTGACGTGCTCACTGCGGCCCACGTGGGTGCCGGTGATGCCGGTGCCCCGCAGGGTGTGCAGGCTGCTGACCTTGGCGGGGGCACGGCCAGGCACCTGGGCCTGGTCGTCCATGTACTGGGTGCCGGTGAGCTGGCGATTGGCACCCGGCTCGTTGCCGGTGACTTTTTCGGAGCGCTCCACGCTCACCCCGGAGACCGGCCGGCCCTCGGTGGTGCGGGTGAAGGCCACCTTGCGGGGGGAGGGAGCGGGGGCGGAGGTGCCGCACCAGGCGGCGCTCTGGTTGGCGGAGATGTACTCGGTGCCAGTGACGTTTTTGCAGGTGCCGGGCTCGTCGCCGGTGACCTTCTCGGAACGACCGACCTCGTTGCCCGTGACCCGGTTGCCGTGGCTGGTGGCGCTCACCCGCACCTTGGCGGGCTGCAGGGGGGTGGGATCGCTCTGGCAGAAGGTGCGGAAGATCTCGGCGCCCATGTACTCAGTGCCGGTGACCGGCCGGCAGGTGCTGGCCTCGTTGCCGGTGGTCTTGAGGGAACGGTTGGCCTGGGTGCCGGTGACCACCTGGCCCCGGGCCGTCTCGCTCACACCCACCTTCCAATGGGCATCGGCGGCGGCATCGATCTTGGCCTGGCCGCGTCGGGGCCCGGTGGGACGGGAGCCACCGCTGCGGGAGCTGCCGGCGGAGCCCACCTTGCACTTCAGTTCGCGCACCTTCTGGGCCAGCTCGCGGCTGCTCATGTCGGGGTTCGCCTGGCGAGCCACCGAGGCGGCGACGGCGCTGGTGGGGGCGCTGGCGGATTTGCCCCGCTTGGAGAGGGCCTCGCGCCGGGCCATGACGATGGCCCGGCTGGGGTTGTGCTGGGCGGTGCGCTTGGCGGTGCCGCGGCGCTCGCCGTTCCGCGAATTTCGGTTGGCCAGGGAGGCCCCGAGGCCGGCGGAAGAGCTGGTGCTCACGGCGGCGGCGGCCGCCGCCTTGGCGTCCTTGCAACCGCAGGGGCGGTCGCTGGCGGTGGCCGCGACGGGGGTGGCGGCGCTGGCCTTGCTGGCGCGCATCGCCTCCTGGCGGGTGCGGTCGCTGGAGGTGTCGGCGCGCTTGCCGCGGCGGGAGAGGGCTTCCCTGCGCTCCAGCACCAGGTTCCGGCTGGGGTTCGCCAACGGCTTGGCGTTGCTGCGATGGCCGGAGCCGGAGGAGGCGCTCAGGGAGGAAGCACCCCCACGACGCGCGGTGGGGGTGGGGCGCTGGGGCGCCGGGGCAGCGGCGACAGGTGCGGCACTCACCGTTTCGGGGCGGCTGCGCTGGGCGTCAGCGGCCGTGCGCACCCTGCCCGGGGAGGACATGAACTGGGCGGAGGCTTTCTTGCCGCCGTTGGTGAGGGCCTTGCGGCGCTCCAGAGCTGCTTCCCGACTGGTGGTCCTGGCCATGTCCGCCCCGTGAATGGATGATCAAAAGTGATGGATCCCGACCGCCGGTCGGGATCCGCTGGAACCGCTGGATCAGCGGCCTTCGAACACAACGAAGCAGGCACCCTGACTCTGGGTGTAGGCGTCGTAGCCGACGAGGCGCACGTGATGGTCCGGATAGGCCCGGTGGCAGGACTCCAGTTCGTTCACGATCACACCCAGATCCTTCTCACCGAAGAAGGGCAGCTTCCAGAACGACCAGTAGGTGGCCATGGAGCGGCTGGGGTGGACGTGCTCGACCAGGGGGCTCCAGCCCTGGGCAATGATGTAGGCGATCTGGTCGTAGATCTCGTCCTGGGTCATCGGCGGGAGGAAGCCGAAGGTCTCCAGGGTGGCGACTGTTTGATAGTCACCCACGGTGCTCTTGAAGGGCATGGGGATCCTTGTGGGGAATGGGATGGGAAGCCCAGCTCCGCTGACCTCCGGTGGGTACACCTTCGGTCAGCGGAGGCAAGGCAGGGGGCCGGATGTCGGCTCAGCCGACGTCGAGTTTGTCGACGGTGTCGAACTCGAATTTGATTTCCTTCCAGGTCTCGAGGGCGATGGCCAGCTCGGGGCTGTGCTTGGCGGCTTCCAGGAGGATGTCGCGGCCTTCTTTCTCGATCTCACGGCCGGCGTTGCGGGCCTTGACACAGGCTTCCAGGGCCACCCGGTTGGCGGCGGCTCCGGCGGCCGAGCCCCAGGGGTGACCGTGGGTGCCACCACCGAACTGGAGCACGGAGTCGTCACCGAAGATGGCGACCAGGGCGGGCATGTGCCACACGTGGATGCCGCCGGAGGCCACGGCGAAGACGCCGGGCATCGAACCCCAGTCCTGATCGAAGAAGTTGCCGCGGGTGCGGTCTTCGGGGATGAAGGATTCGCGCAGCTGGTCGATGAAGCCCAGGGTGGTCTGGCGGTCACCCTCGAGCTTGCCCACCACGGTGCCGGTGTGCAGCTGGTCGCCGCCGGAGAGGCGCAGGCACTTGGCCAGCACCCGGAAGTGGATGCCGTGCTTGGGATGGCGGTCGATCACCGCGTGCATGGCGCGGTGAATGTGCAGCAGCATGCCGTTCTTGCGGCACCACTTCGACAGACCGGTGTTGGCCGTGAAGCCACCGGTGATGTAGTCGTGCATGATGATCGGCTGCCCGAGTTCCTTGGCGAACTCGGCCCGCTCGTACATCTCCTCAGGAGTGGCGGCGGTGCAGTTGAGGTAGTGCCCCTTCTTCTCGCCGGTTTCTTCCTGGGCGAGCTGGACGGCTTCGGCCACGAACTCGAAACGGTTCTGCCAGCGCTGGAAGGGCTGGGAGTTGATGTTCTCGTCGTCCTTGGTGAAGTCGAGGCCACCGCGGAGGCATTCGTAGACCACCCGGCCGTAGTTCTTGCCGGAGAGGCCGAGCTTGGGCTTGATGGTGCAACCCAGCAGGGGACGGCCGTACTTGTTCATCCGGTCGCGTTCGACGTGGATGCCGTTCGGCGGGCCGGGGCAGGTCTTGATGAAGGCCATCGGGAAGCGGATGTCTTCCAGACGCAGGTGTCGCAGGGCCTTGAAGCCGAACACGTTGCCCACCAGGGAAGTGAGCACGTTGGTCACGGAGCCTTCCTCGAACAGGTCGAGGGGGTAGGCGATGAAGGCATAGAACGACTCCTTGTCACCAGGGACGTCTTCGATGCGGTAGCAGCGGCCCTTGTAGAAGTCGAGATCGGTGAGGAGCTCGGACCACACAGTGGACCAGGTGCCGGTGGAAGACTCGGCGGCCACGGCGGCAGCCACTTCTTCCTTGGGAACACCTTCCTGGCCGGTGCACTTGAAGCAGGCCAGCAGGTCGGTGTCGAGGGGGACGTAATCGGGAGTCCAGTAAGTGTCGCGGTACTCCTTGACCCCGGCGTCGTACTTCTTGCTCATGGGATTGTTCGGATGGGTTCGGATGAAAAATCAGAGGGTCGCCTTGACCGCTCAGTCCTTCGATCCCAGGCCGAAGCTGCTGTTCAGCGCCGGCTCCACTTCACGGTGGGGACGGGCGATGATGTGGGCGGCCACCAGGCCGTCGCCCACCCGCTCGCAGGCGTCGGCGCCGGCGCGGACGGCGGCGTTGACGGCACCGGTTTCACCCCGCACCAGGACGGTCACGTAGCCGCCTCCGACGAATTCGCGACCAATGAGGCGCACTTCGGCGGCTTTGGTCATGGCGTCAGCCGCTTCGATGGCGGGGACCAGACCGCGTGTCTCGATCATGCCGAGGGCGATGCCCATGGTTTCGTTTGCCATTACCTGCTCCTGGAGGAGGGGGGTGGAATGTTCGTGTGCAACCTTGCTCCTCCGTCAAACCCTCCGTCAAGCGATTGGCAGCCCTGCGGCCATCATGGTTTCGCGATTGGCTGATAAGGGCAGCTGATCAGTGCGACACAAAAAGCAAACTTTGCTTGATCGCTGCTGCCGCCTCGGCCGCTGCGGCGCCGCCTGCCGCGTTCAGAGGGGCTCGGCGCTCGAGACGAAGCCCACGCCGCCGTAGCGCTTCAGCAGGGGGCGCAGGGCCTTGCCCACGGCGTCCAGCACGGCGTCCTCCACGAACACGATCACGTGGGCATTGGCCCCCAGCCCGCTGAAATCCATCCCCTCCGAGATCTCCCCGGACGGCCCCATGCCCGTGACGTGCCGCATCACTGAATAGCCCTTGGCCCCGGCCGCGGTGATGGCCTTGCAGACGCGGTTCAACTCCCGTTCGCTGAGAAACAGATCGATTCGCTTCATGGTGTCGGGGCGAAGGTTCGGCGACGGGATGGCAGACGGCCTGCGTTCAGCCGACGGGGATGAAGTGTCGGGTCAGCGCCATGTACAGGGGAATCCCGACAACCACATTGAAGGGGAAGGTGAGGCCCAGGGCCGTGGAGATGTAGAGGCTCGGGTTGGCCTGGGGAACGGTCATACGCATCGCCGCCGGCACGGCGATGTAGGAGGCGCTGGCGCAGAGCACCATGAACAGCAGGGTGTTCCCCTGGCTCAGGCCCAGCAGGGCACTCACCAGCAGCCCCAACAGGGCATGCACGGGGGGGGCCAGCAGGGAGAAGCCGATCAGGAAGGCCCCTGTCTGGCGCAGGTCCCGCAGCCTCTGCGCCGCCACGATGCCCATGTCGAGCAGGAAGAAGCAGAGGGCGCCGTAGAACAGTTTTTCGGTGAAGGGATCCATCTTTTCCAGCCCCGCCGGGCTGAAGGCGGCCACCACATAGCCAATCACCAGGCTGCCGATCAACAGGTACACGGAACCGTTGAGAAAGGCCTCCTGGAGAACTTCCCGCCAGCGCAGACTGCCACTGCCCTCCTGATCCCCGCCGTTCTCTTGATCCCTGACGGACTCCGCATCTTCGGCAGGGGCCGAGAGCTTGGCCAGGATCACCCCCACCACGATCGCCGGCGATTCCATCAGGGCCAGGGCCGCCACCATGAAGCCGTCGAAGTTCACCTCGAGAACATTGAGGAAGCTCTCGGCGGTGATGAAGGTGACGGCACTGATGGAGCCGTAGGAGGCGGCGATGGCGGCGGCGTTGTAGCCATCCAGCCGCAGCCGCAGCAGCAGGAAGCTCGTGAGGGGCACCAGCAACGACATCACCACCGCCGCCCCGATCGTCAGCAACACCTGCGGGCCGAGGCCGCTGTGGGCCAGTTCCATGCCCCCTTTGAAGCCGATCGCCAGCAGGAGGTAAAGGGAGAAGAGCTTTGGCAGCGGTGAGGGGATCTCCAGGTCGGAGCCGACCAGAACACCGAGGATGCCCAGGAAGAAGAACAGCACCGGCGCTGAGAGCAGGTTCTGTAGGACCAGGCTCGACTGCATTGCCCTCCGGGGCCCAAAGGGTGGAGGCAACCTAGGGGCGATTCCGGCTGGCGAACGTCACCGGTCGCGCAATGTTGCCCGCCGTTTCGTCCGATCGGTGGCGAATTCCCTATCCTCCGCCCGGGGCAGGAACCCTGGAGTTCTCCGGGGGTGGAATGTTCAACCCGTCCTGCCCCACCCCTTCAGCGACCTCCCTACCCCGCTGCACCACAATGGGGCCCCCCGTGGGCCCGGTTTGTCCCTCTCCCCTTCCCGCCCGGTGCTGGTGATCGCCAGCGGCAACCCCCACAAGGTGGCCGAGATCACGGCCATGCTCGAGGGTGTAGGTCCGGAGGTGGCTCTGGAGGTGCGGCAGCAGCCCAAGGGCCTGGAGATCGAGGAGACGGGCCTCACCTATGTGGAGAATGCGCGCCTGAAGGCCTCCACCGTGGCCTCCCTCACGGGCTGCTGGTCGCTGGCCGATGATTCGGGCCTGGAGGTAGATGCCCTCGATGGCCGCCCGGGTCTGCATTCGGCCCGCTATGCCCCCACCGACCACGAGAAGATTCACCGGCTGCTGCACGAGCTGGGGCCCACGCCCTATCGCAGCGCCAGTTTCAACAGCGCCATGGCCCTGGCCGATCCCAGCGGTACCACGGTGCTCGAGGCCGAGGGGATCTGCCGCGGCGAGATCCTTACCGCGCCCCAGGGCCATGGCGGCGGCTACGACCCGATCTTCTGGGTGCGGGAGGCGGGCCTGAGCTACGCCGAGCTCCCCGAGCACCTGCGCCATAAGCTGGGTAGCCGCGGCAAGGCGGCGCGGACGATGGCCCCCGGGCTCAGGCACTGGCTGGGGGTGGCCTGACGCCCCATTTGTGTTAAAGCATTACCCCTAGCATGGGCGTCGGTCTGTGGTTCAGGGGCGTCGCTGGTTGGGTCTGCGGCTTATGCCGCGCATAGCTGGCGGCATCGGCAAACTGCGCCGGGTTCTGCTGCGGCCTGATGCCATCCTCTGGCTGTTGCTGGCCTGCCTGTTGCTGCTGCCCGTGGTGGGGCTCAACGCGATCTCGAGCGCCACCATCAGCCAGATGCAGTTGCAGGCCCGGGAGGTCTCGACGCTGGCGTCGGGCATCCGCGCCTACTACGCCGACAATGTGATCGCCCGCCTGCAGGCCGCTGACGGCCAGGCGGTGTATTCCGAGAAGTACCGCGAGGTGCATGGCGGCATTCCGATTCCTGCCACCCTTTCCATTGAGCTGGGCGCCCTGTTTGACAACGCCCATACCGACGGGCGCATCTCCTATGAGTTCATCTCCGACTATCCCTTTGCCAATCGGGTATCCCGCAGGCTCGATCCCTTTGAGGGGCAGGCACTGGAGGCCTTCCGCAGCGACCCTGGCCTGAAGACCGTCACCAAGCTGGAAGGCAATGGCCTGGGGCGCTCCTCCTACCGCCTGGCCACCCCGGTGCTGATGCGTCAGGCCTGTGTGACCTGCCACAACGCCCATCCCGATTCGCCGAAGCGCGACTGGAAGCCGGGCGATGTGCGCGGCATCCAGGCGGTGACGGTGCGCGGCCTGCGCGTGGACGGCTTCGGCAACCTCGGTTACTTGTTGGGCTACGTGGGGCTGCTGGGCGTGATCTCCGTCGGGGCGACAGGCGTCTTTCGGCATCAGAGCCTGCAGTTGAACAAGACGAACCGGCGGCTGGTGGAGGCCAATGCCCGCGAGTCGACGCTCTCGGCCCGCATGGCCGACCAAGTGCAGGAGCTCTCCATCTTCGGCACGGTCGTTGACCATTCCGTGGTGGGAATCGCCGTGGCCGACATGCGCCAGCCCGACAATCCGCTGGTGTACGTGAACCAGGCCTTCACGGCGATCACGGGCTATTCCAGGGCGCTGACCATCGGCTTCAACTGCCGCTTCCTGCAGGGCCCCGATACGGACCCCAAGGAGTTGGAGCGCCTTCGTCAGGCCATCCGCTCCGGGGCTCCCTACAGCGGTGAATTGATCAACTACCGCCAGGACGGCAGCCGCTTCTGGAATCGCCTCACGCTGACGCCGGTGGGTGGCTCCAGCCGTGAGCAACCGGATTTCTATGTGGCCAATCAGGTGGATATCACCCGCCTCAAGGAGGAGGCCGGTGTGCCGCTGCGGGAGCTGCGTGCCCTGGAGGGAGAACTCCAGACGGCTGAGCAGGCCCTGAGCGATGCTGCCCGCTTCGGTGACGCCCTGCAGCGCCAGATGGAGGCCGCGGGTGATCTCGCCTCCCTGCAGATGGAGGCGTTCCTGCGTTCGCAGCAGCAGGCCCTTGGTCAGCTCACCGAGGTGTTCGAGCGCATTGCCCAGCTGCTGCGAGAGCATCGCGACGCCGGATGAAGGAGACGCGATCCCTGCACCGCCGAATGTCCAGCCAGCTGCTGCGCCTGCTGTTCGGCTACTGGCTGGGGGCCACGCTGCTGCTCACCCTGCTGCTCTCGTTGATCGACGTGTTGGAGCGTCACCGCGAGGTGATCCGCGCCGGTGAGCAGGCCAGCGAGGTCGTGGCCAGCTCCATGGCGGTGGTGATGCCGCCCGCTCTGCGCCAGAGCCTGGTGGAGGCCTATGGCAAAACCTCCGGGAGCAGGGGTGCCGATGACCTGAATCTGCTGCTGGTGCTGGATGGGGAGGGGCGCGTTGCGTACAGCTCCAGGCCTGCCTGGCGGACGCTGCCCATTGGCGATCCGGTGTTCTCCTTTCCCGAAACCAGCGATCCTGAATTCCGCGCGGTTGTCGACTGCTTTCGGCTGAATCGTGACGACTGCGGCCTGTTGCGATCCAGCAACATCAGGCTCGCCACCGACAGCCTGACGGTCATCAGGTCCGTGGAGATGGCGTCGCAGGATCTGGGCCTTCCCCGCCAACGCTTCCTGGTGGTGGTGAATTTCGACGCCGGCCTCATCTGGGTCCATCTGCTGGAGGACGTGCTGGTCTGGCTGCTGGTGTCGATGCTGTTCGCCACCCTGCTGGCGGGATTCTGCTGGCTGACCATCGCCATGCGGCTGCTGCCGCGGATGGCCGAGGAGGCCCAGACGGATGGCCTCACCGGATTGAGCAACCGCAACCACTTCATGGAGCAGGCCATCACCCTGCTGGCCGCTGCCGAGGAGAGCCATGGCTCCTATGTGTTCGCCATCCTCGATATCGACCACTTCAAGCGCATCAACGACACCTATGGCCACGGCTGTGGCGACGCGGCCCTGGTGGCCGTTGCCGGCGTGCTCAAGGCGGTGACCCGCCCCGAAGATCTGGTGTGTCGCTTCGGCGGCGAGGAGTTCGCCCTGCTGATCCCCGCCCCTAAGGAGGCCGGTCGCAGGGCGATGGAGCGGCTGCGGATTCAGCTGGAGACCAGTTCCGTGCTCTATGGCGGTCATCGCCTGTCGATCACGGCCAGCATCGGCGCCTTGGCCACAGCCGATAGCGGCTACAACATCGACTATCTCTATACCGTGGCGGACCGCGCCCTCTACCAGGCCAAGCAGGAGGGCCGCAACCGGGTTGTGTGGTTCGGCGGTGAGTCGATCTCGCTCCTGAGGCTGTCGCCATGACGGGGATGCAGGAACCCGCGATTCCGGCCGATGAGCACGCCAGGTTGCTGGACCTCTACAGCCTGGGCGTCCTCGATACGGGTGCGGACGCCCGCTTCGATGACATCAGCGAGTTGGCGCGGCGCATCGCCGGCACGGAGATCGCCATCATCAGCCTGGTGGATGCCAACCGCCAGTGGTTCAAGAGCTGCGTGGGTGTGCCCCTGGCCCAGGAGGAGACGCCGCGCCGCATCTCCTTCTGCGGCCACACGATCCTGCAGCGCGATCCGATGATCGTGGATGACTGTCTGGAGGATCCCCGCTTCGCCGGCAATCCCCTGGTGAGCGGTGAGCCCCATATCCGCTTCTATGCCGGCTTTCCGCTGATCACCACCAGGAGCTTCGCGGTGGGGAGTCTGTGTGTGATCAGCCGCGAGCCGCACCAGCTCGATCAGCAGCAGATCGACAGCCTCACGCGGCTGACCCTGCTCACCGTAGGCCTGCTGGAGGGAAGACCCGACGCCGGCCGTCCGGCCGGCCGCACGCTGGGCCAGGAACCGAAGCGCCGGGGTGAGGCTTCCCCCAGGCGCCTGAGCTCCCTGGAGCGCCTGATCAGTCGCGATCAGATGGTGCAGAGGCTGGATCTGCTGTTCACGATGGATGTCGGCGCCCCCTTCGCCGTGATGCGCTGCCGCTTCCGCGATTACGAGCGGATCAACGCCACCCTGGGCGGCAGGGTGGCCGAAGACTTCATCAATGAAGCGGCACGGAGGATGTTCGCAGCCCTCCCCAGGGCCGCCACCATCGCCCGCTTTGCCGATGCCGAACTGGTGGTGTTGCTGCCCTTCCAGCAGGATCAGCCCGCCGTGGAGCAGCTGGCGGAACGGGTGATCGCCTTCAGCGGCCAGCCCTATCGCAGCGGCTCCCAGGCCCTGTCGATGGGGGTGGCCATCGGCCTTGCCATCTGCCGCCAGAACGATCAGAACGCCGAGACGATTCTGGCTGATACCAGCATGGCGCTGCGGATGGCGAGCCGCCGCACGGCCAGTGCCTGCTGCCTGATCGATGCGGAGGCCCGCGTGGCTGCCCAGCAGATCTATCGGCTGGAATCGGATTTCCGCGATGCCGTGGCCCGCAAGCTGCTGGTGCCCTACCTGCAGCCGATCGTGGACCTCGCCAGCAGCGAAACCGTGGGCTTTGAGGCCCTGGCGCGCTGGCCCCAGAACGGCGAGGTGCTGCAGCCGAGCCACTTCCTGCCGCTGGCCCTCGAGACCGGCCTGACCGGCGAACTCGACCTGCTGATCCTGGAGAAGGCCCTGGCGGCGCTGCCGTTGCTGGCCCAGCCGATTCCGCGCCAGGAGATGACGATGAGCGCCAATCTCTCCGGCACGCTGCTGGAGGATCCCCAGCTGCGCGAACGGCTGCTCAACCTCATTGACGAGACGCCGATTCCGCCGGGCTGGACCCTGCAGGTGGAGCTTGTGGAGGACATCTTTCAATACACGGATGCGGCCTTTGATCAGTTCCTTGATGCCCTGGCGCACCGCGGCGTGAGGATTGCCCTGGACGACTTCGGCACCGGCTATTCCTCGCTGGCCCGACTGCTCTCCCTGCCGATTCAGATCGTCAAGGTCGATCAGACCTTCGTGACCCGCCTCAGTGGACAGCAGGATTCACCCCGCACCCTGCTGCGCACCATGCTCACGATGGTGCAGGATCTGGGGCTGGCGACGATCGCCGAGGGCGTCGACTGTGGCGACCAGCGTGACTGGCTGCTGCAGAACGGTGTGGCCAAGGCCCAGGGCTACCTGTTCTCCCCGCCGGTCTCGGTTTCCGAGGCGATTGAACAGCTGCAGCGGCAGGAGTTCCGTCCCCCGGCGATTCCCGTGGAAGCCAGTCGCCTGCGGGCCCTGCGCCGCCGTCTGCCGGGGCGTTCCTGGGCCGCTGATCTGCTGGGGCGTTTCAGGCGCCGGCGCCGGCGTTGATCTGGGCCACGGCGCGCATGGCGGCGGCGGCGGCCTCCTCCACATCGCCCTCCTTGCCCGCCAGGGTGAGGCGGCCGAAGGCACCGACGGCCTTGACGTCGACCACGGTGATGTTGGAGCCCTTCTCCGCCTCATTGGCGGCGATCAGCACGTAGCCGGCCGGCTCGGTCTCGAGGATGAACATGCTCATGCCGGCCTGGATCATCGAACCGCGGCGGTTCTGGCGGTTGATCAGCACGGCATGGTCGGGGGTGATCGCCCGGATGATCTCGGTCCAGGTCACCTCACAGCGGCTGCGCAGCTCCACCCGGCTGCCGATGGCCTCCAGCACCACGTCACCGGAGTGGAGCACATTGCTCTGGTCCCGGTGGTAGAGGGCCAGGGAGCCGAAGGCCCGCTCCACCACCATCTGGCCGAGCCGCACCGTGCTGGCCTTCAGGGCAATGTCGGTGACCCGGTGCACCGCCATGCCCGGGGACACCTCCAGCCAGAGGCAGGCATCGCCGGGAATCGGCAGGAAGCCATGGGACACCGTGCCCATGTAGGACGCCAGCTGGGGCTGGAGCGAATCCAGGAAGACGTAGGTGCGCAGCTCGATCGACTGCACGTGGCTCGACTGGCGCGCCAGGCGCCTGCCCTCGCTGTCGGTGGTGATCACGCAGCTGGCCCCGGAGGCCTCGCCGCTCACATCGGTGCCGGTGATGCGGAGGTTCGCCGTCCTTCTCCTGGCGTCCGACCGGTCGTCGCGAAGGAAGGAACGGGCAGCCTGCGAATCCATCACGGCGCCAGGCGCCAACTCCCGGAAAGGACGATCGTCTCGATCACCGGGGGGTGAAGCACCGGGATCCCTGGTTGCCACCGATGGCAGTCCAGGACTGGAGGGTACTCCCCCCCGGGGCGGCAGCGGCCTAATGACTGCTCAGGGCAAGGGCATCGGCGGCGCGCACCCGGTCGCCGGCGTCGTGGCCGAAGCTGTCGATGACCTGCTTGCCATGGTCGGAATCCAGTTCGATCAGGGAGTCGCTGGCGGGCAGCTTCCCCTCCTCCAGGGTTCGACGGTTGGCCAGGCCCGTGTGTGGATCGCAGAGGGCAGTGGTGTTGCGGGCGGCCACCTCGTGGGTCTCCCGTCGCTGGGGGTGTCGAAAGACCTCAGCCAGCCGGGGCAGGGCGGCGCAAATGTCGGGGGCGGAGTGGTGACAGACGAGCCAGCGGATGGCGCCCAGATCGATGTTGGCGCGGAGTTTGGCGAGGGTGCCTTGGTTGGTGAACGGCGAACCCGGATCGATCAGCACGCCGTCCGAACCGTTGGCAATGACAGAGGTGTGGCACTGGAAATGGTCACTCGCCAGACGCACTCCAACCCACCACACACCGGGGGCGATTTCTATGGGCTCTTCCCGTGATGCCGTCGCGTCGAACCGGGGGTACGCAGCGGAATGGTCGCGGGGCCGATGGAGAGAACGCTCCATGGGGACGGGGTAGAGGCACTGCGCGCTGGCACGGAAATGTGCGCGTAGAGCAGGGACTTCCATCCTGCGTTGATTCTGCTTGAGGCGGGCTTCAGAGCCCAGAGACCTTGCGAGACCGATGGCAACCGATACCTTCCGGTACAACCTTCCCAGGCGCGACCATGACCAGCCGGCGCACCGCTTCCGCCCCTTCCGCCACCAGCGAATCCCCAGCCGCTGGGGTGTCGGGCGAGACCCATCCCCTGCGCCCCTCCCTCGACCAGGACACCGTGTCGGAATGGCTCACCCGGGCGCTGGATGAGGGGGTGCGGCCGGAGCAGGCCCTCGCCTTCATCGGCCTGGGTCTGATGCGGCGCATGGGCAGTGTCGGCGCCGACGGCTTCGGTGACTGGAAGGAGTCCGGGGAAGCGGACCACCCGGTCGATCTGACCGGCCTGCGCCAGCGGCTCGAGATCACCGACCTGGCCATCCGCACCGGCGCCCCCCTGACCACCGCGGAGGTGGCCCAGCTGATGGGGGCCCGGCCGGGGGCAGCGCTTGTGGAACGCGGTGGGCTCAGGGCCCGCCGGCTGGGGCGCAACGTCTGGAAGCTCAGCCGCAGCGCCGATGGCGATCGCGACGAGCGCAGCGCCGGTTTCGGTGAGGGTTTCCGCCGCCGCCTCTGAGCGCGGGAATCCGCACACGATCCCGAAAAGATGTAACGCAGTCGGGCGCGGACCCCGTCCGCCCCGCTAACCCATGGAAGCTCGATACCTGGCGATCGCCTCCATGGGTGTGTCCGCTCCACCGATTCAGCCTTCTCCCCCGGACATCCTCAAGGAGAGTGGCCAGCGGGAAGTGTTCTGCGGCCTCACGTCCATCGTCTGGCTGCACCGCCGCATGCCCGACGCCTTCTTCCTGGTGGTGGGATCGCGCACCTGCGCCCACCTGATCCAGTCGG
The DNA here is from genome assembly GCF_024346055.1 of Cyanobium sp. Cruz CV13-4-11. Taxonomy (GTDB): domain Bacteria; phylum Cyanobacteriota; class Cyanobacteriia; order PCC-6307; family Cyanobiaceae; genus Cyanobium. Next base: position 71,451 of record NZ_JAGQCH010000005.1, read on the forward strand.
CGGCCGGGGTGATGATCTTCGCCGAACCCCGTTTCGGCACGGCGATCCTGGGCGAACGGGACCTGGCGGGCCTGGCCGATGCCAACGAGGAACTCGACCGGCTGGTGAAGGATCTGCTGGAACGCCGGCCCGAGATCCGCACCCTCTTCCTGGTGGGCTCCTGCCCCAGTGAGGTGATCAAGCTCGACCTGGCCAAGGCGGCCGAACGGCTCAACACCCAGCTCCTCGGACGGGTGCGGGTGCTGAACTACTCCGGCAGCGGCATCGAGACCACCTTCACCCAGGGGGAGGACAACGCCCTGCTGGCCATGCTCCCCCTGCTGCCCTCCTCCGATGAGGAGCAGCTGCTGATCGTGGGCACCCTGGCCGATGCGGTGGAGGATCGCTTCCGGCTGATCTTCGAGCGGCTGGGCATCACCACGGTCCGCAGCCTGCCGCCGCGGCGCTCCACCGAGCTGCCCCCCGTCGGCAAGGGGACACGGGTGCTGCTCGCCCAGCCCTTCCTCAGCGCCACCGCCCGGGCCCTGCAGCACCGGGGCGCCACCCTGCTGAGCGCCCCCTATCCCTTCGGCGTCCAGGGCAGCCGCGACTGGATGGCCGCCGCGGCCACCGCCTTCGGCGTGCCCACCGACCGCTTCAATGCGGTGCTCGACCCCCTGGTGGAGCGGGGGCGCCGCGCCCTGGAGCCCCACCGGGAGGTGCTCGCCGGCAAGCGGCTGTTCCTGCTGCCCGATTCCCAGATGGAGATTCCCCTGGCCCGCTTTCTGTCCCGCGAATGCGGCATGGAGCTGGTGGAGGTGGGCACCCCCTACCTGGATCGCCAGCTGATGGCCGCCGACCTGGCCCTGCTCCCCCCCGACACCCAGCTCAGCGAGGGCCAGGACGTCGACCTGCAGCTGGAGCGGGTGCGGGCCGCCCGCCCCGACCTGGTGCTCTGCGGCCTGGGGCTGGCCAATCCCCTCGAGGCCGAAGGCATCGCCACCAAGTGGTCGATCGAACTGGTGTTCAGCCCGATCCACGGCTGCGACCAGGCCGGGGAACTGGCCGAACTCTTTGCCCGCCCCCTGCGGCGCCGGGCCCTGCTGCAGCTCTCCTGAGATCCCCATGGAACTGACCCTCTGGACTTACGAAGGCCCCCCCCACGTCGGGGCCATGCGCATCGCCACCTCCATGGAGGGGGTGCATTACGTGCTCCATGCCCCCCAGGGCGACACCTACGCCGACCTGCTGTTCACGATGATCGAGCGGCGGGGCCTGCGTCCTCCCGTCACCTACACCACGTTCCAGGCCAGGGATCTGGGCGGTGACACCGCCGAGCTGGTGCAGCGCTCGATCCGCCAGGCCGTCGAGCGCTTCCAGCCCGAAGCATTGCTGGTGGGGGAAAGCTGCACCGCCGAATTGATCCAGGACCAGCCCGGCGCCCTGGCCGCCGGCATGAACCTGGGGGTGCCGATGGTGAACCTGGAGTTGCCGGCCTATTCCAAGAAGGAGAACTGGGGAGCGGCCGAAACCTTCTACCAGCTGGTCCGCACCCTGCTCAAGAGCCAGCTGCCTGCCCCTGGTACCGCCAAGCCCTCCCCGTCCCGCTGGCGCGACGAGGGCCGCCGGCCGAGGGTCAACCTGCTGGGTCCCAGCCTGCTCGGCTTCCGCTGCCGCGACGACGTGCTGGAGATCACCCGGCTGCTGGCCGAGCACGGCATCGATGTGGCGGTGGTGGCGCCCCTGGGGGCCCGGCCCGCCGATCTGCTGCGCATCCCCACGGCCGATGCCAACGTCTGCCTCTACCCGGAGGTGGCGGGGCCGGTGTGCAGCTGGCTGGAGCGAAGCTTCGGCACCCCGGTGGTGCGCACGGTGCCAATCGGCATCGGCGCCACCGCCGCCTTCCTGCGGGAGCTGCACGGCGTGCTCGACCTGGCGCTGCCGGCCGAGCTGCAGGAGGTGGAGGGGCAGCCGAGCGAGGCCGAGCGCCGCTCCCGGCTGCCCTGGTACTCCAGGTCGGTGGATTCCACCTACCTCACCGGCAAGCGGGTGTTCATCTTCGCCGATGCCACCCACGCCATCGCCGCCGCCCGGATCGCCTCCAAGGAACTGGGCTTCCAGGTGGTGGGTCTGGGCAGCTACAGCCGTGAGCAGGCCAGGGAGGTGCGGGCCGCGGCCGCCGAGCTGGGCCTGGAGGCCCTGATCACCGACGACTACCTGGTGGTGGAGAAGGCCATGGGCGAGGCGGCGGCCGAGCTGGTGCTCGGCACCCAGATGGAACGGCACAGCGCCAAGCGGCTGGGCCTGCCCTGTGCGGTGATCAGCGCCCCCCTGCATGTTCAGGACGTGCCGGCCCGTTACTCCCCCCAGATGGGCTGGGAGGGGGCCAACGTGATCTTCGACTCCTGGGTGCACCCGCTGATGATGGGCCTGGAGGAGCACCTGATCGGGATGTTCCGCCACGACTTCGAGTTCGTCGACGGCCACCGCAGCCACCTGGGCGACGGCGCACCGGCGGCGGCCTCGGGCGCCGACCACGAGGGCCCCACAGCAACGGCCCCGACTCCGACGCCGGCCAGAGCCTCGGCTTCCGTTGGCGCCACCGCCGCCCCGGCCCCGGGCACCACCACGGCCGCCGCCGCCGTGCGGGAGGCGCTCGAAAGCCTCTGGACGGCCGACGGGGAGGCGGAACTCGCCAAGATCCCCTTCTTCGTGCGGGGCAAAGTGCGTAAGAACACCGAAGCCTTTGCCCGTGAGCGGGGCCTGGAGAGGATCGATGCCGAAGCCCTCTACGACGCCAAGGCCCACTTCAGCCGTTGAGGGCCTCTCTGGCGATGTTTCGGTTTGCGTGATCCCCCGACAGCCGGGATCCGAAATGAGCAGGCTGTTTCCTTACGAGTGATCCGCCGGTGCGCCGGCTTCCCCTTGTTCTTCCTATGACCACCACACTCACGTCTCCTTCGAGCACCACTGCCAACCCCCGCGAAGACGGCGAGGGCAGCCTGCAGGTGCATCAGGACGACTCGATGAACATCGAGGAGGGGGCCCTGGTGATCGCCGTCTACGGCAAGGGCGGTATCGGCAAGTCCACCACCTCCTCAAATCTGTCCGCCGCCTTCTCCAAGCTGGGCAAGCGGGTGCTGCAGATCGGCTGTGACCCCAAGCACGATTCCACCTTCACCCTCACCAAGAAGATGGTGCCGACGGTGATCGACATCCTCGAGACCGTCGACTTCCACACCGAGGAGCTGAGGCCCGAGGACTTCGTCTTCGAGGGCTACAACGGCGTGATGTGTGTGGAATCGGGTGGCCCTCCGGCCGGCACCGGCTGCGGTGGCTACGTGACCGGCCAGACGGTCAAGCTGCTCAAGGAGCACCACCTGCTGGAGGACACCGATGTGGTGATCTTCGATGTGCTGGGTGACGTGGTCTGCGGCGGCTTCGCGGCGCCGCTCCAGCACGCGCACTACTGCCTGATCGTGACCGCCAACGATTTCGATTCGATCTTCGCCATGAATCGGATCATGCAGGCCATCAATGCCAAGGCCAAGAACTACAAGGTGCGCCTGGGTGGGGTGATCGCCAACCGCTCGGAACAGACCGACGAGATCGACAAGTTCAACGAGCGCACGGGCCTGCGCACCATGGCCCATTTCAAGACCGTCGATGCGATCCGCAAATCACGGCTCAAGAAGTGCACCATCTTCGAGATGGAGAGCACACCGGAAGTGGAGGCCGTGCAGCAGGAGTACCTGAGCCTGGCCCGCAAGATGCTCACCGACGTGGAGCCTCTGGAGGCCGAATCGCTCAAGGATCGGGAGATCTTCGACCTGCTGGGATTTGATTGAGTCTGTGGCCTGGTGCTGACCCGGCCAGGATTGACCTGCAGGTGGGTGGCTAAGGTCAGGCCCTACGCCACCGAAGAATGATCCCTGAGTTGCTGCTGTTCACGGCAGTGCTGAGTGTGGATTCGTTCTCGGCGGCCATTGCCCTGGGATTCCGGCACTTCTCCTGGCGACGGGCGTTGTTCTTTGCCCTCAGTTCGGGCCTGTCGGAGGGGCTGGCCACGGCGATCGGTTTTCTGCTGGGCCGCATCGCCCGCAAGCTGATCATGGATGTCGACCACTGGGTGGCCTTTGCACTGCTGGTGGCCGTGGGGGCCCACATGTGCTGGGCGGCCTACCGGGAACAACACGACGGGGAGGGGCAGGAACAGGAGCTGAGAGTGCACGGACCCCTGCGCATTCTGTTTGTCTCCGCCATCACCAGTATTGATTCCCTGGGAGTTGGTGTATCGCTGGGCATTGTGAACAAGCCCATTGGCCTCTACTCCACGGCCATCGGTGTGGGAGCCTTCGTTTCCACCTACCTGGGCCTGTTCCTGGCCCGCAGGCTCTCCGGGCATCTGGGCAGCAAGGTGGAAATGCTGGCCGGTCTGGTGTTGATCGCTCTGGGGTTCAAGATGCTGTCGATCTAGAAGCTGTGTGCGGACAGCACAGCGCCACCCGCTGCCACCTTCAGATTTCCGCGGCGGCCCGCTCCACCAGCCGGCGGGCCACCGCCTGAACCCCCGTGTGCTGGTAAGTGTCGGTGAAGGCATCAAGGAAGGTGGCCATCTGCTGGAAGCTCCCTTGCCAGGGGCCCAGGGTGTTCTCCAGGGCCTGCACGGCCTTCTGGCCGGTGAGGCCCAGCTGGCTGCTGAACCCGCCGGCCCAGCCCAGCCACTGGTCCACGCCGCGGCGCAGAAAGCTCAGGTGGGCCCCATCGCCCCGTCCCGGCAGCATGGAGGCCATCCCGGCGTAGGCGGGCAGCTGGTGCAGGTCCCGCTGGCTGACGCCCCCCAGCAGGCCATCCAGCCGCTGCAGGGCCTGGTCGCCCAGGGGCAACAGGGCATCGAAGCAGATCAGGGCCGCCATCCTCACCCGGGCCTCGCCGGCGTACTCGCCCAGGGAGGCGGCGAAATCGCCGAAGCTGTCACCGGGCAGGCCGTTCACCTGGGTGAAGGCCAGCATCTCGGCGGCCACCTTCAGACTCAGATCCGCCGCCTGCAGGGTCTCGCTGGTGGGGGTGAGGTCGGCAACCCGTTTCACCAAGGGCAGGGCGCCGCCGACATTGGCCAGCAGCCGCAGCCCACCGGCAGCCTTCTGGGAGCGGTTGACGGCGTCATACAGGCTCAGGGCACGGCCATAGCCTTCGTGGCGGGCCCGGCTCAAGGCGTCGGCCCGCTCACGCACCTGGCGGATCAGCTCCGGATCGCTGCTGCCCAGCACGTCGGCGATCAGGCCGTCGGCGCTGGTGATGTTCTTCCAGCCGCCGGGCACCAGGGTGCTGAGGCCCTTGATGGCAAGCACCGTCAGGTTGCGGCGGGGCAGGCGATCGAGGCGCTCGAGAACGGAGCTCATGACGCGGGCTCCATCGCCGCAACGCGCTCAAGGCTCTGGCGTCCGGCGGAGTCTTGGCCGCTGGGCAGGGCCGCCCGCGGCCCGCTGGGCAGGGCCGGCTGCAGCGCCGCCAGGCCCCTGAGGTTGAACCGGCCGATCAGTTCCTGACGCTGCTCGGCCTCCAGCCCGTCGCCCTGGCCGATCACCTTGACCTGGAAGCGGTCGGCCACCAGCAGGGCCGTGGCCTGCGGACCCTGCTCCACCAGCGGCCAGCCCTGCAGCCGGCTCTGGCTGGTCTCAAACTTCTTGCGTGCCTCAGGCGCAGTGGTCACATCGGAGATGGCGAGCAGGGCCTTCACCTGGCCGTCATGCTTGAGCCGGGCCTCACTGAAGCCGCGCTTCTCCTGGGTGAACACCAGCTGGTCACCGTTGTCCGGCTCGGGAAACAGACGGTTGAACGCCGTGCCGTTCACCACCTGGCTGAGCGGCACATCCGCCACCGTTCCGCCCGGCAGCCAGGAGCGGAACGGCAGCAGCAGGAAGGCACCGATCGACAGGCTGACGACCAGCAGCAGTCCCACTCCCCAGCGCAGCGTGCGGGCCATCGACTCCGGGGGTGGTACTGGATGATTTTTAGCGGCTCCAGCACGCCCTACGTCTGAATCCGCAAACTCCGACGCAATGGCGTCGGCCCGCTGATCGCCTCAGGCGAGTCCCACGAGCTGCAGGGACAGGTCCCACATCCGCTGGGCGGTGACCGGGTTGCTCGCTTTCTCGGAGAGCTCCTGGCTGAACTGCTTGCCCCCCTTCGTCTGGCGGTTCCCCCAGCTCCAGTGCACGCCGGAGACGGCGAAGTCCGGATCCGCCGCCACCTGGGCCACCCGCTCGCCCGCCAGGGCCTGGCTCACGTAGCCGCCGGTGATGTTCTTCTGGAACCAGGGGAAGATGGTCTGGAAGGCCCGCGGGGTGTGGCGGAACAGGGGGGTGTCGGCCACGCAGCCCGGGTAGAGGGAGGTGAACACGATCCCGGTGCTGTCATGCAGCCGGCGGTGCAGCTCCTGGGTGGTGATCATGTTGCAGAGCTTGCTGTCCTTGTAGGCCTTGCCGGGCTTGAAGCTCTTGCCGTTGGCCATGGCGATCGGGGCCTTGAAGCCGGCGGCGAAGCCGGAGAGATCGCCCAGGTCGGCGGGGGCGGGGATGGGGATCTTGCCCCCCAGCTCCTTGGAGTTGGCGGTGACGGTGCCCAGGATCACGAGCCGACGCGAGGGGTGGCTGGAGCGCTTGAGGTCGTCGAGCAGCAGGTGGATCAGCAGGAAATGGCCGAAGTGGTTGGTGGCCATCGAGATCTCGTAGCCCTGGGGAGAGCGTTCCGGATGCTTCAGCCGCGGCAGGTAGACCGCCGCATTGCAGACCAGGGCATCAAGGGGGCGGCCGGTGGCATGGAAGGCGTCGACGAGGGCGCGTATACCGTCGAGATCCGCCAGATCCACCTTCAGGTGGGTCACCGCGTCATCGGCAATGGCCAGGGCGGCCTGGGCGCGGCGGGCCTTGTCGGTGTCCCTGCAGGCCATCACCACGTGCCAGCCGCGATCCACCAGGGCCTTGGCGGCGAACAGACCAACACCGGAGGAGGCGCCGGTGATCAGGGCCGTTCCGGGAACGCCGCTGCGGGCGGGAGAAAGGGCGGGGTCACCGGAGGGGGTCACCATGGCGGGGATGGACCGGGGGCGAAGGGGGCCCCAACCTACGGACGGGCGCCCTGGTTTCCGGAACCGGAGGCGGGGGCGTCAACAGTTGGAAACGGACGGTTCGACTGCCAGATCACCCGCAGGCGGTTCGGGGCGATCCACTGGCTCTGCTCCCGGATCAGGCGCTGCTCGCCTTCCACCATGAACAGGGCATCGAAGCGTTCCCTGGCCTTGACCAGCTTGGCGTTCTCGATCTCCAGAACCGCCGAGATCTCCCCCTGGCTCTCCATGCGCTGCTGGTAGGCGCCGGCAAGCTGGAACAGGCTCACGCCGGTGAGGCCGATGAGCCCCAGCTTCACCGCCAGCCCGATCAGGCTGCAGACCAGTTCCTGGCGCTCGGCGGACAGGGAGAGCAACTGGCTTTCCATGCCATACCCCCCGGCTTCGGAGGGGGCATGGGGCGACGGCACAGAGGGAACGGCGCTGGCGGCTGGACGCCAGGGGAGCGGAGCGACCGGGCCTTCCGCGGCCGCACGCAGAGCCGAGGAACGGCGCGAGCGACCGGTGGAGCGGCTTGCAGCGGAAGACTGGCGCCGGGAGGGCTGGGGCTGGGTCTGGCGCACCTGAGGAAAGGCTGCGAGCCCTTCGCTTGTAGCAGCCGGTACGCCCCTTGCCAAGGGCACAGCCCCTGCAGCTTCAGGCTTTGTAGAGGCTGAAGCAGAGACGCACGGCCAGCACGCCGGCATGGGCCGCCACGACGAGGGTAATCAGCACTTCGGCCTGGTTGATCGGGGTGACCATATCCGTGACGGTGGATGGAGTTTGACCGACCCATTCTTCGGCCATCGCGAGCTACGGTCCAGCCTCAGACCTTGCCCTGTCACAGCTCTTGATGGCGCCCCCACCCTGCTCCGACCCTCTGAAGGTGTCCGCCGACCAGGTGCGCGGGCTCGATCTCTCCCCCCTGGTGGGCCTGGCGTCCCTGGCACCCGCCGCAGTGCTCACCGCCGCCAGCGGACTGCAGATCGATTTCGACTGGCCCAGGGAGGCGGAGGATCCCCGCGAGCTCTCGGAGATCGCCGAACTGCGGCTGTGGAGTCTGCGGGCCGATGCGCTCCATCCCTGGCTGCCCCTGGTGCTGGAGCGCAGCGGCGGTCAGCTCACCCGCCATGTGGCGATGCTGCTCCCCCATGGCTTCAGTCCCACCGAGGGGATCCGCTTCGCCCCCGAGAGCCTGGAGCTCTGGATCACCCAGCGCCTGTTCCTGCTCGACCACTGGGCGGCCGCGGGGGGCATCGAGTGCCGCGCCAACCTGGGCCAGATGGCCGCCGTCCTCGGCTACGAGCTCGATCCCGGTTTCTGGAGCGTGATCCCCTGAGCTTCGAACCACAGGCCCACGGCGCGGCGGCCGCTGTCCAGGGCCAGCACCAGGGTGATGGCCCGCAGCATCCACACCAGCCGCTCCTCCCGGACCTGCTCGAGTCGGCTGGCGGACCACTGGGCGGCCATGGCCGCGGTGCCCCCCAGCACCAGAGCCACCAGGGGATTGGCCCGGCCGTCGGCCAGAAAGGCCAGCGAGGCGCTGCAGGAGGAGGCCAGCACCGCGACGGTGCTGTACCGGATCGCCCCGTGGACGGGCATCCCCAGCCCCGCCACCATCACCGGCACCATCACCAGGCCGCCGCCCACCCCCAGCAGGCCGGCGGCCACCCCCGCCAGGGCCCCCACCAGGGCCAGGGCAAGGGGATGGGGCTGCCGCTCCCGCGCCGGGGCCAGCTGGCTGCGGGGTTTGACCAGCCCCGTGAGCAGCGCATAGAGCGCCGCCTGCAGGCTCAGCAGCTGCCAGCCGGCGAGGCCCTGGCCCAGGTGGCTGAACAGCCCTGCACTGAGGGCGGCACCGGCCGCGATGGCCACCCCCCCGGGCCAGGTGAGCCTGCCGCTGCGCACATGGGCGACCGTGCCACCGAGGGTGGTGGGCACGATCGCCAGGGTGCTGGTGGCCAGGGCCTGGTGGGGCGTCAGGCCCAGCAGCAGCAGCAGGGGGGAGAAGATCAGCCCGCCGCCGATGCCCAGCAACCCGGAGAGCAGGCCCGCCACCAGTCCGAGGGGCAGCAGGGGCAGCAGACTCCAGATCAGGGACGTTGTCATGGGCTGGGCGGGCAAACGTCATGACAACGCAGGCCTTCCCCTCCGACCAGCCGGCGGCGCCGGTTCGCTGGATCGCGCCCTGCCTCCGCGAGGGGGCCTGGCAGATGGCCATCGACGCCTGGTTGCTGGAGGGGCCAGGGGCCGTGAACCCCGCGTCCTTGGTGGGTCCTGCGCCGGCCTTCCGTCTCTACCGCTGGTCGCGTCCGACCCTCTCCCTGGGCTGGCACCAGCGGCGCCTGGAGCCCCACTGGAGCGATCTGGTTCGCCAGGGGCGCCTCTCGCTGGTGCGCCGGCCCAGTGGCGGCCGGGCCGTGCTCCACGGCGGCGATCTGACCTATGCCCTGGTCTGGCCCCGGCCCCAGGGATCCCGTGCCGAGGTCTACGGCCGCGCCCTTGCCTGGCTCATTGAAGCGTTCGCGGCCATGGGCGAGCCGCTGCGAAGCGGCAGCCAGGCGGCCAGCCTGCAGCGCAGCAGCTGCTTCGCCACCAGCACCGCCGCCGATCTGGTGCACGCCAATGGGGCCAAGCGGGTGGGCAGTGCCCAGCTGTGGCGCGGCGGCCATCTGCTGCAGCACGGTTCGATCCAGCTGGACCCCTGCCCCGTCCTCTGGCGCGAGGTGTTCGGCGGCGCCGCTCCGAAGCTCGATCCCCTGCCCCTGGCCGGAGAGCCGCTGGAACAGCACCTGTACCGATCGGCGGCCCGCTGGCTGCCCCTGCTGGCGGGCAGCGTCGCTGAGGGGGGGCCTGGAGGCGCCGCTCAAGCCAATCCCATGCCAGACGCCTCGCCCCTCAGTCCCGCGGCGCTCGCCCTGATCGCCCGGGGCCTGGGCCGTTATCGGGCGACCTTGTCGGTGAGCGGCGACACGTCGCCCGAGCTGACCATGCCGCGGGCCACCTGACCCAGGGCCATGCCGAGGGGGTAGCCGTTCTCGCGCCGGGCCACCGACAGGAGATTGGCGGGCAGGCGCAGGCCCAGCTTCTTCAGCACAGCGTCACCCAGCTCGGGGCGCTCCACGGTGCCGCAGGGCAGACCGGCGGGACTCAGCACCAGCAGCCGCTGGTGGTTGCCGTCATCGAGCTGGAGGGCGGCCTGCCACAGCGGGGCGGACTCCGGGATGGCGGGCAGGCTGGAGAGGGGCTGGAGATGGTCGCCCACCCGCTCCCTGTCCCAGCACTGCACCGGCAGGGTCTGCAGGGGGGCGTCGTCGATGACCCCCTGCCAGCGGCCCCGGTCGCAGACGAGCAGCCATTCCGCGGGGCCATTGGCGTCCTTGTCGGCTGGTGCGGCCCCTTCACCGGCCTCCGCGATCGGTGGGGCGGTGCCGAGACGGATCCGGCTCAGCTCCCGCAGGCTGGTGTCGGCCTCGAGCACCCGGAAGCGGCGCTGGGCCACATCCCTGACCTTGAGATCCTTGAGGGCCTGCTGGACGACCAGCATCTGCTTCTGGTTGCGGGCCGCCCCCAGGCCGAACCAGCCCAGCAGGATCAGCCAGGCCCCGCCGATGACGCCGCCCCGAAGCAGCAGCACCGTTCCCATCCCCACGGCGAACAGGGACAGGAACCGGCCGCAGGCATTGGCCACCTCCACACCCCGCCGCTGGCTGCCGGAAAACTCCCAGACCAGGGCCTTGACGATCAGACCCCCATCCAGGGGCAGTCCGGGCAGCAGGTTGAACAGCCCCAGGACCAGGTTGAGGGCGCCGAGCCGCTCCACCACCTGGCCGAGGACGGGGGTGAGGTGGCTGGCGGCATGGGTGGTCGCCAGCAGGCCGATGCCCAGCACCAGGCTCACCGCCGGTCCGGCCGCCGCCACCATCAGGGCACCGCGGGCGGTGGCGCATTCGCGCTCCACACTGGCCACCCCCCCCAGCAGGAAGAGGGTGATCGATTTCACCTTCACCCCCTGCTGCAGCGCCACCAGGGAATGGCCCAGCTCGTGCAGCAGCACGGAAACAAACAGGGCCAGGGAGGTGACCAGGGCCACGGCCCAGAGCGCCGCCGGCGAGAGCTGGCCGCGCAGGCTGAGGGCGTACTGCTGCTGGAACCCCAGGGTGGCCAGCAACAGGATCACGAACCAGCTCGGATGGATGCGCAGGGGAATGCCGCGGATCGTCAGCAATTGCCAGCCTTCACCCACGGGCACCGTCCGGGCAGTGATCCGGCCGTGGCCGGAATTATCGCGCCCATCCTAGAAAGGCAGCCCGGCCGACCTGGTTCTGATTTCCTCTCCGCTGCTGAAGGTCTGTGGGCTCAGGGAGCCGGCCCAAGCCACCGCCATCGCGGCTTTGGGGGTGGATGCGATCGGGGTCATCGCCGTTCCCAGCTCGCCCCGCTTCGTGCCGGCGGCACAACGCCCTGCGTTGTTCGCGGCCATGGCCGCCGGCGCTGCCGATTGCTTCGGTGTGCTGGTGGTGGCCGATCCCAGCGACGATCAGCTGGAGGAGCTCGGCCCGTGCCGGGGCCATGCGGTGGTCCAGCTGCATGGCAGTGAAACTGTGGAGCGCTGCCGCGAGCTGGCCCAGCTACTGGGTGGTGTGCGGCTCTGGAAGGCCCTGCGGGTGCGCTCCCCCGAGGATCTGGAGACGGCGACCGCCTACGCCGGTGTGGTGGAGGCCCTGTTGCTCGATGCCTGGCAACCGGGCCAGCTGGGGGGCACCGGGCACCGGATCCCCATCGCCTGGCTGGAGGGTTTCCGCCCGGCCTTCCCCTGGTGGCTGGCCGGCGGCGTCGGCCCCGAGACGGTGGCCGAGCTGCTGGACCGCCTGCAGCCCGACGGTCTGGATGCCTCCAGTGCCCTCGAGGATCGCCCCGGCGTCAAGAACCTGGCCCGGGTCGCGGCCCTGCTGGCGGCGATGCGTGGATCCACCACCGGTTGATTGGCGTTTGGCGCTGCCGGGTGCAGGATCGGTGCAGTCCGACATCTGGATCCCGTTGACCTTCCTTCGTCGCACCCTCAGCGTTCGTGCCGCCCTGCCCCTCGGCCTGCTTCTGCTGCTGGGGCCAGGGGCCGGCTCCAAAGCCCAGGACCTGGTGGGCTGCCAGCTGGTCCAGGGGACGCTGCAATGCGTCCCGGGAATCACGGCCGATCCCCAGCAGCAGATCCAGCTGTTGCGCCAGGAGATCGCCGGGGATCAGCAGATCGAAGGTGCGGTGGAGCAGCGGATCACCGGACTCAACCGGCTGTTGCTGCAGGGGGAAGCCCGTCAGGGGGCGCTGCTGCAGGCCATGGCCACGGCGGATGTTCTGGCCGCCCTGCCCCCCAGTGCATTCCACTGGTATCGCCTGGCCCCCGGCCGTCGCAACTGGCAGCTCATCCAAGGGGCCAGCGGCCCCAACTATGCCTTGACGCCGGCTGACGTGGCGTACCAGGTGATGGTGGTGGTGGCCGTTCCCACCGCCTCCGGCAGCCAACGCAGTGTCTCCCAGGTGGTGGGGCCGGTGATGGCCCGACCCGGATCCTGAACGCCGCTCAGCCGCTCAATTGCCGAGCAGCGACTCCTGCTGACGCACGAGCTCGAAGAACTCCTGCTTGAGGCTGGGGTCGTGGCGGAAATCACCGCGAACGACCGAATTCACCATGCTGGTCTGGGGTTCCTTCACCCCGCGCCATTTCATGCAGTAGTGCTGGGCTTTGACAAGGATCGCAAGGCCGAGGGGCTCGCAGAGCCGTTCGATCTCATCGGCTAAGATGATCACGGCCTCCTCCTGGATGTGGGGCCGTGAGAACACCCAGTCGGCCACCCGGGAGAACTTCGACAGACCGATCACCCGTTCACCGGGTTTGATCCCGATCCAGCAGTTGCCGAGGATCGGCACCAGGTGGTGGGAACAGGCGGAACGGATGGAGATGGGCCCCACCGTGTAGATCTCATCGAGCTGCTTCACGTTGGGGAAGCTGGCGATCTTGGGTTGCTCGTGGTAGCGCCCCTTGAAGACCTCGTGGAGGTACATCTTGGCCACCCGTTCGGCCGTCTCCTCGGTGTTGTGGTCGTTCTCAATATCGATCACCAGACTGCGCAGCAGTTCGCGCACCTTGCCGGCGACCTCAATCTCCAACTGGTCGAGCTCACCCTCGCGCAGATGCTCCGAGATGTTGTCGTTGGCCAGAAACGGCACACCTTCCTTCTGCAGTCGCTCGCGGATCCGCAGGCTGACGGGAATTGGAGTCGTGACGGAAGCGGCCTGACGGGCGCTGAGGCCGCTGGGGAGGGTGGATGTCATAAGGGGGGTTAGAAGGCTCCGGCGGCTGGCATCAGGGTGAGGTCCTCAACCGTCTGGCTGTGGGGCTGCCGCGCAAGGTAAAGCAGGGAATCAGCCACCTGCTCTGCGCAAAGCATGGCACGTCGGTCGAAGGAGCTGTGGACGGTTTCACTGTCCCAGAGAGGTGTATTCACCGCCCCCAGGGTGAGGGTGCTCACCGCGATGCCGGCGGCCCGTTCCTCGGCCTCAAGGCAGCGGCTGAAGGAGGCCAGGGCGGCCTTGCTGACGCAGTAAGCGCCCCAGTCCGGGAAGGCATTCCTGGCGGCATGGCTGCTGACGTTGATGATCCGTCCGCCTCCGGCCTGGCGCAGGCCGGGCAGCACCGCCAGGCAGACCTGGAAGACGCTGGTGAGATTGAGCTGCAGGAGCCACTGCCAGCGTTCGAGGGGCATGGCCGCCAGGGGGCCGGTCCAGGCGGCACCGGCGTTGTTGATCACCACCGAAGGGCTCAGCCCCCGCCCGAGCAGCTCGGCCATCGCCCCAGGGATGGCCTCCGCCTGAGCCAGGTCGAAGGCCAGGGTTTCGACGCGCCGTCCCAACCGCCGCAGCTCCCCGGCGAGGTCGTCAAGGTCGGCACCGCTGCGGGCCACCAGCAGGAGGTCGTAGCCCTCAGCGGCAAAGCGACGGGCGGCGGCGGCGCCGATGCCGCGGGAGGCACCGGTGATCAGGGCGGCGGTCAACGGACGAATGGGCAGTGAGACAACCCTACGGGGCGAGAGCGGGATCCGTTGCCGCCCCCTCCAGGACCTGGCCCATGCGCCGGAACTTGGCGTAGCGGGCGTTCACCAGATCGGATTCGCTGCAGGTCTGCAGCTCGGCGAGCTGGTCCAGCAGGGCCGTGCGGAGGGTCTCGGCGGCCTGCATCGGTGCCCAGTGGTTGCCCCCGGAGGGCTCCTTCAGCAGGGCATCCACCAGCCCCAGCTGCAGCAGGTCGGCACCGGTGATGCGCAGGGCCTCGGCGGCGGCGGGGGCCTTGGCCGCATCGCGCCAGAGGATCGAGGCACAGGCTTCGGGGCTGGCCACGGTGTAGACGCTGTGCTCGAACATCAGCAGCCGGTCGGCCACGCCGATGCCGAGGGCACCGCCGGAGCCCCCTTCCCCGATCACCACGGCGATGATCGGCACCCGCAGGCGGAACATCTCACGCAGGTTCACGGCGATCGCCTCCCCCTGGCCCTCCTCCTCGGCCTTGACGCCGGCGTAGGCCCCGGGGGTGTCGATGAAGCTGAGGATCGGCAGGCGGAAGCGGTCGGCGTGGTCCATCAGCCGCAGCGCCTTGCGATAGCCACCGGGCGAGGCCATGCCGAAGTTGCGGGCCACGTTCTCCTTCATGTCCCGGCCCTTCTGGTGGCCCAGCAGCACCACGGGCTGGTCGCCGATGCGACCCACGCCGCCCACCAGGGCGCGGTCGTCGTTGCCGCGGCGGTCGCCGTGCAGCTCGATCCACTCGTCGGTGATGACCTGGATGTAGTCGAGGGTGCTGGGCCGCTGGGGGTGGCGGGCCACCTGGATCTTCTGGGCCGGGCTGAGGGAACTGAAGATCTCCTCCCGGCGCCGGGTGGCGAGGGTTTCCAGCTGCAGCAGCTGCTGGCTCACATCGACCTCGGAATCGCGGGCCAGCTGGCGGATCTGCTCGATCTGCTCCTCCAGCTCCACCAGCGGTTTCTCGAAGTCCAGCAGGACGCGGCGGGCCATGGTTGGAGGTGCAGGGGACGGATCAGGCGGAGGGGAAATCAGGTGGAGGAGAGGCTGGGGACCGGAGCAGGACGCTCCAGGCCCAGGGCCTGGAAACCGTGGCGAAGCGAGGCGGCGCCGATGAGGTCCATCTTCTCCAGGGTGATGTTGTTGCGGCCCCAGCTGAAGTTGGTGTGCAGGCCTTCGAACTCCAGCAGCATCGCTTCGGCGAAGCAGGCGAACATCTCGCGCTGGGGGTTGGCCATGTCCGCTGCCTCCATCATCTGCCAGCCGATATCGGACCCGAAGGCCACGATGCCCCCCTTGAGGACGTGGATGCCATCGCCGCTGGCCTTGGTGTCCAGATTCTTGGGGTAACCGCCATCGATCATCAGGCAGGGGCGGCGCAGGCGGCTGGGATCGAGGCTGCTGGCCTGGGCCAGGCTGGCGACCCACACCACCACATCCGCCTCCTCCAGGGCCTCCTCCAACGCAAGGATGCGACCACCGCCCAGCTCCTGCTGGAGATCGGCCAGTGGCTGGGGACGGCGGGCCACCAGCAGCAGTTCCTGCACGCCGGTGCGCTGGGAGAGCCAACGGCAGACGGCACTGCCGATGTCACCGGTGGCGCCCACCACGGCCACCTGGGCCCGCCGCAGGTCAATGCCCAGCCTTGGCGCATTCTCTTCCACCTGGCGGCAGATCACCCAGGCGGTGTGGGTGTTGCCGGTGGTGAACCGCTGCCAATCCAGGGTGGTGGCTCGCACCTGCTGTTCACTGAGCAGCTTGAAATCCTCGAAGATGATCGAGGTGAAGCCACCGAGGGCGGTGATGTCGATGCCGTTCTTCTGGGCCAGCTCCATGGCATTCAGCACCTTGCGCTTGGCCGTCTTGAAGCGGCTCAGCATTTCCGGGACGAACACCGAATCGATGTAGGCCCCTTCAATGCGCTTGCCCGTGGGGCTGGTGACGCTGATCCTCTCCACCAGCTGGGGGGGAGCACTGCACCACATGTCCAGATCCCCGTCGGCGTACTCCTCAAAGCCAAGGCCTCGCGCCAGATTGCGCGCCGACTCAAAGCTGGTGGAATGACCGATGAGGCCGAACATGCAGGAACAGGAAAGCGGCGGCGAGAGCGGGGCCGGATGTCGCCGACGCTACATCCTCCTCCGATGGGAGCGAGCGGTTCGGCTCAGCCCACCAGTGCCGCTGCAGCCATGCGGGCGATCTCCCGAGGGGTGAAGCCGATGTCCGTGAGGGCGTCCTGGTAGGCGATCAGGAAATCCTCGATCAGGTCTTCCTTCTCCATGTGCAGGACGGCGGCATCGGCGGCCACCCGATCCAGCATGCGACGGACGTGGGGAAGGTTGTCGCGGTTGGCCTGCTCCAGCTCGGCGCGGGACTCCTCGAGGTGGGCCTTGAGCCACTCCTGGCCGTAGTTGAGGTGGGTGTACTCATCCTTGACCACCCCCTCGGTGATCTTGCGGGCGAAAGGATCGGCCACAGGAATATAGATGTGATAGGCCGAGATGGCGAAGGCTTCAATCAGCAGGGCCTGAATCAGCAGACAGGTGACCACCTTGCCGTCCTTCAGGGCCGCCTGGAAGTTGTTGCGCAGGGGGGAGAAGAACTCCTGGGCGAAGGGCATGTCGGCGGTGACGCCCAGGTTGTTGGCGCAGGCGGTGAAGCCCTTCATGTGCTTCAGCTCCATGCGGGCCAGACGGGTCAGCTCTTCGGCCTGGTCGGGAAGCAACGTTCCCAGCGACATGTAGTTGTCATGGGCTTCCTGCTCGCCTTCGATCACGATCGCGTTGATGCGGCTGTAGGCGTCCTTGTAGGCGGCGGCGGTGAAGTCGGGAAGCTCACTCCCCTCGAACGGGCCTGAGGGATCCAGTGCCGAATCGACAGACGTGGTGGTTTCGAGGGTGGGCATGGGAACCACAGGCTCAGGCAATCAGACGACTCTAGTCATGGTCTGCCGGAAGTCGGCGGCCAGTTGCTGCGCACCAGGGCGTCCAGGCGCCGCTCCCAGCTGCCCACCAGGCGCAGGAAGAGCTTGCGGCCAAGGTCGTCGCTGGCATCACGGGGATCCCCGATGACCCCGCTGCTGCTCAGTTCCTCCGTGCGCCAGGAGCAGGGGCAGGCCCCCTCCAGGCTCCAGCCGGTGGGCGGGGGGGAGGGGGCCAGTCCGTCGGCGGCGGGCAGGGCGCCGACGGTGGCCGGCTCGAGGAACAGCATCAGGCTGGTCTCGGCCAGGCCGGCATGCAGCCCCGTGCTGCGTTCAGGTTCGGGAATCAGTTCCGCCAGGCCATCGGCACCACGCCAGAGGAAACAGGGCAGGACCGCCAGGCCGGGTTCCAGCACCCGCAGCTCCCTCGCCGCCGCCTCCAGCAAACCGATCTGGCCGCCGTGGGCGTTGAAGAGCACCAGCCGCTGGAAGCCCGCCGCCGCGATCCCCCTGCCCACGCTGCGCACCAGCTCAATCACCAGATCGGCGGGCAGGCTGAGGGTTCCGGGGAACCCAAGGTGCTCCGGAGAAAAGCCGATGCTCTGCAGCGGTAGCCGCCAGATCGGCAGGTCGGGGTCGAGCCGCTCCAGCACCGCCTCAGCCACCCGTTCGGCGAACAGGCCATCGGTGCCCAGGGGCAGCAGGGGCCCATGCTGCTCGATGGCACCGAACGGCCAGACCACTGTGCTGCCCGGTCGGGAGGCCTGCTCACGCACCGCCGTCCAGCTGAGACTGGCGAGGCGTCGCTCGGTGCTGGGGGGCATCGGCGGGGGGAGGACGGGCCTCAACGGGTGATTCGTACAGTGTGGAGCCCCGTGCTTCGCTGAGGACCTCCATGGCAGGAATCGGCAACCCCGCGCCGCGTCAGCCCCGGAACCCCGCCCAGCGCCCCATGCCGCCGGCGCGGCCTACCGGGTCGGCCCCGGCGCCGCTGCGCAAGCCCCCCCAGGTGTTGATGATCAAGAAGGAGGAGGAGGTGGTGGCCGAAGCCCCCTCCGCTCCTGCCGCGTCGAGCCCGGTCGCGCCGCCGGTGCGGCCGCCCTCGTCCGCCCCGGCGGACGAGGACCTCTTCAGCATGGACGGCCTCGAGGGCCTCACCATGGCCGACTTGCTCGGCCCGGCGCCCGATCGCCGCGGCGGTTCGGCCGGTGCGGCCACCCGTGGTGCCGCTGCCGCCGACGCCTCCCCTGCGGCGGCGTCCCGCCAGGCCCGCACCGTGGATGACTTCGATTTCGACGAGGAGGCCTTCCTCGCCGCCCTCGATGAGAACGCTCCGGTCGGCACCACCGGTGAGGTGGTCAAGGGGGTGGTGATCGGCATGGAAAGCGACGGCGTCTATGTGGACATCGGCGGCAAGGCCCCCGGCTTCATGCCCAAGAGCGAGTGCGGCCTCGGGGTGATCACCAACCTCAAGGAGCGCTTCCCCAAGGGCTTGCCGATCGAGGTGCTCGTCACCCGCGAGCAGAACGCCGATGGCATGGTGACCATCAGCGCCCGCGCCCTCGCCCTGCGCCACAGCTGGGAGAAGGTGCGCCAGCTGGAGAAGGAGGGCAAGGTGGTGCAGGTCAAGGTGAGTGGTTTCAACCGCGGTGGCGTCACCTGCGATCTGGAGGGGCTGCGCGGCTTCATCCCCCGCTCCCAGCTGAACGCCGGTGAGAACCATGAGGCCCTCGTCGGCCAGACCCTGGGGGTCGCTTTTCTGGAGGTCAACGCCGAGACCCGCAAGCTGGTGCTTTCCGAGAAGCGGGCCGCCACCGCCGCCCGCTTCGCCACCCTGGAGGTGGGGCAGCTGGTGGAAGGTCATGTGGCGTCGGTCAAGCCCTACGGCTACTTCGTCGATCTGGGCGGCGTCAGCGGCCTGCTGCACCACTCCTGCATCACCGGCGGCGTCCTGCGCGACCTGCGCGAGGCGTTCCAGCAGGGGGAACCCATCAAGGCCCTGATCACCGCCATCGACCCCGCCCGGGGCCGCATCGCCCTCAACACGGCCCTGCTGGAAGGGCCTGCCGGCGAGCTGCTGATCGCCAAGGACACGGTGATGGCCGAGGCCGAGGACCGGGCCCATCGGGCCCGGTCGCTGCTGCGCCAGCAGGAACAGGACGCGGGATGAGCAGAGCGTTGCAGGCGCCTGGCCCTGACTGGGAACTCGACTATTACTCCAGGCCGATCCTGGAGGCCGATGGCAAGAAGCGCTGGGAACTGCTGATCTGCACCACGGCCGGGCTGCAGCCGGCGCCGGACCCCTTCCGCTGGTCGATGGCGTGCCCGGCCGCCAGCGTCAATTCCCAGTGGTTGCGGGGGGCCATCGAAGCGGCCATCCAGGACGCCGCCGCCCAGGGCTACGGCCCACCGCGGCGGCTGCGCTGCTGGCGCGGCTCGATGCGCGCCATGGTGCAGCGGGCCGCTGAAGGGCTTGGCCTGGAGCTGGTGCCGAGCCGGCGCTGCTACGGCCTGGTGGAGTGGCTGCAGGAGCGGCAGGCGACTGTCTACCCCCAGGAGCCGGGTTACATGGCCGGTCCCCTGGCCCCGCCGCCACAACCGATCGCACCCGTGGCACTGCCCCTGCCGGAGGCGGCCCGGGGCGACAGCTGGAGCTGGGCCACGCTCAGCGCCGCCACCCTGGCCGAAGCGGCCGGCTGGGAGATTGCCTTCCCCGGCCTGGTGGCCCTGCCCGAGGGCCTGGATCCCACCACTCCCGTGCCGGGGATCCGGCTGTTCAGCCGCCGGCGGGCCCTGGCCATCGCCGGCTGGCTGTCCGGCCTGGAGCCGGCGCGGCTGGAGGTCTGCGCCAGTCAGCTGGTGCTGGAGGCCGGGCTTGAGGACCGCTGGATCCTGGCCCGCCTGCCGGAGGAGGAAGCGCGGCTGGCCAGTGTGGCCCTGACGGAAGCCCGGCAGCGGGCCGGCGGCCTGCAGTTCATCGCCATCCAGGCGAGCGAGGAGGCGCCCGCCCTCGAAGGCTTCTGGCTGCTGCGGGACCTGCCGGATGGCTGAGGCGCTCGAGTCCCCTTTCGAGCGGCCCGATGCGGGCTTCAACGACCTGCCTGGCTGGACCTGGGTGGGCACCTACGGCGGCCAGTACCTCCAGTGCGACCTGCTGGCCGGCTTTGAACATGGCTTCTTCACCCGCCAGTGGCAGGGCCGTCAGCCGGAGGAGCTGGCCGGGGAGATCAGTGCCGGTGTGAGTGTGCACCGCACCCGCCAGGTGCATGGCGGCACGGTGCTGGTTGCTGGGGAGGCCGAGGGGGCCCCCTGGCCGGAGGCCGATGGACTGTGCAGCGATGGCGGCGGCCAGAGCCTCTGGGTGTGCGGCGCCGACTGCACACCGGTGCTGATCGTCGATCCCGCCGGCGGCCGGGTGGCGGCCTGCCACGCCGGCTGGCGTGGCGTCGCGGCGCGGATCGTGCCGGCGGCGATCGAAGCGCTGGAGGCGGACGGGGCCAGCCGTGAGCAATTGCTGGTGGCGCTCGGGCCGGCCGTGGACGGCCTCCGCTACCAGGTGGAGCGCTCCGTCACCCTGCAGGTGGCAGCCTCCCTGGACGCCGGGGCCCCTGACCCGGCACCGGATGGCGCCCTGGAGGATCTCCAACGCTGCGGTGCCTTGCTGCTGGATCCGGAACCCGGCCGGGATCGGCTGGACATCCGCCGGGCCACGGCGCTGCAGCTGGAGCGGCTGGGGCTGGGGCCGGAGCGGATCGCCCTCTGCCCGCTCTGCACGGCGGCCGAACCGCTGCTGTTCCATTCCTGGCGCCGTGATCAGGTCAAGGCCGTGCAGTGGAGTGGGGTGGTGTCCCAGGCAGGGGTGTCCCGCAGAGGCTGAGGGCCACCGCCTCCGCCACCTTGATGCCGTCGATCGCCGCCGAGAGGATGCCACCGGCGTGGCCTCCCCCTTCCCCCGCGGGGAACAGCCCCGGGGTGTTGAGGCTTTCCAGCCGCGTCGGGTGACGCTGCAAGCGCAGGGGCGAGGAGGTGCGGGTCTCGACGCCGGTGAGCAGGGCGCCTTCCATCGCATAGCCGGGGATGCGGCGGGCGAAAACAGGCAGGGCCTCCCGGATCGCCCCAAGCACATAGTCCGGCAGGCAGCCATCAAGGCTGCCGAAGCGCAGGCCGGGTTGGTACGACCCCTCCACCGCCTCCGGGGGTGGCTCCCGGCTGGCTCGACCGGCCAGGAAGTCCCCCAGCCACTGGGCCGGTGCCCGGTAGTCGCCGCCGCCGGCGCGGAAGGCCTGCTGTTCCCAGTGGCGCTGGAAGGCCATCCCAGCCAGGGCCTCCCCCCCCGGCGCGCCGTAGGGCGCCAGATCCTCCTGGGTCACGGGCACCACCAGGCCGCTGTTGGCATTGCGCTCCTGGCGGGAGTGCTGGCTCATGCCGTTGGTGACGACGCAGCCCTCCTCCGAGGTGGCGCCCACCACCAGGCCGCCGGGACACATGCAGAAGCTGTAGACGCTGCGGCCGGCGTTGGCTTCGCCGTTGCAGTGGTGCACAAGCTTGTACTCGGCGGGGCCGAGGCGCGGATGGCCGGCGGCCTCCCCCCAGCGGGCCCGGTCGACCAGGGCCTGGGGATGCTCGATCCGCACCCCGACCGCGAACGGTTTCGGCTCCATGGCGACCTCCAGCCCGTGCAGCATCAGAAAGGTGTCGCGGGCGCTGTGGCCCGGCGCCAGCACGAGATGCCGGGTGGGGATGGCCGTGCCGTCAGCCAGGCGCACACCGGCCAGCTGCCGGTCGGACCCGCCCTCCAGGACCAGCGCGACCACGTGCTGGCCGAAGCGGACCTCACCGCCCAGGGCCTCGATCCGGGCCCGCAGCCCCCGCACCACCGTGGCCAGCTTGAAGGTGCCGATGTGGGGATGGTGCAGGGTGAGGATGTCGGGATCGGCCCCGGCCTCCACCAGTTCTTCGAGCACCTTGCGGATGTAGGTGGGGTCCTCGCTCACCTGGCTGTAGAGCTTGCCGTCGGAGAAGGTGCCCGCGCCCCCCTCGCCGAACTGGGCATTGGAGCCGGGATCGAAGCGGCGCCGTCCCTGCCAGAAGCCGAAGGTGTCCGCCGTGCGCTCCTTCACCACCTTGCCCCGCTCCAGCAACAGGGGCCGCCAACCCATCTGGGCCAGCAGCAGGGCGGCGAAGTAGCCGCAGGGGCCGGCGCCCACCACCACCGGGCGGATCGCCGTGCTCGCCCCATCGGCCCGGGCCACGGGCCGGTAGCGGCTGTCCGGGGTGGGACGCAGGTGGGGGTCGCCGGCGAAGCGGCGCAGCAGGCGGCGCCTGGCGCCTCCCTCGAGCTCAAGGTCGAGGCAGTACACCAGCGAGATCGCCCCCCGCCGCCGGGCATCGACGCTGCGTTTGACCAGCTGGTGGCGGCGCAGTTCACCGGGCGCCAGCCGCAGCCGCAGGGTGATGGCCGCCTCCAGATCGGCGGCGCTGTGATCAAGCGGCAACTTCAGCTCGCTGAGGCGCAGCACGGCCGGCGCAGGCAGGGGTCTGCTGGCGTTCTAGGGCACGGCGCCGCAAGAGGTGCCATGGTGGAAGCTGATCGAGGTTGGGGCCGGCGTTCTGATGGGTCTGGCTCACTGTCCCCTCTGCATGGGTCTGGCGGCGCTCTGCGTGGTGCGCTGCAGCGCCCACGCCCTGCTGCTCTGGCGCCTCTGGGCCCCACCCTTGGGCGCCCCCTCAGTCCGGCTGCGTCAGGCGTCCTGCTGAGGCGGCCCTGTCCATTTCGGCCTCCATGGCGGCGATGGCGATGCGGGTGGGCACCACCGCATCGGGGTTGAGGCTGATGGAGTCGATGCCCTCCTCCACCAGGAAACGGGCGAAATCGGGGTAGTCGCTGGGGGCCTGGCCGCAGATGCCGATCTTGCGGCCGCAGCGCCGGGCCGTGCGGATGGCCAGGCGGATCATCTCCTTGACCGTGGGGTGCCGCTCGTCGAACAGGTCCGCCACCAGGGCGGAGTCCCGGTCGAGCCCCAGGGTCAGCTGGGTGAGGTCGTTGGAGCCGATCGAGAAGCCGTCGAAGCGCTCGGCGAAGGCCGCGGCGCCGATCACGTTGCTGGGCAGTTCACACATCACGTACACCTCCAGGCCGTCCTTCCCCCGCACCAGCCCTTCGGCGGCCATGACCTCCAGCACCCGGTCCCCCTCCTCGGGGGTGCGGCAGAAGGGGACCATCGGGATGACGTTGCGCAGCCCCATGGATTCCCGCACCCGGCGCAGGGCCTGGCATTCCAAAGCGAAAGCGGCGCGGAAGGCCGTGGCGTAATAGCGGGACGCCCCCCGCCAGCCGATCATCGGGTTTTCCTCGGCCGGCTCGAAGGCCGATCCGCCCAGCAGACGCGCGTACTCGTTGCTCTTGAAGTCGGAGAAGCGCAGGATCACCGGCCGGGGATGGAAGGCGGCGGCGATCCGGGCCATGCCCTGGCTCAGCAGGTCGACGTAGTAGTCGGACGGGGTGTCGTATCCCGCGACCAGCTCGGCGATGGCCGCCCGGTCGGCCGCCGCCGTCACCCGCTCGGGCTGCAGCAACGCCATCGGGTGCACCCGGATGTGGTTGGCGATGATGAACTCCAGCCGGGCCAGCCCCACCCCGTCGCAGGGGATCGAGGCCAGGTGGAAGGCCTCCTCGGGGTTGCCCACGTTGATCAGGATCCGGGTGCGGGTGGCGGGCAGGTCGCCGATGGCCTGCTCCTCCACCCGGAAGGGCAGGGCGCCCCGGTACACGTGGCCCACATCACCCTCGCAGCAGCTCAGGGTGATGCTGTCGCCGTCGCCGATGCGGCTGGTGCCGTCGCCGGTGCCGACGATCGCCGTCAGGCCCATCTCCCGGGCGATGATCGCCGCGTGGCAGGTGCGGCCCCCCTGGTCGGTGACCACACCGCTTGCCTTGCGCAGGATCGGCTCCCAGTCGGGGTCGGTGCGGCGGGTGACCAGCAGGTCGCCGTCCATGAACCGGGCGATCTCGCCGGGATCGCTGATCACCCGGGCCCGGCCACTGCTCACCGAGGCGCCGATGGCCCGGCCGCTGGTGATCTCTTCGGCCCTGTGCGGCTCCAGGTGCCAGCTGCGCAGCACCGCCCCGCCCCGGCGGGATTCCACCGTTTCCGGCCGGGCCTGGAGGATGAACAGCTGGCCGCTGAGGCCGTCCTTGGCCCACTCGATGTCCATCGGGGTGGGCACGCCGCGGCGTTCGCCGTAGTGGCGTTCGATCACGCAGGCCCAGCGCGCCAGCGTCAGCGCCTCCCCGTCGCTGAGGGCGAAGCGCCGGCTGTCCTCCGGGGACACGGCCTCATTGCGCACCGCCCGGCCATCGCCGCCGCCGGGGTCGGCATAGACCATGCGCAGGGCCTTGCTCCCCAGCCGCCGGCTCAGGATCGGGGCGAACCCCTGCTCCAAGGTGGGCTTGAAGATCAGCCACTCATCCGGGTTCACGGCCCCCTGCACGACGTTCTCCCCCAGCCCGTAGGCGGCGGTCAGCAGCACGGCGTCGCGGAAGCCGGTTTCGGTGTCGATGCTGAACATCACCCCGGAACTGGCCAGATCGGAGCGCACCATGCGCTGCACCCCGATCGAGAGGGCCACCTCCAGGTGATCGAAGCCGTGCTGCTGGCGGTAGGCGATGGCCCGATTGGTGAACAGCGAGGCGTAGCAGCGCCGGCAGGCCGCCAGCAGCGCCGCTTCCCCCTCCACGTGCAGGTAGGTCTCCTGCTGCCCGGCGAAGCTGGCCTCCGGCAGGTCTTCGGCCGTGGCACTGGAGCGCACCGCCACGGCGGCGGGGACGCCGCTGGAGGCCATCGCGGCGGCCAGCTCCCGGTAGGCCGCCACGATCGCCTCCGCCAGGGGCGGCGGCAGCTCCGCCCCACCCAGCAGCGCCCGGGCCCCCTGGCCAGCCGCCTGCAGGGCCGCCAGGTCGTTGGTGTCGAGGCCGTCGAGCAGGGCGGCAAGGGCGGGCCTGAGCCCGTTGGCGCTGATGAACAGGCGGTAGGCGGCGGCCGTGGTGGCGAATCCCCCCGGCACCTGGACGCCCACAGGCCCCAGCTGCTGGATCATCTCCCCGAGGGAGGCGTTCTTGCCGCCCACCTCGGCGATGGATTCCAGGCCGACCTGTGCCAGGGGCACAACGAGCTGATCGGAGTTGCCCATCCCCTTCGCCCTGACTGTCCCAAATCTGGAGCCGCGACCCCCTTCCGGCCGCAGGCTGTGATGTTCTCGCATGGGGTCTGGCAGGCCGCCAACCACCCATGGACTCAGGGGTCGGAGGGGGGCGGGCCGGGTTCGGGCAGCAGCTGGGCCAGCAGACCGGCTCCCATCAGGATTCCCCCCAGGGTGAGCGCCAGGCCGCGGTTGGCGGCGGCCGGGCCCTCCATCCAGGTGCCGGCGGCTAAGAAGGCCCCGCCGAGCAGCAGGGTGGGCACCAGCACGATGCCCTTGGCGGTGCGGTTGAGGCTCATGGGCAGGCCTCCGCCGTGGCCAGGCCGGCCTCGATCAGGCCGGTGGCGATGTCGGCGCCGCTGGAGAGCAGGCTCACCTGGGCCAGCAGCGTGCCATCCCGCTGGCCCATGGGGCGCAGATTCACCTTGGTGCGGCGGGGCAGGGCCTGCCGCAGCCAGGCGGTCGCCTGCTGCTCCTGCTCCGCCACCAGTTCCATGCAGGCCAGCTCGACGGCATAGCTGCGGTTTCCATCCCCCACCTGCAGCAACGTGCCGCTGCGCACCTGGAACACCTCCGCCGCCGCCGCCGCGCCGGGCCAGGCGAGCAGCAGGGCCAGCAGGATCCCGAGCAGGCTCAGAGTTTGGCGCCGCAACTGGGACAGAAGAGGTGGGCGCTGGCCGTGGTGCTGCCGCAGGCATTGCATTGGCGGATCGTGTCGATGGCGAGTTCGGGATGGCTGGGCAGACCCACCATCTGGGCGTTGCTGGCTCCCGGGGGCACCATCGGGTAGCAGTTCTCGTTGCGCCGAACGCGCACGTCGACGAACACCGGACCGGGGTGGGCCAGGGCCTCGGCAAGGCCCGAGTGCAGCTGGGCCCGGTCGGTGATGCCGATGCCCTTGACCCCGAAGGCCTCCGCCAGGGCGGGGAAGTCCGGCATGCCGCCGGTCATCTCGGAGCTGGAGTAGCGCTCCTCGTAGAAGCTTTCCTGCCACTGGCGCACCATGCCCTGCCACCCGTTGTTGAGCACCACCACCTTCACCGGCAGCTGGTACTGGCTGAGGGTGCCCAGTTCCTGGATATTCATCAGGATGCTGGCGTCCCCGGCCACGCAGATCACCCGCTCGTCGGGGAAGGCGGTCTGGACGCCCATGGCGGCGGGCATGCCGAAGCCCATGGTGCCCAGGCCGGCACTGCTGATCCAGCGACGGGGTCCGTTGCGCAGGAACTGGGCTGCCCACATCTGGTGCTGGCCCACATCGGTGGTGAAGAACGCCTCCGGGGCCAGTTCCCGCAGGGCGATGACCACCTCCTGGGGGGCGATCTCGCCGGCGGGCTGGGGGATCACCAGGGGGTAGTGGTGTTTCCAGGTGTCGATGCGCTCCAGCCAGGCATCGGTGCGGCGGTTGGAGCTTTCGCCGACGGAGGCCTGCAGCAGGGCCTCAAGGGCCAGGCGGACATCGGAGACGACCGGCACCTCGGGCACCCTGTTCTTGCCGACTTCGGCCGCATCGATGTCGATGTGGATCACCTGGGCCCGGGGGGCGAAGCTGTCGAGGCGGCCGGTGACGCGGTCATCGAAGCGGGCACCGACGGCGATCAGCAGATCGCATTCGGTGACGGCGAAATTGGCGTAGGCGGTGCCGTGCATGCCCAGCATGCCCACCGCCAGGGGATGGTTCTCGTCGAAGGCCCCCTTGCCCATCAAGGTGGTGGTGACCGGCAACCGGAACCGTTCCGCCAGCTGATGCACTTCGCCATGGGCGTCGGAGGCGATGGCACCGCCCCCCACGTACAGAAGGGGGCGCCGGGCCTGGCGGATCAGGGCCAGGGCAGCCTCGATGGCTTCCGGCCTGGGGGCCGGCGGACGCTTGAAGCCCGAGGGGATCGCCGATCCCGGGGCCACCGGGGTGTAGTCGAACTCCTCGGCACCAACATCTTTAGGCACATCGATCAGCACCGGCCCCGGCCGGCCGCTGGCGGCAATCAGGAAGGCTTCGGCCACGATGCGGCCGATGTCGGCCGGGTCGCGCACCACCCAGGAGTGCTTCACGATCGGCAGGGTGATGCCGAAGATGTCGGTTTCCTGGAAGGCATCGGTGCCGATCGCGGCGCGGGGCACCTGCCCGGTGATGACCACCATCGGCACCGAATCCATCTGGGCGGTGGCGATGCCGGTGACCAGGTTGGTGGCGCCAGGGCCGGAGGTGCCGAAGCAGACGCCCACCTTGCCGGTGGCACGGGCGTAGGCGTCGGCGGCGTGGGTGCCGCCCTGCTCGTGGCGCACCAGGATGTGCTTCAGCCAGCCCCGGGACTCGGCCTTGTGGAGCTCGTCGTAGATGGGCAGGATCGCCCCACCCGGGTAGCCGAAGATGTGCTTCACCCCGTGGCGGTGCAGGGCATCCATGAGGGCGTAGCCGCCGCTGACCCGCATCGGTGCCGACGCCTCCAGGGCCTCCTCAGGGGCGTAGACGGCGGCTGTCTGCCCTGCGGCGGCTGATGGCCCTGCGGCGGCTGTGGTGGGGGGAAGGGGCGTGAGCGTCACGGCGGCGGCTGGGACTGGCGAGGGGGAACGGGGTCGTCAGGATGGAAGGCCGAAGCACCCGGAAGGCAAGACGCCGGGCAACGGTCTGGACACCATCAGCGGAAGACACCCAGGTTAGGTCGCTGCAGGGTGATTGGGTTGCGCTGGCGGCGGCTCTCCGCCATGGCCCGCAACACCCGGGCCGGGTCCATCCAGGCGCCCCGGTAGCGCATGCCCCAGTGCAGGTGCGGGCCGGTGGTGCTGCCCGTCAGGCCGACGTGGGCGATCACCTGGCCGGTGGCCACCCGCTGGCCCACCCGCAGCAGCACGTTGCCGCTGCGGTAGACGCCGTTGCCGGCCTGGCCACTGAGGTGGCAATAAATGTGCTCATAGCTGCCCGAGCGGATCACCAGTCCGTTGCCGCAGCCGCCGTCGACGATCACCTCGCTCACTGTCCCCGTCCACCAGCTGCGGATCGGAGACCCCAGGGGGGCGGCGATGTCGATGCCGTAGTGGGGCCTGACGTCGCCGCTGAGGGGGTGGGAGCGCATGCCGAAACCGCTCGTGTAGCCCGCGAAGCTGGCCACCGGAAAGGCACCCCGGCCCCAGAGGCTGGCGTTGCGGGCTTCGGCGGGCAGACCCTGGCTGCTCAGGCCCAGGGTCGCCGCGATCACCAGCGACCGGCCCCGCAGACGGGGACGCCGGGGGCGATCAGAGCAGTCCGAGGGCATGAAGCGGGCCTTGACCGGTGAGCAATTCCAGCAGAAAAGCGGAAAATCCGACCATCGCCAGGCGACCATTCCACACCTCGGAGCTGGTGTTCCAGCCCCAGGCCCATTTGTCCTGGGGGTAGAGCTTCACCTTCTTGGGCAGCTGGGCCGCCATGTCGAGGTTCACCTCCGGGCCCGCCATGGCCTCGTGCACCAGGTCGGCGAGGCCCTGGATGAAGGTGGGATCGGTGTCGAGGGCGGGCACCCGACGGAAGTGGGTGATGCCGGCTTCGGTGGCGATCTCCCTGTACTCGATGTCGATCTCCTCGAGGGTCTCGATGTGCTCGCTCACGAAGCTGATCGGCACCACCACCAGCTCCTTGACGCCCTGCTCGCCCAGCTCCCGCAGGGCATCCTCGGTGTAGGGCTTGAGCCATTCCACCGGTCCCACCCGGCTCTGGTAGGCCAGGGTGGAGGGGTTGGCATGGCCCAGCAACTCCTCCAGTCGCTGCATCACCAGGACGGCACAGGCCTCGATCTCCTTCTGGTAGGGGTCTCCCGCCTCCTCCACGTAGCTCTTGGGCACCCCGTGGGCACTGAAGAAAATGTGGGCCGCTTCCGGCGTGCCGGAGGCGCCGACCTCCCGGGCAATCAGCCCGGCCATGGCATTGATGTAGCCGGGATGGTCGTACCAGCTGCGGATGCAGCGGATCGGCAGGCGCCGGAAGGCCGGGTCGGCCTGGCGCAGCCGCTGCAGTTCCCGGAAGCTGGAGCCGCTGGTGCTGATCGAGAAATGCGGGTACAGGGGCAGCACAACCACCTCCTCCACACCGTCGGCCTTGATGTCGCCCACGGCCGATTCGGTGAAGGGATGCCAGTAGCGCATCGCCACGTAGCTGGTGGCGTCGACCCCTTCCTGTCGCAGGCGGCTCTGCAGCTCCCTGGCCTGTTGCTCGGTGATGCGCCGCAGGGGGGAACCGCCGCCGATGGAGCGGTAGGCCTCCTTTGATTTGCCGCTGCGCAGGGTGCTGATCAGCCAGGCCAGGGGTTTCTGCAGCGCCGGCGTGGGCAGACGGATGATCTCCGGATCCGAGAACAGGTTGTAGAGGAAAGGCCCGACATCCTCGATCCGTTCCGGACCGCCGAGGTTCAGCAGCAGCACGCCGACCCTGGCCATGCTTCCTATCAGAAACGATGAGCGTAACGCCGCCCACCGCCGCCAGGCGCCGCCTTGGCAAGGAACCACACCCTGGCGGCCCGGAGATGGCCTGGGTAGGTTCCGGCTCAGGTCCCTGCCTGCCGCGCCATCGCCCTGGCCGCCCTGCCATCGCCAGCCGCTGCCGATCCGGGTGCCATGGCTGACACCGACCCGGCAACGCTGGTGCGGCAGGAGAATCAGCGTCTGGCGGCCCTGGGCACCGGCCTGCGCCTGGAGATCCGCCAGCAGCGGCTGGGTCTGCGCGGGCCCCTGCCCTGCCCGAAGGGCACGGCGGCGCGGCCGGTGCAGCGCATCAGCCTGGGGCTGCCGGCCACCGGTGCCGGCGTGACCGCCGCCCTCGAGCAGCTCCACCGGGTGCGGCAGTCGGTGGAGAAGGGAACCTTCCGCTGGGAGCCCTGGCGGCGGCGCCCGCCCGCTGCGGCGGCCCCTGCCCCTGCCCCTGCCCTGGAGATGGCTCAGGCGGTGGTGCCCCCTGAGGCTGGGGAACTGCTTCCCCTCCTGGCCGGCTTCGAGGCGGCCTTCTTCGCCGATCCCCGCCGCCGCCGCCGGCCCGCCGGCAGCCGCAGCACCTGGAGCGGCGCCTACCGGCCCTACCTGCGGCGTCTGGCGGCGGTGGCCGCCGCGTCGGGGTCCTCACCGGCGGCGGTCGACGCTCCTCTGCTGGAGCGGGTGCTGGAGACCTACCCCCTGGCCAGCCGCAGCCGCCAGCAGTGCGGCATCGCCCTCGGGGCCCTCGCCCGCCACCTGCAGCTGCCCCTGCCGGCCGACTGGAGCGAGCGCAGCGGCGGCTATGGCCTGCATGTGGCCCGGTTCCGGGGTCTGCCCAGTGATGCCCGCATCCTCGAGCTGGTGGAGGCCATCCCCAACCCCCGCTGGCGCCTGGCCTATGGCCTGATGGCCACCTACGGCCTGCGCAACCACGAGATCTTCTTCTGCGATCTCTCCGCCCTGGCGCCGGGGGGCGACCGGGTGCTGCGGGTGCTGCCCACCAGCAAGACCGGGGAGCACCAGGTGTGGCCGTTCCAGCCCGACTGGGTGGAGCACTTCGGCCTGGAGGGCCTGGGGGAGGGCGGCGCCGAGTTGCCCCGGGTGTGCACCGATCTGCGCCGCACCACCCTGCAGCAGGTGGGCCGGCGGGTGGCGGAGCAGTTCCGCCGCTATGGGCTGCCGATCACCCCCTACGACCTGCGCCACGCCTGGGCCGTGCGCACCATCCACATCGGCCTGCCCGACACGGTGGCGGCCCGGATGATGGGCCACTCGGTGGCAATCCACACCCGCACCTACCACCACTGGATCACGCGGCGCGACCAGCAGCAGGCGGTCGACACCGCCCTGGCCCGCCTGCGGGCCTCCTGAGGCGCGGGGCCGCCCGGGTCGCCAGGGGTTCCGCCAGAGTGCCTCAAACGAACACCGCTACCGATGACGGCGATCGCTTCAACGACCCCAGCGGCTCCGGACGAGGCGTTGGCGCTGGATCGCCAGGCCGAGGAACTGGGCCCGGGGGGGGATCTGGCCCCCGAAGGGGACCAGGAGGCCTATCGGCGCCGCATGCAGCGTCGCCGCGAGGTTCAGCAGCAACGGGTGGGAGAGCGGAACCTGGAGAAGGGCCTGGTGCTCGTCTTCACCGGTGAGGGGAAAGGGAAGACCACCGCCGCCCTGGGCCTGGTGCTGCGCACCCTGGGCCATGGCGAGAACGTGGCGGTGGTGCAGTTCATCAAGGGGGGCTGGCAGCCGGGGGAGGCCAGGGCTCTGGAGCGCTTCGGCGAGGCGCTCCACTGGCATGCCCTGGGCGAGGGCTTCACCTGGGTGACCCAGGACCGGGAGCGGGATCGCCAGCTGGTGCAGAGCGCCTGGGAACGATCCTGTGCCTACCTCGCCGACGCCGACCGCAAGCTGGTGGTGCTCGATGAGATCAATGTGGCCCTCAAGCTGGGCTATCTCGCCCCCGACCAGGTGCTGGCAGGTCTCGCCCTGCGCCCACCCCTCACCCACGTGGCCCTCACCGGCCGCGGCGCCCCGCCGGCCCTGCTGGAGCGGGCCGACCTGGTCACGGAGATGAAGGCGGTGCGCCACCCGTTCCGGGAGCAGGGGGTGAAGGCCCAGGCTGGGATTGAGTTCTGAGATCTCAGCCTGAGGCCACCGGGATCAGCCCAGGTCGGCCCGCAGCCGGGCCAGGCTGCACACCAGCACCGACAGCCCGCTGACCAGCAGGGCGCGGTGCACTTCCGGCTCGCCCCAGAACCCGGGGCTGCCGCTGGCCCGATCCATGGCTGACAGCGTCAGGCGGGCCATCACGTCGCTGCTGCGGGGTCCGGGCTGGTCGCGGGCCATGGCGGTGCTCCTTTGGGGCAGTGAAGCGGGTGAAGGAGCGGCGGGCAACCTGGTGGCGCCGCGGGGAGGGTTGCTACTGTTCGGCCGATCGCATGAGCCGATGGCCTACAGGCGCGTTCTCCTCAAACTCAGCGGTGAAGCGCTGATGGGGGGCCAGGGGTATGGGATCGATCCCGCCATCGTTCAGTCGATCGCCAAGGATGTGGTCGAGGTGGTGGCCGGGGGCACCCAGTTGGCCATCGTGGTGGGTGGCGGCAACATCTTCCGGGGCCTCAAGGGTTCGGCGGCGGGGATGGACCGGGCCACGGCGGACTACGTCGGCATGCTGGCCACGGTGATGAATGCCATCACGCTGCAGGACGGGCTTGAGCGTGTCGGTGTGCCGACCCGCGTTCAGAGCGCCATCTCCATGCAGGAGGTGGCCGAGCCCTACATCCGCCGCCGGGCCATCCGCCACCTGGAGAAAGGAAGGGTGGTGATCTTCGGGGCTGGCTGCGGCAACCCCTTCTTCACCACCGACACCACCGCTGCCCTGCGGGCCGCCGAGATCAACGCCGATGTGATCTTCAAGGCCACCAAGGTGGACGGGGTCTACGACAAGGACCCCGCCAAGCATGCCGATGCGGTCCGCTACGAGACCCTCACCTTCCTGGACGTGCTCAGCGGCGAGCTCGAGGTGATGGACAGCACCGCCATCGCCCTGTGCAAGGACAACGCCATTCCGATCGTGGTCTTCGACCTGTTCGGCTCGGGCAACATCGGGCGGGCCGTCGCCGGTGAGCCCATCGGCACCCGCATCGTGCCGGCGCCCCCCCGCTGACCCCTCTCCCTCCGCCCTTCCCCTGCCATGGATCTCGAAGCCAGCATGCGCAAGTCGGTGGAAGCCACCCAGCGCACCTTCAACACCATCCGCACCGGTCGGGCCAACCCTTCCCTGCTCGACAAGCTGACCGTGGAGTACTACGGGGCCGACACGCCGCTCAAGTCGCTGGCGACGATCTCCACCCCTGACGCCCAGACGATCCAGATCCAGCCCTTCGACAAGGGCTCCATGGCGCTGATCGAGAAGGCGATCGCCATGAGTGATCTGGGCCTGACCCCCAACAACGACGGCCGCCTCATTCGCATCAACATCCCGCCCCTCACCGAGGACCGCCGCAAGGAGCTCTGCAAGCTCGCGGCCAAGTACGCCGAGGAGGGCAAGGTGGGTCTGCGCAACCTCCGCCGTGAGGGCGTCGACCGGATCAAGAAGCAGGAGAAGGACGGGGAGCTCTCCGAGGACCAGAGCCACGACGAACAGGAGAAGGTCCAGAAGCTGACCGATCGCTACATCGCCGAACTGGAGAAGAAGCTGGCGGAGAAGGAAGCCGAGATCCTCAAGGTGTGAGCCAGCCCGCCCATGCCGATGTGATCGTCGTGGGTGCCGGGGCGGCGGGCGGTGCGGCGGCCTTCCACCTGGCGGCCCGTGGCCGCCGCGTCATCCTGCTGGAGGCCCAGGCCCCGGGACGGTCCAAACCCTGCGGTGGCGGCATGGCCGCCTCGGTGCAACGCTGGTTCCCCTTCGATCTGGCCCCCAGCGTCGACCAGGTGATCCGCCGGGTGCGGTTCACCTGGTGCCTGGAGGATCCAGTGACGGCGGAGCTGCCGGGCGCGGCCCCCTTCTGGATCGTGCGCCGCAGCGTGCTCGATGCCTTCCTGGCCGAGCAGGCCGTCCAGGCGGGCTGCGACCTGCGCCATGGCTGCAGGGCCGAGCGGATCGAGCGTTGCGCCGATGGCCTCTGGGAGGTGTCGGTTCCAGGCGAGGGTCCGCTGCGGGCCAGGGCCGTGGTGATCGCCGATGGCTCCGGTTCCCGGTTCGCGGCGCCCCTCGGCCTGGGCCCGCCCCGTCCCCGCTTCGCGGCCACCGTTTCGGTGGAGGTGGCGGCGGATCCGGATCCCGCCGACATGGCCCGCTTCGAGTTCGGCTTGGTGCACCATGGCTTCTGCTGGGTGTTTCCCCGCAAGGGCGGCTACAGCATCGGTGTAGGCACATTCGTCGGCCAGCAGGAGGCCGACAGCGGAGCGGTGCTCTCCTCCCTGTTGCCCAGCCTCGGGCTGCCAGCGGATGCCGGTGATCGGCGTCACGGCCAGCTGCGGCTCTGGAACGGCCACCATGCCTTGCATGGGCCGGGCCTGGTGGCGGTGGGCGATGCCGCCTCGCTCTGTGATCCCTTCCTGGCCGAGGGTCTGCGCCCGTCGCTGCTGAGCGGTTGCGAAGCGGCCGCAGCCCTCGATCGCTGGCTGGATGGCGAGGGCCCTGCCCTGGAGCACTACAGCCTGCGCATGCGCGAGGCATGGGGCGATTCGATGGCCTGGGGCAAACGCATCGCCCAGGTGTTCTACCGGGTGCCCCGGGTGGGCTACCAGCTCGGCGTCAAACGCCCCACCGCCCCCCAGCGCATCGCCCAGATCCTTTCCGGCGAGATGGGTTATGGGGAGATCGCCCAGCGGGTGATCCGGCGGTTGCTGTTCCAGCGGGGCTGAGCGGTTTCAGGTGCGGGGCACACCCTTGATGTCCCGCAGGCGCTGGTCGATCGAACCCAGCAGCTCGATGGCGAACATGGGCGCCTCCTGGACGGCGAACAGGAACTTTTCCCGGTTCATCACCAGCAGCCGGCAGGCGGTGAGGGCCGTGGCGTGGCCGTAACGGCGGTGTTCCGCCGTGGCCAGGGCTCCGGCTCCGAAGACGTCGCCGGCCTGGATGTCCTCATGGCCCGCGTCAGCGTTCCAGCTGAGCCGCACCGTTCCCTCCAGCAGGCCAAACATGCAGTCGCCGGATTCGCCGGCACTGAAGATGACGGAACCGGCCTCGACATCCCTCACCTCACCCTTGTAGGCGAGGGCGCGCATCGTGTCGAGAGCATGGACGGTGTGGGTCATTCGTCAGAGGGTGGGTTGCCCATCTTTGCCCATCAAGGTGAACATCTGATCAAGGAATGGGGCCCTGAGCGGACGTTCAGCGGCTGATTGCCAGCGGAGCTCCCAGGCCGCCGCGCACATCCTCGGGTGCCAGGCGACCGTCGTTGTCGGTGTCGAGGGCATCGAAGACGGCATCGCTGCCGAGCCATTCCTCGCGGGTGATGCAGCCGTCACCATCGAGGTCGTTGAGCAGGAAGATCTCATGCACCGCATGGGTGAAGGCGGCTCCGCCCTCGATCACCGCCAGCCTGTGGGCCAGCTGACCTTCCAGGGTCTCGATGGCCTTGGTGAAACCGCGGATGCCCTCATCGAGCTTTTCGCTGGCCATGGGATCGGCCGCCATCATCGTGCGGAAGGTGGCCTCGTCGACGTGGAACCTGGCCTCGGTCGCGCCGGGACGGGAGGGATCAAGACGCCGTTCCAGGTGCTGCTCGCTCTGCCGCAGCTGGTCCATCAGGGCCGGGGAGATGGTGAGCAGATCGCAGCCCGCCAGTTCGACGATCTCGTCGATGTTGCGGAAGCTGGCGCCCATCACCTCGGTGCCGTAGCCATAGGTCTTGAAGTAGTTGAAGATCCGCGTCACCGACAGCACGCCGGGATCTTCGGCTCCGGGGTAGCTGTCGCGTCCGGTGGATTTCTTGTACCAGTCGAGGATGCGACCCACGAAGGGGGAGATCAGGGTGGCGCCCGCTTCGGCGCAGGCCACGGCCTGGGAGAAGCCGAACAACAGGGTGAGGTTGCAGTGGATCCCTTCACGCTCGAGAACCTCCGCCGCCTTGATCCCCTCCCAGGTGGAGGCGATCTTGATCAGCACGCGGTCGGTGCCGATGCCGGCCTGGGCGTAGAGGCCAATCAGCTTGCGGGCCTTGGTGATCGTGGCCTCGGTGTCGTAGCTCAGGCGTGCATCCACCTCCGTGGAGACCCGGCCCGGCACGATCTTGAGGATCTCCTTGCCGAAGGTGACGCTGATCTCGTCAATGGCCTCGCGCACCACGTCCTCGGCGGGGGCCGCCGCGCCGATCACCTCACGGGATTCGCGCAGGGAGCGGTCGATCAGGTCCTGGTAGGCCGGAATCTGGGCCGCCGCCAGGATCAGGGACGGATTGGTGGTCGCATCCCGCGGCGTGAACTGGCGAATCGCCTCAATGTCGCCGGTGTCAGCCACGACCACGGTCATGGCGGCCAGTTGTTCGAGCAGGTTGGCCATCGTGGAACGGCGTCGGGAGGGAGGTCGTCAGGACCAGACGCTAGCCATGGCCCCCCTGGGCGAGGCAGCGGGGTTGTGGGAATGAGGACAGGGCCGGGCCTCAGGACGGCGTGGCTCGTCGGGGCCCGCTGACGATCGGCTGGCTGGGGGGCACCTTCTCGATCACGAGCAGGGCTTCGGCGATCTGGCGGGCCACCGGCAGGGCCACGGTGGAGCCGTAGGCGTTGCCGCCCTGGGGCTCGTCGACCACAACCAGCACCACATAACCGGGATCGTCCCCCGGCAGGATCGCCACGAAGCTGCAGATCCTGGCCCCGGGGATGTACACGCCGTTCCGTGCCTTCTGGGCCGTACCCGTCTTGCCGGCGATGCGGTAACCGGGGATCTTCATCCCCTTGCCGTTCTCGACCACCGTTTCCATCCAGTTGACAACGGTGCGGGTGACCCCTGGATCCAGCATCTTCACGCCCGTCGGGGCTGTGGCGCTGGCCAGGGCATCACCGGATCGCAGACCTCGGGTGATGTGGGGGCTCACCAGCCGGCCGCCGTTGGCGAGCATCCCGTGCAGCTGGAGCAGCTTGAGGGGGGTGAGGGAGAAGCCCTGGCCGAAGGCGGCGACCGCCGGTTCGATCGGCGCCGATGTGAACTCCTGGCGGCTCTTCAGCTGGCCCGCCACGGCTCCCGGCAGATCCGTGTCCGGCATCTCGTCGATGCCGAAGGCCCGCAGCCAGTGCCAGAAGCGATCCCGCTTCACCTGGGACATGGCCTTCACCATCGCCACGTTGCTGGACACCTGCAGCACCGTGGGGAAATCGATCAGGCCGTTGGCGCGGCGGTCGTGGTTGAAGATCGGCCAGCCGCCGATGCTCAGCTGCCCCACGTCGTTCACCTTGTCGCCAGGACGGATCGCTTTCTCCTGCAGCGCCAGGGCCAGATTGATGGGCTTGAAGGTGGAGCCGGGCTCGTAAAGGTCCTGCACCGACCATTCCCGGAACAGGGCGGGGTTGTACTTCCAGAACCTGTTGGGGTCGTAGCTGGGGGTGGAGGCCAGGGCGAGGATCTCGCCGTTGCGGGCATTCATCACCAGGGCGGCGCCCTGCTTGGCCCTCCATTGCTTCACCTGCTTGCCCAGCGCCTGCTGGGCCACCTGCTGCAGACGGGCATCGAGGGTGAGCTGCAGGCGCAGGTCGTCGCCATACAGCGCCCCGGCCTGCAGGCCATCCGGCAGGGGGGTGCCATCGGCGCCGCGGCGCATGCTCATCGTCACCTCATGGCGACGCAGGTCCCGGTCCCGGCTCTGCTCCAGACCCGCCTGGGCGACCCGCTCCAGGTTGAGAAAGCCCACCACGTTGGCGAACAGCTGACCCTGGGGGTAAACCCGTTGCGGGTAGGCCTCCAGATCGATGCCGCTGATGCCCAGTTCCCGCACCCGATGGGCCGTTTCCGGGTCCAGTCCGGTGGCGAGCTTGACGCCGCTGCGGCGGCTGCCAATGGTTTGCAGCAGCTCTCCGGGCGGCTGCGCCAGCACCTTGGAGAGTTCCCGTACGACGTCGGCGGGTGGGCGGATGTTCTGGGGTTCGTCACCCGGCAGGTTGAAGTAGCGCGGATGGGCCCAGAGGGTGAAGCGCTCCTCGTCGAGGGCCACCAGCCGGCCCATGCGGTCAACGATGGTGCGCCGCTTGCCGATGGGGGTGATCGCCTGGGTCTGGATGGCCCTGGCCCTGGCCTGGAGAGCCGGCGCCTGCACCACCTGGAGCCAGGCCAGGCGTCCCGCCAGCCCGACCAGGGCCGCGCAGAGCAGCAGATAGACAGCCAGCATCCGGCCGGTGGGGATCGGCTGGATCTCGACCACCCGCCGCGTCCCCGCTGTCTTGCTCCGGCGTCCGCTCGTCTTGCCGGAAGCGGCCTGGCCGCCGGCGTCGAAAGACCTCGAACGGAAAGGAGAAGGCATCAATAGCCGGCCGGGATGGCGCGCAGCTGGAAGCCGGCGAGCAGGGGCAGGGAGGCGCGGGGCCGGTTGCTGCGCGGCTCCGGCAGGTGGATCAGTTTGTCGCTGCTGGTGGGCTCCAGCAGACCGGGCCGCCGGACCAGGCTGAGGTGGTGCTGTTCGAGCAGGGCGGAAGACTCCTGCATGCGGTGCTCCAGGGTCTTGGAGGCCTGCAACTGGCCGAAACTGCTGGCCCACTGGTTCTGCCAGTGGAGGGTGAGGGCACTCAGGCCGAGCATGGAGAGCCCCAGTCCCAGCAGGGCTCCGCTGCTGATCCGATGCAGACCGGCCAGCCAGGGCGCCTGCCGTTCAATCTTGCGCGCCGAAAGCGACCCCTCGATCAGATGCAGGGGCCTCAGTCTTGGCGAGGGATTCTGGCTGCGTGGGGCGGGGGAGGCGGCCAAGGGACCTGGAAGGCACTGCGCAAGTGAACCACCCCAGGGGGGCGCCAGCAAGCGGTGTCAGTCGGCGAGAAAGAGGAGATTCATGAAGGTCAGCCCATTCCAGAGGGCATGCATCAGAACGGCCGCGCCCAGTCGGCCGCTGCGCCACCGCAACCAGCCGAGGCCGAGGCCGAGCACGAACAGGGGCGCCAGCTCCGCCAGGCTCAGGTGGGCGATCGCGAACATGGCGGCACTGAGGATCACGGCTCCGGCGCCACCGAGCCTCTGCCCCGCCACCGGCAGCAGCACGCCCCGGAACAGAACCTCCTCGAACAGGGGGGCCACCACCAGGGCGGTGAGGGCGAAACAGGAGAGGGCCAGGGGATCGGCGCTGGTCAGCACGAGGTCCAGCAGCGGATTGCTCCCGCCTGGGTCGCTCCAGACCCTGTCGATGACCCAGCTGGAGGCCGTCACCACCGGCAGCACCATCAACAGGCTGACGAGGGCACCGCTGACGGCGGACCGGGCCGGCCGCCACTGCCATTGCAGCCAGCCCCCCACAGGAGTGGGGGTTCGGCGCGGCAGCATCAGGGCGAGCAGCAGCAGGGGCACCGCCATCAGGGCCGCGTAGAGCACCAGCACCTCGAGGCCCTGGCTGAGGGCCCTCGGTGTGGCCAGGCGCTCCAGGGCGATCTGGAGCGGCGGCTGCACCACGACCGGGACAACGACCTCCCCGAGCACCACGAACCCGCCGGCGATCAGCAGGGTCACATCGACGGGGCTCAGGGGTGGACCCAGCAGCGGCGGCGCGGCCGGGAGCCGATGACGCCACGCCATCCAGCCCTGGCGCAGCAGAAGGATGACCCCCGTCAGCAGAAACAGGGCCGGCAGGGCGGTCACCGCCAGCAGCCTCAACAGCAATCCCAGGGACCGCTCCTCCGCCGGACAGGTCCCCGGGTCCCCCGGCAACTGTTCGCAGACCAGCTGCTGCACCATCAGCGGCGCTGACCAGGGGGCCAGCAGCTCCTGCCGTCGCCGGGCGTCCACGGAGCGTCCGGCAAGCAGGACGTCGATCAGGGGGCGCCGCTCGGCGTCCACCTGGGTGGCCAGGGCCCCCAGTTCCGTCCCATCGACCAGGGCCGCAGGGTCCGCCTCGGAGCGCTCCAGCAGGGCCAGTTCGAGGCGGCGCAAGGCCAGCGGCGGTTCTTCGGAGGCTTCCATCTGCCGCCTCAGCTCCAGCTTCAAGTCCTGGCGGGGAGCTTCCCCGGCCAGGAGCGGCCGCAGGCCCGGCGGGACAGCCTCGGCCGCCAGGGCCCCCAGTTCCAGCTGCCGCAGGCTGAGGGAGTCCACCACTGACGGCCGCTCCAGGCTGTCGATCAGCCCCCCCACCCACAACAGGGCGCAGAGGGCCAGGCTGAGCAGGGCCAGCAGGCTCTTCCAGCCCGGCGGAGCGGCGGGGGGTCCGGATCGGGAAGGGGTTCCGTTCAAACGGACCACCTCGGCGGCAAGGGCAGCTGATTCTCCCCTGCCCCCTGTCTCTGGCCGCTCCCATACGATGGCCGGGCCTGCGCCACAAGCACCGTGCCCCTTCGCATCGTGCTGGTCCGCCATGGGTTGAGCAGCTTCAACCTGGAGCACCGCATCCAGGGCCGTGACGACCTCTCCAACCTCACCGAGGAGGGGCAGCTCCAGGCCTGTCGCACGGGCGAGGCCCTCGCCGAGCTGCCGTTCCATGCCGTCTACAGCTCCCCCCTGCAGCGGGCCAGCGCCACGACGGCGGCCCTGCTCGCCAGCCATGGCTCGCCGCTGAGCCCCCTCTTCGACGACGATCTGCTGGAGATCGACCTGGCCCCCTGGAGCGGCTTGCTGCGCAGCGAGGTGCGGGCCTTGGACCAGGAGCAGGAGCGCCGCTGGCGCGAAGCCCCCGAGACCATGGAGCTGCAGCGCGCTGACGGCAGCCGTTTTCTGCCGGTGCCCGAACTTCTGCAGCAGGCGGGCCGGTTCGCCGCTCGGCTGCTGGAGCGCCATGGCGACGACGACACCGTGCTCGTGGTGGCCCACAACGCCATCCTGCGCTGCCTGGTGCTGCATCTGCTCGGGCTGCCGGCCAGTGGTTTCCTTCGCCTCAGGCTCGACAACGCCTCCATCTCGGTGCTCAACCTGGTCCGCGGCGAGGGCGGACGCCCGGCGGTGCAGCTGGAATCCCTCAACGGCACAGCCCACCTGGGCACGGCCCTGCCGCCGGCCGGAGCGGGCTGCCGGCTGCTGCTGGTGCGCCATGGCGAGACCGACTGGAACCGGGAGGGCCGGTTCCAGGGCCAGATCGACATCCCCCTCAATGCCCACGGCCTGGCCCAGGCCGAAGCGGCACGGGCCTTCCTGGCCCCGATTCCGCTGCAGCGCGCCTACAGCAGCGACATGGCACGCCCCCTGCGCACCGCCGAGGTGATCCTGGGCTCCCACCCCGGGGTACCCCTCACCACCAACCGGGGTCTGCGGGAGATCGGCCATGGCCTCTGGGAGGGCCGGCTGGAGAGCGAGATCTCCGCCGGCTGGCCCGATCTCCTGGCGGCATGGAAGCGCAGCCCGGAAACGGTGCAGATGCCGGAAGGTGAGACCATCGTCGAGGTTTGGGACCGGTCCCTGGCGGCCTGGAACCACATCGCTGCCGGGCTGGGGCCCCAGGAGACGGCCCTGGTGGTCGCCCATGATGCGGTCAACAAGACCATTCTCTGCGCCTTGCTCGGTCTTTCCCCCGGCGACATCTGGACCGTGAAGCAGGGCAACGGCGGTGTCACCGTGATCGATTACCCCCAGGGGGCCACGGCAACGCCGGTGGTGACCGCCCTCAACCTCACCGCCCATCTGGGCGGAGTGATCGACCGCACGGCCGCCGGCGCCCTCTAGCCGCTCCACTCCCCCCGAGGCCCCTGCCATGGTCCGTCAGCTGCTGATCCGCGGGGTCCATCTGCTGGAATCCCCAGGCCGGCCGCCACGGCGGGCCGACGTGCTCCTGGAGCAGGACTTGCTGGTGGCGATCGATCCGGATCCGGCCGCCTTCCCGGAGGCGGCAGGCGCCAGCGTCGACGGCGACGGCTGCTGGTTCGGCCCGGCGCTGGTGGATCCCCACAGCGTGCTGGAGGTGCCCCTGCAGGGGAGGGCGGAAACCCTGGCCAGCCTTGGGGCCGCCGCCGCCGCCGGTGGCTACGGCACCGTGGCCCTGCTCCCCTGGGCCCCCACCTGGCGGGACCGCCCCGATCGGCTGGGCTGGAGCTGGCCCGAGCCCCTGCAGTTGCTCCCCTGGGGCAGCTTCAGCGTCGATGGCCTCGACCGGGAGCTGGCCCCCCACGCCGACCAGCTGGCGGCCGGAGCCTGCGGTCTGGCGGCCGGGGCGACCCTGCCGCCGATCGACCTGCTGGAGCGGGGCCTGAGGCTCGCTGAGATGGGGGACCGGCCCGTGCTGCTGCCGCCCCGGGACCGGTCCCTGGCCCAGCGGGGCTTTGTGCGGGAGCGGGTGGAGGCCCTGCGGGCGGGTTGGCCCCTCGACCCTCCCGGCAGTGAAACCCTCCCCCTGGAGACCCTGCTCACCCTGGCCGGCGACCTGCCCAGCCTCCAGCTGCGGCTGATGAACGTCTCCACCGCTGAAGCCGTGGCGCGTCTGCGGCGCGAGGCCCTCCCTGCGATGGCGTCCGTGTGCTGGTGGCATCTGGTCGCAGACAGCGGTGGCCTCGATCCGGCCGATGACGGCTGGCTGCTGGAGCCCGCCCTGGGGGGACCGGCCGACCGGCGGGCCCTGATCGATGCCCTCGCCGATGGCGTCATCGGGGCCGTTGCGGTCCACCACGTGGCCCTTGATGCCGAGGAGGAGCTGCTGCCCCTGGATCAACGCCGCCCTGGCGTGGCGGGCCACGGCCTGGTGCTCTCCCTGCTCTGGGAGGAGTTGGTGGGGCGCCAGGGTTGGCGGGCGGAGCAGCTCTGGCAGGCGCTCTGCTGGGGACCCGCCCGCTTCCTGGGGCGGCCCCAGCCCGTGCTGGCCCCGGGCACGCGCCAGTGGCTGCTGTTTGATCCTGGCCATGCCTGGCGTTGGGCCGACGCACCGCCTGGCTCCCTGGCGGCCAACCGGCCCTGTCGGGATCGTCAGCTGCAGGGACGGGTGATCGCCACAGGGCTCAGCGATCCAGCTGGTTGGGTTCTGGCAGCGGGCCCGCCGAACTGAACGGGAAGAAACGCCAGAAGGCCCGGCCGATCAGCTCGGATTCGGGCAGCAGCGGTCCGCCGGGCCAGAAGCGGGCATCCCAGCTGTTGGCCCGGTTGTCGCCCATCACCACCAGATGGCCGGCGGGCACCACCACATCGAGGGTGCGGCAGGGGCCGACCCCCTGGCGATCGACGGGGCAGTAGTTGCGGACGTAGGGCTCGTCGAGGGGGCGGCCATTGATCGTGACGCGGCCGCGGGGATCGGCCACCACCCGCTCCCCGGGCAGGGCGATCACCCGTTTGATGTAGGCGTCGCAGGCCGGTTGCTGGAGGCCCGGCACGGAACCGATCAGGGGGAGGTTGACCAGCAGACAGCGCAACCCACCGGGCTTGGTCGGTCCGGTGAGGATCGGATCGAAGTGGTAGGGGGAACGGAACACCACCACCTCGCCGCGCTTGGGGGGGCGTTGTCGGAAGGTGAGCTTTTCCACCAGCAGCCGGTCCTGCAGTTGCAGGCCCGGAAGCATGGAGCCGGAGGGGATGTAGCGGGCCTCGAGCAGGAACTGGCGGATCCCCAGGGCCACCGCCAGGGTGATCAGGACACTGCGCCAGAAGGCCCAGGGGCTTTCCTGCTGCGGTTCTGAGTGGG
Organism: Cyanobium sp. Cruz CV13-4-11; assembly: GCF_024346055.1. GTDB lineage: Bacteria > Cyanobacteriota > Cyanobacteriia > PCC-6307 > Cyanobiaceae > Cyanobium. The sequence continues at coordinate 114,895 of NZ_JAGQCH010000005.1, forward strand.
GCTGCGGCTCATCGCGAGCGCCGTCGTCGACCTGGGGATCCGAGGGGCTCAAGGGGTTCGTGCGGCAGGTTCGGTGGTCGGGAGGCAGATTAGGCACGCACCCGCCCGCCGCGTCCCCGATGGCACGCCCACGCTGGCACCAGACCCTGGCCCTGCCCTCCAGTGGCCTGGGCCGCCGCTGGGATCGCTTCGTGGCGCTCTGGGCCGCCCTGAATCTGCTGTGGGTGGCGTTTGACGTCACCTACATCCCCTTGCGTACCTTCTGGCTGCAGCGCAACCTCTACCCGCTGGCGTCGGTGCCCCTGGTGGTGCCGCTCACCTTCATCCCCGACATCACCCCCTGGGTGGATCCGATCAAGGGGATCGAACCCCACCGAGAGACCCAGGCCTACCAGGCCCAGTTCGCTCGCCTGGATGCGGCCCTGCGCCAGGGGCCCCCTGGGCCGCCCAGCCCTGCCCAGGAAAAGCTCCTGGCGGAGCAGGTGCGGCTCACCGTTGAGATGATTGATTCCAACCCGATGCTGGCCTCGGGTACCTCCGGCACCCTGGAGAAGATCAAGAACCGCCTGCGTCAGCGCGCCGACAAGGACTCGGCCAAGCAGGCGGCGGCGGTGCTGCTGAGTCCCTCTTGGATCGCCTCCCATCCCTGGGACCAGGAGCGGTTGTTCTGGCGCCAGCAGGTGCTGCCCCTGGTGGCCACCACCTACTGGCGCTCGATCGATGAGAACGGGCGCCCCACCGACCATTTCTGGCGCTACGACCTGATCCTGTTCCAGAGCGTCTTCGCCCTGGACATCCTGCTGCGGGCCTACCGCCTGCGTCGCCGCCTGCCGGGCCTGAGCTGGAACCGGGCCCTGCTGCGGCGCTGGATCGACCTGCCCCTGCTGCTGCCCTTCTGGCGCCTGCTGCGGGTGGTGCCGGTGCTGGAGCGGCTGCACACCAGCGGGCTGATCACCATCGAGCCGATCCGGGCCGTCATCAGCCGCGGCGTGGTGGCCCTGCTGGCGGTCGAGCTGTTCGAGGTGCTGGCGCTGCAGCTGATCGATGGTCTGCAGCAGCTGATCCGCTCGCGCCGCTGGCCGATGCGGATCCGGGCCCTGCGCAGCCATCAGACCGTGGTCAGTAACGATGAGCGGGAACTGGTGGAACTGGTGCGGATCTGGGGCCCCCTGCTGCTGGTGCGGGTGGCGCCGCGCCTGGCCCCCGAGCTGCAGGGGGTGCTGGGCCATGCCCTGCAGCAGAGCCTCCAGAACGCCATCGTGCCGCCGGGTCTGCGCCAGCTCCAGCCCCTGCTGCAGGTGGAGAAGGGGCTCTCCCGCCAGCTGGCCGGGGGGATGGTGGACAGCCTGCTCGACCTCACCCGCAGCACCGGTGAGCGCCTCAGCCGGCGCGATGACCAGCAGCTGGAGCTGCTGCAGCGCTTCATCGACCGCTTCTGGGAGGAACTGGCCGAAGCCCTGGAGAGCGGACCGGCCCTAGAACGCTCCCAGCAGTTGCTCTGCACCTTCCTCGAGGAGTTCAAGGGCACCTACCTGAGCCAGATCAGCCGGGCCGGCATCGAAGGGCTGATCGAGGAGCTTGACCAGCTGATGGTGAAGGGAACCCAGGGGCCGGGCGAAGGCAACGACCCGGCCTAGGCGAACAGCTCCTGCCATTCCTCGGGGCGGAATCCGGTGACGATCCGCCCCGAGGCCGTGACCAGAAAAGGACGCTTGATCAGGCGCCCATCGGCGGCAAGGGCCGCCAGGGCCGTGGCCGTGTCCATCGCCTTCACCGTGGCGGCGCCCAGGGCCCGGTAGCTCTGGCCACTGGTGTTGAACAGCCGGCCGAAACCACCCAGCTGGCGGTGGGCCTCGCTGAGCAGCTCCAGGGACGGGGGGCTGGTGGTGATGTCGATGGCCTCGAACGGGATCTGCCGATCCCGCAGCCAGGCCAACGCTTTGCGACAGGTGCTGCAGCCGGCGTAATGAAAGAGGCGATGGACCGCCTGATCAGCCATTGAGGCTCACTTACGGCCGACGAGCGCCTTGAGGGCGCCGATCAGGCTGTTGGAGCCCTTGCCCACGCCGGAGTCCGGCTTGGTGCGGATGGTGACGTTCCCATTGACGGTGGTGCGGCAGCTCAAGCGGTAGCTGGAGGGACGATCCGCCAGGTAGACCTCCTCGACGTCGCTGCGGGGGGACAGGTTGCGGGCCCCCTCCACCACTTCCACCACACAGGTGCCGCACTGGCCGAGGCCGCCGCAGTTGTTGAGGTTGTTGAGGCCCGTGTAGGGATTCACCCCGGCGTCAAGGGCCGCCTTGCGCAGATTCGCCCCTTCAATGCAACCAACCTGCTGGCCTTCCTTTTCGAAACGGATGGTGGGCACGGTCGATCGTGGGTAGGGGGCGCCGCCCAACTTAGGCCACACCCCGTCCCAACGATCCCACTTTCGTTGCCTTGGGCAAGGATCATGGCCTTGGGATTGGATCGGGACGGTCGGGAGGGGCTGCCTACGATGGGCAGGTTGCCAGCAGACCTTGCTCTCCTCCGACCCCGCCCCGGCCCGGCAAGGCACCTACGACCTGGTGGTGCAGCAGCTGATCCCCGGCTACGCCAGCCTCGCTCGACTGTCGGTGGCGCTGCTGGCCTCCTCTCCCCTGGCGTCAAGGCAAGCGGCGGAGGTGCTGGTGGCGGGCTGTGGTACGGGGGCCGAGCTGCTGGAGGCTGACGCCCAGCGACCCGACTGGCGGCTCACAGCCATCGATCCATCGGCGGAGATGCTGGCGGTGGCCCGGCAGCGGCTGCAGAACCGGGGCCAGATCGACTGGTACCACGCCACGGTGGAGCAGCTGGGCGCCGAGGCCCGATTCGATGGCGCCCTGTCGGTGCTGGTGCTGCAGTCCCTCCCCGACGACGGCACCAAGCTGACCTTCCTGACCGCCCTGGCCCGCAGCCTCAGGCCCCAGGGGCAGCTGGTGCTCGTCGACCTGATGCGCCCAGAGCGCTCGCCCCTGTCTCCCCAGGTGGCCGAGGCCTGGCGTTGCTTCCAACAGGCCAGCGGCGTGGCTGGAGGGGCTGTGGATCCCACCGCCCAGATTCAGGGCTTCCACCCCATCGGCATCGCCCGTCTGACGGCCCTGGTGGAGGCCGCCGGCCTCAGCGATCCGGCGCCGTTTTTCCAGGCCCTGGACTTCCAGGGCTTTCTGCTACAGCGACGGGCCTGAAGCGCCGCTCGCTGGACTGCTGTTCGCCGGGCAGAAGGGGCCTGTCGGTGATCACCCCGGCCAGGGGGACAAGCACAGTCGCCAGTCCGAGCAGAAATCCGGCGATGGCTCCCAGGGGCTGGTCAAAGAGCAGGTCAGAGGACGCCTCCGCACTGTTGCCGTAGCCAGGGGATCTGGGTCCCGGACTGTCAGGCTCTTCGCTGGGTTCTGCGTCGCCCGTGGAGGGGCCCAGTGCGAAGCCATCAACGGGACTGGAAGGGGATGCCGCGTTGATCAGGGCATCCGGGACGGCCGGGGAAGGGATGGTTCCGCGATGGGAACCGGCGCGGGGAAAGGGTCGGGCGTGTTGGACGTGATCCATGCAGTCGTGCAGCGGACGGACCGGGGCACTCGACGGGAAACAAAGGATGTTTGGTTGATTCTGACACCGATCCGTCCGTTCTGCCCCCTGCCGGGCCTTCCGGACAGGGTTGCGGGACTCAGGCAGCCGGCCGTGACTGGGAGTGCTGCTGGCGGTGCAGGTGGAGGTCGGTGGGGGTGGCGTCGGCCCCATCGAGCCGGGCGCGGATCGCCCGCAGTTCCTCCAGGATCGAAGCCAGCAATTGCTGGGTGGCGGTGGAGGGGGAGTTGAGCACCTCCACGGTCACTTCTTTGATGCGCAGCACGTCGCGGGCGAAACGGGCCACCTCGTGGGGGTGAAAGACGAGGGGTTCCTTTTGGTCGCTGCGGTACTCGGGATTGAGTTTGCGGGGGTTGAACGGGGGGTTGAGGTTGCGGGGATCGGTGTTGGTGTAGCGATACACCGAGGCACGGGATCGGTTCAGGGAACGCTGCACCTCGTCAATGCCGATCAGGGTTTCGGCATCGGCGGCGGGCTCAGCCTGCAGCATTTGGGGCGGCGACAGAGGCTCTGACCGCTCCACCGAAGCAGCGGGGCCGCCCATGGAAGAGCCGGCCTGGGCAGGGTGAGCGAGCATTGAGACTGGTGTTGGACACGCTGGACTAGCGGCTGACCATAGCAGAGCTTTTTGCCTGCGGCTGACCCCACGCCACAGGGAAGCCCGTTGCGGCGACTCCGTCTTCGCCCCCTGCGCTGCCGGGCTCAGCGGGCCTGCGGTGATAGCGTCCAGCGCCGATCCTGACTTTCTCCATGCGCGTCTCCCGCCTGATGCTGGTGACGCTTCGGGACGACCCGGCCGAAGCGGAGATCATCTCCCACAAACTGCTGCTCCGGGCCGGCTACATGCGGCGGCTGGCGCCGGGGATCTTCGCCTACCTGCCCCTGCTCTGGCGGGTGCTCCAGAAGGTCTCCGCCATCGTCCGCGAGGAGATGGCCGCCGTCGACGCCCTCGAAACCCTGCTGCCCCAGCTCCAGCCCGCCGACCTCTGGCGCCGCAGTGGCCGCTGGGATGGCTACACCGCCGGGGAGGGAATTATGTTCCACCTGGTCGATCGCCAGGAGCGCTCCCTGGGGCTCGGCCCCACCCATGAGGAGGTGGTCACCGAGCTGGCGGCCGACCTGCTGCGCTCCTACCGGCAGCTGCCGGTTTGCCTGTATCAGATCCAGACCAAGTTCCGCGATGAGATCCGGCCCCGTTTCGGCCTGATGCGCGGTCGCGAATTCATCATGAAGGACGCCTATTCCTTCCATGCCGATGAGGCCTGCCTGCGGCGCACCTATGCCGCGATGGACGGGGCCTACCGGCGCATCTTCGAACGCTGCGGCCTGCGGGCCGTGGCGGTGGAGGCCGACAGCGGCGCCATCGGCGGTTCCGCCAGCCAGGAGTTCATGGTCACCGCCGAGGCCGGCGAAGACCTGATCCTGGCCAGTCCCGATGGCCGCTACGCCGCCAACCAGGAGCGGGCCGTCTCCTTGCCGCCGGCGGCGGTGCCCCTGGAGGCCGGCGTCTGCCGGTCCCTGGCCACGCCCGCCCAGAAGAGCATCGAAGATCTCTGCACTGCCCATGGCTTCGACCCCACCCAGACGCTGAAGGTGCTGCTGCTGCTGGCCCGTTTCGCCGCGGCGCCCCCGCGGGGGGTGCTGGTGTGCCTGCGGGGCGACCAGCAGCTCAACGACGTCAAGCTGGCCAACGCCGTGACGGCCCGCTGTCCCGATGCCGGAGCCCTGCTGGAGATCGTGCCGTTGCTGGCCGACCATCTCTGGGACGCCGTGCCTTTCGGCTTCCTTGGTCCCCATCTGGAGGATCCGGCCCTGCGCCACGGCGAAGCCCCCGGCAAGGCGGTTCCACTGCTGCGCCTGGCGGACTCCTCTGCCGCCGAACTCGAGGCCTTCGTCTGCGGTGCCAACCGCAGCGATGAGCATCTGGTGGGGGCGCGCTGGGGTGAGATCTGTCCGGTCCCTGAGGTGGAGGACCTGCGATCGGCCCAGCCTGGAGACCGCTGCCTGCACGATCCCTCCCAGCGGCTGGAGGCGGCCCGAGGCATCGAGGTGGGCCACATCTTCCAGCTGGGCCGAAAGTATTCCGAGGCCCTGGAGGCCCGCTTCACCAACGAGGCCGGTAACGAGGAGCCCCTCTGGATGGGCTGCTACGGCATCGGTGTCTCGCGGCTGGCCCAGGCCGCCGTGGAGCAGCACCACGACGCCGACGGGATCCGCTGGCCCGTGGCGATCGCGCCCTACACGGTGATCATCGTGATCGCCAGCAGTCAGGATCCGGTGCAGGTGGCCCTGGCCGAGGAGCTCTACAGCCGTTTGCTGAAGGCCGGAATCGACGTTCTGCTCGATGACCGCCCCGAACGGGCCGGGGTCAAGTTCAAGGACGCTGACCTGATCGGCATCCCCTGGCGGCTGGTGGTGGGCCGTGGCGCTGGGCAGCGCACGGTGGAGCTTGTGGACCGCAGCGGCGACACGGGCAAGCGCGAGCTGAGCGCCGACGCCGCCCTCGAGCACCTGCTCGGGCTGCCGGGTGCATCCCCGTAGGATTTATCCAGACGCCGTTCCTCCCTTGGTCGCCCTTCTGCGCCGCAGCCTGCTCCGTCCCCTTCTGGCCCTCGGCCTGTGTCTCTGCCTCGGACTGAGCGGCTGCAGCCAGGCCCCCGGCGGCCTCAGCGGCAACTACGTCGATGACACCGTCAGCGTGGCCCAGACCCTGCTGACCACCATCGCCCTGCCCCAGGAGGACCCCGCCCGCCAGGAGGCGGAGCTGCAGGCCCGGCAGTTGATCAACGGCTACACCGCCCTTTACCGGCCCCGCCAGGACATCCACGCCCTGGCCTCCTTCACTACCATGCAGACCGCGGTCAACGGACTGGCGGCCCACTACGCCGGCTACGCCAACCGCCCCCTGCCCGATGCCCTGCGCAGCCGGCTGGAGAAGGAGTTTAAGAAAGCTGAAGCGTCCGCGGTGCGCGGGGCCTGAACCTTTGACGAAGGGGGCCCCGATCTGAGAAGCTCTCCCCTTGTGCTTAGAAGCGGCTACGGGCCGCTGTTTCCTTGGCCAATGTTGTCGTCATCGGTGCGCAATGGGGTGACGAAGGGAAAGGCAAGATCACCGATCTGCTGAGTCGCTCCGCCGATGTCGTGGTCCGCTATCAGGGCGGGGTCAACGCCGGGCACACCATCGTCGTCGAGGACCGGGTCCTCAAGCTCCACCTGATCCCCTCGGGGATCCTCTATCCGGACACCATCTGCCTGATCGGATCGGGGACGGTGGTGGATCCCAAGGTGATGCTGGGCGAGATCGACACCCTGCTGGAGCTGGAGATCGACGTCTCCGGGCTGAAGCTCGCCTCCACGGCCCACGTCACGATGCCGTACCACCGGCTGCTGGATCTGGCGATGGAGCAGCGCCGGGGCGACCGCCGCATCGGCACGACGGGGCGGGGCATCGGCCCCACCTATGCCGACAAATCCCAGCGCAACGGCATCCGGGTCATCGACCTGCTCGATCCGGACTGCCTGCGCGATCGCCTGCTCGGCCCCCTCGCCGAGAAGAACGACCTGCTCGAGAAGGTCTATGGCGTCCCCGGCCTGGATGCGGACGCGGTGATCGAGGAGTACGCCGCCTACGGCCGCCGGCTGGCCCCCCACGTGGTGGATTGCACCCGCACCATCCATGAGGCGGCCCGGGCCCGCAAGAACATCCTCTTTGAGGGCGCCCAGGGCACCCTGCTGGATCTCGACCACGGCACCTATCCCTACGTCACCTCCTCCAATCCCGTGTCGGGGGGCGCCTGCATCGGCGCCGGCGTGGGCCCCACCCTGATCGACCGGGTGATCGGTGTGGCCAAGGCCTACACCACCCGGGTGGGCGAAGGACCCTTCCCCACCGAACTGGAGGGCAGCCTCAACGACCACCTCTGCGACCGCGGCGGGGAGTTCGGCACCACCACCGGCCGTCGTCGCCGTTGCGGTTGGTTCGATGGGGTCATCGGCCGCTATGCGGTCCAGGTGAACGGCCTAGACTGCCTGGCGATCACCAAGCTCGATGTGCTCGATGAGCTGGACGAGATCCAGGTGTGCGTGGCCTACGAACTCGATGGCCGCCGCATCGACCACTTCCCCAGCAGCTCCGACGAGTTCGCCCGCTGCCGTCCGGTGTTCAAGAGCCTGCCGGGCTGGCAGTGCTCCACGGCCGATTGCCGTGCCCTGGAGGATCTGCCCCCCACCGCCATGGCGTACCTGCGCTTCCTGGCCGAGCTGATGGAGGTTCCGATCGCCATCGTTTCCCTCGGTGCCCAACGGGATCAGACGATCGTGGTCGAGGATCCGATCCACGGCCCCAAGCGGGCCCTGCTCAGCGTCTGAGCCCAAGTCTCCGCCTCCCCATCCCCCCTGTCGCCCCTCCCTTTGACAAGCACCCCCAAGCGCTTCGACGTCGTCGGCATCGGTAACGCCATCGTTGATGTCCTTGTCCAGGCCGATGACGCCCTGCTCGAGGCCCACGGCCTCACCAAGGGCACCATGGCCCTGGTGGACGAATCCCAGGCCGAACGGCTCTACGCCAGCCTTGGTGCGGGCCTCGAGACCTCCGGGGGATCGGCGGCCAACACCCTGGCCGGCATCGCCCAGCTGGGCGGCCAGGCGGGGTTCATCGGCCGGGTCCGGGACGACCAGCTCGGGGCGATCTTCGCCCACGACATCCGGGCCGTGGGGGCCAGCTTCGAGACCCCCCCGGCCAGCAGCGGACCCTCCACCGCCCGCTGCCTGATCCTGGTCACCCCCGATGCCCAGCGCACCATGTGCACCTACCTGGGGGCGTCGGTGGGCCTGGATCCCGCCGACCTCGATCTGGAGATGGTGCGTCAGGCCAAGGTGCTGTATCTGGAGGGCTACCTCTGGGACAGCGAGGAGGCCAAGCGCGCCTTCATCGCCGCCGCCGAGGTGATGCGCGCCAGTGGCGGCGAGGTGGCCCTTTCGCTCTCCGACGCCTTCTGCGTCGAGCGCCACCGCCAGAGTTTCCTGGAGCTGGTCGACGGCCACGTCGATGTGCTGTTCGCCAACGAGACGGAAATCACGTCCCTCTACGGGAGCGATAGCTTTGAAGCGGCCGCCGACCAGGTGCGGGGCCGCTGCAAGCTGGCGGCCCTCACCCGCAGCGAGCGGGGCTCCCTGCTGTTGAGCGGTGATACCACCCTGGCGATCGAACCGTTCCGGCTCGGCCCTTTGGTGGACACCACCGGCGCCGGCGATCTCTATGCCGCCGGCTTCCTCTACGGCCACACCAGGGGGGAGAGCCTGGAGCGCTGCGGTCAGCTCGGTTCGCTCTGCGCCGGCCAGGTGGTCACCCAGCTGGGTCCGCGTCCCCAGGCTTCATTGCCGGAGTTGGTGGCCCGCCACCTGGGCTGAGCGGCAGCTGCTCGAGCAGCCAGCGGCCATAGGGGCCATCGCTGCTGGCCTGCCAATGGATCCACTCCGGTGTGTCGTAGCTGTGCAGCTCCCCCAGGTTGCGGCGCAGCTCCTCAAGCTTCCCGGGGCTCGTCTTGAGCAGCAGCTGCACCTCCTCACTCCGCTCCAGCTGCCCCTGCCAGCGGTAGAGCGACTCCACCGGGTGCAGGCTGGCGCAGGCCACCAGGCCCCGCTCCAGCAGTGCCAGGGCCAGGGCCTCGGCCCGCTTCCGGTCGGCTTCGGTGGTGAGCACCAGGCTCACGGGGATGGGGTCGGTCTCAGGCATGGGGGCCACTCTGGCCGAGGCGTTGCAGCAGGTCCCGCAGCGGCAGGGCTTCCGCCTGGCCAGGCTCCGGCGGGCGCTCCAGGAGCAGCCGCCGCAGGCCCAGTTCGGCGCAGATGCGGTGCCACTGGGCTTCGTTGGTGCCGCCGGAGCGGCGGCACAGCACCGCTTCAATGCACCAGAGGCGGCAGAGGGCCCGCTCGATGCGGCCGTCGCCGCTGGGCCGCAGGGGGGCCAGCCGCTGGGCCGGGATCCCGGTGGCCAGGGCCAGCGCCAGGGCCTCGCCGTGGGGCAGCAGGCGGGCGTGGTGCAGGGCCTGCGGCGCGGCCGCCACGGCCTCGCCCAGGCGGCGGGCGCCGATGGCCAGCAGCAACCGCTCGCCTGGCCGGCAATGGGCGCCCAGGCTGGCCACATCGCCCAGGACCACGGCGCCTGCGGGATTGAGATCGGGTCGCTTCAGCCGCAGCAGGGGCTGCCCCTGGGCAGGGCAGGTGAGGGCGAGGGCGGCGCTGATGCGGGTGGCGAAGGGGTGGGTGGCGTCGATCACCCAGGTGTAGGGCTCGCCCCGGCGTCGGGCCTCGACCAGTTCGGCGGCCACCCCCGCCTCCGGCCCCTCCGAGGCGCCGATCGCCCCCACCGCCAGCTCCAGCTGGGGGTGGGCGCCGTAGGCCAGGGCGGCGGGCCGGCTCACCAGGGACACCTTCAAACGCCAGCCCCCAGCCAGCAGCTGTCGCGCCAGAGAGGGACCCTCCCCGGTGCCGGCGATCAGCCAGATCCTGCCGCCGTGGGGAGGATGCTTCAAGATGATGCCTCCCATCGGTTGGTGCCGGCGTGAATCACTGCTTGCTGGAGGTGGAGGTTCTGGAGGCGCCCCAGGTGCGCTACACCCAGGACAGCCAGACGCCGGTGGCCGAAATGGCTGTGCAGATCGAGGGCCTGCGGCCCGATGATCCCCCGGGCCAGCTGAAGGTGGTGGGCTGGGGAAATCTCGCCCAGGACCTCCAGAACAGGGTTCAGGTGGGTCAGCGGCTTGTCCTCGAGGGGCGGCTGCGCATGAACACCGTCACCCGGCAGGACGGGGTCAAGGAGAAGCGGGCCGAATTCACCCTGGCGCGGCTCCATCCCCTCACTCCCGGCGCGGCTGTCCCCCAGGCCCAGAGCCAGTCCCCAGCGCCTGCCCCCCAGCCGGCACCCCGGCCAGCCGCTGGCTCAACGACCCCAGCGCCGCGCCGCGCGCCGGCCCCGGCCGCTTCACGCCCCGCCAGCGTCGCGCCGGCCGAGGCGGCCGCGCCTGTCTGGGACACCTCCCCGCTGGTGCCCCTTGGCGACGACGACGACATTCCCTTCTGATTCGGGCCCTGATCCGGGTTCAGAGCCGTTCGCCGGCCTGGTCGATCAGCTGGCCCAGCTCCCTCTCCAGGGCCGCCAGATCCAGTCGCCATGGGCTCCAGCGGCCGCTGTCGAGCTGGCGCAGCAGCCAGAGCCGGTCCTCTCCCAGCTGAGAGAGGAGTTCGGCCGTCGAAGGGGCTTCGGTCGCGCTCCAGGGGGTGCCGCCGGCAGCACCTGAATCCTCGCTGCTGCCGGTGGGGGCGTCGCTCTGGTGGTCGGGATGGCTGGCCATGGGGCTGGCGGACGGCCTTGTGGGGCTCCATCCTGCCCCCCGCTGCTGGACAATGGGGAGATGCAAGCGTTTCTCTCCCCCGGCAGCCTGGTGACCGTGGCTGGTGCCGTGCTCACCGTGATCGGTTCGATCGCCTACGTCACCGACAGCCCCAACATCAGCCTTGCCGGCGTGTTCTACGGCGTGCCGATCCTGCTGGGGGGTCTGGCCCTGAAGTCCTCCGAGCTGCCACCCGCTGAGCGCCTCACCCCCGCCGCCCAATTGCGTGATCTGCGTCAGTTGCCTGAGAACGAACCGCTGCGCAAACTGCTGGCCGATGTCACCCGCTGGCGTTACGGCCAGAAGGCCCACCTGGAAAGCTCCCTCGAAGCCCTCAAGCTCTGGGATGAGGACTCCCCTCCCCAGCTGCTGGCCGTCGAGGAGCTGGAGGCCGGCGGCGGCTACGGGCTACGCCTCACGATCGACTGCCAGGGGGTGCCGTTCCAGCGTTGGCAGGATCGGCAGGACCGGCTGGGCCGTTTCTTCGGTCCCGGCCTGACCGCTGACCTGCAACAGGCTGGTCCTGGCCGCCTGACCCTGAGCCTGCTGCCGGCACCCGCCACCTCCGACCCGTCCCTCGCCGCCCCCGTCCCTTGAGTCCCGATCGGCACATCAGCGCGGAAGACACCCTGCGGGTGTCCGTGCTCAGTGAGGCGCTGCCCTACATCCAGCGCTTCGCCGGCCGGCGGATCGTGATCAAATACGGCGGCGCCGCCATGGTCCGCGAAGACCTGCGCGAGGCGGTCTTCCGCGACGTGGCCCTGCTGGCCTGCGTCGGGGTCCAGCCGGTGGTGGTGCACGGAGGCGGGCCGGAGATCAACCAGTGGCTGGAGAAACTGGCGATCGAGCCCCGCTTTCAGGACGGCCTGCGGGTCACCTGCCCCGACACCATGGATGTGGTGGAAATGGTGCTGGTGGGCCGGGTCAACAAGCAGATCGTCAACGGCCTCAACGGGGTGGGGGGCCGGGCCGTGGGCCTCTCCGGCAGCGATGGTGCTCTGGTGCAGGCCCGCACGATGGGGGATGGCACCCTCGGCGTGGTGGGGGACGTGGCGCGGGTGGACCCCTCGGTGCTCTCCCCCCTGCTGGCGGCCGGCTACATCCCGGTGATCTCCAGCGTGGCTCCCAACGCCGATGGCCTGGCCCACAACATCAATGCCGACACCGTGGCCGGGGAGCTGGCCGCGGCCCTGCAGGCGGAGAAGCTGATCCTGCTCACCGACACCCCCGGCATCCTGCGGGACCGCAGCACCCCCGCCAGCCTGATCCGCGAGCTCAGCCTGTCCGAGGCCCGCCAGCTGATCGCCGACGGTGTGGTGGAAGGGGGAATGACCCCCAAGACCGAATGCTGCATCCGGGCCCTGGCCCAGGGGGTCAAGGCGGCCCACATCATCGATGGCCGGGTGCCCCATTCCCTGCTGCTGGAGGTGTTCACCAACGCCGGCATCGGCACCATGGTGGTGGGCAGTCCCGGCCTGCTGCATGCCTGAGGATCCGCTGGCCGAGGCCCGCTGGGCCCTGGACCGTGGCGAGTACGGCCAGGTGCTGCGGCTGCTCGAACCCCTCCAGGAGGAGCGATCGCCGCTCACCGGCGCCGGTGCCGAACTGCGCCTGCTGATGGCCACGGCCCTGATGGGCCAGGGCCGCACCGACCAGGCCGCCGCCTGTTGCCGCAGCCTGGTCCGCTGCCAGGACCCGAACCTGCGCGCCCAGGCCAAGGCGCTGCTGATGGTGTTGGAGGCCCCGGAGCTGCGCCGCCCCAGCAACTGGTCGCTCACCCTGCCGGATCTCACCGCCACCACGCCCCTCGAGGGGGTCGGCGGCGGCGTCAGCCGGCGCTCCCGCCGCCGCCCCGAGCCACCGCCTCCCCCGCCGGTGGGTCCCACCCAGGCCCCGGTGGGCTTCGCGGTGGTGGTGGCGGTGGTGCTCCTGCTGCTGGCCTCCCTGCTGGGCGGGTGCATGGAGGTGCGCACCGAGTTGCGCTTCGAAGGGCCCGGGCGGCTGCAGGTGAGCCACCAGCTGCGCAGCAACGCTGGCCCGGAGAGCCCCTGGCAGCGGCGGTTCGTCGCCGCGCTGGAGGGGCATGAGCCCCAGATGACCGCGCCCGGTCCCTTTCACTTGCGGGGGGGCAGTGGTGACCAGCTCCTCTCCACCCCGGTGTTGCCGGCCCGCCAGGCTCTCGGGGCCCTGACGGGCAGCCTTGAGCTGGCGGGCCAGCTCAGCGGTGTCGCCCTGGCCGCTCCGCTGGTCCGCTGGGAGGAGCGCAACTGGCTGGTGGGTGTGCGTCAGCACCTGCTGCTGGAGCTCGATCTGCAACCGCTCGAAGCGATCCCAGGACTGGATCTGGCGCTTGTCCTCACCCCGGTGCGGCCGGCGGCCGTGCGGCAGGCGATCCCCAGCAGCCCGGTTCCGGCTCCTCCGGGGAATGGCAAGGGGGGCCGCCAGCTGGTCTGGCCCCTCCAGCCTGGCCAGGTCAATGTGCTGGAGCTGCGCTGCTGGCGCTGGAGCGGCCTGGGGTTGGGGGCGACGGCGGTGGGCCTGGCCCTGCCGCTGGTGCTGGCCCTGCAGGCGATCCGGCGCCGGCTGGGCTTCGGCCTGCCGGAACTGCCGGCCTGAGACCAGCGCCGCAGGCCTGACCCCTTTCTCAGAGCTCCAGCGGGTCGGGATCGATCGTCAGGCTCACCCCCGGTGGCAGGGCCCGCCGCAGCTCGGCGTCGGGGGGCAGGGGCAGTGCCGCCGTGCCAGGGCCATGCAAGAGCAGTTGCCAGCGGCTGCGGCCCGCCACCCTGGCCACCGGGGCGGGTGCCGGTCCGATCAGCACCCAGCCGGCCCGCTCCACGGCGGGGCGGATCCTTTCGGCCAGGGCGGCGGCGGCGGTGGCGGTGCCGCTGGCGGTGGGACCGGCCAGGCGCAGCAGGCAGGCCCGACCGAAGGGCACCATGCCTCCCTGGCGCCGCAGCTCCAGCTCCTCCGCCAGGAAGGCGCCGTAGCGGCCGTCCACCAGATGCCGGATGACGGGATGGTCGGGGCTGTAGGTCTGCACCAGCACCTCCCCGGGGCGTTCGCCCCGGCCGGCCCGGCCAGCGAGCTGCAGCAGCAGCTGCAGGCTCTGCTCGGCGGCGCGCAGATCCGGCCGGTGCAGCAGGCCGTCGGCCGCCAGCACCGCCGCCAGGGTCACCGCGGGCAGGTCCATGCCCTTGGCGAGCATCTGGGTGCCCACCAGCACGTCCGCCTCGCCGGCGGCGAAGCGTTCCAGCAGGCGGCGATGGCCATCCCGGCCCCGGGTGGTGTCGCGGTCGAAGCGGATCAGCCGCAGGCCCTCCAGCTCCGTGGCGAGCTGCTCCATCACCCGCTGCGTACCGGCGCCGAAGGGTTTGAAGGCGGTGGAGCCGCAGTGGCCGCAGCGGTCGCCCATCTCCTGGCGGTGGTCGCACCAGTGGCAGCGCAGCCACTCCCGGCCCTCCTGGCCGCCGGCCCGGGGGCCGCGGTGCACGGTCAGGGCCACATCGCAGTGGGGGCAGAGCACCACCTCGCCGCAGCTGCGGCAGCTCAGGAAGGAGCGGTAGCCGCGCCGCGGCACCAGGACGACGGCCTGCTCACCCGTCTCCTTCAGCCGTTCCAGCCGGGCCATCAGGGGGCGGCTGATCAGGCGGCGGTGGCCGTCGACCAGCTCCTGGCGCATGTCCACCAGCCGCACCGGCGGCAGGGGCCGCTGGCCGATCCGCTCCGGCAGCGGCAGCAGGCGGGTGTCGCCGGGACGGCCCTGGGGACCGCTCTGGCAGCGCCACCAGGTTTCCAGGGACGGGGTGGCACTGCCGAGCACCAACCTGGCCCCCGTCTGGCTCGCCCGCAGCCGGGCTACTTCCCTGGCGTGGTAGCAGGGCATGGGGCTCTCCTGCTTGTAGGAGGCGTCGTGTTCCTCGTCGAGCACGATCAGCCCCAGGTGGCCCAGCGGCAGGAAGACGGCGGAACGGGTTCCCACCGCCAGGCAGGCCTCCCGATGGCCGGAGGCCTCAAGGCAGCGGCGCCAGGCGACGACCCGTTCGGCGTCGCCCATGCCGCTGTGATATTCGATCACCGCCGCTCCGAAACGCCGCCGGCAGCGATCCAGCAGCTGGGGGATGAGGCCGATCTCCGGCGCCAGGATCAGCACGCTGCGTCCCGCCGCCAGCTCCCAGGCGGCGGCCTGCAAGTAAACCTCGGTCTTGCCGGATCCGGTCACCCCCCACAGCAACAGGGCCTGGCCGGGTGGGGCGTCGGCGATCGCCGCCATGGCCTCGGCCTGGGCCGGGCTGGCCCGTTGGGGGGGCTCCAGGCGGGTGGGCCCATCACCGCCGCCGCCGCCAACCCTCCCAGGGCTTCGGCCGGACTCCTTCAGGAGCAGCCCCCGGCGTTCCATGGTCCCGATCAGGGAGCGCCCGAAGCCCGCCTCCTGGACCAGATCCCGCAGCAGCCGCGCCCCCCCGTGGCTGGCCAGATGGTCCAGCAGCTCCTGCTGCCGGGGGTGGCTGGCCAGAGCGCTTGTGTCGGGGTTGAGCCGCACCGTCCAGAGGATCCGCCCCTGGCCCGTTGGCGCCCGGTGGGCCTGTCCCAGCCAGCCAGGGGGAAGGGCGCTTTTCAGGGTGCGGAACAGGCCGGCGTGGCATTGCCGGGCCACCTGCTCAAGCAGGGCCTGCCAGTGGGGGTCGATGGCGGCGCTCTGCAGCACCGCCTCCACCGGCAGGAGCGGCCGGCCCTCCATGGCGGCCGGGCAGGCCATGGCCGTCGCCACCACCAGGCCCGTGTGGGGCCGCCCCTGGAGACGGACCCGCACCAGATCCCCCACGCCGATGCCCAGGGCTTCCGGGTTGGCGTAGGTGAAGGTCCGCCCCTCGCGGCCGGCCTCGAGCCAGACCTCCAGCCAGCCTGGAGGGGCTGTCAGGGGAGCGGCGGGTGAAGAGCTGGCTGGCAATCTTGCAAAGATCTCATGCCATTCCTAGGATGGAAGGGTTGGGCCGCTCGCAAGGCTGCCGTCGGAACCGCGCAGAGTTCCGTCCACAGGGAAGACCCGCTGAGGATGCAGGGATTCACTCCCTCCCCATTTCTCCGGTCTGAGACCACCCGTGACAGCCCTGCACCGGCTCCTGCCGTTCGTTCCCACCCCATTCGCGCTCCTGGAGCGATCCATCGCCGATCCCGACACAGGACCCCCGTGACGGGGGGGCTCAATCCCATGTCCTGCTGCTCTTCCCGCCCTCCCGACTTGCTTCGTGCAGGGTCCAAGGACGAGGAAGTCCGAGGATGGGATCCAGCCGCTGAGCACCGATGGATCGAGCGGGTCGACACCCGCCAGTCCGCTCCCGCCTTCTTTTCTCCCGCTCCCTCCCATTTCGCGTCGTTTCCATGAGCCCAGTCGCCGCCAAGGCCAAAGCCGCCGTTCCTGAAATCCTGGCCACCGTTACCGCCAACGGGGACGTGCTGCCCATCGAGCCAGCGGCCACTGCCGCCACGGTCAGAAAGGCCGCCTCCCGTGCCAAGACGGCTGCCGCCAAGACGGCTGCCAAACCCGCCGCCAAGGCCGCGGCGAAGGCTGCCGCCACCAATCCCGTTGTGGTCGTTCTCGACGACAGCCTGGACGGCGGCGACGACCAGGTGGAAGCCGGCGCTGACCTCCCCAAAGATGCCAAGAGCGCCAAGGCCCTGGCCAGCATCAAGGTGGGGCCGAAGGGGGTCTACACCGAGGATTCGATTCGCGTCTATCTCCAGGAGATCGGCCGCATCCGTCTGCTCCGGCCTGATGAGGAGATCGAGCTGGCCCGCAAGATTGCCGATCTGCTCGAACTGGAGGAGAAGGCGGCCGAGTTCGAAGCCGACAAGGGCCACTTCCCCGACACCAAGGAATGGGCCGGCATCTTCGACATGCCGCTGATCAAGTTCCGCCGGCGGCTGATGCTGGGTCGACGGGCCAAGGAAAAGATGGTCCAGTCGAACCTGCGGCTGGTTGTGTCGATCGCCAAGAAATACATGAACCGGGGCCTGTCCTTCCAGGATCTGATCCAGGAGGGCAGCCTCGGCCTGATTCGTGCCGCTGAGAAGTTCGACCACGAGAAGGGTTACAAGTTCTCCACCTACGCCACCTGGTGGATCCGCCAGGCGATCACCCGGGCGATCGCCGACCAGAGCCGCACCATCCGGCTCCCGGTCCATCTCTACGAGACCATCTCCCGAATCAAGAAGACCACCAAGACCCTTTCCCAGGAATTCGGCCGCAAGCCCACGGAAGAGGAGATCGCCGAAAGCATGGAGATGACGATCGAGAAGCTGCGCTTCATCGCCAAATCTGCCCAGCTGCCAATCTCCCTGGAAACGCCCATCGGCAAGGAGGAAGACTCCAGGCTCGGCGACTTCATTGAGGCCGACATCGAGAATCCCGAGCAGGACGTGGCCAAGAATCTGCTGCGGGAGGATCTGGAAGGCGTCCTGGCCACCCTCAGCCCCAGGGAGCGCGATGTGTTGCGTCTTCGCTACGGTCTGGACGATGGCCGCATGAAGACCCTGGAGGAAATTGGGCAGATCTTCGATGTGACCCGCGAACGCATCCGCCAGATTGAAGCCAAGGCGTTGCGCAAGTTGCGTCATCCCAATCGCAACGGCGTCCTCAAGGAGTACATCAAGTAGCCCCCAACGGCCCAGGGGAGCTTCCTGACTCTGCTCCCAGTGCATGAACGCTCCCCAAGCCACGGGCAACTCTCCTGATGACTGAAGCTGGCGATCTGTTGCGGCTGTCGGTGGTGCTGCCCACCTTCAACGAATGCGACAACGTTGAACCGATGGTCCACGCCCTGCTGTCGTTGCAGGATCACTTTGATCTTGAAATCCTTTTCGTCGATGATGATTCCAACGACGGAACGTCTGAAAAGGTCCGTCACCTGGCCCACCGTCATGACAGCGTCAGGCTGATTCGGAGGGTGGGTCGATTCGGGCTCTCCAGTGCCATCAAGGAGGGCATCCTGGATGCGACAGGAGATGTTGTTGTCGTCATGGACAGCGATGGCCAGCACGAACCCGCCGCGGTGGCGCAGGCCGTTTCCGCCCTGCTGGAGAGTGGCAGCGATCTGATGATCGGCAGCCGTTTCCACAAGCAGGCCAGCATCATGGGCCTGAGCGAGCAGCGCGAGCGGAACTCCACCTGGGCGAACGCGGTGGCCCGTTTCAGCCTGCCCCGCTACCGCCATCTAACCGATTACATGAGTGGCTTCTTCGCCCTGCTTCCGGAGCGATGCCTCCCCTACGTCCGGCAGGTGGATGTCAACGGCTTCAAGTTTCTTTATGAATTGCTGGCCCTTAGCCACGGCCACCTGGCCGTGGCGGAGGTGCCCCTGAGTTTTCAGCCCCGCAGTGCCGGCGAGTCCAAGCTGAATGTGGCGGTGATCTGGGATCTTGGCGTCTCGATCCTGCACACCCTGCTGTTTCGGATGGTGCCCCGGCGGGCCGTCAGCTTTGCCCTGGTGGGGGCCACCGGCATCGGCATTCATCTGCTGGTGTTTGCGCTGATGCAGCAGGTGGTCGGACTGGGCTTCGAGCAGGCCCAGGTGGCTGCGGTGGTCTGTGCGGGGTGCTCCAACTATCTGATCAACAACGTGCTGACCTTCCGCTCCCAGCAGCTCAGCGGCCTGGCTCTGGTGTTCGGTCTGGTCCGCTTTCTTCTGGTCACCTCCCTCGGCATGGCCGCCAATGTCGGGGTGTCCTCGGCCTTCTTCCGGCAGGTCTCTCCACAGCCGCTGCTGGCCCTGCTGGCCGGCATTGCCGTCGACTTCGTCTGGAAGTACGCCGCCTCCTCCCGCTTCGTCTGGAACACCCCCTAGGCAGGGTCCGCCGCGGGCGATTGCACGCGTCGGCTTCCCCGGGTCTTAACTTTCTCTTGACCTTGCCTTTGTTCAGGGATGGTTTCTGCTGCCCAAGGGGCCCAGCCGGAGCGTGCCAGCAGCCGGATTCACCGGCGGATGATCTGGGTGCTGAGCGGCCTCTGGCTGCTGTTGCTGTGCTGGCAGGCCTTCTTCCAGGGCCTGGGCAGCCTCGGTCTGATGGACAAGACCGAGGCCTTGTTCGTGGAGGTGGGCCACCAGATGCTGGAGCGGGGCGACTGGATCACCCCCTGGTGGAACGGCGAGCGCTTTTTCGATTACCCCGTCTGGGGGTACTGGATGGTGGGCCTCAGCTTCCGGCTGTTCGGGGTCAGCGAGTGGGCCGCCCGTCTGCCGGTGGCACTGGCGGCCAGCGCCGTGGTGGTGGCGGGCTTCGGCCTGATGCTGGCTTGGTCACCAGCGGGCGAAGCCGGCCGGCCCCGGGTGCTGCGGGCCGCTCTGGCCGCTGGGGTGATCGCCACGACGCCGGGCTGGATCGGCTGGGGACGCACCTCCACCACCGACATGTTCCTCTCCAGTGCCATCAGCCTGGCGTTGTTCGGATTCCTGCTGGTCCATCGCCACCGGTTCCACCCCTGGCGGGCCGCCCTCGGCCGGGCGGCCATGGCACTGTTCGCGGCGATCGCCGTGCTGGCCAAGGGCCCGGTGGGTCTGTTGTTGCCGGGCCTGGTGGTGGTGGTCTTCCTGCTGCTCACGGGCCACTGGCGATCCTGGCTGCGCTGGCGGCCGCTGCTGGCGATGGTGGCCCTGTTCCTGGGGGTGAGCGCGCCCTGGTACGCCGCGGCGGCCGTCGTCAACGGCGGTGACTTCCTGGGCGGCTTCCTCGGGTTCAGCAACCTGCAGCGGTTCACCACGGTGCTCTACGACCACCCCGGCCCTCCGTGGTTCTACCTGCCCTGGCTGGTGCTGCTGGTGCTGCCCTGGTCGCTGTTCCTGCCCCTGGCCATCGCGGCCCAGGGGTTCTGGCAGCCCCGCCGCTGGCGAGCGGGATCGGCTGGGGCCCTTTCGGGGGACGGTGGCGCCCCGGCGGAACTGGGCCTGTTCCTGCTGCTGTGGCTGGTGCTGGTGGTGGCCTTCTTCTCCGCGGCCGCCACCAAACTGCCCGGCTACATCCTGCCGTCCCTGCCGGCGGCGAGCTTGCTGGTGGCCCTGCTGTGGCGACCCCTGCCCGAGGCCTCCGCGGATCCCCAGGCCGTCGGTGGCAGGGCAGGGGTGCGAATCGCCACCGTTGTCGAGGTGCTGCTGCTCGCGGTCATGGCGGTGGCGGCGGCCCTGGCCCCGAGGTGGGCGGCGAGCGATCCGGCCTATCCGGCGTTCGGCGCGGCCCTGTCCAGCTCCGGCCTGCCCCTGATGCTGAGCCTGTGTCTGGGGCTCACGGCCCTGGCCCTGCTGGTGCTGCTCTTTCGTCCGGCGGCGAGCGATTGGTTGTGGCTGCCCAGCCTGGCCGGCTTCCTGGCGGTACTGGGCCTGGTGATCGCGCCCCTCGGCCCCCTGCTCGACCGCGAGCGTCAGCTCCCCCTGCGCCAGATGGCGCGCACGGCCCAGGGCGCCGCCCAGCCCGATGAGCCCCTGTTCATCGTCGGCACCAAGCGCTACAGCCTGCTGTTCTACGGCGAGCCGGAGGCCCTCTTCGTCTCCGATCGCCACCACATCAACCAGTTGGCGCTGCAGGGGCCTGCCGCCCTCTCGCTCACCCCGGCGAGTCGCTCGGTCCGGCTGCTGGGCGATCGCCGCGATCTCGAGGCGCTGGCCCTGCCCGCCGAGGGCATCGAACGTCTGGCCCGCTCGGGGGAACTGGCCCTCTGGCGGGTGCCCCGCCACCATCTGCTGCCGTGATCACGTTCCGTCTGCTGCCGCGGGAGAAGGTTCTTCTGCCCGCCTGCCTCGTTCTATTGGTGGGGCTGTTCGTGGCCGTGGCCCCGGGCCGGCCGCTGGCGCTGCTGGATGACGCGCTCCTGGTCTGGATCGGCGACCACCTGCATGGCTGGGTGGGGGATGGGCTGACCCAGGTGTATCGGGCCACCGGAGTGGGCTTCACCGCCGTTCTGGTGGCGATGGCGCTGACCCTCCTCGTGCTGCGCCGCTGGTGGAAGGATCTGCGCCTGCTGGTCATGGCCACCGGGGGGATCCTGATCCTGGTGGATCTGGTGTTCAAGCCCCTTTTCAGCCGGAATCGGCCCCCCGGCAGCCTGCTGCCGCTCGATGGCCACAGCTTCCCCAGTGGCCATGCCGCCGGGGCCGTGGCCTTCTACTTCGCCATGGTGGTGATCCTGGGGGCCCACCATCCCCGCTTGCGGCGGCTGCTGATGGTCGGTGCCTGTCTGCTGGTGGGTCTGGTCTGGCTCAGCACCCTCTACGTGCGCGCCCACTGGCCCACGGATCTGGTGGCGGGGGCCGCCGTTGGCCTGGCCTGGCTGACGGTGTGTCTGGCCTTCTGGCGGGAGCCCGTCGCCGCGCACCTCCAGAGTGGGACGGTTCGACCGCTGCGATCCCTTGACCACCGCCCTGCCCACCTCCGGCCTGGACGCTCTGAGGGGACTCCGATCAGCCCCTCAGCTCGACGGAGATCAGGCCCGCCAGCTGCGTGAGGAGCTCCTCCCCGTGCTGGGGGCCTGTGGCTGGTTCACGGTCGGCATCATGGCGCCCTCGTCGTCGTCGGCCGTGGCGGTCCTGCGGCAGCTCGAGGCTGCCCTTGGCTGGCCGGCCCTGCGGCCTGCGGAGGCCGGAGACGGGGAGCAGGCCGGAGCGCCCGGCCCAGTGTTCCTGAAGGGCAACCAGCGCACGGGACTGTTCCAGCTGCGCCGGGAGGACGGCCTCGGCGAGGGGGTCCTGATCACCGGCCATGGGGCCCCCGATCCGGCCGCCGAGGACACCTGGGGCCCCATGCCGCTGGATCTGTTCGCCTGATCCCATCAGCTGATCACGTTCCGTCCGCAGGCCGGGAGCAGGGACGGGCCGGTCCCTAGGCTGGGCGGCTGTTGCCTGGCAGCTGTCGCTGCCGCCCGAAGCGTCCAATGGCCAGCTCCACCCTGCGCATCGCCTCCCGCCGCAGCCAGCTGGCCATGGTCCAGACCCACTGGGTGCGGGACGAACTCTCCCGGGCCCACCCCGAGCTGACGATCGCGATCGAGGCGATGGCCACCCAAGGGGACAAGATTCTCGATGTGGCCCTGGCCAAGATCGGCGACAAGGGCCTGTTCACCAAGGAACTCGAGGCCCAGATGCTGGTCGACCGGGCCGACATCGCCGTGCACAGCCTCAAGGACCTGCCCACCAACCTGCCGGAGGGGCTGATCCTGGGCTGCATCACCGAGCGGGAGGATCCGGCCGATGCCCTGGTGGTGCATGAACGGCACAAGGAGCTCAGCCTGGCCACCCTGCCCGAGGGCAGCGTGGTGGGCACCAGCTCCCTGCGGCGCCTGGCCCAGCTGCGTCACCACTACCCCCACCTGGTCTTCAAGGACGTGCGGGGCAACGTGATCACCCGTCTGGAGAAGCTCGATGCCGGTGTCTATGACTGCCTGATCCTGGCGGCCGCCGGCCTGACCCGGCTGGGCCTGGGCGAGCGCATCCACGAACTGATCGATCCCTCGATTTCGCTCCATGCCGTGGGTCAGGGGGCCCTGGGCATCGAATGCCGCGCCGGTGACCAGGCCGTGCTGGAGACCATCGGTGTGCTGGAGCATCTGCCGACGGCCCGTCGCTGCCTGGCCGAGCGCTCCTTCCTGCGCAGCCTGGAGGGGGGCTGCCAGGTGCCCATCGGCGTCAACACCCACTTCGAGAATGACGAGCTGGTGCTGACCGGCATGGTGGCGAGCATCGACGGCCAGCGCCTGCTGCGCGACAGCTGCCGCGGCCCGGCCAGCGATCCTGAAGCGATCGGCCTGGCGCTGGCGGGAACCCTGCGGTCCCAGGGGGCCGGGGAGATCCTGGAGGAGATCTTTGCCACCGTCCGCCCCGGAAGCTGAGGCCAACGGCCACCGGGCCCCAGGGCCCGAGGCCGACCTGCGCGGCCTGCCCTTCCAATGGAACCTGCTGGCCTGGGCGGCCCTGGTCGGCACCCTGACCGGCCTGGCGGTGGTGGCCTTCCACGAACTGCTGGGCTTCATCAACAATTTTCTCTTTGGTCCCTTTGTGGAGGGCCTGCTGGTGATCGGGCGCTCCTCGCCCGCCTCCCCTGCCGACCTGCCGCCGATCGACCTGCCGCCCCTGGCGCCAAACAGTGGCACCCCCCTGCGGGCCCTGCTGCAGCTCGGACTCGATGGCATCGGCCTGCTGGCCACGGCACCGCCGCCACCACCCGAACCCACGCCCATCAGCCTGCCCACCCCTCCCGACTGGCTGGCTCTCTGGCCGGTGGTGGTGGTGCCGACCCTGGGGGGCCTGGCGGTGGGCCTGCTGCGTCACGTGGCCGGCAGCATCGGTCCGGGTCTGTCGAGCCTGATGGCGATCGCCGATGGCAGCCAGGGCGGCGAGCCGCGTCTGCCCTGGCTGCGGCTGGTGGCGGCGTCCCTCAGCCTGGGCAGTGGGGCGTCGCTCGGGCCGGAGGGCCCCAGCGTTGAGGGCGGCGGCAACATCGGCCTGTGGGTGGCCCTGAAGGGCCGCCTCTCCCCCCAGGCCCAGAAGGCCCTGGTGGGGGCCGGGGTGGCGGCGGGTCTGGCGGCCGGTTTCAAGGCGCCGATCGCCGGGGTGTTCTTCGCCTTCGAGGGCAGCTACAGCGCCATCCCCGGACGCCCCAGCCTGCGGGCGGTGCTGGTGGCGGCGGTGGCCTCCGCACTTGTCACGCAGCTGTGCCTCGGCGACACGCCGATCCTGCGCCTGCCCGCCTATGACGTGCGTTCGCCGCTGGAGCTTCCCCTCTACCTGGGGCTGGGCCTGCTGGCCAGCCTGATGTCGTGGCTGCTGATCCGGCTGCTGGCGGCGGGACGGGGTGAGCGGGTCCAGTCCGTGGTGCGGCGCCTGCCGCCCGGCCTGCCCACGGCCCTGGGCGGGGCCGCGCTCGGCGGCATGGCCCTGGTGTTCCCCCAGGTGCTGGGCGTCGGTTATGACACGATCGAGGCGCTGCTGGGCCGCGATGGCGGGATCCCGCTGCTGACCCTGGTGGCCCTGATCGGTGTGAAGCTGGTGGCGACCACCGTCAGCAACGCCACCGGCTTCGTGGGTGGGGGCTTTGCGCCCTCTCTGTTCCTGGGTGCCGTGCTGGGCAGCTGCTATGGCCAGGCCCTGGGCAGTGGTGGCCTCAACCTGCCGGTGGCCGAACCTCCGGCCTATGCCATGGTCGGCATGGCGGCGGTGCTGGCCGGTAGCGCCAGGGCGCCGCTGACCGCCTTGCTGCTGCTGTTCGAGCTCACCCGCGACATCCGCATCGTGCTGCCGCTGATGGCGGCCGCCGGCCTCAGCGCCGCCCTGGTGGAGCGTTGGCAGGGCATCCACGATCCCGGTCTGATGGGACCCGATCTTCTGGAGGAGCGACGCCGCAGCCGGCTGGCGGCCATGGCCGTGGAAGAGGCCTTCGAGCCGGAGGCGCCCCTGGTGCTGCCGGCCGCCATGACGGCCTCAGACGCCCTGGCCAGGCTGGTCGACAGTCACGGCCATTGCCTCCTGGTGGAGCAGGCCGGCCAGGCCCTGGGACTGGTGACGATCGGCGACCTGCAGCGGGGCCTCTCGTCGGAAGTAAAGCGCCAGGATGCGTTGGCTCTGGCGGATTGCATCCGCACCGAACTGGTGTGGTTGCCGATGGGGGTGAACCTTGACCGCCTCGAAGACCAGCTCAGACCCAACGGTCTGCGGCAGGTGCCCGTCTTCGCGCTGGAGGGGGGTGCTGGGGAGCATCTGCCCCATGGGTTACCTGCCGGTGGTCTTCCCGTCAGCAAGCTTCGGGGCATGGCCAGCCGCGATGGCATGGCCAGGGCCCAGGCGCGGCGATTTCAGGCCGCTTCGGAGCGGCCCTCCATCAGGGCCTCGGCGACGGGGTCAACCTGAGAAAGCAGCCCAAGAATGCGCTGGAGATCCAGTTCGGAGAGCTCACCATCGTTGCCCCATTTCAGTGACGTGCTGTTCAGCTGGTCGGTGGTGGGGTGGGAGTCGGAATCGAACATGGAAAGTGGACGGCCTGGAAGGGTGCCGCTCGGGATCGGTTTTTTGAGATTAGGTGTTTGCACCCAGACATCAAACCCTTCGAGACCAATCTCCAGAATCTCTTCGGTCGCTGACCGATGCCCTGCGATCACCCTGCTGCGTTCAGGGTTTCACCACCACCGGCGTTCCCACCTCCACCTGGTCAAACAAGGCGCGGACATGGGGGGTGAGCATCCGGACACAGCCGTTGGTGACGGCGGAGCGGGAGGTGACGGTCCAGGCCCAGGCACTCGGGGTGCCGTGGATGCCGTACTGGTTGAGGCCGCTGCGCTTGAAGCCGATCCAGCGATCCCCCAGGGGGCCATTGGCACCCTTGGTGGGGTTGATCTTGCCGCTGGCGGTGCTCTGGTACTGGGGATTAACCACCTTGGTCTCCACCAGGAAGCGTCCCTTGGGGGTGGGGGTGTCGGCATCGCCGATGGCCACCGGCCAGCTGCCGATCACCTTGCCGTTGTCACGCAGGCTGATCGTGCGCTTGCCCAGCTCCAGCACGATCTCCTTGGTGCTGGTGATCGCGGCCTTGGTCGGGGCCGGTGGTGCCGGGCTGGTGGCCGGCGCCTCAACGGCTGGAGCGATGGCCGGCGCCTCAACGACAGGCGCGATGGCCGGGGCCCCTGAGGCCATCGCAGCGCTCCCGCCGGTTGTCAGGAGCAGGGCAAGGACAAGGGAACGCGACATGGATGGAGCGGGATCAGGGAAGTCGCCGGGGGGCGGTGGTGGGGGGCGTCAGTCGACCAGTCGGGAATCGATGACCGTCATGTAACGATCTTCGCATTCCTTGATGATGCGCACGGCTTCGCCGTTGTCGTGGAAGCCGTTGACCTTGCAGGTGCCGGGCTTCTTCAGATCCTTGTAGTGCTCCCAGTAGTACTGGGTTTCCTTCAGCCAGTGCTCACCGAGCTGGGTGTAACTGGTGATGTGATCCATGCGCTTGTCGTCGGCCAGCACGGCGATCACCTTGTCGTCCACCTCGCCGCCATCGTCGAAGCACATGATGCCGATGATGCGGGCCTCTACCAGACTGCCGGGCACCAGGGGTTCGGTGACGCCGACGATCTCGATGTCGAGCGGATCACCGTCCTCGTCCCAGGTACGGGGAATGCAGCCATAGGCAAAGGGGTAGGCCAGGGAGGAATAGCCCACCCGGTCCAGCTTCAGGTGGCCGGTTTCGGTGATCAGCTCGTATTTGTTGATCGTGTTCGAGTTGAGCTCCACGATGGCGTTGAGGCGGAGCTCGGCCTCATCGGCGAAGGCCGGCAGCACATGCAGCAGGTTCAGCATGGTGCGGCTGGGGGCGTGGTCGATGTTCGCCATGGTGGGGGCTTTTCGGCGGCGGCATCTTAGGCAGCGGGCCTCGTTAGGCCCGGCTCAGCCCCCCTCGCCCAGCTGGCCCACCTTGGCGCGCAGGTAGGTCAGGAAAGCGTCCGAACCCAGCGGCCGGCCCGTGACCTGCTGGACCAGTTGCTCGGCATTGACCGAGCGGCCCAGGGGCCAGAGGTTGCTGGCGAGCCAGTCCTGCAGGGCGGACTCCTGGCCCGCCGCCACCAGCGCCTCGATCGGGCCGATCTGCTGCTCGAGGGCCTCGGAGATCTGGGCGCTGATCAGGTGGCCCAGGGCATAGGAGGGGAAGTAGCCGAACAGGCCCTCGGCCCAATGGATGTCCTGCAGGCAGCCTTCGGCATCGCTGGGCGGCACCAGGCCCAGCAGGTCCTCCAGGCGCCGGTTCCACTGCCCGGGGAGTTCTTCCACCGGCATCTCCTGCTCCAGCAGGGCCAGCTCCAGCTCAAAACGCAGCACGATGTGGAGGCTGTAGCTGAGTTCGTCGGCCTCCACCCGGATCAGGCCCGGCCGCAGCGGGTTGAAGGACCGCCAGAACCCCTGAACCCCACCCCACGGGTCGGACCCCAGACCCTGGCAGAAGCGGGGATGCCAGCGCTCGGCGAAGGCGCGGCTGCGCGCCACCCGGCACTCCCAGAACAGGGACTGGGACTCGTGCACCCCCATCGAGGTGGCCTCCCCCAGGGGCCAGGGAAAGAAATGGTCGTCCGTGCGGGGCAGGCCCTGCTCGTAGAGGGAGTGACCCCATTCATGGGCGGTCGCCAGGAACGCCGAAAGAGGCTGGCCGCGCACCACGCGGGTGGTGATGCGGAAGTCCTCGGGGCCCACGGTGCAGGAGAAGGGATGGGCGGAGCGGGAGCGCTGGCAGCGGCGGCCGTCGTAGCCCCAGCCGTCGAGCAGTTCGGCGCAGAGACGGTCCTGCAGGTCTTCCGGCAGGTCGCAGGCCTCCGCCGGGCAAGGCGCAGGCGCCGCCGCCACCTGCTCCAGCAGGCCGGGCAGCTCCGCCGCCAGCGGCGTGAACAGCTCCTGGAGCCGCTTCTTGCTGATGTCGGGTTCGAAGGGCTGGGCCAGAATTTCCCAGGGGCTGCGGGCCACGGGTTCGGCCGCCGACAGCTGGCCGGCTTGCTCGCGGCGCAGCGCGATCAGCTCCCGCAGGGTCGGCGCGAAGGCGGAGAAGTCGTTGGCGGCCCTGGCCTGCTGCCAGACCGCATTGCCGTGGGACTGGGCCCGGGCCAGGGCGGTGACCAGCGCCGGATCAAGGCAGCTCTGGCGGTCGAGTTCCAGGCGCAGCAGCTGCAGGTTGCGGCGCCGCTGCGGGGGGGCATCGGCCGTGAGTTCGGCTTCGGCGGCGGCCACCAGGTCGGCGTAGGCCGCACTGCTCTGGCGCTCGTGCAGCTGGCTCGCCAGCAGGGCCAGCTGCTCGCCGCGCCAGGCGGCGCCGGCGGCGGGCATCACGGTGTTCTGGTCGTAGTAGAGGGCGCTGCTGATCGAGCCCAGCAGGCGGGTGGTGTGCAGGTGCCGCTGGAGCTGGTCGAGGGCTGGAGCCGCTGCGGGCATGGGATCGGTGGGGCGATGGCGCCAGCATGGTGCTGGCGGCGCCATGGTGGGGCTACGTGACGTCTGCGGCCGGATCGATGCATCCCCCTTCTCCGGAGCAGGCCCTAGTGCTCGCGGCCATTGAACGGTTCATGGCCGACCCCGATCTGGTGCTCGACGACCAGCCCAGCAACGGCGAAGCCGGTGACGTGCTCAGCGCGATCCTGCGGGCCCTGACGATGGTGCTGCCGCTCGGGGAGATCGAACTGGCGGTGACCGGCCTGCTCACGGTCCATTGCGACCAGCTCGACGACGACACCCAGCTGGTGCTGGAGGCCCTGCTCACCGCCATCGAGCGGGACGACGACGAGATGGCCCTCGACACCCTGCTGGCCAGTGAGGCCAGCCTGCTGGAGGCCAACGCCCTCGACGGCAACTATCTGCTGGTGTGGGATCCGGCCGACGCGGCGCCGCTGCGGGAAATGGAGATCCTTGATGTGCTGGAGCGCTACCCCTGCCGGGGGGAGGGGGCCCGCTGGACCTGTGACGACTTCGTCGCCCTGCTGGAGGGGAAGATTCTGCAGTGGCGCAAGACGATGGTGGCCCTGGAGATCCTTCAGGAGCAGCCCGGCACCCGGCCCGCCGCCAGCACCATGGTGCTGCTGGTGCCGGCGGATCCTGATGCGCCCCTCGAGCAGCTGGAGGTGGGGGTCACCCTCAGCCCCCCGCCGCCGGAGTCCAGTGCAGCCGCATCGGCACGCAGCCTTCCAGACTGACCTTGACCGGGCAGCGCTCGCCGGCACGGATCAGCAGCTCGCGCTGCTCGGTCCCGAGGCCGGCCGGCAGGTCGATCCAGGCCTCCAGCAGGGCGATGCGGCGCTCGCCGCTGCTGCTCATGCCCTTCTCCAGCCGCACCGAGGCGCCCTCCAGGGGGATGCCCTGGCGTTCGGCCACGATCCCCATCACCGTCAGCAGGCAGGTGGCCAGGGCCGTGCCCACCAGGTCGGTGGGGGAGAAGGCCTCCCCCTTGCCCTGGTTGTCCACGGGGGCATCGGTGATCAGCCGCGATCCCGAGGCGGCATGCTCCGCCGCGCAGCGCAGGGCTCCTTCGTAGCGGCAGACAATCGTGGTCATGGTTGGTGAGGCGGGCAAACGCAGCAGCAGGCTGGCAGGGGCCGTCGCCCTAAATTGCTGGCCGCGCGCTTTGGATCTTTGGCGTTGATCCTGCTGGTGGTGTCCCAGAGCGCAGGGGGTCTGGCGGAAACGATCCGGCTGGCGGTGACGCCGGTGTTCCTGCTGGCGGGCATCAGTGGCCTGCTGGGGGTGATCACCACCCGCCTGTCGCGCATCATCGATCGGGCCCGGGTGATCAAGGCGATGGATCCGGCCACCAGCGTGGCCCGGTCGCGGGAGCTGCAGGGGGAACTGCTGCTGCACCGCCGCCGCATGACCCTGGCTTCAGCGGCCTTTGCTTCGGCCACCACCAGCTTTCTGCTGGTGGCGACGGTGGTGATGGTGCTGTTTCTGAGCACCCTGGCCACGATCGACCTGACCCCCCTGGTGGCCCTGCTGTTCGTACTGGCGATGGGTTCGCTGATGACCGCCGTGCTGTTGCTGCTGCGGGAGGTGCAGCTGGGCAACCAGGCCCTGCGGCGCTTCTGAGCGCTGGCGCCCTAAAGGTCCGTCAGGCCGATCTCCTCCAGCAGCTGCCGTTGCTGCCGGGCGCTGACGAAGCGGTGGGCGGCCATGGCGCCGCTCACCGCCACCGGCGGCACGCCGATGCCCGGGAACACGCCGGCGCCGCAGAGCACCAGGCCCTCGATCGGGGTGGTGCCGCCGGGGAAGGGACCGCCGCTGGCCGGCCAGGCCGGGCCGTAGCTGCCCTGGTGCGTGCGCAGGTAGTGCCGGTGGCTGAGGGGGGTGCCCTGCAGTTCGATCACCACCCGCTCCCGCCAGTCGGGCAGCACCTGGGAGAGCACCTGCCCGAAGACGGCGCAGCGCTCCTGCTTGAGGGCGTCGTAGGCGGCGCTGCCCCGCTCCAGCCCCTGCCACAGCTCCCAGGGTTCGTTGGCCGGGGTGTAGCCGTGCAGCACCTGGTGGCCGGGCGGAGCGCAGGCCGGGTCGAGCCGGGAAGGCATCGACAGCACCACCATGTTGCGTTCGGCGCCGATGCCCCGTTGCCAGTCGCCCACCCAGACGTGGTGGATCGGCAGCTGGTCGAGGTCGTCGCCGCGCAGGGCCAGGTGCCAGTGCAGGAAGCTGGCGCAGGCCGGCGTGGCCGCCTGGCGCCGCCGCCAGCGGGAGGGCACCGCCTCATCAGGTAGCAGGGAGAGCAGATCCCAGGGGCTGGTGTTGGCGATCACCCCCCGCCGAGCCTCGAGGCGCTCGCCGTTCTCCATGCGGATGCCCACCGCCCGACCGCCTTCCACCAGGATCTCCGCCACCGGCGCTTCGGTGCGCAGCCGGCCGCCGTGGCGCTCGATGCCGCGCACCAGCGCCGCCGCCACGGCCCCACTGCCGCCGATGGGGTAGTCGAGACAGGCGTCGGGCTCAAACCATTCACCGAACAGGGTCGCCATGGCGGCGGCGCTGGTCTGGTCCATGGGCAGGCCCGAGATCAGGAAGCAGAGCAGCTCGACCCAGTGGAGCAGGAAGGGATCACGGAGGTGGCGGCGGGCGATCGGCCCGAAGGCTCCCCCGAGGCTGGCCAGCCGCCCCGCCTGGCCCAGCAGGCGCAGGGCGTTGCCGCCGCCGAGGGTGGTGGCCAGCCCCGCCCCGGGCCGCAGGGCCAGCAGGGGCAGGGAGCGGGCCGCGTCGCAGCTGGGTTTGAGGGCGGTGAGGAAGCGGTCCCATTCCTCGGCCACCGCCGGTCCGCGCAGCTCGCGCAGCAGGGCCAGGAAGGGACCCTGCCCCACCCCCACCCGCAGCGACCCCTCCGGCAGCAGCAGGCCCCAGTCGCGGTAGGTGGCCACGGGCAGGGTTTCCCCCACCGCCCGCAGCACCTGGGCCAGGGGGTTGGTGCTGGGCCAGCGCCCCAGGCCGCTCCACAGCGATGGACCGGACTCGAACTGAAAGGGTCCACGGCGAAAGCCATGGGCCGCGCCGCCCGGGGTGGTGTGGGCCTCGAGCACCACGACCTCCAGCCCATGGCGGGCGGCGATGGCGCCGGCACACAGGCCGCCAAGGCCACTGCCCACGACGATCAGGTCGCTCACCTTGGGCGCAGCATGTCCGCTGCAGATCCTATTCAGATTCCCTTCGCCAGGGCGCCTGTCGCCACGCTGGATCCCTGCCTAGGATCGCGCGATACATCCAACAAAGGTGTGCATTGGTGCAGGGATCCTCCCCAACCACTCTGCCCGATCGCGCAGTGGCACGACAGCCCAAGCGCGGCGATTTTGAGCTGAAGTCCTTCATGGACAGCTCAAACCTGCGCGGCGCCTGGCAGATCGCCAACACGGTGATCCCCTATGCGGCCCTCTGGTGGGTCGCCGACTGGAGCCTCCAGCATGCTCCGCTGCTGCTGATCCCCACGATGGTGGTGATGGTGCTGCTGCTGGCGCGCGTCTTTTCGCTGATGCACGACTGCGGCCACGACTCCCTGTTCCGCAGCCGGCGGGCCAACCAGGTGTTCGGCTTCCTGCTCGGGGTGCTCAGCGCCATTCCCCAGTACCCCTGGTCGCGGGGCCATGCCTACCACCACCGCCACAACGGGGACTGGGAGAAGTACCAGGGACCGTCGGCCCTGGTCACCACCAGCGCCTTTGCGGCCCTCAGCCCCGGCCAGAAGCGGTTCTATGGCGTGCTGCGCCACCCGGCGATGCTGTTCCCCGGTGGCTTCTTCTACCTGGTGATCAAGCCCCGGGTGGCCCTGCTGCTGGGGCTGGCGGGCTTCTTCCCCCACCTGGTGGCCTGCCTGCGCAGCCCCGAGCCGATGGGCCTGGGCCAGATCCTTTCCAGCTACCGCTCCAAGCACTGGTACACCAACGAGGAATTCCGCCACTTGGTGGCCAACAACATCGCCGTGCTCGGCTCCTGGTGGCTGATGGCCCACTGGCTCGGTGCCGGAGTGTTCTGGTCGATCTATGCCCCGGTGATGGCCTGCGCGGCGGCGATCTTCATCTGCATCTTCTTCGTGCAGCACAACTTCCCCGGCTCCTATGCCCATGCCACAGCCGGCTGGAGCGAGATGACTGGGGTTCTGGAGGGCACCAGTGACCTGGAGCTGCCGCCGATCTTCAATTGGTTCTCCGCCGACATCGGCTGCCACGCCATCCACCACCTCTCCTCGAAGATCCCCAATTACCGGCTGCGGGCCTGCCATGAGCGCAACGCCCACCTGCTGAGCGGGGTGCGGCGCCTGTCGCTGGCCGACATCCCGGGCTGCTTCAGCTACATCCTTTGGGATCCCCAGGCCTGCCGCCTGACCACGATCGACAACCAGCGATCGGCTGTCCCTGTTGCCGCCGCCGGCTGACCATCACCAGGAGGCCTGATGTTGCGCCAGACCCTCAGCTCCCTGGAGCTCACCACCAAAGGTGAGGGCTTCGATGACATCACCGGCCCCATCAACGGCCTGATCGCCGCCAGCGGGCTGCAGCTGGGCAGCGCCACCATCGCCAGCCAGCACACGTCCTGTTCGTTGACGATCAACGAGAACGCTGATCCCAGGGTGCTGGTGGATCTGGCCGCCTTCCTGCAGGCCCTGGTGCCCCCCGAGGGGGTGCGGCCGATCAGCGGGCAGGGCGAGCGGCGCGACTGGGTGCATGACGACGAAGGCCCCGACGACATGCCCGCCCACATCCGTACCGCACTCACCTGCACCAGCCTGGTGCTCCCCTTCCAATCGGGCCGGCTCTTACTCGGCACCTGGCAGGCGGTGTATCTGTGGGAGCACCGGGCCCGACCGCACCGGCGCCGCCTCAGCCTGCATCTGGTCGGCGAATGATCCTGATCCCCTGCCCCCTGACGCCATGGCTGCCAAGCCCCTGACCCCGGCCCAGATCGCCGCCCTGCCCACCGAACTGCCGCAGTGGACGGTCAGGGAGGGCAAGCTGCACCGCGAGCTGCGCTTCGCCGATTTTTCCGCCGCCTTCGGCTTCATGGCCCGTGTGGCCCTGGCAGCCGAGGCGCTGGGGCACCACCCGGAGTGGTGCAACGTCTGGAACCGGGTGACGATCAACCTCACCACCCATGACACCGGTGGCCTTTCCAACCTGGACCTGGAGCTGGCCCAGCGGATCGATGGCTTCGCGCGCTGAGGCTGGTCGTGTGGGCCGGCCCGGGCTCCGTGTCTAGTTTCCCTGGGTGCACCCCCGTTTCGCACCGCCACCATGGGATTTCGCTACCTCGATCGGATCGCCACCGAGGAGAACATCCACGCGTTCCTCGAACTCGCCGATCTGGCCGCCGGAGCCGGTGCGTCGGCCAACAACGTCTTCCTGCTCTCCCATCGGCTGCGGCAGTCCCGTCCGATGCAGGTCTGCCGGGCGTTGCTGCAGCGGGACCCGGCCGCGGTGGCCCTGATCGAGCAGCGGCGGCTGAGCGGCCCCTACGACGCGGCCGCCCTCAAGGCCCTGCCGAAGGGGACCCTGGGGCGCACCTACGCCACGGTGCTGGAGACGATGGGGTACGACATCAATTTCTTCCCCAAACCCGACTTCTTCGCCAACCTTGACACCGACGCCGATTACATCAACTATCGGGTCTATGCCACCCACGACATCCACCACATCGTCAGTGGCTTCAGTCTCGACAATTTCGGTGAGCTCGGTGTCATCAGCCTGAGCGTGGCCCAGTTCGCCCACCCTGGCCTGGCCTTCACTGATCTGATGGCGCTCCTGCTCAACTGGTTCCGCAACGACACGCCGATCGATGAACTGGAAACCCCGGCCGAGCAGGCCCGGACCGCCGGTTACGCCTTCGGCATGATCAGCAAGGGTCTGCACATCGGCGCCGATGCCCGGCCGCTGTTCCCGGTGATCTGGGAGGAGCGGATGGGCCAGAACCTGGAGGAGCTGCGGGCCGAGCTGGGCATCGAGGCCGTGACGGAGGGGACCTGCAGCTGGCAGGCCAACCCGGCCCTGGTGGCGGCGCTGGCCGCCTGAGGCCCCACGGTGCAGTGGCATGGAGTGATCAGCCCCTCTCCATCAGATACGCCCTCACGTGGCTGACGAGCGGCCGGCTTAGCGCCACCTCCGTCGTCAGCCAGTGGGCAGCCACCAACTCGAGGCCGTCGAGGCGGATCGCCGGCGCTCGCGCCGCCCGCAGGGCAAAGATCGTCACGGTGTTCGTCCCGCGCGCCGAGGTTTCGGTGATCTGCCAGGGATCCAGCAGTTCGTCAGGCGACACCTTGAGCCCCAGCTCTTCGGCCAGCTCCCGCACCGCCGCCTGCCGCTCCGTTTCCCGTCGCTCCAGCCCCCCTCCCGGCAGCCCGAGGCCGTGGCGGTAGCTGGTCTGCACCAACAGCAGGTGCTGCTGGTGCCAGATCGCCACCAGGGCGCCGTGGTTGTGGGGCCGGGCCAGCAGTTGCCAGGTTTCATACAGCCGCGCCGCCAACCAGTAGAGGCGCAGCCTGGCCACCAGCCGTGTCAGCCGTTTCCCCATCACCCGGGTGGCCCAGCGCCCATCAACGGGCGTTCATCCCACCATCGCCGGTGCCACGGCCTGGATCTCGGCCGGTTCGGCCTGGCGGAAGCGCAGGCGCGGGTTCTCGCCCAGGCGCTCCACATCCACCGCGATGGTGCTGCCGGCCGGGAAGGTGCCCGCCAGGATCGCCTTGGCGATCGGCGTCTCCAGTTCCCGCTGGATCGCCCGCTTCAGCGGCCGGGCCCCGTACACCGGGTCGTAGCCAACGGCGGCCAGCCAATCAAGGGCTTCGCCATTCACCCGCAGGGCCAGCTTGCGCTCCTCAAGGCGCCGTGTCAGCCGCTGCACCTGCAGCGCCACGATCTGGCGCAGTTCGTCTTCCCGCAGACTGCGGAAGATGATCGATTCATCCAGACGGTTGAGGAATTCCGGCCGGAAGTGGCCCCGCAGCGCCTCGTTGACCCGCTTCTCCATTTCGCCGTAGCGGGCCGGATCGCCGGCCAGATCGAGGATCGAAGCGCTGCCGATGTTGCTGGTGAGAATGAGCACCGTGTTGGTGAAATCCACCGTGCGGCCCTGGCCATCGGTGACGCGGCCGTCATCGAGGATCTGCAGCATCACGTTGAACACATCGGGGTGGGCCTTCTCCACCTCGTCGAACAGGATCACCGCGTAGGGGCGGCGCCGCACCGCTTCGGTCAGCTGGCCGCCTTCCTCGTAGCCCACGTAGCCCGGAGGCGCTCCGATCAGCCGGCTGACGGCGTGCTTCTCCATGTACTCGCTCATGTCGATGCGCACCAGCGCCTCCTCGCTGTCGAACAGCTGGGACGCCAGGGCCTTGGAGAGCTCGGTCTTGCCCACTCCCGTGGGTCCGAGGAACAGGAAGCTGGCGATCGGGCGGTTGGGGTCCGACAGGCCGGCCCGCGAGCGCTGGATGGCATCGGCGACCGCCGTCACGGCCTGGTCCTGGCCGATCACCCGCGTGTGCAGCTCGTCCTCGAGATGCAGCAGTTTCTCCATCTCGCTCTGCACCAGCTTGCTCACCGGAATGCCGGTCCACTTGGCGATCACCTCGGCGATGTCGTCCTCGGTGACCTCCTCGCGCAGCAGGTTCTTGTCGCCGGCATGGGCGCTGAGCTCCTCGGTGCGGGCGGCCAGTTTCTTGTTCAGCCCCGCCAGGGTGCCGTACTCCAGTTCGGCGGCCTTGTTGAGGTCGTACTGGCGTTTGGCCTGCTCCACCTGCAGCTGCACCTGCTCGATCTCCTCCTTGAGGGCGGAGAGTTCATCGATCGAGCCCTTCTCCTTCTGCCATTGGGCATTGAGGCTGCTCTGCTGCTCGCCCAGGTCGGCCAGTTCCTTCTCCAGCTTCTCGAGCCGGTCGCGGCTGGCGGGGTCCGACTCGCGCCCCAACGAGAGCTTCTCCATTTCCAGCTGCAGGATGCGGCGGTCGAGCTCGTCGATCTCCTCCGGCTTGGAGGTGATCTCCATCTTCAGGCGCGCTGCCGACTCGTCCATCAGGTCGATGGCCTTGTCGGGCAGGAAGCGATCGGCGATGTAGCGGCTGCTGAGCACGGCCGCCGCCACCAGGGCGTTGTCGGCGATGCGCACGCCGTGGTGCACCTCGTAGCGCTCCTTCAGTCCGCGCAGGATCGAGATCGTGTCCTCCACCGTGGGCTGGTCGACGAACACCTGTTGGAAACGGCGCTCCAGGGCCGGATCCTTCTCGATGTGCTGGCGGTGCTCATCGAGGGTGGTGGCACCGATGCAGCGCAGCTCGCCGCGGGCCAGCATGGGTTTGAGCAGGTTGCTGGCATCCATGGCGCCGCCGCTGGCGCCGGCCCCCACCACCGTGTGGATCTCGTCGATGAACAGGACGATCTGCCCTTCGCTGGAGGTGACCTCCTTGAGCACGGCCTTGAGGCGCTCCTCGAACTCGCCGCGGTACTTGGCGCCGGCGATCAGGGCGCCCATGTCGAGGGCGATCAGCTGGCGGTTCTGCAGGGCCGTGGGCACATCGCCGTTGACGATCCGCTGGGCCAGCCCTTCCACGATCGCCGTTTTGCCGACGCCAGGCTCACCGATCAGCACCGGGTTGTTCTTGGTGCGGCGGCTGAGGATCTGGATGGTGCGGCGAATTTCCTCATCGCGGCCGATCACCGGGTCCAGCTTGCCGTCGCGGGCGGCGGCGGTGAGGTCCCGGCCGTATTTCTCGAGGGACTCATAGGTTCCCTCCGGGTTCTGGTCGGTCACACGCTGGCTGCCACGCACGGCCTGAACGGCCTCCTTGATCTTGGCCCCATCGGCGCCCGCCTGCGAGAGCAGCTGGCGGCCGCAGCGGTCGTCGCCGGCCAGGGCCAGCACCAGGTGCTCCACGGCGATGTAGCTGTCCTGGAACTCGGTCTTGAGGGCCTCGGCCCGATCCAGCACCGCGTTCAGCCCCTTGCCCAGATAGACGTTGTCGGGGGCGGCGGCCAGGCTGGGCTGGGCGGCGATGAAGGCCTCCAGCTTCTGGCCCAGGACGCCCAGGTCCACGCCGGCCTTCTCCAGGATCCGGCTGGCCAGGTCCTGCTGGGCGAGCAGGGCGGCGAACAGATGCTCGCTGTCCATCTGCTGCTGGCGCTTCTGCTGGGCCAGCTGCTGGGAGGCCACCACGGCGCCCCAGGCCTTCTCGGTGAACAGTTCGGCGGTGGGATGCATGGTTGACGTTCTCCCTTCGGACGATGACTGAAGCCAACGTATGAATCCTGTCGGGATCGGCCGAGTGGGAGGACCGAACCAGTGCGTTCGGCCCTCCTCCCCAGAGGCGTGCAGGCCGTACCGGCGGGGGTGGCCAACCGCCCAGCCGGGTGCGATCAGGGGCTCAGGGGCACCTGGTAGCCATTCTGCTGGCCGCAGAGTCGGCTGGGGCAACCGTCGGGGCCATAGAGGGCATCCGCCGCCGACAGGCAGCCCATGCTGTTCTTCTGGGCCACCTGGGCCGGCTTGATCCGCAGGGGCTGGAGCAGCGCATCACTCCTGGGAACCACCAGCCGGCAGGCAGGCGGCGACAATCCAGGGCTGGCCTCGATCGCCAGGGGTTGGTTGGGGGACGGCCGCTGGGCCAGGGCCGGCGCTGCGGCCAGGGGCAGGGCCAGCGGAATCGCTCCGGCCAGCAGGCCCGCCAGCAGCCCGGCAGATGGGCGGATCGCCATGATGGTCTTTCGGCTGGGCCCCATTCTCGCCTCTCCAGCCCGTCCGTTCCCCATGCCCTCTGCCGCCGACGACCAGGCCCTGGTGGCCGCCCTGGCCAGGGAATCCCAGGCCCTTGGTGGCGGCGCTGAGCCGGAGCGCGATTGCTGGCGGGTCGTGCACCGCCATGTCCACGGGATGCTGCCCTCGGAGTACGACATCCGCGAGGTCCCCGAGGAGCTCTACCTGGCGGTGCTGGCCGCCTGCCGGGCCGAGCACTGAGCTCCGGCGGCCGGCCCATTCAGGTGGCCATGAAAAAAGCCCCGGCGGAGCCGGGGCTTCTGGGCGTCAGAGACGGTTCTGAGGGGGGCGTGTGGATCAGGCCCAGCCCTTGGAGGCCATGTCCTCGACATAGGCCGCCACATCAGCGATGTCACCCTCGCTGAGCTTGCCGCCGAAGGCGGGCATGGCGTTCTTGCCGTTGGTGACCTGGTAGGCGATGGCGGCCTCGTGGCCGGCGTCGTAGTTGGCCAGGTAGGAGGCCAGGGCATCGGCCTTGAGGGTGCGCTCGGCGTTCACCACGTTGCCGCCACCCATGTGGCAGGCCGCGCAGTTGGCGGAGAAGATCTGGCCGCCATGGGCTGCATCGGCGGCGAAGCTCGGGGCGGCACCCAGCACCAGCGCCAGGCAGAGAGCGAACAGGGAAAGAAGACGACGCATGGGAGGGTGCAAAAGAAGGTGCCTGATAGCACTTGCAACCGGACCAAATTAGGCAACGGCCGCCTTGCGGTGGGGCCCTCCGACACATTCGCAACAATTCAGCGTTTCAGGGCTGGCGTCCCGCCCCGAGCCGGCCCCGGTGGGGAACGCCCGCCGTCTCCAGCACCGCATTGAGGGTGGGGGCCAGGCTCACCAGGCCGAAGCGTTCGGGCGGACTCACGGGCTGGTGGACGAAGTGGCGCTGGCGGATCGAGAAGCGGTCCCAGGCGTTCACCTCGATGCGCAGCAGCTTGATCAGCCCCTCGATCAGCCAGCCGCGCAGATCAACCCCCACCGGCGGCACCCACACCCGCCGCCAGCGGCACAGGGAGGCCACGGCGCCGTTGATCGTGATCGGCGCCTGGCCGAGCACCAGCCGCCGCACCGGCCCCTGCCCAGGCTCCGGGTTGGGGCCGTGGGGGGTGGTGGCCAGGTGGGCGCAGACCGTGGCGATGTCGGCGGCGTGGATGAAGTGGAAGCTGGCGTCGGTGCGCAGCCAGCGGGCCAGCCACAGCCAGCCGAAGGCCTCCTTCAGCCCGGCCGTGAGATAGCTGGTGGGGTGGGGATCGGCCGTGCCCACCGAGCCGCCGAACACCAGGGTGGGGAACACCGCCACGATCCTCGGCGCCAGGGGATGGCGCTCCAGGTCCTGCAGGCAGGTGGCCTTGGTCTGGATGTACTCGGTGCCGTAGGCCATGGCTTCGGGCAGCAGCTGCAGCTGCCGGTCGAGGATGCTGGCGGTGGAGAAGTAGATCACCTGCTGCAGCCGCTCCGGATCGGTGAGCCGCAGCAGTTCCTTCACGGCCACCACGTTCACCGCCTGGGCCCGCTCCGGGTCGCCCCAGGCGGTGGCCGTGTGGATGATCCGATCGGCGCTGGCGATCGCCTCGGCATGGGGGCCCAGCTCGCGCAGGTCACCCACCAGCAGGGTGATGCGCGGGTGATCGGCGGGCACGGCGCTGAGCTTGGACGGATCCCGCAGCAGCAGCAGCAGCTGGGCGTCGCTGTTGGCGAGCAGGTTTTCAGCGATGTACTGGCCGACGCAGCCGCTGGCGCCGGTGATCAGGATCCGCTGGGGCCCGGAGGTGGCGGCGCTCAAACAGCGGCCCCCAGCAGCTCCGTCACGGCCTTGCCGGTCTCGAAGAAGACGCGGGCGTTGTCTTCCGGGGTGCCGGGCAGGATGCCGTGGCCCAGGTTGAGGATGTGGCGGCGGCCGCGGGCCTTGCGCACCGTGTCGAGGATCCGCTCGCGGATGGCCTCGGGGGTGCCGAACAGCAGGCCGGGGTCCACATTGCCCTGCACGCCCAGGTGCTGGGGCAGGCGGGCGCAGCCATCGGCCATGTCCACGGTCCAGTCCAGGGAGATGAAGTCCACCCCGGTGCTGGCCATGCGTTCCAGCACGCCGGCGCTGCCGGAGATGTAGAGGATCAGGGGGGTGTCGGGGTGGGTGGCCTTCACCTGGTCGATCACCCGCTTCTGGTAAGGGGCGGCGAACACGTCGTAGTCGATCGGGCTCAGCTGGCCCGCCCAGGAATCGAACAGCTGCACCACCTGGGCGCCGCTGTCGATCTGGTAGCGCACGTAGGTGGCGATCGAATCGGCCAGGTGGCCGAGCAGCTGGTGCAGCAGGGCGGGCTCCTGGAAGGCCATCGCCTTGATCACCGAGTACGTCTTGGAGCTCTTGCCCTCCACCGCGTAGGCCGCCAGGGTCCAGGGCGCGCCGACGAAGCCGAGCACGGCCGCCTGGTTGCCCACGTCGGCCCGCAGCCGCTGCAGCACCTCACCCACGAAGGGCAGCGCTTCGGCCGGATCCAGGGGGCGCAGGGCGTCCACCTGGGCCTGGCTGTGGATGGCGGGCTCGATGATCGGGCCCTTGCTCTCGATGATGTCGAAGTCGATGCCCATCCCCGGCAGGGGCGTGAGGATGTCGGAGAACAGGATCACGCCGTCGGGACGGAAGGCGTGGAACGGCTGCATCGAGATCTCGTAGGAGAGATCGGGGTTCTCCGAACGCTCCCGGAAGCCGGGGTGGCGGTCGCGCAGATCGCGGTAGACCTTCATGTAGCGGCCCGCCTGGCGCATCATCCAGACCGGTGGCCGCTCCACCTGCTCCCCTTGGGCGGCGCGCAGCAACAGGGGGGCGGATTCAGACATCGAGCCGGCCAGAAGGTCAACGGCGAAACCTAAACCAGCACCCCCAACCCTCGGCCGCTCCTGTCACCTGTCGTGGCATGGGGCCACCGCCTGGGCCTCCTCCGGCTGGAGCTGCTGCAGCAGGCGGAGGAAGTCCTGCTCCTGGCCCAGCAGCCGGGCTTCCTCGAGGGCGCTGGGTAGCAGGGCCGCCAGGTCAGGACCGAGGCCTATCGGCCCCAGGGTCTGCTGCTGGCTGCGGGCCAGGGCCCGGAAGCGGCGCAAGGCCGAGACGGGCCGCACCAGCAGACAGACCAGCAGGGCCAGAGCGGAGCCCATCAGGTAGTCGAGCCAGCGGCTTGGCACGTACCAGTCGGTGAGGACGCCGTAGCCAACGAAGGTGACCCCGCTGGAGATCAGGGCGGTGCGCAGGTGGGGCAGCAGGCCAAGCGATAGCAGCAGCGCCGTGGTGCCACCCATCACGATCGCCACCGTCACCGGATCGACCCCCAGGGTGTTGAACACCAGCCAGGGCATCAGCACCCCGAGGCTGACCCCCACCATGCGGTCGCGCACCCGGCCCAGGGTGGCGCCCAGGCTGTCGTTGAGCAGCAGCACCACCCCGAAATACAGGTATTTGGGTGTCACGGCACCGACGCCGAGGCCGATGCTCAGGGCCAGCATCGACACCACCAGCTTGCGCCAGAAAAAGGGATCGGCGAAGCGCTGGCCAAGCCCCCGTGGGGGCAGGTCCAGCTCCGGCTCCGGTGCGCTGTCCACCCCCTCCCCGGGCAGCCGCAGCCCCGCCTGAAGCCCAGTCGCCACCGCCATGCCGATAGTCACCGCCAGCAGCTGCTGCCAGGCCACCAGCCAGGTGGCGTCGGCACTCAGCAGCGGCAGCACCGCCAGTACCGCCAGCAGGTTGCGCACCATCAGCAGCCGGTCGGGCAGGGCCTGACCCAGGACCTGCGCGCAGGCGGTGACCACCGCGAACTGCCAGACCTGGGGGGCCTGCAGCAGCGGCCGCAGGCCCGTGCCCAGCCCCAGGCCAACGGCCACCACCAGGGGAAGCAGCAGGAACACCGGCGCCGGCCAGTGGTCGAAGCGGGGACGCACCATCAGGGCGGCGATCACAACGCCGTAGGGCGTCGCCCCCCCCAGGCCGAAGCTGTGGCAGATCGACCAGGTGAGACCGGAGGCCAGGGCGATGCAGAGCACCAGCCGCAGGGACCGGTGCCATGGAGCCGCCGGCTCCTTGGCGACAGAGGTCATGGCCGGGGGCGGGCCAGGCCCTGGATCAACCCCATCACCAGGCTGATGAGCAGCAGCGCCAGCCAGAACCAGAGACGGGGCGGGTCGCTGCGCAGGCACAGCAGCAGCAGCGCCAGGCTGAGCCACGGCAGGGGCCGGCGCCAGGGGGCCAGCAGGGCGCGGCGATCGATCATGAGCGCAGCCCCGCCAGCCAGCGCCAGAACGGCGTCACGTAGCTGACCAGGCTGCGCCGCTCCACCTCGGCCTCCACCTCGGCGGGGGTGCGGGTGGGCAGGGGGCCGGCCGGACCGCGGCCGCGGCTCCAGCGCAGTCCTGATGGGGTGGCCGCCGCCTCCAGTTCCACCACCGCCAGCACCAGCGGAGCACCCGTGCGCCCCGGCAGCTGGGCCGTGAGGTCGCCGCCGTCGCCATAGGAGCGCTCCCGGGCGCTGGCCATCAGGTTCAGGGCCTCCTCCCGGCTGCCGACCCGGGCCGCCACCTCTTCGGCGCTGACACTTTCGCGCGAGAGACTCAGCAGCCGGCCGGCCACCAGGCCGTAGCGCTGCTCGGCGCTGCCGAAGCTGTCACGGCTGAGCAGCTGGGGATTGAGCTGCACCTCCTCGCCCACCCGCAGGCGCGTGGCGTCGGCGGCGGTGAACAGCACCA
This sequence comes from Cyanobium sp. Cruz CV13-4-11, assembly GCF_024346055.1. Taxonomy (GTDB): domain Bacteria; phylum Cyanobacteriota; class Cyanobacteriia; order PCC-6307; family Cyanobiaceae; genus Cyanobium. Next base: position 157,370 of record NZ_JAGQCH010000005.1, read on the forward strand.
CCGCCTCCCGGCCCGGGCGAAGGCTGGCCAGGGCGATGCTGCCCAGCCGCTGGCCGGGCAGCACCGGCTGGCCGGCCAGCACCGCCAGGTCGAGCACCTGGCCCGCCACGGGGCTGAACACGTCCTGGGCCAGCTCAGCGCTGAGCAGGGAGGCCCTCTCGGCCCCCAGCAGGGCGGCCTCGGCCTGCAGCGCGGCCCGACGCACGCGCAGATCGGCCTGCAGGGCCTCCACCGACGAGATCTCGGCCCGGTTGCGCAGCCACAGGTCCTGGGCGCCCACCCACAGCGGGCTGTAGCGGGCGATCACATCGTCCTGGCGCAGGCTCTCCAGGGCACTCAGCTGGCTTCGCACCGGACGGTTGGTGGCCTCGATCTGCTCGCGCCGGGTCTGCAGGGCCCGCTGGTGGTCGTCGAGGGCGAGGCTCTGCACCTTCAGCACCGCCTGGCGCTGGGCCACGGCCACCAGCCGGGCTGTGATGGCCTCGGGGCTGCCCTCCGGCCCGGCCCCCGCCCCCGGTGCGCTCTGGCCCACCTGACTCAGGGTCAACAAGAGCTGGCCGGCCTGCACCCGATCGCCCACGGCCACTTTGAGGTCCTGGACCTCGCCGGGGCCGCGGGCATAGAAGCCGCGGCGGGCATCGGGCGGTGCCATCACCCCCATGCCGCGCACGATCACCGGAATGGCTGGGGTGAGCGCCCACACGCCGGTGGCGGCGGCCACCAACAAAGTGGGCAGGATGGCGTAGATCCGGCCGAGCGTGGCAGGGGCCATGGCGGGCCGGAGAAGGCCGCAACGGGCCTGAGACACTAAGAGCGTAGAGGAAGACCGCGCCGCAATTGAGCTACTTTTGGCGCCACAGTGCGCCCCCGTTTTGAAGGCCTTCCGCCTGTCCCGATGTGCAGGCGCGATCGGCAGCGTCAGGCCCCTGGCTGCCCTGGCTGCACTGGTGGCCCTGGCGATGCCGTGTTCCCCGGCGATGGCCCAGGTCCTCAGCTTGGAGCAGGTGCTGCAGCAGGCGCTGCCCAGTTCCCTGCGGCTGCAGCGGGCCCGCCGCCAGTTGCAGCGCGACGGAGCATTGGTGCAGCTGAACCAGTCCCTGCTGCTGCCGCGCCTGAGCCTGGTGGGCCTCGCCAGCTACACCGGAGTGAACAGCTCGGTGGGGCTGCTCACCAACCTCCCCACCCTCGGCGACATCAGCTTCTCCTTGCAGCCGAACGGTTACGCCGAGCTCCGCAACAGCTTCGCCAACGTGGGGCTGCTGGTCGATGCCGACCTGCTGCCCCTCGGCCGCCTGGCCCTGCTGCGGGCCAGCCGTGAACAGCAACGCAGCGGCGAAGCCACCCTGCAGGAAAGCGAGCGGCAGGCCCGCTTCGAGTTGGTGAACGGCTACCGCCAGCTGCAGCTCAGCCAGGCCCTGGTGCCGGTGTGGGCCCAGGCCCTGGAGGGTTCCACGGCCCTGGAGCGCACCGTGGCCAGTTTTCTCAGCAAGGGGCTGGCGGCCCGGCTCGATCTGGAGCGGGCCAGGGCCCTGCGCGCCTCCGACCAGATGGGACTGGTGCAGAGCCAGGCTCGCCTGCTGACGGATCGGGAGAGTCTGGCCACCCTGATGGGCCTGGCCAGCGGCAGTGACCTGCGCGCCGCCGATCCGATCCGCGAACAACCGCCCTGGCCCCTCGATCTGGCGGCCACCGTGGAGGCGTCCCTGCGGCAACGGCCGCTGCTGGAGGCCCTGCGCCGCCAGCAGCAGGCCCAGGCCCAGGAGGCCCGGGCAGCACGGGCCACCCTGATGCCCTCCCTTGCCCTGGTCGCTGGGGTCGGTTATAGCGGCAACCGCCTGGCGGTACCGGTGCTGCGGCAGGGCGGAACGCTGCGGGGGGGGGCGGAGCTGCCCCTGCCGGACTTGAACCAGAACGGTTCGGCCAGCGGCAGCTTCAGCAACTGGGGCGCGGCCCTGCTGCTGCGCCAGCCGCTCTGGGATGGCGGCAGGGCGGCGTCCACGGCAAGGCTCGCCGAGCGCCAGGCCGACCTGCTGGCCGCCGATGCGGACCTGGCCCGCCAGCGGATCCGCCAGGACGTGAGCCGTGCCTGGAGCGACCTGCGCAGCTCCGCGGCGGCGATCGCGGCAGCCCAGGAGGCGGTGCGGGCCGGCGAACGGGCCCTGCGCGATGCCCAGCTGCGCTACCGCGCCCTGGTGGATCCGCTCACCGAAGTCCTGCTGGTGCAGCGGGACCTCCAGGCCAGCCGCGCCACCCTGCTCACCAGCCTCACCCGTCAGGCCCTCGACCGCTCCGTGCTGGAGCTGGAGACCGGGCTGGTCGATCCGACGGCCGGAGTGGTCGACGCCGCCGTGCCATCGATGGCTGACGGACGCTAAACCGCCGCGCGCGACGGTGTCACCGCTGTCGCCCCGAGGGAGGGTCGATGGGCCCGAACCGGCTGATCAGGACCCCAAGCACCACGGAGGTGTACAGGAGGCCCAGTACCGCCAGGGCCACGGCGGCCAGGCGGGCAGCGGGTTTCACCGGTGTGAGGTCGCCATACCCGAGGGTGGTAAGGCTGACGAAGGAGAAGTAATGGAGTCGCTGAACGGTCTGCTCCCAATCGGCCCCGCCGATGTCCTTGGTGTCCTGTGGCAACACCAGCGTCAGGCCGTTGATGTTGTCGCGAAAGCTGCCGGGCTGCAGGCTCTCCAACAGCACCAGCAGCAGGCCCCCGCCCAGGCCCAGGAGCAGATAGCCGGCGGTGGCCCCGGCCAGTACGGCGCCGTCCACCCGCTCCTCGGCGGCAAGGCAGTGGATCAGCCGCCGCAGGCAGAGGCCGAGGAACAGGGTGTAGAGCACCAGCAGGGCGGGACCGACCAAGCGCAGCAGATCAGGACGCAGCAGCCAGAGGGCCTCCGCCGCCATACAGGTCAGACCCACAGGGCGATGTAGCCGCCCAAGACTCTGGGAAGCGCCCAGGCTCTCGATCGGTGGCTGGCGGAAGGTCAGTACGGCGGTGAGATACAGGTACCCCAGCCAGGGCAGCTTCGCCTCGGGGCCGGTGAACAGAAAAGCTGCGATCACCAGCAAGGTGGTGATCAGCAGGTGGCCGTAGAAGCCTCGGCGGTGGCGGGATCCGGGTCTCAGGACTCGCCGGGCTGGGGCCTGGCAAGGCTGCGGGTCTCGTCCAGACGCAACACCACCACGCTCAGGGGGGGCAGGCAGAGCTCGAGCGAGTTCTGGTAGTCGTGGATGGCCCAGGCATCGGTGAAGCGGCCGCCCAGGTTGCCGAGGTTGCTGCCGCCGTAGCGGCTGCTGTCGGTGTTGAACACCTCGGCGTAGAAGCCCTCCAGGGGCACACCCACCCGGTAGTGGGAATGGCTCTGGGGGGTGAAGTTGGCCACCACCACCAACCAGCGCCCGCTGCCGCTGTCGCGGCGCATGAAGCTGATCACCGAGTGGCGGTTGTCGTTGCAGTCGATCCACTGGAAGCCGTACTGATCGAAGTCATCGCCCCACAGCGCCGGCTCCGATTTGTAGAAGACGTTGAGGTCGTCCACCAGGTTGAGCAGGCCCTTGTGGGCTTCGTACTGCAGCAGCTCCCACTGCAGATCGCCCCAGACGTTCCATTCGGCCCGCTGGCCGAACTCCATCCCCATGAAGATCGTCTTCTTACCGGGGTGGGTCCACATGTAGGCCAGCAGGGCGCGCACATTGGCGAACTTCTGCCAGTCGTCGCCGGGCATCTTGTGGAGCAGGTTGCTCTTGCCGTGCACCACTTCATCGTGGCTCAGGGCCAGCATGAAGTTCTCGGTGAAGGCGTACCAGATCGAGAAGGTGACGTGGTTCTGGTGGAACTGGCGGAACCAGGGATCCAGCTCGAAGTAATCGAGCATGTCGTGCATCCAGCCCATGTTCCACTTGAGGTTGAACCCCAGGCCGCCCATGTCGGTGGGCTGGGTCACCATCGGCCAGGTGGTGGATTCCTCGGCGATCGAAAGGGCACCGGGGAAGTGCTGGAACAGCACGTGGTTGGCCTGCTGCAGGAAGCGCACCGCTTCAAGATTTTCGCGACCGCCCTGGTTGTTGGGCAGCCATTCCCCATCGGGACGCAGGTAGTCGCGGTAGAGCATCGAGGCCACCGCATCCACCCGGATGCCATCGATGTGGAACTCCTCGAACCAGTAGATGAGGTTGGCGACGAGGAAGTTGCGCACCTCATTGCGGCTGTAATTGAAGATCAGCGTGCCCCACTCCTTGTGCTCGCCGATGCGGGGGTCGGCATGCTCGTAGAGGTGGGCCCCATCGAAGAAGGCCAGGCCGTGGCTGTCCTTGGGGAAGTGGCCGGGCACCCAGTCGAGGATCACGCCGATGCCCTCGGCGTGGCAGCGGTCGACGAAGGCACGGAATTCGTCCGGGCTGCCGAAGCGGCTGGTGGGGGCGTACCAGCCCGTCACCTGATACCCCCAGGAGCCATCGAAGGGATGCTCGGAGATCGGCATCAGCTCGATGTGGGTGAAGCCGCGCTCCTTCACGTAGGGGATCACCCTGTCGGCCAGTTCCGGGTAGGTCATCAGCCGGGCCCCCGGCTTCAGATCGGCGGCGGGCACAGGGGGGCGGGCACTGCCGTCGGCTTCGAGGAAGGGCTGGTCGGCGGCGGCATGCATCCAGCTGCCCAGGTGCATCTCATACACCGCGATCGGCTGGGGCAGGGGATCGCGGCCATCCCGCTCCTGGATCCAGGCGCTGTCGTTCCAGTGGTAGGTGCCCAGCTGGGCAACGATCGAGCCGGTGTTCGGCCGGATCTCGTGGCGGAAGCCGTAGGGGTCGGCCTTCTGGTAGCAGTGGCCGTTCTGGGCCCGGACTTCGTATTTGTAGGTTTCGCCGACGCCGAGCCCGGGGATGAACAGTTCCCAGGCGCCCCCGACTCGCTGCTGCATGGGGTGATGGCGGCCATCCCAGCCGTTGAAATGGCCCAGCAGGGCCACGCTGCGGGCATTGGGCGCCCACAGGCAGAACTGCACTCCGGCGATGCCGTCCCGTTCGACGACATGGGCCCCCATGCGCCGCCAGACGTGGTGGTGGTTGCCCTCGGCGAACAGGTGGCGGTCCAGGTCCCCCATCCACTCCTGGCGGAAGGCCCAGGGGTCGTGCTGCTCGTGCTCGATGCCGCCCCGTTGCACGTGCAGGCGATAGCCACAGCCGGGGTCGGCCTCGAGGCGGGTTTCGAAGATCCAGGGATGGTGGGGGTTGGCCATGGCCAGCCGCTCGCCCCCGAGCAGCAGCTCCACCACATGGGCGTCCGGCATCCAGGCCCGCACCACCCAGCCACCGCCTTCCAGGGGCTGGGGTCCGAGCACGGAGAAGGGATGGTCGTGGCGACATTCCGCCAGCCGATGGGCATCATCGACCATCCATTCGAGGCTGGACAGGGCCATGGAAGAGGGGGCGGGCATGCGCCGGGAGCTTACGTCGGTGGACGCGCCGGCTCAGCGCGGCGGCGAGGGAGGGGCCGGATCCGTGGGGAAATCCACGCCGATGATCCGGTTCTCGGAATCCAGCGTGACGAACAGGTTGTCGGTGAGGCGGTTGAATTCGGTGTTGACGATCACCAGCCGCATGTCCGGGGTGCTTTCGGCACGGTTGATGCGCTTCACCCGCACGAAGTTACCGGTGATGCGCTGCAGGTTGAACCATTTCTGCTGCAACTGGGACTGGGAAATCTGCTCCTGCATCACGGGGGACAGGAAGCTGCTGGCGGAGATGAAGTGGCCGCTCGAGAGGGCGCCGATGAAGTCCCGCACCACCTTCTCGGCGGGTTGGTCGGTCACGTCGAAGTGGTAGCCGTCGATCCGGCCCTTGGCATCGATCACCATCAGCAGGTCGCGCTCGCCGGCGCTGGTGTACAGGGTGGCCTCCACCGAGCTCGAGTCGTAGCCAGGCTGGATGCTGCGGATGGTCCAGCGCAGCAGCCGCGGCTGGGTCTTCATGGTGTCGGCCACCATGCGGGGGCTGCTGACGCGCTGCAGGGCCGGCGAGAACTGGTTGAAGCGCGCCGTGGCATCACCGTTGCGGATCGTGGTCAGGATCCCCTCGGCGGCCGTGCGGGCCTGGGCTTCGCTCAGGGCGGCGCTGGGCTGGCCGGTGGTGACCGGGATCGGCACGGCCTGGGCCCAGGCCCCCCGCGGCGCCAGCACCGCCAGGCTGCTGAGGAGCAGCGTCAGGCCGATCAGGGCTCGGCGCGGTTGGGGGCGCGGCATGGGCGACGGGGTTCGGGTCGGCTCAGTTTGCCCGAATCAGGGGCTCCAGGCCCAGCCGACTGTCGGCCAGGTCCAACGTCAGGCTGATCACCCGGTGCCCGGGGCCACTACCCCCCGCCGGCAGGCTGCCGTCGCCGGGATTGACGGCGATCAGCGGCCAGGCCGCCGCCGCCACCGACAGCCGCAACCGTTGCCCGGCCGCCACCAGGGTCGCCAGGGGCTGCAGGGCCAGGGAGCGGCCGGCGGTGGCGGCCGCCTCCCCGGGGCCGAAGCGGGCCACGCCGGTGGTCAGCTGGCGCACGGATCGGCCGTCGGGGCTCACCTCCGAGAGGGCGGCGCAGAGATCGAAGCTGGACTGGTCGGCGCTCACCCGCAGCTGCAGGTGGAAGGTCCCGAGCAGCCAGAGGTCGTGCGCCAGGGGGGCGGTGCTGAAGCAGGCCACGTCGGAGCGCCGGTCGAGGTCGGCGCGCTCCACCGGTCCCGGTGCCGGGCCGAGATGGCCGCCCCGGCCGGGCGCCGGCCGCCAGGGGTCATGCACCAGCACCACCAGGCCGCCCCCCGCAGGCGCGGCTGCCGGCCGCAGTTCCCCTTCGTCACAACGGATCGCCGCCAGGCCCTCGGAATGGAGCGACCAGCCGATGGCCGCCCCCTGCGGCTCGCTGGGCTCGCCCGCGTTGTGCCAGGTGCCGGTGGCGCAGCACTGCAGGCGGATCGGGGCCTCGGTCTCCGCTTGCGGCGCCCCGGGAGGAGTCAGCGGATCCTGCAGATGACGCCGGAAGAAAGCCAGCAGGGTGCTGTCGAGGCCGCCGTTCCAGTCGAGGTGGTTCCAGGCGCCGACCACGAGCCCGGGGCTGCCGCCGGCGGCGCGGGCCCGGATCCAGAGATCGAGAACGCCGGTCAGGTGCGGGTCGTGCCAGCCGCCGATCAGCAGCATCGGTCGGCGCAGCAGCGCCGGCGCTGCGGTGTGGACCGTCCAGCCCTTTGGGATGGAGGGATCCTGCTTCAGCCAGCGCAGGCCCATGCCGGCGGGGTCGTGGCGCTCCAGCAGGGCCAGCCCCTCGTCGCAGAACTGGCCCTGCTGGAGGCTGCGGCGGATCTCCCCCCAGCCGGCCCCGTCGCCGCGGCGCCGGCAACCTTCGGCCGCCAGTTGCAGGGCCCAGCCCAGCCCCAGGGCCCACCAGTGGGCGCCCCCCTCGCTGGCCCAGTGCAGGCGCTCGTCGAGGCCGCACATGGCCGGGCTCAGGCAGTCCGGCAGGGCCGCGTCGTCGTCGCCGCTGTTCAGCAGCTGGGTCAGGCCCTGGTAGGAGAAGCCGTAGCTGCCCACCCGGCCGTTGCTGCCCGCCAGCGTCCGGGCCCAGCGGACCGTGGCGGCCCCATCGGCCGCTTCCTGGGCGAAGCCAGCGAAGCAGCCATCGGACGCCCCACGGCCGCGCACGTCCTGGACCACCACCAGGAACCCGTGGCCGGCATACCAGCTGGGATGGGCGTAGGTCACGGTGGAGGCGATCGCCCGGCCGTAGGGCTGGCGCATCACCAGCACGGGCCAGGGACCGTCCCCGTCGGGGTGCCATACACGGCTCACCAGCCGTGCCCCATCCGCCAACAGCAGGGTGGAATCCCGGGACCGGACCACCGGGATCAGAACACGGTGGAGCAGTGCAGACCGATCACGTACGTGGCCAGCACTTCCGCATCCATGGGGCTCAGGCCCCGGCTGCTGGCCAGCCCGGCGATCGAGGCCTTGGAGGTGGCCGAGACGCCCTGGGCGTTCAGCTGGCGGAACTGCTGGCAGAGGCTCTGGGCCAGGGCCGGGTTCTGCTTCACCGACTCCAGCAGGGCGGACTGGGCGCGCACCACGGGCGCCGTCACGGCGGTGAGGCAGGTGGCGCAGAGCAGGGCCGTGAGGCGCCGGCGAAGGGGGTGGTTCGTGGCTCTAGGGGGAGAAAGGCGGGTTGCTGGGGGCATCACTGCCTCCGTCCGTTTTCTCCATTCCAGTCACCCCCGCCGGGGTGGCGCGGGCCCAGGGGTCAGTTCGGGGAGCGACTGGAGGCCTGCCTGGCCCGGCGGATCCAGCGCAGCACCAGGGGTAGATCCACCGGCGGCACGGCGGCCCCGGTGAGCCGGCGCTGCAGCCGGCCCAGCTGCAGCAGCAACTGCTGGGGATCGGCATCGGCCAGGCCGGCGGGACTGGCGATGCCCCCATGCAGCAACAGGGCCGCTTCCTCCGGGGCCAGCCCCACCGCGCTCACCAGTCGGGCCTGACCCCGCAGGCGAATCAGCTTGGCTTCGCTGGCTTCCCCGGAGGCCGCCAGCTGGCGGAGCTGTCTGTCATCAAGCCCCGCCAGGGCGTCCCAGCTCTCAATTCCATCCCGGCGCAGGCGCTGTTGCTCCCGCCGCATGTGGGCCGCTGGCTGGAAAGGGTGGGCCACCAAGGTTCAGACCGCGTCGTCGAGGCTGCTGGACGCCTCCTGGCGGGTGGTTTCCGCCAGCACCACCGGCCGCGCCAGCCCGGGCTCCACGGCCTCGACCCGCCGCAGCCGCACCCGGACCTGGCTACCACCACCACCGCCACTGCCGCCGCGCCCGCCGCCGCGCAGGTTGCGGGCCACCTGCTCCACGGTGGGGGCCGCCGCCTCGCTGGGCAGATCGGCCGGTGCGGCGGCAATCACCAGATCGGTGCCGTTGTCGAACACCACGGGCACCTGGACCGCCCCCGGCACGCTCACCCGCGGGTTGTAGCTGATCGAGAAGGCGAGGCAGGAGAGCGAGAGCAGGGCCGTGAAGCTGGTGATCCCCACCAGACGGAAGCGGATGCCCCAGCGGGAGAGGAACCCGGCGATGGTGAGCACCGCCAGGACGCCGCTGGCGGCACCCAGCCAGGTGCCCGCCACGAGCAGGATCGGATCAGCGGCCATGGGGCTGGGGAAGGCGTGACAGGACCCCTATATTGCGGCCGCCATGGACGGCGACCGACCCCGGTGGATGCGTTGGAAGCCTGACAGACAGTCGTTACCAGCCCCCCGGCGCGTGGGGAAGGGGCTGCTTGCCGTTGGTCTGGTCGGGGCGGGTCTGGGTCTCGGGGCTTTTTGGTTCGACCGGATCGTCGCCGGGATCTACACCCGTTTCCGGCCCACCCTGGAGCGCCAGATCGGCACGGCCATGGGCCGTCCGCTCGTCTTGGGTCCCTACCGGGGGCTCAGTGCCGATGGCTTCTGGATCGGTCCCAGCCGTTTTCTGGCCGGCAGGGAGGACGGCTCCACCGTGACGGTGGAGGGGGTGCGGGTGCGACTCGACCCGTTGGCCAGCCTGTGGTTGCGCGGCCCTGTGCTGGATCTGGGTCTCCAGGGGGCCCGGGCCGACCTGCGCCGCAATGCCAGGGGCCAGTTCTGGGTGCTGGGATCGGCTCCCCCCGGGCGCGAGCCGCCCCGCATCGACCTGCGCCTGGGCCTGCTCCAGCCCGGCGCGCTGCGCATCTGGGGTGCTGGTGCCACGGCCCGGCCCCTCGACCTGGCCGTCGCGGGCCAGGTAGGGATACGGCTGCACCACCGCGAGATCGACCTGGGCCTGCGGTTGGCGCCATCAGCCGGCAACGGTGGCGGCTCGCTGCTGGTGGATGGCGAAGGCCAGTGGCAGAAGCAGCAGTGGCAGGGCCGGCTGACGGCCCGCCGCTTTCCCCTGGCCCCGCTGCGGTCGTTGTTCCCCTCCGGCGACCGGGCCGGGGGGATCCTGACCGGCGCGGCCGATGGCCGCCTGGGGCTGAGGATCAGCGATGGCCTGGCCCGCTGCGATGGCGGTCTGGAACTGCGGGGCCTGCGCTGGCAGCTGCAGGCCGGTTCGGTGCCTCTGACGGCGGAACGGCTGCCCCTGAGCTGCCGGGAGCGGGCCCTGATTCTGCCCGCCAGCCCCTGGCGCTATGGCACCTGGGGCGGCCGCCTGACGGCCAGGGCCGAAGCGGATCGCCGCCTGGATCTCCAGCTTGTCGTCCAGCCGCCACCGCGCCACCCGTTGGGGCGGAAACCCCTGCAGGCCGACCTCAAGGGACGCTGGGAGGCCGGACTGCTGCGCATCGCCCGGCTGGATGGCCGGCTGGGTGCCTCCACGCTCAGGGCCAGCGGCAGCGTCGGCCGGTCGCTGGCCCTGGATGCCCGCTGGCGCCTGAACCCCGATGATTTCCCCGCCGCCTACCGCCTGCCGGAGTGGTTGCGGCAGCCCCTTGCCGGCCGCCTGCGGGCGGATGGCCGTCTGGTGGCGCCGCGCCTGCGCGTGGAGACGGGCCAGGCGTCCCAGCGGCTCCTCGGTCCCTGGCAGGCGGCCCTGGTGTGGCGCGACCGCTGGCTGCGGCTGGAGCGCTTCGAGGCCGACCACCTCCAGGCCACCGCCCAGCTGCCCCTGTCCTTCCAGGCGGGCAAGGGTCTGGTGGTCGGTCCGCTGCTGGCCCGCGTCGATGTCCAGGACTACCCCCTGGCGCGCCTCAATCCGTTGCTGGGCACCACCCTCCAGGGCCAGCTGGATGGGGCGGGCAGCATCTCCGGGCCCCTGGCGGAACTGCGTCCCGACCTGCAGCTGCGCCTGCAGCAGCCCGGGGCCGGTCCCCTGCTGTTGCGGGAAACCTGGCGCGGCCGCCTCAAGGACCGTTCCGTCGATCTGACGGCGGTGGCGCCGACGCCGAACGGCCGCATCACGGCCCTGCTCGACCGGCGCTGGCAGCCGGTGCAGGCCGCCATCGAACGGGACGGCGGCCTGCTGACCCTCGACGGCCGGCCGGCGAGCTACCGCTGGGTGGCGCGCGCCTTCCCGCTGCGGGGCCTGTCGGTGGCCACGGGGCCCAACCGCCGCCTGCGCCCCCTGGAGGGGGACCTCAGCGGCCGTGGCCGGCTGGGGCTGCAGCCACTCAGCTTCGATGGCCGGGTGGAGCTGCTCTCGCCCCAGTTCCTGGGGGTGGGGGGACGGCGCATCCAGGCCGATGTGGCCTACAACGACCGCCAGTACCGGGTGAAGGGGCGGATCGAGCCCCTCGGCGAGGGCAGCATCGCTGCCACGGTCTCCGGGCGCTGGAACGGTCCGTTCCGGGCCCGCTTCGAGGCCCGCCAGCTTTCCACCCTGCTGTTCCGCCAGCTCAACGACGCCTGGCCGATCTGGCGTGGGGCGCCGGCACCGGAGCGCGGCCGGGCCAGCGACCTGGGCAGCCTGGTGATCGACACCATGGCCGGCACGGTCACCGACCAATTGCTGGCCCTGGCCCAGGCCGAGCAGCGGGTGGCCGCCAGGGTGCAGGCGGCCAGCCGGGCGAGCCGGGCCGAACGGCTCGATCGCTTGCAGGCCCGGATCGATGCCGACCTGTTGCTCAGTGGCCCCGACTTCGCCCGCACCAGGGCTGACCTCAAGGCCACGGGCCACCTCTGGTACAACCAGGGCGACCGGGCCGAGGCCCTGGCGGGCAAACCCTTTGAGGTGCGCCTGGAGGGACCGCTCAGCGGCGGCCGCGGCAGCTTCAGCCTCGCCGACCTGCCCCTCTCCCTGCTGGCCCTGCTCACGCCGCTGCCGCAGAACCTGCGCGGCAGCCTGGCCGCCCAGGGCCGGTACCGGCTGGGCGGCGCCCGCCCCGAGCTCAGCGTCGACCTGGCACTGGTGGATGGCCGCCTCGGCGAGCAGGCCCTGGCGCTGGAGCGGGGACGGGTGGAACTGAAGGCCGAAGGGATCGGGCTGGATCTGGCCCTGCGGGCCGAGGGGGCGTCCCGCAGCGTCGACCTGGCGGGCACGGTCCCGCTGGTGGCGTCCCAGCAGGGACTGGAACTGCGCCTCGCCACCCGGGGCGATGGCCTGCGCTTCCTCACGCGGCTGGGGGGTCAGGCCTTCGAGTGGCAGGAGGGCGGCGCTGACCTGCAGCTGCTGGTGCGCGGCAGTCTCGACGATCCGATCGCCAACGGCTTCCTGCGCCTGCGGGAGCTCCGCTGCCGCTTCATCGGCCAGGAGGTGCGGGAGGTGGAGGCCACGATCCTGTTCGACTTTGAGCAGCTCGTGGTGCAGGAGTTCCGCGCCCGGGTGGGGCCGAAGGGGGTGGTCGGCGGCGAGGGCCGACTCGGGCTGTTCCGACCCCTGGCCCAGGAGCGAACCCTGCAGGTGAAGCTGGAACAGGTGCCCTTCAAGGTGCCGAGGCTGGCGGCGGTGGGGGATGGGCAGCTGAACCTGAGCGGCAGCCTGGTGTCCCCGGTGCTGGGCGGCGACGTGGCGATCAGCCGCGGCACGATCAACGTCCAGCCGGGCCAGCTGGCGGCCAGTGCACCGGTGTCCGACCAACCGGTGCAGCCGCGCACCATGCCCGAGCTGCTCGAGGCGAAGTGGAACTTCCAGCAGCCCCTGGTGTTGCTGGGACCCGATGTGGAGTCCACCTCCGCAGAAGCCCTGCGCTCCTCGGTGCCGCGCTTCCCTTACCTGGCCTTCGAGGACCTGACCCTGCGACTGGGCCCGGATCTGCGGGTGGTGATCCCCAACATCGCCAACTTCACCACGGCCGGCCGCCTGCGCATCAATGGCCGCCTCGACCCCTCCCTGCGGGCCTCCGGGGTGGTGCGCCTGCTGGGGGGACGGCTGAACCTGTTCACCACCAGCTTCAGCCTCGATCCCGATGCCCCCAACGTGGCGATCTTCACCCCCTCCCTGGGGCTGGTGCCCTACCTCGACATCGCCCTGCGCACCCGCATCTCCGACAGCCTCAGCGTGCTGTCTCCGGCCGGGGTGGGAGAGGTGGCCCCCTCGGTGCAGAACGCCCCCAACCAGTCCGGCCTGTCGGCCCTCAACCAGCTGAACCTGATCCTGGTTGTCGTGTCGGTGAGCGGGCCGGCCGACCGCATCGCCGAGAACCTCAAACTGCGCAGCAGTCCGCCCCTGCCGCAGGAGCGGCTGGTGGCGCTGATCGGCGGCAACACCCTGGCGGGACTGAGCGGCGGCGGGGCCGGAGCGGCCCTGGCCACGGTGGTGGGCCAGACCCTGCTGTCGCCGCTGCTGTCGTCGCTCAGCGACGCCCTCGGCCAGCGGGTCAGCCTGGCCCTTTATCCCACCTACGTGAACCAGGTGATCGACGCCGAGAAGGAACGCACCACCCGGCGGGTGCCGCCCAAGCTGGTGCTGGGGGCGGAGATCGGCGTGGACATCTCCAACCGCTTCAGCATGTCGGTGCTGGCGGCCCCGAACCGCTCCGACGTGGCCCCCCAGGTGACGCTCACCTACAAGGCCTCCGACACCTTCAACCTGCAGACCTCCGTTGACACCGAGGGGGCCTGGCAGTCGCTGCTGCAGGTGTTCCTGCGCTTCTGAAGTCGGCGCCCCCCCGCTGCTTAAGGTGCGTCCATGGCGTCGTCCCCCGAACGATCTCCCGGTGAGGACCAGCTGATCGGCATCGATCTGGGGGGCACGGCCATCAAGCTGGCCCGTTGCGATGAGCAGGGCACCGTGCTCGCCGAGGCTGAGGTGGCCACCCCCCAGCCGGCGATGCCGGGGGCGGTGTGTGTGGCCCTGGCCGAGGCGGTCGCGGCCATCGACCCCGACCACCTCGCCGGCCGGGTGGGCATCGGCCTGCCGGGGCCCTGCGACGCGGCGGGTCGGGTGGCGCGGATTTCCATCAACCTGCCGGGGTGGCGGGACGTGCCCCTGGCGGCCTGGCTTGAAGCCGAACTGGGGCGGCGGGTGGTCCTGGGCAACGACGCCAACGGCGCCCTGCTCGGTGAGGCCTGGCGGGGGGCGGCCCGGGGCGTGGACAACGTGCTGCTGCTCACCCTGGGCACCGGCGTGGGCGGGGCGGTGCTGCTCGGCGGCCAGCTGTTCACCGGCCACGGCGGCGCGGCTGCTGAGCCTGGCCTGATCGGCGTGGATCCTGAGGGCCCCCCCTGCCGCAGCGGCAACCGCGGCTCCCTGGAACAGTTCTGCAGCATCGGCGGCCTGGCTCGCCTCAGCCCGCTCGATCCGCACGAGCTCTGCCGCCGCGCCGATGCCGGCGACACGGAGGCCCTGGCGGTGTGGCAGGCCTACGGGCGGCTGCTCGGCGTGGGGCTGAGCTCGCTGCTGTACGTGCTCACCCCGGAGCTGGTGCTGATCGGCGGCGGCCTCAGCGCCGCCAGCCACCACTTCCTGCCGGCGGTCTGGCGGGAGGTGGAGGAGCGGGTGCTGGCGGTGAGCCGGGAGGGACTGGTGATCCGCCGCTGCGCGCTGGGCAACGGCGCCGGCCGGCTGGGGGCGGTGCGGCTGGCGCTGGATCGCTTGGGAGAATAGGGGCCATGAGCCAGACCATCACCCCACCCACCAGCGTCGTGCCGGAGCCCGACCCCCAGCTGCTGCAGCGGGCCGCGGCGGTGCGCCGGGCCGCCATGGCCCTGGGCCAGTGCACTGATGCCGAACGCCGTCGTGCGGTGGAGGCGATGGCCAAGGCCCTGGATGCCGCCAGCGCCGAGATCCTGGAGGCCAACAGGGCCGACCTGGCTGCCGCGGACGCCGAGGGGCTGGCACCGGCCCTGGTGGCCCGCCTCAAGCTGGATGGCCCCAAGCTGGCGGGGGCCATCGCCGGCGTGCGCCAGGTGGCCGCCCTGGCCGATCCGGTGGGCCGGCGCCAGCTGCACACCGAACTCGATGACGGGCTGGTGCTGGAGCGGCTGAGCGTGCCGCTGGGGGTGCTGGGGGTGATCTTCGAGGCCCGGCCCGATGCGGTGATGCAGATCGCCTCGCTGGCGATCCGCTCCGGCAACGGCGCCCTGCTCAAGGGGGGACGGGAGGCCAGCCGCAGCTGCCAGGCGATCGTGGCGGCCCTGCAGCGGGGACTGGGCGGCAGCGCCGTGGCCCCGGGCGCCCTGGAGCTGCTCACCAGCCGCGAGGAGAGCCTGGGCCTGCTGCGGCTCGATGGCCTGGTGGACCTGATCATTCCCCGGGGCTCCAATGCCCTGGTGCGCTTCATCCAGGACAACACCCGCATTCCCGTGCTGGGCCACGCCGACGGCATCTGCCACCTGTACGTGGATCGGGCCGCCGACCCGGCCCTGGCCCTGCGCATTGCCCTCGACAGCAAGACCCAGTACCCGGCGGCCTGCAACGCCATCGAGACCCTGCTGGTGCACCAGGCCATCGCTCCGGCCTTCCTGGCGGCGGCCCTGCCGGCCTTTGCGGCGGCGGGGGTGGAGCTGCGGGGCGATGCCGGCGCCTGCGCCCTGGGGGTGGAGCAGCCGGCCGGGCCCGGTGCCTGGGACACGGAGTATTCGGATCTGATCCTGAATGTGAAGGTGGTGGAGGACCTGGAGGCGGCCCTGGAGCATGTGCGCCGCCACGGCTCCCGCCACACCGACGCGATCGCCACCACCGATCCGGCGGCGGCCGATCGCTTCCTGCGGGCGGTGGACAGCGCCGGGGTGTTCCTCAACTGCTCCACCCGCTTCGCCGACGGCAACCGCTACGGCTTCGGCGCCGAGGTGGGCATCAGCACCCAGACCCTGCCGCCGCGGGGGCCGGTGGGTCTCGAGGGGCTGGTCACCTACCGCTACCGGCTGCGGGGCGAGGGCCACATCGCCGCCGACTACGCCGAAGGGCGCCGGCAGTTCAGCCACCGCCCCCTGCCCCTGTGACCGAGGCGATCCACGTGCGCGGCCTGCGGCTCTGGGCCCACGTGGGCGTGTACGAGCAGGAACGGCTGCACGGCCAGTGGTTTGAGCTGGCCTTCTCCCTGGGGGTGGATCTTTCCGCCGTGGCCCGCAGCGACGACCTCAGCCAGGGCTTCGACTACGGCCGCGGCATCGCGGCGCTGCAGCAGCAGGCCCGCACCCTCCGCTGCCAGACCCTGGAGCACTACAGCGAGCGGATCCTCGATGCGCTGGAGGACTGCTACGGGCCGATCCCCCTGGCGGTGGAGCTCAGCAAGTGCCAGGTGCCGGTTCCCGGCTTCGACGGCAGCGTGGCGGTGAGCCGGAGGCGGCGCTGGGGGTGAACAGCACCGGATCTGGCGCGTCGAGGCCTGCCGCGGTGAGAAACAAAGTGGAGCCTTCGCACTCGGGGTCACCACCTACCCGCCATTGCCGGCGTTGGCAAGGTTCGCCAGGATCCGCCTGAAGGCCCCCCCGGGTAGCTCCGCCTGGTCTGTGATCCCAACAGCCCCAGGACCGGCTGGCAGCCCTGGGGGCTCCGGCAGCATCGGGCCGCCCTCACCAGGCTCGAAACCACCAGGGTGAGAGAACCGGCTGCAAGCCGCTGCAGAGAATGTGTTTCTGTCTCTCAGAATGGCAGACAATTGGATTTTCTCTCCATCATCTCCTGTCTGAGCCTGTGTTCCATCAGGGCAGGGGAAAACCTGAAAGAGCGACCAATGTCCCCATGCCTTTACACCATCTCAAGGGCTGGATTTAATCAGTTCTTTACTCTTAGGGAATCTCTGGGCAACAGGGGTACGAGAACCCTTTGAGCTCGGCAAAGCTGCCTTTCCCCTGGATGGGCTCTGAGGCCGCCTACTGGATGCTCAATTGGCTCATTGTCAGCGTCATCTGGCTGG
>NZ_JAGQCH010000050.1 GCF_024346055.1 Cyanobium sp. Cruz CV13-4-11
GAGCCTGAATCTCTTGCTGTTGAGCGAGGATCAGCGTTCTGACGCTGGCTGGTGTTGCCAGCCAATCCGCTTCTGGTATCCCGGAAGGAGGGGTGCTCATCACAGGCGGTCTCTGCCTGAGATGCAAACGGGAATCAAGCTCCCGTCAAGGGTTCAGCAGGGCTGAAGTTCGCAATGAGCCGTCCCGACCCCTGAACGGTTACGTGAAAGGTTTGGCACGTAGCAGCGACCCGCCACGAATTAGCTGCCATGCCACGAATCCCCGCCTCCTGCATTCTTCCTCTGCTACCTGCTCCATGCTTGCCTGGCGCATCCTGCCGTCCAACCGGATAATGGCACGATCGCCACATCCTTGGATGATCCCTGGATTAAGTTGAAAGGGTGAGGGATGCCTTGAATGAAGAATTGAACGTAAGTGTTCATACCGTCTCACCGTTGATAATGTTTGCAAGAATGATACCATGGCAGCGTATGCTACCCCTTGCTACTTTGCATTTTTGGCAGAATGCCAACGCTTGACAGAATGCAGAGAATGAGTGGACACTTTTCCCGTTAATGAATAGGTGATACATTATACGTACCTGCCATCATGACGCTCTACATTATCACCCCAAGACGAAACACGATAGGTTCCCCTGGCATGATCGTACTAGTGGTGAGCCAGGCCTCACGGAACGCCTGCCGATCCCTGACCGCCACCGGAAACCCTGAGGGGAGCTGGTGGCCCTCGATGCCCGAGCTTGATGACGCCGCCCTGGCTGTGCTGCTGGAGGCCCTCACCGACCGCAAGACCCGCCGCTGGCTGGTCGGACGGTTGCGCCCACGGCTGGCTGGCCGCCCGCACCCGATCGTGCGGCTGGCTCGGCGGCGCCGCCCTGGGCTGCTGCCGATACGGAACCACACCCACAGAGGTGCGGAACGCCATTAGACGGCAGTGGCCGGCTGGTGTTACGCCTGGGGCTGACCCACTGGAAAACACCATGCCCAGCACCTTCACCACCCTGCCCGAGCTGTGGCCGCTGCAGCCGGGTGAACCCCTGCCCGTCGCCGCCGAAGCCGCGTTCGCCGTGCTGGAGATCGCCGCAGCCGCGAGTGACGACGCGGAAGGACCGCTGGCCCAGCTGGGCGCCGCGCCGGACGTGACGCCTGAGGCGGTCGAGCTGGGCGTCAGGTTGCGCCAGTTGCTGGCCGAGGCCGCGGCAACTGCAGATCAGCTGGCCGCGACAACTGGGCATAAGGAGTGAGCTGGGGCCCCGGCGGTTTGGGCACGTTTTGGGCACAAGCCCCAGAGCCGATCCCTGAAAAGTCAATCGGGGCGACAGGATTCGAACCTGCGACCTAGTGCTCCCAAAGATCCCCGCGGAGCCAGTCAGAATGACGGATGCCGCGTCAGAACTGGCTTCCTGACTGGGCCTGAACGGCACTGATCGGGCAGAAACGGGTAGTTTTGTGCTCAGTTTGTGCTCACTGCGTGCCACGCGTCAGCCATTCAGAGGCCTGGGAGTCCAGCCTGCGTGATGCTGTCCGCAGCTCCACAGCGCGCGGTTGGTCCGTGCGCGAGCAGCGCGGCGGGGTGCGCCTCCTGATCCGGCACCCCGATGGCGGGATGGAATCGGTTGTCCTGCCCTTCCCCTGGTCTCGCCAGGAGGTGGGCCCGATCCTGGTCCGGGTGCGCAACATCTACCTGCTCACCCTCAAAGGCCACGCACTTCAGGACGCTGCGGCCATTGCCCTGGGTCGAGGGCCTCAGCGCAAGGACAGCTGGACCGAGGCGCTGCAGCACTTCCGCCAGCAGAAGCTGGATCACGGCGGCGCCATTCGTCCGATCACCTGGGCCAAGAACTACGCGCCGGTGCTCGAGCTGGCAGTGCAGTTGCTGGAGGGCCCCAAGCGTCCTCCGGATTCGGCTTCGCTGTTGGATGCCTGCTTGCGTGGCTGGGCGCCTGGGACCCGGGCCCGACAGATCCGGGCGCAGTCGCTGGCGCAGTTCCTGCGGCATTGCGTGGAGCGCGAAAAATTCCCCGCGAGCTGGCGGCCACCGCTCGATCTGCGGCGGCACATCGGTGTCCCTGCAGCGGAGACGGCTGCCGGCCACCGCAAGGGTGATCCGTTCACCGATCTACAAGTGCTGCAGCTGCTGGATTCCCTGCCCACCGATCAACCTGGCCGCCGGTGGGCTGATGCGTTTCGGCTGCTGGCGGAGCTGGGCCTGCGGCCGATCGAGCTGCAGCACCTGGGGGTGCGCAGCGAACCGGGCAGCGGCAAACCGCTGTGGTGGTGCAGCTACCGCAAGCGCAGCGGCGGTGGAATGACAACCCCGCGTTGGGTGCATCCGCTGCCGCTCACCGACTGGGACGGGCGGAGGCAGGACTGGCAGCTGCTGGAGCGCTGGCGCGCCGGCGCGATCGAGCTCCCGCCCCTGGGCAACGGGCCAGGAGCGGCCGATGCGATCGGCACTTACCTCAAACGCCAGCAGGGCTGGGTGGAACTGCGGGAGCGCATGGCGGAACGAGGAGAGCGCGCTGTGCCGTACTCGTTCCGCCATGGCTACAGCCTGCGGGGCCACCAGCTGGGGATCGACCCAGGGAGTGTGGCGCTGAGCATGGGTCATTCGCTCGAGGTGCACCTGCGCAGCTATCCATGGGCGTCAGGTCAAGGAGCGGCGGCGGCGTTTGCCAAGGCCTTAGCGACTTAGCGAGGCAAGAGCAGGACCGATACACATGCGGCAGCAGCAAGGGCGTCCCTTCTGCCGACACTTGATCCCCTCTACCTGATCAACCGATGCGGTTCTGCAGGAACAAACGGCTACCCGTCGTATCCGCCATCCGCCAGGGGACGTCAATGAACGCTTCCGCCGCAAATCCAACGCGCCGCTCACTGCTGGACGTTGGATTGACGCCAGGGAGGGCACGCACTCCTGCTGGGGAGCTGGGGGTGATGGCGCGCGCGACGGTCCACAGCACCTGCCGGCCCTGGTGGTGCCGCTCGAAGCGATAGCCATAGGCCTCATGTCCGCTCCGCCAGGACATCACCCCCTGACCCAGCAAAGCCGCCAGATCGGTAGTGGTGAGGACCAGGGCGTTATCGGCAGCCTCGGCAAGCCCACGAGCCCGCAGCAGGGGATCCGCCGTTGGGGCCGCCGCCGCCTCCCGCATGGCCGCCACCAGCAGCGCAAGGTCGTTGCCTGGAGACCTCACGATCGCCGTGGCGTCTGCTGCTGTCACTGCCGTCGCACTGCCATCAGCCGCCACCGGCTTCAGGCCAGGGAAGGTCCCCATGGGCTGCCCTGACTGGAGGTGTTCGTGGAGCCTCTCCCCGAGTTCGATGAAGGCGCCCGGCCAGGTGGTGAGGGTGGAGGAGACGCGGATCAGCTCGACCCCGAGAGCGCGGGCGCGGGCCTTGAGGCCGTTGCGGCTGATCCCCCATCGTTTCTCCAGATCCCGGATGGAGAGATCGGCGGGCGCCACGTCAGAGAGTGCTGTCATGGTGTCGCGGTGCTGGCTCGACAGCAGGATGACGTGGATTTGGGATGCTGTCGAGCTGTCGCGCTGCCATCACGACAGCAGGTGAGGGTGCGGGTACGGGTGGCCGGAGTGTTCTCCAGGGGCGGGGCAGCACTGCATCGGGAGAGAGTGCTGTCCGAATCGCCAATCCCCCGGCGACCCCGAGCAGAGATCAACCATCTGATTGAAGCAGGGGGCGAGGAGGTCCACACCTGCCGCAGTTCCGCCCCTGTCGACCCACCAGCACTCAGAGGAACCGCGCAGCAATTTGAACGCCACCTATGCGAAGCGCCCTGACTGGACTGTCATCGAAGACTGTGCAATAAACTGTTGTATTCGGCAGTGACGTCGTCAAAGCCTAGCGTCCAGAAGTAATAGCCAAATGCTCCACCTTTGCATTGCTGCTCCATCTCTCTAGCGAAGATCACATCGACCACCAGAAAATGTGGCCAATAGAGTGGCTCAAAGAGCTTGACGCCTGCCGGTACTGAGGAGAAATCCATGCACACGCTGCCCAACCCATGTCCAGGGTAGGAAAAGTAGATCGAGGATCCCTTATTGGCAAAGTAAGGGGCAACATCGTCCGCCAACGCAGTCTCCATCGCCCGTTCACTGAAGCAGGGTGGGGGATCAGTGATCCATGATGGTTGCGTACGGAACGACTTATTGGGCAAGAGGCAATCAACCCTGGTTGCCACCTTCATGGCCCAATACTGCTCATGCTCGACGTCTTGAGGATGCTTGGTCCGAATCGCCCTTGCCTCAAAGCTGCAGCCAGCGTGACGCTCGAGAAACGTCTTGAAAGAGTTCGATACTACAAAGAAGTCTCCCAAGTGATAGAAGTTCTGCATGCTGACACTGCTACGAGGAGGTTGTCCAAAGTGAAAGACAAGACCATCCAAGAAGGGCGGAAGCGTCGAACGACGACATCGCTCATTCTGGCCGAGTAGTCCAACGTCGGGAGTGCCTCCAATGGCGCCTTCGAGTCTGTAAGGTGCTGGATGACCGCATGGGGACATGAGGCTGAATGTAGTCATTCTCGAAAAGAGATAGCCGTAGAATTACACTCTAATCGTTGAAACTGTGTCTGCTTCCAAAAAGGACGCTCCTGCAGCGATCAGCCAGCCATCGCCAACTAGCCTCGTTTCGCGACAATTACCAGATTCTCGGCGTAAACAGCGAATTGGAGTTGACAATTTACTACTTGTGCGCAACAACTCATTATAAGTGTGCTGTCTGACTTCACTCAGACCATTGATCCACACCCCATGTCACCAGGCGGGTCATAGGTTCCGTGCCAACCAATCAGCGTACGTTCAAACGAATCCACAAAGTAGCGTGAGCCAGCAGGAATCTTGACGACGCCGCCGCCATAGGCCACCAGCATCACTTTAGAGGCTTTACGCTCCTGCGCTTCATCCCAAAAGTTGCTACTCGGGAGCTGCTTGGGATCTCTTGGCGGACACCAGCACGCATCTTGATCAAGACAACTCCGCTGCAGGACGCTTGCCAACTCATGGTGTTGATGCCTTCTTGCAATATCAGCTGCACTCTCATTCTCATAAGTGAGTGTCCCGGTTGCCGTGCCAAGGCGAATCAGCTCGCGACAGGCTGGCTCATGACCGAAGCGTGCGGCCTGATGCAAAAAGGACCATCCGGAAAATGGATTCACGTATCTACTGCAGCCACTTGCGAACCGTGGTTCTGACTGCCAGAGGGTCAGAACATGCGCCCAGTTTCCCTTTTTTGCCTCGGCGTAGGCACTCTCAACGGATTGTTGCTTCTTCTCCACGCCCCGGCTAGTTCAACATGGCCACGAGGATTCTATGTGGTGCGTTGTCAGTCTTTCTCGGTTGGTCCATGCCTCACTTCTTCGGGGCTGAATGAGGGCGCGTTGCTTCCTCTCCTGGCGCTGCCGATTGTTGTTGGTTGATGGCCCCCTGCAGACCCGTGGCCCGTGGCATCACATGACCTAGCGCAGAGGCATTTCCTGCTGCGGATCGGCATCGCCTTCTTCATCGAGCCACTCCACACCCCAGTGGGAGCCGATGAAGCGGCCCACCACCGACGGTTCGTTGCCACCTGGGGGTCCGCCTGGGGTCGCGCCCGAGCTGGCCAGAACCAAACGACTTCTGCTAGTACAGGTGTTCTCTGTGCTGGTGTTGTCGTGGCTGCTTCCCCACCCCGCTCCCGAGGCACACGGCTGGCCCCCAGCCCAGCGGCGGACGATGGCGGCTACGAGCAGTGGCCCTACCTCGATGAGGAGGTGCTGCTGGCCAGCCGCAGCCGCAAGGTCTGCATGACCTGCCACTGGTTTCGCCACCACACCGGGGTGAACGGCATCCCGGTGCTCACCTGCCAGCTGCATCAGGGCTTGCTGGCCAATGGGGAGCACCTCACCCGCCGCTGCCAGGGTTGGACCGAAGACATGACGCGCCAGCGGGGCTGGTGCCCGGAGGTGGGATAGGCCGCTGACGGAAGGCGGTAGGGGAACAGGCGTGGGGGACGCACAAAATCCACGATCTTGGATCGAGCCAATCCAATTGGGATCTCTAT
Source organism: Cyanobium sp. Cruz CV13-4-11 (assembly GCF_024346055.1). Classification (GTDB taxonomy): domain Bacteria; phylum Cyanobacteriota; class Cyanobacteriia; order PCC-6307; family Cyanobiaceae; genus Cyanobium. The sequence goes on from NZ_JAGQCH010000050.1 coordinate 6,060, forward strand.
TGGTAGTCAGGGCATTCGTCCTCGCTGTCGCGATGCCATTTCCCCTCGCCGCTCTGCTCCTCACGCTCGGTGGTCCTCAGCCCTTCAACGTGTCTGGATCCGTTGAGGCCGTCACCGCGCCAGCAGCCATCGGCGCAAGCCGATGGGTCGCCCAAAGGCAGGGCGCTGCCCTCGCCCCTTCCCTGCAGGGCAAACCCGTTGTGGTCGACATCTATGCCAGCTTGCCCGGTGTCAACTACGTAGGCGGGTCGCGTCAATTACGTAGGCGGGTTACCCCGGGGCCTCCCCCTGCCATGGCAGGGGGAGGCGACAGCGAAAAGTGAGCCACCCTGGCCCGGTCCTCTGCCAT
>NZ_JAGQCH010000051.1 GCF_024346055.1 Cyanobium sp. Cruz CV13-4-11
TGGCAGAGGACCGGGCCAGGGTGGCTCACTTTTCGCTGTCGCCTCCCCCTGCCATGGCAGGGGGAGGCCCCGGGGTAACCCGCCTACGTAATTGACGCGACCCGCCTACGTAGTTGACACCGGGCAATCTGATACCTCCGAGGGCTTGAGAACCGGGGTTGAGCCCACGTTCAGGCTGGCAGCACGATTTGCTGGAGACCCACGAAATCACTCTCCATGGCCGGCTCGCCGTCCTCCAGCAGCATGGCGATAACCTCCCGGAGGTTCACCTGCAGCTCTTCAAGGGTCTCGGCTTGGCTGTGAGCACCAGGGAAACCGGGGACGTAACCCACGAGCAATCCAGTATCCGCACAGCGCACGATCACGGCGGAGAACGTACGCACGGCCTCACCTTCATTCAGTGAAGGAACTGTAGGCACACTGCCAGGTGGGGCTGAGGGGGTGAAGGAGGGCATGGCATCGCGGCAGGGCCTCTCCCCCACCAGTGCCACCCCCTGTCACACCCCCCGCCCCAGCACTGGCCCCCGCAGCGCCAGGATCCCCCCATGCCCCCAACCCCCTCCCCCACCTGCGAGCGCCTGCGGCACTACATCGCCGAACGCATGCGCATGAGCCACGTCTACCAACCCCTGATGCTCATGGAGTTGCTGAAAACCTGCAGCTGCTACCGCAACATCAGCAGCCCTGCGAAAATGGAAAGCTTGGCAGCGCGACCTGCAGAGCCGATGAACATCAACAGGCCAAAGAGCTGAAGGGATGAGCCGTTACAGCGTTGTTGGTTCAGCTGCGGAGTGTGAGCCAGGCTCGAATGGTCTGGTCTTGCGCAACCGCCTTGGCATCAAAGATCCGGCCGTGATGGCTGTACTGGAGCGTGATCTGCTGCTTCGGTCTATGCGTGGTCAGGAAAAGTGCGGTCGTTCAATCTGAGTAAGCAAGGATTTGCATTTGCCAGTGCTCATCTTCTGACAGATCTGCTCGCGGCTTTTGAATCAGAGCAGCTGGCCAGGCTGACACCATTCAATCCCGAATCGGTGGATGAGCTGATCAGCGGGTTGGCTCAGGTTCATGTTGAATTGGTGCTGATCCATCCATTCCGAGAAGGCAATGGGCGAATCGCGCGTCTGCTCTGTGATGTGATGGCGTGCCAGGCTGGAATCGGTCCACTCGACTATTCAGCCTGGGATCAACAGCGAGATTTATATTTTGCGGCGATCCGTGCGGGGGCTGTGCTGAATATCACCCCGATGGTGGAGCAATTCAGGCAGGTGTTGCCTGGGGCGGCTGTCGATTAATGAGTGCCCGCTCAATCTCAGCCACTGGCTGTCCCGTTTCGATCGCTGTGGAACTGGCCACGGCACGGATGATGCGTGCGCCAAGCGGCAGCGCACTCGCGTTCTGCCGCAACCGTTGGAGCTCAGGGTCGGGACTGGGCATCGGCAGGTCAACCTCACAACGCCATTCTGGCAGCACTGTCACCAGACAATGCTCCCCCCCATGCCCCCAACCCCCTCCCCCACCTACAAGTGCCTACGCGACTACATCGCGAAACGCATGCGCATGAGCAACGCCTACCAGCCCCTGATGCTCATGGAGCTCCTGGGACACGGATTGGCCAGGCAACAGCCAGCCCGGCCCCCGGCGCAGGACGTAGCCCGCCGGATCCTGGGGGAGGACGTGACCCAGTTCGATTTCTACGCCGGCCCCAATGGGCTTGACGTCATCAGGATTGTGGCCGGTGAAGCGCTCGGCCTAGCGCTCATGGCGACACGCTTTTCAAGGCGGCGGCGGGGAGGTTGCCAGACGATCGCGAATCCAGATGGGATCTCGGCGGCAGTCAAGGATGGCGTAGATATCGATCGATGATTCGTTGATCAAGTAGTAGAGCGCGAATGGGAACCGCTTGATCAACATCCGATAAAATCCATCGAGCTTTCGATGGGTGCCTGCGTGGAGGGCTAATGTCTGCACATCAGAATCAATGGCGGCAAGAAAGGTATTGCCAAGGCCCTGACTTTGTCGCTCGTAGAACGACCATCCGCTACGCAGATCATCCTTGGCGGACTCAAGGAGTCTGATGTTCACGTCGTTCTGTTTTTAGTTCAGCGATGGCGTCGTCCCAGTTCAGAAACTTGGTACTGCCCTGCTGTACTTGCTCTCTCCGGCGCTGCAACTCTTCGCCGTGCCAGGCCGGTGACACAACTTGATCGGGGGTGGCCGAGAGGTCTGCCCAGAGGAGCTCCATGGCCACGAGCTTCTCTTGCAGGCTCATCCGGCTCAGTGGAAGGTTCATCGCCATCAGCCCGATGCTCAAAGCAGACACCGAATCAACCTTAGGGCTGATCCAGTCAAGAGATCGACCATGAGCAACGCAGACGGGGCAGTTACATCCGATCAGTGCCACCCCCTGTCACCCCCAGCCCCAGCACTGGCCCCCACAGCGCCAGGATCCCCCCATGCCCCCAACCCCCTCCCCCACCTACGAGCGCCTACGCGACTACATCGCGAAACGCATGCGCATGAGCCACGTTGACCAACCCCTGATGCTCATGGAGCTCCTGGGACATGGATTTGCCAGGCAACAGCCAGCCCGGCCCCCGCGCAGGACGTTGCCCGGCGGATCCTGGGGGAGGACGTGACCCAGATCGATTACTACACAGAGCGCGTCAAGCGGATGGTGGGCAAGGTTCACCTTCAACGGCATCACCCGCTGCGAGCGAGGCACCTACGACCTGGTGGGCGGCAAGGAGCTGAGCGACGCCGAGCGCGACCAGCTGCTGGAGCTGTGCCGCCAGCGCCTTGACGCCTTCCGAGAGCAACGCGGCGAGGAGGTGTTGGGCGGCGATGGTCTATTGGGTGGTGTCAACACCTGAGATAACGCTCAACCGTGGCGCAGGTCCAGGTGGCGACACCGGAGCCGAAGAAGTCCTGATCTTCTGTCCAGACAGCGCATTCCAGTTGCAGGCATAGCGCCAGTGTGGGCCAGTCTTCGGGATCACGGATGCGGGCCAGGGCTTCGTCCCTGGCGTGGGCGAGCAATTCATCATCGACAACCTGCACAACGGTCAGCAGACTCTGGAGAGCTTCCTGGCAAACAACTTCATCGAGACCCCTGCGGCGGGCGAGGTCGAGGACATAGCGACCGGCCTCCGAGAGAGCCGCCTGAGCCACAAAGAAATCGGCCTGATCGGCATGGTTGGCGAGGATCAATCGCACCCGCCGGCCGAAGCAACCACGAATCAGGATGTTGGCGTCCAGAACCAGACGCTTGCGTTCCATCTTCAGGGCTCAATTGTTCTTGTCAGCTCGCTGCCGCTGGCGCCAGCTCTGGAAGTCGGCTTGGAGAGTCTCCTCATCCAGGCCGATCCGCTCCAGTTCCGCCTGCATGCGGCGGCCAGCCTCAAGCAGCCTCTCTCGCTCATTCATGCCGCTGTCGTGAGGGAGCGGCACATAGAGGCCAATCGTGCGGCCATGGCGGGTGACCTCGATTGGGGTGGCGGATTCGAGATGGGAGGCGAGCCGGGCCCGAAGCTCCCGAATGCCGACACGGGCTGCCATGCTGTCCAGCACGAGTTGTGTACACACTTTAGGGCTCTCCGGGTGCGCTGGGTCAGGAACAGGGGGGGGGAGAGGTGGCCTCTCCCTGATCCAGTGCCACCCCCCGTCACACCCCGCCAAGATCCCCCCATGCCCCCAACCCCCTCCCCCACCTACGAGCGCCTGCGCGACACCATCGCGAGGCGCATGCGCATGAGCCACGTCTACCAGCCCCTGATGCTCATGGAGCTTTTGGGTCGCCGCAGCCCCGCCCCCGCGCAGGACGTAGCCCACCGGATCCTGGGGGAGGACGTGACCCAGATCGATGACTACACAGAGCGCGTCAAGCGGATGGTGGGCAAGGTTCACCTTCAACGGCATCACCCGCTACGACCAGGGCGCCTTCGGATTGGTGGGCGGCGAGGAACTGAGCGGCGCCGAGCGCGAAGAGCTGCTGCAGCTTTGCCGCCAGCGCCTCGATGCCTTCCGAATGCAGCGCGGCGAGGAGGTGTTTGCCCACAGGAGCCGCCACCGCACGCCGATCAGCGGCTCGATCAAAGTCCGGGTGCTCACCTGTGCCAAGGGCCGCTGCGAATGCTGCGGGGCAGTCTGTTGCTTGGCAAACCCCGCACCAAAGGGTCCTGGAGGTGGAGCACATCCTGCCCAGGAACCATGGCGGTTCGGACGACCTCAGCAACTTGCAGGCCCTCTGCTTCCGCTGCAACGCCGGCAAGCGCGATGCAGTTTGCCTACGCAAGAAGGCACCACCGACTTCCGCGGCCTGCAGGCCAGCTACGCCAGCCGCAAGGCCGGCTGTGTGTTCTGCGCGCTGGAGGCCAGCGGCCGGGTGATTTTGGAGAACGAACTGGCGCTGTGCATCGCCGATGCCTATCCAGTGACGACTGAACAGTGCCTGGTGATCCCGCGACGGCATGGGGCCGATGGGTTGGCGTTGCACCAGCCGGAATGGAATGCGGTGGTGGAGCTGGTTCATTCGATAGAGAGGAGATGAGATCAGCTGGCGGGAATCTCATGCCATCGGACAACAACGTCGGATTGAACCTCAAGCACCCGATTTACCATGTCAGGGTCACAACTCTGTTTGATCAGCTGGATGGCTGACTGGACCCTGAGCCATTGCTCTTCCGCATTCAAGCCAGCTTCTGCATGGGCGAAGACATCCTCATCCGCAGCGCCAGCAAGACCGACATGCACGGCAGCCTCTGCTGGAATTCCCATATCACAAGCCCAACGGGCGAGTCGAGGGCTGAGGTTTTCGTCGATCAACAGCCTCAAGGGATCGGCCTTCAGCCGCGCTGCAGGGTGAGAGGTTGGCGGGGACGGCCTGGAGGCTTCGGCAGACGGGCCTGGATCTGGGCGTAGTCGAGGGCCTGCCTGCTGAGCTGGGGAAAGTCGGCCTCCAGGTCGGCGCGGCTGACGCCGGAGCGCAGCTGCTCCACAACCACGGCAACTGGAATTCGGGTGCCCCGAAACACAGGCTGCCCCGAGCAGATGGCCGGATTGCTCTCCACCAGGGCATGGGGCCGCCTGAGGAGCCGATAGCGATAGCGGAGCTCCTGGCTCACGCTGCTGAGATCAAAGCTGAAGGTCACCGCACCGGTTTTGCGCAGTTCACCGTGGCCTCGGGACCATTCACCCAGAGCGACCTGACCCGGGGGTGAGTCCACCGGCAACCGCTGAGTCTTCTCGGTGAGGACACGGAACACCTGACGCTTCTGAACAGGCGAAAGCTGCAGCCCCTCGGCACTCAGAGCGCTGACCACCTGGAAGTAGAGCAGCTCACGAAAGCCCAGCCGCAGCGGCGCTGCGGAGGAATGCGGGACGGGCGGGGCCAGCACACGGCGGTATTCCTGACTGAGCAGACGGGCATCGGCTCCGAGCAGGGCGGCCCCTGTGGCGGCGGTGAGGGCTGGGGGCATCGCAGGAACCATGTTTCAGGCTGAAGCATAGTAAGGGGACTGGGGTTGGTGACCCCGTTGGTCGGGGTGGAAGGCCATTACCGAAAGGAGATGGTTCCTCAATGAGCAAGTGCCACCCCTGTCACCCCCCAGTCCCCACCTGGCCCCCCGGCCCCCGCGCAGGACGTAGCCCGCCGGATCCTGGGGGAAGACGTGACCCAGATCGAGTACTACACCGAGCGCGTCAAGCGGATGGTGGGCAAGGTGCTCACTGGCAACGGCATCACCCGCTACGACCAGGGCGCCTACGACCTTGTGGGCGGCGAGGAACTGAGCGACGCCGAGCGCGACCAGTTGCTGGAGCTGTGCCGACAACGCCTCGATGCCTTCCGAATGCAGCGCGGCGAGGAGGTGGGCTGTTTGCTCATTCAGAAGCCTGCGGCTTCGGGCACAGGAGCCGCCACCGCACCCCGATCAGCGGCTCGATCAAAGTCCGGGTGCTCACCCGTGCCCGCGGCCGCTGCGAATGCTGCGGGGCAGGCTGTTGCTCAGCAAACCCCGCACCATCGGGCCCTGGAGGTGGACCCCATCGTGCCCATGAACCGGGGCGGCACAGGCGACCTCAGCAACCTGCAGGCACTC
>NZ_JAGQCH010000052.1 GCF_024346055.1 Cyanobium sp. Cruz CV13-4-11
ATGAATTGGTGGACGTGGCGGAATGGCTTGCCGTCACGTTGGCCTGAGGACACCAGTTCAATGATCCAGCTGGCGCCGATCCAGCGTTCGCGGATCGCCTCTGTGGCGTTGCGGGCTCTCAGTTCCCTAAGCACCTGGCGGCCGTGACTTTTCTCGAAATCGCTCTCCTCGACAGGGAAGTGACGCTGGTATCGGAACTGATCGGCGATCTGCCGGTGCAGTGTGCGCTGACTTTTCTTGACGGTCAGGAGCAAGTCGGCCCCCTGTTCTGCTGCGAGCTGAAAAAAGACGGTGAGGTGTGGAGTGCATCCGCCTGGATCAGCACGCCATTGAGATCGAGCGTGCTCAGCAGCTCCTACTGCTTCGCAGAAGCCTGCGGCTAGAGGGCAGCGCGCTCATGGGAGTCACCGGTGTCGTAGGAGGTCTGGGCGTAGCCGCCAGGCTTCTGCGGAGCAGTAGGCGACGCCCAGATCGCGGGCGTAGAGCGTCACCTGGGTGACAAAGCGGGTGGCACCGTCAGATCCCTCGGGCTGGCTGGCGGAACCACGCAAGGTCTTACCGTCACAGATCAACTGATCAAGTTCCCTGTCCTGCTCTGCGATTTGGGCCAGCATCCACTGGCGCAGCATCGCGAACATGCTCTGCAGATCCACCCGCTCCAACAGGTAGAGAAAGGTGGAGTCGGTGGGTGTCCCGCGAAGCTCAAGACCGAGAGCCGTATTGAAGGCCACGCGGTGCCGACGGGCAAATCGCTCCAGATCCCTGGCGCTGCGACAGCCGCTCAGGATTCCCAGGATGTCCATCAGCAACAGCAGCCACTGGGGATAGCGCACGCCCCGGCGCTTGCGACCCTCAGGAAGCGACTGCTGCAGAAAGCCGATCAGATCAGAAGGCGACGCGGGCTTGGACAAGAGAGAGGAGCAATCCAACCGAGGACAGCAGACCCTACAAGGCACCGCAATCGCCCTTGTGACTGACTTTCAGTCGGCCCTGACCCCCCCCCCACGTGCTCCGGGACCCGCTCGTGATCTGATCACAGAGAAGGATTGCTTTTTTCTTTCAGATTCCTTTAGATTTTTAAATTTAGCCGGCTAGTTTAAGTGCGGTTTTATTTATTAATCAACTAAGTCGCGTTTGGTGGTAACAGATGTGACTATTTGCAAAAAACGTTCACCCATATTTTGAATTAATATTTGCGATTGAATTCTTGCTTTTTTTTCGTGGTCGCAGTTTGGACCCGGTTGCCAATCAGTCCAAGCCTCTTGCATGGCTTTGCTCAACGAGGTCAACGACCGATTGTCATAATAAACAGCTCTAGGTGGGTCTTGCTCAAGATGAACAGGGAGATCGCTCAAAATCATTGGCTTTCCTAATGATCTTGCGTCTTCAACAACGGTGCTCCAACCCTCACTTAAAGACGGTTGAATAACCCCAATGCTTCTGCGTAACAGTTGAAGTTGGTGGATTTTGGGGATTAGGCCGAGAATAGCGATATTTGGTCGAATTCCTAGCCGGTTAATTTTACTACAGATATTGTCAAAGTGTTCGGCCAGTCGATTGTCCTGTGTGTGGCCAGTAAAAACCACAAACAGATCAAGATTTGCTTCTGAAAGGCTGGCGATGGACTCAAGAACAGCGATATGATTTTTATGCTGCCAAAACTGGTTGCAACAGATAAAGAATTTTTCGGGTAAGTTGTACATTGATTGAATTAGTGTGGGATCTTGCTCCCATGCGTTAGGCTCAATAAAAGGGTAGAATCTAAATAAATGAGGTTTGGCTTGGCTATATGGAAAAAACTTTTTAAAATCAGAAATACAAGTTTGGCTGCTAAAAACTATATCTGTAGCTCTGTCGCTAACACGATCTTCGTATTCATACCGCCATTTTAGATTTTCTTCGCCAAAAAAATGAGGCAAAATGCGAGGCTGGAAATCTGCTATCCATCCTACTGCATGAGTACCTTCAGACAAAACTGACCGAAAATCGTAAGGATAAAGGAAATCAATGCCTTGAGAATCAGTTAAAAACTGCCGAGCCTTAGCCTTGAGAAATCGCAGTTTCCGCGGTAAGTACATATTTAGAACGGGAATCAATACATCGCGTTTACGCAGAGGGGAGCCAATTGTTTTGATTAATCTAAAATCATCTGCGGCGCTAAATGTTTTGCGAATGTGATCTGAAAGGCCTTCGTCTTCGTAGCATAAAATTACTTTAAAGGCGGTCTCACCGCAGCCAGTTGCTTGAAATTCTTTCAGCGCATAAAGAATGTTTAATATGTAGTGCTCTCCTCCGATCCAGTCACGTCCGCCTGTGTAAAGAAGGCCAATTCTAATTGGTGAATTATTCATTAATCTTTTTGCTGATGAGTATTCAAGAACCATTCTACATATTCATTGACACCCTCGGCAATGGAAATAGAGCAGTCAAATCCGCGGCTATGCAGCCAAGAAGTCTCACCCTGCCAGCGAGCTGGAGCACCGAGTTGCTGGACCCCAGAAAAAATGATGCTGGGTTGATGGGGAAAATGAGAAGCGATCAGTTGAGAGACCTCTTGAATCGGGGTTGAAATACCACTGCAAAGATTAATTGGCTGTCCGATCAAATCGGATTGGCCAATAATGAATTCTAGTGCACGACAAATATCGGTGATGTGAACAAAGTCTCGAGCTTCGTTGCCGCTTCCCAGAAGGGATATCTGATTGTTCCCCCAAGCTTTTTGGCAGACATCCCATAAAAGCTGACGTTTTAGGCCTTTGCCATAGGCTGAAAAGATGCGAATCGATGCACTTCTGCCGCCATAAATCTCGGCAAACTCTCGGACTAGTAATTCTGATTGATATTTATGGCAGCCATAGGGAGAGATTGGGTTAATAGCACTATATTCATGAATCGGTAGTTTAGCTGGATTACCATAGACAGCAGCACTAGATAGAAATAGGAAAGTTGTTTTGGGAGAGTGAAGTCGTAATGCATCAAGGAGCTGAAAGACGACAGGTGGGCCTGAGTTGAAGTCTGCAGCGGGATCAGTCACGGAGTTGGGGACAGATGATCGCCCTGCAGCATGAATCAAGATATCGGGTTGAAGAGCTTGGATCAACGCATAAGTTTCTTCGGAGTGCAAACTAATGCAATGGCCATAACATCCTGGTTCGTTGATCAGGGTGCGACTGATTGCATGGACTTCATGTCCAAGGGATTGATGATATGCCCTTAGCGCACTACCAATGAATCCCCCTGCTCCCGTTATGGCAATTTTCATCGTGGTTTGATGGCGATGAAGGAGTAGAGCCTTCCTGGCTGTTGGTCTTGATGATCTAGGCGACGTAATGCTGCAGTTCGTGCGAACGCCGAACGGCTGATCCATCGACCCAGGCGTCTCAAGCGATCGGACCAATACCTACGGCTTTGATCGTCGAGATTCGCAAGACTGGCAGGGTAGGCATTGATGACGCTTTCTCTCGGGCCCAATGTTTTGATCGTTCTGAAGCCTGCTGATTGAAGTGAGTTGAGATAGGTGGTAAGGGTGTAGGCCATTTCGCCTCCGTAGAGGTGGTGGAGGGGATGGGCTGCCAGAAACTGCGGAAGATCAGTTTCGTGGCTGAGCACGTGTTCTCGGGTGGCGATTAGCATCCCTCCGGGCTTCAAGACTCGGAAGACTTCCTCACACACCGTCTGCAAGGATCTTGCATGGTGCAGCGCTGCACGACAGTAGGCAAGGTCGAAGATGTTGTCTGGTGCACTGATGTGCTCCGCACTATCAGCAGAGACATTGATGGTGACGCCGCTGAGTCTGGCTAAGACCTCAATGCAGCCACGTCCTACGGTGTCGCTCGCATCAGGCTCCAAGGCCGTAACATCATGGCCTAGACGGGCAAATCCATAGGAACCGATTCCTCGACCTGCTCCAAAGTCGATCACGGTGCTGTTGACCTTTAGATTGGCGAGTGCAAGAACAGCCTGAAATTCCTCGCTCTCTGCAAAGCGAGTTGCAGCCTCGGTGATCGGGTCATCGTAGTAGCAAGCATTTACTAATTGTTCTTGCTCTGCTTGATTGCGCAGCCATTGAACTGCCTGCTCCCATGTGAGATCGTGCTTAGCCGAAGTTGATAAATTCAAATTTGGTTACATTGTTAGTGCTGTTTAAGTTGCTCTAAGGATGTGTTTTGACAATTGCTCGTATTCACAAGAGGCAGTTTGTCTATCAGTCTAGACCGATGCTTTCCACGAAGAAAAGTTAACTGTCCTTGCTCGTTGCGGGTATCTGAGAACTTGGCTTCAGTCCACGCATCTGCAGCAGAGCTGCCAAGCAAGCGACCCAGTCGATCATTGCGGACAAAGAATAGATTATTTCCGGCCTGGTTGGAGCCAATTAACTCATAGTTTTTTTTGAGGCCAAGTTGTTGAAGGGCCTGAACAGAGGCCCCCCAGTATTGGTGGGAGTGATGCGCCGTAAGTCGATTAAAAAGTGGATCGTATGGTATTGAAACCGAATGATCAGGGCCAAATGAACTATTCCATTCGCAAACCACAATAATTGGATTTATGCAAATAATTGCCTCCCAAACCCAATAGTCATTGCCATCAATATCGACACTTAGAATGCCAATCTCTCCAGAGATTCCTGCAGATGATATGAGTTCATTGATGTTATCCCGATCGATCCAGGCCGCCAATGCTTGGAGGTTGTAGCGCCAGCAGAGTGAGCTGTTTCTGACAGAAGTCATCCATTCCTTACTGCCATCAATGATTAAACCTCCCCAGTTGCAACCCTGCAGGAGGAACCTTGTATTCGACTCCTGGTAATCCTGTACGCCAAATTCAACAAATATTCGTTCGTGCGCTTGAATGCCTGCCTCCTCGATTAAGTGTTGAAGGATGCCGTCTTCGCCAAACTGGGAAAAAACTCGGAATTCGTAGGCATCCAGTGATTGCAGTGCTCCAGCTTCTTTTCGCTGCCGGTTCAGCAGAGCTAAGGCTTGGCCTTGAAGTACAAGCTGCCTATCGCTTTTGTCGTCCATTGGAATCAGTTGCCTTGAGGAGGGAACGGCTCAATAGAGCTGGTGGAATCTGACGGGCTCAATGGTGTCAAGCGAGGATACAACTCATTATGATACAGCATGTAGGGTGGTACATCCTTGGTCACAATTGATCGGGCGCCGATCACGGCTCCTTTGCCAATCCGCACGCCCTTGAGGATCGTGACCCCAAAGCTGATCCGTATGTGTTCAGGGGTCGGGACGTCCCCCGCGGGACTGCATTTCTGACAGCTCATCGCTGAGCGATCAAGAAGCAGTGCTCTGTGCTGCTGATTCAGGGATCGGGCAGCAGTGTCGGCATCACCCC
>NZ_JAGQCH010000006.1 GCF_024346055.1 Cyanobium sp. Cruz CV13-4-11
TGAAACTCTTTGTTGCTCATCCCAGAAACCTCGTTGGCCCACTGTGGCAATCAGATCACACTTAGTAATTATAGCCGTGATTCCATCAGAATCAAGTCCACTTAGCAATTTTCGAGGTGCCCTTAAGGACGTTGTTACTTAGCGCCGACTTCAGCTCAGCGGTCAGCGAAGGAAAGGAAGGACGGCAAGCATTCAGTCGTTTTTCAGGTTTCCTGCGAAGCTGGCGGCGTGGGCAGCCAGCCAGCGTTCCAGCTGCACATCGTTCCAGGTTTCCTCGCTCACCCAGCGACCGATCGGCGCCGCCAGGGCGGCCACCAGCAGCACGAGCGGCACCAGGGCGACCGTGCCGGCGATCTGGGCCACGAACAGGGCGCAGAACAGTGGGGTGCGGCAGGCGCCGCTGAACAGGGCCGTCGCGCCGGTCCAGACCAGCAGTTGCCGTTCCAGGGGCGGTAGATCGCCGATCAGCGGGCCGGCCAGCAGGGCCCCCAGGGACATCGCATCGTGCATCACACCCCCGGGGGCGCCGATGGCGATGCTCAGCACCGAGGCCAGCAGGCGCCAGGGGAGGATCTCCAGCCCTGGGGGATCCTCGCCGTAGGCCATGCGCACGATCAGCAACTGGCCGTCATTGAGGCTCCAGCCATCGCTGGCGACCGCCGCCAGGCTGATCACCAGGGCGGCCGCAAGGGCCCAGACCAGCGGCCTGGAGACGGCCGCCCCCCGCGCCGCTTTCGGCTTTGAGAGCCAGTGGCCCCAGCGCCCGGCCATCCAGGCGGTGGCGGCGCTGAACACTCCCCCCAGCCAGCCCCCCCCGAGGGTGAGCAGCAGGGCGGGTGCGATCAGGTGGGTGCCTCCGCCCATCAGCAGGGAGATGCCGGTGTGGTGGGCGGGAGCGGCTTCGGCCGTGCTCTGCCAGAGGCCCGTGGCAGCCCCGATCACCACCCCCAGGCCCGTGGTCAGCAGGGTGCCGTTGATCAGGGCGGCCGAGCGGCGCTGACACAGCTCCTCGACGGCATAGGTGACCCCCAGCAGAACGGAGTTGAAGGCGATGCCCAGCCCGGCCCCGGCCCCGGTCGCCAGCAGCACCGGCAGGGGCAGACGCCTCAGGGGGGCGACCCTGTCCCTCAGCGCCAGCAGCAGGCTCGCCCCCAGGGAGGCGGAGGGGGATTCCAGGCCCACCGTGAGGCTGGCGCCATGGGTGAGCAGCAGCAAGGGCAGGCGGGTCAGCTGACGCCTCAGATCCAGGGAGGCGAGGGCCGCGGAGCGGGCCGGACCCTGCCGCACCCGCTCCAGCTGCAGGGCCTGCACCCCGGTGAGGCCGCCTCCCCGGCCGTCCTTCAGGGGGCCGTTCGCCAGCAGGGTCAGCAGCGCCGTGCCGGCGAACACCAACAGCAGGCTGGCTCCGGGGATGGCGCCGCCGTCGCCCAGGGGCCAGGCCCGCTGCAGGCGGAAACCCAGGGCGGAGAGCCATTGATAGGGCTGCAGCAGCAGCAGCAACGGCAGCGCGGCCAGCAGCAGGGCGATGATCTGGCCCCGCCCCAGGCTCCCGGAACGCCGGGCATCGGAGGCTTCGATGGCTTCGGGGGATGGCGTCATGGCGTCAACTGCAGGCGGGACGGAACCGGCGCCCCCGGATCGGTGGGCATGGGCAGCAGGTCCCGCAGCAGCTGGGCGTAGGTGACGTTCACGGTGGCCTTGAGCCGCTGCACCAGGCTGCCGATCAGGCGCTCCTGGGTGTTGGAGAGATCCAGCTCGCTGCTCAGCCCCGCCTGGTAACGGAGGCGGGCCTCACGGAAGGGCGCCAGGCTGGCTTCTCGGCCGAAGAAGGCCTGTTCGATCCGCAGCCGGATGTCGTTGCGCTGGGCGGCGTACTGCTGGGTCACCGCTGCACCCCGGCGAGCCAGGGCCCGGGCCTGGCCCCGGGTGGTGCCGGCGTCGAAGATCAGCCAGCTCACCGCCAGGCGCACCGACCAGTCGCTGCCGTAGGTGTTGAGGGAGGTGGCCACCGTGGTGCCGCCGCCGCCGCCGTCGGCGAACCGCACGTTCCAGCTGTTGGCGTTGGTGGCGCTGGCCCCCGCGCTGGCGAACAGTGACAGCTTCGGCCGCAGCCCGGCGGCGACCGCATCCTTCTGCTGCAGCACCGCTTCACGGGTGGCCAGGAGGGCTTCCAGTTCCGGGTTGTCCCGGTAGGAGGCCACCAGGCTGGCCTCCAGATCCAGGGGCCAGCGGGGCTGGGGCCGGATCGGGTCGCCGGCGGAGGGGGTCAGCTGGGGAGGGAGATTGAGCAGGGCCGCCAGGCGGCGGCCGGCGATGGCCTGGTCCGCCAGGGCGGCGATCAGCTGTTCCTGCCCGTCCGATTCGATCGTCTGGCGCCGCAGCACATCCAGCCGGGGGACCAGGCCCGCCTGCTTGAGATCGAGGCTGTCCTGCAGGATCAGCAGGTCGTTGCGAACCACGGCCTCGCGGATGCGCACGAGCTGGTCGACCCGCTGCAGCTGGTAGTAGCTCTCGCTCAGGGTCAGCAGCCGCCGCCGCAGGGCATCGGCGTAGGCCAGACGGCCGCTGCGCAGGCTCGCCATGGCGGCCCGCCCCTTGGGTGTGCGGGCGAAATCCAGCTGCTCGTAATCCAGCTGCTCGTAATGCAGCTGCAGACCAGTGGCCACCCCATTGGCGTTGGTGTTGAGGGAGCCCCTGCCGCCGGCGGGGATGAAGAAGGGGGGGCTGGGCGCGAACAGGGTCCCCGTGCCGGCGGGGGAGAAGAAGCTGGTGCTCGCCTGGTCGGTGCCACCGGCGGCGTAGGCCGAGAGGCGCGGCCAGTAGGTGCCCATCTGGCTTTGGAGTTCGGCCAGGGCCGCCGCCACCTCCTCGCGGCGGGCCTGCAGGGTGGGGCTGTTGGCGAAGCCGATCGCCAGGCTCTGCTCCAGGCTGAGGGTCTGGGGCTGGCCTTCCCGCAGGCTGGCGGCCTCCGGCAGCGCCAGCGGTGTCAGTGGCGCAGTGACCTGCGGTGGCAGTGGTGGCCTGGCCAGGGCGCCGCCATTGGGGGGGGCCGCCTCCGTGGGCAGCAGCTCTTCGAGGGCCCGGATCTGGCGATCCAGCTCGTTCCAGCGGCGCTCAAGGCGACCCCGATCGCCCCCTCTGCTCACCGGCAGGGGCTGGCCGGCCCCAGGCCCTGATCCAAGGCCGATATCCAGCGCCAGTCCCATCAGCATCCCCCTGGCCATGGTGCGCCCCGTTCCGCTGCCCCCCATGGCCCGCCGTCTCCCCCATCCGGCGCCCAGTTTGCTCGACATTGGTCGCACCGGCCCCTAAAAGCTGAAGCCCAGCTGCAGGCCCGCGGCGAACACCCCTGGTATCCGGCCAGCCCCACCTGGATTGAGGATCCACTGCAGGCTGGGCTGCAGGTTGAACGACCGGTTGATCCGTATCTGGTAGCCGAGTTCCACCACGCCTTCGTGGCTGAGACCGGGGCTGGTGATCGGGCTGAAGCCCGTGCGGGCCACGCCCAGGATCAGCAGGTCGAAGGGGCGGCCGGGCAGGACCCCCTGGCTCACCAGGCCGCCACCGATGTAGCTGGGCGTCGGATTGGCGGCGGTGTCGAGTCCCGCCGCCGCCGCGGCCCAGATCCGGTGGTCGAGGCCCCAGGGCAGTGTCACCGGCACGGTGGCACTGCCGTACACCCCCCGGTTCGGGCCCGTGCCGGCATAGGCCGCCAGTTGCAGCAGTCCTCCGGGCAGTTGGCGCTCCACCTGCACCGGTTGGGAGCAGGTGGAGCGCCGCAGCCTGAGGCCGGTTCCCTCGCGGCAGGCGGCGATGGGGGCGGCCAGGGGGCGGTTCAGCCAGGGGGCTGCATAGCTCCACTGCAGCTGGTGGGTCCAGCCCCGTCCGGGGGGCAGGCCGCTGGCGCTCCCCAGGAGCCCGGCCACCGAGTCGGTGGCCGCCAGATCGAAGCTGGCCAGCCGCAGGGTGCTGGCCGGGGTCGGCCGCAGCACCAGCAGGGCGCCCGGTGCGGCGACGGGAAAGACGGGAAAGTTGGGGATGGAGAACAGGACCGGCGCCCCGTTGAGGGCGTCGTGCACGTAAAAATCCTCGATCGGCATGCTGAACAGATCGGGGGTCATGCTCACCAACCCAGCCTCCAGGCTCCAGCGGTCGTCGGCGGATCGGCGCTGGAGGCTGGCACGGGTGAGCCAGAGCCCCACCGGATTGGCCACCTCTTGCAGCGGCAACACGACCCCCACCCGCTGGGCGTAGAGGGGGTCGCCGTTGAAGCCGGCGAGGGCCACCCGCATCGACCACCGGTCCCATTCCCGTGCCGCCTGGCGGGCCGGGTCGCTGGGGGGCCTCACGGTCAGCGTGAGGGTCGTCTGCTGGATCCAGCTCGCTTCCCGGACCAGACCACCGGCGGGGTTGCCCATCGGCTCGGCCAGGACCTCCAGATCCAGATCGACCCAGGCCGGCAGGCCAAGGGTCTGGTGGAGGCTGCCCCAGCCAGGCTCGAGCTTGAGCAGGGGCACCGCCGATGGCGGCGGGCTCCCTTCCGGCTCGAGTGGCTGCCCGACGCCTGGTGCGGCATTGGCCAGCAGCAGCGGCAGCAGCAGAGGTGGTCGGATCCGGGGAACCTTGATCAGGGAGCAGCGCCATCCGCCCATGGCTCAGCGGGGGGGCTCCCCCAGGACCCGCCAGCGGTGCTCCGCCTGCTCGAGGCTGCGCAGGGCCTGGCCGCAGAGCATCAACCGGCTGGCATTGCGCTGCAGACGGATCAGTTCGAGGCCATCCAGATCCGGATCGTGCAGCCAACGCTCCAGGCTCCCCCAACGGGGTGGTGGTGTCAGGGGCGTGCACGGGGGGGCTGGCCGGTGCCGGTGGGGCACCTCCAGGCAGAGGTTCCATTGCTCCAGTCGATCGGCCACGACCCGCAGCAGTTCCGCCTGGGTGCCATGCAGTCCCTCCAGCGGGCCGCGATCCGACGGGGTGTGCTCCAGGAGCCTCAGCCCATCGAAGACACCGACCAGCTGGGAGCCAGCCCCATTCAGGAGCTGGAACAGGCGGAACGTGGCGTGGCTGGTGGGGTTGTTGCCCAGCTCATCGGCCACCGCGGGCATGGCGTCGCGCAGCGCCACCAGCTGACGGCGCAAGCGTCGGGCCGTCGGCAGTTCCAGCTGCCGGTTGCTTTCCACGGCCAGGTCGGTCCGGAAGAGGCGCAGGGACAGCAGGGCCACGAGGATGCCGGCCGCGGTCCAGAACAGTCGCATCAGCCGGTCAAAGCCCCGCCGGGGCCAAAACAGCAGGCCCACCAGAATGGCGATCACGCAGCCGATGGCCGTGTCCAGGGTGCGGTTGAACACGTAGTCCCAGTTCAGGGCCACGTGGCTCGGAGTTATCAGGAACATCAGGCTGACCAGGGTCGCGGTCCCGGCCGCCGACTGCCAGCCGGCCAGCGTGGTGTGGACCAGAAAGGGCACCAGCCCTCCGGTAATGGTGCCCAACACCCTCACCCTGGCGGCCTGGAGGCTGAGGTCGTCCCCGTCCGCCATGACCGTGACCACCGCCAGCATCGGGTACCACACGTAGGCGATGCGCTCGAACCAGAGCGACAGGGCCGCGGTGAGGAAGGCGGCCACCCCGAGCCTCAGGCTGTTGCGAAGCAAGGCGGATCGCACGGACCTCAAAGGCGCTGGGCAGGCAGGAGCCTATGGAGGTTCATGGTCTCCGGATGTTTGCCCATGCGCCAGGGCTGTGTGCCGATGCGCGATGGTTGATGACCACGTGTCGTGTTGCGGGCAGCCATGGTCCTCTCGCTGAGCCCGGATCTGGAAGCCCTGCTGCGGCTTGGCATGGCGGTGCTCTGCGGACTGGCCGTGGGGATCAACCGAGCGCACCACGGCAGCCGGGCCCATCCCAACCGGTTACGGGTGCATGTGTTGGTGGGAATGAGTGCCTGCCTGATGATTCTGGCGGCCGGTCCCGATCCCCAGGCTCGCAGCCGGGTGATTCAGGGGGTGGCAACGGGCGTCGGCTTCCTGGGAGCCGGCGAAATCCTGGTGCCTCCCGTCCGTTCGAAGCACGGCATCCCGGAGGTGCGGGGTCTGAGCAGTGCCGCGTCGATCTGGTTCACCGCCGCCCTCGGCGTCACGGTGGCCGTCTCCAGTCCGGTGCCGGTGCTGATGGCCCTCGGCCTGGCCCTGATCACCCTCTCGGTCCGTGACGACGGCCGCACGGTCGACACCGGTGAGGCCAGTCCCCCATCGGCCGAGGGTCTCAGAAAAGGAAACGGTGGCGGCCGTTCGTAGCCTTGGCCTGGCCGTCGCCTTCAGCGTCGAGGGGATCGCCCTCGGGAGCCGGCCAGACGGCGTCCCAGTAACTGATGCCGTCCTTGTAGAAGGGGCGGCCGTCCAGCCTCTGGGTGTCCAGCTGGGTGCTGCCCATGGCGGTGATCAGGCCGCCCAGCTCCATCGGCCCGAGGTCCGTGCTGATGTCCTTGCGGGCGGCCATCATCAGCGCCGGCAGGCGCACCAGATACTCGGGTCGGGTGAGTTTGCGGAACAGGGATTTCAGGGCCAGCTGCTGGCGGTCCATGCGGCCGAGGTCCCCGGTTTCGTCGTGGCGAAAGCGCAGGAAGCCCTCCAGGTCCTTGCCCCGCAGGGTCTGCACCCCGGGCTGCAGATCAATGGACAGCCCCTGGCTCCGGTCTTCGTAGAGCATGCGTTTGGGCACATCCACCTCGATCCCCCCGAGCACGTCGGCCATCTGGCGAATGGAGGAGAGATTGACGACCAGATGGTGCTGGATGGGACGGCCCAGACGCTGGGAAACCTCCCGCTTCACCGCTTCGATGCCGCCCAGGCTGTAGAGGGCATTGATCTTGACCGGCCCGAAACTCTCGGCCTCGATGTAGGTGTCGCGCGGGATCTGGGTGATACTGGTGCGGTTGCCATCGATGCGCAGGGTGGCGATCACATCGGTGTTGCCGCCGCCCACGTCCGTGCCCAGGATCAGCACATCCTGGAGGTCCATGCCGCCGCTCCAGGCGGCGAAGGGGTTGGTGAGCGCCGCGCCCCCCCCGGCGGTGGCACTTGCCGAGATCAACTGGGCCAGGGGCCCCGCCAGCAGCAGGCCCGCCCCAAGACCGCAGGCCACGGCGATGATGACGGGCGCCCGCCGACGCGCCGGCCTGGGTTTAGACATCTTCATTCAATCCAAACTAAGCCCCCTGGGCTCAGCACAGGGCTTCCTCTGGCCTCAGCCCGGTCTGCACGCGCCAGAGGGCGGCATAGGCCCCGTTCCGGGCGAGCAGGTCGTCATGGCCGCCGCTCTCGACCAGCCGTCCCCGTTCCATCACCACGATCCGATCAGCGTGGCGCACCGTGCTCAGCCGGTGGGCGATCACCAGGGTGGTGCGTGAGGCTGTGATGCGGTCGAGGGAGCGCTGGATCGCGGCCTCCGTTTCGTTGTCGACGGCGGCGGTGGCCTCATCCAGCACCAGGACCGGCGGATCCTTGAGAATCGCTCTGGCCAGGGCGATGCGTTGGCGTTGGCCTCCGGAAAGACGCAGGCCCCGCTCCCCCACCACAGTGGCGTAACCCTGGGGCAGCGCGTCGATGAACGCGGCCGCCTCGGCCAGACCGGCGGCCCTTTCGATCGCCCCGCGACTGGCTTGGAAGCTGCCGTAGGCGATGTTCTCGGCGACGGTGCCGTGGAAGAGGAACACCTCCTGGCTCACCAGACCGATGGCGCGGCGAAGGTCCTGCAGCGCCAGCTCGTCGATCGCCACGCCATCGAGCAGGACCCGGCCCGCCTGGATCGCATACAGCCGCAGCAGCAGCTTGACAATGGTGCTTTTGCCGGAGCCGGTGGCCCCCACAATCCCCAGCGTGGCACCGGCGGGCACCTCCAGATCAAAGCCTTCCAGAAGCCTGTCGCGGCCGGGGTAGGCGAAGTCGACGGCCTCGAAGCGGATGTGACCGCGGACAGTGGATATCCCCAGCGGCCGATGGCCGCTGGGGATGGCGATAGGGGTGTCCAGTAGATCCATCACCCGGTGGGTGGAGGCCATGGCGCGCTGGTAGTCGTCGAGGGTGCGACCCAGGGTGGTGAGCGGCCACAGCAGCCGCTGGGTGATGAACACGAGGAACGAATAGGTGCCGATGGCGATGGCACCACTCCAGGCCTGCAGGCCGCCGATCACGAGGATCGCGATGAAAGCAAACAGGATCGCGAACCGGATCAGGGGGATGAAGGCCGCCGACAGGCGGATGGCCTGGCCGTTGCTGGCGCGGTAGGCCTGGCTCTGGGCGATCAGGCGTTGCTTCTCCCACTCCTCAGCGGCGTAGCTCTTGATGGTGAGCATGCCGCCGATGTTGTTGCTCAGAAGGCTGGCCAGATCACCGGCCTGCTCGCGTACCTCCCGATAGCGGGGTGCCAGGCGCCGCTGAAACCGCAGGGATCCCCACAGGATCAGCGGAATCGGCAGGAAGGAGACGCCCGCCACCGTGGGGGACAGCACCAGCATCGTGCCGCCCACCGCCAGGACGGTGGTGACCAGTTGCAGGATCTCGTTGGCCCCCTGATCGAGGAAGCGCTCCAGCTGGTTGATGTCGTCGTTGAGGACCGTGAGCAGACGACCGCTGCTGCCGGTTTCGAAGAAGCCCATCTCCAGGTGCTGGAGGTGGTCGTAGGCCTCGACGCGCAGCTCGTGCTGGACCGTCTGGGCGAGGCGACGCCACAGCAGGGCGTACAGGTATTCGAACAGGGATTCGGCGCTCCAGATCAGGAACGACAGCACCGCCAGCACCCCCAGCTGCCCGGGAACGGTGCTGAAGCCGAGCCCGGCCAGCCAGGAGGTGCGCTGCTGCACCACCACATCGACCGCCAGGCCGATGAGGACGGGCGGAGCCAGGTCGAACAGTTTGTTGAGGACCGAACATGCGGCGGCCAGGCGGACGAGCCTGCGGTGGGGCCGCAGGCTGGCCAGCAGACGCGAGAGTCCCGGTGCTGGGGTGGTGGGCGCCCTGGCGCCATCAACGGCCGTGGTGGCCGCAGGCGTCACCAGCGATTGCCACCGCCGCCGCCACCACCCCCGTAGCCGCCGCCGCCACCACCCCCGTAGCCGCCGCCACCACCGCCGCCGCCGTAGCCGCCGCCACCGGAGCGGCCACCGCCGCCACCGCCGGGGCGACCGCCGCCGCCGGAGCGGCCGCCGCCACCGCCCCCACCACCGCCTTCACGGGGTGTGGCCTTGTTGACGCGGATCATGCGGCCCATCCATTCGACGTCCTGGAGGTCGTCAATGGCCTTCTGCTCGGAGGCATCGTCGGCCAGTTCGATGAAGGCGAAACCGCGTTTGCGGCCCGTTTCACGGTCGAGGGGAAGGCTGCACTGACGAACTTCGCCGTACTGGCCGAAGAGATCGAGAAGGTCCTCGCGTTCGGCCTGGAACGAGAGGTTGCCGACGTAGATGGTCATTCAATGAAAAAGCTGGAACGGATTCCTCCGGTGTCGGGAATCCCAGGGAAAGCAGGCGGTCGGCATGGAACGCAGAACGGATCCTGGGGAGGGTCTGGTTCTGTTGGGCCTGAACCGTCGGTGCGTGCCGAAGGGAGCCAGAGCGGCATGGAATGCCTGGAAGCCTACAACCGAGACCCGAGGCACCATGGAGAAGCTTGAAGCAGATGCGAAGGATTCCTGAACGTTTTCCCGTAGCCTTGGCAGGACGCTCCATTGTCAGCAAACCCTGATCAAGCTGATCCCATGAACAGCCCCCCTGTCCCCTGGAGCCTCACCTGGCGTGAGGATGGCGAGCTCGGAACCCAGGATCTTTTCGACCTGCTCCAGGTCCTTGTGGCCAGCGAAAGTCACGACGTCCAGATGTCCCTGATCGCCGCCGTGGAGCAGCTCACGGTCAGCGACCTCCAGGTGATGGCCTGCGAAGAGGTCACCCGGATGTGCTCCTGAGGACAGATCGGTGGGGTCCGGCGCCTGCCACCGGACCCCGATCAGATCGGGTAGCGCTTTGAGGTGGCGTCCTTGCAGCTGCTGCGGGCTGAGGCGATGCTGCTGCCGCTGGTGATGCGATCGGCCACACAGCTGCAGGCGTAGTTGGCCATCCCGTCGGGAGCCGTCTTGCCGGACTGGGCCAGCTCCGTTTCGAAGGCGGAGAGGCAGATCGAGCGCACCACCTCGATGATGGGGCCAGAGGCTGCCTGCGTCGGCCCCCCCGCCGGCCCGATGGCCGCCAGGGCCACCAGACCGAAGCTCAGCCAGCCAGGACCTGGCAGGACGCGGGGGGAACGCAAACGGGGCCGCTGCTGGGAAGGCATGGTGTGTTGGCGTTGTGAACGCCGGCGAGGGGAATCAGGAGCCCAGTCGGGAGATCTGAAGTTCCTTGTTCATCACCCGCAGGCGACGAAGGTCCGCGAAGACGTCGTCAGGCATGCCCTTGGGCAGGTCGACGGTGCTGTGGGCATCGAAGATGCGGATCTTTCCGATCGAGCGGCCGGCGAGGCCGGATTCGTTGGCGATGGCGCCCACAATGTTCCCGGGCTTGACCCGATCGCGCCAGCCCACCTCGATACGGAACCGTTCCATGTTGTCCTCGGGGCCGTCCTCGCCGCGCTCCTGGGTGCGGTCGTTGAAGGGCCGGCGATCACCACCCCGCTCCCTGTCGCCACGGTCGCGGTCGCGCTCCCTTGTGGCGGCACCGGGACGGGACTGACCCCAGCGCTCCTCACCCTGGAGCAGCAGGGGTTTGCCGCCAAGCCCGAGCTCCAGGGCGGCGAGGGCCAGCTGGTCGGGGCTGCAGGATTGCTCCTGGGCCACCCGCTGCAGGATTTCGGCCAGCAGGGCCCGCTCTTCCGGATTGCAGACGGGCTGCTGCAGGATTGTGGTGAGTTTCTGACGCAGTCGGTCGAGGCGGTGCTGGTTGATGCTGGCGTTGCCGGGCACCTCCATCGCTTCGATCGGCTGGTTCACGGCGCGCTCCAGTCCCCCCAGGAAGCGCCGTTCCCGCGGGGTCAGGAACAGGATCGCCTCGCCGCTGCGCCCCGCCCGACCGGTGCGGCCGATGCGGTGCACGTAGGCCTCGCCGTCAAAGGGGATGTCGTAGTTAATGACCAGGCCGATGCGGTCGACGTCAAGGCCCCTGGCCGCCACGTCGGTGGCCACCAGGACGTTGACGCGGCCATCGCGCAGACGCTCGATGGTGCGCTCCCGCTGGGTCTGGGGGACGTCGCCGTTGAGCACCGCCACGTCATAGCCGTGCTGCTCGAGGGACTCGGCCACCGTCAGGGTGATGGCCTTGGTGCGGGCGAAGATGATCACCCCTTCGCTGCCTTCGGCCTCGAGCACCCGCTCCAGCGCCTCGAGCTTCTGGGGACCGTTCACGACCAAGTGCCGCTGGCGGATGCGGCGGCCGTCGGCGGCCTTCTGGCGAATGGTGACCTCGGCCGGGTCCTTGAGATAGTTCTGGGAGATGCGGCGAATCTCCGAGGGCATGGTGGCGGAGAACAGCACCACCTGGCGCTCGGCGGGGAGCTGCTCGAGCACCCACTTGACGTCGTCGATGAAGCCCATGCGGAGCATTTCATCGGCTTCGTCCAGCACCAGACTGCGCAGACCGGACAGGTCGAGGGTGCCCTGGCGCATGTGATCCATCACCCGGCCGGGGGTACCCACGACGATCTGCACGCCACGACGCAGATGCTGGATCTGGTCGCGGAAATCGGCGCCGCCGTAGATCGGCAGCACCTTGACGCCCTTCATGCAGGCCGCATAGCTGTTGAAGGCCTCGGCCACCTGCATCGCCAGCTCGCGGGTGGGGGTCAGCACCAGCACCTGGGGGGTGCGTTGGCCGGCATCGAGGCGCTCCAGCAGGGGCAGGCCGAAGGCCGCCGTCTTGCCGGTGCCGGTCTGGGCCTGGCCCACCAGGTCGCGGCCGAGCATCAACTCGGGAATGGCGGCTTTCTGGATCGGGGAGGGTTCCTCGAAGCCGATGGCCGCCAGGCCGTCGAGAAGTTCACGGCGCAGGCCGAAGGCGGCGAAGGCGCTGACGGGGACGGAGGTTTCCGCCTCGGGTTGGGCGAGGGTGAGATCGTCCTCCTGGAGAGCCACGACAGACGGGAGGACAGTGTCCTCGCAGGGCTGCTCGATGGCCGCCTGGGAATCGGCGGCACCGATGAGGGTGCTGCCGTCAATGATCTGGGTCACGGAATGCTGGAGCCTGGTGAATCCTTCAACGCAGGCCGGCAGCGGACCGTGGGAATGGGTGCCCTGCACCCGGGCTGCCTTGCCCTTGCTCAAAGGTTGAGAAGAGACTTTACCACCCGGCCGTAATCATCGCTGAAACGCTCGATGTCGTCCTCCTGCAGCTGCGTGCCCAGCTGCACCTCGATGATTTCCAGGTCGGAGGCTGCCGCCGCCGTCGCCCGATGGACGCCACCGCAGGGGACGAACAGGGTGGCGCCGGGGACCGCGGCGAGACCATCGCCATCGCACTCCATCACACCGGTGCCGGCCACCACCACCCAGTGCTCGCTGCGGTGGTGGTGGCGCTGCAGGCTGATGCGTTGATCCGCCTTGATCAGGATCCGCTTGACGAGATAGCCGGGGCCCGTCGCCAGGGTTTCGAACCATCCCCAGGGACGCTGGACGCGCGCCGTGTTGAAAGCTGTCAACGGGCGCCGCTGGGTGGGGATGTCG
This sequence comes from Cyanobium sp. Cruz CV13-4-11, assembly GCF_024346055.1. Lineage (GTDB taxonomy): Bacteria > Cyanobacteriota > Cyanobacteriia > PCC-6307 > Cyanobiaceae > Cyanobium. The sequence continues at coordinate 12,697 of NZ_JAGQCH010000006.1, forward strand.
GATGGGAAAAAGACTGACCGGAACCACCTGGGGCCAGGGAATCCATGGGGGTTGTCCCTGTCGACCTCGGGGCACCTGAGGTGCGGAGTCCGGCGGGGCCGGGCCGATCCTTCGTGACGATGCTTGAGGACATTTCTCGAGGGGGATCTGGAGAAATGGAGGGGCTCCCTGAAGGGGAGAGATCCCAGCGGGGGAGACTATTGGAACATGGGGTCCAGAGAGTTCGACCCGGGGTACCGCGCCGATAGATGAAGTATGGATCTGGGGCCGATGCCGGCCACGGACGGTTCACTTTTCGTAGACACCCGAGGCCGCCTCGGTGAGCAGCAGGGCGCCCTGCCTGGCCCGGGTCAGGGCGGTGTAGAGCAGGCGGCCATCCTGGGACCCGCCACTGGGCAGCAGCACGATCACCTCCTCGGCTTCGCTGCCCTGGGCCTTGTGAACCGTCAGAGCCAGGGCGGGCTCGGCCGCCCCAGCCAGCTGGCCGGGATGGATCCAGACCGCCTCCCCGCCCCCGTCGCCGAACAGCAGCCGCGCCGATGGGCCCGGCCCGCCCACGATCAGCCCCACATCCCCGTTGGCCAGGTCCAGTTCCGGCAGGTTGCGCCGGCAGAGCACGGGGGTGCCCGCCGGCAGATCCTGCAGGTCGCCGTCCAGTCGCCCCCCCAGCAGGGTCCGATGGATCGTTTCCAGCCCCCAGCGTCCCTGGCGCTGGGGGGCCATCACCAGCAGCCGGTCGCGCGCGGCGAGCAGAGCGCGGCAGCCTGGATCGCTCCCTGGCCGGCAGCGTGCCGCCAGCCCCGCCAGGGAGGCCTGGTGGCGGCGCAGCCGCTCCAGCAGCTCCGGCGGCAAGGTCCGGGGGGAGCAGGCACGCCACTGAAGGTTGTCGGTGGGCTCCAGCGCCTGGAGCAGGGGCAGGATGGTGGCGAGCAGGTCGGTTGCACTGGCGCCGGTGGCGGTGGCCAGGCCCTGGCCCTGGCGCAGGGCGCTGGCCACCGCGGCAATGGCCCCGGCGTTGCGGTAGGTGGTGGTCAGGGTGATGGCGGCGGACCCGAGCTGCCGGCGGCGATCGGGCCGTTGCAGCTCCTGGAGCACGGCCCCGGGCGCAATGGGCGGCAGCTGGCCCGGGTCGCCCACCAGCACCAGCCGGCAGCTGGTGGGCAAGGCCTCCAGCAGGGCGGCCATCAGGCCCAGGTCCAGCATCGAGACCTCATCCACCACCAGCAGGTCAAGGTCGAGGCGGCGGTTGCGGTGGCGGCCGAACCGGTCACCGCGGCTCTCCAACAGCCGGTGCAGGGTCGTGCAGGGGATGGTGCCCCCGGTGGCGGCCCGCAGGCGGGCCGCCGCCTTGCCGGTGGGTGCTGCCAGGTGCAGGTGGCCGTCCGGCTCCACGGCCCGATGGGCCGCGATCATGCCGGCCACCGTGCTGGTCTTGCCGGTGCCGGGCCCCCCTTCCAGCAGCACCAGCCCGTGGTTCAGCACCGCGGCCACCGCCTGCCGCTGCCGCCCATCGAGGCCCGCCAGGGCGGGGAGGGCCTGGGCCCCGGCCCCTGGGCTGGAGGCCGATGGTTCCAGGAGGCCGGCACGGGAGATCAGGGCCTCGATCACCTCCTGCCGCTGCCGCTGCCAGCGGCGCCACTGCAGCCGTCCTGCCTCCAGGGCCATGGGGCTGTCCGGATCCCGGCAGAGCGGACTGTGCGCCAAGGCAGCGCGGTGCGCCTCGGGCCAGGACGCCGCGCTCACTTCGGCCGGTGCCGGTCCGTTCAGATCCAGCTCCAGCTCCCCCCGCCCCAGGGCGGCGGTGAGGGCGTGGATCAACTCGCCGATCAGGGGATCGGGGGGGGTGTCGTAGAGACGCGGCAGGGCTTCGGCCAGGCTGGGGCCGAGGGCCGTCAGCCAGGGCTGGGGGGTGGGGCTGGGGTCCCTCATGGCGACCCCGCTCCGATGCCGGCCGCGGCGTGGCCGCCCAGGGCGCCGTCGAGGGCGAGCACCCTGGCCAGGGGGGGCTGTTCCACGAACAGGCCCGGCACCGCCCCAGGCAGGGCCTGCATCCCCATGTCCCCGGGGGTGCCGCGCAGGAAGACGTAGGCATAGCCCCCCAGGTGGCGCTCCGGTGCGTAGTCCGGCAGACGCCAGCCCAGGTAGCGGTGCAGGGCCACCAGATAGAGGTGGGCCTGGAGGGGGTAGTGGCTGTGGGCCATCAGGGCCGCCATCGCCTCCTGGCCGTAGTGGCGGGGGCCGCAGGCCAGGGGCCGGCCCTCGCTGTCCCGTCGGCCCAGCCAGTTGCTCTTCCAGTCGGCCACCCACCAGCGCTCCTGTCCGTCGGCCCCCGTGGCAGTGAAGATCAGGTCGATGGAACCGGTGAGGAAGCCGCGGCTGGCCACCGGCAGGGCCGCCACGGTGGCGGCATAGGCCGCCCCGAAGGCGCCGCCGGGGTGGTCGGCGAAGGCCGCGGCCAGGCCCGCGGCCCTGGCGAAACCAAGGGTGAGATCGAAGTTCATCTCGTTCAGCCGGCGTTCCGGCCCCAGGTCGGCCACCCGCAGGGAGCCCAGCTCGGCGCCGAAGGGGGTGAGGCGCACCAGCTCCAGTCCCTGCAGCAGCGGCTCCAGGGGATTGGCCTCCAGGCCGGCCCGGCGCAGCTCCCGCTCCACCAGCTCCCGGTTCGCCGCCGCATCGGTGGGACGGCGGTAGTCCAGCTGCTCCAGCATCCGATGCAGGCAGTCGCCGGCGGCCGCACCGCGGGCGAAACCGGCCAGGGGGCCCTGCTCGGGCCATAGGTCGGCCCCAGCCTCCGGGGCCTCCTCGGCGGGGCTGGGATCACTGGTGTCCCGGCCTTCGTCGAGGGCCATCACCGACAACGGGACGTTGTGGACAGCGCGGGTCCAGGCGGTGTAGCTGCTGCGGCCCCAGGCCGTGTCCAGGCGGCGCAGGGGCACAGGGCCGCAGCGAAGGGCGGCGATCGCCTCCGGGGGCTGGGGCAGGCGGTGACGGCTGGGCGGCTGCCTGGGGGGCTGGTGCAGATCCAGCTCTAGCGAACGCTGGGCGATCTCCTGCCGCAGCCGCGCCTGCCAGTCGTCGTCGCCCAGGGCTGCGATGGAGTCCCCATCCTCGGGATCGGGCAGGGGCTCGCCGGGAAACAACCAGGGGAACAGGGGGTTCGCCTGCTGTCCCTTCGCCGGCGCCCAGGCCAGCACCAGCAGGTGCTGGGCGCGGGTGACGGCCACGTAGGCCAGCCGCTCCCGCTCGGCCCGTTCGGCCTGCCGCTGCTGGCGGAGGGCTTGCCATCCCTGGCCCCAGGAGGGGCGCAGGTGAAGGTTGAGGTGGGACTCGGCGCTGCCGGGCGGCTGCCAGCGGATCCCCACCCGGTGCCGGCCCGATGCAGCGGTGCCGGCCGCCTCCCAGAGATAGGGGCAGACCACCACGGGAAACTCCAGGCCCTTGCTGCGGTGCACCGTGATCACCGTGACCGCCTCGTCCACCTTGTCGCTGTGGGCCTGGTGGGACTCCGGGATGGTTCCGGAGGCCCGGCTCTGGTCGAGCCGCAGCCGCCGCAGCCAGTCGGCGGCGGCCTCCAGGGCGAGGTGCTCCACGTGCAGACGTTCCTGCAGCAGTTCGGCCACCTGTTGCAGATCCGCCAGCAACCGGCCGCCGGCACTCAGTCGGGCCAGACCTTCGCCGTCCACCAGCTGGGAGAGCACCCCGAGCGGTCCCTGATCGGGCAGATCCCTGGCCAGGGCCTGAAGCCGTCCGGCCAGCTCACTCCATTCGCCCGGCTCGGTGGCGGCCATCCGCTCGGCCGACCAGGCGAGCAGGGGGGAGGCGGCCAGCAGCCGCAGGCGGTTGGGATCGGCCGGATCGGCGAGGGCATCCAGCAGCCGCTGCAGGGCGGTGGCCGCCGGGCTGGCGAACACATCGGCCTTGCTCACCAGCCGACTGGCGATGCCCTGGCGCTCCAGGGCGCTGCGCTGCTGCTCCGCCTGGTGGTGGTTGTGGACCAGCAGGGCGATGTCGCCGGCCCGGAGGGGGCGGGGGGGCTGGCCGTCACCCGATACCAGGGCGGGGGCCTCCTCCAGCAGTTCCGCGACGGCGCCGGCCACCAGGTCGGGCAGCCGGCTTTCCAGCGCACTCTTGCTGGGCAGGGGGGCCTCGGCCGTCCGCCCATGGCCAAGCCAGAGCAGGCGCAGCGGGGCCATGCCGTCGGGGCCGCGGCGCCGGGATCGGGCCTCGACCTCCGGCACCGGCAGGGACGAGCGGGGCAGGCCCGCCGGGGCCATCAGCTTGTTGAGGCCATTGATCAGCGCTGGGCTGGAGCGCCGGTTCTCCTGCAGGGCGAGCACGCGAGCGGCGCTGCGGCGGGCCCGACGGTAGGTATCCAGGTCGCCGCCACGGAAGCGGTAGATGGCCTGCTTCGGATCGCCCACCATCACCAGCAGGTGGGCGTCATCGGCGAAGGCCAGCTGCAGGATCCGCCATTGGACGGGGTCGGTGTCCTGGAACTCGTCGATCAGGGCCGCCCGGTACCGCTCCCCCACCGCCCGCAGCAGGGGCGTGGCAGCCGTGGCCTCCGGGCCCGGGTCGAGCCCCTCGAGCAGCTGGGCGAAGCCGATGCTGCCGCTGCGCGCCCGACGCCGGGCCAGCTCGGCCCGTCCCCAGTGGCAGCCGTGCAGCAGCACCGCTTCGGCCGGACCCTCCCGCAGGGCGGCCACCGCCTCCAGCAGCTCCGGGCAGGGCAGTCGGATGTCCCGCTCGGGGCCTTCCACCGACCGGGCCACCCGGCAGAAGGTTTGGGGGTGGAAGTACCCCCCTAGCTCCTTCTCGGTACGGATGGCGGCGTAACTGCCGTTGTCGTCCTGGCCGGCGAGCCAGGCCTCGACCACCCCGCAGTGGTCGGTTCTGGGCCTGACGGCGTAGGGCGTGATGCCGCCGGCGCCGGCGGCGCGCCACTCGCCGGCGGCGTTGCGGAAGGCCTGATCCAGGGCCTGCCCCTGGGCCGCCCAGGCCTGCTTGAAGTGTTTCCAGGGCTGGTGCCATAGCGTCTCCTGCTGTTCCACCAGCGGCCGTTCCAGGCTCAGGCCCTCCGGCAGGGGATCAAGCACCAGGCCGGGGTCCCCGTCGAGCAACTGCAACAGGCGCTCCAGGTCGTCCAGGCCGGCAGCCGTCGCCAGCCCCTCCACCAGGTGCAGGGGAAGGGCCAGCACCTGCTGCTGCCAGTAATCGTGGGCGACCTGGCGCACCAGTTCACCGGCATCGGTCTCCACCGTCAGGTCCGGCGGCCGGGCGGCCGCCATGGCCTGGCGCCGCAGCGTGCGCTGGCAGAAGCCATGGATGGTGGTGATGTCGGCGACGTCGAGTTCTTCGAGGGCCAGCAGCAGCAGGCCCTGCACCGTGCCGCGGGCTCCGGCCTCGCCCGGCTGGAGTTCCAGCCATTGCTCCAGCACGGGATCGGGTGCCCGCCAGCCCGGGGGGGGCTGGAGGCCGGTGAGGGCCTCCTGGATCCGACGGCCGATGCGGTCGCGAAGTTCCGCCGCCGCGGCGTTGGTGTAGGTCACCACCAGCAGCTGCCGCAGCCCCAGCCGCCGCTCGGCCAGGAGCCGCAGCACCAGGTGGGCCAGGGCGAAGGTCTTGCCGGTGCCGGCGCTGGCCTCCAGCAGCAGCACGCCATCTTCGAGGGGGACGGCGTTGGGATCGAAGCTTTCGGGGGCTGGGGCCTCGGTGGTCGTCATGGTCCGTCCTCCGCCGCCAGCAGGGGGGAGTACAGGGCGTCGGCCAGTTCCAGCCGCTCCGGCGTCAGCAGGGCCTCCGCCGGCAGCTGGGCGCCGAAGCAGGCCTCCATCTCGGCCCGTTCCCGCTCACCGCTGTGGAAGCTGGAACCCTCCCAGGTGCCGGCGGCCTTGGATCGCCCCTGGCCCGGACGCTTGCGCTCGGTGACTGCGTAACTCCAGCCCGTTTCCGGGGGCACCGGCCAGCCCTGGCGACGCCAGCCACGCTGCAGGCCGGCCAGCCGTTCCAGTTCGTCGCGGGCCGCCTGGGGTGCCGGCGCCCTGAGTTCCAGGGCCGGGGCGAAGACGTCGTCCTCGCGGGCGATCAGCACGCCCCGCTGTGGCTCCCCGGCCGCGGCGGCCGCGAGCAGCAGCTGCAGCCAGAGCTCCACCCGGTGGCCGACGCGGGCCTGGGCGGTATGCACCAGCACCACCGTCTCGCCGCGCCAGGGGATCGGGGCCTGCCAGGGTCCCCACTGGTGGCTGACCTGCCTGGGGGGGCCGAGGCGCTCGAGGGCCGCCGCCAGGCTCGACCAGCGCCGTTGCAGCAGGCCCGCTTCCAGGCCACCCGCGGCCCTGGGGGGCAGCAGACCCTGTCCGCGGTGCCAGGCGAGCCAGTCCGCCGCCGTGCCTTGGTCTCCTTCGCCGGGGTCGCCGTCGCTGCGCTGCAGCCTTCCCCGCAGCAGGGCGGAACGCTCCCGCTCCCCCAGGGACAGGGCCTCGAGGTCGTCGATGCGCCGGTCCCATTCGCCGGGGCGCAGGCCCAGGGACCGGAGCCAGTGCGTCTGGGGGGCCGCCAGCCAGTCCCGCAGGTCACTGAAGGGGTCGGCTTCAGTGGCTGTGGGGGCTTCCAGGGGGCTCACCCCCCCCAGCAGCGGCGGCGGCGGCGGCGGCGGTGGATCACCGCTCAGGCGGCGCACCGCCTCCAGCAGCCGCCGGTCGCAGGAGGGGGCCTCCCGTCCGGCGGCGGGCAGGAAGTTGCGCCGGTCGAGGGGGTTGGCGGCGTGCTCCACCTGCAGAGATGCCATGGCCTCCGGGCCCACCTGGCCGGCCAGCCATTGCAGCCACTGGCCCACCGGGCCGGAGGGGGGCAGGGCGGCGCCGGTCCGGTCGTCGCGGCAGCTCCAGCTGAGCAGCAGGTGGTCCCGGGCCGAGAGCAGGGCCTCCATCAGGACATAGCGGTCCTGGTCGGCGGGATGGGGATCGCCAAGCTGGCGCTGGCCCTCCATCAGGTGGAAGGCGGGACGGTCACCCGGCCGGGGAAACAGGCCCGCCTCCAGTCCCATGAGCACGACCACCCGGTACGGGATGGCCCGCATCGGCTCCAGAGCGCTGATCGTCAGGGCGCCGCTGCGGTGGCCGAAGCGGCCGCTTTCGGCCCCGAGCCGCTCCCGCAGCACGGCCGCCACCACCGGCGCTTCGAGGCCCAGGGGACAGCTGCCGGCGGCGGTCTGCCAGGCGTCGATCGCCGCCATCAGGTCCGGCCGTTCACCGGCGGCCTCGCCGCCATCGCCGAAAAGGTCGTCGATCAGCCGCCTCAGCCGTTCCACCCAGATGGTCACAGCGCCGCCGCGACGCAGCTCCCCCAGCCAATGGCGCAGCCGGCCGAGCAGATGCAGCCAGCGGCCGGTCAGCTCCAGGGGCACGCCCCCGTCCCAGGGGGCCGTGTCCCCCGGCGCCAGGCCCACGTCAGCGGGCAGCACCAGGCCGAGCAGCAGCCGGTCGATGGCCCAGGCCAGGCTGTGGCAGGCGCTATCCTTTTCCTGGGCGTCCAGGCCCCAACGGAAGCCCGCCTCCTGCAAGGCCTCCACCAGGCGGGCCGCCTCCCTGGCCTCGAGGCCGAAACGGTCCAGCAGGGGCCCGCAACCCAGCAGGGTCTCCAGGCCGGAGGCGGTGAGGCGCGTGCCAGCCAGCTCCAGGAGCAGCAGCAACGTGCTGCCGAGGCCGGCCCCCTCCTCCTGGCTGCGGTCAGTCAGTCGCCAGGGGAGGTCGACCTCCGTGGCGTGGCGATCGCCGAACACCGAGGCCACCAGTGGGGCGAAGCCGTTGATGTCCGGCGTCATCACCAGGATGTCGCGGGGTTCGAGGCTGGGGTCGGCCGCCAGCAGCTGCAGCAGGCGGTCGCGCACGATCTGCACCTGCCGCAGCCGGCCAGGGCAGGCATGGAACTCCAAGGAGCGATCCTGCGGACCCACCTGAAGGGCCGGTATCCGACTGGCGTCAGCCAGCTGGTCCTGCAGCTGGGCCAGCAGGGGGGCCGGCCCAGGGCCGCTGGCCGCAGCGAAGAAGAGGTCCTTCTCCTGCTCCTCCCCCAGCTGGGCCTCACCGGTGCCCTCCAGGAGCTGCTGAAACTCCCCCCCCAGACGGCCGAAGCGGGCCTCCAGGCCCGGGGCCTCCAGCAGCCAGTTGGCCTCGAGCGGCTGGCGCAAGGCCAGGGCATCACTGAGCTGGCGGCGACGCTCGCCGCAGCGTTGCCAGAGATCGCGGCAGGGGGTGAGCAGGTAGAGGTCCACCGACCGATGCAGGCCCAGGGCCTGGAGCAGCTGCACCTGGACCGGCGCCATGCTGCTGAGGCCGAAGAGACGCAGGGGGGTGCCGCGGGCCTCCTCGGCGAGTTCACCGCGGCGCAGCCTGCCGACCAGCTCCTGCACCCGGCGGCCGAAGGGTTCCTGGCCCAGCTCCTGGAGCAGGGAGCGGTAGAGCAGGGGCTGCCAGCACTGGTTCGCCGGCAGGGGCCGGCCGCTGGCATCGATCGCCTGTCCTGCCCCCCAGGCGCCCAGCAGCTCCGGCCGGTAGAGGGCGTAGTCATCGAAGGCATCGGCGATGGCGCGCCCCAGCTGCCAGTGGCCCAGTTCCAGCTGATCGCCGCCGCCCCGTTCGGCCAGCCAGTGGCGCAGCGGCCGCCCCTCCGGCGCGGCGGCCACCGCCGGCAGCAGGCCAAGCAGGGGCCAGACCAGCTGGTCGGCGCGCCAGGGATCGGCCGCGCCCCCACCGGCCACGGGCTCCCCTGGGGCCAGCAACCGCTCCACCAGCTGGCGCAGATGGCTGCCCGGGAAAGGAAAGCGCAGGTTGGCGGCGATGCCGCCCAGGTGTTCGGCCAGTTGCTCCCCGAGCCAGCGGCTGGTGGGCCAGGTGTTGACCACCACCTGCACCTGCTCGAAGGGATCGGGGGGCTGCAAGCGCAACTGGGTGGCCAGCACCCGGGCCAGCAGTTCCGCCCGGTTGCTGCGAAAGACCGTCAGCAAGGGGCCGGGCTCAGAGGGCGCAGCTCAAGGCTGGGCCGGAGGAAAGGGTGGTCAAGGAGCGGCCGCCGGCCACAGGCAGACCGCTGACGCATCGGGTCTGGCGCGTTTCGGGGCAGTAGGCGGTGAGGTCACCGCCGTAGCAGGCAGCGGTGTCGAGCAGCACGATCGACCGCAGCCGCCGCAGGCCGGGTCCGGGGGTGTGGCCAACGATCACTTCACCGAAGCGGTTGTCGTAGGCCTGCCAGAAGGCCAGAGGGATGTTGAGATCGGGCTGCCAGGTGCGCGGGTCGAAGCCGGCATGGGTGGCCACCCAGCCCCGACCCCAGTAGGCCAGGGGCAGCTGGTCGAGCCGGTCGCGCCAGAGGCGGCAGCGGGCCGCCCCCAGCTGGCGGTAGGTGTCGTTGCCGTTCAGTTCCGGATGGCTGGTGGGGGCCAGGCCCAGGTCGAGCCGGGTGACCAGATCCCGCTCATGGTTGCCCTTGAGCCAGACGGCCCGGCCGCGGCTCACCAGGTCCCAGACCAGTTCCATGGCAGCTTCGATGCGGGAACCGCGGTTGATCACATCGCCGCAGAACACCAGCCGGTCGCTAGGGGGAAGCTGGGCCACAAGCCATTGCAGAGCGTCCGCGCAGCCATGGACATCCCCGATCACCCAATGGTGCGGAGGACGTTGGTCCGGGAGCGTCATCAAGAAGGAAGCTTCCTCCTAAGTGTTGCCCTTGAGGTGGGCTTCTGTCACCCCCAGAGGGCCGGCAAGGCTCCAGCGCTGATACGGTGCGCCCTCGGTACACCCCAGGAGGCAACGGGCGATGGACCTGAAGGATTTGCCGGTCACGCAGCGCGTCAACGCCCTGGTGAAGGCCCTGGACGGTGCCAAACGCACCAATGAGGCCCTGGCCCTTTGCAGTGACGGCGACGCCATGCTGGATGTGCTGCTGGATGCCTCCTCCCGGCTGGGTCTGGGCCTGAGCCGCTGGGAGCTGGAGAACACGCCGCCGATCCGGGACTGGATCTGGTGGAAGAACAAGGAAGCGCCCCTGACCATCGGCGACAGCAAGCCCCGCTATCAGCAGGACGGCGGCCAGGGCAAGCCTCGTCGGGAGGGCGCATCCGAGGATGGGCGGCCCCGGCGGCGCTTCCTGGGCCTGTTCTGAGGGTCTGTGCTGTTCAGGCCAGGGTGGCCAGCGGGTCGGGAATGGCGCTGCTCGGAGCCTCGAAGCTCCCTTGGGCCACGAACTCCAGGCGCAGCTTCATGAAGGTGATGAACTTCTCGTCGGTGGACACCACCGCCGCCGCGGGCCGGGGGACAGACGCCACGGCGGCGGTCAGCTCGGGCGCCTCCAGGAAGGCGGGGCGTTCCAGGAGCCAGAAGTCAATGGTCTTGTCCTTTTCGGCGTAGTTGCGGACGCGTTCGCGCAGCACCTCCTCCAGGGGTTCCTCCTCGAGCAGGAAGGCGCGGCTGGCAGCGACGAAGTGGTAGCGGGTCATGGCGGGTGGGGCCTCAGGGCTGGCGGTCGCCGAACAGCGGGTCGCGGCGGGGATTCTGCACCAGCGCCCGCATCTGGCGCACCGCCTCCTGCAGGCCGACGGCCAGGGCACGGGCCACGATCGTGTGGCCGATGTTGAGCTCCTCCATGCCCTCGATCGCCGCGATCGGCTCGACGTTTTGATACGTGAGGCCGTGGCCGGCGTTCACCCGCAGGCCGAGGCCCCGGGCGATGGCGGTGCCTTCGCTGATCCTGGCCAGCTGGAACGGCTGCTTCTCCCAGGCGGCCTCCGCATAGGCGCCGGTGTGGAGCTCCACCCAGCGGGCACCGCAACGGCGGCAGGCCTCCAGCTGGGCGTCGTCGGGGTCGACGAACAGGCTGACGCCGATCCCTGCCCCCATCAGCCGGCCCACCAGGGGAGAGAGGCTCTCCACCTGCCCGGCCACGTCCAGGCCCCCCTCGGTGGTCACCTCCTCGCGGCGTTCGGGCACCAGGGTGACCATGTCGGGGCGGAGGCGCAGGGCGATCGCCTCCATCTCAGCGGTGGCCGCCATCTCCAGGTTGAGACGGGTGCGCACGGTGGCCCGCAGCAGCTCCACATCCCTGTCCTGGATGTGGCGCCTGTCCTCCCGCAGGTGCACGGTGATGCCGTCGGCGCCGCCCAGCTCGGCCAGCAGGGCAAAGGTCACCGGATCCGGCTCCACGGTGCGGCGGGCCTGCCGCACATTGGCGATGTGGTCGATGTTGACCCCGAGGCTGGCCATGGGCGGCAGGTGGCTGAAGCGATCCTGACCGAACCGTATCGGTCACCGTGGCCGCAGGCCCAACTGCCCGTGTCGGCCCTGCAGCGGGGGGATTCAGCCCCTAGTTTCGAAGCCGATGTTCTGCCGTTTTAAGAGTGTTGGCGGCACAGACGCCCCCCGGATCAGGTCTCTCCGCGGCGATCAGCCCACGGGAGAGTTCTCTGTGTGGCGGCATCAGCCCCTGGCTGTCGCCGCTGGCGATGGTGGTCACCATCGATGTGGTGCTGAAGGGCTATTTCGGTGAGCTGAAGGTGCTCGGTCGGGAGCATCTGCCCATGCACGGGGCCGTGCTGCTGGCCCCCACCCACCGGGCCCGCTGGGACGCCCTGATGCTGCCCTGGGCGGCCGGTCGCCGCATCACTGGTCGCGACTGCCGCTTCATGGTCACGGCGGATGAAATGAAGGGACTGCAGGGGTGGTTCCTGCATCGCCTCGGCTGCTTCCCGGTCGACCAGGGCCGCCCCACCCTCGCCAGCCTGCGTTTTTCCGTGGAGTTGCTGGCCGCAGGCCAGCAACTGGTGGTGTTTCCCGAGGGCCGCATCCGGCGCGAAGACGGCCCCATCCGTGTGCAGCAGGGGCTGGCCCGCCTGGCCCTGCTGGCCGCCAGCCAGGGCGTGGATGTGCCGGTGGTACCGGTGGGCATCGCCTATGGCCACGCCGATCCCCGCCCTGGCGATGGGGCCTCCCTGTGTTTCGGCCCGCCCTTGCGGGCGGCGGGCCTGGGTCGTCAGGCGGCCCTGGCCTTCGGCGCCGACGTCGCTGCGGCGATGGAGTCGGCCGAGCAAGCGGCCCGCATCGTGGTGGATCGCCCGATCGGCTCCCCGTAAAGTTCGCCCGTTACCCGTCAGGCGTCGACGTGATCAGGCCTTCCGCCATCCCTTCCCTCCGATCCGCTCGGCCATCGGGCATCGCCGGGGTCTGCGGAGGCGCTCTGGCCCTGCTCGCCCTGGCCCAGCCGCTGCTCCAACCACCGGCCCGGGCCCAGGCCACGACACCCCAGACGGTGCAGCCCGCTGGCACCGATCTCAATCTTGCCTCGGTGAAGGCCCTGCTCTCCCGGGGTGATGCGGCTGTGGCCAGCGGCAACCTGGCCGAGGGGCGGCGCCTCTATGACCTGGCCCGGGATGCCAGCCGGCGACTGCTGGGCTTCTACCGCGATCTGAGCGGCTCCTTCCGCGGCCTGGATGCCCGCATCCCCCGGGAGATGGATGACAAGGGGCGGGAGGCCCTGACCCTGCTGGCCGAGAGCAACCTGAGGCTGGCGGCCCTGTTCCGCCGCCAGAACCAGCCGGAGGTGGCCATCCCCCTGCTGGTGGAGGTGGTCAAGATCATGACCCCTACAAACGAAGGTGGGCGCAAGGCCTACCAGCAGCTGGTGGAACTGGGTTTCGTCATCACCCCCTACACGGCACCTGGATCGTCCGCCGGCGGCTGATCGTCCTTAGATTCCAACTTCCCGTCATCCCCCCGATCCCCGCCGCCATGGTGCAACCGGAGCAGGTCAAGGACGCCATCCGCCGAGCGCTTCCCGATGCCGCCGTGGAGGTGGAGGATCTCACCGGTGGTGGTGACCATCTCCAGGTCAAGGTGGTGTCCGGCGCCTTCGCCGGGCTCAACCGGGTGCGGCAGCACCAGCTCGTCTATGGCGCCCTGAGCAGCGAGCTGGCCAGCGAGGCCATCCATGCCCTGGCGGTGCAGACCTCCCTTCCCTCCTGATTTTCTTTTCCGATTTCGTCACCATGGACGCCAGCACCCGCCAACGCATCGACGCCCTGATCACGGCCAGCCCCGTGGTGGTCTTCATGAAGGGCAACAAACTGATGCCTCAGTGTGGATTCTCCAACAATGTGGTCCAGATCCTGCAGTCTCTGGGTGTGCCTTTCGAGACGGTTGACGTGCTCTCCGACATGGAGATCCGCCAGGGAATCAAGGAGTTTTCCGACTGGCCCACGATTCCCCAGGTGTATGTGAAAGGGGAGTTTCTCGGTGGCTCCGACATCCTGATCGAGATGTACAACAGCGGCGAACTGCGAGAAAAACTGGAAGTCGCCCTGGCCTCCTAGGCCCATACAGGCCAGCACTGTTCGGCGAGCCGCTCAGTAGCGGCTCGTTTCCATGAGCAACCGAGGTTGGCCGTCGGGGCCCATGAAGCTGGACGGGTCCTGGATCCAGCGGTCGATCAGTTCCTCCAGCCGCCGCTGGGAATGGTGATCCAGCACGGCTGTGCGGCGCAGTGCATGGAGATACCCATCGGCGTACAGCCGCAGCTCGGAGGGTCCGTGGTGACGATCGGACAAGGCCTGGCAGGCATCACACAGGGACTGGAAGTGGCGGATCGCGTCGGGATGTTGGAGTGCTGTCATGGCTGGGGGCGGGCCCCTGGCGTCAATGTGGCGGCGAGAGCCGGCAGATGGCCCCATCCTGCCGTGCCGAGACCGCCTTCCGGGAGCAGACAGTTGACAAGGCATCGCCCGTCACCGGCGTCCACGCACATTTCCAGTTAGCGTTGGCTCACTTAATCGGCTGACGGCACTTCCGCTTCTGATTTCATCGTGATGACGAGGAGATGCCCGTGGCCCAGGACAAACTGACCGATCCAGGAGGAACCCCTCGCAGAGTCCTCGTCGTGGATCCCCACGCGACCCTCCGCACGGTTCTGGCCCAGCGCCTTCGCCAGGATGGGCACCTGGCTGCCGCGGTCGCCACGGCCCGCGAAGCCCTGGAGATCTGCCAGGAGCAATCTCCCGATCTGTTGGTGAGTGCCGAGCTGCTTGAGGAAACCTCGGCCCTGCGCCTGGCGGCCCAGCTGCATTGCCAGGTGATGGTGCTCACGGCCCGGTCCGGCTCGGAGCCCGTGGTGGCCCTCCTCGATGCCGGTGCCGACGACGTGCTGCGCAAGCCCTTCGGGCTTGAAGAGCTGGCGGCCCGCTGCCGCACCCTGCTGCGTCGCAGCGGTAGTGGTCTGCAGGAACGGGTCTGTGTGGGTCCCCTGGAGGTGCACCTGCTGCTGCGCCAGGTCACCCTGCGCGACCAGCCGGTGGAGCTCAGCCCCAGGGAGTTCGCCCTGCTCTGCGCCCTGCTGATGCCCCCGGGGGTGGTGCGCAGCCGCCAGGAACTGCTGCGCATGGCCTGGCCTCCCTTCAGTGGCGGGCCCCGCTCCGTGGACACCCAGGTCCTCACCCTGCGCCGCAAGCTGGAGCAGGCCGGTCTCGGCGAAGGGGGGGCGATCGAAACCATGCGCCAGCAGGGGTACCGCTTCAGTCTCGACACCCTTCCCGAACTCAGTGAGGAGGTTCCCGGGACCCCCGCTTCCGGATTGCTCCTCACCTCTCCCAGCAGCTCCAGCCGGCTCAACTAGGGAGCAAGGTCAGGCTGGTCTCAGCAGGAGAGCAAGAATTTCTCCGACCAGTAGCAGGGCGGACAGCAGGGCCAGCAGCTGATAGGTCCAGGGGGGGCTGATTCGTCCGATGCCTTCGGTGGACAGGCCCGTGCCCCTGGAGAAACGTTCCAGAAAGTCGTCGAAGCGGGCCACCCGCTGGGGCAGCAGCCAGGCGGCTCCACTGCGGCCACCCTCCGCGGCAGCGCTGCGCACGTAGTACACCCGGCCCCCCTGGCTGGTGGTGATCGGCGTGAGTGCCGTGATGTGGCTCCAGGGCAGTTGCCAGCCGCGTCGCAGCAGCCAGGAGCACCAGCTCGGGTGGCCCACCCGCAGCCCCTGGCCATCAAGCTCCACCCGCTCACTGGTGATGGCCACCACCAGCACCAAGCCGGTGATGGAGGCCAGCAGCAGCGGAAGCCGCAGCGCCGCCGGTGCCAGCAGCGGCAGGGGCAGCACCAGGGCCAGGTAGAGCCCCAGGAGTGTGAAGCGGATCAGCGGTGCCATCGGGTAGCGATGGCATGACGGCTCGGCGCTCATCGGTCCTCGGGGGATCCCGGCAGGGGTTCGATCACCTGGGAGGGCTGGTAGCGGCCCCCGAACACCTCCGCCTCCCGACCTTTCCAGAAGCTGCCGAGGCGGATCAGATCGGCGTGGGCTTCGCCCAGACGCTCGACGTACTCATTGGGCTCCATGGTGTCCTTGGCCTCCTTGAGTTTGCTGAGGCGCAGCAGGTGCCAGACCCAGGGCTTGCCCATCTCGCCTCTGGCCTCCAGGTAGCGCGCCAGGTCGGAGGAGCTGGGAATCGGAGCCGCCATGGGCATGCAACAAATGTTTACAAACTTTACCGCCGTCCCTGGGCTGGCGTGGCCGTCCGGGTCAGTAGATCTCGGGCCGCAGGTCCTCGTGGTAGCGGGTGCCGGCCGGGTGGGTGGGTCCGTACTCGCCGGGCCGGCAGTCGGCGATCAGCAGGGTGGGTTCTGGCCGGGCGGCCGCCAGCAGATCGCCGTGGGGGCCGCAGATGACGCTGTTGCCCAGGTAGGCCGCCATCACGCGCCCGTTCACCGTTTCCTCGCCGCAGCGGTTGGCGTAGGCCACGAAGCAGCCGTTCTGGAAGGCATGGGCCGGGATCAGGGTGCGGGACACGTCCGGATAGGGCCGGTCGGTGCGCTCGCCGGTGCTGAGCTCGGCCCAGGCATCGGCGGCCGTGGGGATCAGCACCAGCCGGGCCCCCGCCAGCGCCAGGCGCCGGGTGAGCTCGGGGAACTCGGCCTCATAGCAGTTGAGCAGGCCTACGCCCACCCCGTTCACCGGCTGCACCGTGAACGCCACCCCCTCCTCGGGGTGGCGGTAGCCGGCGCTCCAGCAGCGCTTCTCGTCCGGTCCCCAGAGGTGGGTCTTGCGGTAGTTGCGCAGCAGGCGGCCGCCCTTGTCGAACAGGGCGATGGCGTCGTAGAAGCGCTCCTCACCGGCCACGGTCGCCCGTTCGGCGTAGGGACAGGCCACCGCCAGCCCATGGCGGCGCGCCGCCGCGGCCACCCGCCGCAGGCTGGGGCCCTCCACCGGCTCCGCCAGCTGCCGCACGATTGATGGCGTGACGATGTAGCCGGTGAGGTAGAGCTCCGGGAAGGCCAGCAGCTGCACCCCGTGGCCCGCCGCCAGGGCGCAGACCCGCTCCAGCCGCTCCAGGTTCTCTTCGAGGGCCTCAGGGGTGCCGGCGCTGCCGCTGCCCTGCCAGACCCCAAGCCGCAGGCCCTCGCCGGCGGCCGGCGGATCCGGCCGCACGACGCAGTGCAGGCGATGCTCGGGAACCATGGGGTGCTTCACGCCGGCAGGCTCCAGGGATTGAGGCCCAGGTCGGCGCCGATGCGGTGGGCGCAGGCGAAGCCGCTGAAGGCCACCGCATTCAGCCCCTGGCCGGGGAAGCAGGAATCGCCGACGCAGTAAAGATCGGGGATGGCGGTGCGGTTGAAGGGCATCGGCAGCAGGCCCGGCAGCCGCAGGGCCGGCACCGGCCCGTAGCTGCCGCCGTGGCGGCCCAGGAAGCGGCGGTGGCTGCGGGGGGTGCCGATCTCCCGGTGGGTGATGGCCCCCTCCAGGCCCGGCAGGATCGCCTCCAGGCGGCGGATCAGCCGGGAGGCGGCGGCCTCCTTGGCGGCCCTATAGGACCCAGGGGCCAGCCCCTGCCAGGTGTCCATCGCCGAGGGGGTGAAGGTGTGCACGATGTGGTGGCCCGCCGGGGCCAGGGAGGGATCCAGCAATGTGGGGATCGAGACGAAGATCACCCCCTGCTCGGCCTCCATCTCCTCCCAGCGCTCCAGCAGCAGGTGGTGGACATGGCTGCCGGGGGGAATCGCTTCCGCCTTCACCCCCAGGTGCAGGGAGAGGAAGGAGGAGGAGGGCTTGTAGCGCCGCCGCCAGGTGCGCTCGGCCGCCGGGGTGTGCGCCTCGTCCACCAGGGAGCCGAAGGTGTCCCAGCGGGTGGCGTTGCTCACCACCCGCCGGGCGCGGATCTCCTCGCCGCCGGCCAGCCGCACACCCACGGCCCGGGCCTGCGTTCCCTCGCCCTCCAGCAGCACCTTCACCACCCGCGCCCGGTAGCGGATCTCGCCGCCGTGCCTGCGCAGTCCCGACACCAGCTTCTCAGCGACCACCCCGACGCCGCCCTTGGGGTAGTTGATGCCGCCGGCGTGGCGATCGGAGAACACCATGCCGGCGTTGATCATCGGCGTGCGATCGGCCGGCATCACCGACCAGCAGAAGCACTCCATGTCGATGAACCTGAGCAGATCCGGATCGCTGATGTGGGCGCGGGCCACCGCCCCCACGTTCACCGGCAGCCAGCGGGCCAGTCCCAGGCAGGCCAGGGGCGCGCGGAAGAACACCTTGGCCAGGTAGGCGGGGTCCTCCAGCGACAGCAGCGGCATCGCATCGAGGCAGTTGAACACCTGCCAGCAGGTGTCGTAGAAGGCGCGGATCCCCTTGGCCTCATGGGGAAACAGGACGGTGAGGTCGGCGATGAAGCGCTCGTAATCGCGATCCACCGCCACCGACAGGCCGCCGGGCAGGTGGTAGGCGAGCTGGGCGGGGTCGGGGATGGTCTCGCAGTGCTCGCCCACATCCGCCAGGGCGCGGGTGAGCAGGTTGGTGTGGCCCTTCTCGCCGAAGCCGAAGATCATCGAGGCGCCGACGTCGAAGGTGTAGCCCTCGCGTCGGAAGCTGCCGCCGCTGCCGCCGGGGATCAGGTAGCGCTCCAGCACCAGCACCGAGGCCCCTTTGGCCGCCAGCTGGCTGGCGGTGACCAGCCCGCCGATCCCAGAGCCGATCACGACCACGTCCCAGGGGCGGCCATCGGCCGCGGTGAGGGGGGCGGCGGCGGAGGAAGGGGCGGTGACGGTCACCGGAACCAGGCGAACGGGGGCGGCCCGACCCTAGGAAGCGATCAGCCAGGGACGGCCGCCGGTACGGCGGCGGTGGCCCCGGTCTGGCGCTGCGCCTCCCAGTCAGCCAGATCCCCCAGGGCCCGGTCGCGGTAGGCGCCATAGCGGCGGCGTTTGTCGCGGATGCGCTCCGGCAGCTCCGGCATCAGGCCGAAACTGGGGGGCATCGGCTGGAAGCCCCCCTTCCGGGCGCTGTGGCGGCGCTCCGCATCCGAGATGAAGCCCAGCAGGGCGCCGGCCATGGTGGTGGGCGGCAGGTTCAGGGGCGGCAGTCCCCGCACCAGGCGGGCGGCGTTGGTGCCGGCCACCCAGCCGCCCGCCACCGCGGCCGCATACCCCTCGGTGCCGGTGATCTGCCCGGCGGCCAGCAGGTTCGGCCGCTGGCGGAACTGCAGGGTGGGCTGCAGCAGTTCGGGGGACTCCAGGAAGGTGTTGCGGTGCATCACCCCGAAGCGAACGAAGCAGGCGCTCTCCAGGCCGGGGATCATGCGCAGCACCCGCTGCTGCTCGCCCCACTTGAGGTTGGTCTGGAAGCCGACCAGGTTCCAGAGCTGGCCGTCCTTGTCCTCCTGGCGCAGCTGCACCACCGCATGGGCCCGTTTGGCGCGGCGCACGTCGCGGTCGTGCAGGTCGCCCCAGCGCGGATCCCAGAGGCCGATCGGCTTGAGGGGGCCGTAGCGCATCGTGTCCTCGCCGCGGCGGGCCAGCTCCTCGATCGGCAGGCAGCCCTCGAAGAAGGTGGCGCTCTCCTGCTCGAAATCCTTCAGCTCCGCCTTCTCCGCCTCCAGCAGGGCCGTGCGGAAGGCGAGGTACTGCTCCCGGTCCATGGGGCAGTTGATGTAGTCGGCGTCGCCCTTGTCGTAGCGGCTGGCCCGGAAGGCCACCGAGAGGTCGATGCCTTCGCCCTCCACGATCGGGCTGGCGGCATCGAAGAAGTGGCAGGACTCCCGACCGGTGAAGCGCAGCAGGTCGTCGGCCAGCTCGGCGCCGGTGAGGGGGCCGGTAGCCAGCACGGCGATCTCGGCGGGGTCGGGCAACGCCAGCTGCTCGCGCCGCTCCACCGTCACCAGGGGGTGGGCCTCGACGGCGGCCGTGAGGGCGGCGCTGTAGCGGCCCCGATCGACGGCCAGGGCGCCCCCGGCGGGCACCGCATGAACGTCGGCGGTGCGGATCACCAGCGAGCCCAGGCGCCTGAGCTCCTCCTGCAGCAGGCCGGCGGCCCGGTCCGGGGAGAGGGCGCCGAAGCTGTTGCTGCAGACCAATTCGGCGAAGTCGCCGCTGTGGTGAGCCGGGGAGGGGCGCACAGGCCGCATCTCCACCAGCCGCACCGGAATCCCGGCCTCGGCGATCTGCCAGGCGGCTTCGGTGCCGGCCAGGCCGGCACCGATGACGACGACCATCAGGCGCGGGCGCGCTTGAGCATCAGTTGCAGCTGACCCACGGCGGCGCGGCCGATGTTGAAGGCGGCCCAACCCACGGCCAGGAGGATCGGAGCAGCGACGAGCAGCAGCCGGAGGTCCATGGCGACGGAGGAGGAAAACGATGGCGGGATCCTAACGGAGTCCGGCGTGGACCTCCGCCAGCTGGCGGTAGCGGTGGGCGTGCTGGCGCTGGGCCGCGATCGCAGCGGCATCCAGCTGCCGTTTCACCACCGCCGGAGCCCCCATCACCAGGGCGCCGGCGGGCACGTCGCGGGTGACCACCGAGCCGGCCGCCACCAGGGCCCCGGCCCCCACCGTGACGCCGTTGAGCACGATGGCGCCGATGCCGATCAGGCAGCCGTCCTCCAGCGTGGCGCCATGGACCACCGCCCGGTGGCCGATGGTCACATCGGCGCCGATGGTCACGGGCTGGCCCGGATCCCCGTGCAGCACGGCGCCGTCCTGGACGTTGCTGCCCTCCCCCACCCGGATGGCGCAGACATCGCCCCGGGCCACGACGGTGGGCCAGAGGCTGGCCCCCGCCGCCAGCCGCACATCTCCGATCACCACCGCCGACGGGGCCACCCAGGCGGCGGCGTCGATGTGGGGGGCGTCCCAGAGGCTGGGCCAGGCGTCGGGGCTGGACATGGGGTGGCGGGTGGCGGGCTTGGAGAGGGTCGCCGCCGGGTGATAGCTTCCCCAGCGACGGGTCGCTAGCTCAGCGGTAGAGCATTCGGCTTTTAACCGACTGGTCCTGAGTTCGAATCTCAGGCGACCCATCCCAACCACCGCAAGGGACCCCAGCCAAACGCCTCTTTGCAGCAGCGGGTGCCGTCAGCGGTACACGTCGCTGCGGTGGCTGAGCCTGACCACCAGCACGAGAAGGTGGTCGTCTTCGATCTGACAGATCACCCGGTAGTCTCCAACTCTGTAGCGCCATAGGCCGGAGAGGTTGGCTGTCAGGGCCTTGCCTCTCTGGCGCGGGTAACTGCAACTGGACACCATTTCCTGGAGGTAGGAGTGATACGACCGGCTGCCGTGCGATCCAGCTTGCGTAGCTGCCGTGCGGCCTCCGGGATGAACTCAACCGTCCAGGCCAAGGTCGCTCACGAGTTGATCCATCGGGATGGTCGGCTCCCCAGAACGACGGTGGGCCTCCAGAGCCGCGGCCCCGAGGTACGCATCCTCCAGGTCGTCCAGGCCCTGCTCAATCAGCTCCCGCAGATCAAAGGCCTTGGTCCGCCCCGTTTCGGAGACCAGCCGATTCAGCCGCGCCTCTGTTGCAGGGTCCAGGCGAACGGAGGTGGCCATGGAGTCAACTGAATGCGTGTATTCAGCCTAGTTGCACCATCCCGCAACGCACCCCCTTGAGCACGGCCTGCAGGCGGTTGTTGACGCCGAGGGTCTGGAGCAGGCGCTTGGTGTAGGTGCGGGCCGTGGCGTCGCTGACCACGAGCTTGCTGGCGATCTCCCGGTCGCTGAGGCCGCTGGCCAGCAGGTCGAGCACCTCGTATTCCCGCGGTGTCAGCCGGGGGCAGCTGAGGTAGGGAAGCTTGCCGGAGCGCAGGGAGGGGCTGCGGTAGGAATGGTGCCCCATCACGGCGATCACGGCGGCCTGCAGGGGCCGCTGGTCCTCGACGATGTCGGCCTCGGCCACCACGGCCTCCAGCCAGGGGGCGTGCTCGTATTCCGCCGGGATCACATCCCCGAGGGCCAGCATCACCACCTTGAGATCGGGGTACAGCGCCTTGGCCCGGCGGGTGAGCTCAAAGCCGTTGCCGCTCTCCAGGTGATCGGTGCAGAGCAGCAGGTCGTAGGGCTCCCGCTGCAGATAGTCGAGGCAGCCCTGCTCGTGGGTGATGGCGCAGCCGATCAGGCTGCGGTCGCTGATGCTCTCGCACAGGGCCCGCAACAGGAAGCGGCCCTTCATGGCGATCGCCACCTTCCCCCCGGAAGCCACTGAAAGCAGCACCGCATCGAAGGTGTTCCCCTCCAGGCTGCCCAGGAACGGCGTGAGATCCATGGTGGCCGGGCCATCCAGGTCCCCTTCATCATCCGTTCCCGCGGGCCGGGATCAGAAGCGGAAGGTGGTCTTCACCAGGCCACCCAGCTGCCGGAACGTGGTGCCGGGGGTGGTGTCCTGACCCAGGGGCCGGCTCAGGTAGAAGAGGGCTGGGGTGACGCTGATGTTGTCGGTGACCTGCAGCTTGTACCACCACTCCCAGGCGAAGTTGCCGTCCTGGGGCATCTGGTCGCCCGTCAGGGCCGTGGCGAAGACGGGCTGGCCCACCGCCATGCCGAGGGCGTTGCCTTTGACGAAGGCGTCGTCCCACTGCAGGCCCACCATCCACGACTGGCTGGTGCGCAGGGCGCCGGGGGCCTGGGCGCTGTCGACGCTGGTGCCGTTGAGGCCCCAGCCCAGGCTGATGGAGGGAATCCAGCCGGAGTTGGCCGGTTGCCAGTAGCCGCTGACGCCGAAGGCATCGGTGCGGCTGTTGGGATTGGCTTCGTAGGTGAGGCCGGTGAAGGGGGTGGTGCCCGGCACCCCCACGCCCGACTGGATGCGGGAGTAGATCGCCGCCAGACCCCACTGCTCCTTGGCGTAGCCGATCTGCACGGTGCCTGTGCCGGCCGAGGCCACGGTGCCGATGCCGCCGATGTTGGGATCGCCCACATCGCCGTTGGCGGCCACGTAGTTGGCGCTGATGCTGAAGCCGCCCTGCTGCCACCAGAGGCCGGCCCCGGCTCCGAGGTTCTTGTTGTAGGCCGCCGGGGCGCCGTTGAGGGTGAACAGGTTGAGAATCGTGTCGGAGGGGTAGGCGCTCGGCCAGAGGGCGAGCATGTCCTCCTGACCCACCCGTCCGCCGACCGTGGCGGTGAACTGGCTGCCGATCGGGAACTGGTAGAAGAGCTTGTCGATCGCCACCACGTCGCCGCAGTCGGCGGGGCCACCGCAGTCCTCCTGGAAGGCGGCCTCCAAGGTGGAGAGCCCACCCGTGGGGCCAGCGCCGCCGAAGGCGGAATCGGCGAAGTTGCCGGCCCTCAGGTTCGTGCGCAGCAGGTCCTTGCCGGTGAAGCTGGTGTCGAAGGTCAGCTGGATGTCGTAGCTGAAGGTGGTCGCCCCCACGGCGGCCCGGGCGCCATCGACGTTGGGGGTGTCGCTGCCCGAAAACGCATTGGCGCCGATCACGAAGGTGGCCTGGCCGCTCAGCTTGGTGGTGGTGGAGAACTGGGTCGCTTCCAGCTCACCCACCTTGGCCTCCAGGCCATCCACCCGGCCGCGCAGCACGCCGAGTTCCTTCTCGAACTCGGCCATCAGGCGCTTCAGCTCGTCGGTCACCTCGGTGATCCGGTCGAGACAGGCGTTCAGCAGGGCCGCCGCCTCAAACCGGGTCATGGCCTGGCCGCCCTTGAAAGTGCCGTTCGGGTAGCCGGCGACGCAGCCGTAGCGCTCGATCAGGTTCGAGAGCGCCTGGTAGGCCCAGTCGGTGGGCTTGACGTCGGAGAACTGGTTGATGCTGGTGACCTGCTCCTGGCTCTGGCCCGTTCCGGACCGGGCGTAGCGGTTGATGGCGTCGAGATTGAGCTCTGCGGCCGTGGCCGCCGGGGGCATGGCGGCCAGAAGGACCAGGCCCAGAGGGGCCTGCCTGAACCTGGAAACGACACCACGTCTGTTCATGGAAGGTCCGCCGGGACGAAGGAAAGGAATGGGAATCATTCTCGTCCCAATCCTTCGGTTTTGCCGGGCTGGCATGGTCAGTCCGGCTGGCGGCTCAGAGCGCGAACAGGGCGTCGTAGTGGCCATACTCCGGCTTGCGTAGGCCATCGGTCGCCAGCATCCGCCGCAATTCGATGATCTCGGCGCGCTGGGCCACGATCACGCCCCTGGCGAAGCGCCGGATGGTGGGATTGGTGCTCTTGACCAGGGCGTCGTGGGCCATGATCAGCGCCCCGCCGTGGTGATGGAGCATCCCCTCCAGGAACCAGACCACCCGGTTGTCCGGGGTGGGTGGCTCGCCCATCATCCGCATCCCGTCGATCTGGGCCTGGCTCATGCGGGTGAGGCCACTGAGGCTGTTGGGATCGCCGCCTCTGGCCAGGGCCACCGGATACACGGGCGCCTGGGGATACCAGGCCTTGCGCCACAGCCCCATCGCCCGGATCTCGCTGGCCTGATCGCGCCAGATCGTCTTGGCCAGGGCCCCCACCCCAGGCGCGCCGATGCCGAAGACGAATTCACTCATGCGCAGGGCGCCCGTGTGGTGCTGCACCATCCCGTCGATGAAGCGCAGGTCGTAGGTGGCGCCGGCGGGACCGACGTCGTGGGCGTGGCCGCTGTGGGCAGGCGTCGCTCCGGCCGGGGTCGGCTGGACCGGTGTGGCGTGATCGTGATGGTGGTGCATGCCGCCGTGGTCCTGGGCCAGAACGGGGGCCGCCAGGCACAGGACGCAGAGGGTCCCGAGCAAGGCGGGGGAGAAACGGCTGGGGCGCATGGGAGCTCGGGAGGAATCCTCACCGTATGGTCTCCACTTGGCTGGAGAGTCAAGGCGTCCCGTACCAGCTGCGGTACCACTGGGCCATCTGCTCGATCTCCTGGCTCTGGGCCTTCACCATGGCCTGCTGCATGGCCAGTAACTGGGGATGCTGGCTGTTGGTCTGGGCCATCGAGGCCATCATCACGCCCATGCGGTGGTGGGGAATCATCTGTTGGATGAAGGCGCGATCGAAATCCGAGGCGTTCTTCAGCCAGGCGACATCGGTGCCCGTTCCGCCCATGCCACCCATCCCCATCATTCCCATGCCGCCGCCGTGGCCCATCGCTCCGCCCCATGCCGGCACGGAGCCACCGAACCACTGGCGGTACCAGGTGCGCATCTGGGCGTTCTCCTGCGTCTGGCTGTCCTTGATGCTGCGGGCCAGGGCCTTGATCTCCGGCCTCCTGGCCCGGCTCAGGGCCAGATCCGCCATGGCGATGGCGCCGTCGTGGTGGGGAATCATCATCACGATGAAGTGCTGATCCATCGGCTGGGTGCCGATGCGGCCCGCACCCATCCCGCTCCCCATGGGAGGAGCACCGGTGGGTGGAACTGCAAGCGCTGGTGTCCCAAGCCCCAGGAACAACGCACCCACCCCTGCGACGGCGGCCAACCGGCGCGCCGCCACCCGTGTCTGGCCGCCGGTGGATCGGGAATGGATCATCAGCTCTGCTCCCTTGCGTGTGGCTGTCTTCAGCTTGGAAAGGCAGCAGGGTGCTGATGTGGGTCCGGCACAGGGCTTCATCTTCGGACCCAGCGCCATGGCCGTTCGCGGCAACCAGGCCTCAGACCCGCAGATTGGGGCAGATCACATCCCCTTCCTTGGCCGGATCGCTCTGCCAGCCCGCCAGCAGGCCCTGCAGTTCCTGTCTGAGCTGCCCCAGTTCCTCGATCTGGGCATCGATCCGCCCGATCTGCCGCTCCAGCTGGATCTGAATGTCAGCGCAGGGCAGATCCCCGGCGTCATGCACCACCAGACAGCCCTGGATCTCCTCCAGGCTGAGCCCGAGGGTCTTGAGCCGGCGGATGAACTCGAGGCGCCGCAGGCTCTGCTCAGCAAACAGCCGGTAGCCGCCCTCGCTGCGACCGATGGCCGGCAGCAGTCCCAGATCCTCGTAATAGCGGAGGGTCTTGACGGGCAGGCCGCTGCGCCCAGCCAGCACGCCGATTTTCATGCCGGTCTTGATGCCGGTCTTGATGCCGACGGCCGCCATGGCGTGATTCTCCACTCCTGGGGAGACTTTATCGGGGCCGAAGGCTGCCGCCGGCCACGGATGGCTCAGGACGCCGCCGCCTTGATGATCGCCTTTGTGGCGGATTCGACCTCACGCGCCACCTCCACCACGTCAGGATCGGAGCAGAGGATCTGCAGCATTCCCTCGGGGCGGATCATGCCGATCCGGGTCTGACGACCTTCCGTGAAAACGGAGATCCGACACGGAAGCGCCATGGACAACGTCATGTGGCGTGTCAACACCCTGGCAGCCTGCCCTGGGTTGCAGACGTCGTAGATCCGACAGTTCTCGGTGAATGCGATACCCTTCCCGCGCAGGGTGTGGCCGAGGTCATGAACCGCCAGGACCCCGAAGCCCTGGGCCACGATGGCGTCCTGGAGGTCCGTACTCGCCTGCTCAAAGGACTTGGTTGTGTCGGCAATGAAGATGGGATCCATGGGAGTCAGGGCCTGTTGGGGTGATGGGGAGTCGTGACATCACCGCAGACAAGCTGTGTCGTCAGGTGTCGCCAGGTGTCCGCCCCAACCAGTGGCTGTCCACTGGAGGGAATCTGCGGCGAGCCTGCGGTCGGCCGGGCCCCGTCAGCCCTTTCCGTCAGCCAGTTTCGCGGCAGCATCACTGACCTTCTGGGCCACAGCCTTGGCTCCATCCTTCAGATCCTCTGCAGCGTTCATGGCGGAGGCCTGAACCTGTTTGGCCTTGCCCTTGAGTTGGTGACCGGCATCGCCAGTCAGTTCGCCCAGGGCCGATTCAAGTTTGCCTTCCGCATCCTTGGCGGCGGCGTCAGCTTTGTTGGACATGGTTCGCGTGGCGAGGGGAATCAGCAGCATGGGGATCCTGGGTGCCAAGACCTTGGGTGCGAAGATCTTCGCTTCAAAAAGGTTGTCGTCCTTCGGCTGCTGCTGCTTCAACCTAGGGATGGCAGAACGACCTGCGTGTGAAGTCTTCGGTGCAACCCAAGGGGAAGTCTGGCCAGTCCAGGCCTTGCTTGGATTGGATTGGTTCGGATCGCATCTTCTGCATTAACCTGCATCATCCTGGCAGCAGATCTGCCTCTGTTCTGGCACCCGTTTCAAGGTTTCTGAATGATCGCTTGAAAAGGAAACCCCTGTGAGAGAGTGGCTTCAGCAGGGTGGAACCATGGCGAAGCCGCTGATTGGTGCCGGCATGGGATCGGTGTCCTCTCCTGACGGGGTCGCGTTCCGGGTCTGGGCCCCCCATGCCGAGCATGTCTCTGTGATCGGGTCCTTCAACGATTGGAATGGTGCCGCCGACCTGATGGAGTCCGAGCCGGGTGGCTTCTGGTCCATCACCGTTGAAGGTGCCAGGATCGGCGACCATTACAAGTATGAGCTGGCAACGCCGTGCGGGGTGTTCAAGAGGATTGATCCCTATGCCCGTGAGGTCACAAACTCGGTTGGCAATGCCATTATCCATGATCCGCACTTTGACTGGGACGATGATGACTTCTTCATACAGAACTGGAATGAGCTTGTTATCTACGAGTTGCATGTCGGCACTTTCAACAATGATGATCTCAGTCAGGCAGGACGATTCAATTCCATCACGACGCGACTGGAGCACCTGAAACGGCTGGGCATCAATGCCATTCAGATCATGCCTGTCGGCCAGTTTGCAGGCCAGCGCTCCTGGGGCTACAACCCATCCCATATCTTTGCCGTCGATACCGACTATGGCGGTTCTCTGGGCTTCAAACGGTTCATCAAGCGAGCCCATCAGATTGGGATTGGCGTGATTCTGGATGTTGTTTTCAATCACTTCGGTCCCAGTGATCTTGACCTCTGGAGATTTGATGGCTGGTCGGAGAATGACAAGGGGGGAATCTACTTTTATAATGATGATCGCTCCCAGACGCCCTGGGGGGAGACACGGCCCGACTATGGCCGGGGGGAGGTGCGTCAATACATTCTTGATAACGTCAGGATGTGGCTCGAGGAGTATCATCTTGATGGTCTTCGATTCGACAGTACCGGTTACATTCGCAGCATCGGAGATGCTGGAACCGAAGAGATTCCAGATGGTTGGAGTATCCTTCAGGCCATCAACGAAACCGTCGCCCGGCAGTATCCGGGGCGGATCACCATCGCCGAGGACCTCCGCAGCAATGACTGGTTGACCAAGGATGTGGGGGCTGGAGGCGCCGGCTTTGGATCCCAATGGGATCCCCATTTCATCCAACCCATCCGTCAGGCCGTGATTGCACCGAGGGATGAAGACCGTGCTCTGGAGAGGATCCGGGATGCCATTCTTTATCGCTACAACGATGATGCGTTTGAACGCGTGATCTACAGCGAATCCCATGACGACGTGGCCAATGGGCAGTCCCGGATTCCCCAGGATGTCAACCCGGAGGATCCCACCGGCTGGCATGCCCAGAAGCGTTCCACCCTGGCGGCCGCCATGGTGTTCACGGCACCCGGAATTCCCATGCTGTTTCAGGGGCAGGAGTTCCTTGAAGGTGGCTGGTTCCGCGATACGGTCCCCGTCGACTGGGACCAGCGCCAGGAGTTTCGGGGCATCGTGCGTTTGTACCGGGATCTGATCCGCCTTCGCCTTGATCGGCAGGGCGTCTCCCGTGGGCTCTGCGGACAGTTCAGCCAGGTGTTTCATCTCAATACCCAGCGAAACGTGATGGCCTTTCACCGCTGGGATCGAGGCGGCCCCGGAGATGATGTGGTGGTGATCGCCAATTTTTCACACCAGACCCAGGAGGACTACATCGTGGGTTTGCCGGCGGCCAATTCCTGGACACTTCGCTTTAATAGTGATTGGCACGGCTACAGTGAATCCTTTGCTGGTTACCCAAGCGCTGATCTTGCAGCCGTACCGGGGGATCGGGATGGCTTCCCTTTTCACGGCTCTTTTGGGGTGGGTCCGTACAGTGTTCTGATCTATTCCCAGTGACCCTCCGATTCTGTGCCTGGCGAGCCGATGCGACGCTTCAACATCCATCACCTCACCACCTACTCCTACAGCGCCCCTGTCGGGCTCGGCACCCATACACTGCGTCTTCGTCCCCGGGAGGGCCACGACCTGCGCATCGAAACCTCCTCGTTATCGATCAGCCCGGCGGCAAAGCTGCGCTGGCACCGGGATGTGGAGGGGAATTGTCTTGCCACGGCGTCGTTCCATGACATTTCTGACAGATTGCTGATCGAAAGCAATCTGATCATTCAGCAATACGACCGTGTTCCGCTTGATTTCGTTGTGGATGAGGAGGCGGTTAACTATCCCTTTCACTATGCGTCCAAGGATCTCCCTTTGCTGGAGGCCTATCTGTCGCTAACGGACCCACAACCGAGTCTGCCTTTGCTGCAGTGGATGGCAACGGTCTGGCAGCCCGGCGAGAGCATTCAGAGCTACACGTTGTTGAAGCGGCTGAATCTGGCGGCCCACCACCGCATCTCCTACCGACAACGTGACGAGCCTGGTGTCCAGAGCTGTGCCGCGACGCTCCAGGGCGGCTGGGGGTCCTGCCGTGACATCGCCGTTCTGTTCATGGAGGCGGCCAGATGTTTCGGATTCGCAGCCCGTTTCGTCAGTGGTTACAGCTTCACGGCGCTGCCGCCGGAGCAAGCCGGCAGCACGCATGCCTGGGCGGAGGTCTTTCTGCCAGGGGCTGGCTGGAAGGGGTTCGATCCCACCCATGGCGACATTGTCGGCGACACCCACATCCCTGTCGCGGTGGCCCGACGGCCCGAGTCGGTGACACCCATCGCCGGCAGCTTCTGCGGAGCTTCCCTACTGTCGATGCAGGTGGGCGTCTGGATCAGCGAGCTGCAGGGCTTCACGACGCAGCTTGAACCCTGATGGTGACGTTGCCCCTGGACCCCCTCCTGGGAGATGCTGATCCGCCCGTCTACCGGATCGTCTGCCCCACCGGGCGCTCCGCCGTGTTGCTCACGGGCGACCACGCCGGCCGCGCCATTCCCTGTTGCCTGGCCGGCCTGGGCCTGAGCGATCGGGTGCTGGACACCCATGTGGCCTGGGATCTTGGCGTGGCGGGGCTGGCCCTGCTGCTGTCAGCGCGGCTCGATGCCTTCCTGATCCTGCACAACTATTCGCGGCTGGTGGTCGATGCCAACCGGCCGCCGCAGGCGCCCGATTCGATTGTCAGCCACAGCGAGACCGCCGCCATCGCCGCCAATGCCGACCTCGCCCCCGCGGAGCGGCAGCAGCGGCTGGATGCGCTCTTCCACCCCTACCACCGCCGCATCGCCGCCGAGCTGGAGGCCCGGCGCGGGCGCGGCCAGCCGAGCGTGCTGGTGACGCTGCACAGTTTCACGCCGGTGCTCGGCACCGACGTGCGCCCCTGGCACGTGGGGGTCCTGTACGGCCGCGATGGCCGTCTGGCCCGGCGGATCCGCCAGGGACTGGAGGGCGAGCAGGGCTTGCTGGTGGGGGACAACGAGCCCTACGCCGTCAGTGACGCGAGCGACTACACGCTGGTGGTGCACGGCGAGGCGCGCCGGATTCCCCACGTGGAGTTGGAGATTCGCCAGGACCTGCTGGCCACCGAGGCCGCCCGGCAGGAGTGGGCGCAGCGCCTCGCCGGTGTGCTGGAGGGAGCCCTGGCGGAGGGATTCCCACCACTCCCGGCTCACCACACTTCTTAGGGTGATCCATGAACTCCCTTCAACAGGCCTCGCCACCACCGAGCCAACCCCTCGAGATACGGGTGGGATTCGATGTGGCGCTCCGCTTCCCCGCGCCGACACCCATGATCGTCACCCTGGGGGTGCATGCGAGCCGGGTCGCCGATCTGCTGGAGGCCGATCCGCTCCAGGTGGAGCCCCAGGTGCCCCTGCGCCTGTATGTGGATTCCTACGGCAACCATTGCCACCGGCTGGTGGCACCGTCCGGCTTGCTGCGACTGCGGGGCAGCGGGCTGGTGGCCGATTCCGGGCGGCCCGATCCGGTGCTGCCCGCTCTGGAGCAGCGGCCGGTGGAGGAGCTGCCGGAGGAGGCGCTGCTGTTCTTGCTGGCCAGCCGCTTCTGTGAGTCCGACCTGCTCTCGCCCATGGCCTGGTCCAGGTTTGAGGGGGCCCCTGGTGGCTGGGGGAGGGTGCAGGCGATCTGCGATTTCGTCCACCAGCACGTGCGTTTCGATTACGGCCGCTCCAGCGCAACGAAGACCGCCCTGCAGACCTTCGAAAGCCGGGAGGGGGTGTGCCGTGACTTCGCCCATCTGGCGATCGCCCTTTGCCGCTGCATGAACATCCCGGCGCGATACTGCACCGGTTACCTGAGTGACATCGAGGTGCCGCCGCCCCACACGGCCATGGACTTCCATGCCTGGTTCGAGGCCTACCTCGGGGATGGCTGGCACGTGTTCGACCCGCGCAACAACACGCCCCGGATCGGGCGGATCCTGATCGCCCGGGGCCGGGACGCGGCGGATGTGGCGCTCACCACCACCTTCGGCCCTTCGGAGCTGGAATCGTTTGAGGTGTGGACCGCATGACCTATTGCGTGGCCGTGTTGCTGGAAGGGGGGATGGTGTTCGCTTCCGATTCACGCACCAATGCAGGTCTGGACGATTTCGCCAGTTTCTGCAAGATGACCGTGTTCGAGCGCACGGGCGATCGGGTGCTCGTGCTGCTCAGCTCCGGCAGCCTGGCCGGCACCCAGGCGGTGATCGGCCTGCTGCGCCAACGGGCCGAGGCCGGCGACGGCAGCCCGTCGGTCTGGACGGCCCAGACCATGTTCGAGGTGATGGGCTTGGTGTCGGATGCGGTCCGGGCGATCGAGCAGCGGGACGGCCCTTATCTCAAGGCCTCCGGCTCCAGCTTCAATGCGTCCTTCCTGGTGGGCGGGCAGATCAAGGGGGAGGAGCCCCGGCTGTTCCGGATGTATGCCGAGGGCAACTTCATCGAAGCCGGCGCGGACACGCCCTTCCTGCAGACGGGCGAAGCCAAGTATGGAAAGCCGATCATCGACCGTGTGATCCATTCCGACACCACCCTGGGAGAAGCGGCCAAATGTGTGCTGGTGTCGTTCGACTCCACCATGCGCAGCAACCTGTCGGTGGGGATGCCGATCGACCTGCTCCTCTACGAGCGGGATCGCCTCGCGATCACCCAGCGGCGCCGGTTCAGCGAGGGTGACGTCTATTTCCAGGAACTCAGCCGGGAGTGGAGCGCGGGGGTGCGGCAGGTGTTCCGGGAGTTGCCGGAGCTGGTCTGGTAATCACCATCCCGTGGCGCGACTGGCCGATGCCGGACCGGGATCGGTCTCACCCTTTCCCACCGCTGGTGCTGATCCACGGCATGTGGGACACCCCCGGTGTGTTCGACCCGCTCAAGCGCCAGCTGGCAGGGCGCCGCGGCCCCCTGTTGATTCCCCACCTTCCCCACCGCTTCGGGCTGACGCCGATCGCGGTGCAGGCCGGCCTGCTCGCCACCCACATCGACGCGTCCTTCGGCCAGGAGCAACCCATCGACCTGCTGGGCTTTTCGATGGGTGGGGTGATCGCCCGCGCCTGGATCCAGCTGCTCGGCGGCCATCGGCGCACCCGGCGGCTGATCAGCGTGGGCAGCCCCCAGCAGGGCACCCTCACAGCCGGGCCCTGGCCCCGCTGGCCCCTGGCTGGCATCGCCGACCTGAAGACGGGCAGCCCGTTACTGCAGCGTCTTAACGCCGACCTCACCACCCTGCAGACGGTCGATTGCTGCAGCTTCTACTGCGAGCCGGATCTGATGGTGATGCCGGCCTGGCGTGCCGTGCTGCCGATCGGTCCGGGGAAGAAGCTGCCGGTGCGCTACCACCACCAGCTCCTGAGCCACCCGGCCGCCCTGGAGGCCTTAGTCGACGAGCTGCTGCGTCCCTAGCTTAGAAGCACAAGCAGCTGAGCCGACCGTGGATCTGTTGGCCATCTCCCTGCTGGTGCGCTGGCTGCTCGGCTGGGCCCTGTGCCTGCGTATGCCGCGTCTCCCCCCCTCCAGGGTTCAGGGTCAACCCTCTGTTTCGGTGCTGATTCCGGCCCGCAACGAGGAACACACCCTCCCGAAGCTGTTGTCTGCCCTGCACCTCCAGAGCCTCACCCCCACGGAGGTGATCGTGATCGACGATCACTCCAGTGATCGCACGGCCGCCATCGCTGCCGCAGACGGGGTCAGGGTGATCCAGCCACCGCCCCTGGCGGAGGGATGGTGCGGCAAGACGTGGGCCTTGCACCATGGCGTCCGCGCCAGCGCAGGGAAGCTTCTGCTGTTCCTCGACGCCGACACCGAGCCCCACCCCGAGTTCCTGAAGCGTCTCGTGGCGGCGCAGCAGGAACTGGGCGGCCTGGTTTCGGTCCAGCCCTTCCACCGCACCGAGAAGCCCTACGAGCAGCTCTCGGTGCTGTTCAACCTCGTGGGGCTGATGGCGGTGCCGATGGGGAAGAACTGCGGGGTGGCTTTTGGTCCGGCCATGGCCACCAGCCGGGCCGATTACGACCACATCGGCGGCCATGCGGCGGTCGCCGATAAAGTGGTGGAGGACTGGTTCCTGGGCCATCTGTACGAGCAGGCGGGACTGCCGGTGAGCGCCTTCATCGGCCAAGGCCTGCTCGACTACCGCATGTATCCCGGCGGCCTCCAGAACATGGTGGTGGGCTTCGCCAAGAACTTCGCCACCGCCGCCGGGGAGGTGCGCTGGTTCTGGATGCTGGCTGTGCTCCTCTGGATCTCCGGGCTGTTCTGGGCCGCCTGGTGCCTGCCCGCCTCCCTGCTGGGCTGGCCGATGGTGGGGGAGGCCTCCGTGCTGCCCAATCTGCTCCTTTACCTCGCCTTTGCCGTGCAGCTGCTGGTGGTCACCCGGCGGATCGGCGACTTCGGCTGGATCTGCCTGATCTTCCCGATTCCCGTGCTGTTCTTTCTGGGGGTGTTCGCTCTGGCGATCCTGAATCTGGAGCGGGGCACGATCGAATGGAAAGGCAGACGGTTTCCGACGCGCTAGCGGTCCTGGCCTGCGGCCTGGGCTGGTTGCTGTGGTCGGTGCTGATCGGCTGGCTGGCCCACCGCCTGCCCCAGTCGGCCCTGGCGCGCGACACCTGGCTCACCGGTCGACGTCCCTGGCCGGAGAGCAAGGAGGGCTTTGAGCAACGGCTCGGCATTCACCGCTGGAAATCCCTGCTGCCGGATGCCGGCACGGCCTTTCCAGGCGGTGTGGCCAAGAACAGCCTGGTGGGCCGGGATCGCGCCACCCTGCAGCGCCTGCTGGAGGAGACCCGTCGGGCCGAGCTGGTCCATCTGGCGCTCTGGCCGTTCTGGATCGTGACAGCCCTGTGGCTGCCGCCGGCGGGGGTGCTGAGCAACCTGATCTTCGCGACCCTGTTCAACCTGCCCTTCATCTGGCTGCAGCGCTACAACCACCTGCGGGTCCAGGGAACCCTGGCGCTCCTGGACAGCCGCGCCACGGTCCCCTGATCCCTCAGTGGCCCACCAACCCAGCCTCCAGGGTGACGTTCACGCCGATCCCCTGGTCCTCGGCGTGGCGAGCCGCCACGAGCCGGTGAGCCCCCCCCTCCAGCACGAACGCGTCGCGGGAGGCATCGAACCAGGCCAGGCGTCGCAGCGGGATCTCGATCGCCACCCGCTCGCTCTGGCCGGGCTGGAGGCTCAGCCGGCGGAAGCCCACCAGGCTGCGGCGCGGCCGTTCCACGGCCTGACCGGGGGGCTCGGCATAGATCTGGACCACCTCGGCAGCGTCCATCGTCCCCGTGTTCGCCACCGTCAGCCTGAGCTCCAGGGCGCAGGGAAGCAGCTGGGCCTCCGGGTCGCTGTGGCTGAAGCTGCTGTAGGACAAGCCGAATCCGAAGGGGAAGGCCGCTGGGTGACGCTGGCGTCCCAGCCGCCGGTAGCCATGCCAGAGGTCGTAGGTGATCTGCCGGGCCCGGGGATCGAACGGTGGCAGGTGGCTGGCATCGGTGGGCACCGCATAGGGCATCCGCCCCGAGGGTGACACCCGTCCCAGCAGCACGTCGGCGAGGGCCTCCCCGCCCCGCTGGCCTGGGTACCAGAGCAGCAGCAGGCCAGGCACCCGCTGGCGCCAGGCCTCGCAGAGGATCGCCCCACCCCCCATCAGGACCACCACCGTGCGGGGGTTGGCGGCGGCGACGGCCAGGATCAGGGCCTCCTGGTCGGCCGGCAGCTGGAGCCTGGTGCGATCGCCCGAGGCGAAGGCGCCGCCGGCGCGGGCCGAGCCCAGGCGTGTCACCTGGGCGGCCGCGGCCGCCAGCCGCGACCACAACGGCAGCAGGCGGCGGCGACCGACCAGGCGCAGCAGCCCGTCGGGAGGGGGGGCCTGGCCCAGGATCGGTGCCAGATCCCCGGGGTGGATGTGCTCGCCCTCGTGGCGCCAGTCCAGACCCACCACCACCAGCGCCGCGTCGCTGCGGGCCGCCAGGGCCGAGGCCACGGCCAGGTCGTTGCCATCGGTGTGAGCCAGTCTGATGTCCGGCGCCGCAGCCCGCAGGCCGGCCAGGGGTGTCACCACCGACCCCGGCGTGGGCCGGGTGTCGGAGGAGCCCCGGTCCCCCAGGTTGGCGGTGTCGGCCAAAGGCCCGATCACCGCCAGGGAGCCGATCCCGCGCAGGGGCAGGAGGTTGCCCTCGTTCCTGAGCAGCACGATCGATTTGGTGGCCGCTTCCCGCGCCAGATGCTGGTGGTCGCGGCAGCCCCGCAACGATTCCGGGTAGGCGCCTCCGGGCACCGTTGCCTGGGCCAGCAGCAGCCGCAGCACGGCGTCATCGATCCGTGCCATCGGCACCCGTCCCGCGGCCACCGCCGCCGGAAGCGTGGCCTGGAAGATCATCCGAAACGGCATCTCCAGGTCCTGGCCGGCCGCGATGGCGGCCTCTCCATCGCGGATTCCGAAGATGAAATCGCTGAGCACGAAGCCGCGGAAGCCCCAGCGCTGCTTGAGGATCTCCTGCAGCAGATGGGGATGCTGGCCGCACCAGGCCCCGTTGACACTGTTGTAGGCGCTCATCACCGCCAGGGCCCCGGCCTCGATGCAGTCGCGGAACTGGGGCAGGTAAAGCTCCCGCAGCACCCGCTCGCTGGCATCCACATCGACCCTGAAGCGGGCGCTGTCGATCGAGTTGAGGGCGAAATGCTTGACGCAGGCGATGGCATGGCGCTGCACGCCACGGGTGGTGGCGGCCCCCATGGCGCCCACGTGCACCGGGTCCTCGCCGTAGGTCTCCTGGGCCCGGCCCCAGCCGGGGTGGCGCAGCAGGTTGACGCAGATGCCGCCCAGCAGATTGGCGCCGAACGATCGCGCCTCCTTGCCCATGGCCTCGCCGATCCTTTCCTCCAGATCAATGTCCCAGCTGGCACCGCGCCCGATGGGCGCCGGGAAGGTGGTGGCGCCGCCTTCGAGCACCACACCCCGGGGGCCATCGACGAAGTGCAGACCGCCGATGCCCAGGCGACGCATAACCCCGGCCGGCCAGGGGCGGCGGTGGGAGGCGTCGTGGAAGGCGATCTCCGCCAGGCCCCCCCAGAACGGGGTGTCACCGTCGAGCAAGCCGAGTTTTTCGTCCAGGCTGAGGCCATCCAGCAGGGTCCTGGCCTGCTCCTGCAGATGGCTCCAGTCGTGGGGTGTGGGCACCCATTCAGCCTAGGTACGGCGCTTCCTGTCGAATGTCTGCCGCCATGGGTGGATCGCGGCACAGACACCCTGATGGGTCCCCGTCGATGGCAACACCTGGGCAGATTCCGAAAAAGCTCCCTGTCAACCACTGCGCGAGAGCGGCTGGGGCTTCCACGGCCGCGCCGAGCGGCTGGCTGGTCCGATGGCTTGACTCTCCAGCCGAGGGGAGACCATAGGCTGAACCTTTCGCCCTCGGCGTTGGTCTGCCCCTGATGAGCCACTCCAGCGCGGGTTCCCCCTGTTGCCACGCCGAGCCGGCGGCCGGTACCGCAACGGCCATGGAGCGGGAGCTGGCCCATGAGCTCACCATGTTGCGCCGCAAGCTGTCGGTGGCGGCCGTGCTCACCGGTCTGGTGGTGGCGGCCACCCTGCCCCACATGCTCGGTGTCCACCTCAAGTGGCTGCCGGGCTGGTTCACCAGCCCCTGGACCCAGCTGGTGCTGAGTTCCCCTGTGCTGTTCTGGTGCGGCCGGGAGTTCTTCACCGGCGCCTGGTCGGCCCTGCGCCGTCACAGCGCCGACATGAACACCCTGGTGGCCGCCGGCACCGGCATTGCCTGGCTGGCCTCGCTGGTGGCCACCGCGTTTCCGGGTGTCCTCGTCGCCGAGGGACTGCCGGCCGATGTGTACTACGAAACCGCCGCGGTGATCCTCACCCTGGTGCTGCTGGGCCGGCTGCTGGAAGCCCGGGCCCGCGGCCAGACCTCCGAGGCGATCCGGCGGCTGCTCCAGCTCCAGCCCCCCACGGCCCGGGTGCTGCGGGAGGGGGTCGTCACCGAGATCCCCGTGGCGAAGGTGATGGTGGGGGATCTGGTGCAGGTGCGTCCCGGGGAGAAGCTGCCCCTCGATGGCGTGGTGGTGGAAGGCAGTTCCTGGGTGGAGGAGTCGATGCTCACCGGCGAGCCGACACCGGTGGCCAAGGGCCCCGGGGATGGGGTGATCGGCGCCTCGATGAACCGCAGCGGCAGCTTCAGCTTCCGTGTCACCCGGGTGGGCGCTGACACCATGCTGGCCCGCATCGTGGAGCTGGTGCGCCAGGCCCAGAGCTCCCACACCCAGGTGCAGCGCCTGGCGGATCAGGTGGTGGGCTGGTTCGTGCCGGTGGTGATTGCCATCGCCATCGCCACCTTTGTGCTGTGGTTCCTGGTCAGCGGCAACGTTGTCCTGGCGAGCCTGTTCCTGGTGAGTGTGCTGGTGATCGCCTGCCCCTGCGCCCTGGGCCTGGCCACCCCCACGGCGATCATGGTGGCCTCCGGCAAGGGGGCCGAGAACGGCCTGATCTTCCGCAGCGCCGAGGCGCTGGAAACGGCCGGCGGGCTGCGCACCATCGTGCTCGACAAGACCGGCACCCTCACCGCCGGCCAGCCCGAGGTGACCGATTTCGAACGCCTCCGCAGTGGCCAGCTGCCGGCCCAGACGCTCCTGGCCCTGGTGGCGGCGGTGGAATCGCGCTCGGAGCATCCCCTGGCCGAAGCGATCGTGGCCTACGCCACAAGCCGTCGCGGCGACGCGGAGCTTCCGGATGTGGACGTCTTCGAGGCCATGACGGGTCTTGGCGTCCTGGCCACCGTGGCCGGGAAGGAGGTGCGGGTGGGCAGCCCCCGCTGGCTGGACGCATCGGGCCTGGACACCGCTCCCCTCGATCCGGTGGTGTCGCGGCTGGAGAGGGCCGCCCGCAGCGTGGCCGCCGTCGCGGTGGCCGGAAGGATCGAGGCCTGCTTCGGCATCGCTGATCCGATCAAGCCCGAAGCCCATGCCGCCGTGGCAGCCCTGCGCCGCCTGGGTCTGGAGGTGGTGCTGCTCAGCGGTGACGCACGCCGCACCAGCGAAGTGGTGGCCGCCGATGTGGGCATCGTGCGGGTGATCGCCGAGGTGCTTCCCGGCGACAAGGCGGCGGTGGTGCAGCGATTGCAGGAGCAGGGCCAGGGACCGGTGGCGATGGTGGGCGACGGCCTCAACGACGCTCCCGCCCTGGCCCGGGCCGAGGTGGGCATCGCCATGGGAACGGGCACCGATGTGGCGATCGCCGCCAGTGACATCACCGTGCTCTCGGGCCATCTGGGTGGCGTACCGGCGGCGATCGAACTCAGCCGCCGCACCATGGCCACCATCCGCCAGAACCTCTTCTTCGCTTTCGCGTACAACGTGGCGGGAATCCCGATCGCCGCCGGCCTGCTGTTCCCGCTCACGGGTTGGCTGCTGAACCCGATGCTGGCCGGGGCCGCCATGGCCTTCAGCTCGGTGTCGGTGGTGAGCAATGCCCTGCGGCTGCGCCGCTTCCAGCCAGCCCATCGTTCCGTGGGGGCCGCAGCATGACGCCCCTCTTCGTCGCAACGCCTCTTTCCCTCTCAGCGCCGTTGTGGCGCACGATTCCCCAGCCGCTGGCCCTTCAGGTGCTGGTGACGGCGGTGGGGCTGGCCCTGATCCTCGCTGAACTCTGGTGGTTTCTGGGCCGCCATGGTGGTGGCGTGGTGGCCAGCGAAGGGGAGCAGGGGGTGCAGGAGATCACCATCACCGTGGATGGCGGCTACTCCCCGTCCCAGATCAGGGTGAAGGCGGGCCGGCCCGTGCGCCTCCGCTTTCACCGCACCGATCCGAGCGGCTGTGTGGCTCAGGTGATTTTCCCGGACTTCCAGCGCACCCTCGACCTCCCCCTGGGGGCCACCACCAGCATCGAGCTGCTGCCCAACCGACCGGGGCCTTACCCGTTCCACTGCGGCATGAACATGGTGCGCGGCAGCCTGGCTGCGGAGTGACGGGGAAGAGGCTTTCGAGCTGGCCTGTGATCACCATGCGGCGTTGTGATCACCAACCTTGACAATTCTTCTGCTTGGTTGCTGCAGATCGCCAGATAAAAAGGGTTCGAAAGACCAATCCTGGTATCCTTGATTCCAGTGCTCGTGAACGTGTTCCAGGATTGATGAAAAAAAGTTTCATCGGACTCTTCAGCCAGGCATCGCTGCTGTTCGTGACCCTGCCCATGGTCGCTTTGCCCATGGCCGTGGCGGCACCGGAGGCACGGGCCCAGGGCAATCCCTGGGGGTCCCCAAGCCAGCAGACGCCGGGGCAGACCACGCCCTGGGGCGGCGGGGGCGGATCCGGGGGCGCCGGTTACGGCCGACCGAGCGGCAGATCCCTGACGTTCCCTGTCCAGGGGGTGATCTGTGATGGCTCCGTGAGCGTCTGTTTCAATGCCAACGGTGCCGCCCTGGCAGAAACCGAGCAAGAGTTCGGCCGTCGTGCGCGCCGCAATCTGGAAAACAATCTGGTCAACAATCCGATCGTCGATGTCACCTTCGCCAATGGCCGCTATTGCAACTTCAACCTGCGCGGCTGCTGGACCAACAACCAGCGCACCTCCTACGACCCACGGCTGAATCCCTGGCTGTTCGGCTCCAATGCCGGGGGCGTCAACCAGGGCGGCCAGGGCACGGTGATCGGCGGCTCCGGATCCACCTGGGGACCGGGCAGCGGCCTCAACCCCGGACAGCAACCCAACACCAGCTTCCGTCCCGCTTTCACCCGCACCCGCCAGAGCGGCACCTGCGCCTGGACCAATGCGGGGATCTCCATCTACAACGGCACCTGCCGCTACGAGATCGTCCAGAACAACGTCAATGGTTCCAAGACCCTGGCCTTCACCTTCGACAGGCTGCCGATCTCCAACCAGCTGCGCACCATCCGTTTCACGGCCCAGGGCAACAACCCCTGGAACATCCAGTTGCCGAACGGCGCAACGGCGGCCGTCGTGTCCAAGGTGAATGCCGACCAGTACCGCACGGACATCCAGCTGGGTTGGAGCAACGTGTTCAACCTGGGCTTCAGAAGCTCCACCCAGGCCACAACGGCCCAGTTGAATCAGGCCCTGCAGCCTGTGGATGGCTATGGACAGGTGGTTCAGGGCAGCGACGCTGAAGGGTTGGGGCAGGCCCTTGGCGGGTTGCTGCAGCAGCTGTTCGGCGGCCAGTGACGGCCGTCAACCCGCCATGGTGCCCACGCCATCGGACGCGTTGCTGAAGAACCGACGCAGATTCACGCCGGCTTCGTGGGCAGCGATGGTGACCTGGAGCTTTTGTTCCGCATCGAGCCCATCCCAGAAGGCATGGAACAGATCCAGGGAGGCCTTGGCACTGCCCACCACACCCATCACCGCCATCGGTGCCGCCAGCCAGGGGAAGACCAGCAGCACCACCGAAAGCACGGCCCCCACGGCCACGCCGGTTTTGGCGGATTCCAGGCTTGTGCCCAGCACCAGCCGGATCTGGGTGATCCGGTCGATCTCGCCCCGTTTGCGCAGGGCCTCGGTGCGCAGGGCGGTGAGCAGCGCCTGGTAGGTGGCGTAAAGCACCACCCCTCCAACGGTCGATTCCGAGAAGAACTCGCCACCACTGACGGCACCACCGTTGTGGTTCAGATCCACCGAAGCCAGACCCGCCAGGGGCGCCACCTCCCAGCCGGCGCGGGGGATGCGGAAGGGGTCGTGCTCGCGGGTCATGGGAACAAGGGAGCCGGACGTCCAGCCTGCCATGGGTGACAGGAGACCTGCCGAGCGTGCCGGCCCTTACGGAGGCCAGGGACCCTTCAGCCGGCCTCGGCCGCCAGGCCGTAGGTGGGCAGGGTGGCGGTGCCGGCCGTGGCGGTGCCGTCCTGAGCGATCTCGGCGTCCCCATCGCGAAGCAGGTCGGACAGGATGCCGGCATCAAACGAATAGCGCCCCGGACCGACCAGGAGCAGGGCGAGGCTGCCGCCCAGGTACAG
Source organism: Cyanobium sp. Cruz CV13-4-11 (assembly GCF_024346055.1). Classification (GTDB taxonomy): domain Bacteria; phylum Cyanobacteriota; class Cyanobacteriia; order PCC-6307; family Cyanobiaceae; genus Cyanobium. Next base: position 53,417 of record NZ_JAGQCH010000006.1, read on the forward strand.
CACCACCAGTTCCAGCACGTAGATGTTCAGCCCGCTGGTGAGGATGTGGTGGTAGGCGGCCACCCCCATGGTGCCGGTGAGGGCCAGCGCCCCCAGGGGCGACAGCAGGCCGAGGATCAGCAGCCAGCTGCCCAGGATCTCCGAGTAGCCCGCGACGTGGGCAAGGAACAGGGGGAACGGCAGGTGCAGGGGCACCACGTAGTTGGTGGCAAACGCCTGGGGATCGGCCAGTTTGTCCTGGCCGTGGTGGATCATCATCGCCCCGATCGCCAGGCGCAGGACCAGCAGGCCGGTGTTGGCCAGGCGCCCTTCCCGCAGGAGATAGGACGACAGGGCCTGCCGTACGGCCGAGAGGATGGGGGTCCCAGGGGCAGGGTCGCCATCTTCGACGCTGATGGGCACGGCAGCAGCGCCAGCCGTTGGACGGTTGAGCGCCAGCATCCACAGGGCGATGAAGGCGGTGAAGAATCCCGCGAAGATCTCAAGCAGGAGGGTGGTGGTCATGGCGGCGGTGGAATTATTAAGATTCTGCCGATTTAGGTAACGGAACGTGAAGCGCCCTCCGGGGCCAGGCCCATGCCCAGGTCCAGGCAGAGCTGTCCGTCGGCGACCCGCCGCCGCCTGGGACCAGTGCCCTTGCCGGAGGGGGGAAGGCCTGAGCGGCGCGAGCCGAGCCGTTCCTGGATCGCGTCGGCGGCGGCGCCGAAGCCGCTCTGGCGTCGCAGGCCCCAGAGCCGTTCCCGGGCCTCCCGGGCGGCGGCGGCCACATCCACGATCGGGGCGGGGTAGTCGGCGCCGATGCGGCAGCCGCTGGCCGCCTGGGTGGACGGATCCATCCGCCACGGCTCGTGGCGCCAGATCGCCGGCACCCCGGCCAGTTCCGGCAGCCAGCGCCTCAGAAACACCCCCTCCGGGTCGTGGTCGAGGCCCTGCTTGATCGGGTTGTAGATCCGGATCGTGTTGATGCCAGTGGTGCCGCTCTGCATCTGGCACTGGCTCCAGTGGATGCCGGGTTCGTAGTCCACGAACTGGCGCGCCAGGTGCAGGCCGCTGTCGCGCCAGTCGATCCAGAGGTGATGGCTGGCGAAGGACAGCAGCATCGCCCGCATGCGGAAGTTGATCCAGCCGTTGTGGTGCAGGGCGCGCATGCAGGCATCCACGAACGGCACCCCGGTGCGTCCCTCGCTCCAGGCCGCCAGCCGTTCGGGATCGGTGCGGCGCAGCCCCCGGGTGGCGGGATGCAGCTCCAGGATTTCGATCGAGGGCTGGCGTTCCAGCTTCTGGATGAAGTGGCAGTGCCAGTGCAGGCGCGAGATGAAGGCGTCCAGCGCCCTAGGCCAGCCGGCGCTGGCGTGGGCCGGCAGCGTCACCAGGGCTAGCCGACGGGCACGTGCCTCCTGCACCACCTCCCCCATCGAGAGGGTGCCCCAGGCCAGGTGGGGCGAGAGTCGCGAGCAGGCTTCAAAGGCCGTCAGTGGACTGGAGAGCCGGCGGTGGTAGCCCCGTCCCCGTTGGCGCAGGAACCCTTCCAGCAGTTCCATGCCGGCCCGGCGGCCGCCCCGCTGCCGTTGGGGGCAGGGGTCCGCCGCCAGTCCCAGGTCACTGGCGGCGGGCAGGGCCCGCACGGCGATCCCGGCCAGAGGAGTCAGGGCGATGGGAGGGGCCAGCAGGGGTTCGGCCATGCGTTGTTCCCAGGCCCGGGCCCAGCCACGGCGATCCTTCAAGCCCCGGATCACGCCGAAGCTGGCGCCTTCCTGCCAGGGGATCCCCCGATCCCTGGCCCAGGCCGCCACGCGGCGGTCCCGGTCGTAGGTCCAGAGATTGCCAGTCTCCTGGTGGCTCCAGAGACCGGCGATGCCATGGCGGCGATGGGCGGCCTCCAGCACGGCCACCACCTCGCCAACGCGGACCACCAGCGGCTGGCCCAGGCCGGCCAGCGCCTCTGCCAACTCCTGAAGCGCCTCCCGGCAGAAGCCCCATTGCCGGGCTGAAGCGTCCGGGCGTTGCCATAGCTCCGGTTCCACGACGTAGAGGGGCAGCACCGGGCCGCGTCGCGCCGCCTCCACCAACGGGCGGTGGTCGTGGAGGCGCAGATCCCGCTTGAACCAGACCACCTGCAGCGCCATTGGTGCAGGCTAGGAAGTGCGCTCAGCGCTTCGGCAGGTCGCTGGGCCGCAGCACCACCACCACGACCCCCACCACCACCATCAGGGTCAGCACCGCCGCCCCGGCCAGGGGCAGCAACGTTTCCGTCTCCATGGGCGTACCCGACGACTGAGCCTTCATCCTGCCCCTGGGCCCAGGCCTATGGGCAAAAAAAAGGACGGGTCAGCGAACCCGTCCCCGAAGAACGTCTTAAGAATTGTAAAGGACTGACTCCCCCAGGCGCGTCACGGCGCCGATCCGGCGCCGTGACGCGGTCTCCGCTGCCACGCGCCAGAATCATTACGTTCCGTTACATCAGCCATGACGGTCGGCGAGCTCTACCTGGAATCTCTGGCCACCGGGATCATCACCCCCACCGAACTCTCCTGGCTCACCCATGGGCAGGACCATTTCTCCCGCCTGGAGGAAGCCACTGCCCTCAGGCTCGGTCGTCTGCTCGATCAGGGCGACATCCAGCTGGGCTGCCGCCTGGCGTCCGCCGACGCTCCGGCCCCCGAGCAGCCCACCTCCGGCTTTTGCGAGGAATGGATCGAGCCCCTGGGGCGTCAACGGCATCGCTGACGACAGTCACAACGCTTCACGATCGTTTACACTCCCTTCAAGTTTCGCAAACAACCCCTTCCATGACCGACTCCACCTCCCGCTTCGGCTTCGTCGCTTTCGCTGAAACCTGGAACGGCCGTCTTGCCATGCTCGGTTTCGTGATCGGCCTCGGCACCGAAATCCTCACCGGCCAAGGCATCCTTGCCCAGATCGGCCTGGGCTGATTCACCGGAAGGTTCGCCTGATTCAGCCCGGATGGTTCTGCCATCCGGGCTTTGATGTCTGCAGCGTTCACCCCGATCCTCCATGGCGCACGCTCTTGTCTTTGTCCTGGCCCCGGAAGGAGCCCTGCCCGGCGATGGCGCGGCCTGGGCAGAACTTCAGGCGGCCCAGCGTCTTGGCGTCGGTAGTGGCATTGCCCTGCGCATGTTCCGCACGGCGACCCCACCCGAGCTGAGCCTCGATGAGCTGGTCGCTTCAGGTCAGGCCAACGTCAGTGGGGCCGATCCGTTCGTGCCCCTCCGCACCAATCTCTGCCAGGACGACCTCACCTCCCCGGCGGAAACGGCCTCCGTCCGCCGAATGATCTGTGATGCCCTGGTGCCCCACCTGGAACCCCGTTCCCTCTGGCTCGGTGCCTACGAGCTCAACGGTGGGGAGCTTGAGGGACGCACCGGCCACCCGGCGGATCGCCTGGCCATCGCCTCGATTCGCTGTCTCGACCAGTTCTCCCTGCGGGAGGCCGACAACGAAACCTGCTGGTTCTATCCCACGGAAAACGGCCAATACCTCTGCTGGGAAAACCAGCGTTCGCTCGAGCTCTCCCCGGGCTACCCGGCCGATCCGTGCATTCAGGAGGGGAGCATCCCCTACGAGCGCAGCGACCTGCGGCTGCTCTGGTCGCTGATGGCCGACGACCAGGCCTTGACCTGCGTTGGGCTGACCTACCAAAGACGACGGATCGAATGGCCGGTGACCGCCAGTGATCCGGAGCCCTTTGCCACCTGGACCTCCTTCCGGGTCGACAGCATGGCGGATGACAACTACCGGGAAACGTCCAGCATCACGGTGTTTCCCGGTTGACTGCCCTCAGCTGGCCTGTTCGTAGAGCTGTTCGAGCCGTTCGCGGCTGAGGTCCACGTACAGAACCTCTTCCCCCGGGGCGGGGGCTTCGGGGTGGGAGGACCGCTTCGCGGGCATGGTCGAGGCGCTGCGCAGGTTCTGGGTCATCAGGGCGAAGGCACCGCCGGCGATCACCGCGAAGCTGACCATATAAACAATCGGGAACAGGGCTTCAAGCATGGATCTCTTGCTTTGGCCCAGGCTAATGTAAAGATCTGTTAAACGTGGACGCCACGCGGGGTCTGTGGGTCTTACGGGTTGAGCCATTCCTCCTGCCAGTCGCTGGCGGCTCGCCAGCAGCGGCGCCGGTGCGGGTGACCCAGCAGCTCCAGCAGTTCCACCCGCTGCAGCTGCACCCGCAGCAGCTCGAAATGCTCCGGTCTCGGGGCGCTGTCATCGAGTTCCCGCGGGAAAGGCGCGTCCGCCTGCAGTGGCTCCCCCGGCGTCGGCCAGCCCCAGAGGGCCCGGCCCCTGGGGGTCAGGGCCAGCCAGTGGCGATCCAGGGCCTGCTGTTCCTCCTCGCCAGCGAGCGGGAGCCGGTGGCCCCGGAGGCGGAACTGGCAGCGGGCCTTCGGCAGCACCCAGCAAAGCTCCAGGGCGGCTTTCCCTTTCAGTTCACCGCTTTTGGCGCTGCGGCGGTCGGTGAGCAGATCCAGGGCCACGGCCCCTGACCAGCAACGGAACACCAGGGTCCGCACCCTCGGGGTGCCATCCGCGGCCAGGCTGGCCAGCTGCAGCCAGCGGGCCTGGGGAGAACGGCCCTGGCGCTCCAGCGCCCCGCGCAGCAGTGGGCGCCACCGGGGCAGGGGCTCGTCCTGGGTTGGGCTGGGGATGGCGTCGGCCATGGGGGTGCCTAAGGCGCAGGTCTTTCGGCCACCACGGCAAAGAACGGATCCCCCTGCCCCCCCAGCCAGCCCTGGGGGCCCTCGGCCCGCGTCGGCTCGGCGATCAGCTGGGGGGCCGGCCAGCCCTGGGCCTGCAGCACCCGGCTGATGTAAGCGAGGTGATCCCGGTCGCTGCCGTCGGTCCAGATCTGGGGTGCCTTCTGGAAGAACATCCGGTTGGAGAAGGCCACGATCACCTGGCCGGCGGGGCGCACCACCCGCAGCAGTTCTGCCGCCACCGGCTCGGGTCTCTGCAGGTACTGCCAGCCCGCCACCAGCAGCACCGCATCCACGCTGGCATCCGCCAGGGGAAGCCGCTGGTCCTGGTTGAGGTTCTGCAGCCAGTGCCGATCCAGGCGGGGGTTCGCCGCCAGCTCGGCCCCGTTGAGGCCGTGACCGATCACCTCTTCGTAGCGGATCTCCTCGGGCAGGTGACTCACCCAGCTGCTCATCAGATCCAGGACCACCGCACAGGGGGGGATCCGTTCGCGGTAGAGCGCCGTCAGCCGGCGGCGGAAGGCGCCGTCGAGGTGCTGCACGTAGCGGGGTTCGGCATAGAAGAGGGCGTCGTCGGAGCCGTCCAGCTTGCGTCGCTCCGCCTCGTTCAGCACCAGCACCGCCATGGCCTCGGGAATCCGTTCTGCTGCCATGGTGGCGAATCGCGGCGCCCGAGGCGGCGCTTTCCGCTATGACCCCTGCCGTTCCACCCCCCTTCCTGGTGCTGGCCGCCGACGACCCCGAGCGTCTGGCCGTCTTCTACGGCGCCCTGCTGCAGACCACGCCCCTGGCGGGCGCCAGTGCCCGCCACTGGCGCTTGCTGGGGCCTGGCGAGGGGCGGCTGGAGATCTACGCCCCGTCCCGCCGGCGCCCCCGTCCCCGCGGCGAGGGCCGGCTGTCCCTCTGTTTCTCGCGCCCGGCGGGCGATGCGCCCCCCCTGCAGGCGCTCCACGACTGGCTCGCCGTGGTGCTGGCCCAGGGGGCGGTGCCGGTGGAGCCGCCGCGGCAGGAACCCTTCGGGGCCGAGGCCTGGCTGGCCGATCCGGAGGGCAACCGGCTGCTGCTCCTGGTCAGCGCTGGCTGAGCTGCAGCTGACTGGCGTAGGGACCGCGGCCATCGAGGCAGGCGGCGCCGCAGTGGCAGCCGAGGCTGATGGCCTCCTCGAGGCTCCAGCCGGCGGCCAGGGCCGTGGTGACGCCGGCGGCGAAACTGTCGCCGGCGCCATAGGCATCCAGCACGGGGCCCTGGCGCGGCACGGCGGCATAACGGCCGCCGGGCTCCAGCACCCCGCCCCGTTCGGCTTCGGTGCCGATGTAATGCGATGGCGCCGGCTCCAGATCCCCCGGCCGGTAGGACTCGCCGGGATCGGCGGCACTGCCGATCAGGCCGTCGAGGCCCACGCCCGCCTCCCGCAGGGCCGACAGCCGCACCCGCGGGGTGGCGGCCAGCACCCGGGCCCGCCGTGCCAGCTGCAGGCCAGCCGCATCGGTGGCGGTGACGAACACGCCATCGGCCCCGGCCAGCCGCTGCCACGGCAGCCCATCGGCGCCGGTGGGCATCAGCCGCTCGCCGATCACCGTGATCGTCCGCTCGCCGCCGGCGTCGATGAAGGTGATCCCTCGCCGGGTCGGGGCTTCCCGCCAGGCGATGTGCAGCTCCAGTCCCAGGCCCTCGAGCTCTTCGGCGGCCCGGCGGCCGAGCGCGTCGTTGCCGAGGGCGGTGAAGAAGGGAATGCGCTGTCCCGTGAGACGGGCCATCTGCACCGCCACCACGGCACCGCCTCCGGCGGGAAGCTCACAGAAATCGTCGGCATGGAGGATCTCGCCGGCTGCCGGCAGGTGCGCCACGCCGATGAAGCTCACCATCTCCACATGGCCCACCACCGCCAGGGCCAGGGGTGGCAGGGGCGGCAGGGCTTGCAGGGGAAGGGGGACGAGGGGCTCCATTCAGCTGGAGGCGGAGGTGTAGAAGCGCAGGGCGAACTGCCAGAACCAACGGCTCACCACCAGGGAGCCGGCGGCCACGGCCCCCCCGGCCAGCAGCCAGGGGCCGGTGGCCCGCCCCAGGATCGCCTCGGCCGGCACGGTGGTCAGGAAGGCCACCGGCACCACAAAGGTGAAGAAGGCCCGCAGGCCCGCCGGGAAGGCGCTGACCGGAAAGCGGCCCGCCACCAGCACGCTGCGCAGCACCTCGGTGGCGTTCCAGATCTTCACGAACCAGATGCTGCTGGCCGCCAGCACGAACCAGAGGCTGTAGAGGATCAGCAGGCTGGCGACCAGCATCAGGGCCGCCGCCAGCAGGGTCAGGGGCGCCGGGCTGGCACCGGCTTTCCAGGCGGCGTAACCGATCAGGCCGGCACCCAGGGCGATGCCGGGCAGACCCCAGGGGGAGAAGGTGCGGGCCGAGAGCCAGAACTGGCTGTCGATCGGCTTGAGCAGGACGAAATCGAGGCTGCCGGTGCGCACGTGGGCCACGATCGTGCTGAGGTTGGGTTGCAGCAACGTGCTGGTGACCCCCTCCAGCAGGGTGTAGACCCCCAGCACCACCAGGGCCCCCTCCCAGCTCCAGCCCCCCAGCGACTGGCCGCGCCGGTAGAAGAGCGACAGCACGAAGATGCTGCCGACCAGATTGCCGGCCGTGGCCACCAGCTCAATCACGAAGTTGGCCTTGTATTCCAGTTCGGCCGTCAGCGAGGCGATCCAGAAGATGCGCAGGGTGGAGAGGTACCTGCCCATCAGGCCCCCATGGCCGAATAGTGGCGCAGCCCCCGGCGCCACAGCAGCAGGTTGATCGGCAGCAGCAGGGCGGCCCAGGCGGCCATGGCCGCGAAGCTCTGCAGCACCGGCACAGTTTCACCGGCCAGGATCCTGGCGGGCACATCGACCATGTAGGGGAAGGGGGTCCAGAAGGCGAAGTTGCGCACCCCCTCCGGATAGAGCGCCAGGGGGGCCACCAACCCGGAGAGATAGAGGTAGGGGAGGTAGAGGAGCCGTTCCAGGGCGCTGGCCTTCTCACTCCAGAAACACACCATCGTCAGGGTGAACTGCATCAGGAAGCGCAGGGCGAAGGCCGCCAGGGTGGCCAGCACCGCCAGCAGCAGCGACGAGAAGGAGGGCCACCAGAAGGCGGCGGGATAGAGCAGGAAGAACAGACCCACCAGCATCGCCACGAACGGCAGGCGGGTGGCCTGCTCCGACAGGTGGGCGGCCACGTAGCGCCACACCAGGGGCACGGGCTGGAGCAGGTAGGGCGAGAGGCGGCCGGTGAGGTTGTCCTCCTCGAAGGTGTACATCACCCAGACGATCGTGAACTGCCGCACCACGAAGGCCGCCAGGAAGTAGCGGGCCAGCTGCAGGGAGCCCATCCCCAGCCCGCCGCTGGCATCGACGGCGCTCCACAGGCCCAGCATGATGAAGGGCAACACCCCCGAGAGGGCCCAGAGCACGATCTCGGCCCGGTACTCGAGCATGTAGGCGTACTGGCTGGAGAGCAGCACGGCGGCGATGCGGCGGGCGTGGGCCAGCCGCTGGCGCAGGTGTCTTCTCATGCCACGGCCCCCTGGTGGAACAGCCGGCCGATGATGTCCTCGATCGGTGGGTCGGACACCGACAGGTCGACCACGGCGAGATCGGCCAGCAGGCGTCCCACCTGTTCGGTGAGCCGCTCCCGCGGGATCAGCAGCCGCACCTCCCGGCCCTCGATGGCCTCCACCTCGCCGTAGCTGGCGAAGGCCTCGGCCCCCAGGGGCGCGTGCAGCTCCAGGCGCACCTCCCGGCAGGGCGCCAGGCGCTGGGTGAGGGTCTCGAGGCTGCCGTCGTAGAAGAGGCGGCCCTCGTGGATCAGCAGCACCCGCGGGCAGAGGGCGGTGATGTCGGCCATGTAGTGGCTGGTGAGCAGCACGGTGGCCCCGAAGCGGCGGTTGTAGTCGGCCAGGAAACTGCGCACCCTGGCCTGGGCGTTCACATCCAGCCCCAGGGTGGGTTCATCGAGGAACAGCACCGCCGGTCGGTGCAGCAGGGCCGCCAGCAGTTCCGCCTTCATCCGCTGGCCGAGGGAGAGCTTGCGCACCGGTCGGCGCAGCTCGTCCCCCAGCTCGAGCATCTCCGCCAGCTCGGCGATGCGACGCCGGCTCTCCTCAGGGGGGATGCCGTAGACGGCGGCGTTGACCCGCAGGGAATCCAGCGGCGGCAGATCCCAGATCAGCTGCTGCTTCTGGCCCATCACCAGGGTGATCTGACCGAGGAAGTCCGCCTCGCGGCGCTGGGGCTGGCAACCGGCCACCTCCACCGTGCCGCTTGTGGGGTGGATCAGCCCCGTGAGCATCTTGAGGGTGGTGGTCTTGCCGGCACCGTTGGCCCCAAGAAAGCCGACGAACTCCCCCGGCTCGATCGAGAAGCTCACGTCCTGCACGGCCGCGATCAGGCGCTCGCGGCGGTTCACGAAGTGACGCAGGGTGCCGGCCAGTCCGGGTCGCTTGTCGGCTACCCGGTAGGTCTTGCCGAGGCCCTGCGCGCGGACGATGGCCATGCGGACGGGCTTGAAGGCGAAACCCACCCTATGAGGGCCTTGCATGCCGGAGGGCGTCAGGCGGCTTCCGGGCACCAGCCTCCGCCGACATGCCGTGGCTCGATCCAGCAGGGGCAGCGCTGGGTGAGGTGGTCACCGTGGCAGATCAGGGCCTGATGCCACTGGCAGCTGAGCAGGGGGAGACTATCGGCGTCGGCGTGGTGGCGGAACCAGTGGCAGGTGAGGCAGATCTGACGGCTGCGGCTGGGCAGCAGATGGTCCGGCCCCAGATAGGGCCAGGAGGCGACAGCCATGGGGGCTGGCGGGGTGACGGACATGGCCGGGACTGCAGTACGGCCGTACTAACGCATCCCCGTCCGGGGCGCCACGGATCCCCCTTCGGGGGGCCACAATCGTCCCTCGGGGTGGTGCCGTTTCTCTTGCCTTCTCCATGCTGATCCGGCTTGGTTGCGAACTCACCCTCTCCTGCTGGGCCCCGACGCCGGTGCTGGCCCTGGTCCATCCCCATGGCAGCCGCCTGGAGGATCGGCGCAGCCCGGAGCGGTTGTGGCTGAGCCCGGATCGCATCGCCGAGGTGCTCACCGACGCCGACGGCAACCGGGCCTGCCGTTTCATGGCCTCCCCCGGCAGCACGACGCTGGGGTTCGAGGTGGTGGTGGCCGATGGCGGCCATCCCGATCCGGTGGCTGCGGATGTGGGCGAGTGTCCGGTGGGGGCGCTGCCGATCGTCACCTACCCCTACCTCAACCCCAGCCGGTACTGCGACACCGACCGCCTGGCCCAGGTGGCCTGGGGGCGCTTCGGCGGGGTCCGGCCGGGCTGGTCGCGGGTGCAGGCCATCTGCGACTGGGTGCATGAGCAGCTCTGCTTCGACTACGGCGCCGCCCGCAGCGACAAGACCGCCCACGATGCCCTGCGGGAGGGGTGCGGCGTCTGCCGGGATTTCGCCCACCTGGCCATCAGTCTCTGCCGTTGCCTCAACATCCCGGCGCGTTACTGCACCGGCTACCTGGGTTACACGGGCGTGACCGCCCTGCCGGATCCGATCGACTACTCGGCCTGGTTCGAGGCGTTTCTCGAGGATCGCTGGCACGTCTTTGATGCCCGCCACAACACCCCGCGCATCGGCCGGGTGCTGATCGCCCGGGGCCGGGATGCGGCGGATGTGCCCTTCCTGCGCTCCTTCGGCGATCACCAGCTCACTGGTTTCCGCGTCATCACGGAGGAGTTGGCCCCCTCCGAGAGCGCCCTCCACTGAGGCCCGGAGCATCAGTACAGGCCGCCGCAGCGGCCGGCGGCGCCGTTGAAATGTGGAGAAATCATGCGCCGGGTCTGCCCGTGTGGCGCAGGGTGCAGAATCCCCGCAGTTCTGGGACCCTCGCATCCGTCGAGCGGTTCCGATGCCAGTCGGCTGAAGCCCCTCTGCCCTTCGTGAGCCCACCGGTCCCCCATCCCTGGGAGGTGGGACCAGGACCGAGGTGCCGTTGGGCCTTATGAATCGATTCCTTCGGACTGAACCATGGGTTTACGGATTGATGAGGCCACGTTTCTGGAGCGAGCCATTTCCCGATTCGGCACAAGATATGACTATTCCCAGATGATCTATAAGAGTTATCGCACTCCCATTAAGATTCGTTGCGTTGAGCATCCCGTCCGAGAGGTGGTGATCACGCCTGAGCGCCATCTCCAGACCACCGGCGGTTGTAAGTACTGCCTGCGCAATTACCGCAACCAGACCCTTGAGCGGGTGCTCAGGCTGGACTGTGAGCCCTCCGCGCTTCCCGCTCCCCCGCTGCCCCAGGCCATCCAGGAGCCCCCCGTGGTCGGCCAGGTAAGTAACGCTGTGTGAGGGAACTGGCCGCAGTCCCTAGGCCACTGTTGATCTTCGGTATCTTTCCGAGTCGTTCTCCTTGATGCCCTACATGGCCCTTCCCCTGCTCGCTGCCCGACCCTCGAGCCTCAACGCCAGGGTGCCGAGTTTCGCGATCGCCACTGAGGAATCTCCCCGTCAGGCTGTCGCCAGCCTGGAGACGGGCAAGACCGCCGGTGATCGCCTCGGTCTGGATGTTCAGATCGAGCAGGCCTACCGCCAGATCTTCTTTCATGCCTTCAAGGTGGATCGCGAAGTGGTGCTGGAATCCCAGCTGCGCAGCGGACAGATCACCATGAGAGATTTCATCCGCGGCTTGTTGCTTTCCAGGCGATTCCGTGAGGGTTTCTATGATTGCAACAGCAACTATCGGCTGGTGGAGCAAATGGTCGGCAGGGTTCTGGGCCGGCCCGTCTATGGCGAACAGGAACGCATCAGCTATTCGATCCTGATTGCCCAACATGGGCTCGTCACCCTGGTGGATGCCCTGCTCGATTCGGCCGAGTATCTCGATTCCTTCGGTTACGACACGGTGCCTTACCAGCGCTCCCGGGTGTTGCCGGGTCGGGCCCAGGGCGAGCGCCCCTTCAACCAGCAGGCTCCCCGTTATGACGGTCGCTGGCGCGATGTGATCGCCGCCAGGGCGCCCCGTGGCACCAGCCCCTGGTCGCCGGGTACCCCTCGCCCCGCCTGGCTCGGCGAGCAGCCCTCTCCCCTGGCGCGCCAGATCTGGCAGGGGTTGGTCACGGCCGGGGGCTTTGCGATCACGGGCCTGGTGCTGTGGACCGCGGCCGCGATGCTGAGCACCGCCGCTCAGTGATCGGGGGTCCCTGGGGGCGTTCATCCCCAGGGACTATTCCGAATCCCTGCAGGGGCTATCCGCCTGTTGCTCGCTGTGTTGACTGACACGGAATCGTGCTTTGCTTGGTTTCAGGTGGTCGCAACGCCAGCGCCACCATGCATTAGGATTTGTAAAGATTCCTTGACCTCCGGAAGCTTGCTGCCATGTTCACGCTCGACAAGGCCTCCCAGATTTTTCCGGACACCCTTTCTGCCGATGTGGTGCCCGCTCTCACCGCTCGCTTCTCCCTGCTGAGCGCCGAGGACCAGCTGGCGCTGATCTGGTTCGCTTACCTCGAGATGGGCAAGACCATCACCATCGCTGCGCCCGGGGCGGCCCGCATGCAGTTCGCCGAGCCGGTGCTCAACCGGATCAAGGCCATGACCTTCGACGAGCAGAGCAAGGTGATGGTGGATCTGGCCAACAGGGCTGACACCGATATCTGCCGTACCTACGCCATCTGGTCGGTCAACATCAAGCTGGGGTTCTGGTATCGCCTCGGTGAGTGGATGGAGGAAGGCCTCGTCGCCCCGATCCCCCAGGGTTATCAGCTCTCCGCCAATGCCGCTTCGGTGCTGTCCTCGGTGAAGGGCATCGATGCCGGTCAGCAGATCACGGTGCTGCGCAACTTCGTCGTCGACATGGGCTTCGACCCCAGCAAGGTGGACGGGGCTGAGCGCATCGCCGAGCCGATCGTGCTGCCGACGGCCCCCGAGCAACGCACCAAGGTGTCGATCGCGGGAATTGACAATGCCACGATCCTGTCCTACATGGATCTGCTCAACGCCAACGATTTCGACCAGCTGATCAAGCTGTTCCTTCCCGACGGCGCCCTGCAGCCCCCCTTCCAACGTCCGATCGTCGGCACCGATGCCGTGCTCCGCTTCTTCCGCGAAGACTGCCAGAATCTCAAGCTCCTCCCCGAAAGTGGCGTGAGTGAGCCCTCCGATGGTGGCTTCACCCAGATCAAGGTCACCGGAAAGGTCCAGACCCCCTGGTTCGGCGCTGGCGTCGGCATGAACGTGGCCTGGCGCTTCCTGCTGGATCCCGAGAACCGGATTTATTTCGTGGCGATCGACCTGCTGGCGTCCCCGGCCGAGTTGCTCAAATTCGCACGCTGACGGGCTCCCCCCTCCAGCCTGGCCCGATGGCGGACGAGGCGAAGGTTCGCTCCGTTTCCCCTGCCCCCCTGGGCAGGGGTTTTTGGCTTGGGATGGTGATCTTCTGGGGCTGGTTGGCCAGCCTTGTCGCGTTGCTGCTGGCCCATCCGGCCCAGTGGCCTGCGCCGGCCATCCTGCTGGCTGTCGCCGGACGGACGTTCCTCCAGACCGGCCTGTTCATCCTGGGTCACGACGCCATGCACCGCACCCTGGTGCCCGGGCGCCCTGGCCTCAACGATGGACTGGGCCGCCTGGCCCTGGTGCTTTACGCCGGCTTGCCCTTTGGCCGCTGTCGTCGCCAGCATCTGCGTCATCACCGCTCACCTGGCAGCCTCCGGGATCCCGATTTCCGTTTCGCCAGTGGCGATGGTGCCCTGCGCTGGTATAGGCGTTTCATGGGCAACTATCTCTCCTGGAAGCAGTTGGCCATGCTCCTGATCACCTGGATCACCGCAGCGGCACTGCTGCTGCAGTTGGACCCCCAACGGGCGATCAATGTGGTCGTGTTCTGGGTGCTGCCGTTGGTGCTGAGCTCGTTTCAGCTGTTCCTTTTCGGCACCTATCTTCCCCACCGCAGCCAAGGATGTCTTCCTGCCGGCAGCCATGCGGTGCGAAGTCTGGGTTACTCCCACCTCCTCTCCCTGCTGGCTTGTTATCACTTCGGCTACCACTGGGAGCACCATGCCTACCCGGCGGTGCCCTGGTTCCGGCTGCCGGACTTGAGGCGACGTGTTTCTCTTGATCACGGGCGGGGGAACGGCTCGCGGCGGCTCGGGCTTGCGCGTTAAGGTCAAAAAACAGATGTTGGGTTCGATGGTGACAGCGGTGTTGGAATGGACGGAGCAGGAACAGGACGTGGCACGGCGCGCCTTTGACAAGGCCCACTCCCGAGCGGTTCTCGGCATCATCCGGGCCGCTCAAGCCCACGCCAGCCGTATGGACTCGGTCGAGGAATGCTGGAAGCTTCATGATTTCCTAAGCATTCAACGCCACGAAATTGAAGGTCGCTTCGATTTCCGTCTTGCAGGACTTTTGTTCGTCTTCGCCAGCCTCGTGAAAGACGGCTTGCTCCAAGTGGATGAACTTGACGGGTTGGATAGGGACAAGCTCAGCAAGATCGCGGCCATGTCCCGCATGTGAGTCAAGCCACTGGTTGCGATCCGGCTCGCCATTGCGTTGTCCTCGGGCCACCGCCCCAGGACCGGAGCGGGTTGAACCCACCCTGTTTGCCCTGTCCTGGCTGAGGGCCTGGGATGGGTTCAGCGACGCCCCGCGCCTGGGCTGTCAAGATGCAGGTCTGCAGCACTGTTGCGGCAATGGCCCGGCCGGTCATTTCGCCCTCCGTCCACGGGGCGTTGGACCGCAGGGCCTGTAAGGTAGGGAGGATTCCAAGATTTCTCTCCAGCGAGCTCATCACTTTCTAAAAGGGCTGTCGACGGATCGATTCATAGTTTTTTTTCAGGTTCATGACCATTTACATCGGAAATCTTTCCTTCGACGCCGAGGTGGAAGATGTCAAAAATCTGTTTGCCCAGTACGGTGAACTGCGCCAGTGCACCCTTCCCCTTGACCGCGACACCGGCCGCAAGAGGGGCTTCGCCTTCGTTGAGATGACGAACGACGCCGACGAAACCAAGGCGATCGACGATCTTCAGGATGTCGAGTGGATGGGACGCAGCATCCGCGTCAACAAGGCTGAGCCCCGCACCGGTGGCGGTGGCGGTGGCGGCGGTGGTCGCTCCGGCGGCGGCGGCTACGGCGGCGGTGGTGGCGGCTATGGCGGTGGCGGTGGCGGCCGCAGCCGCTACTGAGTCACCGGGTCTTCCCAGGCCCCCTGTTTTCTCTCTGGCCGTCCCGGTTCTTCCGGGGCGGTTTTTTCATGGTCGATCGCTGTTCCGTTGTTCTGGTCCGTGTGGGGAGTCGGCCACGGATTGGAAGACACTCTGCTGCTGGAGCGACCTGCGAAGGCTGGGGAGCAGATTGGGGCCATGAGTGAACCCAGCCCTCGTGGCCGCTACCGGGTCCGACCCGCCGACCAGAACGAGACCACCGTTCCCAACGAGGTGTTCGGCCCCCTCTTCGACCACCGGGACGAGGCGGAACGCTATGCCCAGAATCTGGCGCTGACGCACCAGACACCGGTGATCGTCGAGAAGCTGGCCCCGGCCGGTTGCTGGCTTCAGCTCGGGACCATCGGCTGAGCCGCTCCTTCCAGTTCCTCAAGGCTGGAGGCGGCCTGCAGCCGGATCAGGTAGGCCAGGCTGGAGCCCACCCCGGTTCCCCGATAACGGCCGCTGACGGGTGCCGCCAGGTGGTGATCCGGAGCGGCGGCCAGCACCACATGGCCATCGGCCACCGCCAGCCCCAGGCTGGGATCAAAGCCCCTCCAGCCCCCCCCTGGCAGGTACACCTCCGCCCAGGCGTGCAGCTCGTGTTCGCTCACCTCGGGGGGATGGTGCATCGAGTAGCCGCTGACGAAGCGCGCCGCCAGGCCCTGGCTGCGGCAGGCCGCGATGTACAGCACGGCCGTGTCCCGGCAGGCTCCAGTCAGCGTCGCGAGGGTCTCGGCCGCCGAGGTGGGCTCCCCCTCCAGACGGCCCACATGGTGGAAGCCGTGGTGGATCTCATCGGCAAGGGCGCCGAGGAAGGCGGTGGCCGATCCCTCGACCTTGTCGGCGATGGCCTGGGCCCAGGCACGGACGGCTGGATCGATCGCTCCATGCCGGCAGCCCGCCAGGGAGCAGGCCTCCGCCTCCGGGTAGTCCACCGGCAGGTGTTGGGCCTCCCTGTGGGTGATGATCCAGTCGAAGGGATTGCTGCGCAGGGTCTCCAGCAGCATGTCCACCTCAATCGTCAGCTGGTCCCGCTCCTGCTGGAACCAGGCCACCATGGCGTCGGTGCCATCGGGCTCGAGCACGCGGGTGAGGCCGGCGGCGGGATCCACCAGCCGCAGATGGTGCTCCAGGATCCTCTGGCTGCCGTCCTGGCGGGGGGTCAGCCGCAGGGTCATGGGCTCCAGGAACACGGGCCGGTCGTAGCGGTAACTGAGTCGGTGGTGGATGCGGAAGAACATGTCTCAGCCCAGGGCCTCGCGCAGGGCGTCCTGCAGGTCGTCATCGATGACGTAGGTGTGCAGGGGCTCGGTGTCGAGGTCTTCGACGAGGGGGAAGAAGCGGACCGAGAACCAGGCCTCGAAGAGTTCCAGGCTGCGGGGCTGGGGCCAGCGACTGCGGTCGCGGCACCAGAGTTCCAGCTCGGCGGCGAAGATCTGCCCGTAGCTGTCCAGCAGCCTGTCCTCGGCTTCCAGCTCGCTGTCGTAGGTGGGGATCAGGTAGAGGCTGTGGTCGTCCCCCAGGCCCTCCATGTCCTCCCGGGTCCAGAACGGGCGGGTCCAGTCCACCATCGGCTGCCGGGGTGCCACCGCGATGGCGCAGCGGTTGAGAACGGCCATCGATGGGCTGTCAGTGGCTGGTTGAACGCTAGCGAGGCACGGGAGAGGGGGCATGGGTGAAACCATGGATCTGAGCCGCCTCAACAGCGTCACCTTCGTGGACCGAGAGCAACGCGCGATCGCCACCGCCACGGCCGTGGGCCTCACTGTCATCGGCGCCGTTGCCCTGGCGAGGCTGGCCGATGGCGGGCTGGCGCTCTGAGCCTTCGCCACACCTCCCTTCCCTTCTCCTGATCGCCATGGCCCAGGCCTCTGCCGCACTCGTCAGCCTCACCCTGTTCACGATCATGGTCGCCCTTGGCCTGGGGTTGCAGCTGGATGCAATCGGGACGTTGCGGCATCGGCCGGCCCTGGTGATCCGTGTGCTGATCGGCTCGTGTGTGCTGGTGCCCCTGGTGGCTTTGGTGCTGATGAAGTTGCCCCTGAGCTTCGCCCTCTCCCCGCCGGCCCGCTTCGGCATCGCCCTGATGGCGGTCTGCCCAAGCGCCCCGCTCACCCTGCGCAAGGCCGGCAAGACGGGGGGCGACCGCCAGCTGGCGGCGCTGCTGCAGGCCTGCGCGGCCGTGGCCGCGATCGTTTCGATTCCCCTGCTCGCTGATCTGTTCCGGGCCTCGTTCGGCATCGACGGCTGGGACATCGCCCCCAGGGAAGTGGCCCTGCAGGTGGGTAAGGCCCAGGTGCTGCCGCTGCTGGCAGGCCTGCTGCTGAGGCACTGGAAGCCCGAATGGGTGGCGCGGCTGGAGGGGCCGCTCGACAAGCTCGCCAACGGCCTGCTTCTGCTGCTGATCGTGCTCGTGCTGATCAAGGCCGGCCCTTTGCTGCTGCCGTTCGTGGCCTCCAACGGGTTGGCCCTGGGCTTCGTGGCGGTGATGGTGGCCGCGGCCCTGGCCATCGGCTCCCTCATGGCTGGCCCGGAGCCTCGCGAGCGCACCACCGTGGCCTTGGTCATGTCGATGCGCAACCCTGGCCTGGCCCTGCTGTTCGCCACCACCTACGGCGCCGGGATGCCCGGCCTGAAGCTGGCCGTGCTGGCCTACCTGCTGGTCACCGTGCTGCTCTCGATTCCCTTCCTGCGCTGGCGCAGAGCCCAGCTGCGAACGGCTTGAGCCTTCAACCGGCGGCGGGCGGAGTGGGGGTCGGGGTGCCGAAGGACTCGGAAGGCCAGGGGGGCACCGTGCTCCCGTTGCCGTTGCGCATCGCGTGGTAGCCGGGAGAGAGGATCTCGACGCCAGCGCCGGCGAACTGATCCTGGATGGCTGCCAGCAGCTCGGAGAGGGTGCTGCGGTAGGTGTCCACATCCTCCACGTAGGCGTTGAGCTCGTAGCTGATGTGGAAGTCGTTCAGGGAGGTCTGGAGCACGAACGGGGGGATCTCCTGGCTGATGCCTGCGGTGGCGGCGGCCGCCTCCAGCATCAGCTGGTGAACCTGGCGCCAGGGCACGTCGTAGCCGATGGTGACGGTGGTGGCGATCACCACGGGTTGGGCGATCTCGCGACGGGCCAGGCTGTAATTGATGATCGAGGCCCCCAGCACGGTGGCGTTGGGGATGCTCACCACCTCATTGCGGGGGGTGCGCAGGCGGGTCACCAGCAGGGCGGAGTCGTGAACGATGCCGACGGTGCCGTTGATGCTGACCCGGTCGCCCTCCTGGTAGGCCCGGGTGTAGGTGAGCATCAGCCCTCCGATCAGGTTGGCGGCCACGGCACTCGAGCCCAGGGCCGCCAGCACCCCCACGAACAGGCCGGCGCCCTGGAAGGCCTTGCTGTTGGCTCCGGGGATGTAGGGGTAGGCCGCCACCACGCCGAACAGCAGGATGCCGATCCCCACCAGCCGGGCCGTGGGCCGGGCCCATTCGGGATAGAACCAGCTCAGACGCAGGTTGCCCAGCTCCACCGCCCGAAACCAGGCGTTGCTGGCCCGCATCAGCAGCACGCTGAGGGCCAGGATCACCGCCACGGAGATGAGGTCGGGGATGGCCCGCGAAAAGGCCTGGGCGCCGCCCACCACCAGGCCGGTGATCTGGCCCCGCAGGGTTTCGGAGAGGCCCTGGGTGGGGGGGAACAGCCCCAGGAACAGGGGGATGGAGAGGTAACTGACCAGGAGCAGAACGGCCCCGTGCACGATCCGGCGCAAGGGATCGAGGAGGCTGCGCTCCTGATCCGCGGTGAGCCACTGGTTGCCCCCCACCTGCAGGCCCCGGATCCGGCGGTTGGCGGGGTCGTTGATCCAGCGCTCCAGGCGCCGGTTGAGGGCCAGCTGGCCCCGCAGCCAGAGGATGTAGAAGCCCAGGGCCAGCAGGGCCAGGGCGGTGCCCCGCAGCCAGTCCGAACGCCGGTGGGTCTGGCGGTAGCGCACGATCGCCGCGCGGATCTGCTCCAGGTAGCGCTGGGCCAGCTGCTGGCGGCTGAGCTGAAAGCGGGCCGCGTTGCGGTCGTCCACCGAGATCCTGGGCTCGAACACGCCGCCCTGCATCAGGCCGATGGTGGTGTAAGGAGGGTCCTCCTGCACGACGATCTGCCCTGGCTCGATCGAGTAGTTCGCAGCCAGCTCAGCCAGCCGTTGGCTGCCTCGCCGCGCCATCTGCGCCGGGGTCTGGGCACCGACGCCGGCTCGGATCTCCAGCACCCGTCGGCCATCCAGTTCGATGAAGGCCGGCTGGGGAGCGCTCTTCAGGGCAGCGGCACCGGCCCTGACAAGGGGGGGCGACGCCAGCAGCTGGCCCGCCAGCAGAGCGGCCAGCAGGGGCAGGATGAAGACCGCCCATCGGTGTCGTGGGCGAAGGCCCCATGGCTCGGGGTGACCCACGATGCTTCGCCCAGACGGTCAACGGACCCTATCTTCCCCCTCCCTGTCTGGGTTCGCATCGCCTGGAGCCCCGCGCAGCCAAGGCGGCGCCGTCATCCGGACCAACGACACTGATTACAACGTTTTGCAAGATGCTCCGCGTCATCGAGAGTCCTGGTGGTCACGCTTTATCTGATGCCACCGGTTTTCCGGGAGCCCCGTTGATTGCTTTCCCCATGCCCCAGCGCCGGATCAGCCTTCGCCCCAGTGGCCGTCACGCTGGCGGCCGTCGTCACCGTCTGGCCGTACGCGGTGGCGGCATCCTGGCCGGCCTGACGGCCATGGCCCTGCTGGCCCCCCAGTCCGCTCCCGCGGCCCAGGCTGCTCCTGCGGCCCAGGTGCTCTACACCCTTTCCACCCAGTGCTCGCTCCGGGGGGCGGCTGCGGTCCCCTGCAAGGTGGAAGCGGTGGATGAGGGGGGGGCGACGCTCTATCGCCACCGCATCGGCAACGTCACCGAAACCGTTCGCATCACCGCTGAACCGGTGACGATGGCGATCTGGGCGAACGACACCAAGCAATGGAGCCCGCTGCGCGGCGCCTCGGCCCGGTTCTCCACCAACACGGTCTGCTTCAACGGCAAGGACCTGTGTGTGGTCAACCCCAATTATCTCAACAGTGTCCGGGAGGATCGCGCCAACACCCGCCTTCAGGGACGCGATCTGGTGATGGTCCATTTCGGCGCCGACGGTCGGGTGGACGCCAGCTGCTACGACGACGCCTGCGCGCTGCTCCTGAAATGAAGATCCTCGCTGGACTCGCTCTGTTGATGGCCGGTGTGATCGCCTCCCCGGTCGGGGCTGTCGTGGCCCAGGAGGCAGCGTCCGCTTCGGTCGCCTCCCAATGGATTGCCCGCGGCGGCGGGGGTGGACGGGGAGGCGGTGGTGGCGGTGCCAGGGCCGGTGGTGGCGGGGCGCGGGCCGGTGGTGGCGCCAGGGCCCTCAGTGGTTTCCAGGGATCCGGTGGTGCCGGTGGCTTCAACCGTGGCGCGGCCCGACCCGCTGGTGGTTGGAGCGGCGGTGCTGCCGGCGGGATGGGTCGTCCCTCGCTGGCTGGGCCCGTGGCGCGACCTGGTGGGGTTGGGGCAGCGGGTGTGAACAGGGTTGGCGGGGTGGGAACCATCAACCGCAACGCCGGTCTCAACCGCAACGTCAACGCCAATCTGAACCGGACCGTCAACCGGAACATCAACCGCAACGTCAACGTCAACCGCAACTGGAACCGCGCGGTCAACGTCAACGCCATCGGCGTCAGACCGGGCTGGGCACGCCCTGGCTGGGGCGTCGCCAGACCCTGGAACCACGGCTGGTACGGCGGCTGGGCCACCCCCTCCTGGGGATGGTGGGGGGCCAGCGCCGCCGCCTGGGGCGTGGGCACCCTGGCAACCGCCGCCATTATCAACAGTGCCGTGGATGCGGCGGTAGCCAGCAGCCAGACCGTGATCGTGGTGCCCAACACCGAGTACCAGCTGCTATTCGGCACGGTCCAGCCGACCGGCACCGCCACGGTGTCCTTCGACGTCAGTGCTGATGACAACGTCTTCCAGCTCTCGGCCGACTGTCAGTCGGGGCTGCTGAATGGCCAGCAGCCGGACAATGCCCAGGAAGCGGAGCTCCTCAATGCCGCCTGTCAGGTGGCCTTCGGGACCGCTTCCTGAGCCGGGGGCTCACCAGGGCAGGGGAGCCCGCTGGGCGCCGATGCTGCAGCCCATCTGCTGGCCCAGCAGGGCCCCGAGCGGCACGGCCCAGGTGCGGCCGTCCTGGCGGGAGGCGGCGTAGCCCAGGCCCCCGCCGATGATGCCGCCCACCAGCCGGCCGACGTTGCAGCGCTGGGCCGTCTGGGCCTGGACGAAGTCGGGGGCCACCGGCAGGTTGGCCCGGTAGCCGTCGACGTCGTAGTCGGCGCGGTAACCGCCGCCGTAGCCATCCCCATAGGAGGAGGGGCTGGGCAGGGTGGGCACGGGGTAGGGGACACGGCGGCTGTTGACCTGACGGGGGACGCCGGACGGCCCCCAGGGACCGGACCAGGCCTCCAGGGGGGCGGCCAGCAGGGCCAGGGCGCCGGTGGTGCCCAGCAGGCCCGCGAGGCGGCGGGACCCCAGACGAAGGATGGTGTTCATGGTGGTTCGCGTTGTGAGGAGCGACCCCTGAGGTGGGGATGACATCAATCAAGCGAAGTCATGTGACCGATCCATGAACGGGACCCCGGGGATGTCCGACAAGATGCGACTGGCGGCCTGCACCCCTCTGCATCGCTTGTTATCGACCCCTGGTCAGATCGGACGGCCCTTGCCAGGGTGGACCAGAGGGCGGGAGGACCCGATGAGCTGGAGCGAACTGGAGCGCCTCGTTGAGGAGGCGGAGACGGATGAGGTGATCCGCCGGGGGCTGCGTCATTGCCGCTCCAGAGCGGAACTGCTGCTGGCCGCCCGCCGGCTGGGGTTCCGGGTCACCCGGGTGGATCTGCAGCGGGCCTGGCAGCTGCAGCATCAAGCAGGCTGATTTCGGCATGCACGCACTCGGCCGTGGGCCGGAGCCGGAAACCCAGCTTCTGGCAGACGTGCTGCATGCCCCTGTTCTCGTGCAGGATCTCGGCACAGATGCGCTCGAGCCCCTCGGCCCGACCGATCGTGATCAGCAGCCCCAGCAGGGCGGTGCCCAACCCCTGCCGCTGCCAGGGATCGGCGATCAGCATGGCGAACTCGGCGGCGTTGTCGTCGTGGATCCGGCTGAGCCGGCCCACCCCCAGCACCTCGGCTGCGCTGCCGTTCTGCCCCGGCCGCTCCACCACCAGGGCCATTTCTCTGTCGTAGTCGGTGAAGCAGATCCGGGTCAGCCGTTCATGGGCGATGCGGTGGCCCAGGGTCATCAGATGGAAGTAGCGAAAGTAGACGCTCTGCTCCGACAGGATGCGGTGGAAGGTCACCAGCAGGGGCTCGTCCTCCGGCCGGATCGGCCGCAGCGTCACCGGTGATCCGTCGGGCAGGTGCCAGGGGCGCACGTACTCGCTCGGATAGGGCCGGATCGCCGGTCTGGGGGTGAAACAGGTGGCCCCGGAGGACGACTGCAGCAGCACCCGGGCATCCAGGGCCACCAGCGAACCATTGCCGATCCCAGGTGCCACCCGCAGGGGGTTGATGTCCAGTTCCAGGATGGCCGGATGCTCCAGCACCAGCCGGCTGAGGCGCACCAGCAGCCGCTCCAGTGCCGCCAGATCCACCGGTGGCCGGCCCCGCACCCCCTGCAGTGCCGCATGGATGCGGGTGCGTTCCATCAGCCGCCGGGCCAGGGTGGTATTCAGTGGCGGCAGGGCCACGGCGCTGTCGCGGAACACCTCCACCAGCAGCCCCCCGGTGCCGAACAGGATCACCGGGCCGAACTGGGGGTCGATGCTGCTGCCGACGATCAGCTCGTAGGCACCGGTCAACTCCAGCATCGGCTGCACGGTCACCCCGCCGAAGGCGCTCTCCCCGTGCAGCGCCACGATTGCCTCCTGCATGGTGCGGAAGGCCTGGGCCACCGCGGCGCCGTCACGCAGGTTCAGTTGCACACCACCGACATCGCTCTTGTGGGTGAGCTCGGCGGACAGCAGCTTGACCACCACCGGGTAGCCCATCGCCTCGGCCGCCGCTGCCGCCGCCTCGTCACTGGTGGCCATGTGGGTGGGAACGGTGGGAATGCCATAGGCCTCCAGCACCTGCTTGGCTTCCCATTCATTCAGCAGGGTGCGCCGCTCGGCCAGCACCCCGTCCAGCAGCGCTTCCACCCGCTGGCGGTCGGCGTGGGGCTCAGCGTCGCCCGTCGCCTCGGTCTCGGGCACCAGGGCCGGGGTTTCGTAGAGGCCGCGCAGGTTGTCGCTGTAGCGCCACAGGACATCGAACAACTGCACCGCCGCATCCGGGTAGCGGTAGGTGGCGATGCCGGCGGCATTCAGCAGCCGTTCCCCCGCCTCCACGTCCTGGCCGCCCATCCAGCTGGCCAGCAGTGGCTTGGTGGTGGTCGCCGCCAAGGCCACCAGCCGTTCGGCGGTGCTGGTGGGGTCCGTCATGGCCTGGGGGGTGAGCACCACCAGCAAGCCGTCACTGTCGGGGTTGGCCAGGGCCAGGCGGATGGCCCGCTCGTAGCGGTCCGGATCCGCGTCCCCCAGGATGTCGATCGGGTTGGCCCGACTCCAGTGCTGCGGCAGCGCGGCATCGAGGTCCGCCAGGGTGGCCGCCGGGAGGGGGGCCAGCTGTCCGCCGTGGCGCACCAGGGCATCGGTGGCGATCACGCCCGGACCTCCGGCGTTGGTGAGGATCGTCAGCCGCGGCCCCAGGGGCCGGCGGCGTTGCTTCGAGAGCACCTCGGCCAGGTCGAAGAGGTCGGCAATGCTGTCCACCCGCAGTACGCCGCAGCGCCGGAACGCGGCATCGAGCACGGCGTCGCTTCCGGTCAGGGCTCCGGTGTGGGAGGCCGCCGCCTGGGCGGCCTCGGCGGTGCGGCCGGCCTTGATCACCACGATCGGCTTGGTGAGGGCCACCTCCCGCGCCGCTGAGAGGAACGAGCGGGGATCCCCGATCGATTCCATGTAGATGACGATGCTGTGGGTCTCAGGGTCGTCCCCCAGGTAGGTGATCAGATCCCCCCAGTCCACGTCGAGCATCGAGCCCATCGAGACGAAGGCGCTGAAGCCCACGTTCTCCTGCAGGCTCCAGTCGAGGACGGCGGTGCAGATCGCCCCCGACTGGCTCAGGAAGCCCACGTGGCCAGGGCGGGCCATGGCGCCGGCGAAGGTGGCGTTGAGGCCGGTGCGGGGATTCATCAGCCCCAGACAGTTGGGGCCCACCAGCCGCATGCCGGTGCGGCGCAGGCCATCCCGGAGGCGGGCCTCCAGGGCGATACCGGCGGCGCCGATCTCCCGGAAGCCCGCCGACAGCACGATCACGCCCTTGACCCCGGCCGCCGCGCACGCCTCGATCAGGGCCGGCACCGTGGCGGCCGGGGTGGCGATCACGGCCAGGTCCACCGGCTCGGGCACCGCCGCCACAGTGGCGTAGGCGCGGATCCCCAGCACGCTCGGGCGCTTGGGGTTGACGGGGTAGACGGTGCCGCCGAAGGGGTGGCTGATCAGGTTCCAGAACACGCCACGTCCGACGCTGCCCGGCCGGTCGGAGGCACCGATCACGGCCACGCTGCGGGGTGAGAAAAGGGCCGCCAGCGGCTGATGCTGGGAGCGCAGGATGTCGTAGGCCCGATCTGCGGCGGCGCCGCCACCGCCGGAGGGCTTGGCCCTCATCGGATCACCAGCACCGGACAGGGAGACTGGACCAGCACCCGCTGGGTTTCGCTGCCGATCAGCATCCCCACCAGGCCGCGGCGGCCGTGGGAGGCCATCACGATCAGGTCGCAGCCCAGTCGGGTGGCGGCCTCGATGATGGCTTGGTGCGGCAGGTCGCTCAGCACCCGCTCGGCCGTGGCGTTGACGCCGGCCTCCTTGGCCACCGCCAGGGACTCCTCCAGGATCCGATCCCCATCCTTGAGGCTGGCGCTCATCAGGGCTTCCATCGTGGTGGCATCGAGCATTTCCCCGAGCCCCACCACCTGCACCGGCACACTGGCCTGGGCATGGAAGAAGGTGAGGCGGGCTCCGAGAGCGGTGGCCAGGGCCACGGCCTGGCGGACGGCCGCCATCGAGAGGTCGGAACCGTCGCTGGGCACCAGGAGATGGCTGAAGGACATGGGAGCGGCAGGTCTCTCCTCTGTCTAGTCAAGGCCCTGGATCCATGCAGCCGCGGCAGTGACCAGGCCCGCATCCGCTCGCTCCGCCCAGCAGAATCGTCGCCATGACGCGTACCGCCTGGAGCCAGCACTGGTATCCGGTGGCCTATCTGCGGGACCTCGACCGCACCAGGCCCACCGCCTTCACCCTGCTGGAGGAGGACCTGGTGCTCTGGTGGGATGGCCAGGGTCAGAGCTGGCGTGCCTTCGCCGATGTCTGTCCCCACCGCCTGGTGCCCCTCAGCCAAGGCCGCCTCAATGGCGCCGGCCAGCTGGAGTGCCCGTACCACGGCTGGACCTTCGCCGGCGACGGCCACTGCACCGCCATCCCCCAGTCCGAAGCGGGGGCGACCCCCAGCGCCCTGCGCTCCAGCTGCCGGGCCTACGCCACCGCCGAGGCTCAGGGCCTGCTGTTTGTCTTCGCCGGCGAGGCGGACGCGGCCACGGCGGTGTCCCTGCCCCTGGTGCCGGTGCTGGAGGAGCCGGGCTGGTTCGTCCAGGACACCTTCCGGGACCTGCCCATGGATGCCCTCACCCTGCTGGAGAACGTGCTCGATGTGAGCCATGTGCCCTTCACCCACCACCGCACCGTGGGCAAGCGGGAGAACGCCGCTCCGGTGGCTGCGACGATCACCAGCTCAGGTCCGGAGGGCTTCACGGCCCTATGGCAGGAAGGGCCGCGCAAGGGGACGCTCGGCAGCCAGTCCACCACCTTCGCCGCCCCCGGCCTGATGTGGCATGCGCTGACGGCGCCGGGCTTCGCCCGCATCCTCACGGTGGTCTACGCGACGCCGATCCGCCGGGGCGAATGCCGTCTGTTCGCCCGCTTCCCCTTCCAGTTCGAATCCAAGCTGCCTCCCCTGCTGCTGGGTCTGCGTCCCAGGTGGCTGCAGCACATCGCCAACCACACCGTGCTGGAGGACGACCAGGTATTCCTGCACTGGCAGGAGCGGGTGCTGGAGCAGCGGGGCCGCAGCGGCGGGGCCGAGCGGGCGTTCTTCCTGGCCACTGGGGCCGATGTCTATGTGAAGGCGCTGCACGACTGGGTCCATGACCATGACGGCGACCCTTTCCCCGGCCAGCCCCTGCCCCCCCGCCTCGACCAGTCGGCGCTGATGGAGCGCTGGCACAGCCACGGGCGGCACTGCGCCTCTTGCAGCGGCGCCCTGCGGGGCCTGCGGCGCTGGCGGCCGCTGCTGCTGGCCATTCCATGGCTGGCCCTGCTGGCGGTCGCCTGGTGGCAGACCCCCCAGGTTCTGGGGGTGGCGCTGCTGCTGGCTGGCGGCGCGTTGTTGCTGGCCCGGTTGTTCGATCGCTGGGAACGGCTGCTGCTGGCGGGGGATGGCGCCCCGCCCCGCAACAGGCCTGACTGAGCCGGTCGGGGGAGGTGGTTTCAGCCCTTCCAGCCGGCCAGGTGGGAGGCGGAACCGGAGCGCACCAGGGAGCGGGCGGCGGCCAGGGCCGGCACCAGGTTGCTGGAGCTGAAGGGGGGCAGGGGGCGGCTGCGCAGCCAGGCTCCCCAGCGGAACTCGTGGAAGGGGATCAGGGGGGCCGGATCGATCATCCCCTCCTTCTTGAGGCGCCACACCAGGGAGCGGTAGGGATCGTCCTGGAGATCCGGCAGCCGCTGCGGCAGGGCCGCCGGTGCCAGGGGGCCATGGCCGCGGCCGTCATAGAGGTACAGCCAGCCGCGCTCCTGCAGCTCGGCCAGCACCGCCTCCGGCGGGGACCCGGGCAGATCCAGTACCAGGTAGCCATAGGCCAGGGCGGACGGGTCGATTTCGATCAGCCCCCGCAGGCGATGGTGGCGGTCGACCATCCAGAACTCCCCGGCCCCACCGCGCACCAGGGGCACGGGTTTGCCGCGCAGATAGCGCAGGCGCTGTTCGGCCGTTTCCTGGGAGAAGTCCTGCTGGCGACTGCGCACCTCCGCCAGACCCACACACATCTGGGTGGGCTGGAGGTCGGCGATGGCGACGCTGAGCAGTTCCGCCCTGGGGCCCGGGGGGGGCAGGGGCCGGTAGGGGGGCAGATGCAGGCTCATGGGTGCCGGTGGCTGCCCCCCATCCTGGCGGCATCCCGGCTGGTCCCAGTCGCGGGAATAGGGTCGATCCACGTGCAGACGTCCATGACCACCGCCCCTGACCGAGACGGCGCCCTGGCCGGACCCCACGGCCCCATCGGTGTGCTCGTCTGCGGCCACGGCAGTCGCAACCGTCTGGCGGTGGCCGAGTTCGCCTCCTTGGCCCACCAGCTGCAGCACCACCTCGATCCCGTGCCCGTCGACCACGGCTACCTGGAGTTCGCCCGGCCGATCCTGCGCGACGGCCTGGACGCCCTGCGCCAGCGGGGCGTGCGCCATGTGCTGGCGGTGCCGGCGATGCTGTTTGCCGCCGGCCATGCCAAGAACGACATCCCCTCGGTGCTCAACACCTACGCCGCCGAGACGGGGCTGCGCATCGACTACGGCCGCGAGCTGGGGGTGGATCTCAAGATGATCCAGGCCGCCGCCGCCCGCATCCGCGCCAGCCTCGAGGCCGCCGATGCCGCCGCCGTCGCCGCTGGCCGCAGCCCGGTGCCGCTGCACGAGACGCTGCTGGCGGTGGTGGGGCGCGGCTCCTCCGATCCGGACGCCAACTCCAACGTGGCCAAGGTGACCCGGATGCTGGTGGAGGGCTTCGGCTTCGGCTGGGGGGAGACGCTCTATTCCGGCGTCACCTTCCCCCTGGTGGAGCCGGGGCTGCGCCAGGCGGTCAAGCTCGGCCACCGGCGCATCGTCGTCTTCCCCTATTTCCTCTTTTCCGGGGTGCTGGTGAGCCGGATCCGCCAGCACAGCGAGCGGGTCGCCGCCGACCATCCCGAGCTGGAGATGGTCCAGGCCTCGTACCTCGGCGACCATCCCCTGGTGCTGGACACCTTCCGGGAGCGGGTCAGCGAGGTACTGGGGGGCGACGTGAACATGAACTGCTCCCTGTGCAAGTACCGGGCCCAGGTGCTCGGCTTCGAGCGGGAGGTGGGGGCGCCCCAGCACAGCCACCACCACCATGTCGAGGGGCTGGTGGAGAGCTGCAAGCTCTGCGAGCGGGAATGCACGGGAGCCTGCCAGCCCGATGGGGTGCCGCTGCCGGTGGGTGGCTCGGCGGGCGGACACAACCACGACCATGGCCATGGTCAGGGGAGCCACCACCACCATCCGATCTATCCCCACGCCGATCACCCCTTGGGTCCCCTCACCCTGCGGCGCCCTGCCGACTGAGCCTGGGCGTCAGGGTCCGCTGGCCTCGCCGGTCTCATCCAGACAAGAGTCCGCTGAGACTCTTTTCTGATCAATGTTTCCGATCAATCGGGGCTTTCCCCCACATGGAGGACGTTTTCCCCCGATTCAAGGGGCTTTTTCCACAGATGGGGCCCTCTCGGCTGGGCTCGGGCGCGGGTGCTGGGGAAAGTGAATGATTGCTCGGATCAGCCTTGACAGTGCTCGCCAGCGGCGATCGGCCGCAGGCGTGTTGTGGGACATCCTGGCCTCAGGCCAGCCGGGGCAACGAGTCTCATCACCGCAAGCCGATGCGGGCTCCCATGAAGACGTTTTTGACGCTGGGCCTCCCCTGTGGCGTACTTGGGACGACCCCAGCCGACCCGCACCAGCATGGCCATGGATCAAGAGTGCCCGGGGTGCGCCGGTGACGCGGCAAGCGTCAGCCTGGAAGCGGAGGTGCCGGAGGTGCTCTACGAAGGCATGCGGGATTTCATCAAGACCCATCCGCACTGGGATCAGTACAGCGTCATCACTTCAGCCCTGGCTGGATTCCTGTTCCAGAACGGTTGCCAGGAGCCCGTCGTTTCCCAGCACTACCTCGACGGACTCTTCCAGAAGCCCTGAGACAAAAAAAAGCGAGGGTGCCAACCCCCGCTGATGGTTTTCTCCCTTGCCCGACCCTTTGGAGGTCGCCCCGCCATTGTGCGCAGGCTCCGCTGGGAAGACTGTGGTGATGGACACCACCTTTGCCCTCCTGTGACGGCTCCCTGACCGGCGCGGTCAGCCTCGCCGCATCCGCTCCGCGGCGGCGGCGCAGGCGCGCCAGGTGATCGCCATCTCGGTGAGGGTGGGGCTCTGCCAGCCGGCGCTGGGCCAGCAGGAGCCATCGGTCACCAGCACGTTGGGGGCACTCCAGCAGCGGTTCTGGGCATCGACGACGCCCGCCTCCGGGGTGCCTGCCATGCGGGCCCCGCCCAGTTCATGGATGTAGTACCCGGGCGGCGGCGCCTCGGGCCGCACCGCCAGGCTGTTGCGGATCATGGGCTCCAGCAAGGGCAGCACGAACAGCTCTTCGATGGGCCGGATACGGCCCCCCGCCGAGGCCACGACGGCCTCCATGCGCCCCTGCATGTGGGCCACCATCGCCTGCTCATTGCGCCCCCAACGGCACTCGATGTGGGGGATGGGCAGGTCCCAGGCATCGGTGCGGTCGCCATGGAGGGTCACCCGGTTCTCCGCCCGGGCCAGCACCTCCCCATGGCCGATCAGGAAGCCCACCGCCTCCCCGGGCCGGCGCCTGAGCAGGGCGGGGGGATCGAAGCGCTGCAGGGCCGCCCAGATCCCGTAGCCGCGGAGAAAGTCCTCCTGGCTGCGCGCGTCCAGATTGACCGTGTTGGGGATGAAGCAACTCCCGGCACCCGAGAGCTCGGCGGGTTCGTCCGGCACGGCGATCGACGGAATCGAGAAGAACCGGCTGGTGGAGATGTGGTCCATCAGGAAGCGGCCCAGGCTGCCGGAGGGATCGCTGAGGCCGCCGCTGCGGATGGCGTCGCTCGAATGCAGCAGCAGGCGCACGGTTTCGATCGTCGAGGCGCAGAGCACGATCAGGGGGGCGCTAACGCGCTCCCGCCGGCCGCTTGTTGCCTCCACCAGCACCACCGCTTCGGCCCGGCCGCCCCCGGCCGCCATCTCCAGATGGCTCACCACTGCCCCGCTGCGCAGCTGCACCCGGCCCGTGGCCAGGGCCCGGGCCAGGCTGAGGCCCTGGGCGCTGGAGGGGGGCCAGGGGGCCGCCGGCGTGGGCGTGTGCAGGCGGAAGCCGCGGGAATGGATCAGGGGCAGGCCCAGGTCCCTGGCGATCGCCCCCTGCAGGTGTCGCTCCCCCGGCGTGAACGGCAGCGGCGGCAGGAACTGACCGTCAGGCAGCTGGGCAAGACCATCCCGCTGGCCGTGGACCCCCAGCAGGGTTTCCAGGCGGTCGTAGAAGGGCGCCAGCTCGGCGGTTCCGATCGGCCAGGCGGGGCCGTGGCCATCCCGCCGGGCCGCCTGGAACTCCGCCTCCGACAGGCGCAGGGTGATGCCACCCCAGGTGAGGCTCTTGCCACCCACCTGGCGTCCCCGGGTCCACAGGAAGGGGGCGTCCGGCGGCGTGCTGTAAGGGTTCTGCCGCTCGTCGGTGAACAGCTCGGGGTTGTGTTTCCAGAACCCTGGATGGTGCCGCTGCAGGCGTTGTCGGCCGCTGCTCAGGTGGGCGAGGCGGCGCAGGCTGTTGAGTGGCTCGCTGCCCAGGGCCCGTCGGGCGGAGAGCTCTGGCCCCGCCTCGAGCACCAGCACCCGCAGGCCTGCTTCTGCCAGCACCATGGCGGCCACCGATCCATTGGCCCCCGCCCCCACCACCACAGCGTCCCAGGGGGTCTCGCTGCCGGTTGAGGGGGATGGGGCGGCGGACATCGGCAGGCGAACCGGTGCCGGCATCATGCAGGAGCGGCGGCAGGCCGCGGCAGGCCACAGCGACGGCGCAGGGCCTCCATCAGCCGGGGCACGGCATCGGGCTGACCCTGGAGATAAAAGGCCTCCTGTTCGGCCAGCCGATGGTGGTGGTAACGGGTGGTGAGGATGCCACCGATCTCCTGGCGCACCACCGGCGGCATTGGCGGCAGCCGCCAGCCGATCGCTGTCACCTTGCCGGTCGGGCAGCTCTGGACCGCATGCACCGCCTCGTGGAGGAAGGTCTGACGGGCGATGCCCAGCTCGAAGCTGATCGGGGCGATCCAGATCCGTCGCGACCCGGCCTCAAACAGTCCGTAGGCCCCCCGCAGCGGCGGTGCGCTGATCTGCAGCCTGAAGCCGAACCGCTGCAGCTCCCGAACCAGAGGCTGCAGGTCCGCGGGCAGGGCACCAAGGGGTTTCGGCGCCAGGGGGGACTCCGCCACCTGAACATGGATCGCATCCGGCTGGGGGGGAAGGGCCGGCAGCATGACCTGGGTCGGGGGGGGTTCGGGGCCATAAAACAACAACCCCCCAGCCGGTGGCTGGAGGGTTGCTGGATGAAAACC
The DNA here is from genome assembly GCF_024346055.1 of Cyanobium sp. Cruz CV13-4-11. Taxonomy (GTDB): domain Bacteria; phylum Cyanobacteriota; class Cyanobacteriia; order PCC-6307; family Cyanobiaceae; genus Cyanobium. The sequence continues at coordinate 84,890 of NZ_JAGQCH010000006.1, forward strand.
CTTTGCAGGGCTTCGAAGTTGGTGGCGGGGAGGAGATTTGAACTCCTGACCTTCGGGTTATGAGCCCGACGAGCTACCAGACTGCTCTACCCCGCGTTGCACCATGTAATTGTATCAGCCGATGCCCCCGGCTCAGGGGCGGGCGCCGTCGAAACGGAGCTCGCCGATCACCTCCAGGCGCAGATGGTCGGCGGGGGCCAGGTAGCGCTGGCGCAGGTCCACCAGGGTGGTGGGGGTGAGCCATTCGAGCTGTTCCAGCAGGTGCAGGGCCACGGCCTGCTTGGCGCGCCTCGCCCCGTCATCGACCTTGATGGCCACCCCCATACCTTCGCCCACCCGGCTCAGGCACTGGATGCCCTCCGCCCCACCCTTGCTCAGCACCTGGCCGTGGCCCAGGCGCATCACTTCGGTGTCGAACGCCCCTTCGCCGGCGATCAGTTCGGGGTGGGCGAGCATCGCCCGGCTGAGCCGCTCCAGGTCGGCCTGCTCCCCGCCACCGAGATGGGCGAACAGCAGCGCCATCTGGGCCAGCTGCAACTGCAGGGTGGGGGCGCCGCAGTCGTCCCGGGCGCTGATCAGCTCGGCGCCCGGCAGCCCCAGCAGTTCCCCGACCCGCTTGATCACCGCCTGCTGCAGGGGATGGTCGCTCTGCAGATAGCTCTCGAGGGGCCAGTGCATCTGCCGGCAGGCGGCCAGGAAGGCCGCGTGCTTGCCGGAGCAGTTGTGCTGCAGCGGGCTGCTGCCCCCGGCGGGGGTCGGGCACTGGAGGTCCTCGGTGTCGAGCTCGGCCCCCCAGAGCAGCTTGAACGCCTCCCGGGCCTGCTGGGCAGTGCCGGCATGGGAGGCGCAGGCGATCGCCAGGCCCCGCTCCCCGGCCCCCATCCGATCGGCGGCACCGCTGCCCACGAAGACAGTGGCCTGGAAGGGCTTGAGGGCGGAGCGCACGAAGCTCAGCTGCTGCGGGTCGCCGGCTCGCATCAGCACCCGACCCCGCTGGTCGCAGACCACCGCATGCACCCGGTGCCGGGATTCGACGATGCCGTTGCGCAGCAGGCGGACCTCCAGGGGGGGAATGCCGGGGCGGGCCGGGCCGGCGAAACTGGAGGACAGGGTCATGGTGGTGCGAGCAGGTCCGTGGAGGCCGACCTCAGAGAGCCTGGCAGAGCCCCGTCCCGAGCAGCATCAGGGCAACGGCGACGGCGATGGCCTGGCGCAGGCGGGCCAGCACCGGCTGCACCTGGTGGCGGGCCACCAGCAGATCCTGCTGGCGCCAGGTGATCGGCTTTTCCCACACCTGGCCGTCGTACCAGCCCGATTCCTCGTACTCCACCCGCTCAGACACCAGCCGCTTCTGCACGTAGGTCCAGCCGAGCCATTGGCGCAGCAGCAGAAACAGCGGCAGCAGAACGGCGGCGGCCCCGGCGGCGATCACCAGCCGGGGGGGATCGTGGCGCAGGGGGATGCTGCCCCCCGCCACCAGCAGCGCCAGGGGCAGGGACAGCAACCAGGTGATGGTGAGGGCGCGCCAAAGGGCTGCGGGGCCAGCGGCGGGCCAGCGAAAGAACCAGGAGTGGCTGAGCTGGTCGTATTCCTGCAAGGGGCGCTGGGCCGGGGGCACCGGACAGGGGGTGTCCTGGCTGGGCAGGCTGGGAATGCCGGCGGCCATCTGAGCTCCCCTCAGCCGCCGACCTGACTGCCGCCGCTCACCTCGATCGGTGTGCCGACGAAGCGCTCCTGCTCGCCATGGCCCCAGAAGGCTTCGAGGTCGTAGTAGCTGCGTTCTTGGGGGGTCAGCACATGAACGATCAGTTCGCCGTAATCGAGCAGCACCCAGCGGCCTTCACTCTGGCCTTCCCGCCGCAGCGGCAGGCGGGCCGCATCGGTTTCGAGCCGGTCTTCCACCGAGCGGGCGATGGCCCGCACCTGCACATCGCTGAGGCCGCTGCAGATCACGAAGAAGTCGGCCAGGGACGACACTTCATCCACCCGGATCAGGCGGATGTCGACCGCCTTGCGGTCATCGCAGGCCTCGGCGGCGAGCAGGGCGAAGTCGCGACTATCCATAGACGTTCTCACTGGTGACCGACTGGCGGGAACCCTGTTGCTGCGCCATTTCGGCACGGGCCTTGCCGGCACTCTTGCGCAGGGCCTCGAGGCGGTCTTCGTAGAAGGTGCGGCGCCGCTTCTTGCGGGTCTGGTCGACGAGCTCCTTGAGGGCACCCCCCAGGCTCTTGTAGGCATTGGGCAGGCTGTAGCCGAAGCGACAGGCCAGGTCGATGGCCCGCTCGTCGGCCAGGATCGCGTCCTGCAGACGCTTTTCAGAGTTGTTCTTTAGATAGAGGCGATAACCGGCGAAGCCCGACAGGCCGAGGGCCATCACCAGCAGCAGACCGTCCTGCACCCAGAGTTCGCCGATGGCGCCGCCCAGGCCGATGGCCAGCGCCGCCATCTCCCAGCCATCGCGGGGGATCGCATCGTTCTGGATGCGGCCCACCTCGTGCCAGAAGAGCAGGTTGCGGTGATCCAGGGCCAGACCATCCCATTTCTCGAGATCCACCTGGATCTCCACTTCGTCACGGCCGATCTCTTCGATCGTCACGAGGGGGGGATCGACGGAGGCGGCCGCTTCCACGAACACCCAGCTCTGCATCTCAGGGGGCAGCATCCCCTTCAGGCGCTGGAGTTCGCTCATCGGCGGCGTCTCGGGCAGTAGGTATCCACTCAGATTAGCGATTGCCTGCGGTTCCAGAGGTCCGCACCGGCCGGTCGGGACGGCGACCGTGAGAGGCTGGGCGGGTTTGCCCGACCACGCCCTATGCCCCGCCGCACGGATCTGAGGCGCATCCTGCTGCTGGGGTCGGGACCGATCGTGATCGGTCAGGCCTGCGAATTTGACTATTCCGGCACCCAGGCCTGCAAGGCCCTGCGGGCCGAGGGCTACGAGGTGGTGCTGGTGAATTCCAACCCGGCCTCGATCATGACCGACCCGGACCTGGCGGATCGCACCTACATCGAGCCCCTGACCCCCGAGGTGGTGGCCCGGGTGATCGCGGTGGAACGCCCCGATGCCCTGCTGCCCACCATGGGCGGCCAGACCGCCCTCAACCTGGCCGTTGCCCTGGCCGAGAACGGCACCCTGGCCGCCTATGGGGTCGAGCTGATCGGCGCCGACCTGGCGGCGATCCGCAAGGCGGAGGACCGCTTGCTGTTCAAGGAGGCGATGGCCCGCATCGGCGTGGCGGTCTGCCCGTCGGGGATCGCCAACGACCTTGAGGAAGCCATCCGCGTCGGCGAGGACATCGGCACCTACCCGCGCATCATCCGGCCCGCCTTCACCCTGGGGGGATCCGGCGGCGGCATCGCCTATAACCCCGAGGAATTCCAGGCCTTCTGCAAGAGCGGCCTGGAGGCCAGCCCCGTCTCCCAGATCCTGATCGAGAAGTCGCTGCTCGGCTGGAAGGAGTTCGAGCTCGAGGTGATGCGTGACACCGCCGACAACGTGGTGATCGTCTGCTCGATCGAGAACCTCGATCCGATGGGGGTCCACACCGGCGATTCGATCACCGTTGCCCCTGCCCAGACCCTCACCGACCGGGAATACCAGCGCCTCCGCGACCAGTCGATCGCCATCATCCGCGAGATCGGTGTGGACACCGGCGGCAGCAACATCCAGTTCGCCATCAACCCCGCCAACGGTGACGTGGTGGTGATCGAGATGAACCCCCGCGTCAGCCGCAGCTCGGCCCTGGCCAGCAAGGCCACCGGCTTCCCGATCGCCAAGATCGCCGCCCGGCTGGCGGTGGGTTACACCCTCGACGAGATCGTCAACGACATCACCGGCGCCACCCCGGCCTGCTTCGAGCCGACGATCGACTATGTCGTCACCAAGATCCCCCGCTTCGCCTTCGAAAAGTTCCGCGGTTCACCGGCGGTGCTCACCACCTCGATGAAGTCGGTGGGGGAAGCGATGGCCATCGGCCGCAGCTTCGAGGAATCCTTCCAGAAGGCGCTGCGGTCCCTGGAAACGGGCCATGCCGGCTGGGGCTGCGACCGCCCCGACCATCCCCTGGATCCAGCCGATCTGGAGCGCCAGCTGCGTGTCCCCTCCCCCGACCGGATCCATGCGGTGCGTGCCGCCATGGTCGCCGGCCGCAGCGATGACGAGATCCACCGGCTCAGCGCCATCGATCCCTGGTTCCTGGCCAAGCTGCGCCGGATCCTGGAGATCGAGAACGGCCTGCTGCGGGGGCGTTCCCTGGAGGCCATCGACGCTGGGGCCTTCCTGGAGCTCAAGCAGACCGGCTTCTCCGACCGCCAGATCGCCTGGGCCACCGGCAGCGACGAGCTGGCCGTGCGCCGGCGGCGGCAGGCCCTGGGGGTGCGGGCCGTCTTCAAGACCGTCGACACCTGCGCCGCCGAGTTCGCCTCCTCCACGCCCTACCACTACGCCACCTACGAGCGGCCCCTGGAGCGGCTGGAGGCCGACGGTTCCCTCACCGTGCTTGCCCCCGAGGACGAGGTGACCCCCGAGACCCGCCGCAAGGTGATGATCCTGGGCGGTGGGCCCAACCGCATCGGCCAGGGCATCGAATTCGACTACTGCTGCTGCCACGCCTCCTTCGCCCTGCGGGCGGCCGGCTTCGCCACGGTGATGGTCAACAGCAACCCGGAAACCGTCTCCACCGATTACGACACCAGCGACCGCCTCTACTTCGAGCCCCTCACCCTGGAGGACGTGCTCAACGTCATCGAGGCGGAGAAACCCGAGGGGGTGATCGTCCAGTTCGGTGGCCAGACGCCCCTGAAGCTGGCGCTTCCCCTGCTGCGCTGGCTGGAGAGCGAGGAGGGCCGCGCCACCGGCACCCGGCTCTGGGGCACCTCCCCGGAATCGATCGACCGGGCCGAGGACCGGGAACAGTTCGAGGCGATCCTGCGCCAGCTGGACATCCGCCAGCCCCGCAACGGCCTGGCCCGCACCGATGGCGAGGCCCGGGCGGTGGCGGCGGCCGTGGGCTACCCCGTGGTGGTGCGTCCCAGCTACGTGCTCGGGGGCCGGGCCATGGAGGTGGTCTTCGACGAGGAGGAACTCAACCGTTACATGGTGGAGGCGGTGCAGGTGGAACCCGACCACCCGGTGCTGATCGACCAGTACCTGGAGAACGCCATCGAGGTGGATGTCGATGCCCTGTGCGATCGGGAGGGGACGGTGGTGATCGGTGGGCTGATGGAGCACATCGAGCCGGCGGGGATCCACTCCGGCGACTCCGCCTGCGCCCTGCCCTCGGTGTCCCTGGGGTCCGGGGCCCTGGCCACGATCCGCCGCTGGAGCCGGGATCTGGCCCTGGCCCTGGAGGTGCGCGGCCTGATCAACCTGCAGTTCGCCGTGCAGAACGATGGCGCCGGCAACGAAACCGTGTTCATCATCGAAGCCAACCCACGGGCCTCCCGCACCGTCCCCTTCGTGGCCAAGGCCACCGGCGTGCCCCTGGCCAAGATCGCCAGCCAGCTGATGGCCGGCCGCACCCTGAAGGAGCTGGGCCTGCTGGCCGAGCCCCAGCCGCCGCGCCAGACCGTGAAGGAGGCGGTGCTGCCCTTCAAGCGCTTCCCCGGCGCCGACACCCTGCTGGGACCGGAGATGCGCTCCACCGGCGAGGTGATGGGGATCGCCGCCAGCTTCGGCCTGGCCTACGCCAAGGCCGAACTCGCCGCCGGTGAACCCCTGCCCACCGCCGGCACCGTGTTCCTCTCCACCCACGACCGCGACAAGCCCGCCCTGGTGCCGGTGGCCCGGAATCTTCTGGCGGCCGGCTTCGCCCTCACCGCCACCGCCGGCACCGCGGCGATGCTGGCCGAAGCGGGCCTGGCGGTGGAGCCGGTGCTCAAGGTGCATGAGGGCCGCCCCAACATCGAGGATGCGATCCGCTCCGGCCTGGTGCAGCTGATCGTGAACACGCCGGTGGGGCGCCAGGCCGCCCACGACGACCGCTATCTGCGCCTGGCGGCCCTCGACTACGCAGTACCGACAGTGACGACGATGGCGGCGGCCAGGGTGGCGGTGGAGGCCATTGCCGCCCTGCAGCAGCAGCAGCAGGTGGAGGTGGCCGCCCTGCAGGACATCCACCCACCCTGGGTAGGGTGATCTCCCGATCGTCCCTTTCCCCCGTGACCAGCACCCTGGCCGCCCAGCCCGTCGCCCCCGGCACCGACCTGCGCGACGTCTTCCGCGCCGCTTATGAGAACCGCTACACCTGGGAGCCGGGCTTTGGCGGCTATGGCGGCCGCTGCGTCTGGGCGCAGGACGACCGGTGCCTTGAAGGCACCTTCCAGGTCGGCGCCGACCTCAAGGCGGCGGTGGAGGGCATCGCCGATGAAGAGGTGCACAAGGCCGTCGCCTCCCAGCTGTGGGAAGTGGCCATCCACCGGGTGCGCCGCCCCTTCGAGCAGACCCACGGAGCCAACACCTTCACCGCCGGTGACACCGATGCGGTGGGCACCGAGGTGATCATGGGCGGCAAGGCCGAAGGCGACCGCTACCGCATCAAGGACAACGTGGTGACGATGGTGCACCGCCACATCCACGGCACGGTGGTGACGATCTTCACCGAAAGCACCACCGACACCGGCAGCGGCTACCTGAGCCACAGCTACACCAGCCGCTACAGCGACCCCGCCACCGGTGAGGCCCGCGGCGGCACCAGCCGCTTCACCGATACCTTCTTGCCCCTGGCGGGCGTGGGCCCCTGGGTGCTGAGCGAGCGGGTGGTGGAGACGGCCGCCCACGGCGACACGCCCGCCGGCCGCCAGGTGTTCCGTTTCGAGGATCTGGCCCCCCTGGGCTGATCCCCGGCGGCCTCAGGCCGGCTCGTCCAGGGGCGGAATCCCCTGCAGCCGCTCGTTCAGCTGCATGGCCATGGCCTGGCGGCCCACCGCCAGCACCTTGAGAGTGTCCTCGTGCATGCGCAGCTGGGCATCGGCCACCTGCATCCCCCGCACCATCTCCTTGACGTCGTCGGGCAGGCCGTTGAGGTCGTAACGCTTGCCCTCGAAGGTCAGCACGGGCGGTTGCTGGCTGGGAGTTTCCAAGGTGGGGAGGCGCAATTCGGAGTGAGCCTAGGTGGCCGACTCAGGCCTCCAGGCGGATGAACTGGCGTTCGCACAGCTCCCGGTAGCGGCCGCCGCTGGCCATGAGTTCGTCATGGCTGCCCTGCTGGACGATGCGGCCGCCGTCGAGCACCACGATCAGATCGGCCTCCTGCACGGTGGCGAGCCGGTGGGCGATCACCAGCACGGTGCGACCGGCCATCGCCTGCTGCAGGCCCTGCTGCACCGCCTCTTCGGCCTCCGCATCCAGGGCGCTGGTGGCCTCATCCAGCAGCATCACCGCCGGGTTGCCCAGCACGGCCCGGGCGATCGCCAGCCGCTGCAGCTGGCCGCCGGAGAAGTTGCTGCCCCGTTCCTCGAGGCGACTGTCGTAGCCGCCGGGGAGGCTTTCGATGAAGTCCGCCGCATTGGCCAGCCGGGCGGCCTGGCGGATCTGTTCGCTGCTGGCGGGGCGCCCGAAGGCGATCGCCTCGGCCACCGTGCCCGAAAAGACGCTGCTCTGCTGGGGCACCAGGGCCACGGCGCGGCGCAGGTCCCGGGCCCGCAGGTCGGCCAGGTTCTGGCCATCGAGCAGCACCCGGCCGTTCTGGGCGGTGTTGAAGCGCAGCAGCAGCGAGAACAGGGTGCTCTTGCCGGCACCGGAGGGACCCACCAGGGCCACCACCTGGCCCGGAAGGATGTGGAGATCGAGCTGGCGCAGCACCGGGTTGCCGCCCCCGTAGCCGAAGCTCACCCCCTCCAGCCGAAGCTCACCGGACACAGCTCCCAAGGGCCTGGCGTCGGCGTGGTCGGGCGGCTCCACCGGCTCGTTTTCGATCGCCCGCAGCCGCTTCAGCGAGGCCTGGCCCTGCTGGAATTCGTTGAAGTTGGTGGTGAGGTGGGAGATCGGATCGATCAGCATCAGCAGGGCCGCCACGTAGCTGCTGAACCCCTGGCTGTCGAGGCCGCCGGCCTTGATCCGCGCCGCCCCGATCAGCAGCACCGAGAGGATGCCCGCCGCTTCGATGAACCCCACCACCGGGTGCTGCAGGGCCAGCAGTTCCAGGGTGCGGTAGCGGGCGCGGCGGTGCAGGTCGATCTCGGTGTCGAACCGCTGCTGCAGCCAGGGTTCCGCCGCGAAGGCCCGCACCAGGGGCAGGCCGCCGATCGCTTCACCCAGCAGGGCCGCCAGATCGCTGACCTGCTTCTGGCTGCGCTCGGCGGCGTTCATCACCCGGGCCCCGAAGGCGCTCACCATCAGGGCCACCAGCGGGGCCAGCAGCAGGGTGGCCATGGCCAGGGGCCAGTCGAGCCAGATCATGTAGCCCAGCACCACGACCAGCTGCAGGGCGCTGGGGGTGGTGTCCTGGATCGTCTTGTAGATCACCTCCCCCACCCGGTCGGCGTCTTCGGTGAGCCGGTAGGTGAGATCGCCGGCGGAGAGTTTCTCGAGGGCGCCGAAGTCGAGCCGCTGCAAGCGGGCGAACAGCTGTCGCCGCAGCTCCTGGCTGACCCGCAGGGCCGGACCCGCCAGCAGGGTGTCCTGCCCGAACTGGGCGATCTTCTGCACCAGGAAGACCGCCAGGGCGGCGGCCACGCTGCGCAGCACCTTGCTGAAATCGCCCGCGCCGATGGCCGGGATCAGCTGGCCCGCCAGCCAGGCCAGCAGGGGCCAGCAGCCCACGAACACGAGCATGCACAGCCCCCCGAGCAGCAGGGCTCGCCGATGGGGCTTCAGCAGCGGCCAGAGTCTGCGGAAGCCGGCCGGCGAGGGTGCAAGCATCGACGAACCCTATCAGCGCTCTCCGGGCGTCCCCTGACGGTGAAGCTGGATCAGTTCCTCAAATGGCAGGGCCTCGTCGGCACCGGCGGCGAGGCCAAGCAGCGCATCCAGCGCGGCGATGTGACCGTGAACGGCACGATCGAGACCCGGCGCGGTCGCCAGCTGGCCCCTGGTGACGCCGTGGCCATCGACGGCCATGAGGTGCTCATGCTCTCCCCCCGTCTGGGCCGTGGGGGCGATGGCGGCATCACGCCTTAACCTGCCTCGAATGTCGCTGCCGGGAGACCACGTGCGCAAGGCCGTCATCGCAGGCAACTGGAAGATGCACATGACCTGCGCCCAGACGCGGGCGTTTGCGTCCATCTTCCGGCCCCTGATCGCCGATCTGCCCGACGACCGTGAGGTGGTGCTGGCCCCGCCGTTCACGGCCATCCCCACCCTTTGCCGGCACCTGGCCGGCGCCGGCGTCGCCATCGCCGGCCAGAACGTCCACTGGGAGGAGAGCGGCGCCTACACCGGCATGATCTCCGCCCCGATGCTCCTGGAGCACGGGGTCACCCACGCGATCGTGGGCCACAGCGAGCCGCGCAAGTATTTCAGTGAAACCGACGAGCAGATCAACCTGCGGGCCCGCACCGCCCAGAAGACGGGGCTGATTCCGATCCTGTGCGTGGGCGAGAGCGACGACCAGCGCGAAGCCCGTGAAACCGAGCGGGTGATCCACCGCCAGGTGGAGCAGGGGCTGGAGGGTGTCGACCCCCTGCGCCTGATCGTGGCCTACGAGCCCATCTGGGCGATCGGCACCGGCAAGACCTGCGCCGCCGACGAGGCCAACCGCATCTGCGGCCTGATCCGCGGCTGGGTGGGCCACCCGGAGGTGGTGGTGCAGTACGGCGGTTCGGTCAACCCCGCCACCATCGACATGCTGATGGCCCAGAGCGACATCGACGGCGTGCTGGTGGGTGGCGCCTCCCTCGATCCGGTCAGCTTCGCCCGCATCGCCAACTACCAGGTGCCGGTGCCGGCCTGACCGCCGCTCCCAACCCCGTGGCTGTCGCCCCGTCTGTCGCCCTACCACCCGGTTTCCGCTGGGGGGATCGGACCCTCGTGATGGGGGTCCTCAACCTCACGCCCGATTCCTTCAGTGACGGCGGCCGATTCGAGGCCCCCGAAGCGGCGCTGCGGCGGGCCCGGCTGCTGCATCGCCAAGGAGCCGACCTACTCGACCTGGGGGGGCAGAGCACCAGGCCCGGGGCGCCCGAGGTCGGTGCCCAGGTGGAGATCGCCCGGGTGCTGCCCGGCCTGGTGCGGATCCTGGCGGCCCTGCCCCCCCCGGCGGCCGGAGGGCCCCTGCTCTCGATCGACACCTTCCTCGCCCCGGTGGCCGAAGCGGCCCTGGCGGCCGGCGCCCACTGGATCAACGACGTCAGTGCCGGCCGCCGTGATCCCGCCCTGCTGACGGTGGTGGCGGCCGCGGACTGCCCCTGTGTGCTGATGCACAGCCGCGGCGACAGCCGCACCATGGACGCCCTGGCCCGCTATGGCGACGTGGTGGCCGAGGTGCGTGATGAGCTGCTGCGCGCCACCGACCGGGCCCTGGCGGCGGGGGTGCGTCCGGAGCGGATCCTCTGGGATCCGGGGCTGGGTTTCGCCAAGACCACCGCCCATAACCTCGCCCTGCTGCGGGGGCTGTCCCTGCTGCGGGCGGAGGGTTTTCCCCTGCTGGTGGGGCCCTCCCGCAAGCGGTTCGTCGGCGAGGTGCTGGCTGAGCCCCGCCCCCGGGCCCGCCTCTGGGGCACCGCGGCCGTCTGCGGCCAGGCCATCGCCGCCGGTGCCGATGTGCTGCGGGTGCACGATGTCGGGCCGATCGTGCAGACGGCCCGCATGGCCGATGCCCTCTGCCGCCCCTGATCCCGTCCGGCCGATCAGTCCGGCAGTTCCTCCTGCCGTCCCGTCAGCAGGGTCTGCACCATCAGCCGCAGGGTCGTCCGGTTGCCGCCGGCGGCCCGCCAGCTTTCCAGCCACTGGAGCAGCGGCGAGGTCGTCTCGGCGCCATCGCTCTGGCCGATGCCCAGCCGTTCCAGGAAGGCGCTGGCATCGTCGAGGCAGGAGCCCCCCTTGCCGAAGCCATCCAGCAACGGATCGAGGGCGGCCAGCAGGGTCTCCAGTTCGGCGGTGCTCAGCTCCGGCAGAGGCTCGATCATCGAAGCAGGCTGGGGCGGCGTTGCCGCTCATCGTCCCCAGCATGACGCCTGGACGGCGTTTTCCCGCCGGCCCGCGGCGGCCCGCGGCGGCCGCTCGCCGCCAACGCCCCTAGGCTGGTTCCAGCACAGCGCCGCAGCTGCTCCCACCGTGCTGAAACTCTGCCTGCAGCTGCTCGTCTGCGTCACCATCGCCCTGCGTTGCATGGTGATCTTTGGCCATCTGCGCAAGCTCTGGATGGCGGACGGACTGGCCGGCGAATTCCGGCGTGAGCTGCGCCGGCGCGGCCTGCTGATGACCCCTCCGGCCCTTTCCAGCGACGCGCGCGCCCTGCCCCATCGCGCCGATCCGTGAGGCCGATCAGCGCCGCCTGGAGGGGGCGCCTGCCAGGTGATGCACGGCGTGGATCACGACGCCCCAGAGGTCCGCGCCACCGCCATTGCTGCTGCCACTGGCATCGCCGCCGCTCCCTTCGTCGCTGACGAGCACCAGGGGCGGACTGGTGCCGTCGCTGGCCACCAGCCACAGGCCGTTGCCGCGGCGGGCCAGGCGCCGCAGCAGGAAGGCGCCGGCATGCACCGCCACCACCACCATGCCGGGCCGGGGATCGACGCTGCGGTCGATCACCAGCAGGTCACCGTCGACGATGCCGTCCCCTCGCATGGCATCGCCGCTGACGCGCATGAAGAAGGTGGACAGCGGACGGGGGATCAGTTCCACGTTGAGATCGATGCGGCCCTCCACGTAGTCGTCCGCGGGGCTGGGGAAGCCGGCGCTGACGGCTTCGGTGGCCAAAAGACAGAGGAGCGCCGCGGCTCCCTGCCGTGGGGGCAGCGGCACCTGGGGAGGGAGGGAACGCATCAGCCCACGACAGTACGAATGTTCTACTCCAGTCGGCCCCTGCCGCGGGATCATCGGCGGCGACCCCCTGCCGTCAGGCCATGGCTTCCAGCCCGGAGGCGTTGATCGCCCGCTTCGCCCTGCAGCCCCACCCGGAGGGGGGCTGGTACCGGGAGCTGCACCGCGCCGGACTCACGGTGATCGTCTTCCTGCTGACGGAGGGGCAGCGGCTGCCGCCGCAGGGAGGCACGGCCGAACGGCTGATCCTCGGTCCCTTCACCGCTGCAGACGCCGCCGGTGAGGCCACCGATGCTCCGGAGCCGGGCCCGCTGCAGGTCGTACCGGCGCTCTGGTGGCAGGCGGCCCGCAGCCGGGGGCGATGGAGCCTGGTGCACTGCTGCGTGGGGCCGGGTTTTTCGTTCGAGGATTTTCGTCTGATGGCCGATCTCCCGCCGGCCGAGTGGCCGGCTGGCGCCGATCCGGCACTGCTCTAGCCCGTTCCGCCACCATGGGGCCGTGGTGGATCGGGAGAGGGATGGGCTGTCCGAAGTGCGGCAGTTGGGCCGTGCGCGCCGACCGCAGCCTGGCGGGTCGCATGGTCTGCGCCCGCTGTGGCGAGCCGCTGGGGATCGGCAGGGCCCGTCGGATCGCCAGCGGCACGCGCCGCCGGGGGCAGGGGCGTGGCAACGCCCTGGCCCTGCCCCGTCGCTGGGGCCTGTGGCTGATGCTGGGGTCCCTGCTCACGGTGTCGGCGTTGCTGGCCAGCGTTCCGGAGCGCCCGAGCCGGCCGCTGGAGCGCCGCGGCGCCGACCTGACGCAGGGCCCGCAGCGGCTGCGGCCCGGTGATCCTGGCGGCTTCGGGCTTGTCGCTATCCGCTGACAGAAGCGATCCCACCCTGATCCCATCGGCGATCATGGGATGTAACGATTCTTGAAATAGCCATGGCCAGGACCAACCCGTTCGCGAACCTGGCCGACCTCAGCATGCGCCAGTTGCGCGAGCTGGCCAGGACCCTCGGGATCCGGCGCTACAGCGCCCAGGACAGGGACGGTCTGGCCGAGGCCATTGCTGATCACTCGGGCGAGGCCGGTGCTGTGCTTCCGGAAGCTTCAGCGCCGGCGGGACAAACGGTCGCGGCCCTGGAGGCGGACATGCTCCCGGCCCCCCGACCCGCTGCCGAGACCCGCGTCGTCTTCCTGCCCCGCGATCCCCAGTGGGCCTATGTCTTCTGGGACATCTCCGAGGACGACCGCTCCGATGCTCTCCATGCCGGCGCCTCCCAGCTCTGCCTGCGCGTCGCCGACGTGACCGGCCTGGCCGGTGGTTCGGCCCACCCCCACACCCTCCAGGAGGTGGTGGTCGACAGCCATGCCACCGAGTGGTACCTGCCCGTCCCCCTCTCCGACCGCGACTACCGGGTCGAGCTCGGCTACCGCAAGGGCGCTGGCGGCGGCTGGATCTCCCTGGCCTATTCCTCGGTCGCCCGGGTGCCGTCGCTGCATCCTTCCGAGCAGATCCTCGATCAGTTCGTTCCCTTCTCCCTCGACGCCTTCCCCTCCTCCGGCAGCACCAGCCTGCCCGCCCCCGCCGAAGCCGTCGATTCCGGCCTGCATGAGCGGCTCTACCAAAGCGCCACCAGCCAGTGGCGCCGCCTGGGCCGCGGCTCCGAGGCCTTCCACGAGATCGATTCCGCCGCCGGTCTGGAGGGCGGCGGTGAGTTCTCCGCCTCCGGTGCCGGCCCCTGGGCCTCGGGCCGCAGCGCCTCCGGCATGGGGGGGGTGGGTTCCCGTCAGCGCTCCTTCTGGCTGGTGGCCGATGCCGAGCTGATTGTCTATGGCGCCACCGACCCGGCTGCCCGCCTCAGCATCGGCGGCGAGGAGGTGCCCCTCTCGGCCGATGGCACCTTCCGGGTGCAGGTGCCCTTCCGGGATGGCCAGCAGCTCTATCCGATCGAGGCCGTGGCGGCCGATGGCGAGCAGAAGCGCAGCATCACCATGGAGTTCCGCCGCTCCACGCCGGAAGCCAACGTCAACAGCCGCGAAGCTGCGGTCGCCGAGTGGTTCTAGGGCTCAGGCCGGGGTTCCGGCCGTCCCTGCCAAGCGTTCCGCCACGGCGGCGATGAGGTCCTGGGGCGTGATCGGCGCCCCAACCTCCAGGCAACGGTCCCGTTCCTGCCCATCCGGTGGCTCCACGGCCCTGAGCTGGGTTTCCAGCACGGCCCCGTCCGCATCGGAGGGGTCGCCGCCAAGGGCCTGGCGTTCCACGAGGTGTCGCCTGGCCTGCTCCGGTGAACTGAGGCAGGCCAGGATCAGGTAAGGGACACCGCGCTTGCGGGCCAGGGCCTCCATCCGCTGCCGCTGGTCGCGATGCAGGAAGGTGGCATCCACCACCACCGAGAACCCCGCCGCAAGAATCCGATCCGCCTGCTCCGGCAGATGCTGGTCGTAGAGCATGGTGCTCACCTCCGGGCGGTAGGGGTCTCCCTGTAGCGGTGGGGCCAGCCCCTGGCCCCAGCGGCCGAAGAGGCGCTTGCGCTCCACGTCGGAACGCAGCTGGATCCAGCCCTGCCGCCGGCAGAGCTGGCGGGCCCGGTGGCTCTTGCCGCTGCCGGAGACTCCATGGGTGATCACCAGGGCGGGGGTTGGGCTGGCGGTGGCACGGCTGGCGCCAAGCAGATAGCGCTCCAGGTCCTGCTGCAGCAGATTCGAGGCTTCGGCGTCGAGGCTCTGCTGGCCCAGGCGCAGGGCGCAGACCTTGGCCCGCACCAGCGATCGGTACACCAGGTACCAGCGCCAGGTGAGCAGGCCGGCGTATTCACCGCAGTGACCCAGCCAGCGGTTGAGCAGCACCGCCCCGAGGTCCGGCCGGTGGCGGTGCTCCAGATCCATCGCCAGGAAGGCCAGGTCGCTGATCACGTCGATCCAGCGCAACTGGGGACTGAATTCCAGGCAGTCGAAGACCCTGAGGCGTTCCCCTTCCAGCAGCATGTTGCCCAGGTGCAGATCTCCGTGGCACTCGCGGATGCGGCCCTGGCTTCGGCGTCCCGTGAAGATCGGCCGCAGCCGCTCGAATTGGTCGTCGGTCCAGTGCCGCAGGGCAAGCACATCCCGCTTGGGGACCAGGCCGCACGCGTCCAGCACCTCCAGGTTGGCCACGGCCGGCGCCTTCACCATCTCCGGTGCCCCATAGGGGTCGTCGGGGCCGGCCACCGCGGCCGCGGCATGGAACGCCGCCAGGTCATCCGCCAACCCTTCGAGCTGGGCGTCGGTGAGGCCATGGCGTTCGAGCACGGCACCCAGCAGGGCGCTCTGGGGAAACTGGCGCATGCGCACGGCCAGCTCGAGCGACGGCCCCGAGCCGTGAAACGTGGCTCGCTCGGGGGGGCCATGGATGGGGCTGAGCCCCAGGTAGAGGTCCGGAGCCAGGCGCCGGTTGAGCCGGAGTTCCTCCCGGCAGAACCAGCGGCGCCGCTCCGGCGTCGAGAAATCGACGAAGCCCAGATTCACCGGCTTCTTGATCTTGTAGGCGAGGGTTCCGGTGAGCAGGATCCAGGAAATGTGGGTTTCCAGGCAGTCGACCCGTTCCACCGGATGGTCATAGGCGGCGGGATCCAGCAGGGCGGCGATCATTGGGTCCACGGCCGCTCCGGTGCGGTTTGCGGTTCAATCCAATCATCTGGACGTCGTTAATGGCTTCCGCCGGGGTCCACACGAGGACAGGGACGAGCAGCCATGCCGCCAGGGGCGAGGTGGGCCGCACGATCAGGGCCAGGATCAGGGTCAACGTCCAGCTCAGCAGCCAGAAGGGAAGACCGGCGGCCAGGTTGCGCAGGCGGCAGGCCAGCCATTGCTGGCTGCGCAACAGGACCAGCAGAGCCATGTAGGTGGCCACCCAGCGCCAATCGCCGTTGGCACGCCAGAAGGCGAGCGTCGAGAAATAGAAGCTGACGGTGATCACGAACCACGCGGCCGGGACCCATGGGTCGATGCCCATGCTGCCGGGCCGTTTGAGGGCGCGGTACCAAGTGAAATCCCGCTCAGAGGGGTTGATGACCAGCGTTACCAACAGAAGCGGGATCAGGATCAGGAGCCAGGGAGGCACGGGCATCTGCAGACCTGCGCATTATTGGTCGCTGCCGGGGGCCCGTCCACGGATGGGATGTCGGTTCGTCGCGCCGGCGGACCAGAGCGCCCGACGTCCCTACGGTTGAAGGGTCCCACGAGCTTGATGGAGGCCCCATGCATACCCACGACCTCGAGAACCACGACAACCTCTACGCCGACGAAGGCACGATGGTGATCGGCGAAACCAGAGCAGACGCCCAGGGCCATGCCTACTGGGCCGTGGGCGCCATCGCCTTGATGGTGCTGGGACTGGGTGTGGCCCTTGTCGTCTCCTGATCCCTCAGGACGCGCTCCTGGAGGCCGATGAGGGGGACGGGTTCCCAGAGCCGGATCCAGTCCCCGCTTTCCCTGTGCCGGCGCCAGGCGGAGAGGCGCAGCGGATGGGAGGCTCCCCAGCGGCAGATCAGCAGGTAACGATGCCCCCAGCTCGGGGGCCAGGCCATGGCGGCCCCCCTGGCCCAGGGCCAGTGGTCAGGATCCAGGGGCTCGAGATCGCGATGGCGGCGCAGCAGGGTGGGTAGCAGGAGGCCGGCGGGGATCGACGGCTCCCAGGGGTCGTCATCCGCTGCCCCGGGCTCCGCCAGGCAGAGGTGCAGGCGCCGGGCCAGGGCGGGCGGATCGCCCCGGCTGGGGAGAATCAGGTGCAATCCTCCCCAGCCGGGAAAGCCCAGACAGGAGAGAAGGGCGCCGGAAGCTGGTCCGGAAGTGGTGCCGGGAGCCATGCGGAGACGGGACGTTGCCATCCCTTCGGTGCCACCGCCCGTCACGAAGCGGCCGCTGGGGCGGCCGCACTGGCAGGATCGGCGGGAAGGACATCACTCCCTTGCCGCCATGTTCGAGAACCGCGAGCGGCCCGCCTGGGTCAACTGGCTGATCCTGGCGATCTTCCTGTTGTCGTCGTGGCAGCTGGCCGGGTTCTGGTTTCAGCAGCTGCACCACTGAGTCTGCGGCCGCGTCAGGAGGGTCGTCGGGGCCTGGCGGTGAGTCCCCGCACCAGCCGGACGCCGCCGCCCACCAGCAGCAACAGGGCCATCAGCGCCAGCAGGGCCACCACGATCACGCTGCCCAGCTGCAGGATGCCCATGCTGAGTCGGCCCAGCCCGCCGATCAGGTTGGCGATGGCATTGCTGACCAGGAGCAGGGCGTCGAGCCGCTCCGGCAACTGCATCAGCCCGACAAGGATCAGCGCTCCAGCCACGATCAGCATCAGGCCTGCCAGCACCTGGCGCCATCGGGAGGATGGACGGCGGCGGCGGCGGCGCAACTCCAGCCCCTTTGCCGGCGTCGGTCCCCTCGGTGTCGGCAGGTGCAGCGGGTAGGGGGTGTGGGGCATGGCTGGGGGGGTCAGGGCTCCAGCGGATAGCCGGCGCCCCGCATCCACCGCTCGAATTCCATCAGCACCAACTCGTTGGGGCAATCGATCAGGGACAGGTCGTTGACCGTGCAGTCACCCTGCCCGCCATGGTGGAGTGTGAGATGGAACTGGGTACCGCTCAGGCCGCAGACCTCCGGATCGCTGCGCACCACCACATCCAGGGCCGCTCCGAGCCGTGCGACCCGGCGGCGCAGTTCCGACCAGGTCATGCCCATCGCATGGCAGTGGAAAAGAGAGGATGTCGTTCCAGTGTGACCAGAGCGGGGCCGAAGTCAACAGGGCACGGGCCGGTGGCTCAGGGGCGGGGGGCTTCCGGAGCGGCCTGGGGGGCTGGGGCCTGGGGCGTTGGCGGCACGGCGGGTGGGGGCAGCAGCAGCACCAGGGCCGCTGAGACGGCCAGGGCAGCTGCCCCGCCCAGGGGGGCCGTCAGCCGGCGATGCAGGGGGATCCGCTCCAGCAGTTCCCTGGGGCCGAGGGGCTCCGGCTCCGGCAGATCCAGGGGGAGCTGGATGCGGGGATCGAGGCGCAACAGATCCAGAACCCGCACCAGATCCGCCAGTTCCGCATCATCGAGATGCATCTCCAGCGGGGGGGTGTCGGGTTGGCTGCTGCGCAACAGAAGCCGGTGGCCACCCTCGGGGTGGGGGCCGATGTCGACGGGTTCACCAGCGATGCTGAAGTCGCGGCGCACGCCGCTGATCAGGTGGCGGGCGTAGGGCAGCACCACCTGCATCAGCGCCTGCAGGTGTTCACGCCGCCCCTCCAGCAGGGGGCGGCCCACCCACTGCAGGCTCCAGCCGGTGATGATGCCGAGGGCAGCACCGCTCTGGCCGATGGAGACGTCGGGGAGCCCTTCCACCTGCAGGCGGCAGCTGAGCTGATCGAAGACGAGGCTCTGCTTCATCACGGAACTCTGAACCATGGGGGTCTCAGGGGGGGGCTCAGGCCACCGCGTCCATCAGGCTGGCCTTGATGCGCTCGAAGCCGCCGTGGCCGGCACAGAGGCTGAGGCCCTGAACCAGCTGCAGCCGCTGGGCGGCCCCATCGGTGGGATCGAGCAATTTCTGCACGCCGCTGCGGCGGGGATTCATGCGTTCCTGCACCAGTTCCAGCAGACGCCCCTGGAACAGCGCCCAGCGTTCGCTTGCCACCGCCTCCGGCTCGCTGCTGGAGAGCAGGGAGCGCAGCATCGGATACAGGCGATCGGCCATGACGCAGAGGATGCGGATCAGGGCATCGGTTTCGTCGACGGGAACCTCGCCGCGCCGGCAGGTGCGCCGCAGTGGGTTGTGGCAGCGCCGCTTCCACAGCTCCACCCGGTTGGGGAAGAGCCCGCCATAGCCCAGCTGCTCGCTCATCCAGACCATCGCCTCGCCGCCGTTGAGGTCGAGCGCCTCCATGCAGAGCAGCATCAGATCAAGCCGCTCCAGTCCCCTGCGGGGCAGGGGGCTGGAGGGGCGGTCCGGGTTTGCCGCTTCCGAAGTGTCCTTGGCCATAACTGCGATGATGCCAGCGGCGCCGTCCATCCGTCACGTCGCCGGTACCGGTCCCTTCACCAGCACGATGCCCAGCAGCCCTTCATCGATCGATCTGCGCACCTGGGTCAGGGACATTCCCGACTTTCCGAAGCCGGGAATTCTCTTCCGTGACCTCACCCCCCTGATGCGGGATCCCGAGGGCTGGGGCGAGGCCATCCGCCTGCTGGGCCTGCTCTGCGAGCGGGTGCAGCCTGACCTGATCGTGGGCATCGAATCCCGCGGCTTCATCGTCGGCACCGCTCTGGCCACCGTCGTCGGCGTCGGCTTCGTGCCGGTGCGCAAGCCCGGCAAGCTGCCCGGCGAGGTGATCGGGGTCGACTACAGCCTCGAGTACGGCACCGACCGGCTGGAGATGCACAGCGATGCCCTTGGCGAGGGCTCGCGGGTGCTGATCGTCGATGATCTGCTGGCCACCGGCGGCACCGCCGCGGCCTGCACCGAGCTGGTGCTGAAGGCCGGTGGGGAGCTGTGCGGCTTTGGCTTTCTGGCTGAACTGGCGGCCCTGGAGGGTCGCAACCGGCTGCCGCAGGAGCATCCGATCGAGTCGCTGATCATCTACAGCTGAGCCTCAGCCCTGCTGGTCCTGCCAGGTCAGGACGGTGTCGAACTGTTCGAGGCTGATCAGGCCGAACCGCCAGAGCACCGCCGGCAGCGGCGCCTGCTCCAGCTGGGATTGCTTGATGCCCAGCTGCAGGGCGTTCTCACTCAGGCCGAGCTGATGGCGCAGGAAGCGCACCATGGCCGGAGAGGGCAGGGGCTGGGGAGTGCTGCTGATCACCATCGCCCCATGCTGGGAGTGCCTGGCGCAGGCGGCAAGGCCCCTGGGTCATGGCCCGCAGGGCCAGGCCCCGGCTCCAGCCGAACCGCGACAGGACCCCGAAGGCCAGGCTGCGCAGGGGCAGCAGCAGGGGCTGACGGTTGGAGAAGAGCCGCACCAGAAGGTCGGTGGCCAGCAGGGTGAGCAACAGATCGGGCCAGCGGCGGCGCCCATAGGCCGCAGCCAGGCGACGCGGGGAGAGCGTTCCCCGGGCGGCCTGTTCGGCGAGCTGGTGCAGCACCGCCACATCCCGCCAGCAGAGATTCAACCCCTGACCGCCCACCGGATGGCAGCGGTGGGCGCTTTCGCCCACCAGCACCGTGCGGCCGCGATGCAGGCGGCGGGCCAGCTGCAGGGCCACCGGAAAACGGCGAGGCGCCGCCAGCAGGGACTCGGGCTGGAGATCGTCCGGCAGGGCCCCCGCCAGCCGATCGAGGAAGGCAGGGCCGCCCAGGGCTTCGAGCTGCTGGCAGCGGGCCGTGGGCGCACTCCAGACCAGCTGGAAGCGGCGCTCGCCGAGGGGAAGCACCGCAAAGGGCCCTTCAGGCCGCAGCAGCTCCCAGGCTTCGTCGTCGGCGCCGCCACCCATCTGCACCTGCACGGTGAGGCAGGCCTGGGCGTAGGTGTGGCACCACTGACCGATCCCCAGGGCCCGCCTGGTGGGGGAGTCGGGTCCGTCGGCGGCCACGAGCAGGTCGGGTTCGCTGGCGGCGATCGGCGTCGCCGTCCCCAGCGCCAGCTCAATGGCGGGGTGCTGGCCCAGGCGCCGCAGCAGCAGCGCCATCAGGGGCCGGTGCGAGCCGATCCAGCCCACCGCGCCGGCGTGCCCCAGGTCGGTGGGATCGAAGCTGACGCGGCGAGCCGTCGCACCGTCCTGGAGCCGCAGGCGGCGGAAGGGAACTAGCTGGTGCTGCAGCTCGCCCCAGAGGCCAAGCCGCTCCAGCAGGTCACGGCTGGAATGGGTGAAGGCATAGGCCCGCTCCCGGCCCTGCAGCGCCTCGGGGGAGAGGGGATCGTGGAGGCTCACGTGCCAGCCGGCCTGCGCCAGGGCCAGGGCCGTCAGGGCGCCGGTGGGGCCGGCTCCGTTGATCCGGGCGAGGAGCGAAGGGCGCATGGCCACAAAAAAGCCGCAACAGAAAGTCTGCTGCGGTGAAGGGGGCCGCCGTGATCGGCGGCCTGAAGGGGGTGCCGGATTCAGCCGATGCCGAGCAGACCGCGGGTGAAGGCCTCGCCGCCCAGGGCGAATTCGGTGGCGAGCAGGGCGATGAAGCCGAGCATGGCCATGCGGCCGTTGAGCTTCTCGGCGCGCTCGTGGAAGCCCCAGCCGCTCTCGGCGCTCACCACTTCCATGCGGGGCTCGGTGGCGAAGGCGTTGAGGCGGCCGCCGTCTTCGGTGGTGACGGTGGCGCCGCGGATGGCGGAACGATCGAGGGCGGTGGGGGTGGCGGTCATGGGAGAACTCCTTGAGAAGTGTTACGCGAATTGTAACGCAATGTTTCGGTTCCGTCCAGCTTCCCTCACCCCAGGCGCCTGAGGCAGAGCTCCTCGAAGGCCGGCCGCAGCAGGTAGGGGTATTCCCCCACCCACTGCTTCAACTGGGGCAGCCAGCCATCGGAGAGGGCGCCGATGCGGGAGAAGTCCTTGCGCTCGCTCAGCACCAGGCAGCGGATCACCATTCCCGGTCGGATCAGCTCGTGCTTCTTCTCCAGGGGGAAGCGGATCTGGCCCAGGTAGCCCTCCTCGTCCTCCAGCTCCAGGCACAGCCAGGTGCGCCGGTTCTCCACCAGCTCAAGCCGCCCCTGGCGGTTGGCCTGTTCCCGCCGGTTCTCCACCACCTCCCGCCGGAACAGGTCGGCCACCACCCCCTCGAAGATCGCGGCCGCCGGGTAACGCCGCAGCAGGGCGTTGCGGCGGCCCGCCTCCAGGATCGGCCCCCACAGCACATACAGAAGGAACACGAAGCCCACCACCAGGAACACCGGGCCGGCCTGGCTGCGGAACAGGAGCACCTGGCTGATCAGCAGCGCGATCACCCCGCCGATCACCGAAATCAGCACCCGCTGCAGCAGTTTGCGCGGGTCGCCGCTGCTGGCGCTGAACTGGGAGCCCGTGGCCACCGCCGGGATCAGGCGTACCAGTTCGCCGGGTTTGAGGGGGATCAGCATCGACTCTTGGGGGGGCAGCTCACAGGAGCCTCTCCAGTCCATAGACAAGGCCGCCCAGGCTGCGCACCTTGCGGACCGTGAGCAACACCCCGGGCATGTAGGCACTGCGGTCGATCGTGTCGTGGCGCAGGGTGTAGGTCTCGCCTGGGGAGCCGAACATCACCTCCTGGTGGGCCACCAGCCCGGGCAGCCGCACCGAATGCAGCCGCAGGCCGCTGTCCCGCTGTCCGCCCCGGCAGCCGGCCAGGCTCTCGTGCTCCTCCACCTGGGGGGGATTGAACGGTTTGCCGAGTTCCTCCATCAGTTCGGCGGTCTTGAGGCAGGTGCCGCTGGGGGCATCGGCCTTGCGGTTGTGGTGCAGCTCGGTGAGCTCGGCGTAGTCGTAGAAGCGGGCCGCCGCCGCCGCCGCCTGCTGCAGCAGCACCATGCCCACGCAGAAGTTCGGCACCACGGCGCCCCCCATCGAGGCCTTGTCGGCAAAGCGGGCCAGGTCCGCCAGCTGGTCGGGACGCAGGCCGGTGGTGCCGATCACCGGATGGACGCCATAGGCGAAGGCGCCGCGGCAGTGCTCGAAGACGACGCTGGGATGGGTGAAGTCGACCAGCACCGCACCGCCGCCCGGCCCGGCCTGGCGCACTGCCTGGCTCGCCTGGCAGAGGGTGCCTTCGAAATCGGCGCTCAACGCCACCTCCAGCTCCCCGAGACCCAGGGCCAGCCCCACATCCTCCCCTTCATGGCCCGGGGTGGTGTCGATGGCTCCCACCAGGGCGCAGTCGGGGGCCGCCACCACGGCCTTGATCACCTCGGCCCCCATGCGGCCCAGGGCCCCGGCCACCACCACCGGGATCGGCGCCGGCTCTGCTGGGGACGGGGAGGTCGCGGTCATGGGCGCTCAGCACTCCAGGCGAGCCTATGTGGCCCGGCCCGCCGCCAGGGCGTGGGCCTGTAACGCTGCGCTGCAACCGATCGCGTCCCCGGCGCGGCCTCCGTAGGCTGCTTCACATTGCTCAACGCTTCCGCCGCATGTTCACGCAGGTCCGTTCCGCCAGCCGCCGGGTCAGCCCTGCCCCCACCGATGGCGCCAACGACCGGGTGGTGATGAAGGCCGTGTATGTGGTGCTCGAGCCCCAGTACCAGAACGCCCTCACCACTGCCGCCACCGGCCTCAACGACCAGAACGGTCCCCTGGCGGTGGAGCTGAGCGGCTACCTGATCGAGGAGCTGCGCGACCCGGCCAACTACGCCGACTTCTGCGCCGACGTGGCGGCGGCCGATGTCTTCATCGCCTCGCTGATCTTCATCGAGGATCTGGCCCAGAAGGTGGTGGAGGCCGTGGCCCCCCACCGCGACCGGCTCAAGGCGGTGGTGGTGTTCCCGTCGATGCCGGAGGTGATGCGCCTCAACAAGCTGGGCACCTTCTCGATGGCCCAGCTGGGCCAGAGCAAGAGCGCCATCGCCCAGTTCATGCGCAAGCGCAAGGAAGCCAATGGGGCCGGCTTCCAGGACGCCATGCTCAAGCTGCTGAACACCCTGCCGACGGTGCTCAAGTACCTGCCGGTGGAGAAGGCCCAGGACGCCCGTTCCTTCATGCTCAGCTTCCAGTACTGGCTGGGGGGAACGCCGGACAACCTGCGTAACTTCCTGCTGATGCTGGCCGACCGCTACGTCTTCGGCAAAGCGGAGCTGGGACGGCCCCAGCTGACGGTGGCCGACCCGGTGGTGTTCCCGGACCTGGGCATCTGGCACCCGATGGCCCCGGGCATGTTCGAGGACCTCAAGGAATACCTCAACTGGAGCGCCAGCCGCGCCGATCTCAGCGAGAAGGCCCGCCGGGGCCCGGTGATCGGCCTGGTGCTGCAGCGCAGCCACATCGTCACCGGCGATGACGCCCACTACGTAGCCATCATTCAGGAGCTGGAGTACCGGGGCGCCACGGTGATCCCCGTGTTCTGCGGCGGTCTGGATTTCTCCAGGCCCGTCTCCTCTTTCTTCTACGACCCCCTCAACCCTGAGCAGCCCCTGGTGGACGGGGTGGTGAGCCTCACCGGCTTCGCCCTGGTGGGCGGCCCGGCCCGCCAGGATCACCCCAAGGCCATCGAGACCCTCAAGCGGCTCAACCGCCCCTACATGGTGGCCCTGCCCCTGGTCTTCCAGACCACCCAGGAGTGGGAAGAGAGCGATCTGGGGCTGCACCCGGTGCAGGTGGCCCTGCAGATCGCCATCCCCGAGCTCGACGGCGCCATCGAACCGATCGTGCTTTCGGGGCGCGACGACGCCACCGGCAAGGCCCACACCCTGCAGGACCGGGTGGATGCCATCGCCGAGCGGGCCATCCGCTGGGCGTCGCTGCGAATCAAGCCCCGCTCCGAAAAGAAACTGGCCATCACGGTGTTCAGCTTCCCCCCCGACAAGGGCAACGTGGGCACCGCGGCCTACCTCGATGTGTTCGGCTCCATCCATCGGGTGCTGGAGGAGATGAAGGCCAAGGGCTATGACGTGCAGGACCTGCCGCGCGATTCCAAGGCCCTGATGGAGGCGGTGATCAACGATCCCGAGGCGCTGCAGGGCGCTCCGGAGCTGTCGATCGCCCACCGCATGAGCGTGGAGGAATACGAGCGGCTCACCCCCTATTCCGAGCGCCTGGAAGAGAACTGGGGCAAGCCCCCGGGCAGCCTCAACTCCGACGGCACCAACCTGCTCATCTACGGCCGCCACTTCGGCAACGTGTTCGTGGGGGTGCAGCCCACCTTCGGCTACGAGGGCGATCCGATGCGCCTGCTCTATTCCCGCAGCGCCAGCCCCCACCACGGCTTCGCCGCCTACTACACCTATCTGGAGAAGGTGTGGGGCGCCGATGCGGTGCTTCACTTCGGCACCCATGGCTCCCTGGAGTTCATGCCCGGCAAGCAGATGGGCATGAGCGAAACCTGCTACCCCGATTCCCTCATCGGCGCCCTGCCCAACCTCTACTACTACGCCGCCAACAACCCATCGGAGGCCACCATCGCCAAGCGGCGCGGTTACGCCTCCACGATCAGCTACCTCACCCCTCCGGCCGAGAACGCCGGCCTCTATAAGGGGCTCAAGGAGCTGGGTGAGCTGGTGGGGTCCTACCAGCAGCTGCGCGAGAGCTCCCGGGGTGTGCAGATCGTCAACGCGATCATCGAAACCGCCCGCCAGTGCAACCTCGACAAGGACGTGGTCCTGCCCGAGGGTGAGGCCGACGCGGCGGCCCTCGACCTCGACGGCCGGGATGGGGTGGTGGGAGCCGTGTACCGCCAGCTGATGGAGATCGAGAGCCGGCTGCTCCCCTGCGGGCTGCACACCATCGGCAAGCCGCCCACCGCCGAGGAGGCGGTCGCCACCCTGGTGAGCATTGCCGCCCTGGAGCGGGAGGAGGAGGGACTGCGTTCGCTGCCGGGGCTGCTGGCCGAGAGCCGGGGGCGCACGATCGCGGAGGTGTACCGGGGCAACGATGAAGGCGTGCTGGCGGATGTGGAGCTCAACCGGGTGATCACCGAGGCCTGCCGTTCGGCGGTGGGGGCCATGGTGCGCCAGGTCACCGGCAGCGATGGCCGGGTCAGCCTGCAGCGCCGCTTCGTCTGGTTCTTCGATCTGCTGGAGCGCTTCGGCTACCGCCTGCCCTCCCCCTGGCTGAGCGCCTGCCGCCAGGCGGGCTTTGCCGATGTGGACGTCACCGAGCTGGATCGCCAGTTCGCCTATTTGCGCTTCTGCCTGGAGCAGATCTGCGCCGATATGGAGATGGAGAGCCTGCTGCGGGCCCTCGATGGCGAGTATGTGCTGCCGGGGCCTGGTGGCGATCCGATCCGCAATCCCGGCGTGCTGCCCAGCGGCAAGAACATCCACGCCCTCGATCCCCAATCGATTCCCACCCGGGCGGCGATCGCCGCCGCCAAGGTGGTGGTGGACCGGCTGATCGAGCGCCAGAAGGCGGAGCAGGGCAGCTGGCCGGAAACGATCGCCTGCGTGCTCTGGGGCACCGACAACATCAAGACCTACGGCGAATCGCTGGCCCAGATCCTCTGGTTCATCGGCGTGCGGCCGGTGGCCGATTCCCTCGGCCGGGTGAACAAGCTGGAGCTGATCTCGCTCGAAGAGCTGGGCCGGCCTCGCATCGATGTGGTGGTGAACTGCTCGGGCGTGTTCCGCGACCTGTTCATCAACCAGATGGGCCTGATCGACCAGGGGGTGAAGATGGCCGCCGAGGCCGAGGAGCCCCTGGAGATGAACTTTGTGCGCAAGCACAGCCAGGAGCAGGCCGCCGAGCAGGGCATCTCGCTGCGGGACGCCGCCACCCGCGTGTTTTCGAACGCCAGCGGTAGCTACTCCTCCAATGTGAACCTGGCGGTGGAGAACAGCACCTGGGAGGAGGAGGGCGAACTGCAGGAGATGTATCTCTCCCGCAAAACCTTTGCTTTTAATGCCGACAACCCCGGCGAGATGAATCAAAACCGTGAAGTGTTTGAAGCGGCGATGAAAACTGCTGATGTTACCTTCCAAAACCTCGATTCCGCCGAGATCTCGCTCACCGATGTGAGCCACTACTTCGACTCCGACCCCACCAAGCTGATCGCGGGATTGCGGGCCGACGGCAAGGCCCCCACCAGCTACATCGCCGACACTACCACGGCCAACGCCCAGGTGCGGAGCTTGAGCGAAACGATCCGGCTCGATTCCCGCACCAAGCTGCTCAACCCCAAGTGGTACGAGGGCATGCTCAACTCGGGCTACGAAGGGGTGCGCGAGGTGGCCAAACGGCTCAACTTCACCCTGGGTTGGAGCGCCACCAGCGGTGCCGTGGATAATTTCGTGTATGAAGAGGCCAACGACACCTTCATCAACGATGCCGAGATGCGTCAGCGGCTGCTGGAGCTCAACCCCCACAGCTTCCGCCGCATTGTGGGCACCCTGCTGGAGGTGAACGGCCGCGGCTACTGGCAAACCTCAGCTGAGAACATCGCCCAGTTGCAGGAGATCTATCAGGAGATTGAGGATCGGATTGAGGGGGTGAGCAGCTGATCAGCAGCGGTTGGTTGATCAATCAACCCGCTGGCGTGGGCCATTAGTACAGGCGGTAGAGCCTTGAAGCAAGCAGCTGGCCGCAGGCACTGAGGAGAACCATGGCATCGCCAGCAGCAGCGCAGCTCCAGGTAAATAGAAGGATTAATGTACAAAAAACCTCCCTTGCGGGAGGCTTTGAGCATACGGTCTAAGAAATCACGCTGCAGAACGGATGCGAGAACGAAGCTTACGTGACAGACCAAAAGCCGTGGCTGCGCCCAGCAAGGGAAGTGGGCCTGGTACTCCTGGTACTGGGTTTGCACTAGCAGTCCATGAACCAACAACAGCGTTGAGAGAAGCACTCAATGTTGTAGGATTAAAGGTAAAAGATTGTGTAAAGGTCTGCGAAGTTAGCTGTGGCTGGAATGACCCTGTTGTTGCACTTGCGAAACTTCCCGTTCTTGTAAAAGTAGCTGGGCTGGTAAGACCAGGAGCAGAAAGTGTAACGGTAGCGGCATTGGTACCACTAAAACTGTTGACACCACCTCCGGTAAAGGCTTCATCGAAAGTATAATTAAAAAGCGGAGTGGGAATTAAGGTGACTGTATAGTTAATAGAAGCATTTAGTGATATTTGGTTCGCACGAGACGGATTGAATAGGAGGTTGACTTCACCACCACGATTCGAAAACCCGGCAATCTGGAGACTATCACTTAAGCCAGGAGTAAATCCTGTGAACGTAAAACCTGAAAACTGAACACCATTTTCGGTAACGTTGCAAGCTGACAAATTACTAAAGAAGCAGGTTGCAGCATGGGCAGAACCAGATAAACATGCTGGTGTCAGCAACAATGGCAAGAAAAATTTAAAATTGGCGCGCATGTGAAAAGTTCTTTTGTTTGGATCTACAGGTCACACACACGAGGCGTCAATGCGACCTAAGTGTTGATTTGATGACACACCCAAGGCTCTGTTTGGCGGTTGGCTCATGCCCCGACCATTTGCATCAACCCCCAACCATAGCGATCCATCGCCGCGAGCTGGGGCTCTTGGCTGTGGCCCGTTGGCTGGAGGTCAGAGCGCCGCAGCGGTTTTGCTGGCGGAGGGTGAGGGCGGAGGCGGTGATCCCACCCATGGCGCAGATCTCGGCAGCGGTGCGGCCGCTGAAGCTGGAGGGGCTCAGCCGGCGTAGCGACTCAGCCAGGTATTGAGGTCGTCAGGCCCCTGGAAGTCGAGCAGGGCAACCGAGAGGGTCTCAAGCGCACTGAGCGGGAGCGCTTGGATGCTGGCCCGTTGGCTGGGGGTCAGAGCGCCGCAGCGGTGCTCAAGCAGGCGGATGGTGATGGCAGCGGCTTCGGTCTGGCGGCCTTTTTCCTGGCCCTCCTGAAGGCCTGCCTGCCGGCCCTTTTGAAGACCGGCTTGCCGGCCCTCTTGAAGGCCGGCTTGCCGGCCCTTTTGCTCGCCTTGCTGGTGGCCCAGCCCAAAAATCTCGCGGTAGGCCACGCTGCTGGTGAAGTCGTAGGCGGTGAGGCCACCCATGGCGCAGATCTCAGGAATGGTGCGGCCGTTGAAGCGTGAGGGGCTCAACCGGCGTGGCGGCTGAGCCAAGCGTTTAGGTCGTCAGTCCCCTGGAAGTCGAGCAGGGCAACCGAGAGGGTCTCAAGCGCAGTGAGCGAGAGCGCTTGGATGCGGGCCTGTTGGCTGGGGGTCAAGGCGCCGCAGCGGTGCTCAAGCAGGCGGAGGGTGAGGGCGATGGCTTCGACTTGGCGGCCTTGTTCCTGGCCCTCTTGAAGGCCGGCTTGCCGGCCCTTTTGCTCACCTTGCTGGTGGCCCAGCCCAAAGATCTCGCGGTAGGCCACGCTGCTGGTGAAGTCGTCGACGGTGATTCCACCCATGGCGCAGATCTCAGGAACAGTGCGGCCGCTGAAGCGTGTCAATAGGATAGCGGCGATTACATCATCGAGCTCGACTTCAAGACTTGTGCCCGCGACCTTCGAGCGGATCTGTTCCGAACAGGCGGGCAGCTGCTGCAACCGTGGCAGGTCAACTCCCTCAAACGCCAGGTGAAGGCACCGAAGGGCTACTTCCGCGATAGCGGTTTGCTGTATCAACTGCTGCAGATTCCCAGCCAGGACGCCCTGCTGCAGCACCCCCGTCTGGGGGCCGCCTGGGAGGGATTCGTGATCAAGCAACTGCTGGTGATCACCCCCGCTGAGCGCAGCTACCGACTCCATGAACGGGCACAGGTGCTGCAGCAGCGGGGTTGAGGAGCCGGGCTCATCCGGAGCCCGTGAGCCGCTGATCCAGGCGAAAGGGAACCTGATCGAGCAACGCCACCGTGGTGATGGCGGGATGGAGTGGGTTGAGCATCAGGTTGCGGGCCTGCGGCACCACCACCGAGGGCAGCACCAGAGCCAGCTGACCAGCTTCGCGGAGCCAGCGGCCACCGAAGGCTGCGCTGGAGCGGCTGTGGGGAATGGCATCCCAGCCCGGCGGGAGATCGCTGGGATCGGGGCCGCCATGCCTTGATCACACCGGAGTACCCTGCTCCATCGCCTGCAGGAGCCGCCGCACCTGGGCGGCCCCGATCGCCGTGCGGCAGTGCTGCAACGGAGACACCTGATGCAGCAACGGATGGGGCACCTTGAGCCAGGTTTCGGTGGTGAGGGGATCCTCGAACACGCCGTGCGCGAGGCCGATTGCCTCCAGCAGGCGATCCAGGCGCTCCGAAACCGCGGGTTCCAGGGGGCCTTCCTGGCGCACACGCCGCGCCAGCGTTGCCTCCGACATCGCCAGCAGCGATTCGAGCTCGGCAAGCCGCAGATGCAGGTGTTCCCGCAGGGCGACCAACCAGCGGCTGCTCCATCCCTGCTCAATGGCCTCGAGGCGCTGCTGCTCGCTCAGCGCAGCCTGATCAACGGCGCACTGCCAGAAGGCCCCGGCACGGTCGGCGGGATCCAAGCCAACAGGGGAAGCGATCACCACATCAGGGCATGCCGGGAAAGCATGAGTGATCATCTGAAGCCACTTTAGCTACAGAGGATGGCAGCCCTCTCAAAGCCCAGGCCAGCGCCCCGCCACAAGAAACTGCTCCCTTGTGAACTGGGCCGTGAGGCCGCCAGCAAAGCAGATGCCGATCACACCATCGGCGCTGATCTCCAGGGACCAATCCAGGAGATCGAAGGGCGTGCTGCTGAAGGCATAGGGAGTGAGGACCCCGACGACGGGAGCTGTCTCCGGTGAGCGGGCCGAAGGGGCGACCGGGATCCGCACCAGGGGAGCCTCCATCAGGGTGCACGTGAGGGGGCAAAAGACATCATATTGTTTCAGGGAACCAGCAGTTCTTCGTAGCCACCGGTATTGATCAAGGCAATCGTGGCCTGGGCGCGTTCTGTGACCTGTCGAATCCTGAGCCAGCTGGTGGTGCTGCAGCCGTGCTTCTGGCGGCATGCTCCAGCACCAACCGTGCCTGCTCCCGGGTGACCCCGGGGAAGATCTCGACGAACTCCGCCAGGGAGACTCCATCCTCCAGATTTTCAAACAGGGCGGCGACCGGAATGCGGGTGTTGCGAAACACCCAGGCGCCGCTAAGCCTAAGGGGGTCTTGCTCCACGGCCGAACAGCCCGTCCAACCGAGACCTGGTTGTGATCGCATCGGCAGGCCAACCACATGGGACCCAACCAGCGTTAAGAGTCCGGCCCCAAGGGTTGTCCGCCACCATCTCCAGCTGAAGGGTTTGTGCATAGCCGGTGCTGAGGGATCGCTGCTCAAATCCCTGCAGGGCAATGGGTGGGCCCTGTTGCGGCGCTGGTGGTTCAGAGGATTGCCCTACCGGTGGCAAGTCGGCGAATCAACACTGCTCAGAGGCCCTCCAAGTAGGACGCCACCGTCTGGATCAGGAGACCTCCAGTGCGTTGAGGTTGGTTCATGAAAGGGCCGAAATCGCGCAGATCGCCGGTAAGCAGCACATCGGCTCTGCAGGCCTGAGCAGCGCGATAGATCGGGTGATCTTTCTCAGCAAGGGAAGCAGGGCAGGCAATGGTGATGTCATCCGCCACGATAGTCAGGTGCGCCAGCATGGTTTCGAAAGGTTCGAGAGCCTTCGGGAATTTCCGCGCGAGGTTGCGCCGTGCCTCCTCTCCGGCATAGGCACTGGTGGCCAACTCCACCAGACGGTGCTGGCCGAGGCTGATGATCAGCGCCGCCTTTCCCTGGGGATTGTGGGCAGCGGTGAACAACACATTCGCGTCTAAAAACAGCCTGGTCATCCCTGCGGAAGAGCATCAGTGCTGGAGCAGGCGCTGAAGGATGTCCTGGCGTTCTGCGGTTGAAAGCACATCGGCGCGATCCCATTGAGCGATCTGAGCATCGCTGTAGTGAGCCACTTCCAGCACAGCAGCAGGCTTGAGTCGCAGCTCGCCTTCGCACTCCTCCACGATCACAGCGCCCCCGGGTGCGATGCCAAGGTGCCGCCGCATGCCAGCAGGCAGGGTGATCTGGCCACGCCGCGACACGGTCAGAACCTCGCGAAGTGGCTCCTCGCGTGACCCATCGGCAAGGGGATTGCCCATCGCAACCAGCAGAATTTCTGAAATTCATCCTAGTGCCACCGGCTGGATGCGCACAGCCGTCATTTGGGGTGCGTGGATGCAGCTGGCGGCGGCAGGCCCGGACGCAGGGGATCAGCAGCCAGACGAGCAGCGCTGAATCACTTCACCGGTCGTGATACCGGCAAGCGAGGATCACCAGGTCCTTGCCCTCCAGCCGGTAGACGAGACGATGCTCCTGATCGATCCGGCGCGACCAGCACCCGGCGAGGTTTTCACGCAAAGGTTCCGGCTTGCCGATGCCCGCAAAGGGATCGCGCAAAGCGACCTGGATCAGTTGGTTGATCCGCCGCAGTTGTTGGCGGTCGTGACCCTGCCATTGAAGGTAGTCGTCCCATGCCGCCGGCGTCCAAGCCAGCCGCTCAGCTTCCGGCACCAGCCTGGCCCGGCTCGATCAGGGCATGCTCAAGCCATTCACCGCGCTCGGCCTGCTCCAACGAGCGCTGCAGATGGGCGGCATTCGCGGGAGAACGGAGCAGATGCACGGTTTCGATGAGGCTGTTGTAGGTGGCGAGCGACATCAGCACTGCACCCTGGGCATGGCGGCGGGTGATGAGAGTCACATCGGCGTCAGCCTCGACGCGATCGAGGACGGCCTTGAAACTCTCGCGGGCTTCCGAAAAACTCACCACCTGCATCGGAGTCGTCCAACTCGACGTACAACAGTATGGGGCCGCGCCGGTGGCACTGGAGGCGCGCCAGATCTCCACGGCACGCTGCTCAGGGATCTGCAGCCAGCCACAGCATGCTCATGCATCCAGCAGGTTTTCGAGGCATTCTCCACCAGGGAATCGGACGATCCCGAAGTCGCGTCGATTGAGGGTGGCGATTCGCCGCAGCCCCTGCTCCTGGGTCACCCAGAGCAGCGAAGCGTCGGCTAGATCGATCGGCAAATCGCCGCATTGCCGCATCCAGCCCGCCATCACCGCCAGGGTGAGGTGGGTGCTGCAAGGTCAGCGGAACCCCACCGAGGCCTGCCACACGAAGGCCAGCGGCAGGAAGAAGAGGGGGATGATCGGCAGGATGTCCACCGACGGGCCGAAGGCCTGGTAGGCCTCGGGCAGCTGGACCAGCGGGGTGCTGTGGGAAGCGAGACCGGCCAGCAGGAGGTGCGCCATGGGGAGTTGGGGCCGATCGGAGTGCAGGAGGCCTGTGGGTTGAGGGATGCCAGCGGCTGCGGTTAGCTCCGCCAGGTGTTGCGGGCTGCCTGGAAGGTTCCAGGCTCCGGCGGATGGGCCACCAGGCCTGCGGCGCAATCGCTAACGGGCTTGCAGCACCTGGCGCAGTGCTTGGGAACGGTGCGGCCGCTAAAGCGTGAGGGGCTCAGCCGGCGTTGCGGCTCAGCCAGGCGTTGAGGTCCTCGTGCCCCTGGAAGTCGAGAAGGGCTACTAACAGGGTCTCAAGCGCACTAAGGGAGAGCGCTTGGATGCGGGCCTGTTGGTTGGGGGTCAGAGAGCCGCAGCGGTGCTCGAGCAGGCGGAGGGAGATGCCAACGGCTTCGGTCTGGCGGCCCTCCTGGCGGCCCAGCCCAAAAATCTCGCGGTAGGCCACGCTGCTGGTGAAGTCGTCGACGGTGATCCCACCCATGGCGCAGATCTCGGGAACGGTGCGGCCGCTAAAGCGTGACACCAGGATAGCGGCGATCACATCATCAATCTCGGAATCCAGCCTTGTGCCGGCAGCCTCTGTGCGGATCGCCTTGGAGCATGCGGGCAGCTGGTCTTCCGGCAGCAGCAACATCCCAAGGGCCCTCTGCAGGGGTGGCGCCGTTGGGGGTAAACGCTCGGGGAGCAATTCGATCCACACCACCCGCCGCTCCACAAACTCCCGCACCGGTGTGGGGTCGCCGAAATTGAGCTCCCGCGACGGGCAGATCACCACCACCTGCCAGTGGCGGATCGGCCGGCCCTGGCGTTGCTGCTGTTGCAGCAAACGCCCCGTTTCGGCATTCAGCCGCAGCAGGAAGTCTGGATCGGCCGCCATCTGGGCCTCCAGGATCACTACCGGCAACTCGGGCTGATCGGCGGGCGGTAGGAACAGGCCATCGAGCCGGTATTCCCTTTCCTTCAGCACCGGTGCGCTGAACACATAGCCCTCCATCCGGGGCAGGAGTTCAGCCACCAGGGGCTGGAGGCGCTCGGCGTGCTGTTGGAACAGCCAGAAGAAGAGCTTGTCGCTGGCGACCACGGGGCTGAAGTTCGGCTCTAGTTGTGATGCAGCCAGGTGCTGCCTCGGTGAAGCAACGATGTCACTCTCAGCCAGGCTTGGCTCACCACCATCAGCAGGAGATGAGCAAGAGAAGCCAGACAGTGCGGTTTGTTCGCCTTCGCGGGTGAGATCGGCCAAGTCGGCGTGGCGGCTCAGCCAGGCGCTCAGATCCTCAGGCCCCTTGAAATCGAACAAAACGTCGTGCAGGGATTCCAGAGCAGGGTGAGGGAGGGCTTCGATGCATGCTTTCAGGCAGGGAGTGATGGGTCCGCAGCAGCGCTGGAGCCAGATCTGGGCGATGACGGCGGCTTCGATTCGGCGTCCTTCCTGCCATTCCTCCTGGTAGGCGAGCCGCCGACCCTCTTGCCGGCCCAGCCCAAAGATCTCGCGGTAGGCCACGCTGCTTGTGAAGTCGTCGACGGTGAGGCCACCCATGGCGCAGATCTCAGGAATGGTGCGGCCGCTGAAGCGTGAGGGGTTCAGCCGGCGTGGCGGCTGAGCCAAGCGTTTAGGTCGTCAGGCCCCTGGAAGTCGAGCAGGGCGTCGAGAAGAGCCTCAAGCGCGCTGAGCGGGAGGTCCTGAATGCGGGAATGTTGGCCGGGGGTCAAGGCGCCGCAGCGATGCCCAAGCAAGCGGAGGGAGATGGCAGCGGCTTCAGCTTGGCGGCCTTTTTGCTCGCCCTTTTGCTCGCCTTGCTGGTGGCCCAGCCCAAATATCTCGCGGTAGGCCACGCTGCTCGTGAAGTCGTAGGCGATGATCCCACCCATGGCGCAGATCTCAGGAACGGTGCGGCCGCTAAAGCGTGACACCAGGATAGCGGCGATCACATCGTCGATCTCGGCATCGAGGCTGGTGCCGGCAGCCTCTGTGCGGATCGCCTTGGAGCATGCGGGCAGTTGCTCTTCCGGCAGCAGCAGCATGCCAAGGGCCCTCTGCAGGGGCGGTGCCGTTGGGGGTAAGCGTTCGGGTGCCAGTTCGATCCACACCACCCGACGCTCCACAAACTCCCGCACCGGTGTGGGGTCGCCGAAATTCAGCTCCCGCGACGGGCAGATCACCACCACCTGCCAGTGGCGGATCGGCCGGCCCTGGCGTTGCTGCTGTTGCAGCAAACGCCCCGTTTCGGCGATGTCAAGATCAAGGGGATGATTCCCGCGGTTAGGCCGACCCCTGCAAATCGAACCTGGCATCGGCCAGAGTTGGCAGGTTTACACGTACTGCTTTGCAACCTGTCGCAGCCCCGCAAGGGGATTGCTGGCTGTACTGGGAATCTTGGCCTATCGCTTGCCCGACGAAGGTTGGCGCAGCGAAAGCAGGCCAGTGCTGCACGGCGCTGGCTGGCGAAGGTCCTGCGCACTAATCATGGGAACGATTTAGAGTATTGCTGTAAAGAATCGGGTAACTTTATTACTGGCTTTGCCGGAAGTGCTGGCAATTAATGAAAATCCAGCAGCCATGAGAATTGCCTGGGCAGTATTTCTGACCGCTTCCTTTAAGAAGACCTGAACGGCCTGTGATTTCTGGATCTCACTATTATATGTTGCTGCGTTGATCTGGGCAGAGATATTTTCAATAGCGCTGCTTGATCACCGGAAAAGCGGCATCAAATTTGGCGGGGAGGGCTGGAGGATTGGGCAGCGAGGCCACATAGGAACGCAGTTCAGGCTCAGAATTAACAGCGCTGATTCCCTTCGCAATACCCTGTAGATTGCTAACCGCAGCAACGGTGGAGATCGTTTGCTGTTTTAGAATACGTGCGCCTAGAAAATACTGGAAAGGGATGATCAGAACCAGCAATATGGCAAACAGACGGCAAAGCGACTCGCCAGGAGCTGCCAGTTTTTTAGGGTTTGATCTTCGGCAATAAGACATTGGGCAAAGACAATCATCGTGAGACCAACCAGAAGGGCAAAGCTGGAATTGAGAAGCGCCCCAATCAAGCTGAGTTGCCATTCAGATGTCGCTAGCTTTAGCGGAAAAGAGTTGAAGATGACAACATTAAGCGTAGAGCCAATGATTATCCAGCCTAGCAATGCCAAGATGAAAGATAATTCTACTGGCAACCTGTGCTGAAAGGAATTTGGCTCGCTTACCGATTCCATTTCTTCAATGAAGCCATCGTGGTCGAGGGCCATGCGCACAAAGTAAAATTTTACTACAATAATCTATCACATCATCGTTGACCTGCAGCATAGCGATGCTGAATGGAGCAGAACTTCACAAGAAAGTGGCAGGAAATGGCGGCCGAGGCCTTCCAGAGGTAGGCAGACAGTCTGCGTTGCTGCTAGTGGGCAGTAAAAATCCCACTGAAGGAAGGATTGCTGGATAGAGATCGCAGCGGTCAACATTCGATTCAAAAAGAAAGCTTGGTGCGCCGCCGCTGCTTGCCGGAAAAGCTAAAGGTTGAACCTGCGCCGATATGCGGAAGGGGTCCAGGAACAAGGGTTGACCTAATCCTTAGGTTTGAGCTTCCTTGCAAACTTGCAGGTGCTCGTAGTGGCAAGCCTGGCACCCCTACCCCAATTCCCCAGCTCAGTCAGCGGCTCGTTCTGCGGCGGCAGGTCCAGCGGGATGGGCCCCGCCGAGGGCATCCACCAGCCGCGCCACCTGCACGATCGGCCCCACATCGTGCACCCGCAGGATCGAAGCCCCCGCAGCGATCGCCTGGCCGCAGACCGCCGCGGTGCCCCAGAGCCTGGCGCGGGGCCTTGGTTCGTTGAGCACCGCGCCGATGAACCGCTTGCGCGAGGGGCCCACCAGCAGGGGGAAGCCCTCCGCGCACAGATCAGCCAGGCCCCGCAGCAGGGCCAGGTTTTGCTCGGTGGTCTTGGCGAAACCCAGCCCCGGATCCCAGATCAGCTGGGCCGCCTTCACCCCCGCCGCCAGCGCCTGCTGCGTGGCGGCCAGCAGCTCGGAGCGCACCTCGGCTACCACGTCGTCGTACACCGCCAGATCATCCATGGTCTGGCTGTCGCCGCGGCTGTGCATCAGCACATAGGGGCAGCCGGCGCGGGCGATCAGCGGCAACATCTGCGGATCGCGCAGGCTGGTGTCGCCATCCCGATTGGCACCGCGCACGTCATTGATCCAGTCCGCCCCTGCCGCCAGGGCGGCTTCGGCTACGGACGCCTCGAAGGTGTCCACCGACATCAGGCAGCCAGGGTGGGCGGCCCGCAGCTCCTGCATGGCTGCCAGCACCGGATACAGCCGCTCCAACTCCAGGCCCGGCCCGACGATCTCGGCTCCGGGCCGGGTGCTCTGGCCGCCGAGATCGAGTAGATCGGCCCCCTGGGCCAGCATCCGCTTCGCCGCCTTCAGTGCCGCCGGCACGCTGTTCAGCCGGCCGCCATCGCTGAAGGAATCGGGGCTGAGATTGAGCACCCCCATCACCAGGGTGCGCTCACCCCATCGGGGCAGGCCCGGGTTGGGGCTTGGTCGGGCATCAGGTCGCCGGCCTCAGGCCCTGACCGGCACCTGGTAGTTGGCGATGCGGGCAAAGCTGATCGGATCGAGCGAGGCACCCCCCACCAGCCGCCGTCGATCAGGAACCAGCCGGCCGGAGAGGCACGCCGCTGCACCACCTCCGCCCGGATGTCCCGGATGACCACCTTGCCGTCGCCGCTGCTGCGCAGCTCGAGACGGAGATGGCGCGGCGAGGCAGGGATCCAGCAGCGACCCCTGGCCAAGTTCCGCCTGGGTGAGCTCGGCCGGGGTGCGTCCGGTGCTGGCGGGCACCAGGGCGAAAGGGAGCAGGGGGCTGGCGGGGTCGGAACCGTGCTCCATGGCTCTGCAGGGTCAGCCTTCAGGATGGATCGGCCAAGGATGGCCTGGAAGGGACGGTTTCGATCACGGCGGGCAAAAAAAAGGGGGCCGAAGCCCCCGGAATCACCCCGCAGGGGTGAGTGAATGGATCGGGATCACTTGCCGATCTTGGCCACTTCGGCGCGAGCTTGCTTCAGAACGGTACCGGTCAGGGGGACGAAATCGAGCTGCTTGGCGATTCCCTGGCCCTTGGGCGAGAGACCCCAGGTCAGGAACTGACGGAGGGTAGCTGCCTTGTCGCCGTTGCCCCGCTGGTAGGCAAGGATCCAGGTGAAGGTGGCGATCGGGAAGGCGTTGGCGCCGGCCGGGTTGCAATCCTCACCACCGAGGCGGGCATTCAGCTTGACGCTGTTCAGAGCGGCGGCGCCGGTGACATCGTTGGCGAGAACAAATTTGCCAGCTTTGTTCTGAACAGCCGCAGGGGTGATCTTGCCCTTCACGAAGGCCTGGTTGAGGTACCCGATCGAACCGGGGGTGTTCATGATCAGGCCCGCCACGCCCTCATTGCCCTTGCCGCCGACGCCCACGGGCCACTTGACGGCCTTGGAGGTTCCCACTTTGGATTTCCACTCCGGCGAGAAGCAGGAGAGGGAGTTGGTGAAGGCGGCCGTGGTGCCGGAGCCATCCGAGCGGTGGGCCACGGCGATCGGTCCCTTGCCACATTTCAGTTGCTCCCAAGTCTTGATCTTGCCGAGGAAGATGTCGGCGAGCTGAGCCTGGGTGAGCTTGAGGTTCTTGCAGCTGGGGTTGTTGTAGGCGGGGGTGACGGTGCCCCCCATCATCGGAATCTGCAGGGCTCCACGCTGGGCGGTCACGCCCTTGGTGAATTCTCCTTTGGATTCGCTGAGCTCCTCATCGGTCGCTCCAAAATCGACGCTACCGGCATGGAACTGGCGAACACCGGCGCCGGAGCCCACCGACTGGTAGTTCACCTGCCTCTTGGTTTCCTTGGCGAACTCCACGGACCAGCGCTGGTAGGCCGGAGCGGGAAAGCTGGCGCCGGCTCCACTGATGGAGTTGCTCTGGGCGATCACCGGAACGGCCAGTCCAGCGCTGACAGCACCGGCAGCGGAGAGAATCAGGGCCTTCTTCGCGAAGGTCATCAGAAATGCCAATTGTGGAGCACGTTATGAATAGCAACCCCCTCCGCTCATTCGCGTTATGAGCAGGTTAACGGGTCGTCAAGGATTGCTCTGGACTGGGCCCTTGATGCGCCTGGCTGGGCAACCTGCACCTGG
Organism: Cyanobium sp. Cruz CV13-4-11; assembly: GCF_024346055.1. Classification (GTDB taxonomy): domain Bacteria; phylum Cyanobacteriota; class Cyanobacteriia; order PCC-6307; family Cyanobiaceae; genus Cyanobium. The sequence continues at coordinate 123,713 of NZ_JAGQCH010000006.1, forward strand.
ACGTGGCTGTTGCCATCACTCCCAGCAGGCGCTCGGGGCCCTGTTGGCGCCGCAGCTGCTGGCGAACCGCCAAGGGATCCGCGCCTCTGCTGATTCCAGATGGGCTCCCGTAGCCAATGTCACATCAGATTGTCTGGATCAGACGCTGGCACCATCCGGCCCTGGCTATGGATAGGTGTGCGATCCCCGCCGTCCCCGTGAAAGAGCTCACCAGCGCCATCAACCAACACCTGGCCGCTGAGTTCCAGGCCGGCCACACCTATCTGGCCATGTCGATCTGGCTGCGCGAGAAGGATCTGGCCGGTTTCTCCACCTACATGCACGACAAGAGCCAGGAGGAGCGCGACCACGCGGCCCGCATGATCACCTACCTGGTGGACAGTGACGAACAGGTGGAATTGCCCACCATCGAGGCGCCGGAACGCAGTTGGCCGTCGGTGCAGACCCTGTTTGACCAGGTCTATGACATGGAAAAGGGGGTCACCGCCTCGATCAACCGGCTCTACGCCATGGCCGAAACCGTTGGCGAACGCAGTGCCACGGCCATGCTCGATTGGTTCGTGGCCGAGCAGCTCCAGGAGGAGGCCGAAGCCCGCTTCGTTCGCAAGCGCCTGCGCCTGGCTGGCGATAACAGCGCCGCCCTGCTGCTGCTTGACCAGCAGTTCCTCGAAGGGACAGCCCTGACCCACGTCAAGGGTGGTCTCAGCGGCACCAGGGGGGCCTGAAGCGTCGATGCCGCCATCCCTCTCCCTGTCCTGCCACGGCCCCCAGCTGAACGCCTCCCAGGTGCAGGGTGGCCAGAGCCACGGCCCGGGCTTTCAGCTGGCTCTGGTGGGGATGCCCAACACCGGTAAGTCGACGCTCTTCAACCGGCTCACCGGCGGTAACGCGCAGATTGCCAACTGGCCTGGCCTGACGGTCGAACTGCAACGGGGTCCCCTGCCGGATGACGGTCACGGCAGCACCTACGAGCTGGTGGACCTGCCGGGGATCCACGACCTGAGCGGCAGCAGTGAGGACGAGGCCGTGGTGCAGCGCTTCCTGCGCGACACTCCGCCCGATCTGGTGATCCTGGTGCTGAATGCCAGCCAGATCAGCGGCCAGCTAAGGCTGTTGCTGCAGTTGCGCCAGCTCGGCCTGCCGCTGCTGGCGGCACTCAACATGAGCGATGAGGCCGGGCGATTCGGCATCGCCATCGACCATCAGGGGCTGTCCGGTGCCCTCGGCCTGCCGGTGCTGCCGGTGAGCGCCAAGCGGAACCAGGGAATCGCCGAACTGCTCGACCAGTTGCACCAATGGGGGGAGGCACCCGGGCGTGCCGACACGGCGCTCGGTGGACTCCCCCAGCCGCCGGTTCCCGCCTCGGATGGGTGGCAGCAGGAGCTGGTGGACCGCTTTGTGACCATGCCGGAGGGGTTGCACAACCACCGCTCCCGCGTGGTGGATCGTCTGCTTCTCCATCCGTTGCTTGGGGTGGGGATCTTCCTGGTGATGGTGCTGGCGGTGTTCCAGCTGCTGTATGCCGTGACAACGCCCCTGCAGGATCTTCTGGGCTCCGTTCTCGACTGGATTCAGACGAGCTGGCTGGTGCCGGCTCTGCAGAGCCTGGGCTGTCCGGACGGGCTGCAGCACTTCCTGGTGGATGGCCTGTGGCTGGGCGTCGGCACGGTGGCCACGTTCCTGCCCCTGATCTTCGTGTTCTACGTGCTGATTGGCAGCATCGAGGACTCGGGTTATCTGCCGCGGGCCGCCTTCCTGATGGATGGCTTCATGCACTGGCTGGGGCTGGATGGCCGGGCCTTCGTGCTGCAGGTGATGGGCTTCGGCTGCAATGTGCCCTCAATCATGGGAACCCGGGTCATTCGGGATCGGGGCATGCGTCTGCTGGCCATGCTCTGCATTCCCTTTGCTCTCTGTCAGGCCAGGTTGACCGTGTTCATCTTCATGGCCGGGGTGTTCTTTCCCAGGCCCTGGTGGGCGCCAGGACTGGTGCTGTTCGGCTTCTATGTGATGAGTTTTGCGGCCGCCGTGATCACGGGTCTGGTGTTCAAGCGGGTCTACTCCAGTGATGGGGCGTTCGTGCTGGAACTTCCGCCTTACCGGGCCCCCAGCCTGACCACCATCCTGCGCCGTGGCTGGACGTCGATGCTGAATTTCATGGTCACCACCCGGGTGTTCATCATCGTGGGAGCGGCGGCCATCTGGTTGCTCACCAACCTGCCCCCGGGGGCAACGGAGGCCTCCGGCAGCTCACTGGCGGCGGGGATCGGCCGGATCTTCCAGCCGCTGCTGGGGCCGATCGGCATGAACCCTGAGCTCACCGTGTCCCTGTTTTTCGGCTTCATTGCCAAGGAAATCCTGCTGGGGGCGATGGCGGTGATCTACGGCACCACCGCCTCCGGCCTCGGAGGGGCTCTCCACACCGCCATCACGCCGCTGCAGTCGCTCAGCTTCATGACCTTCGTGCTTCTGTACACCCCGTGCCTGGGAACGGTGGCGGCCCAGATCCAGGAGTCCAGGAGTCGCGCCTTCGCCTTGCTGTCCCTCGGCTGGTCCTTGACGCTCGCCTGGGCGATGGCCTTTGTCGTGTACCAGGGGGGTGGCTGGATCCTGTCCCTGCGCTGAGCCGCTATCCCCTTCCTCTCCGCCGGCGCTGCTCAGCCGGGGGGGATCAGGGTCACCTGCATGTCGGCGGCCTGGGCGCCGCGCAGCATGAATTCCGTCAGGCCACTGGCCAGGTGCAGCAGGCCGCCGGGTTGAGCGCGGCGCAGCACCTCGATCTCCACCCCCGGCCTGACCCCCAAGGCCAGCAGACGCCGTTGCAGCTCCGGATGGAGGGGCAGACAGTTGACCCAAACTCTGGCACCTTCAGGAACCTGACTGAGAGGCATCAAAGCCGTGGTCTCCAATCCAGCAATCTAGGCCGCATTCACGCGAGTTCCGATCGGTGGACTCCCTGCTGCCCGGGGCGTTCTTGCCGTCGGAGATTCAGCGTGATGTCCAAACGGATCATTCCTGAAGGTCCGCCACCCCCAGGCCGCAGCCCCGGCAGGGTCGCATCGGATAGGTGTTGAAGGGGAAGCGGGGGGGCTGGAAGGGCTCGATGCCCCGGCGCCGGTCGAAGCGCACCATGCCGACACTGCCGCTGTGGGCCACCACCAGCGCCGTGCGCCCCAGCCGGCGCTGGCTGCGGGCCCAGCTGCCGGTGTTGTAGTAGGTGATGTGGCACGGGCCCCGGTCGTCACCGGAGGGTTCCGGCAGGGCCAGGGGCGTGGCTTCGGGGATGTGGGTGTGGCCGTTGATCAGCCCGTCAAAGGCCTGCGGACCCCGTCCCTCCCGCTGCAGGTGCTGGACAATCCCTCGCTTGATCAGCCGGTCGTGCCCCGTGCGGCTCTTGAGGGCGCTCTCGAGCACGAAGGCCAGGGAGAAACCGCCGGAGGAGTTGAGGCCACGGCTGATCGGGATCGGCCATTCCCGGTGGCTGGCCAGCAGATCGACGGCGCTCTGAAGGATTCCCTCCGCGTTCCAGCCGGTCGGCAGTGGCCCGTTGGCCGGCCGTGTGAACGGGGACAGCAGGCCATTGATGCCGGCGCTGTAGTGCTCCTGCAGCCGGGCGAGCCCCTCGGCCGCACCGGCGTGGAAGCGGATCAGCCGGTCGTACTCGTCGCCGTGGCGCACCAGCAGCCTCTGGCCGGAGGGCGTGCGGTACACATCCTGACGACGGATGGCGAAGCCGGGCCGCTCCAGACCGGCGTGGCGGCGCAGGTAGGCATCGTGGTTGCCGGGGATGTAGGTGATCGTCACCCCGTCCCGGTGCAGGGCCTGGAACCGTTCCAGCACGCGCCGGTGCGAGGCCCGCAGCAGCTGGGCCTTGAGCAGGGTCTCACTGGTGAGGGGATCCCCATCCTCCCGGGCCAGGAGGGAATCGATCAGGTCGGTGAGAAAGTCGGCATCGACGTTGGCGTTGAAGCGAATCGCCTGCAGATCGATGATGTCGCCGACGAGAAACAGCTGCCTGGGCCGGATGCACCCCAGGAACGCCGCCAGGTGGCTGGCTTCGCACTGATTGGAGCCCAGATGCAGATCCGAGATGAACAGGGCGTCGCAGCTGAGCACAACCTTCCGGCAGGTGGATCGGCGCCCGGAGACGGGTCGCGCTCAGGCCTTTGGCTCCGCCATGGTGACACGATCCCGGCGTGGATCACGGCGTCGTCAGCCTCAGAAATGCAGGTCGAATCCCGTGATCTGGGCATCGTTGAAGCACTGGCCGTCGCCTCGCCCGCGTCCGTTGTCTGCCGCACCAGCCCTGGTAAGCGGCAATACCGCCCCATGGTCAGCCGGCCTGTTGCCAGAGCCGCAGCAGCTCTTCCCGTTCCTGGGGCGAGGGGGGCGGCAGGCGCTTCACGCCGCTGGCGGCCGGGCTGCCGCCGCCGCCGTCGGCGCCGCGGAACCCCAGGCGCCTGAGCACAGCCTGACCGTCCCGGGAGAGCAGAAAGGCGACGAAATGCTCGCCGTCCTGGGGCCCGCCGACCGCTTCCCCCCGCAGCACGGCCGCCGCCAGCACCGTCTCGATGGTGGGATCCGGAACCAGGAGCACATAGCCCCCTGGCCGTTGGCGGCCGGCCTCCTGCTGCCGCGTCAGGGCCGAGGCCTCGTAGACCAGGGCCAGGTCGCCCTCGTTGGGGCCGCCGCTGATGAATTCCTGCAGCAAGATGTCGGTGGAGCGGGCCGGCCGGTAGACGGCGCGGCGCAGGGCGGCGGCACAGTCGGATCCGTTCTGGCCCCGGCACCACAGGGCCAGGGTCAGCTGGCCGGAATTGGAGCGCATCGGATCGGTGCTGCGCAGGTCGACGCTGCCCCAGCTCGACGGGGCGCCCAGGGCCCCCCATTGGCCCGCCGCCGTGGCGCGCCTGAGCTGGGGCCAGGAGAAGCGGCCGTCAGGGAACAGCCGCCTGGCCCGCTCCGGCCAGGCCACGGCCACCAGCAGGGTGCGGGCGACGGGAACGGGGGCCTGCAGGAACGGCGCCGGCGCTCCCTGGGCCTGGAGCTCATCGGCCAACTGGTTGAGCAGGTCCCGATTGGCGGGGATCAGCACCCGGGGACGCTCGAGGCCCTCCTCCCGGGCACGGTTGACCATGTCCTGGGAGCCTTGCACCCTCCAGGTCAGGTCGATGCCGCCGTGGCGGCGCTCGAACAGGGGTTCGACGTCGACCATGGCGCCGGCCAGCTCCGATCCCACTGTCACCAGCAGCGGCCGCCGCAGCCCGGGCAGGGGCGCCGTGGCCAGGGCCAGGGAGGCGCCGGCGATCAACAGGGAAAGCAGGCGCCTGCGGTTCAGGGTCGCTTCCAAGGGGGGCGGTCCGGGTGCGAAGCAGTCTGACCGGCCCTGCGGAGGCCACAGGCCCTTGCCAGCAGAATGGGGGCACCTTTCCGTTGCTCTCCATGGCACGGGCCCTGCGGTTGGCCGCCCTCACCACCGCACTCCTCGGCCTGCCGATCGGCGGCTGCAACCTTGTGGCCCCGCCCCCGCTGGAGCTGGAGATGCTGGTGGGCAGTGCCTTGAAGGGCTTCTGCCAGGAGGCGGCCAAGGCCATCGCCCAGTCGCCGCCACGGCTGGCCGATCGCACCCCGGTGCTGCTGCGCTGCCGGGCGGCCGGCAGTGGGGACGTGGTCAGTGAGATGGAAACCCATGCCCGGGGGGTGCTCCAGGGCGGCCAGTCGGCCGAGGATCCCCGCATCCCCACCCTGGTTTCCGTGGACGGCGAGATCTATCTCGACCTGCTGCGGCACCGGCTGCAGCGCCTGGCGCCCAGCCGGGAGCTGATTCCGCCGCCGGCTGATGCGCCGGCCCTGGCCTCCAGTCCGATGGTGTTCATGACCACCCCGGCCCTGGCCAAGGGCCTCGACCGCCCCGATCCCTTCACCGCCCTGGCCCGCAGCAGCAACCACCGCCAGTTGGATCCGTCCGCCCCCTCCCAGCCGATCCGCTACGTCCACACCGCCCCGACCCGCTCCAATTCGGGCCTGCAGACCCTGGTGGCGATGGTGGCCGAGGTGGCCGGCAAGCGACCCGAAGCGCTCACCCTGGCCGATGTGCAGGCCCACGGCGAGGAGGTGGCGGCGATCGAGCGCCACGTGACCCGCTACGGCAGCTCCACCGATGAACTCGCCCGGGCCATGCAGCGCAACGGGCCCTTCTGGGCCTCGGTGGGTTCGGTCTACGAGTCGTCGGTGGTGGCGGTCAACGCCTCCCGCCGGGCCGATCAGGAACCCCTCAAGGCGGTGTACCCCAGGGCCACCTACGCCAGCACGATGCGGGCGATCCTGCCGGAGGCCCCCTGGGTGTCGCCGAAGGAGAAGCAGGCGGCCCTGCTGATCATCGAGCGCCTCCAGAGCGAGGACCTGCAGCGTCTGGCGGCCGATCAGGGGCTGCGGCCGGCCAACCCGGCGGTGCCGCCCAGCCGCGTCACGGCGGCCTACGGCGCCGATCCCCGGGCCGTTTACGACTCCCTGCGGGCGCCGAAGCCGGAGGTGGTGGAGGCGATCATCGCCCTCTGGCGCAACCAGGCCAAGAAGCCCTCCCGGGTGGCCCTGGTGGTGGACAGCTCCGGTTCGATGAAGGGGGAGAAGCTGCCGGCGGCCCAGCGCAGCCTGCAGGCCTACCTGGCCCAGATCGGTCCGCGGGACACCGTGGGCCTGTTCGATTTCGACAACCGGCTGCGGCCGCCGGTGGTGGTGAGCGGGGGCGGCGCGGGGATGGACCCGGCGGGCCGTTTCATCGCCTCGCTGGAGGCGGAGGGCGGCACCGTCCTTTACGACGCCATCCAGCAGGGGCGCGATTGGCTGCGGTCCACCCGGCGCCCCGGCGAGATCCTGGCGGTGGTGGTGCTCACCGATGGCCAGGACAACGGCTCGCGTCTGTCCCTGGAGGGGCTGGGCAGCGAGCTGCAACGCAGCGGTTTCGCCAGTGATGAGCGCATCGGTGTGTTCACGATGGGCTACGGCAACCAGGGGGATTTCGATCCCGCCGTGCTGCGCCGCATCGCTGAGAGCAACGGCGGCGATTTCACCACCGGCACGGCGGACAGCATCCGGCGCCGCATGGAAGATCTGCAGATGGCTTTCTGATGGCGGCATCGGGCTGGACCAACCCCCTCGACCATCCCCTGGCGGTCGCCGGCGGCGGCCTCTGCCTGCTGCTGCTGGTGCGTGGCGCTGGGGTGGCCCTTCCCCGGGCGCTCCTGCCGGCCGTTGGCCTCAGCGTGGCCGGCGCGGCACTGCTGGCCCGGGGGGGAGCGGCCGGGCGCCGCAGCCGCAGCCAGCGCCTTCATGCGCAGCGGCTCGATGCGGGCCTGGAGGAGGCCCTGGACCGGGCCGGCGGCCTGGCGGTGGCGGCGATGGCGCTGCGGGAGGAGGCCGTGGCCCGTTTCACGGACCCGGGCCATCTGGAGGCCCTGGGCAATGTCCAGCTCTGCTGCGAGCGGCTGCAGCAACTGCCGGAACGGCTGCAGGAACGGCGGCCCCTGCTGGAGTCGGGCGGGGGACGGCGCCTCGACCCCGACGACCTGGCCCGTCGCCTGGCCCGGGAGGAGAAGTCCCTGCAGCGGGAGGCGGAGGGTCCCCTGCGCCAGGAACGGCGTCGGCTGGTGGACCAGCTGCGCCGCAACTTGCATGCGGCGCGCCAGGGGATGGATGAACGGGAGGCCAGGCTGCTGGCCCTGGCCACCCGGCTGGAGGCCATTGATGGCGGCCTGCAGCAGCTGCGCCGCCAGGTCGATCACCAGTGGCCGAGCACCGAAGCCAGCGATGCGGCCATGGCGACGGCGATCGAGCCGCTCGATGAGGCGATCGATCAGATCGAGCGCTCCCTCGACGCCGGCACCGCCTGATCCGCCAGCAGGGGCCCGCCCGCCAGGCGCCGGATCGCCACCACCCCGGGGCGGGGGGCCCGACCGGGGACGCCGGAGGGCCAGTTGGAGCCCAGCGGCACCCAGCGCAGCTGCTCGAAGGGGCGCCCGGAGCGATCCACCAGCCGGTGGGCCTGGGCCTCACGGGCCTCCGCAGAAGGGCGGGTGCCGTTGTCCTCGCCCGGGTGCTGCACCGCCAGGAACAGGGTGGATTCGCCGCCGTCGAAGCAGGGGCCGGCGAGCTCGCACTCCATCGGCCCGATGGCGAAGCAGAAGGCCTCGCCGGCGTGGGGGCCACGGCTGGGCAGCACCCAACAGCTGTTGTTGCCGAACAGATCGAGATCCGCCGATTTCGTCGAGCGGTCGGTCACCATCCAGATGGACCCCTGCCGGTCGATGGCGAGGTTGTCGGGATTGGCAAAGCCCATCCCCCCCTGCCACGGGGCCCCGCCGGTGGCCACCATCCGCCAGCGGAAGGAACCGGCCCGGGCCGGACCGTCGTCGGCCAGGCGCATGATCCAGCCGAAGGGCCAGCTGGGCTGCCCCTTGGGCCCGCGGAAGATGGCCGGGTCGGCCCGGCCGTCGTCGCTGCCGCCCCCGGCGGTGAAGGCGATCAGCAGGTCGCCGTTGAGCGGATCGATCACCGTGTCCTCGGGCCGGGCCGCGGGGGTGGCGCCGATGGCGCAGGCGGCCAGGTGGGCATCGATCAGGATCGCCCCCATCCGCTCCTCCCCCTCGCCGGGGTAGAGGTCGGCCAGGGTGGCGAACCGGCGCCGGTAGGCCGCCACGGCCGCGTCGCTGGCGAAGGCTTCGGCGCCGGGCCTGCGGCGGTCGCTGTGGGGGAGCAGGATCGCCTGCTCCAAGCCGTGGCGGGCGAAGTGGCCTGGGCCGAGCGGCGCCACGGGGGTGGTGGGCTCCAGGGGCAGCCAGCGGCCCCGGCCCTCGCCTCCGTCCGGGCCGGGCGGATCGAAGCGGGCCACCTCGAGCCGGCCGGCGCTGAACAGCTCCGAGTTGGCGGGGTCGGCGGGATCGCGGATCGGCTTGTCGCTGACGAAGCGGTAGAGGTGGCCGCCGTGGCGGTCGCAGCCGGAATAGACCACCAGGGGCTGGCCGGCGACAGCCTTCACGGCCACCGCCTCGTGGCGGAAGCGGCCCAGCCAGCTGTGCTTCACCGCGGCGCGCTCGGGCCGGCGCGGGTCGAGCTCCACCATCCAGCCGTACTTGTTGCCCGCCAGGCCAAAGGGGTTGCCGAGGCCGTCGAGGCGCTGGCCGTCGTAGGCGAAGGGACGGGCGGCGGGGGAGACGGAGGAGCCATCGGCGTGCACCGCCTCCGGCACCTGGCTCTGCATGTTCTCCTCGGCGCTGAGCACCGTGCCCCAGGGGGTTTCGCCGCCGGCGCAGTTGGCGAAGCTGCCGATGATCGCGTCCCCCAGCCCGTCGTCGTAGCCGAGTCGCTCGCGGCGCCGGAACACGGCCGCCGCTGGCCCCGAGCTGCGCAGCCGCTGGGCGGGGTCGCGCCAGCCGCTGAGGCCGGTGATGCGGCGATCGAAGCGGCCGGGCCGCCGCCGCCAGGCTCCGCCGGCCTCCCGCTCCAGTTCGATCACGCCGACGCCCAGGTCGGCCATGCCGGCCGCCGCCAGCTGGCGGATGGTCCCCAGCAACGGGTCGTCCGCCGCCAGGCTGGCGGCGTCGACCCGGCCGCCCAGGGGGGCAAGCGCTGCGATCACGGCGTCGAACGGCAGTTCGCCGCCCACCGCTTCGGCATAGCCCTCGCGCCAGGCCCTGGCGCTGATGTATTCGAAGTTCACCGTCAGGAGGGCCCGATCCGCCGCCAGGGCGAGGAAGGAGAGGTGGTCGTTGTTGAAGCCGAACCGGCCATCGGCCACCGGATCCCCCCAGACCGCCACCACGTCGGCCCGGAAGCCGTCCGGCAGCACCAGCCGGTCCTCCAGTTCGATGCGGGCGTAGGTGCGCCGCTGGCTGTTGGCATCGAGTCCATCGCTGGGCACCGGCAGGGGGGTGGGCACCACCGGGAAGGGGGTTGGCCCCGGCCCGGGCGTCGCCGCCAGAGCCGCCGTCTCGGAGCCCACGGCCGCCGAGGGCAGGGCCGCATGGGCGAAGGAGCAGGCGCCGATGCCGAGCAGGGAGAGCAGATCACGGCGGTTCATCGGCTGGGGTGGCAGGGGGCGCTCTGGCGCGGCACCAGCAGCGCCAGGTGGTTGTCCTGGCTGGCGTTGAAGTTGTCGTCCGACGCCAGCAACAGGCTGCCCCGGCCATCGGCCTGTACAGGCCCCGGGGTCAGGGCCTCCCAGTTGTCGGGCGGCAGGCCGGCTTCGATCAGATCCCACTGGCGGATCGGCTCCAGCACGGCGTCCGGGTCGGACCGGCGATCGGGCAGCGGGTAGTGGGCCAGCAGCGCCTGCCACTGATCGGGGGCCTGGAAGCGCCGCAGTAGGGCCAGCAGGCCCGGCGCTGGCGAGGCAGCGTTCACCACCAGCAGATCGGTCAGCCCCCAGCCAGGGCCGGCGGGAATGGCCAGCCGGGCCAGGGGCCGCGCGACGGCTCCAGAAGGGCCGAGGGTCCAGCCCAGCAGCCGCACCTGGGCCGGGGGATCCTGCAGCAGGGGCGATTCCGAGGCCATCAGCAGCACGTCCGCCTGTCCACTCCGGCGCAGCAGCGCCAGGGATTCCGGGCCCTTGTTGGCCCCCAGCCCCCGCCCTGGCGCCGGCTGCCAGTCGGCGGGCAGGGGATAGGCGCGCTCCAGCTGGCCGCTGGCCCGATCGAAGGCCAGCAGCTGGGCCGGTCGGTCGCTGCTGCGCCGGCCTTCGCTGGCCACCCAGAGCCGCTCGCCGCGCACCACCATCCCTTCCCCATCGATCTCAGCCGGCAACGGCGCTCCGGGGGATCCCTTCAGCTCCAGCCGGAACAGGGGCCGCAGCGGCACCCGGCCCAGCTGCCGCAGCCCACTCCAGGCGCCCACGCTGCCCTGGGGGGCATCGCTGAGCAGCAGCAGCGCATCGGCGTCGTTCTGGTAGCTGGCGGCGGAGAAGCCCCCCGAAGGCTGGCCGTTCGCATCCCTCCGCGGCAGGCGGGCGCGGGCCACCAGCTCCCAGCCCGCCTCGGCCGGGCAGGGCAGCAGGGGAGGTGGAGCGATGGCGACGGGCGGCACAACCATGGCCAGATTCTCCTGTCCGCGTGGGGTGGCGGCAGCATCCGGGGACACGCGCTGGGGGCGGTTAGGGTCGAACCCCGTAGGGGTTGAGCCATGACATCCCCTTCCGGAGTTCTCCCAGCGGCCGGCGGTTCCGTTGAGGACAACGGCAAGCGCCTGGCGGTGCTGATCGATGCCGACAACGCCCGGGCGGCGGTGATCGAGGCGGTGCTGGAGGAAGTGGCCCGCTTCGGGGAGGCGATCGTGCGGCGCATCTACGGCGACTTCACCTCACCGGAGAGTGCCTCCTGGAAGAAGTTGCTCAACAAGTTCTCGATCAAGCCGATGCAGCAGTTCGCCTACACCGTGGGCAAGAATGCCACCGACAGCACGATGATCATCGACGCGATGGATCTGCTGTACACCCGCCGCTTCGACGGCTTCTGCCTGGTGACCAGCGACAGCGATTTCACTGGCCTGGCCGTGCGCCTGCGGGAGGAAGGGCTGCTGGTGTACGGCTTCGGCGAGGAGAAGACCCCGGCGGCTTTCCGCAATGCCTGCCACAAGTTCCTGTTCACCGAAGTGCTGCGGACCGCCTCCCGCCAGGGGGAGGATGCCGCCGCCGCCGAAAGCGCCCGCCGGCCCCGGGAAAGTGATCCCCCCGTCGGCGGCCTTCCCGCCATTCCCGCTGATTTCCTGATGGAAGCCCTCGACCGCTCGGTGGATGAGTCGGGCTGGACCCAGCTGGGCACGTTCGGCAGCTACCTGCAGAAGATCCAGCCCGACTTCGACACCCGGCTCTACGGCTTCCGCAAGCTTTCCGATCTGGTCCGCGGCTGTCCCTCCCTGTTCGTGATGGAGGAACGGGAGGCCCCGAGCGGCAACCGCACGATCGTCTACGTGCGCGCCCGGGAGGACGACTGAGGCCCGTGTCCATGCTCACCGTTCAGCGCCTGGCGGCCTTCAGCGACGGCGACCAGGGCGGCAATCCCGCCGGCGTCGTGATCGCTGAGCAGTTGCCTGAGGCTGCCCAGATGCAGCGGATCGCGGCAGAGGTGGGCGACTCGGAAACGGTCTTTGCCGCCCCCCAGGAGGACGGCTGGCGGGTGCGCTACTTCTCCCCGGCCACCGAGGTGCCCTTCTGCGGCCATGCCACCGTCGCCCTCGGGGCGGCCCTGGCCGAACGCTTCGGGGCTGGGGTGTTCCCCCTGGTGCTCAACAGCGCCGAGATCACGGTGGCGGGCCGGCGGCAGGGGGAGCGCTGGAGCGCCGCCCTGCAGTCGCCCCCCACCCACCAGCGCCCCGTGGGGCCGGAGCTGCTCGCGGCCGGCCTGGCGCTGTTCGGCTACGAACCCAGCGACCTGGATCCCGCCCTGCCACCGGCCATCGTCCATGGCGGTGCCGACCATCTGCTGCTGGCCCTGCGCCGCCGCGAGGACCTGGCGGCCATGCGCTACGCCATGAAGGAGGGGGCCCGGCTGATGGCGGCGGCGGGGCTGCTGACGCTCCTGCTGGTCTGGGCGGAAGGGCCCCGGACGTTCCACAGTCGCAATGCCTTCGCCTCCGGCGGCGTCTACGAGGATCCGGCCACCGGTGCCGCGACGGCGGCGCTGGGCGGCTATCTGCAGGCCCTCGGCTGGCCCCACGGCGGCAGCCTCGTGGTGGTGCAGGGGGAGGACATGGGCTGCCGCTCCCTGCTGAGTGCCGAGATCCCGGCGGCGCTGGGTGGCTCAATCCGGGTGGCGGGTCAGGTGCGCTCCCTGGAGCCTTGACTCAGGAGGCCTTCTCAAGCCGCTTGACGATCCAGCCCATCAACACCAGCGAACCCAGCAGCGTCGCGAGCAGGGCGATCGTCATGGAACCGGATGCATTTTGGTCGCATTATGGCCTCAGGCCCCACCGCCCCTGGCCCGACCCGTGAACCGGAATCCCGAGCTGGTCTTCGTCTACGGCACCCTCAAGCGCGGCCATGGCAACCACCACTGGCTGGCTGGGGCTCCCTTCCTGGGGGAGGCGCTTCTGCCGGACGTGGTGCTCCATGACCTGGGCCCCTTCCCGATGGCCGTGCCCGGCGAGGGGTCGGTGCGGGGCGAGGTGTATGGCGTGGATGCCGCCGGCCTGGCCCGGCTGGATCGGCTGGAGGGCTATCCCCGCCTCTACGACCGCCAGCCCCTGCCCCTGGCCGATGGCCGCCGCGCCTGGGTGTATCTGGGACGGCCGCATCAGGTCCGCCATGTGTCCGCCATTGCCGATGGCTGCTGGCTGGGTCCGGCGCCGGGGGCTGCGGTGCGCCGCAGTCAGATGGCCCCGGCCGTGCTGCTGGTCCTGGGCGGGGCTGCCCTGCTGGCCGCCGCTTTTCCCGCCCTGGCCCTCGACACCCTCGCCACCTGCAACGCCTGGCGCGGCAGCCATGGCAGCGCTCGCGTGCCGCTGGGCAACAGCCTCGGCGGCGCCCACTACCTCACCAAGAAGCAGCGGCTGCAGGAGAGCCCTGCCGATGCCCCCGTCGCGCTCTACAGCGACAGTGACCTGCAGCGGGTCTGCGGGCGTTAGCCCGCCGCCACCAGCCAGCGCCCGCCCGCCCCAAGCCCCAGCGCCAGCCAGCCCAGGGCCAGCCAACCCCAGCGCAGGGGCTGCAGCAGTCGCCGCAGCAGCACCACCGAACCCGCCACACCCACCGCCAGCACCAGCGTCTGGCAGAAGGCGATCACGTGGCCGTCGGCACTCCATCCGGGCAAGCGGGCGGCCAGCTGGGGCCACCAGGGGCTGGCGCTGACCGGCAGCACCAGCCCCCCCTCCGCCATGCCCAGGGGCAGGTGGTCAGCCAGCATCAGGGCCCACAACAGCGGCAACAGCGCATAGAGGGAAAGCCGCAGCCGCGAGGCGGCCACCTCCGGACGCCGCCCCCAGCCGCGCAGATGGCGGACCAGCAGGAAGGCCCCCGCCGGCAGGGCCAGGGCCAGGACCGCGAAGGCCAGCCGCGGCAGCAACGGGCCCGCCACCAGGCTCTCCGGCGCCAGTGAGACGCCCCCCAGAAGTCGCTGCCAATGGTGCAGACAAACTCCACCGGCCAGCACCAGGATCAGGCCCGCCTCGCCGGCGGGCGGGTCCATGTCGCGCTGCAGATCCGCGGCCGGTGGCCGCAGCCGCAGCTGCACCGAGCGATGGGGACAGGCCTGGGCGCAGGTGAGGCAGAGCACGCAGTTGCGGTTGTCCTCCAGGTGGGCTGGATGGGTGCCCAGGGGACAGCCGGCCGTGGGCAGGCCTTCGCCTTCGGCCGGCCCCCCCTTGAAGCAGGCGTAGGAGGTGCAGCTGCCGCTGCAGATCCCCGCCTGGGCCCGCAATTCACTGATCGCCAGCTTGGCGAACAGGGCGTTCATGCCCCCCACCGGACAGAGATGGCGGCACCAGAAGCGCTTCTCGAAACGCAGCGAGCCGACCACGGCACCAAGGGTGATCAACAGCAACAGGCAGCTGCTCAGCCAGGCCGAGTTCTCCAGGTTCCACACCGCCTCCCAGAGCAGGATCGCCGCGAAGCCGGCCGCCAGGATCGGCGCCGCCCAGGCATCGCTGTCGCCCCTTGGCCAGCGGGCGGGCTGCCAGCCCAGGGCCCGGGCGAGCCGCTGGCTGATCTCCCCCCAGACCATGAAGGGGCAGAACGAGCACCACAACCGGCCCACGACCGGGTACGTCAGCAGGATCAGTGGCCACCACCAGGCCCAGAACATGTTCAGGGCCCCGTTGTGCTGACGGTCCTGGGGACCGAACCAGAGCCAGAGGTTCACCAGCACGAAGACCCAGCTCACCAGGCCGAACAACAGGCCGTTCCAGAGCAGCGGTGACCGCATCACGTCCCGCAGCTGGGGTTTCCAGCGCCAGAGGTCGAAGCGGGCGCGCTGGGAGCGGCGCCCTGTCCAGAACACTTCGTCGGGCAGGACGGCCGGTCGGCCGTCGGCGCACTGGCGCAAGGCCCGCTCGATCACCAGGGAGAGTTCCCGGATGTTGCCGGGGAAGTCGTAGGTCTGGAGTCGCTTGACCAGTCCCTCACTCACCGCGGGTGGCGTCGCCCAGCCCAGGCTGCGCGCCTTCTGGCGCACCCCGTAGCGCAACCATTCGCCCAGATCCTGGCGCCGCACCCGCAGGGGCGGCACCCGGATGTGGCGGCAGCAGGCATCGAAATCGGGCGCCGTGGTTTCGGCGGTGAGGAACACCCGCCCCGGGAACGGGTGTTCATGGCCGTCGTCGGGCGAGACCCAGCGACCGCTGCGGGCCAGCTGCAGCAGGGCCGGCCGCAGCTGGGGATCGGCCTTGTCGATCTGATCGAGCAACAGGCCGCCGGCGCCGAGGCAGTCGAGCAGGGTGAGGCCATCGGCTCCGGCCGCGAACAGTTCCGCCCCGTCGGGGCGCAGCAGGGCACAGTTGACCTGCACCACCAGCTGCTTGCGGGCCGCAGATCCGAAGTGGATCAGGGCGGCGATGTTGTCCTTCTCCAGTCCCGGTTCACCGCTGATCAGCACGGGGCCGCCAGAGCCATCGGCGGCGGCATCGCGGATCGCTTCCCGCAGCTTCTGGGCGTAGCGGCTGCTGCCGACGACCCCCCGCCGGACCCGGCCCAGCAGGTAGGGCGCCAGCCGCAGCAGAGCGGCCCTGGCGCTCTCGGCCGCATCCGGCGGGGTGGACGTCATCAGCGCGGGACCTGCTGAGCGGATTCTGGGCGGAGAGAATGGCGACGTTCCGCTTCTCCCTGCGATCGCGCCATGTCCGTCATCCTCCACGGCGCCCCGAAGCCGCCGGCGTGAATCCTCCTGCCGCCGTTGAATTCCCCTGGCGGGGCCACCACCTGGAGCTGCTGGCGGAGAAGGCCGCCTGGGATCCGCAGCAGGGGTTGCTGCTGCTGGCCGACCTGCACCTGGGCAAGGCGGAATCGTTCCAGTGCCAGGGCATCCCGCTGCCCAGCGATGGCGATGCGGCCACCCTCAATGCCCTGCTGGCGGTGGCCCACCGGCTCCAGCCCCGGCTGGTGGTGGTGCTCGGCGACCTGATCCACAGCCGCCTGGGCCTCACCGAGGAGCTGCGCCAGAAGCTGGCGGCCCTGCCCTCCCTGCTGGGCTGTCCCCTGCGGCTGATCGGCGGCAACCACGAACGGGGCAGCTGGCTGGAGGACCTGGTCCAGGAGCCCTCCCAGCCCATGGGCCCCCTGTGGCTGAGCCATGCCCCGGAGCCCATGGGCGGCCGGTTGAATGTCTGCGGCCACCGCCATCCGGTGGCTCTGGTGGGCCGTGGCGCCGACCGGCTGCGGTTGCCGTGCTTCGCCTACGACCAGACCCTGAACCAGCTGGTGCTGCCGTCGTTCGGCGTTTTGACGGGAGGCCACCCCTGCCCCCGGGGTGAGGCCCTCTGGCTGGTGGCCGATGGTGCCGTCATCCCCTGGAACCCTTCTCCCAAGCTCCGGAGTGCCCAGAGGGGGGCCGCCTGATCTGGAACGTTCAGCCCTCGGCCGCCAGAGCCCGCACAATGTCGCCGCGGGTGAGCACCCCTACCAGGGCCTCCTGGTCGTCGAGCACGAACAGCCTCTGGGTGCCCCGGTCGTGCAGCAGGCGGGCCGCCTGGGGAAGGCTGGTGGTGGCGGTGCAGCTGTGGGGTTTGGAGCCCATCACGTCCCCGACCGAGCTGCCCAGTACCTGGTGCACCTGCTTGTCCCAGTCGAGCGGGTTGCGCAGATAGATGACGGCATCGAGCAGCATCACGTAGGGGCCGGCATCGAAACCGCTCTCACGCACCATCAGGTCCTGCTCGCTGAGTTCCCCCACCAGCGCTCCGAGCTCATCGAGCACCGGCAGGCCGCTGACGTGGTGGTCGCTCATCAGCTGCACGGCCTCCTGGAGGGGCGTGGTGGTCATGACACTCAGCACGGGGCTGGTCATCACTTCGGCCACGCTGCGCTCGACGACCATGCGGATCTCCTCGGTGATGGCATTCTGCTGGTGAACGGGACCCCTCCCCTGCGACGCCTCGCCGACCTGCTGACGCTTGCCCGGGCCGTGCTGGGGTTGCCCCTGCTGCTGGCCCTGGCCGGCGGCCGGCCTGGCCTGGCCTGGTTGCTGCTGCTGCTGGGCGGCCTGAGCGACTGGGCCGACGGGGCCCTGGCCCGCCGGGCCGGCGGTGGCTCGGTGTGGGGGGCCAGGCTTGATCCCCTCACCGACAAGATCCTGATCAGCGCCCCGCTGCTGTGGCTGGCCCACACCGGCGGCCTGCCCCTGTGGGCGGTGTGGCTGCTGCTGGCCCGGGAGCTGCTGATCTCCGGCTGGCGGGCCGGCCAGGGCAGCGGCGGCCCCGCCTCCCTGGGGGGCAAGGCCAAGACGATCCTGCAGTTCCTCTCCCTGCTGCTTCTGCTCTGGCCGCCCGCCTGGGGCCTGGGCCAGGGGGCGGGACTGGTGGCCGCTCTGCAGGCCGCCGGCTGGTGGCTGTTCTGGCCCTCGCTGCTGCTGGCGCTCAGCTCCGCCCTGGGGTACCTGCGGGCAGGTCAGCGGGGCTGACCTGCAGGCCCTGTCGCTGTTCGTACACCGTCGAGACGAGCAGGAGCTGGTTGACCATCGTGTTGATCTGAACCCAGGGTCGTTCGAGTTCCACACGTACAAACTCAACGTCGCTGGCCGTCAGGTTGGCCTCGGAACGAAGCTCGCCGATCAAGCTGTTCCGCTCCACTCTCAATCCAAAGGAGATGCGAAATGGGTGGGGATTGTGGAGTCGCAGATCCTTGTATCCCCACACCACCGTGGCGTCGGCGCCCAGGGGTGTGAAGCGCTGATCCTCCTCGTAGATGTCCAGGCTGTGGGGATGGCGTTCCAGCACGGTCAATCCACCCAGCAGGGCCAGGTGATACACCATCGAAGACAGCTGGCAGAGCCCTCCGCCGCTGAGGGCAACGAGCTTGCCGTTGACGATGTTCCGTCCCGGCAGAAATCCGTTGGCGGCATGGGGACGGCCGACACGGTGCCAGAAGGACCAGGCCTTTTCGGCACCGATCAGGCCGCAATCCAGCAGGGCGGCGCCGCGGCGGATATTGGCCCGTTTGTTCTCGAAGAAGTCACTGGGCATGATCGGCTGGATGAGGCCGATCGATGACCGTTGGCCCAGCTCACCCACTGCCAGCTCACCCACTGCCAGGTCGCCCATGGATCGGTCGAACCTCATCCCGTTGCGGCAATCGTTCCAGAGCCGCCACCAGTGGCGGATCTCCTGACGCATTTCCAGGGGCAAAATTCGTCGCATGACGACAGTCTGTCCTCGGGCCATGGCGTTGTACCTGCGGCGATCAGGGCCCTGATCCTTCAGCCCAGCAGGGCTTCGTCGCCGCTGAAGTCGGGTGTGGTGGGCATCCGCAGGGCGTAGTCGTTGGTGTAGCTAGCGGCCAGGGTGGCCTCCAGGTCGAAGGCGGGCTCCCAGGCCAGCTCCCGCCGCACCCGGTGGGTGTCGGTGAGGAAATGGGCCAGGCGCAGGGGGAAGGCCTTGCGGGCCTTTTTGTCGAGGCCGGCGGGATCGAAGCTGCGGATCTCCACCGCCTCCGGGTCGGTGCCACAGGCCCGGGCGGCGGCGGCCACCAGGCCCCGGAAGCTGATGCCCTGGCAGCCGGTGCAGTTGTAGATCCGATTGGTGGCGGCCTCCACCTCAATGCAGCGGGCCATGGCGGCGGCCAGGTCGGCCACGTGGCCCAGCTGGGTGATGGTGCTGCCGTCGCCGGGCAGGGGCACCGGCCGGCCGTGCACGATCCGATCGAAGAACCAGCTCTCCACCGGGTTGTAGTTGCCCGGACCGACGATGTAGGTGGGCCGGAAGCTGGTGAAGGGGATGCCCTCCTGGCGCAGCCAGGCTTCCGTTTCCAGCTTGCCGGCGTGGCGGCTCTGGGGATCGGTGGGCGACTCCTCATCGAGTGGCCAGAGCTCGCTGTCGGCGTAGACCCCGGCCGAACTCACGTACACGAGCCGATGGGCAGGGGGGCCGGTGCGCGTGATCACCTGGCGGGTGTCCTCCAGGGTGCGGCCGGAGCTGTCGACGATCACATCGAAGGGGCGATCCTGCAGGACCTCCAGGCCCTCGGCGCTGCTGCGGTCTCCCTGCAGATGCTCCACCCCCGCCGGCACCGGCTGGCGCCCACGGGTGAACAGGCTGAGCGCGTGGCCCGCCGCCAGGAGCCTTTTCACCAGGGGCCGGCCCACGAAACGGGTGCCGCCCATCACCAGGATCCTCATCGCCATGCCGCGTCGGTGAGCGCCATTCAAGCGGCCGGGCCGGATCAGGGGCCGCAGGGGAGGGGTTGGCCCAGGCGCTCGAAGGGCAGGGGCAGCAGCTCCAGCAGCACCGTTCCGGGTGGCCCGCTGGTCCCTTCGGCCACCGCCAGCGGCACCGGCCGATAGGTGCGGCCATCGAAACGCAGCTCCTTCAGCCCGTCGGGGGCGCCATGCAGGCTGGCGGGCAGGGTGAGATCCAGCCAGCCGCGGTGGCGATTGCTGATCACCGTCAGGGGCGACTGGAACAGGCCGTTCTCCGCCACCAGTTCCAGCACGCCGTCGACGTCCCGGAAGATCAGCAGGCTGCAGCCGCCGCTGGCACAGGCGAAGGAGCCGACCACCACCGCCACGGTCTCCAGCTTGCCGTCGCCGTCGAGATCAACCCGGTTGTGGAGATAGCGCAGGGGCCCCACGTCGGCGCAGACCGGCCGGGTGGCCGTGGCACGGGCCTGCTCCCATTCGGTCTGGTCGGGATCGCCGGCCGCCGCGGCGGGGGAGGCCAGCGGGCCGGCGAACAGGCGGGCCCGCAGGGCCGCCTCCAGCCGGGCATCGGGGCGGTTGATCGGTGGAATCACCGAACCGGGTGGCGCCAGGGGGGGCGGCCTGTCGCGCGGATCGGGCCCATCGGGCCCCAGCAGGGGCCGCGGCGGGGGCGCCGGCGCCGTCAGCGGTGGGGGCGCCAGGGGCTGGGCCAGGACAGGGCTGCAGCAGCCGATCAGCAGCAGAACAGCAAGCGGCCGCAGCGGCGACATCGGGGAGAGACGGAGGCCTGGCGAGTGCCGTCGCCCGCGGATGGGGGCAAGTTACGTCGTTTCCGGCGCCGGATCAGCTCCGGTCGCGCTGAGCTGCTCCAGGTGAGCCGCGATGCGATCGGCCAGGGCCAGGCAGTGGTCCATTTCCTCCCAGAGCAGTTCCCGTCGCTGGGACGTGACCGCATAGGAGCGGTGATGCAGATCGCGGCCCTGGTAGCGGAGCGCATCCCTGAGGCGGCGCCAGTCGTCCGGTGCGAGCGCGGGAGGGGAGAGCGTCATCGGGTCAGGGCCCATGGGCAGCGTCATGGCACAGGATGGATCCCAGAGCGGCCCTGTCCCCTGGTCATGCAAGTCATTCCCGCCATCGATCTGCTCGACGGGCATTGCGTTCGTCTGCATCAGGGCGATTACGACCGTGTCACCCGCTTCAGTGACGACCCCGTGGCCCAGGCTCTGGAATGGCAGCGTCAGGGGGCCCCGCGGCTGCACCTGGTGGATCTCGATGGGGCCAGGAGCGGAACCCCCTGCAACGACGGTGCCGTTCAGGCGATCACCGCAGCCCTGGCGATTCCGGTGCAGCTCGGGGGAGGCGTGCGCTCGGCGGAACGGGCCGAGCAGCTGCTGGGCTGGGGTGTGGATCGGGTGATCCTGGGCACGGTGGCCATTGAGAACCCGGAGCTGGTGCGCCGCCTGGCCGGCCGCCATCCCGGCCGGGTCGTGGTGGGGATCGATGCCAAGGAGGGCATGGTGGCCACCCGTGGCTGGATCGAGCAGAGCACGGTGGAGGCCACCGCCCTGGCCGCCAGCCTCGAGGGCACGGGGGTGGCGGCGATCATCAGCACCGACATCGCCACCGACGGCACCCTGGAGGGCCCCAACCTGGCGGCCCTGCGGGCCATGGCCCAGGCTTCCTCCCTGCCGGTGATCGCGTCAGGGGGTGTGGGTTGTCTCACCGACCTGCTCAGCCTGCTGAGTCTGGAACCCCACGGTGTGACGGGCGTGATCGTGGGACGGGCGCTGTACGACGGCCGGGTGAATCTGGCGGAGGCCCTGCAGGCCATCGGGGAGCAACGGCTGCAGGATCCCTTGCAGCTGCCGATCGCCTGAAGCACGCCGCCGGCGGCAGGGTGGCCCGTGCCGGTGTTGGTGCAACTGCCCTATAACAGAACCATCGTTTATGGCGGCAGCGGTTGCATCCCACCACGACCACCCCCTCTTCCGCAGGCGGCACCAGCCGCGCCGAGGTCGGTGGTCGTGTACCGCTGACCCCAACCCCAAGCCAGGTGGAAGAGGTGTACCAGCGCTGCCGGGAACTGGGCATGCGGCTGAGCCGCCAGCGGCGCATGGTGCTCGATCTGTTGTGGGCCGAGAAAAGCCATCTTTCCGCTCGGGACATCTTCGAGAAGCTCAACGATCAGGGGCGCCACATCGGCCACACCTCCGTTTATCAGAATCTTGAGGCCCTGCAATCGGCCGGAGTGATCGAATGCCTCGAGCGGGCCAACGGCCGGCTCTACGGCTATCGCGCCGACCCCCACAGCCATCTCACCTGCACCCAATCGGGCGAGATCCTTGACCTCGATGTGCAGCTTCCCGCCAACCTCCTGCAGCAGATCGAATCGCAAACCGGCTTCGCGATCGAGTCGTACACCCTGCACCTGTCCGGCCATCCCCGGCCAGCACTGGAGAAAAGTGGCCGGCTTGGTTAAGGTCGGCCCATCCCTTCCCTGACCACGTGCCTCGACGTCCAGCACAGCCCCTCCCCCAGCTGCTGCTGTTCGCCGAACCCCTGCAGCGGGCGGGCCTGACCAGCTGGCTTGAGCCCCCCGCCAGCGGCAGTGGAGCCACCGGCTGGAGCGGTTGTCGGGTGGTGGACGCTGACGCGTTGCAGGGCTCGCCCCAGCTCATCGTCTGGTGCCTCGGCGTCCTGCCTGAACCCCAGGCGCTCGATGCCGAGAGTCGCCGTCTTCTGGAACGCTGGCATCCGGCGCCGCTGTTGCTGCTGCTGCCGGATCACCATCCCTACGCCAGTGATTTTCTGCTGCAGCTGCCGGCCCAGGGCCTGATTGAGCAGGCCGACGCCGCGAGCCTGCGGGAGGCCGTCAGCACGGTGCTGGCCGGCGGCCGGGTGCTGGCCATCGGCGCCGCCCACCAGGCCTCGGCTGCCGCCTCCGCCGTTCCCATCGGCCTGGGCCAATGGTTGCTGCTGAGTGGACTGCAGCAGATCGATGCCGAGCTGCGCCTCTGTCTGCGGCTGCTCGATCCACCGCCGGTCCAGCTGCTCCCTTTGCTGCTGCTGGAGGGCCGGGTGCGGGAGCTGCGGCTGGCCCGGCGCCTGCTGCTGTGGCTCTGGGGCCCGGTCAGCCTGGCCTGGGGCGAGCCCATGGGGCCTGGGCCCGTCGCGGCCTCCCCAGCCGAAAGCCCCGTCTCCAGCACGGGTCATGGGGTGGCGATCACCCTGCGGCAACGCACCGCCGAGGGCCTCTGGGAGGCCCTGCGGGAGCGGCTGGGGCAGGCCGCCGCCGCCGGACCCAGCAACAACAGCGGCCAGCTGCTGGCCCTGGATGGTCTGCATGCCTCCCGCCGCAGCGATCTGCTGCTGGGGCTGCTGGAGCAATTCGACCGGCTGCGCCAGCGCCTGCTGCAGGACGATCCCCGCGGCGAGCAGCTGGAGCGGCTCTGGAAGGAGCTCCAGCCGGAGCTGCGCCAGCAGGCCCTGCGCCACATGGCCGGCTCCTACGTGCAGCTGCCCATGGATGGCAAGCTCTGCCCGGTGGCGGAGACCCTCCTGCACCGCAGTGCGTTTGCTGACGACGACCAGGAGCTGCCCGACCCGGTGGCCATGCTCACGTCCCTGCTGCAG
This sequence comes from Cyanobium sp. Cruz CV13-4-11, assembly GCF_024346055.1. GTDB lineage: Bacteria > Cyanobacteriota > Cyanobacteriia > PCC-6307 > Cyanobiaceae > Cyanobium. The sequence goes on from NZ_JAGQCH010000006.1 coordinate 146,674, forward strand.
GCCCGTCCGCTGCTGGTGGACGGCCACCTGCTGGCCCCGGATGAACCCCAGGCCGTCCTCTATCTGGAGCTGCTGCTCAGCAACTGGCTGGTGCGCAGCGCCGAGCTGATCAGTGCCGAGGTGCTGGCGGCCTGCGCCGAATGGCCTGAACTGCGCCGCTACCTGCTGCGTCCCGAGCTGCTGGCCACCCGCAACCTGGAGCGACTGCGTAACCAGCTCAATGCCCAGCAGCGCTGGACCAGCTGGTTCGACCGTCCGATTCACCTTTACGAGAGCCGGCGTCCCCTGTTCCGCCTCGGGGCCGGAGCCATTGATTGCGTCGATCTCACCGAGCCCCGCGACGCCGAACTGCGCCAGCTCGGCTGGGTGCAGCAGGCGGTCACCTTGGCCCTGGAGGCCCGTGATGCTCTGGCCCCCCAGCTGCAGAGCCTGCTGAAACGCCTGGGGGATCTGCTGGTGGTGCTGCTGACCCAGGTGCTCGGCAAGGCGATCGGCCTGGTGGGTCGCGGCATCGTCCAGGGGATGGGGCGGGGCCTCAACCGCGGCTGAGGTGGCCGGTGTGCAGGGCACAATGTGCCGAGATGCCCGCCACCCCTTGCCCCGTTTGCTGTCCCGGCCCCTCGCCGGCCTCTGGGCCCTGCTGCTGATCGTGGCGATGGGCCTGCTCTGGGCCCCTGGCCCGGCGGCGGCCAGCCTCGAGAACGATCGCTACGACGGCAACATCTTCGCCCTCTACGCCGGCAACGGCTCCCTGGTTCCGCCCCGAAGCAGCCTGGCCCAGTCCCTGGCAGAGCATCGGGTGGCCGTGCTCGTCTACTACCTCGACGACAGCAGCGTCAGCAAACAGTTCTCGCCGGTGGTGTCGGAGCTGCAGCGGGTCTGGGGCAATGCCGTCGACCTGATCCCCCTGGTCACCGATCCGCTCCAGAACCGGCCCGATGGCGGTGTCAGCGATCCGGCCCATTACTGGGATGGCCTGATCCCCCAGGTGGTGGTGATCGACGGCGGCGGCAGGGTGGTCTTCGATCGGCACGGTCAGGTGAGCGTCGATGCCATCAACACCGCCGTGAGCGAGGCCACCGGCATTCCGATGGCCCCCGGCTCGGGCAACAGTGCCACCTTGAGCTTCAACGAACTCAACAGCGAAGTGGTGGCGTCCCGCTGATGCCGGCCACCCGCACCGAAACCGACAGCCTCGGCCCGGTGGAGGTGCCGGCCGACCACTACTGGGGTGCCCAGACCCAGCGATCGCTGCGCAACTTCCCCTTCGGGGCGCTGATGCCGATCACGGTGGTGCACGCCTTCGGCCAGCTCAAGGCTGCCTGCGCCGAGGTGAATGCCGCCAGGGGCGTGCTTCCGGCGGAGCTGGCGGCCCTGATCGTGGCGGCGGCCGAGGAGGTGAGCGGCGGCCGGCTCGATGGCGAGTTCCCGCTGCGGGTCTGGCAGACAGGATCGGGCACCCAGACCAACATGAACGTCAACGAGGTGATCGCTAACCGGGCCATCGCCGCCACCGGCGGCGTGCTGGGCAGCAAGCTGCCGGTCCACCCGAACGACCACGTCAACCTGAGCCAGTCGAGCAACGACACCTTCCCGACCGCCATGCACATGGCGGCGGCGATCGCGCTGCACCAGCGGTTGATCCCCAGCCTGGAAGCCCTGATCGCCGCCCTGCGGGTCAAGGCAGGGGCCTACGCCGGCCTGATCAAGATCGGGCGCACCCATCTGCAGGATGCCGTGCCCCTCAGCCTGGGCCAGGAGTTCGGCGGCTATGCCTCCCAGCTGGACCTGGGGTTGGCCAGCCTGCGGGCCACCCTGCCCCAGGTGCTGCAGCTGGCCATCGGCGGCACGGCGGTGGGCACCGGGCTGAATGCACCGGCCGGCTTCGGCGAAGCGGTCGCCACCCGGCTGGCCGAGCGCCTCGGCCTGCCCTTCACCAGCGCCCCCGACAAGTTCCAGGCCCTGGCGGGCCAGGAGGGGCTGGCGGCGGCCCATGGGGCCCTGACGGTGCTGGCGGGCAGCCTGATGAAGATCGCCAACGACATCCGCTGGCTGGCCAGCGGCCCCCGCTGTGGCCTGGGGGAACTGGTGCTGCCGGAGAACGAGCCGGGCTCCAGCATCATGCCCGGCAAGGTGAATCCCACCCAGTGCGAGAGCCTCACGATGGTGGCCGTTCAGGTGATGGGCAACAACACCGCCGTCCAGATGGCGGCCAGTCAGGGGAACTTCGAGCTGAATGTGTTCAAGCCCCTGATCGCCCACAACCTCCTCGAGAGCATCGACCTGCTGGCGGGGAGTTGCGGCACCTTCCGGGAACTCTGCATCGAAGGACTGCGGGCGGATGTGGAGCACATCGAAGCCCAGCGCGACCGCAGCCTGATGCTGGTGACCGCCCTGACGCCGGCGATCGGCTACGACCGGGCCTGCGCCATCGCCCGGCACGCCCACCAGCACCGGCTCAGCCTGCGGGAAGCGGCCCTGGTCCTGGGAGAGATCAGCGGCGAGGAGTTCGATCGCTGGGTGAAGCCCGAGCAGATGGTCTGAGGGGGCCAGGCTTGATGTCCCCTGGATCAACCGTCGCGTCATGGCCACGGCCAAAGCCTCCAGCATTGTCTTGGAAATGATTGCTTTCGGCGAACATTGTGCTTTGGCTCACAAGTCCGGACGGCACGTCATGGTCTATCAACCTTCCGGCGGAGAGACACCGTTCTGCAACGGTGCAACAACGCGGCAGTTCGGCAGCCCCCGCTGGTCGGGGGACGCCACAGGTGTGCTCTCTCCGGGATTGTCGGCTGGTGACACACACACCGTCAGGCCAGGTTGCGTGTCGCCGTCACTGGGGGCATCACCGGCACCTTCCTGAACTGAGGGGCCCCTGCCGCAGCAGCGGTGCCCAGTGGATCCAGGGAAACAATCTCAGAGCAGGTTGGCCGCCAGTTCCGCCAGCTCGGAGCGTTCCCCCCGCATCAGGGTGATGTGGCCGGAGAGCAGCTGGCCCTTGAAGCGTTCCACCAGCCAGGTGAGCCCATTGCTCTCGGCATCCACGTAGGGATTATCGATCTGGTAAGGGTCGCCGGTGAGCACGATCTTGGTGCCTTCTCCCACCCGGGTGACGATTGTCTTGACTTCGTGGGGGGTGAGGTTCTGGGCCTCGTCTACCACCATGAACTGGCGGGGGATCGAGCGGCCGCGGATGTAGCTGATCGCCTCCACTTCCAGCAGGCCCATGCCCTTGAGGTCGCTCCAGTTGCTGCGAGGCGGCCGGTGGCTGCCCCGGGCCGCCTGGGCGTCCTCGCCACCGAGCAGGAAGTCGAGGTTGTCGACGATCGGTTGCATCCAGGGGGCCATCTTCTCCTCGAGATCCCCGGGCAGGAAGCCCATCTCCTTGCCCAGGGAGATCACCGGGCGGGTCACGAGTAGCCGTTCGTAGAGGTGCTCGTCGGCCACCTGGTGCAGACCCGCCGCCAGGGCGAGCAGGGTCTTGCCGGTGCCGGCCTTGCCCACCAGGGTCACCAGGGCCACCGCCGGATCGAGCAGCAGATCGAGGGCGAAGGCCTGCTCCCGGTTGCGGGGCTGGATGCGTCCCATCTTGGCTTTGGCTGACTTCTGCAGCGGTTGCAGGGTTCCTGTGCGGCCGTTGTAGCGGGCCAGCAGGGTGTGGGCCGGCTGGGCCAGGTCGACGAGGGTCACGCCCTCGTTGGCCTGCAGCGGCGAAACGGGGACCGGCTGGGAGGGGATCGCGTCCACCGCCAGTCCTTCGCCAGCCTTGACCTGGTCCATCAGCTCGGCGCCCATCCAGCGCTCGCAGAAGCCGGGGTACAGGTCCGCCATGTCCACCTTGTCGGTGGTGTAGTCCTGGGCGATCAGGCCCACCGCATCGGCCTTGATGCGCAGGTTGGTGTCCTTGGTGACGAGCACCACCGGCGCCTGGCCGCCCACCACCTCCTGCAGCCGTTGTTCCAGCGCCACCGCCAGGATGTTGTTGTCGCCGTTGCCCGCCTTCAATTCCGGAGGCAGCTGGCGCAGGGTTTCGCTGCGACAGAACACCACCTTCAAGGTGCCGCCCTGGTGGCCATCGAGGGGCACGCCTTCGGCCAGGTTGCCCTTCTGCCGCAGCTGGTCGAGCAGGCGGGACACCTGACGGGCGTTGCGGCCCTTTTCGGAGGGGTCCCGCTTGAAGCGGTCGATCTCCTCGACCACCTCGATCGGCACCACCACCTGGTTGTCCTCGAAGCGGTTCAGGGCCTGGGGGTCATGCAGCAGCACATTGGTGTCGAGCACGAAGGTCTTGCGCATGCCAGGGCCTTGCCGGTTCCATGGGGCCGAAACTAGGGCCGCGGGTGCATCTACGCTCCGCCCGGACATTCCCTGACGTATCGGCTTGCCGTTTCCCGTTTCCTTTCTGCTGGTTCTGCTGCTGCTCCTCGGTCTGGGGATGGTGGTTCTCGAACTGCGCCACCGCCTGCGGCCCGCCTCCCCGCTGCAGTTGCGGCCCGGTGCCTTCCAGGTGCGACGCCGGGCCCAGGGCCTGGAGATCACCGGCGAGATCCGTATCCGCAACCCCCACCCCCACATGGAGGTGATGGTGCCGGAGATCACGCTGGTGCCCACCGTGCTGGGCCGCAGTGACGCGAGCCAGGTGCGCCATGAGCTGCGCATCACACCGCTGCACCCGGACGAGGAAGCCCGCCCTGATGGTTACTGGGCCGCCTACATCGTGAAGGGGCGCAAGTCCACCGCCGCCCACATCCGTCTGAACCTCACCGGTCCCGCCGGAGTGGATCTCGAAAGCGTGCTCGACACCCTCTGGATGGACATCCACTGGGTGAACTACGGACCCTTCGGTCGGCTGCAGCGGCGCCAGGGGATCCTGATGCCCCTGCAGAAGCCGGAACCGGGTGATCCGGCCGCCCCCGGCTGGCGCGAGGGCGAGGGCTGCCGCGTGCTGCCGGTGCGCACCCATCTGCTGGGGGTGCTCGACGATTCCCTCGAGGTGCTGCGGCGCTACACCGATGGCCTGCTGCAGCCCGGCGACGTGCTCACCATCGGTGAGACCCCCCTGGCGGTGATCCAGGGGCGGTACCACCATCCGTCGACGGTGGAGCCCTCCTTCCTGGCCCGCCTGCTGTGCCGGGCGTTCCACCCCACCAGCTCCCTGGCCACCGCCTGCGGGCTGCAGAGCCTGATCGATGTGTCGGGCCCGGCCCGGGTGCTGGGGGCTTGGCTGGTGGGCACCGCCCTCAAGCTGGTGGGCAGCAAGGGCTGGTTTTATCGGCTGGCCGGAGAGCAGGCCCGCCTGATCGACGACATCACCGGCACCACGCCTCCCTACGACCAGACCATCGTGCTGGGGCCGGACCAGCCGGAGGCCTGGTGCGAGCGGATGGCGGCAGCCCTGGGTGTGGCCGTGGCGGTGGTGGATGTGAACGACCTGGGGCGGGTGAAGGTGCTGGCCGCCAGCGGCGGCACCGACGAGGCCCTGCTGATGCGGGCCCTGCGTCCCAATCCCGCCGGCAATGCCAACGAGCGCACGCCCCTCGTGCTGGTGCGCCCCGCCTAGAATGGTTAGGACGGTACGGAGTTCTTCGCCATCGTCCCGTTTCGCGTTCCCGCGCCACACCCCATTCCTTGGTCGTCTGCCGTGCCAGTGCCTGCCGTGCCAGTGCCTGCCCAGGGCAGACCCTCCCCCAGCTGGACGGTGGAGGCGCTCCAGGGCTGGCACCTGCCCCTGCTGGATGACCCCGCCTTCCTGCCGCTGCAGCCCCTGCTGCAGCGCTCGCTGCTGCTGGCGCTGCCAGAGCAGCTGCTGACGGCGGTGACCAGCCGCCGCCCCGTGGCCGCCCAGGTGCTGGTGGCCCTGCAGCGCCAGGGGCTCACCCGCCAGCAGGCCCTGGGACTGATCGTTTCCCGCCGGCTCAATCGCAGCGGCACCTGCTGGCAGGTGCAGCACCTGCGCCTGGCCCTGGCCGCCACGGAAGCCACCTCCCCGGACGCCTCCGCCCCCAGCCGGGCGGCCCTGGCCGGTGATCTGCTGCGCCAGGCCATCGGCCGGGTGAAGGGAGCCGCCAGCTGGATCGCCACCGCCTCCAGCCTGGATACCTCCCGACTGGCCACCCTGCGGGAACAGGGGTTCCAGCCCCAGCGCACCGATCGCCTCTGGCGCTGGCAGCCAGGGGCGGATCGCCCTGATCCGCCCCTGCCGGCCGATCTGCAGCTGCGCCAGCTCAACCGCCGCACGGCCCCGCTGCTGTGGCACCTGGAGCAGGCCACCTGCCCGGCCCACCTGCGCCAGCTGCAGGACCGCCGCATCGAAGACCTGCTCGACCAGAGCCGCAGCCACGGCTGGCTGCTGGTGGATGCGGTGCGCAATGAGGCGGTGGCTGGCGTGCGCTGGCTCGATGAGCACCCCGGCGGCGGCCAGGCGGTGGAGTTGAGCATCCATCCTGGCTGGGCCCACCTGCTCGGGACGGCGGCGGAACCTTTGCTGCACCGCCTCGCCAAGGGGGGAACCAGCCTCTGGCTGCGTTGCGAGGTGAGCGACGGCGAGCGCCAGGGCTGGCTGCAGGCCCTGGGGGCCGAGGCCCACGGTGAGGAGGTGCTGATGGCCCGCAGTGTCTGGCGACGGCAGGAGGGCCAGCCGGCCAAGCGGGCGGCGCGGCGCCTCGAAGCGGTGCTCGAGCAGTTGCAGCCCCGGCGGCGGCCCATGCCCACCCCCAGCGGCCCCCTCGGCAGCCTGCCCACCGCGCCCCTGGTCCTGCGCTGAATGGCCCCTCCCCGGCCACGATCGGTGCTGGCCATCGATGTGGGGCGACGCCGCATCGGCCTGGCCGGCTGCGATCCGCTGGGGGTCACGGTGACACCACTGCCGGCCCTGGCGCGGGGGGAGTTCCAGGCCGACCTGCAGCGGCTGCTGGCCCTCGTGCGCCAGCGACGGGTGCAGGCGCTGGTGGTGGGGCTGCCCCTCGATGCCGGCCAGCGGCCCACCCCGCAGGGGATCCATTGCCGCCGCTTTGGCCTGAGGCTGGCCCGGGCCCTGCAGTCCCTCGGCCAGCCCCTGCCCCTGGCCTGGGTGGATGAGCACGCCAGCAGCTGGGCGGCAGGCGAACGCTTCGCTCTGCACGGCGACCGCAGCGGGCGGCTCGACAGCGCGGCGGCGGTGCTGCTGCTGGAGCAGTGGCAGCGGGAGGGACCCGAACCGCTGGACCTGACGGCGTTCAGCGACGATCCGGTCGCCCCGGCGGCCATCGCCGTGGGCACTCGGGCCGGTGTTGATTCATTCTGAGTGCACCCGCTTTCCCTTGATGGCCTCCGATCCCCCTGCGATGACGGGCTCCGGCGACGTGCCCACCGTGCAGGTGCGGGACGGCAGCGGCCGGCAGCTGCTGTGTTTCCTGGAGCAGCTGATTCCCCTCGATGGCCACGACTACGCCCTGCTGACGCCGGTGGACACCCCGGTCTGCCTGTTCCGCCTCAGCGATGACGACGATCCCGAGCTGGTGGAGACCCTCAACGCCACCGAACCGATCCTGTCGGTGGCGGATGTGGTGCTGCAGGAACACGACCTCACCCTGGTCCGTTCCGCCGTCACCCTCACCGTCAGCGGAGAACTGGAGGAGCCCGACCCCGATGAACTCGAGGATGAGGAGGGCGATGATGACAGCGAGACCTACGAATTGCTGGTGAGCTTCATGGCCGGCGATGAGGAGTACGGCCTGTACATCCCCCTGGATCCCTTTTTCGTGGTGGCCCGCATGGAGGGGGCCGATGCGGTGATGGTGGAAGGAGAGGAATTCGAGCGGGTCCAGCCCCGCATCGAGGCGGAACTCGACGAGCGGGAGAGCGACGACTGATGCTGCGCGACCTGCTCACGCCGGACTGGCAGCCGGGGACCTCCCTGGCCCACCTGCCGCTGCAGGAGCTGGTCGACCGTGGCATTCGCGCCCTGGTCCTCGACGTCGACCGCACCCTGCTGCCCCGCCGTCAGGCCACCATGCCCGTCCAGGCTGAGCTGTGGCTGCGCCACGCCCGTGAGCGGATGCCCCTGCACCTGCTCAGCAACAATCCCTCCCGGCGCCGCATCGGCGCGGTGGCCGACACCATGGGGCTCCCCTACACCACCTCGGCGGGCAAGCCGCGCCGGGCCGCCCTGCGCAAGGTGCTGCTGGATCTCGATCTGCCCCCCGCCCAGGTGGCCCTGGTGGGGGACCGTCTGTTCACCGATGTGCTGGTGGGCAACCGCATGGGCCTGTTCACCGTGCTGGTCAAGCCGATCGACCCCGACGGCGAGCCCTGCCGCCAGGACCGTCTGCAGAACCTGGAGCTGCGCATGGCCCGCTGGGTGGGTTCGGTTCCCGGCTGATGGCAACCTCCGGCACACCCGCCGCCGGCGGTCTGCGGCGCGTGATCAAGGTGGGCACCAGCCTGCTGCGGGGCACCACCGAGCGGCCCACGGCGGCGGTGATCGCCGACCTGGCGGCCAGCTTCGGCCGTCAGCAGCGCCGGGGCGACCGCCTGGCCCTTGTCACCAGTGGGGCGGTGGGCCTGGGCTGCGAGGCCCTTCGCTTCAGCAAGCGACCCACCGAGGTGGTGGCCCTGCAGGCCGCCGCCGCCGTGGGCCAGGGCCGGCTGATGGGGCTTTACCAGGAGGCCTTCGCCGTGCGGGGGCTGGCGGTGGCCCAGGTGCTGCTCACCCGCAGCGATCTGGCCTCCCGGCGCCGCTATCAGAATGCCTGCCGCACCCTGGAGCAGTTGCTGGAGTGGGGGGTGCTGCCGGTGGTGAACGAGAACGACACCCTGGCCACCGATGAGCTGCGCTTCGGCGACAACGACACCCTCTCGGCCTTGGTGGCGGTGGCGATCGGCGCCGATGAACTGGTGCTGCTCACCGATGTGGATCGGCTCTATTCGGGCAATCCCCGCACCGATGCCGACGCCAGCCCGATCGAGGAGGTGCGCGACCTGGCCGAGCTGGAGCGCCTCAGCCATGTGGCTGAAGGTGGCGGGCAGTGGGGCACCGGCGGCATGACCACCAAGCTGGCGGCGGCCCGCATCGCCACCTCCAGCGGCATCCGGGTGCGCCTGGCCGATGGCCGCGATCCGGCGGTGCTCGATGCCCTGTTCGCCGGTGAGAAGGTGGGCACGGTGTTCCAGCCCAGCGCCACCCCCCTGGCCGACCGCAAGAGCTGGCTGGCCCATGCCCTGCTGGTGAAGGGCAGCGTGCGGGTCGATGCGGGCGCCGAGCGGGCCCTGCTGCAGCAGGGGGCTTCCCTGCTGGCGGTGGGCATCCGGGCGGTGGAGGGGCACTTCTCCCGGCGCGATGCGGTGCGGGTGCTGGCCAGCGATGGCCGCGAACTGGGGCGGGGCCTGAGCACCCTGAGCAGCGAGGAACTGCGCCGCATCATGGGCCTGAGCAGCGAGGAGGTGCGCCGCCAGCTGGGGCCGGTGGGCGATGCGGTGGTGCACCGCGACCACCTGGTGCTCACCGGCCCGCCCACCTGAGCCCGCCGCTGCACACCAGCCGTTCTGACGGGCGTGGCCCCTCAGCGAGGCCCCGGGCGCAGGGATTCGATCAGCTGCTCAGCCAGCCGCTGCAGGGGATGGCCTCCGGCCGGAGCTGTTCGAAAGCAGTCCTGCTGCAACAGGCTGGCCTGGGAGAGCTGGCTGACCTCGGGGGTGGGGACAGACGGCCTGTAGCGCAACAGCCAGATCCGATCGAAGTCGTCGTCGTCAATCCGGGGCATCTGCGTCCAGCCCAGCCCGCGCGCCAGCAGCGGCAGGCGCCGATGCTCCCAGGCCACCACCAGCACACCGCCGCTCAGCGCGGGATCGGCGAGCAACTGGCGGCCGATCTGCTCGGAGCGATGGTCGGCCTCTGGATACAGACGAATGTCGACCCCTGTGGCCACGGCCAGGGGAACCAAGGTCTGATAGCTGCGGGCGTTCTTGCCAGTGGCGTGATCAAAGCCGTAACTGGCCAGATGCAACCGCCTCTGCGGCACAAGGCAGGCGGGCAACAGGTGACTGAGGCGCAGGGCCTGCAGAAGTCCCGTCTCTGAGAGGTTGAAGTTGTTCCTGCCCTCCACGGGGACATCCTTGTGCCCATGGCGTACCAGCACCACAAGCTCGGGGGCGGCCGCCGCCGCCGGGGGCAGCACAGTGGCAGCGGCCAGTCCGGCATGCAACACCAGCTGCATCGCCGCTGAGGTCACAGCGCCGTCCATCAATCGCTCAGCAGGGGGAGCCCGGCCGGAGGCGGCACCAGCAAACGGCTGCGCTCTCCGGCTACCTGCTGCTTGAACGTGCGCCACTGGGGGGAAGCGATCACCTCCTGGCTGATCGCCTCGGCGAGGCGCTGGCTGGCCAGCACATCACTGGGGTAGTGCAGGGCGCAATAGGCACGCACGTAGCCCCCCTGAAGGCCCACCGGCAGCAGCCGCTCCCGGCGCTCCGGCAGCAGGTCGGCCAGCAGCAGGGACGCGGTGGCAAACCAGGTGGCGTGGCCGCTGGGGAACGACCAGGAGCCCTCCAGGGGCAGGCAGGGCTTCAGATCGGGGTGATTCACGAAGGGGCGTGGCCGGGCCACCGCATCCTTGAGCTGATCCTTGAGCCCATCGGCCCGCTTGAGAAAGGCCGGCAGTCCCGCGTAGAGGCTGGGCGATGTCCTGGCCAGGTCGGCGCCCACGGCTGCATCGAAGACGCTGAGATTGCGGTTCAAGAAGCGCCAGCTGTGCACGATCCCGGCCGGCGTGCGGCTGCGCTGGTTCCAGCGCAGAATGGCCAGATCATCGCGTTCCTGGCGGCTTCCCGGGGCCGGTGGCTGGCCGATCACGGCGCGGTAGGCGGCCGGCTGGAGCACCAGGCCCGCCGCCGGGTCAGCCGGCTGGGCCCGAGCCGGCATCCCCGGCAGCAGCCAGCCAGGCAGCAGCAGCAGGCCCGACAGGCAAAGTCCCAGACGCTGGCTGCTCATGGGTTGGGGCCGCTGTTGTGTCTCAGCACCGTAGGGGCGTCCCGGGGAAGGATCCATTCAGATCAATGCCCGGTGAGCAAAGGCCACAGGCAACGCTTTGAGCCCACGCAGCTCCAGGTTGCCCTGATACCTCAGCCGCCCCCAGGCAGACGTGGGGTCCATGGCCGAACGCCAGGTGGACGTCGAAATGGCGGCGCACGTCGAGTTGGTCGGGATCCGGGATCCGGGAACCGGGAACCGGGCCGGGTCACGAATCGCCATCAATCTCTGCCTGGACCAGCAGGCTCAACAGATCGTCGCCGGGTGGCGCCCGGCGCATCTTGAATTCCGCGCCAAAGAATGCGGTCAGCTCGTGGGTGCTCTGCAACGCCCGCTGGTACTGCTCAGCGCTCACGGCGGAGGGATCGGTGGCGAAGATCGCGGAGAAATCGTCGGACGATGTTCTTCTCTCCCTCTGGCATGTGGCTGTACTTCTTCAGGTTATTGGTCATGCGGTTCTACGGTTGGCGGATGAACTGCAAACCGCTCAACCGCTTGTCAGTTCGATCGACATGTTGGGCATCACCGGACAATGTCTGGAGTATCCAGATTCTTCGTGACGATGACACGGTTTCCACCTTTCCCGTCATCGCCAACAGCAACGGGCACGCCGTCGATCTTGAAATCAGATTCAAGGAGCAAGAATCCCATGCGATGGTGGAAGGCAACCGAGTCGCGATTGGCCGGAGCGGTCACACCATGCACTGTGCGACAGCCAAGCGAAGCGGCCGTGCCAAAGAAATGCCCATAGAGGAGCCATCCGACCCCCTCTCCACGTCGTGCCGGATGCACATCGAGACCATGGACATAGGCCTGGTCGGGATAGGTCTTCGAAACGAACCCGATGAGGAGCGCGACGATCTGACGATCTGACGATCAACGATGGCGGTGAAGGGGCTTTTGAAACCACCGGCGTCACCCACTGGTGGCGCAATGAAACCCGCGAACCGGTGCGGGCCCTAAATGACCGTGCCATCGGCCACGGTTGTGTTCTTCTCGATCACCACAATACCGCTGCGAATGGTGACTCCCAGTTCACTGCGGTCAGCCTCCTGTACCCGGTCCTTGTTGATCACCTGCACGTTGGCGCCGATGCGCACATTTTTGTCAAGAATCGCTCGCTTCACCACTGATTCTGCCCCAATCCCGAGCGGCACGCCACCACGGGAGCGCACCAGAGCGCGCTCAGCCTCCGATTCATAAGCATCGGCCCCCATCACCAGCGTGTCCTCCAGGACGGCGCCCTCCTCCACCCGCAGGCGCAGGCCCAGCACGCAGTGCTCAATCACGCATCGATCGAGCAGGCATCCCTCGCTGAGCACAGAACGGTGCAGGCGCGAATCACGGATCTGGCTGGGCGGCAGATAGCGCGACCGGGTATAGATCGGGGCCTGCTCGTCGTAAAAGCTGAAGGCGGGCTGCTCATCGGCCAGGGCAAGGTTCGCGTCATAGAAGGCCTTGATGGTGCCGATGTCTTCCCAGTACGCATCGAACAGATAGCTCTGCAGCGGCAGGTCACTGGCCAGGGCGGCCGGAATGATGTCCTGGCCGAAGTCGGTGGCCTGCGGGTGACTGGCGAGCAGGTTGAACAGGATGTCCCGCTCGAACACATAGATGCCCATCGAGGCCAGAAACGGGCGGCGCTCCGCTTCGCTGGCCGAAAGGCCCAGGGCCCCGGTGTCGACCCGCATCGCCTCGAGGGCTTCGCCCCTGGGCTTCTCGCGGAACTCTCGGATCCGCCCTTCGGCATCGGTGCGCATCAAGCCAAACCCTTCGGCGGCCGCGCTGTCCACCGGCAAGGCCGCCATCGTCACCGCTGCCCCGCTAGCCCGATGGGCCGCCACGAAGGCCGCGTAATCCATCCGGTAGAGCTGATCACCCGAGAGGATCAGCACCTGATCCACATCCCAGGCCTCGAACAACTCGCGGTATTGGCGTACCGCATCGGCGGTGCCCTCGAACCAGCTCGGGCTGTCGAGGGTCTGCTGGGCCGCCAGCACCTCCACGAAGCCGCTGCTGAAACCGGAGGAGAGGTTGTAGGTGAGGCTGAGGTGGCGGTTGAGCGATTGACTGTTGAACTGGGTGAGGGCGTAGATCTTGAGAATGCCGGAGTTGATGCAGTTGCTGATCGGGATGTCGATCAGTCGGTATTTGCCGCCCAGCGGCACCGCCGGTTTGGCCCGGGTGAGGGTGAGGGGCTGCAGGCGGGTGCCGGCACCGCCGCCGAGGATGATCGCCAGAACCCGATTCATGCGGTGAGTTCCCGCTTGAGGTGGAAGTAGAGCTGTTTGGGATCCTTGTACTGCCGAGGTAGGCAGTGATGCAGCGTCTCCAGGCGGTGCCAGCAGACGCTCCGCTGGATCTGCTTGATGGTTTTCTCTTCCCGGACCAGGATCCGCAAGGCCTTGCAGTACATGGGATAGCGGGCTTCGAGTTCGCCGATCGTGAGGGAGGTGGTGAAGGTTGCCTGGCTCATGGCAGCAACGTTTCGGACGCGCCGCATCCTTGATCAGCCGCCCGCTCGGGCGAAGCCCCCGCTTGGGGGCAATCGATCCTCAGGCACGCTGGCTCGCCGTGAAGGCATAGCGGGTGTGGAGCCTCGTGCTGGCGCCGGGGCGCAGCTCGAGTTTGCGGTCGCCGCTCAGCAGGGCTTGTCGCGGTGCGCTCCAGGGTTCGATGCACACCATCGCCCGCGGTGGCTCCGTCCAGAGCACCACCAGGTCAAGGGGGTGGCTCAGCTGCAGTTCGAGGCTGGTTCCGGCGGCTCCATCCACCAGCCGCACCGCACCCGTGGGCCGCACCAGCAGGTCGATACCGCTGGCCAGCCTCTCCATCTGAACCGCCGTGGACGCGTCCTCCATGGTGAGGTGGTTGAGGCACTGGGCCGGCAACCCCTCGAAGCGCACGCTCTCCAGGCTGGAGAGGTTGAAGTAGGGGTGCAAGCCAAAGCTGAAGGGCATCGTCTCGCTGCCGCGGTTTTCCACGGTGGTGCTGATCTCCAGCGCCCCGGGTGCCAGCCGCACCTCCATGCTGAGCAGGAAACTGAACGGGTAGGACTTCAACGTCTCCTCCGTGTCGGCCAACTGCAGCTGCACGCCAGCTCCATCCGCCAGGGCTTCCAGGCGCCAGGGCAGCTGGCGCGCAAAGCCGTGCTGGCCGAGGTTGAACACACCCTGGGGCAGTGGCAGCCGGTTGTCCGGCAGGCCTCCGGTGATCGGGAACAGCACCGGGAAGCCTCCCCGCACCGATTGGGCTGGATCGAGGAAGCGCTCGAGATCGAGGTAAACAATCTCGTGGCCAGCGCAACGCCAGCCGCTGATCAACCCACCACGTTCGGGCACAACCCGCAGCAGATCACCGCTGACGGGATCGCTGAACTCCCAGTGGGGATAGGGAGTGTCACGTTGAATCAGGGTCATGAAAGGGCCTTCCGGGCCGACATCTCCATCAATCTGCTGCAACGGGCCTGGAAGGGATGCCCCCAAGCGGGAACAGTGGCTCCGCTCAGATCTGAACCATGCCGCAGCGCATTCCCTTCAGAACGGCCTGCAGCCGGTTGTGCACGTTGAGAGTTTGCAGGAGCCGCTTGGTGTAAGTGTGGGCGGTTTCATCACTCACCACAAGACGCTTGGCGATCTCCCGGTCGCTGAGGCCACTGGCCAGCAGGTCGAGAACTTCATATTCGCGGGGAGTGAGCCTGGGACAGCTCAGGTAGGGCAGGATGCCCGTCCGCAGCGAGGAGCTGCGGTAGGAGTGCCCGCCGAGCACGGCCATCACGGCGGCCTGCAGTGGCTGCTGATCGTCCACAAAGTCCGCCTCGGCCACAACGGCTTCCAGCCACGGTGCCTCGATGCACTCGGCAGGAATCACATCCCCCAGCGCCAGGATCACGGCGTGGAGCTTCGGATGACGCTGGCGGGCCTCACGCACCAGATCGAACCCGTTGCCGCTTTCCAGGTAATCGGTGCAGACGAGCAACTCGTAGGGATCGTCGGCTTCCGTCGCCAGATACCCGAGGCAGTCCTCCTGCTCGGTGACGGCGCAGGTGATCCGGGTATACCCCCCGAAGCTCCGGCACAGGGCCCGCAGCAGAAAGCGGCCTTTCGCCGCGATGGCAACTCGGCCAGGAATCACGATCGATTCCAGGCCTTCTTCATGGGTCCCCTTGTCGGCAGTGGCCAGGAAGGGCGTGAGATCCATGCTCCGGCGGTTGCCTCTGGCTGGGAAGCGAAATGAGCCAGGTGCAACCCTAGGAGCGTAAGGGCCTGCTGTGGAGCCGATCCCGTCTCAGTCGTCGTAGACGCGGCAGTTGATGTCGGAGGGGTTGAGGTCACAGAACACCTCGAAGGGAGAGGGGGCCTCGGGCACCTCGGGATGGCGCTGCTGGAACTCCTCCAGTTCCTTGATCTGCTTCTCGATCTTGCTGGCGATCGCTTGCTCACCTTTGGCCTGGGCCTCGGTGAGGGCGGAGCGATAGGTCTGGAGCTGGTCTCCGATGGTGGCCATAGCACACGGCCCCAGCGGGGCCCGAATTGGCCTGGTGAATGTAACCCTGCGGGCTCCCTGGTCGGGACACCCGACCCGCCGATCGCAGGGCAACGTCTGCCGTGATGTCAGTAATTATGCGCATTCTGCGGGGCTGCATCGTGTCGGCGTCCGTTGATCCGGCAGGGTGGTGCGGCCACGCAGGATCGATTCCATGGCCGATGCTCCCTATCTCGTTGCCCTGGCCCTGGTGGAGTTTGCGGGCAAGCGCGCGCTGCCGCTCACCGGTAAATCCCAGTCCGCAGCTGCTGCCGATGCCGTCGATCCCGGCGATGACGGTCGCACCCTGGCGCTGGAACTGCTGCTGCGCCTGTGGCAGCGCAGCGAGGAGGGCCCTCTGCAACAGGCCGCTGGGGAGGCCAGCCTGCTGCTGGTGGAACTGCCGATGGAGGTGATGAGCGAACAGCTGCCCCTGCTCAAGGCGAACTGGATCTCCGGCGGGGAGACGGCGGCGTTGCTCAGCAGCCTGGAGGGGCTGGCGATCAGGGCCTGGCGGATCACGATCGCGAAATATGAGCCGGTCAGTTTCATCGCCTGGCCCTGATCGCCGGTGGGCCATGCCCCCCATCTGGGGACAATCGCCGCCCGGGCTCGATTCGTCACCGCTGTACGCCCCACAGCCGCGTCGACATCTGGACCCATGGCCTCACGGGGGCGGAGTAACGCGATTCGATCAACGCGGAAGACTTGCTGCTGCCAGCCGAGGTTGTGCTCCCCGGAGGGGGCTGACGCAGGAGAACCGCGAGGGCGAGCAGGTTGTCCCAGTCGTTGGGGCTCAGACCCTGCCCGAGACGACCACCACGGCCTGCAACAAGGCTGCCAACACAAGCTCGCTCAGTGTCATCTCCATCGGCCTGATCGAATCCCTGCTCAGGCCACACGCTCTGCCGACAGCCCTGGCGACGGCGCCCCCCAAGCGGGGGCAAAGCCTCCCCGGATGGGGACTGGGCCTCTGGCACCCTGACCCAGCAGGCTGACCAGCGAACCGGTCCAGGCTGGACCCCCTTGCCCGCTCTGCCGCCATGACCATCTACAAGGTCACCCTCGTCAATGCCAACGAGGGACTGAACCGCAGCATCGACTGCGCCGATGACCAGTCGATCTTCGATGCGGCGGCGGATCAGGACATTGATCTGCCGGTGTCCTGCCGCGCTGGCTCCTGTTCGTCCTGCGCCGGCAAGTTAATCCGTGGCACAGTGAACCAGGAGGATCAGGCCTTCCTCGATGAAGACCAGATCGCGGCCGGGTTCGTGCTCACCTGCGTGGCCTTCCCCACATCGGATTGCACCATCGAAACCCATGCCGAGGAAGCCCTTTATTGACTGATGGCAGCGGGTCAGATCGCTTCGTAGCCCAGGAGTTACTCAGCGGGAAGTTGAACGGTATGACTTACCCGCATGGCGTTGTTGCGCTCGGCCAGGCTGGATGGATGGCAGGCCTCAGCAGACAGGCGCCATCGGCTTCCCACTGACGCGTCAGCATCATCAGCTTTGAACATCCATCCCCTCTCGTGAGGCATCGTTTCTTGCCATGGGGCGGGAGAGGGAAGAGCCTGAGCCGTTGGCCATGGCTGACGCCGTGCCGGAAGCTTTTCGTGTGGAGGTTGCCCCGTGCGGAGCGATCCCCCTGGATGGGTACGATCCCGAGGCTGTGATCCGCACGGAGTCGTTCTGCATCCTGGCGAGACGGACGCTCAGCTGATTGAGGGACAGGGTTCGCGATCCAGGCTGCCCTGGCGCAGGGCGGCCACATCCTGATCCACCTGGGCCAGACGCTCCATCACCAGTGCCAGGTCCAAGGCCGAGAGTTCGCCATCCATGCCCCATTTCATGCAGGTGCGGCCCAGGCAGCTGCTGGCGTTGATCGTGATTGTCGGGTTCGCCATGGCGAACGTCCTTGCTTTGGATGGTTCCAGTGTCGGTCGCCTGAGCCTGGGTGTGATGCCCCCAACAGGGGGCAATCCCCGCCACCTGTTGAGGATCGTCGAGGGACCGTCAGGATCTCGCCAGCTCGTGAGACAGGAGCCATAGAGACAGACGGGATCGCGATACTGATCTGGTAGGCAGTGGTGCGGCATGTCCAGCCGCTGCCAGCAGACGGAGCGGCGGGCCTTGGTGGCTCTTTTGCCCTCCCGAGCGGGGATCCGCAGGGCTTAGCCATCGAGCGGATCGATCGCTTCCAGCTCACCCCCAGTCAAGGATGGGGCTGGATCTGCTGCCTTCGCCAGCGAACGTGCCTGCGATCAATCGCTCCTCCATGCAAGGTGCCGCCCATCAGCGCCCGTGGCCTTGCTTCCCTTATCGACGTGGTGCCGCTGAGCCGATGTGTGTGAGCCTGGCTGCCTCCTGAGCTGGCCTTTCACCCCGAGGCACTGCGGGGCTCGGTCCATCGCTACAAGATCGCGCTCCGCGCAGCCTGCATGCGACTGGTCTAGGAAGTCCAGGATCAGGATATGATGCTACGGATTGCCGTGGGCAGAAGGGACCGCAATGGTGTTGACGGGCAGGCTGATCGCCGACTGGGCAAAGGCTTCCACCCAGCTTCAGACTCCTGCAATTAGAATTGATGCAATTGAATCGTATGTGTCGGTGATGCCATAAAGGTAGGCAGTTATTTCGCGAGGCACTGTCCCGCCGCTTGGTATTCTCAGTCTCACGAGCCATGACTGCATGGCGCACAGACCCGTTCCACACGACATCTGCCTTGGAGACGGGCACTCTCTGACTCGTCAAGCATATCAGAAATGCATGTAATTTAACGCGGCGGCTAATGGGAGCAAATTCGATCAGAAGATCCACATCGCTTTCCCTGGGTCGAGAATCGCCACTAATATCTGAGCCAAAGGCAAAAAGCCATTGAACGCTGTACTTATAGCTCAGCTTGCCGATGGCTTCTTTGTGATTCTCGAGAATAGTGGTCATGTTTCACATCTTGAGCCTTCCCGCCCTACGCAACAGGTTTGAGGGATTCTGAGCTTACAGAGATTGGCACCTAGTATCATACTAACGCTTGCCATCACCTGGCCGCAGTGAGTTTATGGGAACAATGAAGCATCTGGTGGCGGCTCAGGTGAATGGCAATGTTAGACGGACCCAACAGTGCCTCCAAGAAAGGCCGAGTATGCACTAGTCAGCATAGCCTTACCAGCAAACTCGACAACTGCACCGTGAGCAACGATGACTCTATCGAAGTTCCAAGACAATACCTCCTGAATTGACTTACGAAGTGAGTCTTTGTCCGACGAAGCTATCCGTTCAAGAATAGTAGGCTCAAGTCGATTGTATCCACCAGCGATTCGAGTCGTGAATCTAGTTAGCCAGGGAAATGAGTAATCGAAATTGAATGCGCTATCTGTCAGGACTATTGTTTTACTAGGCACGTGGCAAAAGGCAAACTCGTTCAAAGGGGAGGGCCCCAAAGGGCCCATCGTCTTTAGACCAGAAAGACTGCAGATTTGGATTCCGGCCCATGGTGAAGGCCCGGCAGACATCAAAAGATTATCAATCAACAGATCAGGGCACTTCCTCTTTAGAGCGGAGGACCCCCATAGGTTGGCTTGTGGATAGCGATGCTTGAATTCATTGCAGTAAAGATGATGGTATGAATTTGGCGCAACCAGATCGCTTACGACACCAAGCTCTGACAGCTCTTCATCGAGGTCAAGTGTTGGCTTGATTGGCGATATGACAATTAGCCTGCAAGATTCTTGATCGCGGATCACAGTCATCCTGGTGCCGATGCTTAGGCCAAAATACTTCTGCGGCTGTTCAGCAACCCAGATGTTTTCATCAAGACATTGAAGCATGACTCAGCGAATCTGTTGGGAACTAAGTATATGTAGAAGACCTGCCTGGCGTCAGGCCTGCCACTAACGGTCGTAGCCAGACTGGTTCCGACTAACGCTTGCCATCACCTGGCCGCAGAGCGCCAGGAAGATCAACAAAGAGCATGCGGCGGCGGCTCAGGTGTATGGCATTGTTAGCCGATGTCCCGCCAGCATCACAGATGACCTGGTTCAAGGCCAGTGTACTTGGCGATTCGAGACAACATCCTGGGGCCAATCTCCTCGCCATCATGGAATGCAAAGATATAGTCCGGATAGTCTGGATGTTCAAGGGTCTTGTGAGATCCTGACTGACGCTTAACTCTCCATCCAATGGACTGCAAGGCGGCCAATACTTTCTTGGCTTTGGCTGACGGCCAATTACTCATGCAGAGAGTGGAAGCGTAAACAGGATGCTGACTGGCTCTGATTCGCCATTTTCAAGCCGTTCGGCCATAACACGAAGGGCTAAGACTTCAGCCTTTGCCATTGCATCAGCACAGGAACTTCCATAAGCAAGAACTCCAGGTAGCTCTGGCACCTCGGCGATCCAACGACCGTCTACTTCTTGTTCGCATTCCAACGTGAAATTCATGTTTACAGCCGAGCTGATGCCACTGTAGCCAGAACCCAGGTTAGAGCGCATCCATTTCTTCCGCCCAGCCCGGCTCCCTACCCAGAGATTCGGCTAACGCTGCCCCTGAGTGGCAGGCAAGAAGCTATCGCCATCGAAGCAGACTTGACGGCGGCCTGTCCACTCCAGGGGCTTGTTCGAAGGTGTCGCATCTCCACAGGCAGCGTTTGCGGACCTACGCCT
>NZ_JAGQCH010000007.1 GCF_024346055.1 Cyanobium sp. Cruz CV13-4-11
TGGATCATGATCTCGATACAGGATGGCTATCGCGATCCCAAGGAAGCGGCTGATAACTGGCATTTGTAAACTATAGCGTCAAACCGGCAAGTTGCCAAAGAGTGCGAGACGGCGATCTCGTGTGCAAGCCCTTGTCTTAGGCTCCGTATAACGCTAAATGGACGGATCCTCGTATGAAGTGTTGGTGCGCCGTTTTTGCCGCTTATGCACGTGGGTCGTCAGGCTGGCGTCCTTGGGATCGCCTGCGCCGCTAGGTACCTTACCCAAGTCGGAGTCTTTTCGGGTTTGATGGGCGGATCCGCCCATAACAGTTCGAGATGCTACAAAAGGTCGGCGGGGCTGGCCACCCCCAATGGGCCCCGGTTCAGCACGTGCGTGTAGATCATGGTGGTGTTCACGTCGTTGTGGCCCATCAGCTCCTGAATCGTGCGGATGTCCTGCCCCCGCTCAAGCAGGTGGGTAGCGAACGAGTGCCGGAAGGTATGACATGTGGCAGGTGTCACGATTCCCGATGCGAGCACCGCCCGTCGCACCGCCTTCTGGATCAGGCTGGGATCCAGGTGGTGCCGCCCCTGCTCTCCACTGTCGGCATTGGTCCAGCGGTGGTGTTGCGGAAACACCCATTGCCAGCCCCACTCCACCGGAGCATGGGGATACTTCCTCGCCAATGCGTTCGGCAGCTGGACCCTTCCATACCCTTCGGCAAGGTCCTGGCGATGCATCCTGCGAACCGCTTCCAGATGCAACCGTAGCTTCTCTCCGACCGTTGCAGGCAGCATCGTTCGCCGATCCTTGCCGCCTTTCCCCTGGCGCACCGTGATCTGGCGGCGCTGGAAGTCCACGTCATGCACCCGCAATCGCAACGCCTCCATCAACCGCAGCCCTCCCCCGTACAGCACGCCAGCCACCAGGGCCTCCACGCCATCCAGTCGCTCCAGTACGGCTCGCACCTCCTCAATGGTCATCACCACCGGCAAGCGCCGTTTTGTTCTCGCCCGCACCACCCCCTCCAGATCCAGATCACGCTCCAGCAGCACCCGATACAGAAACAGCAGTGCCGATAACGCCTGGTTCTGGGTGGAGGCGCTCACCTGTCCCTCCACTGCCAGATGGGTGAGAAAGGCGTTCACCTCCGCGCTGCCCATCTCCCGCGGATGGCGCCTGCCATGGAAACGCAGGAACCGCCGCAGCCACTGCTCGTAGGTCGCCACAGTGCGCTTCGCGTAGTGACGCGCCTGCAGCTCCTCCCGGTAGCGCTGGATCAGGCCCGGGGGGCGGGAGCCAACTGGCGGGGGGCCGGATGGGGGTTCAGGTGGGGCCACATTCATCCTTTTTCATCTTTCCCCTCAGCATTCCCAGCCGCGGTTGCGGCGCCATGCTGAGAGCACCCATCAGCCACCGCCCGGTAGGGGCACCCACCACCCATGAACCAACCCTTTGCCCACACCCTGAGTTTTGACGACCTCGAGGTGCTCGTGCTGGTGGAAAACGGCGGCGCCACGCCTCGCGAGGTGGCGGACTCGCTCGGCATGGGCATGGAGGAAACAAAAGCCCTGTTTTACGACCTGATGCGGCGCGGTCTGCTCGCTTGCCAGGAGGAATCCACCACCTTCGTGCTAACCGCTTTGTCCCGAAGCCTGCGGAACGATGAAGCCTTCAGCTCCGCGGCTTTCGCGGCGGCTCTCACTGGGGCGGGGTCCGACGACCAAGGCTGAACCCGGCATGATCCTATCTGTAGAAGCCGACAATTTGGCGTATTGCACGGTGGAACCCGGCGAGTTGATGGGGTTCCTCAGACCCGAACGCACCCGGCCCGTGCGCAAGCTTTCCCTCGGACAATGCATGAAGGCCGAATTGCTTGCCGCCCTGCTGCATCAGCAGGCGCTGAACTTCCTCGATGAACCCACCTTTTGGCTCGTCGTAGACGCCCAGGCACGCGTAAGCGCCTTCCTGGCCGTCAAAAACCGCCGCACCGGCGCCACCGTGCTGCTCATCCACCATGGCGGCCTCTTCCACGACGGAAGACTGCGCCAGCTCACCAACGCTCGCGCCTCGCCGCCAGGTAAGCCCCGAACGATGCGATCCCCTCCCCGACGCAGCCCCCACTGTCAGCAAAGAAGTCCGCTCGATCTGATCCGTCCACCAGGGAGTCAACTCGCCGACCGTGAAACAGCCCTATGCCGCTGCCGTGCGGGACGACGCCCGCATACTGACGAGTCCGGCCTACCTTTAATTTGGTAGTTTCCTTGAACCACTGTCGGCAGTCACTCCCTGCCGAGAACTGCGGCAAAGGCCAGCTCGGTACGAGGTCAGAATCCTGACGTGAAAAGTGAGATTAGCTCCTGCTGAATTGACCTGTGCATTTCGCTAAAGCAAGTCCGCTGCGCCACTGAGCCTGCTGGGCCCGCGACTCAACCCTGATGTGCCGAGCAACAAGGGACGGTTAACGCCCTCGCCGAGCCCGCCCCTCACCGATCCAACTCCAACCACTTCCGCGCCTCCACCGCCGCCTTCTCCTGCCCCTGCCGGTGCCCGAAGGCAAACGCCGCCACGCAGATCAAGGTGATCGCCGCCGGCACCGTCCCCGACGGCAGCCGGTTGCGGTTGGCCAGGTCGTCCGGCAGGCCCCCCAGCGTCAGCACCAGGAAGCCCACCGCCCCCAGGGCCGTGAGGCCATAGAGAAACGGTGTGATCGTGCGCCGCGTCAGCCCGTGCAGCAGCAGCACCGCCAGCCCCACCCAGGGCAGGCTCGAGCCCAGGGCCCACAGCCAGCGTTCGCCCGATCCATTGCCCAGCCGCCGGCGGCAGGCCAGTTCCCGCTGCAGGCGGCTCATTCGCGCCTGGGCGCCCCGCGCCGCTCGGCCAGCACCTCCTGCACCTGGCGCCAGTCGACGCCGTGGTGGGCCAGGGCCACCTGCACATGAAAAATCAGATCGGCCGCCTCACCAGCGATCGCGTCCGGGTCGTCGTCCTTGCAGGCCATCACGAACTCGGCGCTCTCCTCGCCGATCTTCTTGAGGATCCGGTTGTCGCCGCCCTCCAGCAACTTGTTCGTGTAGCTGCCCGGTTTCGGCCTCTGCTTGCGCCCGTTGATCACCCGCGCCAGTTCGGTGCACACATCCGCCGGTGGCGGCAGGGCGTCCGGCCCGCCGGCGCTGGCCGTTGCGCCTTCCTCGTAGAAGCAGCTGCGGGCGCCGGTGTGGCAGGCCACCTGGCCCACCTGCTCGATCGTCAGCAGCAGCACGTCGGCATCGCAGTCGTAGCGGATGCCCTTCAGCGTTTGGAAATGGCCGCTGGTGGCCCCCTTGTGCCACAGCTCCTGCCGCGAGCGGCTCCAGTAGTGCACCTCGCCCGTGGCGAGGCTGCGCTCGATCGCCTCCCGGTTCATCCAGGCCACCATCAGCACCGCCCCGTCGAGCCAGTCCTGGGCCACCGCCGGAATCAGCCCCGCCCCGTCGAAGCGCAGGCTGGCGATCAGCTCAGGGCCCGCCAACTGCCCCCCCCCACCGGGCGACGGCGGGTGACAGGATCCAGGGGAAGCGGCGGATGGAGCCCCCAAGGGACGCGACGTCGGCTGCAGTGATCCTCCCCCATGTCCACCCCCGCCGCCCACACCTGCAGCAAGAGCTACGGCGGCTTCCCCTGCTGCCACCGCCAGTGGCGCCACCCGGGCCACTGCCGTTTCGTGCACGGCTACAGCCGCAGCTTCACCTTCTGGTTCGCCGCCCACCACCTCGACGTCCACGGCTTCGTGGTCGACTTCTCCAGCCTCCAGCCCCTGCGGGCCCGCCTCGAGCAGCAGTTCGACCACACCTTCCTCGTTAATCACGACGACCCCCTGCTGGCCCAGTGGCAGGCCCTGCATGGGCAGGGTGCCCTCGACCTGCGGGTGATGGCCAACGTGGGCATGGAGGCCAGCGCCGAACTGGCCTGGGGCTGGGCCAACGAGATGCTGCACCAGCGGGATGGCGGCCGCAGCTGCTGCTGGCGCGTCGAGGCCCGCGAGAACGAGGCCAATGCCGCCTGTTTCCGGGCCATCCCCGACTGGTTTGAGGCCGGCGCCACCCCCTCCAGCCCGGAGCCCTGGCCGGCGCCGTGATCCTCACGCGCCTCGCCACCGCCTGGGCCCTGTTCCAGGGGCTGCTGATCGAGGCGCTGCCCTTCCTGTTGATCGGTGTGCTGATCTCCGCCGGCGCCCGCTGGTTCGCGCCCGGCGGCCGCTGGCTGCGGCGGCTGCCGTCCCATCCCCTGCTGGGGCCGCTCACCGGCGCCGCCCTCGGCTTCGCCCTGCCCGCCTGCGAATGCGGCAACGTGCCGGTGGCCCGCCGCATGCTCAGCGGCGGCGCGCCCCTCGGCGCCGGCCTCGGCTTCCTGTTCGCCGCCCCCGTGCTCAACCCGATCGTGATCGCCAGCACCTGGGCCGCCTTCCCCGACCAGCCCTGGCTGCTGCTGGCCCGTCCCCTGGGCGCCGTGCTGGTGGCCGTGGCCCTGGCCCTGCTGCTGGGCCTGGTGCCCGAAGCCCTCCTGCTCCAGGCCGACCTGCTGGCCGAACGGCGCCTGCACCAACCCCTGGCGGCGGTGGGGCTGCTGGAGCGCTCCAGCGGGCTGGTGGGGGCGCCGCCAGCGTCGGCCCTCAGCGCCGAGGTCGCCCCGGTCCGGCCGCCCCTGGCCGAGCTGATGAAGCACGCCAGCCAGGAGTTCCTCTACCTGGCCCTGCTGCTGGTGATGGGCAGCGTCATCGCCGCCCTGGTGCAATCCTTCGTGCCCCGCAGCTGGCTGCTGGCGGTGGGCGGCGCCCCCACCCTCTCGATCCTGGCCCTGATGCTGCTGGCCCTGGTGGTGTCGGTGTGCTCGAGCGTGGATGCGTTCCTGGCCCTCAGCTTCGCCGCCCAGGTCACCCCCGGGGCCCTGCTCGCCTTCCTGCTCCTGGGCCCGGTGATCGACCTCAAGCTCGTCAGCCTGCTCGGGCTGCTGTTCCGCCCCCGCGGCCTGGTGCTCACCACCGCCGGGGCCGCCCTGATGGTGCTCCTGATCGGCCAGTGGGTGAACCTGTGGCGCCTGTGACTCCCCCCCTCCTGCAGCGGGCCGCGCTCTGGCGCGCCGCCAGCCTCGGCCTCTGGGCCCTGGTGATGCTTTACAGCAGCGTCGACGGCCGCCTCGACCTGCTGTTGCGGGCCGTCTTCCACCCCCTGGTGGCCCTGGCCGGCCTGCTGCTGCTGCTCGTCGCCCTGCTGCAGCTGCGCCTGGCCTTCGGGCCCGGCCGGCAGGAGCGGGGCGACCGGCGCCAGGCCCGCACCCTGCTGCTCACCGCCGCCATCGCCCTGCTGGTGCTGCTGCTGCCGCCGGCCCCCTCCTTCGCCGACCTCGCCGGCCAGCGCCCCCGCGACGAGACCGCCGAGAGCGAGCTCAGCTTCGTGCTGCCACCCGCCCAGCGCAGCCTCACCGACTGGGTGCGGCTGCTGCGCAGCCAGCCCGATCCCAAGTTGTTCGCCGGCGATCCGGTGCGCATCAGCGGCTTCGTGCTGCCGATGGAGGGCGAGCCTCCCCAGCTGGCCCGGCTGCTGGTGCGCTGCTGCCTGGCCGATGCCTCCCCGGTGGGCCTTCCCGTCCACTGGCCCGCCGGCCAGGCGCCCTTCCCCGCCGACCAGTGGCTGGCCATCGATGGGGTGATGGGCCTGGGGCCCGCCCCCGGCGGTGGCGAGCGGCTGGAGGTGGTCCCCAGCCGCATCCGGCCGATCCCCCGGCCCGCCCGGCCCCTGGAACCATGAGCCCGCTCTCCCGCCTCCCCTGGGCCGGCCCCCTGCCGCTCACCCTGGCCCTGGCCGGCCTGCTGGCCCTCGTCCAGCAGCAGCTGCTGCTGAACCACCCGCCCCGGCTCGAGCGGCTCACGCCGGTGGCCGCCAGCTCAGGCCCGGCCGCCCTGCAGGCCCGCTTCAGCCGGCCCATGGACCCGGCCAGCCTCCAGGCCGCCAGCAGCCTCTCCCCGCCCCTGGCCCACCGCTGGCTCGGCGACGGCGACACCCTCTTGCTCAACCTGGCCCCCGACCAGCGGATCAACTCCCCCCTGCTGCTGCAGCTGGCCGGCCGCGACCGCCGCGGACTGGCCCTGCCCCCCCAGCGCTGGCAGTGGGATCCGCGGCCCCGGCTGCTGGCGGTGGTGCCAGTGGGCAGCGGCGAGCAGGTGCAGCTGCGCGAGCACGACGGCCGCTGGCAGCCAATCACGCCGGTCTGGCCGCGGATCACCATGGTCGAACCGCTCGGCGGTGGCGAGGCCGTGGCGGTGGTGTCGCGCTCCGAGGCCGGCCGCTTCCGGGTCTGGCGGGTGCCCCTGCGCCAGCAGCCCCTGCGGCCCCTGGGCCGCGGGCGCCCGGCGGCGCCAGCCCCCGTGCAGGCCGGAGCGCCCCAGCCCATCGGCGCCGGCGAGATGGTCTTCGCCCACATCAGCGGCAACCGCCGCGGCGACCTGCTGGTGCAGGCCGGCGGTGAGCAGCCCGACCAGGTGAGCATCAGCCTCTGGCCCGCCCACGGCGGCCCCCGGGTGCTGCCGCTGGAGGCCAGCGGCGCCGTACGCCTGCTGCCGGAAGGCGGCTCGGCGGTGGTGCCGGAGATCGACGGCCTCAGCCTCCAGGACCTGCCGCCCCGGCCACCCCGCCGCCAGACCCTGCCCGGCAGCCGCGACCTGAGCGGCTTCTGTTCCCGGGCGGGGCGAGCCCTGCTGGTGCGCCACTGGCCCGATTTCCGCCGTTCCCTGGAGCTGGTGGAGCCGGGCCTGGCCCCTCGCCAGCTCTGGATCGGCCCCCAGGCCCTTGTGGCCACGGCCTGCAGCCGCGGCGGCGAACGGATCTGGGCGCTGCTGATCGAAGGGGTGGGCCGCCCCGTCCTCACCCTGGTGACCCTCGACCGGCGCGGCACCGTGCTGGCCTCGCGGCGCCTGGCCGGCTGGGAGCTCGAACCCGGCACCGGCCTCAGTTACGACCCCACCAGCGACCGCCTGGCCGTGGTGCTGCGCCCGCTGGAACAGGGCCAGGGGCCCCCAGCTCCGGCGGAGGTGGTGCTGATCGAGGCCACCAGCCTCACCCCTGTGCCCCTCCAGCAGGAGGCCCTCCAGGCCATCTGGCTGCCGGCAGGGTAGAAACGGGACCATGCAGGCCCCTCCCGCCCCGGATCTCCCCCCCCGCCAGGCCTCTCTGCTGGCGGAGCTGCGCCAGGCCGACGGGGAGCTGAGCGGCCAGGATCTGCACGCCCGGCTGCGCAACAGCCCCGCGGCCATGGGCCTGGCCACCGTCTACCGCCACCTGCGCCAGCTGCAGCAGCGGGGCCTGGTGCGCTGCCGCCACTTGCCCAGCGGCGAGGCCCTCTATGCCCCGACCGAGCGGGACGAGCACCACCTCACCTGCGTCGACTGCGGCAGCACCCGGGTGCTCAGCCACTGCCCGGTGCACGGCCTGCACCTGCCGGAGGCGGAGCTGGGCGACTTCCTGCCGCTCTATCACACGCTGGAATTCTTCGGGCTGTGCGAACGCTGTCGGGGCCTCAGGTCCTGAGGCTGTCGCGGTGCAACACCGCCATCACCGCGAGGATCTGGCTGCAGCGTTCGGGCGGCACGCTGATCAGTTCCCCCAGCCGCTGCAGCATCTGCTGCTCCACCGGCTTGAAGCTGCGGTTGGTGTGCACCAGCAGGGCCGCCATCGCGTAGGCCGTCTCCTGCTGGGGTTCGGTCAGCACCGGCGCGGCCTCCATCAGCAGCGTCTCCCAGCCGCCGGTGCGCAACCGCCCCAGCAGGCCGTCGAACATCGCCCCCATCACGTCTTCACCGAGGTTGCTGTAGGGCGATCGCACCTCCAGCAGCTGGCGCAACATGGCGGCCTCATCGGCGTCGAGGGCGCCATCGCAGGCCACGGCGGCAAGGCCGATGGCGGCGAAGGCTTCGCTGGGGTTCATCGAACGGGTTCATCGGCCGCCATTCCAGCAGCCTTCGCCGTGCTGGTGGGGCGGGCGCGCCGTCAGAATCCCCACAACGCCTTGCCCGCTCCCCATGACCAGCACGAACCTGGATGCCCCGACAACGGCGGCTGCGGTCAGCGAGGCCAGGCCGATCTCCGTGCCGGTGACGATCCTCACCGGGTTCCTGGGGGCGGGCAAGACCACCCTGCTCAACCACATCCTCAGCAACCAGGAAGGCGTCAAGACCGCGGTGCTGGTGAATGAATTCGGCGAGATCGGCATCGACAACGAGCTGATCGTGGCCACCGGCGACGACATGGTGGAACTGAGCAACGGCTGCATCTGCTGCTCGATCAACGGCGAGTTGCTGGAGGCCGTGTACCGGGTGCTGGAGCGCCCCGAACCGGTCGACTACCTGGTGGTGGAGACCACCGGCCTGGCCGATCCCCTGCCCGTGGCCATGACCTTCCTCGGCAGCGACCTGCGCGACCTCACCCGGCTCGATTCGATCATCACCCTGGTGGACGCGGAGAACTTCGGCCCCGAGACGCTGCAGGGGGAGGTGGGCCGCTCCCAGATCGTCTACGGCGACATGATCCTGCTCAACAAGTGCGACCTGGTCAGCGAGGAGCGGCTGGAGGCCCTCGAACACGAACTGCGGGCGATCAAGAGCGAGGCCCGCATCCTGCGCTCGGTGAAGGGGGCGGTGCCCCTGCCGCTGCTGCTCAGCGTGGGCCTGTTCGAGACCGACAAGGTGGTGGCCCAGCAGCAGGCCCCCGCCCCCAGCCACGATCACGCCAGCGAGGACCACAGCCACTGCGACCACGACCACGGTCACTGCGAGCACGAACCGGAGGCCGCGGGCCATCACCACGACCACAGCCATGACCACGGCGGCCATGCCGATCACCAGGCGATCGAGGGCTTCACCTCCCTGTCCTTCAGCAGCGACGGCCCCTTCTCCCTGCGCAAGTTCCAGAACTTCCTCGACAACCAGATGCCGGCCGGCATCTTCCGCGCCAAGGGCATCCTCTGGTTCAACGAGAGCGAGCGCCGCCACGTCTTCCACCTGGCCGGCAAGCGCTTCTCCATCGACGACAGCGACTGGCCGGGGGAGCGCAAGAACCAGCTGGTGCTGATCGGCAAGGACCTCGACCACAAGCGGCTGCGCCAGCAACTCCAGGCCTGTGTGGCCAGGGAGGCAGGCAAGGGCTTCGCCTGATCGCCCCGGCCCTTTCGGCTGGAATGCCGCAACCACTACGGAACCACCGGCTGGCGCCGCTAAGGTGACGTCCTACGACCCTTTCCCATGACCGAGTTCCTCCTGATGATGGGCGTTCTCGCCCTTCTCGGTCTGGTGTTGTGGATGGCGATGGATTCCGACGACGACAACGGCGGCGGTGGCCTGATGCAGCCCGCCCTGATCCCTGTGCGCCGCTCCACGTCCTACTGAGACGTAAGCATTGATACGCGCCTTCGCGTCGTTTGTTCCGTCTGCCACCGGGGGGCCTTCATAGGGTCCGGGCACACGCCCGTTCCTCCCGATGCCCAGCTCCAGGCTCCCCCTTCGTCGTTTTTGGCTTGCCGCCGCGGGGTCCGTTGCTGTCGGGGGCGCGGCCATGGCGTTCTGCGCCACTGGCATCCTGCCGGCCAGCGGCCAGTCCCAGGGCAACGCTGCCGCCATCGCCCAGGCCGGCACCACCATCGGCGTTTACTCCGGCCGCCACTACAACACCGACAAGGAGCTCTATCGCCAGTTCACCGCCCGCACCGGCATCAAGGTGAACCTGCTGGAGGCCAAGGATGACGCCCTGCTGGAGCGGCTCAGGAGTGAGGGCAAGAACAGCCCCGCCGATGTGCTGGTGCTCGTCGACGCCGCCCGCCTTGATGCCGCCACCGACCAGGGCCTGTTCCAACCCGTGCGTTCCGCCGCCCTGCAACGGGACGTGCCCGCCAACCTGCGCGATTCCCAGGGCCGCTGGTATGGCCTGACGCGGCGTGTGCGGGCCGTGGTGGTCAACCCGAAGCTGGTGAATCCCGCCACGATCCGCACCTATGCCGACCTGGCCAAGCCCGCCCTGAAAGGCAAGCTCTGCCTGCGGGAACGCAAGAGTCCCTACAACCAGTCGCTGGTGGCCAGCCGCATGATCCTCAACGGTGATGCCGCCACCCGCACCTGGATTCGCGGCATGGTGGCCAATGTCAGCCAGCCCTTCTTCACCTCCGACACCCCCCTGGCCCGGGCCGTCGCCAGGGGAGAGTGCGGCGTGGGTGTGGTGAACTCCTACTACATCGCTCGCATGCTCTCCGGTGAAGCCGGCGCGCAGGACAAGCAACTGGCCCAGCAATTGAAGGTGGTCTACCTCAACCCCTCCCACGTCAACATCACCGGGGCCGGCGTCACCCGCCACGCCAGACATCCGCAGGCGGCGATCCAGCTGATCGAATTTCTGGCCTCCCCCACCGGCGGTCGCGGCTACGCCGAAGCCAACAACGAATACCCCCTCAAGGGCTTCGGGGATAATCCCATCCTCAAGCGGTTCGGCCCCTTCCGGGCCGATGGCGTCTCGGTGGAGCAGATCGGATCCAAGAGCAGGGCGGCCACCTTGATGATGGAATCGAACGGCTGGAAGTAGGTCACCGGATGGGGGTTTTGGCAACGGCCGAGCGGGCGACAGCCAACAGGAGCGGGCCGCCACTGCGGCGTGCCCCCCTGGCGGCGGCGGTGCTCCTGGTCTGCGGACTGGCCCTGTTGCCGTTCCTGGTCCTGGCTGGCTTTGCCCTGCGGGATGCCGGCTCCAGCCAGTTGTGGCTGGGGGCCGAAGGCCTCGAGCAGCTGACCAACACCCTGGTGCTGGTGCTGGCCGTGGGCCTGATCGGGGCCCTGCTCGGCACCGCCAACGGCTGGCTCACCGCCTGCTGCCAGTTTCCCGGTCGCCGCTGGCTGCGGCTGGCCCAGGTGCTGCCCCTGGCGGCGCCTGCCTTCGTGCTGGCCGCCGTGCTGGTCGACCTGGGCAGCCGCTGGGGCTTTCGCGTGCACGGCATCGGCTGGGCCGTGCTGCTGCTCAGCCTCACCACCTACAGCTATGTGTTCCTGCTCTCCACCGAGAGCTTCTCCGGCAGTGGGCAGCGCCAGCTGGAGGCCTGCCGCAGCCTGGGCGTGGGCCCCTGGGGCAGTTTCCGGCGCGTCGCCCTGCCCCTGGCACTGCCGTCCATCGGCGCCGGCGTCGCCCTCAGCGGCATGGAGGTGGTCAATGAGCTCGGCGCCGTGGAACTGCTGGGCGTTCCCACCCTGTCGCGGGGCATCCTGCAGCGCTGGCAAGGCGAAGGCGACCTGCAGGGGGCCGTGGGCCTGGCCCTGATCGCCCTGGTGCTGGTCAGCCTGCTGGTGGGGGCCGAACGCTGGATGCGCCACCGCAGCCGCCGCTGGACCATCGGCCAGGACGGTGCCGACGCCTTGCAGTGGCCCCTGCGGGGCTGGCGCTGCCACCTGGCCCAGCTGCTCACCCTGCTGCCGCCCCTGGCCAGCCTGGGGATCCCGCTCACCTGGCTGGTGCTGAGCCGTGACCATCTGCAGAGCGATCCGCTCGAGGATCTGCTGGCCCTCACCGCGCGCAGCCTCGGCCTGGCCCTGGCCGCCGCGCTGCTGACGGTGGCGGCGGCCCTGCTGCTGGCGATCAGCCGCCGCTGGCTCGCCCATCCCCTGCTGGGCCGGCTCACCTTCTTCGCCGGCATGGGCTACGCCGTGCCCGGCACCGTGCTGGCCCTGGCCCTGATGCTGATCGGCGGCCCCCTGCAGCTCAGCCCCCTGCTGCTTCTGCTCTGGGGCTACGGCGACCGCTTCCTGGCCGTCTCAAAACAGGGACTCGACGCCGCCTTCGAGCACATCCCCCCCAGCCTCGATGAATGCGCCACCAGCCTCGGCTGCAGCTGGCTGGCGGTGCTGCGCCGCGTTCACCTGCCCCTGTTGCGGGGTCCGGTGCTGGTGGGGGCGTTGCTGGTGTTCGTCGACGTGGTGAAGGAACTGCCCCTCACCTTCTCCCTGCGCCCCTTCGACTTCGACACCCTCTCGGTGCGGGTCTATCAGTACGCCAGCGACGAACGGGTGGGGGCGGCCCTGGTGCCGGCGCTGCTGATCCTGGCCCTGGGGCTGGCGGCCTCGGTGGCCCTGATGCCCAGCCTGGAGCGCCAGGGCAAGGGGGGCTGAAGCGGCGCCAGCGGGCGTGGGGCCTCAGTCGCGGCCGCAGCAGCATTTGCCGCCTTTCCACTTGGAGCATTTCTTCTGGCGGCAGCCCTTCTTCTTGGCCTGGGGCTGGGGACCGCGGACGCTGATGGCGGCGGGGCTGTCGGGGAGGCTGCCGAGGGAGGGGGCCATGGGAGGGGCGACGAAGAACGGGCGGGGAGAAAAAGGAGAGGCTTCAGGCGGCCAGGGGAGCGCCATCGACCAGGGCCGGCGCCAGACGCAGGCCGGCTTCACCACTGGGGACCTGCAGCAGCTCGGCGGCCCGGATGCGGGAGATCAGCCGGGTGGTGGTGACCCGGGTGGTACCGATCAGTTCACCGATGCGCTCGTGGGTGAGGCGGAAGGGCAGATCGCACCAGGGCCCGCAACGGCGGCCGAGGCGGCGTACGAGCAAGGAGAACAGGGCATGGAGCCGCTGCTCGGCGCTGCCGAGATGGCGGATGCGCAGCAACTGCAGGGTCCACTCGTTGACTGGATCGAAACCATGGCCCTCGATCGGTTCGGCATCACTGCGGAAACAGAGGGGGGTGAGGGCCTCGACGCAGACGCCTTCACTGCAGAGCCGGTCGGTGCGCAGCTGGTCGCCGGACTGGAGGAAGGCCAGGGTCATGCCCTCGGTCTCCTCGCAGGGGCAGTAGACGCGGGCAATGCCATCGAGGACTTCGAGGCAGGAACCACCGGGCCTGGGGGTGGTGTCGAGCAGCACCGTCTGGCCGGCCGGCATGCGCACGGCGCTGACGGGGTCGTCGGGAAGGAAGCGGTAGCGCATCGGAGAGGAGCGCCCTTATTGCGAACTGCTCGCAACCTAGACGCCGAAGGGGCCCTTTTGCAAGCGATTCTCAATAGCAGCTGGGGATTGCGAAGCGGCGGGGCGCCGGGCGGCTGGGCCGATCAACCCTGCTCCTCAGCCGCGCAGGCCGGACAGAGGGCCCGCACGTTGAGCACACACTCCAGCAAGCGAAAACCGAAGGCCCCGGCCGCCGCTTCGCCGGCGGCCAGCACGGGGCCACTCTCGAATTCCTCGGTGCGGCCGCAACGGACACAGAGCAGGTGGTGATGGTCACGGTGGGCGTCACCGGCCAGCTCGAAGCGGCGCCCCCCCTCCGGCAGTTCAAGCTCCTGCAGCAGCCCCATGGAGCTCAACAGCCGCAGGGTGCGGTAGACGGTGGCCAGGGACACCCGCTCCTGGCCGCGCACCAGCCGCAGGTGCACTTCCTCCGCGCTCAGGTGGCTGCCCTCACCGATCCGCTCGAACAGATCCAGCACCCGCTGGCGCTGGGGCGTGAGCCGCTGGCCCCGATCGTTGAGGGTGGTGCGCAGGCTGCTGGGCTTCGCCAGACCCGTGGGGGGAGTGTTCACCACGCGATCCCAGATGGTCGCAAAACTAGAACCTATTGAGAAGGAGTGCCTGATGGCGGTGTCGCCACAAGCGGCTCCCGCACCAGGCGCCGGTCGAGGGCCACCAGGCCGGCCGCCAGCAGATCAGTCAGCGTGACGATCAGGCGGTAGCTGAGGGCGACCGCCAGCAGCGGTGCTTCCGGCAGGGTCAGCCCCATGCGCAGCAGCAGCACCGCCTCGAACACCCCCAGCCCGCCCGGCGCCCCCGGCACCACCAGGCCGGCGGTCCAGGCCAGGGCGAATCCGGCCAGCCACAGGGGGGCGTCGCTCCCCAGGGGCAGATCAAAGGCCCGGATGCAGCAGCAGAAGCCGGCGAAGCGCAGCAGCACGAAGGCCAGTTCCGCCAGCAGCGGCTGCCAGGGATAGCCCCGCAGCCCGCTGAGGCGCCCCAGGGGCGCCCCCTGCGCCAGCTCCTGCTGGAGCTCCTCCTCCAGGCCCAGGTCGCGGGCCCGACGCCGCTCGAGCCGCCCCAGCAGGGGATCCAGCCAGCGGGGAAGCAGCAGAGCCAGGGGCAGCAGGCACGCCAGGCCCAGCCCACCCTGCCAGCCACCCAGGGGCACCAGGGCCAGGGCCGCCACCGCCGCCACCAGGGGATCGAGCAGCACCGCCACCAGGGCCATGCTGGTGCCCACGGGGGCCGCCAGGGGCGCGCCCTCGCTGCGCAGCCGCTGCACCCGGGAGGCCAGGTGCCAGAGGCCCCCCGGCAGGAACTTGCGCAGGTTGGTGGCCACGTGCAGTTCCACCACCCCAGCCCAGGCGGGCCGCAGGCCCAGCCAATGCAGCACGACGCCCCAGGCGACGCCATTGATCAGCAGGCTGAGCAGGCTCACCCCGACGCCCAGCACCAGCCACAGCCAACCCTGGCCATCGAGGCGCAGCTGCACCAGCTGGCGGCCGTGGCTGAGCAGGGCCGCCATGACAAAACCAATGCTGCCTAGGGTGATCCAGGGGCGCAGACCGCCCGGCAGGGCCGGCAGGGCCAGCCACTTCGGTGGCGACGGCAGTCGGCGCCGCAGGCTTTCGAGGCTGGGAGGGGACCAGGGGCTCATGGCGTTTCACCCTCTGAGGCCAGGGCGCGGCGGACCTCGTCGCGCACCTCTTCGATGGAGCGACCCAGGCGTCCGGCCAGCTCCACCAGGTCGGCGTGTTCCGCCTTGGCCCGCCGGCGACCGTCGGGCAGGCTGGCCCACTTGATCCGCACCGGACCCAGGGCGGTGGCCAGGGTGGCGCTGTGCCTGGGCAGGATCCAGCGGTTCTGCAGCTGCTCCCGCACCCCCAGCGTCGTGCCGTGACACCACCACACCTGGCGCAGCGCCGGCCCCAGCTCCGGGGGCATCAGGGCGGTGAGCAGGGTGCCGGTGCGGCCCTTCTTCATCGCCACCGGCTGGCTGAACACCTCGAGTGCCCCGCCCTGACGCAGGGCCTCCGCCAGGTAGGCCAGGTCTTCGGCGCTGGCGTCGTCGATCTGGGCCTGCTGCTGCAACAGGACTTCGCTCACTTCGTTAGCTCCGCTAGCGCCATCGTCCCCCAGGGGGCGGGCCAGGGTGAGGCGCAGCAGGTTGGCCCGATCCAGCTGGCGCGTGCCCAGACCCACCCCCACCCGCAGCGGCACGGCCCCAGGGGAGGGGCCGAAACGGTCAGCCCAGCAGGCCATCAGGGCCAACCCGGTCGGGGTGGTGAGTTCGCCTGGGGGAAACCCCTGGCTGGAGGCCAGCGGCAGGCCCCGCGAGCGGGCGATCTCCAGCACCGCCGGGGCCGGCAGCGGCAGGGCCCCGTGGGCGGTGGTCACGCTGCCGTGGCCCGCTGGCGGCACGCCGCAGACCAAGTGCTCCACCCCCAGGTGCAGCAGGCCGGCGCAGACCCCCACGATGTCCACCAGGGCATCGATCGCCCCCACCTCATGGAAGGCGACGGCCTCGGCGGCTTGGCCGTGGACGCTCGCCTCCGCCTCCGCCAGCAGGCCGAACACCGCCAGCACCTTCTGCCGCAACGCCGGCGCCAGGCGAGCCGCCTGGATCTGCTGGCGCAACGCCCCCCAGGGGCGGTGGTGCGGCTGGGCCTCCAGGGCTTCCACGTCCAGATGCAGGCCCCGCAGCCCCCCGCTGCGCCGTTCCTCGATGCGCAGCCGGTAGCGCCCCTCCAGCCCCAGGGCGGCGAGGGGCGCTTCGATGGTTGCCTCAGGGAGGCCAAGATCCAGCAGGGCGGCCAGCAGCATGTTGCCGGCCAGGCCGGTGGGGCAATCCAGCAGGGCCAGGGTCATGGCAGCGGCCGCCGGCCGAAACGGGGGGCCGCCTGCAGCAGCCGTTCGGCCTCGGCCTCCATCTCGCTGCGGCGGGCCCGCAGGTCCTGCTCCACCTCCCGGCGTGCCCGGCGCTGCTCCATGCGGGCCGTCGCGACATCGAAACCCGACAGGCCCCAGAGGCGGCCCAGCAGGGCCCGGTCGTCATCGCCGCCGACGCTGCCGCCGTAGACCAGCGACTCGGCCACCATGCCCGCCTGCAGCACCCGGCTCCAGCGCCGCAGATCCTCGGCGGAGAGCTTCACGCTCTCGGGCAGGGCGAACTCGGTGCAGCCGCCGCTGTCGACCCCGGCCCGCAGGCAGGCCAGGCTGCCCACCAGCACCCGCTGCACCACCAGACCATCGCGGCTCGCCGCCAGGGCGTGGCCGGCTTCATGGATGGCGATACGGCGCAGGCGCCCCTGCCCGCCCGGCAGGACTTCCGCCAGCAGATGGCCGCCGCGGCCGCCGTAGCGGGCCGCATCCAGGGTGAGGGATCCCAGGCCCAGGGCCACGAACACCGTGAGCCACCAGGGGGACAGCCCGACGAGCGGGCCCGCCACGGCGCCAAGACTGACCAGCAGCACCACGACCCCGGCCGTGAGGGCACCGCCGGTCATCTCAGCGGCCCTGGCGGGTCACGGCCCGGCCATGGCCCTTGGGCTTGGCCGGGCCGCCCTTGTCACCGCCGGGGCGGCGGGCCTTGCCGCCGCGGTTGCCCCGTTCGGCCACCGGGCCGATGACCTCGAAGCGCTCGACGGCGAGCTGCTGAACCTGGCGGCGCAGGTCGAGGGAGACGAAGTGGCGCAGGTGCTCCAGGGGAATGTCGCCCCGCAGCTGGAGCTTGAACGGCACCGGGCGGTTGCCGTCGGGGCGGGGCTGCTGCCGCACCTTGATGACCAGATCGCCGGTTTCGGGGCGGGTGAAGATCAGTTCGCCACGGATCGAGAAGTAGTCATCGCCCTCGGGAAGCTGGTCGGCGTCAGGGGCGTCGGTGGTGTCAGCGGAGGAGGTCTCCTGTTCCGTGGCCTCGGAGTCCGTGGGTGCGGCGAGGGTGCTGGGTTCCCACACGCCCACCATCTGCAGGTGGAGCTGGTTCTCCTCCCGGGAGCGGGGGTAGACGACCCACAGATGGGGTGTCGCCAGGTCGAGGTGGCGGCGCATGAGCGTGAGCAGGCGCCCGAGCACCACCGCTTCGATCTCGGTGCCATCCTCCGTGCGGATCAGACCCCGGGTGAGCTGGTCGGGATCGGCGGGCACGTAGCAACCGCGCACCACTCCGATGGCCCGGTACTGCATCGGCTCGGTGACCGGGGAAATGGGATGCTGGCGCATGGTGAAAGGAAAAACCCCGTGGCGGTGCCTGGAATGGCCCGGGTCAATGTAAGCAGCAGCGGAAGCGTGATGCCCAGGCCAGACTCGGACGCGACCCTGAGCTCTCTCCGTCAGCGGATGCCCTCCCCGAACCGAAGCCTTCCCGGCCTCTGGCCGCTGTTGGCGGCCGGCTTGGTGGGCCTGCTGGCCCTCGGGGGAGGCTGGTGGCTGGGCCAGCGCCAGATAGCCACCCAGGCCAGCGCCGACCCGAAGCTGACGCTGCTCAGCAAGGAGGCCACCCGATTGCGACTGCGGCTCGACGCCGACGAAGCGGGTCCGGCCGACCGCCAGCGGCTGCTGGAGCTGCTGGTGGCCCTCGATCGCAAGGCGGAGGCCATCGGCCTGCTGGAGCCGATGGCGGACCGGGAACCCGAGCGCTGGTCGCTGCGGCTGATGCTGGCCGAACTGCGGCGCGATCAGGGCGACCGCAGCGGCGCCGAGCGGGAACTGCGCCAGATCCTCAACCTGCGCCCCACCCAGGTGGAGGCCCTGCAACTGCTCAGCCTGCTCAACCTGGAGCAGGGTCGCGGCGCTGCCGCCGAGGCCCGCGTCAAGGCGGCCTACGGCCTGGCGATCAAACCCGACGTCCAGTCGGAGGCCCTCGGGATCGGCCTGCTCCTGGCGGAACTCCAGCTCAAGCGCGACCAGGCCGCCACAGCGGCGGCCACCTATCTGCAGCTGGCCAACTTCTTCCCCCAGGACCAGCGTCCCCTGCTGGGTCTGGCGATGCTGCGCCACGACCAGGGGGATGGCAAAGGGGCCCAGGAGGCCCTGGCCCAGGCCCGGTTGCGGACCCCCAATCCGGACAAGCCCGACCCGAGGCTCGACAAGCTGGCGGCGAGCTGGGGGCTCGAACCGCTCAGATCCCCTTCAGCTGCCCCGAAGTCCCCGCCGGTGCAGGCTTCGGCGCCTTCGCGTCAAAGTCCCTGAGGGCCTGATCGATGGCGGAACTGGGGGGGGTGGCGTCGTCCAGAGCCGTGCTGCGCTTCAGCTTGTTCAGCAGGTCGAGCGGGTTGGTGCTGTCGATGATCGAACCGCTGCCAGATCCCGATTTACCCGGCCCGTAGTCGTAGAGCTGGCGCTCCTGGGTGCTGGTGCCGAGGGTCTGGCCGTAGCCGGCCTGCTGGGCCGAGGCCCCACCGGCCGGCAGCACAGCAAGCGCCGCAGGCAGGACGATGGCCGCCAGGGAGCCCACACGGGCGACAGAAGCACGAAGAGAGATCGAACGGTTCATGGCTCCTGCCGGCTAGGGGACGTCTTACCAGTAGGCCCATGATAAGGGCCCCCAGCCGGTGGACCGGCCCGTTGCCATGGCCCTGCGGATCGCCACCTGGAACGTCAATTCGGTACGCACCCGACTCGATCAGGTGGCCGCCTGGCTCGAGGCCGAGGGGCCCGACGTGCTCTGCCTGCAGGAAACCAAGGTGGCCGACGCGCTGTTTCCCCACGCCGCCTTCGAGGCCCTGGGCTACCGGGCGGTGATCAGCGGCCAGAAGGCCTACAACGGCGTCGCGATCCTCAGCCGACTGCCGATCGAGGACGTGCGGGTGGGCTTCGCCGCCCTGCTGCCGGACGATCCGGCGGCCGAGGGGCTGGGCGAGCAGAAACGGGTGATCAGTGCCTCGATCGAGGGGGTGCGGGTGCTCAATCTCTACGTGCCCAACGGATCAGCCCTGACCTCGGAGAAATACCCCTACAAGCTGGAATGGCTGGCCTGCCTGCGGCGCTACCTGGAGGCCCAGGACGCCGAAGGCGAACCCCTGGCGATGGTGGGCGACTTCAACATCGCCCTGGAGGCCCGCGACATCCACGACCCGGAGCGCCTCAGCGGCGGGATCATGGCCAGTGATCCGGAGCGGCAGGCCCTGAGCGCCGCCCTCGGCGATCGCCTCAGCGATGTGTTCCGCGTCTTCGAACCGGAGGGCGGGCACTGGAGCTGGTGGGACTACCGCACCGGCGCCTGGGATAGGGACAGGGGCTGGCGCATCGACCACATCTATCTCTCTGAAGAGCTGCTGGCCTGCGCCACGGGCTGCGTGATCCACAAGGGGGTGCGGGGCAACGAGCAGCCCAGTGACCATGCGCCTGTGATGGTGCACCTGGCCTGGCCGCCGCAGGAGGCGGCCGACGGCGAAGACGACGGCTGGTGACGGCGGCTGGTGACGGACCCGGTGACCTCAGGCCAGGAACGCCGCCAGCGCGAGGTCCGGCCGCCGCACCAGGGCGAACAGCGTGCCGGCATTGCCGCGGCTGATCCGCAGCTCGTCATCGATCACGGTGATATCCAGCCAGGCTGGAAAGCTCTGCTGCACCTCCCGGAACAATTGCAGTCGCCGTTCTCCGATCTGGGGCCCCAGCCAGCCGCCGCGCTCGAAGCGCACCGACACCCGCTGGTGGGGCGGCGCGGGCTCCACGGTGATCCGGGCCTGCACCCCGATCCCCGCCAGCGGACCAAGGGGGCCGGCCAGGCGCAGGAGGTTGAGGGCCCGGCCGGCGGCGGGATCGAGCAGCTGCAGATTCTCCAGCCAGGGCTGGACCGCCAGGTAGGGCTGGGAACTGCTGCTCCAGCGCAACTCCCATACCCCCGCCAACTGGGCGGTCTGGGCGGAGAGATCGGCGGGCTGCAGCTGCTCCAGCCGCTCGATCAGGGCCTCAATGCGACTGGCGGCCGGAGCTGGAGCGCCGGGGGATCCGGCCCGCAGCAACCCCAGCAGTTCCTTCCGGCAGACCGGGGCGTCGCCGGCAGCAGCGATCGGGCCATCGGCCATGGCAAGGGGCGCGTCAGGACCCATGCTGTCAGGTCCAGGAGGCCATCGGATACCGTGTCGCCCGGCCCCATCGCCGATCCGATCCAACGCAGACCCCGTGACGCTGACCACCGTCGATGTGACCCTGGTGGGGGCGGGGATCATGGGCGCCACCCTGGGCACCCTGCTCAAGCAACTGCGGCCGGAGCTGCGCATCCTCCTGCTCGAAGGGCTCCCCATGGAGGCCCAGGAAAGCTCCAGCGCCTGGAACAACGCCGGCACGGGCCACGCGGGGAACTGCGAGCTGAATTACACGCCGATGGCGGCGGACGGGTCGATCAGCCTCACCAAGGCGCTCGACATCAACGAGGCCTTCGACCTCTCGCGCCAGTTCTGGACCCACCTGGTGCGGACCGGGTCCCTGGGCTCCCCGCAGGCCTTCATCCAGGGCGTCCCCCACATGAGCTTCGTGCTGGGGGAGGAGCGGCGGGCCTTCCTGCGGGAACGCCACCGGCTGATGGCCGCCCACCACTGCTACCGGGGCATGGCCTACAGCGAGGACCCCGCCCAGGTGGCGGACTGGGTGCCGCTGCTGATGGAAGGGAGGGATCCGGCCCAGGCGATCGGCGCCACCCACATCGCGTCGGGCACCGACGTGAACTTCGGGGCCCTCACCAGCCAGCTGCTGGCTCACCTGCGGGCCAGCCCGCCGTTTGAGGCACGATTCTCCACGGCGGTGACGGGCCTGCGGCGCCGGCAGCAGGGGGGCTGGCGCCTGGAGAGTCGCGATCAAGCCAGGGGTGAGACCCGCCTGATCGATTCCGGCACCGTGTTTCTCGGGGCCGGTGGCGGCGCCCTCACCTTGCTGCAGAAAGCGGGGATCCCCGAAGGACGGGGCTACGGCGGCTTCCCCGTCAGCGGCCTGTGGCTGCGCTGCGGCGATCCGGCCGTGGCCAGCCGCCACCACGCCAAGGTCTATGGGATGGCGGCCGCCGGTTCGCCGCCGATGTCGGTGCCCCACCTCGACACCCGTCTTGTCGATGGCCGGCAGTGGATCCTGTTCGGGCCCTATGCGGGGTTTTCCAGCAAGTTCCTCAAGAGCGGTTCCCTCTGCGACTGGCCCGGTTCCCTGCGGCCCGGCAACCTCCTGCCGCTGCTGGCGGTGGCCCGGGACAACCTGCCCCTGACCGAATACCTGATCGGCCAGGTGTTCGCCAGCGCCGGGCAACGCTTCGCGGCCCTGCGCGACTTCTACCCCAACGCCCGGCCCTGCGACTGGTCACTGGCGGTGGCAGGCCAGCGGGTGCAGATCATCAAGGGCGACCCCAGCCGGGGCGGGGTGCTCCAGTTCGGCACCGAGGTGGTGCATGCGGCCGACACCTCCCTGGTGGCGGTATTGGGGGCCTCACCAGGCGCGTCGGCCGCCGTGGCGATCAGCCTCGAGATCCTGCGCTCCTGTTTCCGCGACAAGCTGCCCGATGGCTGGGAGCGGACCCTGAAGCGGATCCTGCCTTCCTACGGCGAATCGCTCCGCCACGATGCCGAGCTCTGCCGGCGGATCCGCAGCCAGAGTGCCGAGGTGCTGGGGCTGCCGGCACCGGGCTAGGGCCGGCGCGGCGGCAGCAGCAGGCCGGCCCGCACCGCCCACGGGGAAAGGGCGAACAGGCGCAGCATGGCCGCCAGCAACTCCGGCACCTCCAGGGTGTTGGCCAGAAAGCCAGCCCACTGCGGACCGGGCAAGCGGAAGAAACTGGCGAAGAACTGGCGCAGCTCGGCTTCGGGAAAGCCCATCAGTTTGCCCAGCCCGAACTGGTAGAGGGCGTGCTTGCTGCGCAGCTCCGGGGACCAGAGGGCCCGCCAGCCCGCCTGGGCCAGGAGAACCGAGGGAGCCTCCGCCGCCGCCATCGCCGCCGCCACCGCCGCGGCCACCGCCGGAGCCCGGCGCAGCAGGGCGCCCATCATGTAACCCGAGGCCGGGTGCACCATCGAGGCCGCCCCGCCGAAGCCCAGCACCGGCTGCTGCAGATCCGGCAGGGGCAGGTTCATCGGGAACAGGCAGAACTCCTCGTGCTCCACCTCCAGCACCTGCACGCCCCGCTGGGCCAGGCGCCGGTGGAGACGTTGCTGGAGCACCTCAAAAGGCACCGGCGGAGCCAGGGCCAGCGACGTCTCCTCGACGAAGAAACGCCCCCCGCCCAGGTCCATCGCATACAGGAAGGTGGGGGGCTCGGCCCGCTCCGCCTCGCTGAGGTGGTCGCCGCGGTAGTCCATCAGCACGAACTGATCGGGCTGCACCGGCGGCGCCGAGAAGCGGCCGACGACGCCATAGGCCGACTGGCCCGCCACCGGGCCCCGGTCGGGCCGCCGCACCAGCCGCGGCTGATGGCCCGTGGCGTCCACCACCAGCCGCGCCTGCCACGGGCCACCAACCGCCCCCACCACCTCACTGAGGGCACCAACGGCCTGGCAGCCCGTGGCCAGCCCCTGCAGCAGCTCCACCCCGCCACGCCCGCAGGCCTCCAGCCAGTGCTGCTGCAGGGCCTCGCGGTTGAACAGGCCGTAATCCCGGCCATGGAGCGTGGGGCGGTTGGCTTCAGCCGCAGGGTCAGGATCGCCCGCCCCGAAGTAACTCACCGTGTGGCTCCAGCGGTGCTCCAGCAGGTGGCCCAGGCCGAGGGCATCCACCTCATCCCCCCAGATGCCGTAGGTGTTGGGCCAGGGGGCGCGCAGATCCTGGGGCGCCAGCAGGGCCACCTGGAGCCCTTCCGCCGCCAGGGCCGCCGCGATGCAGAGGGCGGCGGGGCCGCCTCCGAGCACCAGCACGTCCCTCGCCATCTCGCCGGTACGGTGAAGGCACATCCTGCATCACGGCCCGGTCTGCGAGCGCCGATCCCCGCCTGGACGCAATCAGTCGTCCGTGCCTGGGGTCTCGTCAGCGGCTGG
This sequence comes from Cyanobium sp. Cruz CV13-4-11, assembly GCF_024346055.1. GTDB lineage: Bacteria > Cyanobacteriota > Cyanobacteriia > PCC-6307 > Cyanobiaceae > Cyanobium. The sequence continues at coordinate 22,928 of NZ_JAGQCH010000007.1, forward strand.
AGCTGTGTCCTCCTCCTCGGCCGCCGGCGGCACCAGCACCACCTCGGTGAGGCGATCACCGGAATCCAGTTTCTGCAGCCGCACACCGGTGGCCGCCCTGGACTGCTGGGGAATGGCATCGGCCTTCATGCGCACGATCACCCCCCGCTCGCTCACCAGCAGCAGCTCCTCACCGGCGCCGAGCACCTTGAGGCCCACCAGCACGTCGCCGTCGCGGCGGAACTTGATCGCCCGCAGACCCATGCCGGCGCGGCGCTGCAGCCGGAACTGATTCACCGGCACCCGCTTGCCCAGGCCACTGGCGCTGGCCACCAGCACCCAGGGACCCTCGCTGGGGGCGACCTCGTCACCCTCCTCCTCGTCGGCACCGGCGGCGTCAGCGGAGCTGGCGACACGGTCCGCCAGTTCCGCCGTGAGCACATCCATGCTCACCAGCTCATCGCCGGGGCGCAGGTTCATGGCCCGCACACCGCGGGCGGTGCGGCCCAGGGGCCGCAATTCCTCGTCGCTGAGGCGGAAGTGGATCGTCATCCCCTTGAGGGAGCCGATCAACACACTGTCGCCAGGCAAGGCGAGGCGCACCCAGCGCAGGGCGTCGCCGTCCTCAAGGGAGATGGCGATCAGACCGTTGGAGCGGATGTTGCTGAAGGCCGACAACCGGGTGCGTTTGATGTAGCCGCCACTGGTGAGCATCACCAGCTGCACGTCGTCCTCAAAGGCGCTCACCGCCAGCAGGGAGGTGATCGCCTCCTCGCGCGGAATCGGCAGCAACTGCACGATCGGAGTTCCCTTGGCGGAACGGCTGCAGATAGGCACCCGGTAGGCGGGAATGGAATACACCACGCCCCGGTCACTGAACAGCAGCAGGGCGTCGTGGTCGTTGCAGCTGATGAACAGCTTCACCGCCTCTTCGCCCTGGCTGCGGGTGCCGGCCTTGCCGCGGGTGCCGCGGCTGGTGGCCTCGAACTCACTCACCGGCATCCGCTTGAGGTAGCCGTTCTCCGTGAGCAGCACCACCGAGCGCTCATTGGCGATCAGATCGATGTCTTCCAGCCCACCTTCGAGATCGAGGATCTCGGTGCGGCGGGGGGAGTCGTAGCGGCTGCGCAGCACCTGGAGCTCCTCCTGGATCAGCCCCAGCACCCGCTCTTTGCGGCCGAGGATGTCCTGGTAATCGGCGATCTTGGCGACGAGATCGTCGTGCTCGAGGCGAATCTTGTCGGCCTCCAGGGCCGTGAGGCGCCGCAGCTGCATCTGCAGGATGGCGTCGGCCTGGATCTCGCTGAGGCCGTGGCGCTCCTGCAGCTGGGCCCGGGCGGTGGCGGTGTCGGGGGCGGCCCGGATCAGGGCGATGATCGGATCGAGCTGGTCGAGGGCCAGCAACAGACCCTGCAGGATGTGGTCGCGCTCTTCGGCCTTGCGCAGGAAGTAACGGGTGCGCCGCTCGATCGTGCCGATGCGGAACTCGAGGAAGACCCGCAGCATGCGGCCGAGGGTGAGCAGCACCGGCTCCCCCTTCACCAGGGCCAGCATGTAGGCGCTGAAGTTGTTCTGCAGCGGTGTGAGCTTGAACAGGTTGTTCAGCACCACCTGGGGGTAGGCGTCGCGGCGCAGTTCGATCACGATCCGCATGCCGTCGCGATCGCTTTCGTCGCGGATGTCGGCGATACCCTCGAGCTTCTTGTCGTTGACCAGCTCGGCGATGCGCTCGATCAGGGAGGCCTTGTTGGTCTGGTAAGGGAGCTCGGTGATGATCACCGCGTCCCGGTCGGGGCGGCCCTTGGCTTCCACCGTTTCGATGGAGGCCACGCCCCGCATCGTGATCGAGCCGCGGCCGGTGGTGTAGGTCTCGCGGATGCCCCGGCGGCCGAGGATCTGGCCACCGGTGGGGAAATCGGGTCCGGGAATGATCGCCATCAGTGCCCGGTCCTCGATCTCCGGGTTGTCGATCAGGGCCAGCAGGCCGTCGATCAGCTCGGTGAGGTTGTGGGGGGGGATGTTGGTGGCCATCCCCACGGCGATGCCGGAGGAGCCGTTGAGCAGCAGATGCGGCACCCGGGCCGGCATCACCGTGGGTTCCTGCTGGGAGCCGTCGAAGTTGTCGATGTAATCGACAGTTTCGGCTTCGATGTCCTCCAGCAGGCTGTCGGTGGTCAGGGCCTGCAGCCGTGATTCGGTGTACCGCATCGCAGCCGGCGGGTCGTTGTCGACCGAGCCGAAGTTGCCGTGCCCATCGATCAGGGGCATGCGCATGGAGAAGTCCTGGGCCATGCGCACCAGGGCGTCGTAGACGGCCGTGTCGCCGTGGGGGTGGTACTTGCCGAGCACCTCCCCCACCACGCGGGCGCATTTCCGGTAGGGCCGGTCGCTGGTGAGACCGAGCTCGTACATCGCGTACAGGATGCGCCGGTGCACGGGCTTGAGGCCGTCGCGGGCATCGGGCAGGGCCCGGCCCACGATCACGCTCATCGCATACTCCAGGTAGGAGCGCGACATCTCATTGCGAAGGTCGGTCTGGATGATCCGTCCGTCGGATTCACCGGGTCCGGTTGGATCCGCCATGCAAGACCGTATGGGGCACAGCCCACTCTAATGAAGACCCTGCCGGCCCGGAGTGAATCGGCCCTGCGCCAGCGTCAGCGCAAGGGGCTGCTGCGGGTGCGGGCCGCCGCCGACTTCCGCGCGCTGGTGGCAGAGGCCGGGCTGGCGGAGGCCTATGACAACACCGACGTGGTGGTGGCCGCCAACGCCGAATTCACCGATCAGGGCTCGCTGCACCTCAACATCGGCCCCAGCGATCCACCGATCCGCCTGCGGGAGGCCCAGCTGGAGGGCCTCGCCGCCCAGGGCGGCGGCGGTGGCGGCGACCTGGTGCTGCCCATCGGCGGCGGCCTCGGGGAAGCCCAGCGGCAGGGGGGAGCCCATCTGCTCGACCGGCTGCTTCAGGGCGACTCCCTGACCCTCACCGCCACCGGGGAGATCACCGCCCTGCACCCGCGGCGGGATCTGCAGGCCCAGCTCGACCTGGAGCGCATCGGTTCCGGCCGGCTGTTGCTGCACCGGGCCATCAGCGAAAACGGCGTCGTGGCCGTGAGCAGCGCCGAAGGGGTGCTGCGCAGTCCCTGGGGGCCCGTGCTGGGGCCGTTCGGCAACGCGCTCTACGGCTGCGGCGGCGCCGGCAGCATCGGCCTCACCATGCCGGGGCTGGCGCTGCTGGGGCCGGGCTCGCCGGTGCTGGTGGCGGGGGCCATCGGCTGGGTGGTGGGCAGCGGCAGCGGCCACCAGCCGGGCGTGCCTCGCTCCGCCAGCGGCCACGCCCTCAGTCCGGGGGCGGTGGCAGCGGTGAGCGTGGATCTCCATGGCCTGCGGTCCGAATGGCTGCGGCCCTGCTTCTTCGAGGGCCACGGGGCCGGCCTGCTGGTGGGCCTGGCGGCCCCGGTCCCCCTGATCAACGAAGCGGTGGCCCGCCAGGCCGCCTGCGGCGACGGAGAGCTGGAGGCGCCCGTGCTGGACATGGCCATTCCGCGGCGCCTGCGGCCCCGCTTCGGCTCCGTCAGCTATGCCCGGCTCAAATCCGGCCTGATCCAGGTGGAGGGGCGCCGCGTCACCGCCGCTCCTGCCCACAGCCCGCGGCTGGCCGCAGCGATCGCCGCGGAGCTGATCACCTGGCTCCAGGACGGTCGCTTTCCCCTGGGCCTGCCGGTCCGGCCGCTCTCGGGTCGCGGCGGCCTGATTCCCCTCGACAGCTGAAATCCCTGCACACCTCTGGAGCTGGGGCGGAAAACGGCCGTAAGCTCCGCCGTAAGCTACCGGCGCCAGCCATGGCCGAGACCCCCTTCAACCCCGAGCCCCCCTTGAGCCTCGAGCCCCCCTCCAGCCCCGAGGCACAGGAGAACGGTGCGGCACCGGAACCCTGGCCCACTGACGCGGCCGAGGCAACGCCGGAGCCCGTCACCCCTTCGCAGGAACCGCTCCTGGCCGGGCCGGATCCCGAGGATGACGCCCCTGAGGCGGTGGCCCCTGAGCCGTTCATGGAGCCAGTGAGCGCCCCGGAGCCCGGCATCGTGGCCACCTTTGAGGTGCCTCCCCTGGAGAGTTCCCCTGATTCCGCTGCGGACGGCGGCGGCGAATTCGAACTCCTTCTTCAGAAGATCAGGGACTGGCTCGGCAGCGGCGAGCTCCAGGCCCAGTGGCAGCGGTTCCGCGGACCCCTCAAGGGGGTGGCGATCCTCATCGGCGCCGTGCTGCTGCTGCGGGTCTACGCGTCCCTCATCGGCACCCTGGACAGCCTGCCCCTGGTGGGCGGCCTGTTGGAGCTTGTGGGCCTGATCGCCGCGGTCCGTTTCACCTTCACCAAGTTGGTGCGCAAGAGCGACCGGGAGCAGGTCTTCGCTGACTGGAGCCGCCGCTGGAACGATTTCCGGGGCAGGGAGTGATGTCCCGACCGTGATCGGGCCCTATCACTCGCGGCCCGGTTGATAGTTTGTGCCCACTGTGTCCGTCCAACGGTGAACATTCAGCTCGGTCGCTCCAGGACCGTCCGCCGCGCCTACGGCATCGACGAAATCGCCCTGGTCCCGGGCGGTCGCACCGTCGACCCGGAAGTGACCGACAGCAGTTGGAGCCTGGGGGGCATCCAGCGGGAGATTCCGATCATCGCCAGCGCCATGGACGGCGTGGTGGATGTGGGCATGTGCATCGAACTCACCCGGCTGGGGGCCCTGGGGGTGCTCAACCTGGAGGGCGTCCAGTGTCGCTACGACGATCCCGAACCGATCCTGGACCGGATCGCCTCGGTGGGCCGCGACGCGTTCGTGGGCCTGATGCAGGACCTTTACAGCCAGCCGGTGCGCGAAGACCTGGTGCGTCAGCGGATTGCTGAGATCAAGGCCGGCGGCGGCATTGCGGCGGTCAGCGCCACCCCGGCGGCGGCCCTGCGCTTCGGCGCGGCGGTGGCTGAATCGGGCGCCGACCTGTTCTTCGTGCAGGCCACGGTGGTCTCCACGGAACACATCGGTCCCGAGGGTCGCCAGACCCTCGACCTGGCCGTCCTCTGCCGCGACCTGGGCGTGCCCGTGGTGATCGGCAACTGCGTCACCTATGACGTCACCCTGCAGCTGATGCGGGCGGGGGCCGCCGGCGTCATGGTGGGCATCGGCCCCGGCGCCGCCTGCACCTCCCGGGGCGTGCTCGGTGTCGGCATTCCCCAGGCCACGGCCGTGGCCGACTGTGCCGCCGCCCGGGACGACTACGAGCGTGAAAGCGGCCGCTACGTGCCGGTGGTGGCCGATGGCGGCATCGTCACCGGCGGGGACATCTGCAAATGCCTGGCCTGCGGCGCCGATGCGGTGATGATCGGCTCCCCGATCGCACGGGCCGCCGAAGCGCCCGGCCGCGGCTTCCATTGGGGGATGGCCACCCCCAGCCCGGTGCTGCCCCGGGGCACCCGCATCAAGGTGGGCACCACCGGCAGCCTCGAAAAGATCTTGCGCGGTCCGGCGGGCCTCGATGACGGCACCCAGAACCTGCTGGGCTGCATCCGCACCTCGATGGGCACCCTGGGGGCCCGCACCCTCAAGGAGATGCGGGAGGTGGAGGTGGTGGTGGCCCCGTCCCTGCTGACCGAAGGCAAGGTGTACCAGAAGGCCCAGCAGCTGGGCATGGGCAAATAGCACGGCGCGGCCCGCAACGGATCCGACCAAGCTGTCGCAGGCCTGGACAACACTGCCTCAAGGCGAGATGGAGGCTAACCTCTGCATGTGGGGGCTCCGGCTCGCACACTCCTCACACCCCCCGGCCCGGCGAGTCCGGGCTTTTTGTCTTCTCCCACCCCTCCATGCGCAGCCCCGCCGCCTGGGGCGACCGGTTCCGCTACGGCCTGCAACGCTGACTCGATCCCAGGGGATAGCAGCCGAACCCGGTTGCTAGATTCAATTCATCCCGAGTCTGCAAGGAATGTCCAGCTCCGCTGCCGTCACCGACGCCTCCTTCGAGCAAGACGTGCTCAAGAGTGATGTGCCCGTGCTGGTTGATTTCTGGGCCCCCTGGTGCGGCCCCTGCCGCATGGTGGCGCCGATCGTCGATGAGATTGCCAAGGAATACGAAGGCAAGATCCGCGTCTACAAGCTCAACACCGACGAAAACCCCAACGTCGCCAGCCAGTACGGCATCCGCAGCATTCCCACCCTGATGCTGTTCAAGGGCGGCCAGAAGGTCGACACCGTCGTCGGTGCCGTCCCCAAGAACACCCTCTCCGGCACCATTTCCAAATACCTCTGATTCCATTCCGCTGACGCCGCCCCTCTCCCCGAACCCAGCGCCGGAGGCGGGCAGAAGCCCCCTTCAGGCCCTCGCCGACGAACTCCAAGGCCACCCCCAGCGCCGCCAGATTGAGCGGGCGGTGGTGTCGCTGCTGCAGGTGGCTCGCCAGGAGAAGGAAGAGGAGGAATGGCGCCTGATCGCCGGTTGCCTGGCTGACATCAGCGAAGCCCTGGAGGTCTTCCGTCCCCGTCGCCGCGCCCGCAAGATCAGCGTGTTCGGCTCGGCCCGCACCCGCCAGGGCGATCCCTGCTACCACCTGGCCGAAGCGGTCGCCCGCCTGGCGGTGCAAGCCGGATTTGAGGTGATGACCGGTGCGGGGGCCGGCGTGATGGAGGGCGCCAACAGCGGTGCCGGCTGTGAACACAGCATCGGCCTCAACGTGGATCTGCCCTTCGAGCAGCATCCCAACCCGTACGTCAGTGCCTGCGACGACCGCCTGCTCTACTTCCGCTATTTCTTCACCCGCAAGCTGTTCTTCCTGATGGAGAGCGATGCCCTCGTGGTGATGCCGGGGGGATTCGGCACCCTCGATGAATTGTTCGAGTGTCTCACCCTCATCCAGACGGGACGCACGTCCCCGATCCCGTTGGTGCTGCTCTGCCCACCGGGGGACGATTTCTGGAAGGTCTGGAAGCGCAATGTGCACAACGAACTCGCCAGCCGCGAACTGATCTCACCGGAGGATGTGGATCTGATGGTGGAAGCCTCGAGCGCCGAGGAGGCGGTGGCCCAGATCTGCCGCTTCTACCGGGTGTTCCACAGCGCCCAGCTGGGCCAGGACCGCATCGAACTGCTGCTCAACGCCGAGGTGCCGCGCGCCCTGTTGCCGGAGCTGAATCGGAGCTTCGCCGATCTGCTGGACCAGGGCGCCATCCAGAGCGGCGAGGGGGTCGACGACAACGGCCTGCTGCGGCCCTGCCTGCAACTGCGCTTCGACAAACGCCGCGTCGGCCGTCTCTACCAGTTCATCGATCACCTCAACGGCCTCGATCTGCCGGCCTCATCGGCCCTGGAGCATCCGGCCGAGCGGGTCCCCACGGGCAGCCAGCCATGAGTCGCATCGGCCTGATCGACTACGGCATGGGCAACCTGCACTCGGTGCAACGCACCTTTGCCCGGCTCGGCGCCGAGCTGGTCAGCGTGCACGGCCCGGCGGACCTCGAGCCCTGTGACGCCCTGGTGCTGCCGGGGGTGGGGGCCTTCGATCCGGCCATGGAGCGGCTGCGGGCGGCGGGGCTGGAGCCGGCCCTGCGCCGCTCCTGCGCTAGCGGCAGACCGCTGCTCGGGATCTGCCTGGGGTTGCAGCTGCTGTTCGAAGCCAGCGAGGAGGGCCAGGCCGAAGGACTGGGGGTGCTGGCCGGCCGGGTGACGACCCTGCCGCGGGTGGCCGGCCACCCCCTGCCCCACATGGGCTGGGCCCCCCTGATCCCGGCCACCGCCAGTCCGCTGCTGGACGGCCAAACCCCGGAGGCCTGGGTCTACTTCGTGCATTCCTTTGCCGCTGAGCCGGCCGAGGCCGCCGCCACCACAGCCCGGGTGGACTACGCCGGCACCCTGGTCACGGCGGCGGTCTGGCACGGCACCATCGCCGCCTGCCAGTTCCACCCGGAAAAATCGGGGCCGGTGGGGGAGGCGATGCTGCGCCGCTGGCTCGACTGGGTGGCTGAGCTGTGACTCTGCGGGTCAGCGGGGGGCGTCGGCTGCAGAGCCCCCCAGGCAGCACTACCCGGCCCACCGCCGCCCGGGTGCGGCTGGCGGTGATGAACCTGCTGGCTGCCGAGGTCCCCGGCAGCCGCTGGCTGGATCTGTGCTGTGGCAGCGGTGTGATGGCCTGTGAGGCCCTGCAGCGAGGGGCTTCACAGGTCGTGGCGGTGGAGCGGGATCGCCGCATCGCGGCGGTGGCCAGACACAACCTGGAGGCGACCCTCGGCGGCCGGGCGGCCCAACGGGGGGAGGTGGTGCAGGCCGACATTCTGCGCTGGCTGGCAACGGGGCCAAGTGCACCCCCGCCCATCCGCTTCGACCTGATCTACGCGGATCCTCCCTACGCGGCTGGGCTACACGGGCCGATCGCCGCAGCGGTTCGAGCGGAAGGATGGCTGGCGCCGGGGGGCACCCTGATCTGGGAATGCGCCTCGGACGGGATTCCGCCGGACCCGCCGGGCTGGCAACGGCGGGACTGTCGACGCTATGGCGGCACTACACTGGTGTTACTCCATGAACTGCCTGACATAGCCGTAACCTCCCTCCAGGACGGTTCACTCCCCTGACCATCCCTTCCCTTGCACTGCCAGGGATCCAGGCCCCGGATCAGCCCCCGAGGGCACTGCCCCGGCGGTACTGATTCCAGGCCGCCACGAACAGCCCCAGCAGGGTGACGGGAATCAGGCCAAGCACGATGCCGCAGAGGAGGGGTTCGATCATGGAGAGGCGGAAGCTTCAGGCGATGCACAATTCTTCCACGACTCCCGCCGGCAACGCGAGACCCACCGCAGCACTGTGATCAGCCCGTCCCCCACACCCCCCTCCGCCGTGGCGTCCGCCCCCCTTAGCGAGGCCAACCAGCCCCCCGCCCAGCGCCGCAGCCTCGTGGCGGCCCTGGCGACGCTGGCGGCGGTGGCCTGCATCCTCCTGGTGCTGGTGGTGTTGCCGGCAGCGCGCAGCGATCCCTACACCCGCCAGACCCTCGATCTCACCGGTTCGGCCACGGACGGCGGCAGCCTGTTCCGGCTCAACTGTGCCGGCTGCCACGGCCTGGCGGCCCAGGGGCTGGTGGGCCCCAACCTGCACGGCGTCGATCGACGCAAGAACGATCGCCAGCTGATCCAGCAGGTGGTGAGTGGCCGCACCCCGCCGATGCCGAGCTTCCAGCCGGAGCCCCAGGCCATGGCTGATCTGCTGGCGTTTCTGCACGCGCTGCCTTGAGCCCCAAGCTGGTCCTGGTCGAACCGGCCGGCCCCTTCAACGTGGGCAGCGTCGCCCGGCTCTGCCGCACCTATGGCATCGAGGAGCTGCGGCTGGTCGCCCCCCGTTGTGACCCCCTGGGCGACGAGGCCCGGCTGATGGCCGTGAAGGGCTTGCCCCTGCTGCAGCAGGCGCGCCTGTTCCCCACCCTGGCCGCCGCCCTGGCCGACTGCGGTCGGGTGGTGGCCACCAGTGGCCGTCCGGAGGGAGAGCCCCTGCCCCTGGAGGACCCTGATGACCCCCTGGCCTGGCTGCTGGCGGGCGATCCGGAGCTGCCGTCGGCCCTGGTGTTCGGCCGGGAGGACCGGGGCCTGAGCAACGACGAGCTGCTGCAGGCCGGCCGGCTGCTGCAGATCCCCACCCCCACCCCCCACGGCTCCCTCAACCTCTCCCATGCGGTGGCCGTGGTGCTGCACGACCTGTACCGGCCAGCCCGCCGCGGCACCCCCGTCCGGCAAGCACCGGCACCGTCCGTGGTCACCGTTGCCCAGCCCCCCTGCCCCCGGGGGGTGCTCGAAGCCATGCTCAGCGACGCCGAGGAGCTGCTGCTGGAGGTCGGGTTTCTGTTGCCCCACACCGCCCATGCCCGGATGGCCAAGTTGCGGGCCCTGCTGCAGCGCGGCCAGGTCAGTGCCCCGGAGGTGGCCCTGCTGCGGGGCCTGGTGTGCCAGTTGCGCTGGGCGAGCCGTCGCCCTTTCCCTTCTTCCCAGGACCACTAGCGTCGACACATCGCCCTAGAGCCCCTTGTCCGTGAGTGCTGGCCGTCCATCCCGTCCCCCCGGCAACCCCTGGCTTCGCCCAGTGGGTCTGGTGCTGCGGCTGATCGTGCTGGGGGTAGGTCTGGGTGTGATTGTGGGCACCGCCCTCAAGCTGCTGGAGCCACGCCTCGTCCAGGGGGCGATCGGTACGCCCGCACCGGGCCCTGCGCCGGCGCTGAAGAAGCCAGGCAGCGGGGCCATGGCCCTAGGACGGTTCGAGCCGCGCCAGGAGCTCGTCGGCCTCAGCCAGCAGTGGACGCGGCTGGCCGCCGCCCAGAAGGATCTGACCGCCAGCGGCTTCCTGCTGGTGCTCGATGACGGTCGCTTTGCCCAGCTGCAGCCGGATCTGGCCCTGCCGGCAGCCAGTGCCATCAAGGTGCCGATCCTGCTGGCCAGCCTGGAGGACCTGGATGGCGGCAAGCTGCGCTGGAACGAGCCCATGCCCCTCACCAAGGAGGTGGTGGGGGGTGGGGCCGGTTGGATGGCCAACAAGCCGCTCGGCACCCGCTTCCCCTTCTTCGAGGCGGCCACGGAGATGATCCGGGTGAGCGACAACACCGCCACCAACCTGCTGATCCGCCAGCTGGGCGGCAAGACCACCCTCAACAGCCGCTTCCGCAGCCTCGGCCTGCCCGCCACGGAGGTGAACAACTGGTTGCCGGACCTGGACGGCACCAACACCACCAGCTCCCGCGACCTGGCCCGCTCCATCGCCCTGGTGGACACCGGCGACAAACTCACCCCCCGGGCCCGGGATCTGTTCCGGGAAATCATGGCCACGTCCCGCACCAACACCCTGATCCCCCTCGGCCTGCTGATGGGGATGGGCAAGGACGCCCCCGATCCCGACAGCGAGCTGCTGCCCAGGGGCATCACCGTCTACAACAAAACCGGCGACATCGGCATCGCCTACGCCGATGCCGCCCTGATCCAGCTGCCGGATGGCCAGCGTGCCGTGGCGGCCTTCATGGTGAAGGGTCCGTTCAACGATCCCCGCTCGGCCGAGCTGATCCGGGCGATGGCCGGCGCCGTCGCCAAAACCCTCGTCAAGAGCCAGTGAGAGCCGCCATCCCCGCCCTGCTATTGCCGTGGCTGACCGCCCTGGCCAGCCCCCTGCTGGCCCAGCCGCAGCCGTCCCCAGCCCCGAAGCCCGCCCCAGCGCCGCAGGCAGCCCCGACGCCACCGGTGCTGCGCCCAGGCACGGTGGCGCCCCTTCCCGGCCGGCTCGATGCGGTGCCGATGCTGAACGACAACAACCCCGAGGTGATCAAGGGGCCCGGCATCCTGCTCTCCACCTTCGATGGCCAGCGGGGCTACGCCGGCCGGCCCCTGGGTGAGCCCTCGGCGCACCTCAATGCGGCCGTCAGCGGCCCCTTCGAGCTGTTCAGCCACCACATCTACGCCGGCACTCCCGAAAGCCTCGACTCCACCCTGTGGCTGGCGGTGGTGGCGGCCCCGCGGGGCAATGGCCCGGTGAAGCTGCGGACCGTGGCGGGCTCCACCGCCCTGTCCCAGTCGGTGAACCCCGACCAGCCCTCGGCCCCCTTCCTGCCCCTGCCGGCCCTGATGGAGCAAGGCAGCACACCGATCTGGGCCGGCCCCGGCAGCCGGGTGGCCACCGAGCTGCTGGCACGGCAGCGCAGCCCCCTGGTGCCGGAAGGCTGGACCCTGCCGCCTAGGCAGCTGAGCACCCTGATGGTGTTGCCGCTGCCGGTGCGGGGCCTCGATCCGCTGCTGAACGGCCTCAACCTGCAGCTGCGACTCAACAGCGACGGGCCGGTGGACGTGGCCACCCTGGCGGCCTTCGGTCCGGTCGACCGGCCCCCGGATCCGGCCGTCTGGCAGCGCCTGCTGCAGGGCGGACTCAGCCCGAAGGAGCACAGCCCCAGCCCCCGGGGGGCCAGTGGCCCGATGGTCTATTCCCGGGTCAGCGGGGTTCAGGTGGGCAGTGCCTGGCAGGGGCGGATCACCGATCCGGGCCGCCCGACCCTCTCGGTGAGCCGGGCGCCGATCTCCTGGCCGATCAGCTCCCTGGAGAGGGGCACCCTCGGCACGGGCCAGGTGCAGACGGCCCCCCTGCGCGCCTTCTATCCCGGCACTGCCTGGGCCGCCCACGGCAACTATGGCGTCACCTACGACCTCAGCCTGCCGCTGCGCAACGACACGAGCACACCGAAGCGGCTCGCCCTGGCCCTGGAATCGCCGATCAAGACCGACCAGCCCCTGGGCGGCCTGCGCTTCAACACCACGCCGGCGCGGGCGGTGATGTTCCGGGGCACCGTGGAGGTCAGCGGCCTCGACAACGAAGCGGGAGGTCCCGGCGGACGGCGCCGCTTCCACCTGGTGTTGCGGGCCGGCCAGGAGGGACCCACCCTGGGCACGGTCAGCCTGCGTCCCGGGCAGGAACGGCAGCTGCGGGTGCGGCTGATCTACCCGGCCGACGCCACCCCGCCCCAGGTGCTGTCCCTGATCCCCGTGCCCTTGGCGGTGACGCCAGGGGCGGCTGTGAAACAATCCGTGGCTCCGACCGCAACCAGCCCGTGACGCCAACCAGGAAGCGCAGGGTCTTCCCCTTCACCGCCATCGTGGGGCAGGAGGAGATGAAGCTGGCGCTGCTGCTCAACGTGATCGATCCCCGCATCGGCGGGGTGATGATCATGGGCGACCGGGGCACGGGCAAATCCACCACCATCCGGGCGCTGGCCGACCTGCTGCCGGCGATCGACGTGGTGGCCGGGGATCCCTACAACAGTTCCCCGAGCGACCCCGACCTGCAGAGCAGCGAGGTGCGCCAGCGGGCCGAACGGGGCGAGTCGCTGCCCGTGGAGGCCCGCCAGGTGCCGATGGTCGACCTGCCGCTGGGGGCCACCGAGGACCGTCTCTGCGGCACGATCGACATCGAGAAGGCCCTCAGCGAGGGCGTGCGCGCCTTCGAGCCGGGGCTGCTGGCCAAGGCCAACCGCGGCCTGCTGTACGTGGATGAGGTGAACCTGCTCGACGACCACCTGGTGGACGTGCTGCTGGATTCGGCAGCCTCGGGATGGAACACGGTGGAGCGGGAGGGCGTGTCGGTGCGGCACCCGGCCCGCTTCGTGCTGATCGGCTCCGGCAACCCGGAGGAGGGCGAGCTGCGGCCCCAGCTGCTGGATCGCTTCGGCATGAGCGTGGAGGTGCGCACCGTGCGCGATCCCGAGCTGCGGGTGCAGGTGGTGGATCAGCGCACCAGCTTCGATGCCGACCCCGACAGCTTCAGCGACCGGCTGCAGAGCACCCAGGAGGCCCTGCAGGCCCGCGTGGTGGAGGCCCAGGAGCGGCTGCCCCAGGTGGCCATCGACGACGAGCTGCGCATCCGCATCTCGGCGGTCTGCGGCGAACTGGATGTGGACGGCCTGCGGGGTGACATCGTCACCAACCGGGCCGCCCGGGCCCTGGCGGCCTTCGAGGGCCACCTGGAGGTGAGCGACGACGACGTGGCCCGCGTCGTGGCCTGCTGCCTGCGCCACCGGCTGCGCAAGGACCCCCTCGAGCAGATCGACTCCGGCGATCGGGTGGTGAAGATGTTCTGCAAGGTGTTCGACCACTCCGGAGGCGACCCCGCCGCCTTCCAGCTGGCCCTGGCGGGGTGAGGATTCTGGGCATCGATCCCGGGCTGGCGCGCGTCGGCTACGGGGTGATCGATGTGGAAGGCCGCTCCGCCGCCGGCGCCGGCCACCAGCGCCTGCTCGATTGCGGCATGATCCGCACCGAACCGGGCCGCAGCGACGGGGATCGGATGGTGGAGATCGCCCACGATCTGCGGGTGATCGTGCGCCGCTGGCGGCCCCAGCTGGCGGCGGTGGAGAAGTTTTTCTTCTACCGCTCCAGCACCACGATCGCGGTGGTGCAGGCCCGGGGGGTGGTGATGATGACCCTGGCCCGCTTCGCCATTCCGGTGGTGGAGTTCCCGCCGATGCAGATCAAGCTGGCCCTGGCGGGTTCGGGCCACGCCGAGAAGGACGAGGTGCTGGCGGCGGTGATGCGGGAGCTGGATCTGGAGCACCCCCCCCGCCCCGACGACGCCGCCGACGCCCTGGCGGTGGCGCTGACCGGCTGGTTTCAGCGGTGAGCACGCCCGCCGGCGAAGACAGCTCCAAGGAGGAGCTGCGGCGCCTGTTTCGCCGGCGGCGGCAGCTGAGCCTGCCCTTGGCCGCCGCCGGAATCCTGGCGACGGCGCAACGACACCTGGGCGACCTGGTGGCTGGGCGTGGCGGCGATCTCGGGCTCTACTGGCCCCAGGGCAGCGAGCCCGACCTGCGCCCCCTGGCGCAGGTCTGGGGCGGCCAGCTGGCGCTGCCGTCGGTGGCGGGCGGTGCGCTTGTGTACCGGGCCTGGGTACCGGGCGATCCCCTCGCCGACGACGCCTGCGGCATTCCCGCACCGCTCGGGCCGCACCGGACGCCTGAGGCCATGGCCCTGCTGCTGGTGCCCGCCCTGGCGGTGACCCCCTGCGGCCTGAGGCTGGGCTCGGGCGGTGGTTGGTACGACCGGCTGCGGGCCGACCCGCTCTGGGCCGCGGTGCCGGCCCTGGCGGTGCTCCCCGCCGCCTGCACGGAGGCAAGTCTGCCCCGTGATCCCTGGGACATCCCCTTCGACGGCTGGATCGATGAACGGGACTGTCACCTCACCGAAGCGGGGCACCGGAAGATTGCAAGCTCGTAACGATGGCGCCGCCATCGGGCCAATCCCCCGTTCGTTTGCCAGGATCGGCGCAGTGCATTCGTGCTGTCCTTGGATTCGATCCTCTCGTCGCTCCAGAACCGTCCCCTGACGGCCGCCGAGCGGGTGATGACCTCCGAATTTCAGACCCGTGGCGCCTCCAGCGACGCCCTCTCGATGATGGTCAGCTCGGTCGCCAGGATGGTCCAGGCGGGCAAAAGCAGCGATAGTCGGTGGAAATCCAACTGATTCGCGGATGAAACCCCTCCTCGTTTCTGGGCTGATCGGCTTGGCCTCTCTGGTGCTGGCCCCCTCCCAGGTGCGAGCCCACGCCATCGAGAGCAGCCTGGAGCGGCTCACCAGCCTGAGCAACTCCCTGCGCCTGGAGAGTCAGTTCTCCAGCGGACAGCCGGCCAGCGATGCCGTCGTGCGCCTCGTGCCCCCGGACGGTGGCACGCCGATCGAACTGGGGCGCACCGACGCCGCCGGCAGCATCGTCTTCACCCTGCCGCCCCAGGCCAGCCGCCAGTGGGAGGTGCAGGTGGATGGGGGACCGGGCCATCGCGATTACCTCGAATTGCCGGAACCGGAGGCCACCCCCTCGGCGCCCGCACGGGTGAGCCGCTCCCATCCCTACCCTCGGACCGAGGGATGGGCCTATCTGCCCCCCCTCGGCGTGCTCGCCGTGGCCGGACTGGCCGGGATGCTGCGACCGCGCCGTCCGTCCTGAGTCCCTTCCTTGTCGTCCATGGCCACCGGCAGCGCCGCTCTCGATCGGATCGTGGAACGCCTCGGCAGTACCAGCGACCCGCGCCGCCGGTATGAATACGTGCTCTGGCTGGCCAAGAAACTCGAGCCCTTCCCCGACGACCTGCGCCTGGACGCCTTCAAGGTGAAAGGGTGCGTCTCCCAGGTGTACGTGGTGGGGCACCTGGAGGAGGGAAAGCTCCACTGGCGCGGTGATTCCGATGCCCAGATCACCAAGGGGTTGCTGGCCCTGCTGATCGAGGGGCTGGAGGGCCTGACCCCGGAGCAGGCCACCGCGCTGGATCCCTCCTTCATCGCCGCGACGGGCCTGCAGGCGAGCCTGACGCCCTCACGGGCCAACGGTTTTCTCAACATCCTGCGCACCATGCAGGCCCAGGCCAGGCAGCTGCAGGCCGATTGATTTCTAGGATGGTGGTTTGTGGGGTTGCAGCCCATGACCATCGGCATCGGCTTGCTCGGGCTGGGCACGGTGGGGAGCGGCGTGGCGGCGATCCTGGCCAGTCCCCAGGGCCGGCATCCGCTGGTCGGCGACCTGGTGCTCGAAAGGGTGGCGGTGCGCGACCTCAGGCGCCCCCGCCCGCTCACCCTGCCCCCGGAGCGCCTCACCACCGACCCTGAGGCGGTCATCGACGATCCGAAGGTGGACATCGTCGTGGAGGTGATGGGGGGCCTGGAGCCGGCCCGCAGCCTGATCCTGCGCGCCATCGCCGCCGGCAAGCCCGTGGTCACGGCCAACAAGGCGGTGATCGCCCGCTATGGCCAGGAGATCGCCGCCGCCGCCGCCAGGCAGGGCGTCTACGTGCTGATCGAAGCCGCCGTGGGCGGCGGCATCCCGATCATCGAGCCGATCAAGCAGTCCCTGGGCGGCAACCGCATCCAACGGGTCAGCGGCATCATCAACGGCACCACCAACTACATCCTCAGCCGCATGGCCGATGAGGGGGCGGCCTACGCCGAGGTGCTGGCCGACGCCCAGCGCCTCGGCTATGCCGAGGCCGATCCCGCCGCCGATGTGCAGGGAGGAGATGCGGCCGACAAGATCGCCATCCTGGCCGGGCTGGCCTACGGCGGGCCGGTGGAGCGCGGCGGCATCGCCACCGAGGGCATTGATCGGCTCGATGCCCGTGACGTGGCCTATGCCGCCCAGCTCGGTTTTGTGGTGAAGCTGCTGGCGGTGGCCGAACGGGTGCAGGACGACGCCCCGGCCGGGCCGCCGGATGGGGTGTCCCTGGACGTGCGCGTGCATCCCACCCTGCTGCCGAAGCACCACCCCCTGGCGGGGGTCCATGGCGTCAACAACGCGATCCTGGTGGAAGGGGATCCGGTGGGACAGGTGATGTTCTTCGGGCCCGGCGCCGGGGCGGGACCCACCGCCTCAGCGGTGGTGGCCGACATCCTCAACATCGCCGGCATCCGCCAGGTGGGCGGCCCCCAGGCCGGCCTCGATCCCCTGCTGGCCGCCAGCAGCTGGCGCCATTGCACCCTGGTCGACGGCTCCCTGAGCCGGCACCGCAACTACGTGCGGCTCAGCACCCGCGACGAGGCCGGTGTGATCGGCCGCATCGGCACCTGCTTCGGAGCGGCGGAGGTGTCGATCCAGTCGATCGTGCAGCTCGACGCCAGGGAAGGGGAGGCGGAGATCGTCGTCATCACCCACGAGGTGCGCGAAGACCGGTTCCGCGAAGCCCTGGCCGCGATCGAGGCGCTGGAGGGGGTGGAGCGGGTGGCCGCCTGCCTGCGGACCCTCTGAGCCGGAGCCGAACCGACGCGCCCCCTGACCACCCGCAGCGAGCCTCCCGCGGGCTGGCCGCTTGAATGGGTCCCACCGGATCGCAGGGTCTTGCCGACGGCCAGGGGGAGAACAGGACGCGGACCAGCCGCGATGGCGGCCTGCCTCGCCACCCTGCTGGCTCTGCCGCTGCTCGCGGCCTGTCAGCCGAGGCGGTCTAGCCCGTCGCTGATCGTGGCCACCAAGAGTCGCATCGACTCCCTCGATCCGGTGCAGGCCTCCCGCATCGGCGTGATGCAGGTGCTGAGCGGCCTCGGCGACCCCCTCTATGCGATCGACAGCAACGGCCGGCTTGAGACGCGGCTGGCCACCGCCCTTCCGGTGCTGAGCGACGACGGACTGCGGGCCCGGATCCCCCTGCGCCAGGGGGTGCTCTTCCACGACGGCACCCCCTTCAATGCCGACGCCATGGCGTTCTCCCTGCGCCGCTTCATGGCGATCGGCACCCTGGGCTACCAGCTGGGCGAACGGGTTGAAAGCGTGCGGGTCACCGCTCCCTACGAGATCGAGCTGGCGCTGAAGCGCCCCTTCAGCCCGCTGCCACGGTTGCTCAGCGCCATCTTCCTGACCCCGGTGTCCCCCACCGCCTATCGGCGGCATCGCGACAAGCCCCTCAATGACCGCTTCGTGGGTACCGGCCCCTACGCCCTGGCCTTCTTCGGCGGCCAGCAGCAGCGGCTTACCCCCTGGCCCCGCTACTGGGGCAAGCGGCCGCTCAACGCGGGCATCGACCTGGTGACCCTGAGCAACTCCACGGCCCTGTTCGGGGCCCTGCGCAGCGGCGAGGTCGACCTGCTGCTCAACAGCGGTCTGGAGATCGACCATCAGCAGGCCCTGCACCGGGACGCCGCCGCCGGTCGCCTGCGGGAGGCCATCGGTCCGTCCCAGGAGATCGCCCTGGTGTCGCTGCTGAGCGACCAGCCGCCGCTGAACCGCCCTGTCCTGCGTCAGGCCGTGGCCCGCAGCCTGGATCGGGCCACCATCGTCCGGCGGGTGACCCTGGGGCTGCGCTCCCCCCAGCGGCAGCTGATCCCCCCGGACCTGCCGGGCTCCGATCCCAGCGCCTGGCCGGCCTACGACCCCGCCAAAGCCCGCATCCTCTACCGCCAGGCGGGCTATTGCCAGGGGAAGGTGCTCACCCTGCCGCTCACCTACCGCTCCGACATCCCCACCGACCGTCTGTTTGCCCTCACCTGGCAGGCCCAGCTGCGCCGCGACCTGGCCGATTGCGTGACCCTGGAGGTGACCGGCATGGAGGCCACCACGGCCTACTCCCAGCTCGACAAGGGCGCCCTGACCATGCTCTTCTACGACTGGATCGGTGACTATCCCGATGCGGAGAACTTCCTGATGCCGCTGCTGTCCTGCAGCAAGGCCGAGGGGGACCGTTGTCTCAAGGGCAACAGCGTCCTGGGCGGCAGCTTCTGGACGGCGCCGGGTCTGGAGGCGGAGCTGCAGCGCAGCAGCCAGCTGGACGGCCCCGAGCGGGTCTCCCTGCTGGTGGCCATCCAGCGCCGCGTCGCCGCGGCCAACCCCTATCTGCCGGTATGGCTCAGCGCCCCGGCGGCCTGGGGCGGTCTGGGTGTCAGCCAGCCCCGCTTCGACGGATCCGGCCGGGTGCGGCTGGGCGAACTGCGCCGTCTGAGCGCCGCCGACGGAGCCCGGGTGCCATGAGCCGCCGTTCCGACCTGGCGCGCTACCTGGCCTCCCGGCTGGCCCTGGCACCGTTGATGCTTTGGCTGATCGCTTCGCTGGTGTTCCTCCTGCTGCGGGTGGCCCCCGGCGATCCGATCGATGCCCTGCTGGGCACCCGCGCCCCGGAGGCGGCCCGCGCCGCCCTGCGGGCCCAGCTCGGCCTGGATCGCCCCCTAGCCGAGCAGTACGGCCGCTTCCTGGGCCACCTGCTACGGGGCGACCTGGGCCAGTCCCTCACCAACGGCGAACCGGTGACCCGCCTGATCCAGGACAGCCTGCCGGCCAGCCTGGAGCTGGGGGTGGTGGCACTGCTGCTGGCCGCCATCGTCGGCCTGGCGGTGGGCTTCAGCGGCATCGCCCGCCCCGAGGGGCGCCTCGATCTGGCCGGCCGGCTCTATGGCATCGGCACCTACGCCCTGCCCCCCTTCTGGGCCGCCATGGTGGTGCAGTTGGTGTTCGCCGTCTGGCTGGGCTGGCTGCCGGTGGGCGGGCGCTTCCCCGCCACCCTGATGCCCCCGCAAGGCACGGGCTTCTACCTGCTCGACAGCCTTAGGGCCGGCGACTGGCAGCAGCTGGGCGGCAGCCTGCGCCACCTGGTGCTGCCCGCCTCCACCCTGGGCCTGTTGCTGAGCGGCATCTTCACCAATGCCCTGCGGCTCAACCTGCGCCGCGCCCTCGGCTCCGACTACGTGGAGGCCGCCCGCAGCCGCGGCCTGAGCGAACGGCGCGTGGTGCTGCACCATGCCCTGCCCAACGCCCTGCTGCCCGTGCTCACGATCACCGGCATCACGGTGGCCTCCCTGATCGGCGGCGCCCTGCTGATCGAGGTCACCTTCTCCTGGCCCGGCATCGCCTTCCGCCTGCAGGAAGCGATCGCCCAACGCGATTACCCCCTGGTGCAGGGCATCGTGGTGGTGGTGGCGGCCCTGGTGGTGCTGGTGTCGGTGCTTGTCGACCTGGTGGTGGCCCTGCTGGATCCACGCATCCGCTTCTGAGTTCATGGCTTCAGACCGGCCTTCCAGCGTCGGGCGGCGGCGGCATCGAGCACCTCGAGGGTGACCCCCTGATGCACCCGCCGCTGGGCGGGCAGCAGCAGGGGCTGCTCCAGGGTGTGGAGGTACTCGGTGGTGAGGCGCAGCAGCGCCGATTGCACCCTGGCCGGGTCCACCCCCACCAGCTCCGCATCGAGCTGGAAGAGCACCTCATCGGTGGGCATCAGCCGCACGGGGGAGAAGTGGCTGCCGCCTTCCACCATCACCAGGCGACTGCGGGGATCCCGCCCCTGGAGAAACAGGCGCAGCTGCTCCTCCAGGGGGGGCGTGACCAGATCGAGGCTGCCCCCCACCATCAGCACCGGCACCCCGAGCGAGGCCAGACCCCGACGGGGCCAGAGCAGGCTGCCGAAGCCGTTGAGCAGCACCAGCCCCCGCAAGTCGGCGGGGGGGGCGGAGCGCTCCGGCAGCTGGGTGCTGGGAAGCTGGCACTGGAGCAGCCGGGAGGGGTTGGCGATCGGCAGCCGATCGAGGGCCTTGCGGCAGCGCTCCCCGAGGCCGGGTTCCGGCACCACCCCGGCCGCCAGCAGGGCGGAGAGGCCCCCCATCGAATGGCCGAGCAGCACCACACCCTTGCCCTGCACCGGCAGCTCACCCCGGCGCTGGGCCGCCAGCACCGCGTTGATGTCGGCCAGCCGGATGGCCAGGGTCTCGGCTCCCGGTGGGGGCTGCTGGCCGTCGAGGGCGGCCTTGAGCGCGGGGCCATCGCTGCCGGGATGCTGCACCACCACCACCGGCCAGCCCCGTTCGGCCAGCTCACCGGCCAGCCAGCCGAACTGGTCGGCGTTGCCCCCCAGCCCGGGCATCAGCAGCAGCCAGGGCCGGTCCGCCACAGCCCCCCGAACCCCCGCCGGCGCCGACCAGATCTCCAGGGGCAGGGGCAGAGGGCGGTGCGCCACCACCAATCCCTGCCGGCGGGCCCTCAGGGAGGTGCGTTCGCCGAAGGCGAAGGGGACGGTGCGGCGCTCCGGCAGCGCCAGGGCCTTGAGGCGCCGCAGGGCCTGGCGTTGCAGCTCGATCTGCTGGCGCCACTGCAGGGCCAGGTCATAGAGGCCATCGAGCTGGAGGCTGAGCCGCTGCACCGGCAGGGCCCGCAGCAGGCCGATGGTGGAGACGTCCTGACGGGTCTCCAGCAGACGCCGCAGGGTGGTCTGCAGCACCCCCGTGGAGCTGTGGCCGTCGGAAGTGGTGAGCAGGTCGCCCAGGCGGGCCAGCATCTGGCTGCCCGCCCAGCTGTCGAGAAGCTGCTGACCGAAGCTGGTGTCTCGCAGCAGGGGGGCACGCAACAGGATCTTCAGGTCCTGACGACTGCGGGGATCGAGCAGATCCAGCCAGACCGCCAGGTCGCCGCCGGCGCCGGGGCGCCCGCTCGGACTCCTGGACCAGCCATCGAGCTGCTCCAGGTTCAGGGGCAGCTCCAGGCCGTCAAAGCGGAGCTCCAGCACCTCGGCAGCACCGGCCGCCGTTGCCAGGCCCGGCACCGCGATCAGCAGACTGGCCAGCAGGCCCTTGAGTTGGCGAAGGCGGCGTGAGACAGGCACAGGGATGGGCCAGGGTACGGTCCTGGTTCACCCAGTTTCCAGCAGCCCTGCGCGAACTGGCCCTGATCCGCACGATCGCCATGCTCGGGGCCGGTGGCGTGCTCTATCTGACGCCGATGGTGTTCCACCAGGCGCACTTCAGTGCCGGCAGGGTCACCGAAGGACTGGCCCTGGCGGCCGTGGCGGGCACCCTGGGCCGGATCCTGAGTGGGCTGCTGCTGGATCGGGGCCTGAACTGTTCCGTGCCGGTGCTGCTGGCGGCCCTGATGGCCATCGCCGGCGATGCCCGGCTGATGGGCACCGGCTCCTTCGGCGGCTACCTGCAGGGACAGGTGCTGCTCGGCATGGCCATGGGGGTCTACTGGCCCGCGGTGGAGCTGGCGGTGCCCCTGAGCTGCGCGCCGATGCGCTCGGGGCGGGCCTTCGCCCTGGCCCGCAGCGCCGATGCCCTCGGCATCGCCACCGGGGCCCTGGCGGGGGCCCTGCTCGCCGGTCGGGGATGGCTGCGGGGCATCTATGCCGTGGACATCGGCTGCATGCTCCTGTTGCTGCTGGTGCTGTTGCGCCAGGGCCTGCCGGATCCCAGGCCCAGGGAGGCCCTGGCCCACCCCAACCCCTGGGGCCAGTGGATCCTCGACCTGGTGCCGCTGCTGGCCATCGCCGTGCTGGCCACAGCGATGCCGGCCCTCATGCAGAGCGCCCTGCCGCTGGAACTGGTGCGGGGCAGCCTGCACCGGCGTGCCCTGCCGGTGAGCCTCGGTGCCCTCACCATCGGCCTGCAGCTGGGCCTGGTGCTGCTGCTCCAGTGGCCGGTGGGTCAGGCCCTGGCCCGGCGGCCGGTGACGACGGGTCTGAATGTCAGCCTGCTCAGCTTCGCCGCCGGCAACCTGCTGCTGGCGGCCTCGGCCTTCAGCGAGCGGGGCCTGGGGCTGCTGCTGCTGGCCCAGCTGCCGCTGGCCCTCGGGGTGACCGCCTTCCTGCCCACCGCCACCGAGGCCGTGGTGGAGCGCTGCCCACTCGAGCACCAGGGGCTGGCCATGGCGCTGCTGTCCCAGTGTTTCGCCATCAGCGGCTTCGGGGCACCGCTGATCGCCGGGCGGCTGCTCGACGGCCAGGGCCATGGCACCGGCCTGTGGCTGCTGATGGCCCTGGCCTGCCTGGGGGGTCTGCCGCTGGTGCGCGGCCTAGCTCCCCGCAGGACGTTCGGCTGAAGCGGCCGCCTGCTTCTCGATCCAGGCCTCGTGGGGCAGGGGCTCGGTGCCGTATTCCCAGTCGTCGTAATCCGGATCGTTGCGGATGCGGCGGTGGATCTCCTTCTGGGCCTCGAAGTTGTGGGGATGCTCCGGGGTCCCGCCGGGGTCGGCGGGCAGGGGAGACGGGATCTCGGGGTGGTCCGTTGCTGCCATGGCCCTGCGCTCCTGGTGGAGCCATCCTCGCCGATCACCCACCCCGCAGGCTGTCGAGACGGTCGGCGTAACCGGTGAGTTCCCCGTAGCCCCGGCCCAGCAGCGATTGCTCGCCGCGATGGCCCCGATAGCCCAGGGCCCCTTCCCAGTAGGTGGCCGAGGCGGTGCTCAGCTCCTGGTCGGCCATCTGGGGGGTGATCACCAGTTCCAGGTCCAGCCGTGGAATGGTGAGCGTCCAGGCGGCGGGGTAGCGGGCGCCGCTGTGGGGGCTCCGCCAGGTGCGCTTCACCGTGAGCGTGTAGTCGTCGGCGCCGAGCTCCACCTCCCCATCAGCATCGATCCAGCGGCCACCGCTGAAGGGTTCCTTACGGCCATCCTCCCGGCGCAGGCCATAGAGCATCAGGGCGGAGCCGTTCTCGAACTGGGCGGAGAACCAGTCCCAGCCGACGGTACCTGGGCTGAGGACGCTGGTGGAGAACTCATGGTCCTTCCAGCTGACCCCGTGGACGGCATGGTCGCGGCCCGCCACCGTGATCGTGCCTTCGGTGGGCTGCTGCACCAGGGAGTAGTAATGCGAGGCGTTGCCTGGTTCGGGCCCCTTGCGGCTGAGGCCGTCCTGGCCCTGGAGGACGGGGGGCCGGCTCTGGCGGAGGGTCAGGTCGATGGCCATGGCGTCGGTGGCGGCCCGCAGCCGCACCCGATCGGGACCCTCGGTGCTGATGCGCCAGTCGTTGAGCCAGACCGCGTAGGGATCGGCCTCGGCCCCGGCCAGGCCCAAAGCGCCGCGGGCGAAGCGCTCCTCCTGCAGGAAGGTGTCGGTGGCGATGTCGCTGACCGTGAAATGGGCCGAATACACCTGGGGGGTGCGCCAGTGGGAGCCACCGTCCCCGGAAGTCAGCGCCGGGGGATCCTCTGGCACCAGGGCCTGGCGGAAGACCGTGAACTGATAGCCGAAGGCCCGTCCTGCCTCGGTTTCCAGGTTGCCCGTGTAGTACCACCACTCGGTCTGGTGGTCAGGGTGGGCGCCGAAATCGGCGGGGAAGCGCCACTGGCGGGGGGTGAAGGCACGGGCGAAACCCTGGACCGCCGGCACCTCCCCCCATTGGATGCTGCTGCTGGCGCTGGCAGGGGTGGGGCCAGCCAGGCTGATCAGCAGCGCGGCCACCAGGGCCAGCAGGACGGGCAGGGGATGGCGGTGTTTCATTCCTGCCGCAACGCCTCACTGATGTTCATCCGAGCGAGTCGCTGGGCGGGATAGAGGCCCGCCAGCACGGCGGCCCCAACCGCGATCAGCAGCGACTGGATGAAGAAGCGCGGCTCCAGGGCGATCTGCAGGGTCCAGCCGAAGGAGCGCACGTTGATCACATGCACCAGCACCCAGGCCAGCACATAGCCCAGGGGCATCGAACAGGCCCCAGCCAGCAGGCCCATCAGGCCGGTCTCCAGCAGGGTGAGGCGCCCCAGCTGCCGGGGTGTCATGCCGGTGGCCCGCAGCACGGCGAACTCCCGGCCCCGTTCCAGCTGCAGACTCATCAGGGTGCTGAAGATGCCGATGAAGGCCACCAGCACCGTGAGCAACTGCAGCGCACCGGTGATGGCGAAGGTGCGATCGAAGATCTCCAGCGATCCCTGGCGCAGGGAGCCGTTGGTCTGAACCAGCAGTCTCTGGCGGGAGCCGAAGCCCTGCCGCAGCTGGGCGGCCACCGCATCGGCATCGGCGCCGGGGGCCAGGAACAGGCCGAGGGAGGCGACGCTGTCGTCGTGCCAGATCTCCGCCACCTGGGAACGGTCCATCAGCACGCTGCCGCGGTCGGAGGAATAGTCGTAAAAAACGGCGATCACCGGGAAGCTCCTCTCACCGTCGGGGCTTTCGAGCCTGACCTGCTCGGGGATGGCGCCCTGGCCATCGCGCAGGTAGACGGCTTCGGAGAGGATCACCCCCGCTCTGGCCTCCAGGGCGGCGAAGGGGTCGTCGAGGCCTGGGCGGATCCAGGCGTAGGGGCGGCGGCCGGCGGACACATCACCCCCGGCGGCGATCAGGGTGATGTCCCGGTCCTGGTCGACCAGGTGCACATCGAAGTTGTTGTAAGTGACCATGGCCCGCAGGTCGGGGCGCTCGGCGATGGCCGAGACAATGGCGGGATCCACCTTGCCCAGCACCCGGTTGGCCGTGGTACTGGGGGGAGAGACGAACAGATCGGCCTGGAGGGTCTGGTCGAGCCAAGTGACCACCGTGCCCCGGAAGGAGCCGATCATGATCGAGAGGCCCACAATCACGGACACCGCCACCATCAGAGCCGCCACGGCCACCGCGGTGCGGCTGAGGGAGCGCAGGATGTCGCGGGGGGCCAGGCGCGCCACCACCGGCAGGCCCCGGCTGGCCCAGCCCAGGCCCTGCATCGCGGCGACCAGCACCGGCGGCATCAGCAGGGCAGCGCCCATCAGCAGGGCAAACACTCCTGCGAAGGCGGGCACCAAGCCGCTGCTGTCCCAGCGGAGCAACAGCACCCCGAGGCTGCCGCTGAAGAGGGCCGCCAGCAGGAACCAGGGCAGCAGCCGCTGCCAGCTGGCCTCCAGGCTGGAGCGCTGCAGGGTCATCTGGGGCGGTGTGGCCATCGCCTCCCAGGCGGGCAGGGCTGAGGCCAGCAGCGCTGAGGCCACCCCCACCAGCATCCCCTTGGCCAGGGTGAACCCCGACAGGCTGATCTGCCGCACCGAGACCACGAAGTAGAAGTCGTTGATCGTCTGGGTGATCAGGCCGACGACGGTGCGCCCCAGCACCACCCCCAGGGCCAGGCCCAGCAGGGACCCCACCAGGCTGAACAGGGCCGCCTCCCCCAGGATCAGGGTGAACAGCTGGCCCCGGGTCACCCCCAGGCAGCGCAGCACACCGAAGAGGCTGCGGCGTTGCACCACGCTGAAGGTGACTGTGTTGTAGATGAGAAAGATGCCCACCACCATGGCCAGCAGGCTCATGGCGGTGAGGTTGAGCTCAAAAGCGGCGGTCATCTGCTGCACGGCATTGCCGCGGGCCGCCGCCGTCTCCAGCTTCAACCCCCGGGGAAGCCAGTCGCTGAGGGCCGCCTCCTGGGCGGGGCTCTCCAGGATCAGATCGATGTGACCAAGCGCCGGCACCGGGGCGGCACCGGTGGGGTTGAGCAGGTCCTGGGCCGTGGCGATGTCAACCAGCAGCAATGTTTCCAGCCCCCTGCGCTCGAGGGCCGAATCACTGCTGACGTTGCCCACCAGCCGCAAGGCCGTCGTCCGTCCGGCCAGATCGAGATGCAGGGTGCCGGAGCCGTCGCTGGCACCGGGATGGAGGCCGAAGCGCTCGGCGGTCTCGGTGGCGATCACGGCCGTACCGGGCTCGGTGAGGAAGGGCACGAAGCCCCTGCCGCCTTGTTGGCCGCGGCCCCCCTGACCATTGCCGTCGCCACCCAGCAGGCCGCGGAAGGGTGCCTCGCTGAACAGATCCACCCCCACGACCCGCAGCAGCTCCCCGTCCAGTTCCTCGGCCCGGCCGTAGGCCTCGATCACCGGCGCGGCGGGAATCTCCGGGAAGCGGCGGCGCAGCGCAACGAAGGAGCTGTCCGGGACGCCACCGGGCCCGATCGCCACCAGGCGATTAGTGGTGCGGCCGGTGATGGCGTCGGTGGAGAGCGAGAAGGCCCGCTGGGCCGAGCCGCTGGCCAGATCGATCGACACCAGCATCGCCACCCCGAGGGCGATGCCCAGGATGCAGAGCAGGTACTGCAGGGGACGACGACGCCAACGGCGGGCCGCCAGGCGCCAGAGGGGGCCGTTGCGGACCACGGGCAGGCGACTTGCTTCGCTCACGCCGTCACCGGCGCAGGCGTCGGTCCGGCCTCCAGCAGATGGCCCTCCTGCACCCGCAGCACCCGGTCGGCCTGCGCGGCGATGGCGGCGTTGTGGGTGGCCATGATCAGGGTGCGACCCTGCTGGCGGGTGAGGGCGATCAACAGGCGCAGCACCTGATCGCCGGTATGTTCATCCAGGTTGCCGGTGGGTTCATCGGCCAGGATCAAAAGGGGCTGGTGCAGCAGAGCGCGGGCGATGGCCACGCGCTGCTGCTGGCCTCCGGACAGCCGGTCCGGCATCGTCGAGGCCCGCTCCGCCAGCCCCACCTGGCCGAGCAGATCGAGGGCCGCCGTCTCCAGGGCCGGGCGGGGCACCCCCGCCAGCTCGCTGGGCAGGGTGACGTTCTCCAGCACCGACAGGGTGGGGATGAGGTTGAAGAACTGGAAGATGAAGCCGATGCGATCTCGACGGAAGAGCGTGCGGCGACGCTCGTCGAGGGCCGTGAGGTCCACACCGCCGATGCAGACGCTGCCGGAGGAGGGGCTGTCGATGCCGCCGATCAGATGCAGCAGGGTGCTCTTGCCGCTGCCGCTCTGGCCCAGCAGCACGACGAACTGTCCGGGGCCGATGGCCAGATCGACGGCCTCCAGCACCGTCCGCTCCGTGTCGCCCTCCTGAAAGCGTTTGCAGAGTCCCCGCAGTTGGATCGCGGCGGCCTGGGGAGCTTCAGCCATTCACGCCAAGACCTTGCGGCCACCAGCTCAGGAGCGCATCCAAGGTAAGGAGGGAGCCGCGCTCAGCGGGAGTCGGCGCTGAACCAGCGGGCCAGGGCCGACACATCCTCGTCGCCATGACCCGCCGCGATCAGGTCGTCCTCCATCGCCGCCACCTGGCGCGCCACCGGCAGCTCCAGGCCACCGGCAGCGGCGGCCCCCAGGGCGATCGCCAGATCCTTACGGTGCAGAAGCACCCGGAAGCCAAGCGGGAACTCGCCCCGCAGCATCGAACCGCCGCGGTGCTCCAGGGCCCAGGAACCGGCAGCCCCGCCGAGCAGCGCCTGCCGCACCTCCTCCATCGGCAGCCCGAGCCGCTGCCCCAGGGCCAGGGCCTCCGCCACCGCCGCATAGCTGCCTGCCACCAGCACCTGGTTGACGGCCTTGGCCTCCTGGCCGGCCCCCACTGGGCCGAGGTGGGTGATCCTCCGGCCCACCGCCTCCAGCACGGGACGGGCCCGCTCCAGGTCGTCGGCCCCGCCCCCCACCAGCACCGAGAGGGTGCCCGCCCGGGCCCCCTCGGTGCCACCGGTCACGGGAGCATCCAGATAGGCCACGCCGCGCGCGGCCAGGGCGGCGGCCATGGCCCGGGAGGACGCCGGCGCGATGGTGGAAAAATCGACCACCAGGGCGCCGGGCGCCAGGCCCGCCAGGGCGGCGTCAGCGGTGTCGTCGTCCCGACCCAGCAGCACCTCGGCCACGGCCGCATCGTCGCTCAGGCAGAGCGCCAGCACAGCGGCGTCCCCGGCCGCCTCCGCCGGCGTGGCGGCCCGTCGGGCCCCGGCGGCGGCCAGGGGCCGTTCCCGTTCCCGGTGGCGGTTGTGGACCGTCAGTGGAAAGCTCTTCGCCAGCAGGTTGGCCGCCATCGGAGCCCCCAGCGCCCCCAGGCCGATGAAAGCGACGGATGGGGCCACGGGCGGATCTGCTCAGACGTTGAACAGGAACTCCATCACATCCCCCTCGGCCACGACGTACTCCTTGCCCTCGCTGCGCAACCAGCCCCGGTTCCGGGCCTCCGCGAGGGTGCCGGCCTCCAGCAGCTGGCCGTAGGCGACGGTCTGGGCCCGGATGAAGCCCCGTTCGAAATCGGTGTGGATCACACCGGCGGCCTGGGGGGCGGTCATGCCGGCGGTGATCGTCCAGGCCCGGGTTTCCTTTTCACCGGTGGTGAAGTACGTGCGCAGACCCAGCAGGCGGTAGGTGGCGCGGATCAGGCTCTGCAGACCGCCTTCGCTCACCCCCAGCCCGGCCAGGTAGTCGGCGCGCTCCTCGGCGGCCAGGTCGACCAGTTCGGCCTCCACCTGGGCGGAGATGCGCACGGCCTCAGCTCCCTCCCGGGCGGCCAGCGCCTCCACGGCGCTCACCCAGGCGTTGCCACCGGCCAGGTCGTCCTCACTCACATTGGTGGCGTAGATGATCGGCTTGGCGGTGAGCAGACCGAGGTTGCGCACCAGGGCCTGCTCCTCTTCGCTCAGGGTCACGCGGCGGGCGGCGCCGCCCTGCTCCAGCTCCGCCTGCAGCCTGGCCAGGGCGCCATCTTCGGCGGCGGCCTCCTTGCTGGTGCGCATCTGCTTCTTGAGCCGCTCGCGCCGCTTCTCGATCTGGGCCAGATCCGCCAGGCCCAGTTCCAGGTTGATCACCTCGGCATCGCGCTCCGGATCCACGCTGCCGGAGACGTGGATCACGTCGTCGTCCTCGAAGCAACGCACCACGTGGACGATCGCATCCACCTCGCGGATGTTGGCCAGGAACTTGTTGCCCAGGCCCTCCCCCTGGCTCGCCCCCTGCACCAGGCCGGCGATATCCACGAATTCAACGCGCGTCGGCACGATCTCCTTCGAACTGGAGAGGTCGGAGAGCTTCTGCAGGCGCTCATCGGGCACCGCCACCACCCCCACGTTGGGCTCGATGGTGCAGAAGGGGAAGTTGGCCGCCTGGGCCTGGGCGTTGGCCACCAGGGCGTTGAAGAGGGTCGACTTGCCCACGTTGGGCAGCCCGACGATTCCGGCTTTGAGCATGGGCGAAATCTAGGGGTCACCGTGCCAGGGCCCATTCGGTCTCCCCCCGTCCACAGCCTCTGCCTGGGCGAGCGAAACTGTCTTCAGCGAAACGCCGGCCCATTCCCGCCCTCACCCCCCTGCCACCGGCTCCCGCTCCGACCCGGAGCCCGGCACAACCGGCTGCCCCCTTGGTGACGAAGCGCCGCTCCCGCCGGCGTCTCGCGATCGGCCTGGCGGTGGGGCTGGTCCTGATTACTTCGGCCGGGATCTGGCAACGGCAACGGATGCAGGCCGGTCGCGACCTGGCCCCCTTCACCGTGGTGGCCCGCGAAGGATCCCTCCCCGGGGTGATCACCGCCAGCGGCGAACTGGATGCCGTCCAGCGGGTGAACGTCAGCCCCAAGCGACAGGGCACCCTGCTGCAGCTGATGGTCGACGAGGGCGACACGGTGCGCAAGGGCCAGCCGCTGGCGCTGATGGACGACGGCGACCTGCGCGACCGGCTGATGGAACTGCAGTCGAACGTGCAATCGGCGGAATCGGAGCAACGTCGCAGCGACAGCGAGCTGCGCCGCAACGAACCCCTGTTTCGCCAGGGGGCCATCAGTCTCGACACGATGAATCGCTTCCGCTCCGAGGCGGAGGTGCGGCGGCTGGCCACCGCCGCGGCGCGGCAACGGTTGCGGCAGCGGATGGTGGAGAAGGACGAGCTGATCGTGCGGGCCCCCTTCGCCGGGGTGATCAGCCAGCGCTACGCCGAGCCCGGCGCCTTCGTCACCCCCACCACCACCGCCTCGGCCACGGCCGGCGCCACCAGCTCCTCGATCGTGGAACTCTCCGAGGGCCTGGAGGTGGTGGCCAAGGTGCCCGAGAGCGACATCGGCCGGCTGAAGGTGGGCCTGCCCGCCAGCGTGCGGGTCGATGCCTTCCCGGACCGTCGCTTCCAGGCCCGGGTGCGCCAGATCGCCCCGAGGGCGGTGAAGACCAATAACGTCACCTCCTTCGAGGTGAAGCTCCAGCTGGACGATCCAGCCCCGGAACTGCGCATCGGCATGACCGCAGACATCGACTTCCAGACCGGCACCCTCCAGGCCAGGACCGTGGTGCCCACCGTGGCGATCGTCACCGAGGACGGACGCCCCGGGGTGCTGCTGGTGGGCAAGCGTCAGGAACCGACGTTCCA
This sequence comes from Cyanobium sp. Cruz CV13-4-11, assembly GCF_024346055.1. GTDB lineage: Bacteria > Cyanobacteriota > Cyanobacteriia > PCC-6307 > Cyanobiaceae > Cyanobium. The sequence goes on from NZ_JAGQCH010000007.1 coordinate 53,692, forward strand.
GCCGGTGGAGCTGGGGGCCAGCAGCGGCAAGGACACCCAGATCCTCACGGGCCTGGAGAGCGGCACCAGGGTGTTCATCGATCTGCCCCCCTGGGCCAAGAAGCGCCCCTAGCCGGCGCTGACGCCCAGATAACGCCGTGCCGCCTCCACGATCCGGCCGCTGGCCTCGCCATCGCCGAAGGGGTTATGGGCGTGGGCCATGGCCTGGTAAGCCTCCTGGTCTTCCAGCAGGCGACTGCCCTCCTCAAGGATCGCCACGCTGTCGGTGCCGATCAGCTTGGCCGTGCCGGCCGCCACCGCCTCGGGCCGTTCGGTGGTGCGGCGCAGCACCAGCACGGGCTTGCCCAGGGCAGGGGCCTCTTCCTGCAGGCCGCCGGAATCGGTGAGCAGCAGGGTGCAGCCGCGCATCGCCGCCACCAATCGGTCGTAATCGAGGGGTTCGGTGAGGAAGGCGCGGGGATGGGAGCCGAGCAGGGCCTGCAGGGGCTCGCGCACCGTGGGATTGCGATGCAGCGGCAGCAGCAGGGCGGTGTCGGGGAAGCGCTCCAGCAGCGCCAGGAAGCCCTTGCCGATGTCGAGCAGCCGCTCGCCCCAGTTCTCGCGGCGGTGCACCGTGGCCAGCAGCACCCGCTGCTTCTGCCAGTCCAGTCCTGGCAGGTCCCAGTCGGGAGCGGTGCGGGCCATCAGCAGCAGGGCATCGATCACCGTGTTGCCGGTGGTGAGGATCTCGCCCACCACCCCCGACGCCCGAAGGTTCGCCGCGGACTGGGCCGTAGGGGCGAAATGGAGCCGAGCCAACTGGGAGATCAGACGCCGGTTGGCTTCCTCGGGGAAGGGGTCGAGCAGGTCGTCGGTGCGCAGGCCGGCCTCCACATGGCCGACGGGGATCTGCTCGTAGAAGGCGGCCAGGGCACTGGCGAAAGCGGTAGTGGTGTCGCCCTGCACCAGAACGAGGTCGGGGCGGTGCGCCTCGAATTCCTGCTTCAGCCCCTGCAGCGCCGCACAGGTGACATGGGTGAGGGTCTGTTTCGGCGCCATCAGCGCCAGGTCGTGGTCGGCGCTGAGGCCGAACAGCCGCATCACCTGGGTGACCATCTCGCGGTGCTGCCCCGTGAGCACCACCCGGGTGCGGAACTCCCGGGCCCGCTGAAAGGCCAGGATCACTGGCGCCAGCTTGATGGCCTCCGGGCGCGTGCCCAGAACGATGCTGACCAGGGGCTGAGGGGACACGGGCCGAAGCGGTTCAGGTGATCCTAGGGAGCCTTCGATCGTCCTTTCCCCGGCCCGAAGGCCGCCGAGGCCCACTGATGGTCATGGAGGCGAATCCGCACCTAGATTGCTTGGAATTATCGAACCGTTCAACTGGGTCGATCATCTGTTTTGCAGAGTGCTTCGATGCCGCAGGCGCCTCCACCACCCCCACCCGTCGGCATCAATCCGGCGGTGGCGGTCCGGTCATCCCAATTCCCGCCGATGGACTCCGGTGGAGAAGCGTCGCCGACGCTGGAGCAGATCGTTCGGGTGGCCTTCGATCGCAACTTCTCCGACGTTCACCTCGGCGTCGGTGAGCTGCCCAGATTCCGCCATCGCGGCGACATTATTCTGGCCGGGCTGGATGTGACCGACGCGAGCACGTTCCGGGACTGGCTGCGGGAAATCATGCCCCCTCCCGAGATCGACCGCTTCGTCCAGCAGAAGGAGTACGACGGATCCTTCGCCTTCGGTTTTGTGCGGGTGCGGATCAACCTGCTCGAATCGCTGCTGGGTCCAGCCATGGTGCTGCGGTTGATTTCGCAGAATGTTCCCACCATTGACGAGCTCAACCTGCCCCAGGTGCTCAAGGATCTGGCCCAGCGGCCGAAGGGCATGCTCCTGGTCACCGGACCCACCGGTTCAGGCAAGACCACGACCCTGGCGGCGATGATTGACCACATCAACCGCACGATGAAACGCCACATCCTCACCATCGAGGACCCGGTGGAGTTCGTGCACCAGAGCCGCGATTCCCTGATCCGCCAGAGAGAACTGGGCATCCACACCAATTACTTCAAGACGGCCCTGCGGGCGGCGCTGCGGGAGGACCCCGACGTGATCCTGGTGGGGGAGATCCGCGACCAGGACACCCTCACCACCGCCATCGAAGCGTCCCAGACCGGTCACCTGCTGCTGGGAACCCTGCACACCAATTCGGCGGTGCGCTCCGTGGAGCGGATGCTGGGGATGTATCCCCCCGATGAGCAGGACGTCGTCCGGAAGGCCGTGGCCGATTCGCTGCTGGGGGTGTGATCTCCCAGGGACTGATCAAAACGGTGAATGGCAAGCGAGCTTCCTACCACGACGTCTTGATCAACACCGACGCCTGCAAGGACTACATCCTGAGGGGGAAACTCGATGAGATCGAATCGATCATGGCCCGCAGCGGATTTGACGGCATGATCACGGCCAATCAATACCTGGCCAATCTGGTTTCGGCCGGGAAAGTGTACCCGGAAGAAGCCCTTGCGGCCAGCCTCAGACCCGGCGAACTGGCCCAGACCCTGCGGGGTCGGACCTGAAGGGTTAGCCCCCAGCCAGGCGTACGAGCAACAGAACGCCCAGACCCACGGAGAGCCCCAGCATGGCCAGGCGGCCATTCCAGATCTCGGCCTGGGGGGTGAAGCCGCGCCGCCAGGCGTTGAGTTCCTGCTGGGACACCGGTTCTGTGTCGCTGAGGGAGGTTTCAACCTGCTCAATGGGCAGCTCAATGGGCAGAGGGTTCGCGGGGGCCATGGGGCCAGATCATCAAGCGATCCACCCACACTAAGGGCATCAAAAGGGAGGTTGGGGCCCATAGAGCGTGCCGGCCTGCTCCAGGGGCAGCCGGGCCGCCACCCCCAGGCTGATCCCGCTGCGCCCCCCGGCGTCGAAGCGCTCGATCGCCGCCAGGCCCACCATGGCGGCGTTGTCGGTGCAGTAGGCCAACGGAGCGACACGCCAGCCAAGGCCCCGGGCGGCGGTGGCCGCGGCCATCCGCTGCCGCAGGCGCCGATTGGCGGCCACACCCCCCACCAGCACGATGGTCTGGAGGCCCGCTTCGACGGCACAACGGCAGCTGCGCTCCACCAGCACCTCGGCCACCACCTGCTCGAAGCTCGCCGCCAGGTCGGCCACCGGCAGGCTGCCGGCCTCACGGCTGAGGGTCTGCACCTGGCGGAGCACGGCCGTCTTGAGGCCGCTGAAACTGAAGTCGTAGGGGTGGAAGCCCCCCTGGGGCAGGGAGACCCTCCCTTTGGGAAAGCGGAAGCGGCCCGGGTCCCCCTCCAGCGCCGCCGCCTCGATCGCCGGCCCACCCGGATAGCCCAGCCCGAGCAGGCGGGCCACCTTGTCGAAGCATTCCCCGGCGGCATCGTCCCGGCTGCGGCCCAGGCGGAGATAGCGGCCGGGGGCGTCGACCTGCACCAGCTCGGTGTGGCCGCCGCTCACCAGCAACACCAGGTAGGGCCCCTCCGGCAGCGGCTCACCCAGGTGCACCGAGCAGAGATGGCCCTCCAGGTGGTGCACGCCCAGGAACGGCTTGGCATGCAGCCGCGCCAGGGTCCTCGCCGTCACCGACCCCACCAGCAGGGCCCCAGCCAGCCCGGGGGCCACCGTGGCGGCGACGGCATCGAGGTCGGCCATGGCCAGACCGCTCTCGGCCAGCACCCGGGAAATCAGGGCCGGCAGCGCCTCCACATGGCGCCGGGAGGCGATCTCGGGCACCACCCCGCCCCAGCGGGCGTGCTCCTCGATCTGGGAGGCGACGGCCCCCGCCAGCACCCGCCGTCCGGAGACGATCGCCGCCGCCGACTCGTCACAACTTGTTTCGAGGGCCAGAACCGTGCTCATGCTCGCAGGAGAGCTCCCCTACTGTCCGCACGAGCCATCCTGCCCCGCGGCAGTCCACCCGCGGCCCCTCTCCATGCGCCGTCTTCTTTCCAGCCGTCCCCTCGCCAGCAGGGTTTTCGCCCTGCTCGCGTGTGCATTCCTGCTCTTCGGCTTCGCCCCTTCGGCCCAGGCCGATATCGGCGGACTCACCCTCTGCAGCGAGACTCCCCGGTTCCAGCAGCGCGCCGCCGGAGCCAAGACCGATCAGGCCAAGGCCCGCTTCGCCATGTACGGCCAGGCCCTCTGCGGCACCGATGGCCTGCCCCATCTGATCGTCGACGGCCGCTGGAATCACGCCGGTGACTTCACGATCCCAGGCATTGCCTTCCTCTACATCGCCGGCTGCATCGGCTGGGCAGGTCGGGTCTACCTGCAGGCCATCCGCGGCGACAAGGACGCCAACATGAAGGAGATCCAGATCGATCTGGCCCTGGCCTTCAAGAGCACCCTGGCCTCCGCCACCTGGCCCCTGGCGGCATTCAAGGAACTCACCAGCGGCAAGCTGCTCGAGGATGACAGCAAGGTGACGGTCTCCCCCCGCTGAGGGCGACCCAGAGTCCCCACCAAGAGATCCTTCCGTTCTGCCCCCAGCGTCCGAATGGCCGCTGGTCACCCCCCTTCCGCACCGTCCTTCCATGAAGAAATTCCTCACCACCGCTCCGGTGTTCGCCGCCATCTGGTTCGGCATCACCGCCGGGATCATGATCGAGTTCAACCGTTTCTTCCCCGATCTGCTCTTCCACCCGCTTTGAAGCGGGGTTGAAAGCCAGACCACCAGGGCGACCCACGGGTCGCCTTTTTCATGGCCGTTCAGGGCAGCGGGGTCATCCCGGCGTCGAGGCCCACGAGACGCTCCAGTTCGGCCACCGCCGCCTCCAGGTCGCCGTTGACCAGCACCGCATCGAACTCCGCCTCGGCCTCCAGTTCCACCCGGGCCCGGGCCAGGCGCTTTTGGATCGCCTCCTCGCCATCGGTGCCACGGCCCCGGATGCGGCGCTCCAGTTCCTCGAAGCTGGGCGGCTTGATCAGCAGCTGGAAGGCCGCTGGAAAGGTGAGCCGCACCTGGCGGGCCCCCTCCAGCTCGATCTCCAGCAGCACTGGCCGGCCCTGGGCGAGATGCTCCTCCACCGGCCCCCGGGGGGTGCCGTAGAGGTGCCCGGCGAAGGCAGCCCACTCCAGGAAGCCGCCGGTGGACACCCGCTGCTCGAAGTCGGGCCGTGTCAGGAAAAAATAGTGCTGGCCATCGATCTCCCCGGCACGGGGCGTCCGGGTGGTGGCGGACACCGACAGCCAGAGCCAGGGATGGCGCTGCAGCAGCCGGGCCACCAGGGTGCCCTTGCCCACCCCGCTGGGGCCGGTGATCACGGTGAGTCGACCGGGTGAGGGGGGGGCTGGCATGGATCGCTGGCGCTGGGGCGCACAGTAGGGGTGGACCCCATTGGAAGCGACAGTGGAGGCGATGGCCCCATCCCCGCCCATCCAGGCCATGGATGTGACCAGCCTGCGCGCCGTGCTGGTCGAGATGCGCCGCGGCCTGCTGCCCAGCCGCTTCGAGAAGGCCCAGCAGCCCGATGCCCATCGGCTGCAGCTGGGCCTGCGCAGCCTGCAGGGGACCCTCTGGCTGGAACTCAGCTGGCTGGCGGAGGCGCCACGCCTGCTGGCCATCGAGCCGCCCCCGCGGCTGGGGGATGGCAGCACCCTGGCCCAGCAGCTGCAACACGGCCTGCGGGGTCTGGCCCTGGTGAGCCTGGAGCAGCAGGGCTGGGAACGGGTGGTGGCCCTGGGCTTCGCCCCCAGGCCCGATGAGCCGATCGCCAGGCAGCTGGTGCTGGAGGTGATGGGGCGCCACAGCAACCTCTTCCTGCTGGACGAGGACGGGCGGGTGATCACCCTGGCCCGCCAGGTCCGCCAGGACCGGTCGCGCCTGCGGCCGATCGGCACCGGGGATGCCTACGTGCCGCCGCCGCCCATGGCCGGTGAACCTCCCCGGCTCCAGGAGGAGTTCGCCTCCTGGCAGCGGCGCCTCAGCCTGCTGCCCCAGACGGTCGGCCAGGCGCTGATGGGCGCCTACCAAGGGGTCGGTCCGGCCCTGGCCCGCCAGCTGGCGGACGCCTGGCTGTCCCTGCCGGTGGAAAGCCTGCAGGCAGAGCAATGGCAGCAGCTTTGGCGTCGCTGGCGGCTCTGGCTGGAAACGGTGGAGCAGGAACGGTTCGCCCTGGGCTGGGGCGGCCCCAGCGAATACCGCTGCTGGGACCCCGAAGCAGCGGCCGCCGCGCCCACCCCCTGGGTGATCAACCGGGGACTGGCGGCTTACTACAACGATCGGCTGGGGCGGCGGGGGCTGGAGCAGCGGCGGGCGAGCCTGCGGCAACGCCTTCAGAACGCCGCAGTGCGGGAGCGCCGCAACGCCGACCAGCAGCAGGCCCTGCTGGCGGCGGTACCGGGCAGCGAGGCCATGCAGCGACGGGCCGATGGCCTGCTGAGCGTGCCGGCGCCCTCCCGCGATGAGATCGACGAAGCCCAGCGCCTCTACCGCCAAGCCCGCAAGCTGCGCCGTTCCGTGGCCGCGATCACCCCCCGGCTGGAGCTGCATCAGCAGCGGCTGGCCGCCATCGACACCAGCCTCACCTTCCTGGAGCAGGCGGAGAACGACGCCCAGCTCACCGCTGTCGAGGAGGACCTGCCGGCCCTGCTCCCCTCCCGGGATGGCCAGGGAACCGGACCATCCCGGCGCCTGCGGCGGGGGCCGGCCGGCAGCGCCCCTGCCCCCCTGGAACTGCGCAGCAGCGGTGGCCTGCGGCTGCAGGTGGGCCGCAACCATCGCCAGAACGAGTGGATCAGCCTGCAGCAGGCCCGGCGCGGCGATCTCTGGTTCCATGCCCAGGAGTGCCCGGGAAGCCATGTGGTGCTCAAGGGCTCGGAGGGCACCCCCAGCGATGAGGACCTGCAGGAGGCGGCCGACCTGGCAGCCCACTTCAGCCGGGGCCGGGCCAACGGCCGGGTGCCGGTGGTGATGGTGCCGACCGGCGACCTGCAGCGCATCGCCGGCGCCGGCCCGGGCACGGTGCGCCACCGCGGCGGCACGGTGTTGTGGGCGATGCCCGAGCGGGCCGCTGGTCTCCTGGCCGAGCCCCCTAGGCTGCCGACGACGGAACGGCCATGAGCGACTCCATCCCCGAGGACAATTTCCCCGGCGAGGTGCAGATGAGCCTGGTGGAGCACCTCGAGGAGCTCCGCCGGCGCGTGCTGCGCAGCCTGCTGGCGGTGGTGGTCGGTGCCGCCGTCTGCCTGGTGGGGGTGCGGCCGCTGGTGAAGCTGCTGGAGGTGCCGGCCGAAGGCATCCGCTTTCTGCAACTGGCCCCGGGCGAATTCCTGTTCGTGTCCTTGAAGGTGGCCGGCTACGCGGGGCTCACCCTCGCCCTGCCCTACGTGCTCTTCGAGATCCTGGCCTTCGTGCTACCCGGGCTGAGCCGGCGGGAGAGGCGACTGGTGGCCCCCGCGGTCGCCGGCTCCACGGTGCTCTTCGCCGCCGGTCTGGCCTTCGCCTGGTGGGCCCTGGTGCCGGCCGCCTTGCGCTTCCTGGTGGCCTACGGCGCCGACGTGGTCGAGCCGATCTGGTCGATCGAGCGCTATCTCGACTTCGTGCTGCTGCTGATGGTGGCCACGGCCCTGGCCTTCCAGCTGCCGGTGCTGCAATTGCTGCTGGGCGCCCTGGGGCTGATCGACTGGCGCACGATGCTGGGCGCCTGGCGCTGGGTGGTACTGGCGGCGGCCCTGGCCGGTGCGGTGCTGACCCCCTCCACCGACCCGATCACGATGCTGCTGCTCACCGGGGCGATCACGGCCCTGTACCTGCTGGGGGTGGCACTGGTAGCCCTGGCCGAGGGGCTGCGGCCCAGCCCGTCACCCTCCACCTGAGGGGCCAGCTCAGAGCATGAACTCACTGGCGCGCCCCGCCGGCAGCTCCAGGGGCAGGGAGAGGGCCTTGCCCAGGCGGGGCTTGTCGGTGGTGGTCTGGAGCCAGTGGCGCACCTGGGCGGCCACCCCCAGGCCATTGAGGGAGCCCACCAGCTCCTCAATGTGCTCCTCGTAGGCCTGGGGCGTGAGCGGGAAGGACTGCTGCTCGAGGTAGCCCCACATCACATGCAGATACAGCCGTCCACGCCGCTGGACCAGTTGCAGGTCGTAGGTGGCCTGCCAGCGCTCCCGCAGCAACGCCACCAGTTCCTCCCGGCGAAGCGGCTCAGCTGGGCTCATGGCGGCAGGGGCACTCCACAACAGCATGTTGCAGCCGGCCTGCGGCGGGTGCGACTCGGACCCGGCCTGGGAAGGGCAAGGTTCATAATGGGCGCCACGTCAATCGGTCACACCGCGCCGTTCCCTATGACCCAGATTCCTGCGGCCTCCTCGAACGGCGGTGCTGCTGATGTGCCCGGAATGGGCCGCCGGCAGTTCATGAACCTGCTGACCTTCGGCTCCGTCACAGGGGTGGCCCTGGGTGCCCTCTATCCGGTGGTGAACTACTTCATCCCCCCCAAGGCCGCCGGCAGCGGTGGCGGCGTCACCGCCAAGGACGAACTGGGCAACAACGTCACCGCCACCGGCTGGCTGGCCAGCCACAAGGAAGGCGACCGCAGCCTGGTGCAGGGCCTCAAGGGAGACCCCACCTATCTGGTGGTGGAGGGCGGTGCCGCCATCGGCGACTACGGGATCAACGCCATCTGCACCCACCTGGGCTGCGTGGTGCCCTGGAACAGCGGCGCCAACAAATTCATGTGCCCCTGCCACGGCAGCCAGTACGACGCCACGGGCAAGGTGGTGCGCGGCCCGGCTCCCCTCTCCCTGGCCCTGGCCCACGTCAGCGTCGAGAACGACAACGTGTTCCTCACCCAGTGGACAGAAACCGACTTCCGCACCGGCGAGAAGGCCTGGTGGGCGTGATCGGCGCCTGAATCCCCCTCCCCCGCTTCCCTCTCCGACGCCCGCCACCGCCCGCCACCCCCATGCGCCGCTTCCTCTCCCCCCTCTTCGGCAGCCTCCTGACCCTCAGCCTCTCGGTGGGCGTGTTGGTCCTGGGGGCCAGCCCCAGCTGGGCCTATCCCTTCTGGGCCCAGCAGAACTACGCCACGCCACGGGAAGCGACCGGCAAGATCGTCTGCGCCAACTGCCACCTGGCCAAGAAGGCCACCCGGGTGGAAGTGCCCCAGGCGGTGTTCCCCGACACGGTCTTCAAGGCGGTGGTCGAAATCCCCTACGACACCTCGGTGCAGCAGGTGTCCGGCAACGGCAGCCCCGCAGGCCTCAACGTGGGTGCCGTGGTGATGCTCCCCGATGGGTTCACCCTGGCCCCCCAGGACCGGCTCAGCGATGAGCTCAAGGAGGAGACCGCCGGCGTCTACTACACCCAGTACAGCGACGACCAGCCCAACATCCTTCTGGTGGGCCCCCTGCCCGGTGACCAGCACCAGGAGATCGTCTTCCCGATCCTCTCCCCCGACCCCGCCACCGACAGCGCCATCCACTTCGGCAAGTACCAGCTCCACGTCGGCGCCAACCGCGGCCGCGGCCAGGTGACCCCCGAGGGTCAGAAAACCAACAACACCGTTTACACCTCCCCTGCAGCCGGCACCGTCAGCGCCATCACCACCGCTGACGACGGCAGCACCGTGGTGGAGATCACCGGGGCGGCCGGCGCCGTCACCGAGACCATTCCCGCAGGACCCAGCCTGACCGTGGCCGTGGGCGATGCGGTGGAAGCCGGTGCCCCCATCACCAACGATCCCAATGTGGGTGGCTTCGGCCAGATCGATGCCGAGGTGGTGCTCCAGAACCCGGTGCGCATCTACGGCCTGCTGGCCTTCTTCGCCGCCGTGGCCCTGGCCCAGATCATGCTGGTGCTCAAGAAGCGTCAGATCGAGAAGGTCCAGGCGGCGGAGGGCTTCTGAGCGCCCTTCTCGGCCTCTTCACCTCCCCGGGACCCCTGATCTTTCAGCTGGGTCCCGTCTCCGTTCGCTGGTATGGCCTGCTGATCGCCCTGGCCGTGCTGCTGGGGTTGCTGCTGGCCACCCGCCTGGGACGCGCCAGGGGCATCGATCCCGGCCTGATCGCCGATCTCCTGCCCCTGATGGTGCTGGGGGCCGTGGTCGGCGCCCGGACGTATTACGTGGCGCTGGAATGGCGCCAGTACACCAGCAACTGGATGGACGTCTTCGCCATCTGGCGCGGAGGCATCGCCATCCACGGCGCCCTGATCGGGGGCACGCTGGTCACCCTGCTCTTCTGCCGCTGGCGCCGCCAGCCCTTCTGGCCGTTGCTCGATGTGCTCGTTCCCGCCGTGGCCCTGGGTCAGGCCATCGGTCGCTGGGGCAATTTCTTCAACTCCGAAGCCTTCGGGCTGCCCACCAACCTCCCCTGGGCGCTGACGATTCCGATGGCCAACCGGCCGTCTGAATTCCTTGAGCAGGCCTCGTTCCACCCCACCTTTCTCTACGAGTCCCTCTGGAACCTGGGGGTCTGCGGCCTGCTGCTGCTGCTGTTCCGCCTGGGCAGCCAGGGGCGGCTGCGGCTGCCCGCCGGAGCCCTCAGCTGCCTGTATCTGATGGCCTACAGCAGCGGCCGTTTCTGGATCGAGGGGCTGCGTCTCGATCCCCTCTGCCTGTTCTCCCAGCCGCCGTTCTGCGCCGGCGGCCTGCGCATGGCCCAGCTGATGAGCCTGCTGCTGATCGCCCTGGGCGGGGCTGGCCTGCTCTGGCTCTATCGCTTCCGCCGTCCCCTCCCCGACCCCTCCGGCCTGACCGCATGACAGCCACCGTTCAGATCGTCGGCGCTGGCCCCGGAGCCCCGGACCTGCTCACCCTGAGGGCCGCCAGGGCCATCGAGGCGGCCGAGGTGCTGGTCTGGACCGACTCCCTGGTGAGCCCCCAGATCGCCGCCCTGGCGCCCAGGGAGTGCGAATCGGTCCGTACCAGCACGCTCACCCTCGAAGAGGTGATGGCCGTGGTGGTCGAGCGGGCCAGGCAGGGACGGCGGGTGGTGCGGCTCCACGACGGCGATCCCTGCCTCTACGGCGCCCTGCAGGAGCAGATCTGCCGCCTGGCCGACGCCGGCCTGGCGGTGGAAGTGGTGCCTGGCCTGAGCGCCTACCAGGCCACCGCCGCCGCCCTCGGCGCCGAGCTCACCATTCCCGGCCGGGTCCAGACGATCGTGCTGAGCCGGGCGGGCGGCCGCACCGGCGTGCCCGAGCGGGAATCCCTGGCCCGGCTCGCCGCCCTGCAGGCCTCTCTGTGCCTCTACCTGAGCGCCCGCCACGTGGAAGAGGTGCAGAGCGAGCTGCTGCAGCATTATCCGTCGGACACGCCGGTGGCGATCGGCTACCGGGTCAGCTGGCCCGACCAGTGGCTCACGGTGGTGCCCCTGGAGGCGATGGCCCAGGTCAGCCGGGAGCGGAACCTGATCCGCACCACCCTCTATGTGGTGAGTCCGGCCCTGCGGGCCGCCGACGAGGCCCGATCCCTGCTCTATTCCTCCAGCCACAACCACCTGTTCCGCGGCGGCGCCGAGTGACGACGGCCACGCCTTGCCTGCGCCACTGGCGGGGCTGGGTGGGGGCCGCGGAAGCCGATGGCTGGCTGGAGCAGCTGCTGCAGGAGGTGCCCTGGAAACAGGAGTTCATCACCGTGTATGGCCGCCGCCACGCCATGCCCAGGCTCACCTGCTGGATGGCGGATCCAGGCTGCGGCTATCGCTATTCCGGGTTGGAGAATGCCCTCGAACCCTGGACACCACTGGCGGCCACCATCCGCCGGCGCATCGGGGCGGCTGCGGCCCAGGAGTTCAATTCCCTGCTGTTGAACTACTACCGCGACGGCCGTGACGCCATGGGCTGGCATGCCGATGACGAGCCTGAGCTCGATCCGGACGCTCCCATCGCCTCCCTCAGCCTGGGCGCCAGCCGCACCCTGCGCTTTCGTCCCCGCCAGCGGGATAGGGCTCCAACCCTGGCGTTGGAACTGGGGCATGGGGATCTGCTGCTGATGGACCCGCCCACCCAGCGGCACTGGCAGCACGGGCTGCCGCGGCGCCTGAAGGTGGCCTCCCCGCGGCTCAACCTGACCTTCCGGAGAGTGCGGCCGCCGGCCTGATTCCACGGTGGGCGGGTGCCGCCACGGCGGGCGGCCGCTGGGGGCATCCGGACGCCATCAGGATGGCAACAATGGAGGCAGTGTTCCTCTGAGCGGAGTTCCGAGGGCGATGGCCAGTTGCCGTGCTCGCCGTCACCGGCGCCTCCTCCCGGTGCTGCTGGGCGTGACCCTGCTGGGGGGCGGCTGTCAGTTCACCGGGGTGAGTGAGGCCGGCCGGGAGCGCTGCCGCCGGCTCGGTGCCGCCGCCGGCAATCCCCTGGCGGCCGCCCTCAGCTACGTCCGCTGCCTGCCCGGCTCGGATTCCAGCCTGGCGGCCGAAAAGGCGGCCTCGGCCGCGGCCGCAGCCCGACGGGCGGCCCTGGAGGCCTGCCGCAGGCGGCAGGGAACAATCACCACCCTGATCGGGTCGCTGCGTCAGGCCGAACAGGAGCTGGCCGCGGCCCGCAACAGCCCGTTCAGGCCCTCCGTGGCGCCACCCCAGCCCCTGGATGCCGGCAAGGAATCCCGCTATCGCCCCGAAGACCAGCGGCTCGACCGGGACCGTTACGAGGCCGCCCTCGGCGCCTGGGAACAGCAGGTGGCCTCCCAGCGGGCCCACTGGCGACAGGAGCGCGCCGGGCGTATCGAGGCCGCCCAGGAACGGCTTGATCGGGACGCCCAGGCCCTCCGGCAGCTCCAGCCCGATCTGTTCAACGGTCCCGCGAGCATTGAGTTCGACCCCAGGGCCCTGCGGCAGGTGAGCGCCGGCTGCGACAGCGCCGGCTGAGGGGATTTGACAGTGTGATCGGCGACCGTGTAGGAGGGTTCAGGCCACCCGGCCCGGTCAGAACCCCTGCCGCAGAAAGATCCTCTTTCAGGCGATGCCGGGGCTAAGACGGCAACGATGGGCGATTAGCACAGCGGTAGCGCACTTCCTTCACACGGAAGGGGTCACTGGTTCGAATCCAGTATCGCCCATGTCTCCAATCCTGTTTTCCGACCGGTAACATCCCCCTGACGGAGCACTGGTCGCTCTCGGGACCGCTCGTCATACTGCTGGCTACGCAGCGCTTCAGGAGTCCCTGCCCTTGTCCAAATCTCCTGCCGCGACCCTGGCCGCAGAGGACGGGAGCGCGCCGATCCCGCAGCTCGTCCAACTGGGCGAACAGCTTGGCCAGGCCCGCCGAGACCAGGGCCTGAGCCTGGAGGAACTGGCCGACCGGCTGCGGCTGGGCAGCGAACAGCTGAAGGCCCTTGAGGCCGGCGACCACACCCACTTGCCGGAGGCGGTGTTCGTGGTGGCCCAGGCCAAGCGGGTGGCGGGCGCCCTGGGGATCGACGTGAGCCAGCAGATCAACGATCTGCAGAACAGCCGCCTGGTGGGCGGCAAGCGCCGCCCGGCGGCGATCTCGCCCCTGCAGCGACGACCTGCCAACGCCCCCGCCAGCCAGGGCCGCTCCCTCGGCTGGCTGTGGGGAGCCCTGCTCCTGCTGGGCGGCGGCGGCCTTGGGGTGGCCGCCCTGCAGGGGAAGGTGTTTGCCCCCCAGGCGTCCCAACCCCCATCAGCACCGGCCGCGACCACCAGCCCGGGCGTGGCTCCTGGCCAGGCCGTGGCCGCTGGGGCGCCGTCCCGGCCAGCAGCGGACGCGCTGGTGCTTCAGAGCAGCCAGCCCAGCTGGCTGGAGGTCCGCAATGGGGCCGGGGTCACCCTGTTCCGCGGCACGTTCACCGGCGAGAAGCGTTTCCCCATGGGAGAGGGCCTGAAGGTTCTGGCCGGCCGGCCCGACCTGGTGACGGCCACCGCCGGCAGGCAGGCCCCCCGCTCCCTGGGACGGATCGATCAGGTGGTGTGGCGCAGCTTCAGGGCGACGCCTGCTGCACCGTGAGCCTCAGGCCCGTGGCCTCCAGCACCAGGTCGGCGCAGGAGCGGAGACTCCATTCCTCCAGGCTCAGGTCCTGGGGGGAGTCACCCGGCTGCGGTGCCTGCGGCTGCAGGCTGATCGTGAAGCCCCTGGTCTGAGCGGTCCGCTCAGCGTCCGCCGACACGCTGATCGCCTCGATGCCGGGCGCGGGTCTGCGGTCGAGGGCGGCCGCCAGCCGCAGCAGCAGGGCCATCGTGAACACGGTGTGGCGGTGTTGCCCGGCCTCGATCAGCTGCCACGACTCATGGCGTTTCTTGGGCAGGCCGCGACGGTGGTATCGGGCGATCGCCGCCACCATCAGGTGCTCAGCCTCGGAGTAACCGAGCAGCTCCCCATGGCGGATCAGGTACCAGGTGTGCTTGTGGTAGGCGGCGATGTTGACGTGTTTGCCACAGGCATGGAGCTGGGCCGCCGCCCACAGCAGGGCCCGGCCTTCGCCGTTGTCATCGTGCAGCAGTCCCCGGGTCTGGTCGTAGAGGCTGAGGGCATGGCTGGCGACCCGGTCGGCCCGGCCCGTGTCCACCCCGTAGGTGCGGGCCAGGTGCAGCACGGTGCGGCGACGGATCGTGCTCTGGAAGCTGAAGCGATCGACGAGCAGGCCGTTGCGCAGCATCCAGTCGACGATCAGACCCTCCCGCAGGGCCCGCTCGCAGACCACCAGCTCCTGGAGCTGGAGGATCTCCATGGTGGTCTGGAGGATCAGGGCGCCGGGGACGATGATCTCGGCCCGGCGCTCGTTGATGGCGGTGAGGGCGCGGCGCTGCTCCGGCGTCATCGCCACCAGCCGCTCGACGATGCCATCGAGGCGGGCCCGGCCCAGGCGGTAGCCGTCGAGCTTCAGGGGGGGATTGGGATCCTGGGCGGAGGCCAGGGCGGCCATCGCCATGGCGGTGCCGCTGGTGGCCACCAGCACGGGTTTCTCCCCCGGCCGCAATTCCCGTTTCACCTCGGCCACCGCCGGATCCATCGCCCCCTGGATGTAGGCCTCAAGGAAGCCGCGGCGGGCCGGGGTGAGGGGGTCCTCCCGGCAGAACTCCCGCTGCAGGCGCACCGCGCCGATGCGGGTGCTGGTGAGGGCGCGGGCGTCGCGGCCGTCGGCGAGCACCAGCTCGGTGGAGCCGCCGCCGATGTCGAGGATGAAATAGGGCTGGTCGCCGAAGGAGAGACCCGACAGCACCCCCAGGTAGATCAGTCGGGCCTCCTCCGGTCCGCTCACCAGGTCGACCACCAGCCCCAGCTGGTCCTGGAGCCCCTGCAGGAACGAGCGACCGTTCGGGGCCTCCCGCACGGCGCTGGTGGCGGCGGTGACGATCTGCTCCACCCCGTGGCTGGTGGCCAGGTCACGGCAGTGGCGCAGGGTCAGGAAGGCACGCTCGATCGCCTCGGGTGTGAGGTCGCCGGAATCGGGATCCCGCTCCCCCAGCCGGGTGGTGGATTTTTCCGCCAGCACCACCGAGAAGCTGCGCAGGGCCGGATCGACCGCCGCGACCAGCAGGTGGATGGAATTGGTGCCGATGTCGATGGCCGCCACCCGCCGTTCCGCGGTACCGACGGTGTCGGGGATCGGGGGCATGGGGGTCGGCCCGGGCAGCGGCGGCGCCACTTTGCCACCGGCCGCCCCTTCGCCAGCGGACGGGAACGCCGTGGTCAGGAGTTGGATAGGGTGCCGGCAACCAACCGTTGCGAGCGGTGAACGTCCCGATGGCCCCAGGCCATGTCCAGGCCTGGCTCGAGCTGCTGCGCTGGCACAAGCCCAGCGGCCGGCTGATCCTGCTGATTCCAGCCGGCTGGGCCCTGTGGCTGGGGCCGGCCGTGCCGCCTGCTGCCCAGCTGGTGGGCTGGATCGTGCTGGGCGGCCTGGCGGTGAGCGGCGCCGGCTGCGTGGCCAACGACCTCTGGGACCGGCGCATCGATCCCCTGGTGGAACGCACCCGCCACCGGCCCCTGGCCGATGGCCGCCTCGGGGTGGGCACCGCGACCGTCCTGCTGCTCCTCTGCCTGGTGGTGGCCCTGGCGGCCCTGCTGGCCCTGCCTACCACCAGCCGGGTGCTGTGCGTGGGGCTCGCCCTGGCCACGTTGCCCCTGGTGCTGCTCTACCCCTCCGCCAAGCGCTGGTTCGCCTATCCCCAGCTGGTGCTGGCCCTGTGCTGGGGCTTCGCCGTGCTGATTCCCTGGGCGGCCGCCCAGGGGGGCCTGCAGGGCACCCTGGGCGGCTGGCCCCTGCTGCTCACCTGGGTGGCGGCGGTGAGCTGGACCTTCGGCTTCGACACCGTCTACGCCATGAGCGACCGGGAGGACGATCGGCGCCTCGGGGTGCGCAGCAGCGCCCTGAGCCTGGGGACCCAGGCGCCCCTGGCGGTGGCCCTCTGCTACGGGCTCACCTGCGCGGCCCTGGCCGTGGCGGTGCTGCTGCAGGGGCGGGCCGGGCTGCCGTTCTGGCTGCCCTGGGCCGCCGCCGCCCTGGCCATGCAGCAGCAGGCGGCCCGGCTGCGCCGCCCCGACCTGCCCCGCAGCGCCTATGGCCGGCACTTCGCCGCCCAGGTGTGGCTTGGAGGGCTGCTGCTGCTGGCCGTGATCCTCTCCACCAGCACCTGATCCGCCATGAACGCCGGACCGCCGCCCCTGCAACCCCCGGCGCTGCGTCCGGGCGACCGGGTGCGGCTGGTGGCCGCCAGCTCCGCCCTTCCCGATCTGGAACGGCTGCAGGCCGGCCTGGCGGTGCTTGCCAGCTGGGGCCTGGAGCTGGATGACGATCCCACCCGGCTGCCGGTGCGCCGCTGGGGCTACCTGGCGGGCAGGGACGCCGAGCGGGCCGGCGACCTGCTCCCGGATGCCGGTCCGGGGCCGGTGGCGGCCCTGCTGGCCTGCGTGCGGGGGGGCTGGGGGTCGGCCCGGCTGCTGGAGCAGCCCCTGGAGGCGGCAGGCGGCTGGCTGCTGGGGTTCTCTGATGTCACCTCCCTGCTGTGGCACCGGCTGGCGATGGGTCAGGGGGGCGCCATCCACGGCCCCCTGCTCACCACCCTGGCGGCCGAGCCGGCCTGGAGCCGGGAGCGGCTGCGGGCGCTGCTGTTCGGCGAGCCCCTGGCGGACCTCGAGGGGGAGCCCTGGGTGGGCGGCCAGGTGGAGGGTCCGCTCCTGGCCGCCAACCTCACCGTGGCGACCCACCTGCTGGGCACGCCGCACCTGCCGGATCTGGACGGGGCGATCCTGATCCTGGAAGACGTGGGGGAAGCGCCCTACCGCCTGGAGCGGATGCTCACCCACTGGCGCCTCTGCGGCGCCCTGCAACGCCTGGGGGGCATCGGCTTCGGGAGCTTCGTTGGCTGCGACGACCCCCGGGATGACGACGACGACACGCCCCGGTTCAGCCTGGAGCAGGTGATCAGGGAGCGCACGGCCGATCTGGGCATCCCGGTGCTGGCCGGCCTGCCGGTGGGCCATGGCGACGTCAATGCCGCCTTGCCCCTGGGGGTGCGGGCCCGACTCGACGCTGACCGGGGCCGCCTGAGCGTGATCGCTGCGGGGCCTGGGTCCTTCAGTCGCCGGTGAGCCTCTCCTCGTCGATGGCGGTTCGGCCCACCAGCCGGCCATCCTTCAACAGCTGACTCAGCCGCCAGCGGCGGCGGCCGTCGGGGCTGCAGCTGATGATCTCGTGGATGTCGGGATCGCCCGGATCCCGGGCGTGCATCACCAGCAGGCTGCCGGCGGCCGGCTGCTCGCCTGGCAGGTCCATCGCCCAGCCCTGGAAGCGGTCGCTGGCGAACCACACCCGGCCGGAATGGATCGCGCCCTGGGCTTCGAGGCGGCGCAGCGGGGCGTCCTCGGTGCCATGGAGGTTGCTCTGGTGGTAGCGCCAGAGGCCTCCCTCCTGGAACACCCGGATGGTGATCGTGCTTGGGAAAGTCTCGAGCAGCCCGCCGCCGGCGTCATAGCGCCGGAAGGTGCCCCGCCACACGCCCTGTTGCCGCACCAGGGAGGGCAGATCGTCCCCGATGGGACCCTCCACCCGATCGAACAGCAGCCAGCTGAAGCCGTCGACCTCTCCCCGCACCGAGCCATCGGCCAGCCGCAGGCTGCGGTCCCGGTACCAGAGCTGGTCGGGATGGAGGAGCATCTCGAACTCGGCGCAGACCTCACCGTCCTGGGGATGGCGGTAGCGGCAGGCCCCGGGATCCATGCGGGCGCGGAAGCGGTCGAAGGCCAGCTCCGCCTCAAAAAACAGATCGCAGCCCGGATGGCGATCGAAGGCCTCCGGCCCCAGGGTCTGCACCTGGGCGGCCGCCAGCGCCGGGCGGTCGTAGGTGGGCCCCCCGCGGAAGAACAGCTGCTCGGCCCTGACGCTGCCGCGCTGCGGATCCAGCCCGAGCACCACCACCCGCTGGCGGTGGGCCAGCTGGGGGGCGCTGGCGCGGAACTCCTGGAAGTAGAGCACCACCGCCCCCAGCTGGGGCGCCTGCAGCCGCTCCACCTCCATGGTGCGCCGTTCCCGGGTGAGCTCGGGCGCCACCGGACCGCCCCTGGCCACATGGGCGGCCACCTGGCGCCGGTTATGGAAGGAGCCCTGCCAGCGGGCGGCGATCGTTTCGAGCTGGGTGGTGCTGTCCATCGGCGACCTCAGGCGCCGCGGGCCGCCAGCACCGCGCTGGCGATGGTGAGATCGAAGCGGGTGGTGAGCTTGATGTTCGATGGCGGCGCCTCCAGCACCCGCACCGGCAGCCCCAGCCGCTCGTAGAGCGCCGCATCGTCGGTGACGCTCCAGCCCTCACGCTCGGCCCGCCCGTGGGCCTCCCGAAGCTGGGCCACCCCGAAGCCCTGGGGCGTCTGGGCGGCCCAGAGGCCGCTGCGTTCGGGGGTGGCGGTGATCAGGCCCCGGCCATCCACCTGCTTGATGGTGTCGGTGACGGGGGTGGCCGCGATGATGCCGGCCCCTTCGGCCATGGCCTGGGTCAGGGCCGTGGCACAACGCTCCAGCAGCTCCGGTTCCGCCAGGCAGCGGGCGCCGTCATGGATCAGCACCGCCTCGGCATCGGCCGGCAAGGCCTCCAGGCCACGGCGCACCGAGTCCTGGCGGGTGTCGCCGCCGACGATCCAGGCCACCGGTTCGGCTAGGGAGCGGCGTGGCTCGGCCGCGGCCAGGATCGTCCCGATCGCCGCCTCGTCCTCGGGGCGGCCCATCACCCCGATCCAGCGGATCGCCCCGCAGGCCAGGGCGGCATCGAGGGTCCAGGCCAGGACGGGGCGGCCGGCCAGGGGCAGCAGCAGCTTGTTGGTGACGGCGCCCATGCGGCGCCCGCTGCCGGCGGCGGCGATCAGCAAATGCACAAGCGATGGGCCGCCCGGGCGGAACACTGGAATCCCCTCCATACAATCAGGCCGCCAGGCCCGCCCGACCCAACGCCCGATGCGCGCACTGTTTCTGATCCCAGGCGATGGCGCCAGCCAGTTGCAGGCGCTTCCCGCCGTGGCGGCCACCGCCGAGCAACTCCAGTTCCAGATTCAGGTGGCCTGCCACCCCTCGCTGGCCGGCCTCTGGAAGCTGCTGCCGGCGGTGGAGAAGGTCATTCCCTTCAACTTCGGCGACGCCACCCTGGCCGATTGGGCCAACCTGCTGGGATGCGTGCGGGAGCCCGACTTTCAGGCCTGCATCAACCTGGCCAGCGGTCGCCAGGTGGATCTGATGCTCTCGATGAGTCACATCCCCAACCGCATGGCCGCCGGGGGCTTCTCCGCCACCGAGACCGTCCAGGTGCCCCAGAACATCTGGCCCGCCCAGGCCCTGGAGGCCTACCTGCGGCCGATCGGGGTGAGCCTCGATGCCGCCGCCTTCCGCCTCAGCCTGTCGAAGGGCGCCCTCGACGAAGCGCTGACCGCGTTGCCGGCCGGCGACGGTCCGATGCTGCTGCTGGCCCCCTGCGGCGGCCCGGACGACTGGCAGGCCGCGGCCTGGCAGGAGCTGCCCGGCCACATCGCCGCCACCCTGCCCGGCCTGCGCTCCCTGCAGGTGCCGCCAGCCTCTTCAGCCCACCTGAGCGCCCGGGCCGCCCTGGTGGCCGCCAGCGACGTGGTGCTGGCCAGCGATGCGCTGACCATCGAACTGGCCCTGCTCAGCGGCACCCCGGTGGTGGCCCTGGGTCGCAGCAGCGACAGCCTTCCGACCCGCAGCGGAGTACAAGGGCTTGGTTCCCCCGGCCACCTGCGTGACCTCTCCTCCAGCGACGTGCTCAAGGCCCTCGGCCTGGTCTGAGCGGCGCCCATGAGTCGCCTGTGGTTCTCCCGCAGGAAGCGCCCCCCCTCGGCCAGGTCCCGCCGTCCCTGGGTCACCCCCATGATCGCCCTGATCGTGGTGGTCAACGCCAGCGCGATCGGCTACCGGATCACCGAAGGCTGGAACTGGGGCGATTGCTACTGGATGGTGGCGATCACCATCGCCACGATCGGCTATGGCGAGGTCCACCCCCTTTCCACCGCAGGGCGGATCATCACCGTGTTCTCCATCGGCGGAGGGCTCGTGGTGGTCCAGCTCACCGTCCAGAGCCTGGTGGGCCTCTCCGAAACCGGCTACTTCCGGCGCCTGCGGGAGCGCCGATTCCGCACCTGGGTCCAAAGCATGAACAACCACGTGATTCTCTGCGGCTATGGCCGCATCGGCAAGGAGATCGCCGATCAGCTGATCCGGGAGCAGGTCCCGCTGCTGGTGGTGGAGATGGACGCCGGCTGCCGCGATGAGGCGGAGGAGCGGGGTCTGCCGGTGCTGTTAGCCGACGCCACCCTTGATGAGACCCTGCTGGAGGCGGGCATCCATCAGTGCCGCAGCCTGGTGGCGGCCCTGCCCAACAACGCGGCCAACCTCTACGTGGTGCTGAGCGCCCGGGGGTTGGCCCCCCGCTGCCGCCTGATCGCCCGCTCCGACAGCGCCGAGGCGGGACGCAAGCTGCGCCTGGCCGGGGCCGACCAGGTGGTGAGCCCCTACGTGGCGGGGGGCCGGGTGATGGCCGCCACGGCCCTGCGGCCGCTGGCCGTCGACTTCATGGAGCTGCTGGCCGGCTCCGACTGCGAGGTGGAGGAATTCCAGCTCAGCGACGACCCCTCCCGGCTGGGGGAGCTGCTGGGCCGCAGCCTGGCGGAGATCCAGTTCGGCCGCCGCAGCGGCGCCCAGGTGCTGGCCATCCGCACCCCGGCGCCGGCGGTGGTCAATCCCTACTCCTACCGGGGCACCACCTACGGCACCCCGGAGGCCACCCTGGTCACCAACCCCGGCGGCGACATCCGGCTGGAAGCCGGCCAGCTGCTGGTGGTGATGGGCAGCAAGGAGCAGCTGCAGCGCTTCGCTGAGGTGCTCGGCCCGGCCCTGGAGAGTTCCGACCAGATGGCGGAGTGAGGCGATCGGGCCGGGACACCGCCAGGCATACGATCGCCACACCCTGCTTCCGCCCCCATGTCCAGCGCCGCTCCCCTCTCCGGTCAGGTCGCCCTGGTGACCGGTGCCAGCCGGGGGATCGGCCGGGCCATCGCCGAGTCCCTGGCGCTGGCCGGAGCCACGGTGGTGGTGAACTACGCCCGCTCCCCCGAAGCCGCCGAAGGGCTGGTGGCCTCGATCACGGCGGCCGGCGGCCAGGCCTGGAGCCACCAGGCGGATGTGGCCGACGAGCAGGCCGTGGAGGCCATGGTGAAGGCGGTGCTGGAGAAGGAAGGGCGCCTCGATGTGCTGGTCAACAACGCCGGCATCACCCGTGACGGCCTGCTGATGCGGATGAAGACCGCCGACTGGCAAAGCGTGATCGACCTCAACCTGACCGGGGTGTTCCTCTGCACCCGCGCCGTCAGCCGCAGCATGCTCAAGGCCCGCAGCGGCCGCATCATCAACATCACCTCGGTGGTGGCCCTGATGGGTAACCCGGGCCAGGCCAACTACAGCGCCGCCAAGGCCGGTGTCATCGGCCTCACCCGCAGCAGCGCCGCCGAATTCGCCAGCCGCGGCATCACGGTGAACGCGGTGGCCCCCGGCTTCATCGACAGCGACATGACCAAGGATCTCGACAAGGAGCCGATCCTGGCGGCCATCCCCCTCGGCCGCATGGGCCAGCCGGAGGAAGTCGCCGGTGCGGTGCGTTTCCTGGCGGCCGATCCGGCGGCGGCCTACATCACCGGCCAGGTGCTGCAGGTGGACGGCGGCATGGTGATGCGCTGATCAGGATTCGGGTGCCAGGGGCTGGCCGAGGTCTTCCCGCAGCTTGCGGATGCGCTGCAGCAGGCGCAGGCGCCGGCTGCGGGCCGTGAGGGTGAGGAACAGCCGGATCGGCACATAGACCAGGGCCATCAGCAGGCCGAGGGCGGCGATCAGCAGAAACACCATGCCGTCGGCGGTGGTGCTGGGTACCAGGGCCGACTCGGTGGCCGCGCTGTCGAGGGTCTGCTGCAGCAGGTCTTCCATGGTGTGAAGGTACCTCCTGCGACGGGGGGCTGCAGCCGACCCTGAACGGGACATTCGGCTTTCCCCACCGATGGGCGGATGCCACCGGCGGGGTCGCCGTGGGACGCTGCGACAGCTGCTCCTACCAACCCGTCGATGGCCAAACTGATCCAGTTCGCCGATGCTTCCCGCGACTCCCTGGAACGGGGCGTCAATGCCCTGGTCGATGCGGTGAAGGTCACCATCGGGCCGAAGGGTCGCAACGTGGTGCTGGAGAAGAAGTTCGGCGCCCCCGACATCGTCAATGACGGCGTCACCATCGCCAAGGAGATCGAGCTGGAGGATCCCTTCGAGAACCTGGGCGCCAAACTGATCCAGCAGGTGGCCTCAAAAACCAAGGACACCGCCGGTGACGGCACCACCACCGCGGCCGTCCTGGCCCAGTCCCTGGTGCATGAGGGCCTGCGCAATGTGGCCGCCGGTGCCAGCCCCGTCGCCCTCCGGCGCGGCATGGAGCAGGCCACCGCCCTGGTGGTGGCCGGTATCGCCGAGCGCTCCCGCGCCGTGGCGGGCGATGCCATCCGCCAGGTGGCCACGGTGAGCGCCGGCAACGACGAGGAAATTGGTCGCATGATCGCCGAGGCGGTGGAGCGGGTGAGCGCCGATGGCGTGATCACCGTGGAGGAATCCAAATCCCTGGCCACCGAACTGGAGGTGACAGAAGGCATGGCCTTCGATCGCGGCTATTCCTCCCCCTATTTCGTCACCGACCAGGACCGGCGCGAATGCGCCTTCGACAATCCCCTGCTGCTGATCACCGATCGCAAGATCAGCACTGTGGTCGACCTCGTGCCAGTGCTCGAGGCCGTCTCCAAGAGCGGCCGGCCCCTGGTGATCCTGGCCGAGGAGGTGGAGGGCGAGGCCCTGGCCACGCTGGTGGTGAACAAGACCCGGGGCGTGCTCCAGGTGGCCGCGGTGCGGGCGCCGGGCTTCGGTGACCGCCGCAAGGCCATGCTCGAGGACATCGCCATCCTCACCGGCGCCACGGTGATCAGCGAGGACCGGGCCATGACGCTGGACAAGGCCACCCTGGCCGACCTCGGCCATGCCCACCGCATCACGATCAGCAAGGACGAAACCACGATCGTGGCGGCCGACGACCAGCGCTCCGCGGTGAGCGATCGGGTGGCCGCGATCAAACGGGAGCTGGAGGCCACCGATTCCGACTACGACCGCGAGAAGCTCAACGAGCGCATCGCCAAGCTGGCCGGCGGCGTGGCGGTAATCAAGGTGGGCGCCCCCACCGAAACCGAACTCCGCAACCGCAAGCTGCGCATCGAGGATGCCCTCAATGCCACCAGGGCGGCGATCGATGAGGGCATCGTCGGCGGCGGCGGCAGCACCCTGGTCGCGCTCAGCGAGGAACTGGGAGCCCTGGCCAGCCGCTGCGACGGCGACATCCGCACCGGGGTGGAGATCGTGCAGCGGGCCCTGGCGGCGCCGGCCCGCCAGATCGCCACCAACGCGGGCGCCAATGGCGATGTGGTGGTGCAGCAGATGCTCAGCCAGGGCAAGGGCTACAACGCCCTGACCGATACCTACGAAGATCTGCTGGCCGCAGGCATCCTGGACGCCGCCAAGGTGGTGCGGCTCGCCCTGCAGGATGCGGTTTCGATCGCCTCGCTGCTGATCACCACCGAAGCCGTGATCGCTGACAAGCCGGAGCCCGCCGCTCCCCCCGCCGGCGATGGCGGCATGGGTGGCATGGGTGGCATGGGTGGCATGGGTGGCATGGGCATGCCCGGCATGATGTGAGGCCGGGTGAGCCGACGCTCAGCCGGCCATGGCCCGCACGTAGGCGGCCACCTGCAGATCCACCCCGGTGATCGCCGTTCCCACCACGACGGCATCGGCACCACGGTTCAGGGCACGGGACGCCTCCTGGCTGGAGGCAATCCCGCCTTCGCAGATCAGCGCCACCGCCTCGGGGAGGTCGCGCCGCAACGGCCCCAGCAGGTCCCAGGCCGGAGGTTGCAGCGAGGCGGTGGCCTCGGTGTAGCCATAGAGGGTGGTGCCGACCCATTGGCAACCCAGGGCCGCCGCCCGCAGACCGTTCGCCGCGCTGTCCACATCCGCCATCAGCGGAGCGCCCAGATCCGTGCGGGTGCGCCTGATCAGGTCCTCCAGCGCCTGGCCATCGGGGCGTGGACGCTCGGTGGCATCGATGGCCACCACATCAGCTCCAGCCGCCCAGACGGCACGGATCTCCTCCCAGCCGGGGGTGATGTACACGGCGCTGTCCGGGAATGGGCGCTTCCAGAGCCCCACGATCAGGGCCCCGGGGCAGCGGCGGCGCACCGCGCCGATGTGCTCTGGACTCTCGAGCCGCACCCCGGCGGCCCCCTGGCGCAGGCTGGCCTCCGCCATCGCGGCGATCACGGCCGGATCGCGCATGGGCGAACCCTCCGGTGCCTGCACCGACACGATCAGGCGGCCGTTCAGGGCGGCGCGTTCAGGCAGGGGACGGGACGACAGCATGGACGGCTGCAAAAGGGATGATCAGCTGGCGCGGCGATGCTGGGGAGCGCCGGAGAGCCAGGAGCGCAACCCGGCCAGGGTGGAGGGCGCCGGGGCCGGGGGTGTGCCCGGGGGAAGGACGCTGAGGCGGGAGGCCTCGGGCAGGGACCTCGCCGCCAATACGGGCTCGGGGACCAGCGCGACAGGCACCGGCGGCGTCGAGAAGGCCGCTTCCAGGGCCGCAAAGGCATCGTCCACGCCAGCAGCCATGGGCTTGAGGTGATCCGACCCAGGGGCGGTGGGGGCAACGGCCGGTCCCTCCAGGTGTTGGCGGAGCCACTCGCCGGCCTCGCTGCCCTGCTGGGCGATCAGGGGGCCGGTGCGGAACTGCTCAAGGGAACCCACCCCGTGGCGGTGGGCCCACTGGCGGATCAGACGGGCCGTGGCGGTGGCATCCCTGCGGTGGACGGCCTCAAGCAGCAGGTTGGAGAGCTCGGGCCGGGAGGGGGGCAGGGACACGGGGCGGGGCGTCAGGTGAGCTTGCGATCCAGCATCGGGCGGATCAGCAGGAACAGACCGGCGGCCAGGCCCGCCAGGATGGCCAGGCAGGTGAGGGCCGAGAGGGATCCGTAGGGAGCCACCAGCACCACGTCGGTGAGGTGGAAGGATCCCGCGTAGGCAGCGCGGATCGGTTCAATCGCGAAGGTAAGGGGATTCAGGGCCGCCAGCCAGCCCAGCCAGGGGGGCATGAAGGAAATCGGCGCCAGGGCGGTGCTGGCGAACAGAAGCGGCAGGTTGGCCACGAAGATCACCGCGATCAGCTCGATGTGGCCCGGCAGGGCGAAGGCCAGGCCGAGGCTGAGGGCGGTGACGGCGAAGACCAGCAGCAGCAGGGTGACCAGCACCAGCAGCAACCCCGCCCCTCCGGGCCAGCCGTAGCCCAGCAGGGCCGCCGTGCCCATGATCGCCAGGCTCTGCACCAGGCTCAGGCTGGTGATGTAGAGCACCGAGGCGAAGACGATCGAACTGCGGGAGCGCAGCGGCGCCACCAGCAGCCGGTTGAGGAAGCCGAACTCCCGGTCGAACATCACCGGCAGACCGGCATTGAGAGCGGCACTGAAGGCCGTGAACACGATCACCCCGGCCCCCAGGAAGCGGCCGTAGCTGATGCCCCCGGGCAGCAGACCCTCCGGGGCATTGGCGAACAGGGCCCCGAACAGGACCAGCCAGATCAATGGCTGCAGCACCCCCGCCACGAGGGTGGATGGACGGCGGGCCAGCTGAACAAACAGACGCCGGGTGAGGGCGAGGGTCTCCTGGGAGATCTCGGCGAAGGCCGAGGGCTCCGTGCTGGCGGAGGGGACGGGGGCGAGGGAAGGGCTGGCGCTGGTCATGGGGAATCAGGGAATCGGGTCGTCATCGCATCGACTGCTTGCGTTCCTCCTTGAGGTCCCGGCGACCCGCCACGGAGAGTTCCGCGTCGCTCAGGGTGCGGCCGGTGGCCTGAAGGTAGACATCATCGAGGCTGGGGCGGCTCTGGGCCAGGGCGAACACCGGCAGCTGGGCCTCGGCCAGCTGCTGCCGCAGGGTCTCCACCACGCCGCTGTCCTCCACCACCAGGTTGAGGGAATAGCCCTGGGCCCGGTTGACCACCACCTGGCGGACGCCGCGGCAGGCCGCGAGGAGATCCCGCACCCGGGACGCCTCCTGCTCATCGCTGAATTCCCGCACCCGCAGCGTCACCCGGTCGCCGCCAAGGGCGCCCTTGAGGGCGGCGGGCGTGCCTTCAGCGATCACCCGGCCGCCGTCAATGATGGCCAGGCGGTCGGCCAGGGCATCCACCTCCTCGAGGTAATGGCTGCTGAGCAGCACCGTGGTGCCCTGGTCGCGCAGTTGCTGCAGCACCTGCCAGATGGTGGCGCGGCTTTCGATGTCAAGGCCCACGGTGGGTTCATCCAGCACCAGCACCCGGGGCCGGTGCAGCAGCCCGGCGGCCAGGTCGAGGCGCCGGCGCATGCCGCCGGAGTAGCTGCCACAGCGGCGGTCGATCCAGGCCTCCATGGCGAGGAGCTCGATCAGCTCGGCGGTGCGGGCCAGGCGGTCGGCAGCTCCCATGTGATGGAGATCCGCCTGGAGGTGGAGCAGCTCCCTGCCGCTGAGGATCTTGTCGATCGCCACATCCTGGGCGACATAGCCGAGCAGGCGCCGGACCGCGCGGGGTTCGGCCAGGGCATCCACCCCGGCCACCTGGACCTGACCGGCATCGGGAGCCAGCAGGGTGCAGAGAATGCGCAGGGCCGTGGTCTTGCCGGCGCCGTTGGGGCCGAGCAGTCCGTAGAGGGAGCCCGCCGGCACACTCAGGGAGAGGTCGTCCAGGGCCTGCACCGGCTCAACCTTGCGGCCGCCGAAACGCTTGCTGAGGTGCTGGAGCTCGATCAAGCCGGGATCAATCGCGAAGGGCCGGAAGCCTGGTCAATCTAGGCAGCAGCCGTGGGGGTCAAGTGGAACGCGGCGGCCACCAGGGCGCCCGGAGCGCCGGCGGTGGCCAGGGGGGTGCGCGCCAGCACCAGCAGCAAACAGATGCCGAAGAGGTAGAAAATCGACCAGCGGAACATGCTGCGGGCCCGGCGGGGATCGCCGGGGTCCTCAAGCAGGCTGGCGCTGAGCTGCAGCAGCCTGGCATTGAAGGGAAGCACCAGCAGGCCGTAGAGCCAGCCGCCGCTGGGCAGGGCAACCACGCCGGCCAGACTCATGGCCACAGTCACCCAGCTATAGCGGCGGATCGCCTCGGCCGTGACCTCCAGGCCCTTCACCACCGGCAGCATCGGGATGCCCACAGAGCGGTAATCCTCATACAGGAGCAGCGCCAGGGCCCAGAAATGGGCGGGGGTCCACACCATCACCAGAGTGAACAGCCACCAGCTGCTCCAGCCCAGGTGGCCGGTGGCGGCAGCCGCCCCCACCAGGGGGGGAATGGCTCCGGCGATGCCGCCGATGACGATGTTCTGGGTGGTGCGGGGTTTGAGCAGGGCCGTGTAGAGCAGCACGTAACTGCACAGCCCCAGCAGGGCCAGGGAGGCGGCCAGGGCGTTCACCCCCAGGACAAGCACCAGCACCGAGGCGACCGTGAGACCGACGGCCAGGGCAAAGGCCTGCCGCTGGGCCAGCCGGCCCGACGGCAGCGCCCGGCGACTGGTCCGCTGCATGCGGCCGTCGAGTTCCTGCTCCCAGAGGCAGTTGAGGACACCGGCCGCCGCCGAGGCCATCGAGCCACCCACCAGGGTGCAGACCAGCCGCAGCGGATCCAGCGGCCAGGCGGCGGTGAGGGCCATGCCGCCCACCGTGGTCGCCAGCAGCAGCGGGATCAGCCGCGGCTTGGCCACCTCAAGCAAGGCCGGCAACTTCACCGAAGGTCGGATCGCGGCCGGCGGAGGGGACGCGGCGATGGCCGACACGGCGCTGACACTAACCATGGGCCACCTCAAGACGGGAAGGAACGGAAGGGGGTTGAAACGACAATCCCCAGAGGCCACCGAGCACTCCCACCAGCAGGGCGGCGGTGAGCTGGTGGGCCACGGTGACGGCGGGGACGGCCAGCTGGAGCCGCAGGGTGAAGACCCCGAGGGCCACCTGGACCGCCACCAGCGCGGCGGCGGCCAGGGCCAGGCCCTGGAGCCGCCGATGGCCGGACGGCAGGGCCAGGGAGCTGGCGGCCAGCAGCAGCACCGCGAAGGCCGCCGGATAGGCCCCCTGGCGGTGCAGCAGCAGCCAGCGGCAACCCTCGCCGGCCTGGACACAGAGATCGGCGGCCCAGCGGCTGGCCATGGCACCACCCAGCAGGCACTGGGTGCCGACGAGCAGGGCCGCCAGAACGGCCAAGGGGGCCCACCAGCGCGGCAGATCGCCGGCAGCCTCCGGTTCAGGAGGCTCCAGGCCCTGGTGCATGGCGCTCAGCAGCAGCACCAGGCTGAGGGCGGTGGCCAGGTGCAGGGTGACGGTGGGGGCAGCCAGCTGGCTGAGCACCGTGAGGGCCCCGAGTCCGCCTTGCACTGCCACCATCGCCAGGGCCAGACCGGAGCTCCAGGGCAGCCATCCCGGGAAGCGGGCCCGGAACCGCAGGCTGAGGGCGAAGAGGAGCAGGAGGGCGACCCCCACCAGGAAGGCGTCGAGGCGGTGGAACCACTCCAGGAACACCTGAAGGTTCCACTGGCGGCCCGGCCAGAGCACGCCATAACACAGGGGCCAGTCCGGGCAGGCCAGGCCCGCCTCCATCACCCGGGTGGCACCGCCGATGGCCACAAGGGCCACCAGGGCGACCACGAGGTGGGCGGTGAGCAGGGGCACCAGGCGAACGACCCAACCGGCCCCGCTGGTGGACCGAGGACGGGGTAGGGGTTGCGCGGAGGGCGCCACGGCCATGAATCAGGTGCTCTCTGAGAACCCAAGTTAGCGGTGATCGAAAGATGTGCGAATCAGCACATCGTGCGAAATGAATGTGAAATTTCTCCGAAATTGCTTTGCTGGCAACATCGAACACACGGCGCCGTGCTCGGGCTTGCCTTATCGAACGCACCTTCGCCGGGGATGGACCGGCACTGGGACCGACCCCTGACCGACAGGCCAGGGGGGGGGCTCCGGTGATGCCGGGTCAGCGACTCGGAGGCTGGTGCCCCCCCCGATTGGAACGGGACGGCGGTAAGGCCCTTCCTGTGCCGGGCCTGCTGTGGAAGCGGCCCAGGATCAGGGCAATGAGGATGGCGATGTAGAGCTGGCCGGAAATGGTGATCACCACCGTGATCACTTGCCCGGTCACGTCGCTGCTGCGCAGCACCGCCGATCCCACGGTGGTCAGGATCATGAACGAGGCGGCCATCAGCGCCGGCGCCATCGCCACGGCGTCAACGTTGCGATCCTGAAGCACCGGCAGGGCAGCAAGGTCGAAGGCGCCCGGATGCAGGACCCACAGGGCCACCAGCATCACCCCACCGGCGATGCCGACCAGGAGATAGCCGGAGGTGGCCCCCATCACCACGGCGAGCGTCACGAAGGGCTCCCGCACCAGGGTCTTCACCTTGCGCATCACGGCCAGCAGAAAGAACAGCAGCCAGGCGATCACATGCGGCACCGTGATGAGGCGCCCCAGCGGTGGATCGAAGGCCAGGGCCAGATGCCACACCCCCTCCAGGGCGAGCGCCAGGCCACCGAAGCCGTACACCAATGGCCGGGTGCTGATCAGGGGTGAGTACCGCGTCACCGTGGTGATCAACACCACCGCCAGGCTGGTCAGTAGCAGGGAGAGCAGCCAGACCTGCGACTGACAGAACGGCAGCGCCAGGATCAGCAGGACCTCGGTGGCGAGGGTGAGGATGTAGCCGCGATGGCGGTGGCGGAGCCTCTGGATCTGCTCATGGGTGAAGGGCATGGCGGCTCCGCTCAAGGGCGGCTCGGGGTGTGAGGCACCTCGCAATCAAAGGATCCCGGCAACCGATCGCCCACAGCTGGGCGAGGGTGCGGATCATGGTTGCCGTGGCTTCAGCCGCTGCCCAGGGCTGAAGGCGGAATGACGCCACAGGAACGCTGGTGGCACGGACGGGGGCCAACGGCGCCGGCAGGGCAGCGGGGGAGGTGCCCATGGACGGGGGCTTTGGCGGTGGCCTTGAGGGGCAAGGAAGTTTGGAGGCATTGAAAGATGTGCGAATCAGCACATCGCGCGAACTGAATGTGAAATTTCTCCGAAATTGCTTTTCTGGCTACAACAAACGCACGGCCCGCGAACGGCCTTCCATAAGCTGTTGAGGCCAGGGCCCTCCCACCCTCCCGACAGCCGTCCCGCAGCCGCCGCCGTGCCGATTCCCTCCTCCCTGGTCACCCTCCTGGTGGGCATGGCTCTCGTCCTGTCCGGCCTCTGGGTGGGCTACAACGTCAACCTCCTGCCCCTCGACGCCAGCGTCAACGCACCTGTCTACGACTCGTTGTTCCGGGTGCTGTTCAGCATCGGCACGATCCTGTTCCTGGGCATCGTGGGTCTGGTGGTGTTCAGCCTGGTACGGTTCCGCCGGCGGGCCGGCGACCACACCGACGGGCTGGCCATCGAGGGGAACCTGCTGCTGGAGATCGTCTGGACGGCGATCCCCGCCATCGTGGTGCTGTTCGTGGGCATCTACAGCTACGACATCTACGAGCGGATGGGTGGCATGAGCAGCCTCAACGACCATTCCGCCATGCACCGGATGCCAGCGATGGAAACCATGGAGGCCTCCGTCAGCACGGCCGGTGCTGGAGCTGACCCCATGGCAGGCACCGCTCTGAAGGCCCCCCGCGTCTGGGGGGGCATCGGCACCGGTGGCGGCGAAACCAATGTCCTGCCGGTGGAGGTGACGGCCATGCAATTCGCGTTCATCTTCCACTACCCGGAAGGGGACATCACCAGCGGCGAGCTGCACGTGCCCAATGGCCGGCCGGTGGAGCTGCGCATGAAGGCCAACGACGTGATCCACGCCTTCTGGGTACCCCAGTTCCGGCTCAAGCAGGACGTGATCCCCGGCCAGCCCACCGTGCTCACCTTCACCCCCACCAAGGCGGGCAGTTACCCGATCATCTGCGCCGAACTCTGTGGTCCGTACCACGGCGGCATGCGCTCCACCGTGGTGGTGCACGAGCCGGATGCCTACGACGCCTGGCTGCGGAAGAACAGTCCCGTGACGGCCACGGTCGCCAGCGCCCCGAGCACCCCCACCGCCTGATCGTCTGCTCACCTGCTTTCTTCCCCCGCCCGATCCTTCCAGACTCGATGACCGTCGCTTCCCCCAACGACTTCCAGGACAGCCTCCAGCCCCAGGGCTGGCTGCGCTACTTCAGCTTCAGCCTCGACCACAAGGTGATCGGCATCCAATATCTGGTGACCGGCTTCATTTTCTATTTCATCGGTGGTGCCCTGGCCGGGGTGATCCGGGCCGAGCTGGCCAGCCCGATCTCCGATTTTGTCAGCCGCGAAACCTACAACGAAGTTCTCACGCTGCACGGCACCGTGATGATCTTCCTGTGGATCGTGCCTGTGGTGAATGGTGGTTTCGGCAATTACCTGATTCCCTTCTATGTGGGTGCCAGGGACATGGCCTTCCCCAGGCTGAACGCTGTGGCCTTCTGGATGATTCCACCGGCCGGGATTCTGCTGATCGGCAGCTATTTCATCACCGGAGCCGCCCAGTCCGGCTGGACCGCCTACCCACCCCTTAGCATCACCACCCCGGCCCTGGGGCAGGTGGTCTGGATCGTGAGCGTGCTGCTGCTGGGGGGCAGCTCCATCTTCGGTGGCATCAACTTCATCGCCACCGTGCTCAAGCTGCGGCGACCGGGGCTGAAGCTGATGCAGCTGCCGATGTACTGCTGGGCGATGCTCGGCACCAGTATCCTGGTGGTGCTATCCACCCCCGTGCTGGCCGGCACCCTGCTGCTGCTCAGCTTCGACATCGTCGCCCACACGGGCTTCTTCAACCCGGCCCTGGGCGGCAACGTGGTGGTCTACCAGCACCTCTTCTGGTTCTATTCCCACCCGGCGGTGTACATCATGGTGCTGCCGGCCTTCGGCCTGGTGAGCGAAATTCTGCCCATCCACGCCCGCAAGCCCCTGTTCGGCTACACCACGATGGTGTACTCAATCATGGCCATCGTTGTGCTGGGTCTGGTGGTCTGGGCCCACCATATGTTCACCAGCGGCACGCCCCCCTGGATGCGCCTGTTCTTCACGATCGCCACCTCGTTCATCGCCGTGCCGACCGGCATCAAGTTCTTCAACTGGCTGGCCACCCTCTGGGGTGGGAAGCTGGCCCTGAACAGCGCCATGCTGTTTTCCTGCGCCTTCATCGTCAATTTCGTGTTCGGTGGGATCACCGGCGTGGCCCTGGCCCAGGTTCCCTTCGACATCCACGTGCATGACACCTATTTCGTGGTTGGTCACTTCCACTACATCGTCTATGGCGGCACGGTGTTCGTGATCTTCGCCTCCATTTATCACTGGTATCCGAAGTTCACCGGCCGGATGCTGAATGAGGATCTGGGCCGCCTGCATTTTCTGCTCACCTTCGTGGGCTTCAACCTCTGCTTCGCCCCCCAGCACTGGCTCGGTCTGAACGGCATGCCCCGCCGGGTGGCTGAATACGACCCCAGCTTCACCACCCTCAACCAGATCAGCAGTGTGGGGGCCCTGCTGATGGCCATCAGCAGCCTGCCCTTCCTCTACAACGTGCTGGTGAGCGCCTTCCGGGGCCAGGTGGCTGGCGACAACCCCTGGAACGCCCTCACCCCTGAGTGGCTCACCTCCTCGCCGCCACCGGTGGAGAACTGGGTCGGTGCAGCGCCGCTGGTGGAACACCCTTACGGTTATGGCGTTGACGAAGACACCCTCAGCCTGGAGGCCGCCACCGGCAGGGACCTCTGGAGCGGCACCGGTCGCCGCTGATCACCCCCCACCAGCTTCCCCACCCCGCCGTCTCCTGTCCGTCGTCCCATGACCAGCCTCGCCACCAGCACCAGCGCCGTCGAAGCGGTCACCGACGAGGCCCACGGGGGCCATGCGGATCTGAGGCTTTTCGGCCTGGCCACCTTTCTGGTGGCCGACGGCATGACCTTCGCGGGCTTCTTCGCCGCCTATCTCACCTTCCGGGCGGTCAATCCCCTGCCGGCGGGCTCCACCTATGAGCTGGAACTGCTGCTGCCATCGATCAACACCATGCTGCTGCTGGTGAGCAGCTACACCTTCCACCGCTCCGGCCGCAATCTGCTGCTGGGTCGGATGGGGCCCTGCCGCAACTGGCTGCTGCTCACCGCTGGCCTCGGAGCCGCCTTCCTGGCCGGGCAGATGGTGGAGTACTTCACCCTGCCCTTCGGCCTCACCGACAACCTCTTCGCCAGCACCTTCTATGCCCTGACGGGCTTTCACGGGCTGCACGTCACCCTCGGGGTGATCTGCATCCTCCTGGTCTGGTTCCAGACCCGCAACGGCGGTCGCGTCACCAGCGCCGCGCCCTTCGGACTGGAGGCCGCCGAGCTCTACTGGCACTTCGTCGACGGCATCTGGGTGGTCCTATACGGGATTCTTTACCTGCTCTGATTCCCTGACTGTTGCCTATTCAGCACAACGATCGGCACAATCAATTCAGAAGTCTGCGTCTAACCGGCTGATGGGTGCCCAGAAAGGACCAGCCAATGAGGACAACACAGGCGGAACCGTGATGCTGGAGGGCCAGGCGTTGCTGGAGAGGGCCCGTTCGCTCAGCAACCGGCCGGAGGACCAGATCGCCCGGGCCTGCGGCTATGTGGGTCCGAGCGGCAGGGTGCTCAAGAAGAATTTCTACCGAGCCCTGGTGGCGGCCAAGGGCTACACCCTGCCCTCGGGTAGCACCGGCGGCAGCGGTACCAGTGGCGTCGGGAAGGGACGTCAGGCCGAATTTCGCACCCGCGTGCACGGCAACGGCAACCTGCTGATCGGCCAGGCCTATACCCGGCGCATGGGGCTGGAACCGGGTCAGGAGTTCAGAATCGAGATCCACAAGGAAACCGGTTCGATCTGGCTGCTGCCCCTCGATGGCGCCGGCGACGCCCTCTCCTGAGCCGGGCCCTGCGCGCCGTCAGTCCTCTTCGGGGTGGAAGCTGGCGCTGAAGCGCAGCAGGTCGATGCCGCTGAACAGGAAGCTGATCCCCACCAGGGTGCCCACCACCCAAAGCAGGCTCCAGAATTTGAGCGTGAGGATCAGCAGGCCCAAGGCCAGCGTCACCAGACCATTCACCAGCCCCCAGCGCCAACCGGCGATGTGACGGTGGGAGGTGGCCACCAGGGCCTCCACCACCCCCTCCACCACAAACACCACGCCGATGGCCAGGGCCAGCCCAGCCATCGGAATCGCCGCCGCCGCCGGGCCGGCGGCCATCTGCTGGATCATCCACACCCCCAGGACCAGGAACAGGGTGGAGGTCACCAGACGCCAGAAGGTGACGGCCTTGCTCAGCCCCGGGGAGCGCAACAGGGAGCTGATCCACCCCACCAGGCCTCCCACCAGGAAGGCGATGGCCACCACGGCGGTGACCCACTTGGAGGCCAGCACGGGAAACACGAGGGCCAGCACCCCCAGCACCAGGAGCATCACCCCCTCCGCCAGGGTGAACGCGCGCAGGGCCGCTCCCATGGCCTGGCGGGAGGACGGGGCTTCGGGGGTGAGCATCGGTGCCATTGGCGCTGTCGTCAGCGTGACAAGGGAGCCCGCCACTGACCACGGCCGTTGATGACTCGCAGCATGTGAAGGTCTGGGTCGCGCAACGGCTCCCTAACCCCAGCCGTGTTCGGCCAACCAGGCGGAGGAGAGGGTGGCCTCCGGCGGCGCCATCCCGGTCGTCCGCAGCAGCCGCTCGGTGTACTTGGCCAGCAGATCGGCCTCCAGGTTGACCGTCTCTCCCACCCGGCGTCCCGCCAGGGTGGTGCCGTTCCAGGTGGTGGGAATCACGGCGATCCAGAAGCGGCTGCCGTCGGCCTCGCAGCCGGCCACCGTGAGGCTGATGCCATCCAGGGCCACGCTCGCCTTCTCGCACACATAACGGCCGTAGGCGGGATCCTGCCAGGCGACCTCCAGCAGCCAGGCGTCCGGCTGCCGCTGGATGGCGGTGATCTCGCCGAGGCCATCGACGTGACCGCTCACCAGGTGGCCGCCGAGACGGTCGACCAGACGCAGGGCCGGCTCCAGGTTCACCCAGCCTCCGCCGGCGGCCCGTTCGGCCAGGGTGCTGCGGCCCAGGGTCTCCTGGCTGACATCGGCCCGGAAGCCATCGGCGAACAGCTCGGCCACCGTGAGGCAGACCCCATCGACGGCAACGCTGTCCCCCAGGGCCAGGGGTCCGAGGTCCGTGCGCACCCGCACACCGGCCGGACTCCGCTCCAGCCTGCCGATGGCCTGTACCAGTCCGGTGAACATCCCCTGAGGCGGCGGCACTGGCCATAATCGTTTCACGGGAACCATCACGTGCGAGGAGCGGGCCCGACCATGGTTGAAATGTCTGTCGCCGGGATTGCCCTGGATGCGGCCAGCCGAAGTCCGATCGTCCTGCTGCGGGACCCTGCCGGCCGCAGGCAGGTGCCGATCTGGATCGACCAGGCCCAGGCGCAGAACATCCTTTCGGGCCTGAACAGGGAACGGCCCCCCCGGCCCCTCAGCCACGACCTGATGGCCAACCTGCTGGAGGCCGGCGGCCTGCAACTGGAGCGGGTGATCATCCACGCGATTGAGGACAACACCTTCCGGGCCGTGCTCAAGCTCCAGGACGGCACCGACCAGCCCATCGAGCTGGACGCCCGGCCGAGCGATGCCATTGCCCTGGCCCTGCGCACCGACAGCGGCATCTGGATGCTGGAGGAGGTGGTGGCCGATGCCTCAATCCCGGTGGATGCGGAGGCCGATGCCGAAGACCAGGAGGATTTCCGCCGCTTCCTCGACCGCACCAGCCCGGCCGACCTGATCCGCCACATCGGCCGAACGGTCGCTGAGCCCGATCTCGGCCCGGAGGAAGCCCCCGAGGGTGGTGGCCCTGGCGCCTGACCCCCAGGCCCCACCGCCGCAGGCGGCACGGCGACCGTTCGGACGCGGCAGGCCGGTGTCCGCGTTCACCCTCGGCACGATGCGGGCCCTGGACTCCCCGGAGGCCATGGACGCCGTGCTGGTGGCGGCCCTGGAGGCCGGGATCAACCACATCGAAACCGCCCCCGCCTACGGCCCGGCCGAGGCCTTCCTCGCCCGGGCCCTGCATCGGCTGGGGGAGCGCGACCCTGCCGGCCGCGCCGCCCTGGTGCTCACCAGCAAGCTGCTGCCAGGCCCGGATCTCGACGAAGGCCGCACACAACTGCGGGCCTGCCTGCAACGGCTGGGGATCAAGCGGCTCGACAACCTGGCGGTGCATGGCCTCAACCGGCCGGAGCATCTGGCCTGGGCCCTGTCGGGGCCAGGGGCCGAGCTGCTGGCCTGGGCCACGGGGGAGGGGCTGGTGGGCCAGGTGGGCTTCAGCAGCCATGGGGACACGGCCCTGATCGATGCGGCCCTGGACAGCGGCCGCTTCAGCTTCTGCAGCCTGCATCTGCATCTGTTCGACCGGGAGCGGCTGCCCCTGGCCCGCCAGGCCCTGGCGGCCGGGATCGGCGTGATGGCCATCTCCCCGGCCGACAAGGGCGGCCGTCTGTATGCGCCCCCCGCCGAACTGACGGCCGACTGCGCCCCTTTCGCGCCGCTGGAACTCGCCTACCGCTTCCTGCTGGCCGAGGGGATCAGCACCCTCACCCTGGGGGCCGCCCAGCCCGAAGACCTGGGCTGGGCCGTTCGCCTGGCCGGCGTCGAATGCCCCCCCAGCGCCGCCGAACGGCAGGATCTCGCGGTGGCACTGGCCCGCCTGGAGGCGGCCGGGAGGGGGCGGCTTGGGGGCGACCGCTGCGGCCAGTGCCGCCAGTGCCTGCCCTGCCCCAACGCCGTGCCGATCCCCGCCCTGCTGCGACTGCGCAACCTGGCGGTGGGCCATGGCATGGAGCCGTTTGCGAGCGAGCGCTACAACCTCATCGGCCGGGCCGGCCACTGGTGGGAACAGTTGGATGCCTCCGCCTGTGGCCGCTGCGGCGCCTGCCTGCCCCGCTGCCCGCTCCAGCTGCCCATCCCCGATCTCCTGGCGGACACCCACCGGCGGTTGGCAGCCGCGCCACGCCGCCGTCTGTGGGGCTAGCCGGCAGCAACGGGGGCGGCGCCATCCCACAGCTGCTGCAGCCTGCGGCGCTCGGCGGCGGCGAGGGGCGGCAAGCTGACACAGCGCTCCAGCACCGACTGGGGGGGCAGCAGCAGGGCGGCGATCGCCGCCGGGAAGTCCGCCAGGGCCTGCTGCAGCTGGTCCCTGGGCAGGGGCGGCACCCAGCCCCCCGCCAGCAGAGCCGGCAGCAGGGGGGGCTCCAGGGCCTCCCCCAGCCATTCCAGCGGCGGCTCCGGATGGGGACCCGCCGGCCGAAGCAACAGGTTCCAGCTCAGGGGTGAGCCGGCCTCGGGCAGCAGCACCTGCAGCCGGGGATCGCGGCGCAGCAGGCCCACCACCCGCTGGCGGGGCAGCACGGCGGCCTCGGCTTCGCCGGTGAGCAGCAGGCTCAGGCCATCCCGTTCGTCGTAGGCCAGGGCTGAGCGCCGCAGACGCCGCAGCCGTTCCGGGTCCTCCCCCACCAGGGCAATCGTCACCCGGGGGGAGGAGGGCAGCACCAGCCGGCCGGCCAGGCTGGGGTCGAGCAGCAGATCCCAGCCCTCGGCCCGGCGCCGGGCCAGGTCGGGCCGGCTGCGCAGCACCAGCACCCAGGGGCCATAGGACCAGGGGAACGCCAGGGGGCCGGCGCCGGGCGGGCCATGGAGTCGCGCCAGCGGAGCCGCCATCGGCGCGAGCCGCTCGATCAGGGCTGGCGTGCCGATGGGCTGCAGGTCGGCAGGCTTCAGCTCGCCGGCCCAGCCGTCGCTGAGCTGCACAAGACCCGTCAGGGGAGCGGCCGCCCGGACCAGCACCTGGGCGGGGTCCTCCAGGAACTGGCTGCGCCAGGGCTTGGGCAGGCGGCGAACCCAGGCGGCGGGCAGATCGCCCCGACTGCCCAGCAGCAGCGGCTCCTGGCGGTCGCAACCGGCCAGCAGGGTGAGGGCGGAAGCGGCACCGAGGCGCAGCAGGGTGCGGCGGCTGAGGCCCGGGGATGGCGGTGGGGGGAAGGGGGCACCCATTCAGCGGACCGTAGGCGGCGGCGGCCCCAACAGCGTGGCGCAGGACTGGTCGCAGAGGCGGGCCAGGGCAGGTCCTGGGCGGCCGCTGAGCTGCCACAGCAGGGCCAGCCCCCCCGCCCCCACCCCCTCCTTGACGTAGCCCCGCTCGTAGGCCGCCAGGGCCGGATGGCAGGGATCGGTGAAGCGCAGGTCGGCCGCGAAGGCCAGGGGCTCCACCCCCCAGCGCTCGCCGATGCGACGCAGCAGCAGCGCCAGGTCGCTGCCCGCCTCGTCGGCCACCCAGGCGGTGGTGCCCAGGGCGGTGCCGGCGGCGATCGCCGGGCGCAGGGAAGGGGGCGCCAGGGCCAGGGCCAGGGCCAGCACCGCCGCCATCTGGCTGCCGCCCGCCAGCAGCACGGGCCGGCCAGCGGCGGCGGCGGCCAGCACCATGGCGGCGGCCAGGGCCTGCATCGGATCCCCGAGGGCGGCGGCCACCCGTACCGCAGCGGCCCCATCCCCTGCGGCGGTACCGGAGAGGCCCGCCGCCCCCAGCCCCCGTTCCACCAGCGCCGCCTTGCGGCCATGGTCGGGGTGGCGCAGGCTGCCGCTCACCAGCCCGTGGGCCGCCACCCCCAGCCCCACCAGCACGGCCAGGGCGGTGCTGGTGCCCCCGGGAACGCATTCCGCCAGCAGCAGGGGGCGCCCGGGGGAGAGGCGCTCGCCCCAGCGGCGGCCCAGGGCCAGCAGGGCCTCCAGCCGGGGCGGATCGAGGGCCTGGCCGCCGCTGAGGCAGCGGGCAGGGCCACCCCCGGCCAGCCCTGGCAGCCGCAGATGGGCCACCGCCGGGGCCACCGGGCAGCCCAGGTCGACCACCAGGGGGTCCAGGGCCAGCTCCCGCAGCACCACATGGCTGATCAGGGCGGGGGACACCCCGGCGGGCAGGGGCGGCAGGGCATGGGGACGCTCCCCGGCGGGACCGAGCACCAGCAGTTCGGCATCGGCCGCCGCCGTGCGGAGCCGGGAGCTGGGGGTGGCACCGGCGGCGGAAATGCCGGGAACGGCGGCGGTGTCGGTGGCCGCCAGCAGCACCAGCACCTCGCTGTGGCGCCAGCCCTGCCGCCAGGGCCCGCACCAGCGGTCGGCGGCGGCCGCGGAACCGGAGATCCGGCGCAGCTGGCTCAAAGGGGGTCGAGGGCCACCAGACCGCGCAGGGCGGGCGGCGGTTCGCTGATCGGCAGGTCGAGCCTTGGGAAGATCCAGTAGGCCACGGCATGCAGGGCCAACAGCACGATCAGGTTCTGCAGCAGCACCAGCAGCAGGGCCGCGACCTGGACCTGGGCCAGGTCGAAGCCACCAGCCAGGCCCACCACCCCCGCCAGGCGGTCGAGCAGGTTGGCGGCGGCGGTGGTGATCACCACCCAGAGGTTCTCGCCCACCAGCACCGAAAGCACCGCCACCCGCACCAGGAAACCGCCGGCACCGATCAGGCCGCCCACCCCCAGGGTGAGCCACCAGCTGCTGCGGCGGCGCCAGCCCCAGCCCAGCCAGAGGGAGAGCAGGCCATAGGGGAACAGCACCAGGGGGCCCCGGATCGGCCCCATCAGGGCCACCAGCAGCAGGGTCGTTACCACCACGCCCTCCAGGGCGCAGCGCCAGCCATGGCGCAGCTGCAGCAGGGCCAGGGGCAGGGGCAGGGCGAGGCGGAACAGGGGGCTGCCCACTGGCAGGTAGTAGAGCGCCACCCAGAGAAGGGCGGTGGCGGCCGCCAGGTAGGCGGTGTCCATCAGCTGGCGCGCCTGGCGAGGGCTCAGCTGCCGCCGGGAGGGAGGGGTCATCGGCTCAGCGCGGCGCCGGCGCCGGACGGGAGCTGGGGGCCGCGCTGCCGCTGGCGGGGGCGGCACTGCCGGTGGCCGGGGCGGGGGGCTCGGTGTCCGAGGTGCCGGCCGCTGGCATGCGCTCGATCGTCTCCACCTCGAACGGCACCCCGGCGGCCCGCAGCGCCTTGGTGACCACCTCGGCCGGGGCGGAGGGATCCGCCAGGGGCAGGCGGATGGTGACGCGATAGGGGGCCGGCCGGACAGCCGGGGCCACGGGGGTCACCGGGGCGGCCGGAGCCGCGGGACGGGCGATGGGTTCCGCAGGGCGGGCCGGGGCGGCCGGGGACGGCCCTGGGGTGGCAGGGGTGGCCGTCCTGGGCGCGCTGGCCGGCGGTGAGGCTGGGGCGGCCGGGGCACGGGAAAAGCTTCGCGACAGGGCGTCGCCGAAGGTCGTACCGCCGCAGGCCGAGAGCAGCAGGGGCAGCGTCAGCAGGGTTCCCGCCAGCGGAAGGGAGGGGCGGGGCGGTGCCATCAGCTGCCCGCGGGTTTGATCACCCGCACGGCGCTGGCCCGCAGCCGTCCGGACTTGGTGGTGGCGGGGGGCTTCTTGGCGGTGGCTGGCTTGGGGGTCGCCTTTTTGGCCGCCGTCGCCTTGGTGGAGGGCTTGGCGGTAGCCCTGGTGGCGCTGCGGGCCTTGGCGGCGCTCTTGCTGGTGGCAGCCTTGGCGGCCAGCAGCTCCACCGCCTGGTCCAGGGAGATGGTGTCGGCGGTGGTGCCCTCGGGCAGGGAGGCGTTCACCTTGCCCTGCTTGACGTACAGCCCGTAGGGACCGTCGAACAGCTGGATCGCTTCCTCGGAGCCCTCCGGGGCACCGAGATCCTTCAGCGCGGTGCGGCCACCGCGACCCTTCTTGGGCATGGCCAGCAGCTCCAGGGCCCGGCCCAGGCCCACGGCCAGCACGTCATCTTCGGCCTTGAGGGAGCGGTAGTCCTTCTCCCCCTTGCCCTTGTCGTGGACCACGTAGGGGCCGAAGCGTCCCAGCCCGGCCTGCACCTTGCCCCCATCCGGATGCTCGCCCAGGTGGCGGGGCAGCCGCAGCAGCCCCAGGGCGTCCTCCAGGCTGAGGTCCTCGGGCTTGACGCCCTTGGGCAGGGAGGCCCGCTTGGGCTTGGGCACCTCCTCGCTCACCTGGCCGCGCTGCACATAGGGCCCGTACTGGCCGAACAGCAGGTACACCTGCTCGCCGCTCTCGGGGTCCTCTCCGAGCGATTCGGGGCCTTCGGCCTTCTGGCGCAGCAGCAGCTCGGCCTTCTCGGCATCGAGATCGGCCGGCGTGATCTCCTGGGGCAGGGTGGCCTTGAGCAGCTCCTCGCTGCCGTCCTCCGCCACCCGTTTGGTCTCGAGGTAGGCGCCGAAACGGCCGATCCGCACCACACAGGGCAGACCTTCCAGAACCACCGTGCGGGAGATGCCGGGGTCGATGTCGCCCTCCCGTTGCTGCACCTGGGTCTCCAGGCCCTTCTCGCCCTTGTAGAAGCCCTCCAGGTAGGGCAGCCACGACACCTTGC
The DNA here is from genome assembly GCF_024346055.1 of Cyanobium sp. Cruz CV13-4-11. Taxonomy (GTDB): domain Bacteria; phylum Cyanobacteriota; class Cyanobacteriia; order PCC-6307; family Cyanobiaceae; genus Cyanobium. The sequence continues at coordinate 95,694 of NZ_JAGQCH010000007.1, forward strand.
CCGTGGAGATCTCGTCGAGGGTGTGCTCCATCTTCGAGGTGAAGGCCGTGTCCACCAGGTCGGGGAAGTGCTCCTCCAGCAGGGCCGTCACAGCGAAGGCCGTGAAGCTGGGGGTGAGGGAGTTGTTCTGCAGGGTGGCGTAACCCCGGTCGACGATGGTGCCGATGATGCTGGCGTAGGTGGAGGGCCGGCCGATGCCCTCCTTCTCCAGGGTCTTGACCAGGGCCGCCTCGCTGTAGCGGGCGGGGGGCTGGGTCTGGTGGCCGAGGGCCTCGACGCCACGGCAGAGGGGCGCGTCGCCGACGGCGAGCGAGGGCAGCAGCACCTCCTGGCCCTCCAGGGCCGCATCGGGGTCGTCGCTGCCCTCCACGTAGGCGCGGAAGAAGCCGGCGAAGTCGATGCGCTTGCCGCTGGAGCGGAAGGTGGCACCCGCCGCTTCGATGTCGACGGCCAGCAGGGTGAGCCGGGCATCGGCCATCTGGCTGGCCACGGTGCGCTTCCAGATCAGCTCGTAGAGGGCCAGGTCGCGGCCGTCGAGTCCGGTGTCCTTCGGCGTACGGAAGCTCTCGCCGGCGGGCCGGATCGCCTCGTGGGCCTCCTGGGCGTTGCGGGCCTTGGTGCTGAACTGGCGCGGCGCCGGGCTGAGGAACTCCTTGCCGTACATCGCGCCGACGCAGTTGCGCGCCGCCGTCAGGGCCTGGTCGGAGAGGTGCACCGAGTCGGTGCGCATGTAGGTGATGAAACCCCGCTCGTAGAGGGCCTGGGCCGTGCGCATGGTGTCGCGGGCCGAGAGCCGCAGCTTGCGGTTGGACTCCTGCTGCAGGGTGCTGGTGGTGAAGGGGGGCACGGGCTTGCGCACCGTGGGCTTCTCCTCCACCGCCGCCACGCGCCAGGGGGAGCTTTCCACGGCAGCCTTGAGCGCCGCCGCCTCCGCCTCGCTGAGCAGCTTCACCTTGCTGCCGGTCTTGAGGCCGCCGGTGGTCTCGTCGAAGTCGGAGCCGCCGGCGATGCGCTCGGCCCCCACGTGGGTGAGCTTGGCCTCGAAGGGCGAGGCCGTCTGCTCCAGGCGGGCCTTGAGATCCCAGTAGCTGCCGCTGCGAAAGGCGCGGCGGGCCCGTTCGCGCTGCACCAGCAGCCGCACCGCCACCGACTGCACCCGTCCGGCGGACAGGCCCCAGGCCACCTTCTTCCAGAGCAGGGGCGAGAGGGTGTAGCCCACCAGGCGATCGAGAATGCGGCGGGTCTCCTGGGCATGGACCAGCTCCATGTCGAGGTCACGGGTCTGGTCGAGGGCGCGGCCGATCGCCTCCTTGGTGATCTCGTGGAACACCATCCGCTTCACCGGCACCTTCGGCCCCAGCAGCTGCAGCAGGTGCCAGCTGATGCTCTCCCCTTCCCGGTCTTCGTCCGTGGCCAGCAGCAGCTGGTCGGCGTCCTTGAGGGCGTCCTTGAGCTCCTTCACCACCTTTTTCTTGTCCTTCGGCACCACGTAGAGGGGCTCGAAGGCGTTGGCGGTGTTGACGCCGAGGTTGGCCCACTTCTCCCCCTTATGGGCCGCAGGAATTTCGCTGGCATTGTTGGGCAGATCGCGCACATGGCCCATCGACGCCTCCACCCGGAAGGTCTTGGGCAGGAACGCCCGGATGGTGCGGGCCTTGGTGGGGCTCTCGACGATGACCAGGGTGTGGGCCACGGGAAGGCGCGATACCGCTTCCTTCTTTATCGCATCGGCGTACCCGGCGGGTATCGGGGCACCAGACCGCCCCCCCAGATGGCGGCTACAGTCCGGCACATCGCGTGCCTCCCCGAACCCTGTGGCAGACCTGTTTCTGGCAGCAGCGAGCTCCGTCACCACGGCCGCTTCCGCCGCCGAGGCCATTGCCTCGGGTCTGGGCACCGGCGCGCTGGCCCTGCAGCTGAATGCCGGGGCGATCGCTCCGGAAGTGGCCGTCCTGCTCACCATGATGGTCTGCCTTGTGGTCGACCTGACCGGTGAAAAGGCTGCCAGCCGCTGGGTGCCGCCCATCTGCTACGGCGGCCTGAGTGCCTCCCTGGTGCTGCTGGCCCTGCAGTGGAACAGCCCCCTGGAGCCGTCGTTCCTCGGCTCCTTCCTGGCCGACAACCTGGCCATCGCCTTCCGAGCGGTGGTGGCCGCCTCCACCTTGATCTCCCTGCTGCTGAGCTGGCGCTACGTGGAGCGCAGCGGCACACCGATGGGCGAGTACGCCGCGATCCTGCTGGCCGCCACCCTCGGGGCCATGTTCCTGTGCGGCTCCACCGACCTGGTGAGCATCTTCATTTCCCTGGAAACCCTTTCGGTGGCCAGCTATCTGCTGGCGGGCTACATGAAGCGGGATGCCCGCAGTTCCGAGGCGGCTTTGAAGTATCTGCTGGTGGGATCGGCCGCCGCGGCGGTGTTCCTCTACGGCGCCTCCCTGCTCTACGGCCTCAGCGGCGGTGCCACCAGCCTGGCCACCATCGGTCTGGCCCTCCAGACCAGCGCCTCACCGATCACAGCCCTGGCCCTGGTGTTCGTGCTGGCCACGGTGGCGTTCAAGATCGCCGCGGTTCCTTTCCATCAGTGGACCCCCGACGTCTATGAGGGTTCCCCCACACCGGTGGTCGCCTTCCTGTCGGTGGGATCCAAGGCCGCTGGTTTCGCCCTGGCGGTGCGGCTGCTGGTGGGCTGTTTCGAAAGCTTCGATGCCCAGTGGAAGTTCCTGTTCACCGTGCTGGCCGTGCTGAGCATGGTGCTGGGCAACGTGGTGGCCCTGGCCCAGACCTCGATGAAGCGAATGCTGGCCTATAGCTCCATCGGCCAGGCCGGCTTCGTGATGATCGGCCTGGTGTGCGGCACCGAGGACGGCTTCTCGGCGATGGTGCTCTACATGGCGGCCTATCTGTTCATGAACCTGGGCGCCTTCGCCTGCATCATCCTGTTCTCGCTGCGCACCGGCAGCGACCGAATCGCTGACTACGCCGGCCTTTACCAGAAGGATCCCCTGATCACCCTGGGGCTGAGTCTGTGCCTGCTCTCCCTCGGTGGCATCCCGCCCATGCTGGGCTTCTTCGCCAAGATCTACCTCTTCTTCGCCGGCTGGGCCGACCACCAGTACCTGCTGGTGGTGGTGGGTCTGGTCACCTCGGTGGTGTCGATCTACTACTACATCTCGGTGATCAAGATGATGGTGGTCAAAGAACCCCAGGAGGCCTCCGATGTGGTCAAGGCCTACCCCGCCATCACCTGGAATCTGGCTGGCATGCAGCCCCTGCGGGCGGCCCTGGTGGGCTGTGTGGTGATCACCGCCGTGGGGGGAGTTCTCTCCAGCCCCCTGTTCGACTGGGCCACCTCCACCGTGGCCGGCACCCCGATCCTGCAGCAGGCCATCGCCGCGGCGGCCATCGCTCCCCTGGGCTGAGTCGAGGTCTGGTTTCCCTAGCCTGGCGGCCATGGATCTCCCCAATCCCCCGGTGGCCGAGCTGGTCCACGTCTCGAAGGTCTACGGCAGCGGCGACACGGAGGTCCGCGCCCTCGACGATCTCTCCCTGACCGTCCAGCAGGGCGACTATCTGGCGGTCATGGGGGCCAGCGGCTCCGGCAAGAGCACAGCGATGAACATCCTCGGCTGCCTGGACCGCCCCAGCTCCGGCAGCTACCGGCTGAACGGCACCGATGTCGACAGCCTCGACGACGATGCGCTGGCCGACCTGCGTAACCAGCAACTGGGCTTCGTGTTCCAGCAGTTCCATCTGCTGCCGCAGCTGAGTGCCATCGACAACGTCATGCTGCCGATGATCTATGCCCGCGTCCCGAAGGAGGAGCGCCGGCGGCGGGCCCTGGCCGCCCTCGATCGGGTGGGCCTCTCCCACCGGTTGGAGAACAAGCCCAACCAGCTCTCGGGCGGCCAGCAGCAGCGGGTGGCCCTGGCCCGGGCGATCATCAACGATCCAGCCATGCTCCTGGCCGACGAACCCACCGGGGCCCTGGATTCCCACACCACGGAGGAGGTGCTCAGCCTCTTCGGTGATCTCAATGCCCAGGGCATCACGATCCTGCTGGTGACCCACGAAAACGAGGTGGGTGCGAGGGCCGATCGGGTCGTGCACTTCCGCGACGGCCGCATCAGCGGCTGAGGTGCCCTCAGCCCGGTGCGGGCACGGGCAGCCGCTCCCCGGGCAGGGGCAGGGGCGAGCGGGGGCGCTCCAGGGTGGCGATGAGCTGGCCCATCAGCAGGGCCACCGCGTCGGTGGACCCACGGCCATCCGGGCCGGCCAGGCCGGCGAACAGGCTGCCGCCGGGGTCGAGATCGCCCGGGTCGGTGGCGACCCAGCCGCCATCCTGGGGCAGGCGCAGCTCGAAATGCAGGTGAGGACCGGTACTCAGGCCCGTGCTGCCCACCCGGCCGATGACCTCACCCTGGCGCACCATCTCGCCGTCCTTGACGTAGAGCTCGGACAGGTGGCCGTAGAGGGTGCGGCGGCGGGGGCGTTCGTGCTCGAGCTCCACCGCCAGGCCATAGCCGCCGGCCAGACCACTGCTGACGACGCGGCCGGAGAGGGCCGCCACCACCGGGGTGCCCTCGGGGGCCGCCAGATCGCGGCCGGCGTGCATCAGCCAGCTGCCGATGACGGGATGCAGGCGCCAGCCGAAGCCGCTTGTGGTGACCGCTGAGCCGATCAGGGGGAAGAGCAGCCGCAGGTTGCCGTTGCCACCGATCGGGGCGGGACGGGGGGTGACCCGGAACACGTCGGTGAGCCGAAAGCTGCCGTCGGCGCCTGTGAGCAGGGCGCTGACGGGGACGGTGATCGGCGGCAGGGGGGAGGCGCCGAGGCCGAAACCGCCGAAGCCGTCGCCGCGCCCCCCGGCCACCAGATCACCCTCGCCCAGGCCGTCCGAAAGGCCATCCTTGCGGCCACGGCCGATGATGATCACGCCGCTGTTGCATTCCTGCACCGAGAGGGCCCCGGCACGGCAGGCCTTGCTGCGGGTGGCCGCCTCCTGGGGCGAGAGCAGGGAGCCGCGCACCCGCACCCGTTCGCCCGGGGTCACCACCCCTTCCCGCACCAGGGCATCGAGGGAGGCATCGAAGCGGCGAACCGGTTCGGGACGGCGCTCCGCCGTTCCAGGACGCAGCGTCGCCGGTGCGGCCTCGCCGCTGACCGGTGGCGGCGGCGCCAGGGGTTGGACGGGGGCCTGGAATTCGGGTCGGGTGACCGGCGCGGCGATCCTCACCGAAGGGCGCAGCACCGGGGTCGGGTCTGGGGCCTGGGCCGGCGGGGCCGTCGGTTCGGCCCCAGGAACGGCCTGGGCCAGAACGAGGGGCATGGCCAGCCAGGAGACCGTGGCGCCGGCCGAAAGGGCCGTCAGGGCGGTGAGGGGCTTGGGGGCCATGTCAGGAAAAGGCGAAACACACTGTAAGGGGGGTCCTCATCCGGCGCCGAAACAGCGGTGCAGCACCCGCTCCCGGGGACCGTGAACCAACCGCAGACCGCCATCGCTCGCCAGCCCGGCCGGACGCCAGTCGTGGCCGTCGAGGCGGATGGGGCCAGCGGGCAGCAGCAGGCGCCGCTCGGCCTGGCGGCGCACCTCCTCGGGCCGCCCGGCCCAGGCCATGGCCCACTCCAGGGCCGCCAGCACTTCCCCACTCCAGCGCAACGGATCGGCGCGCCCTGGGCCCAGCACCGTTGCCACGGCCACCGCACCGGCAGGCACCCGGTTGGCGGCATTGAGCCCCACCCCCACGCGGGCCCAGCGGCAGGCTCCCCCCCGCAGCCGCAGCCGGGGCAGCAGGCCCGCCAGCTTCAGCGGTGCGGCACCACCGTTGGCTGGGTCGGAGGGGACCAGCAGCAGATCGTTGGGCCACTTGAGTCGCACCGGCAGGCCCCGGGCCTCCAGCCGCAGGCACAGGCCCACCGCCATCGCCAGGCCAGGCGCGGCGGCCAGCTCAGCAGCGGCAGGCCAGGGCAGGGCCGCACTCACCCAGACCCCTCCGCTCGGCGAGCACCAGGGGCGGTCCTGCTGGCCGCGGCCGAAGCGCTGGCGGCCGGCGATCACAGCCCGGGGGGTCCGCAGCGGCCCGGCACCGGCGAGGCGTGGATCAGCGGCCAGCCAGCGGTCGAGCTCCGTCTCGGTGCTGGCGCACACCGGCAGGGCCCGCAGCCGCCAGGCAAGGGGAGACGGCGGGGCGTCCGGCAGTGCCCGCCGATGGGCCCCGATCGCGCCGATCAAAACCGACGCAGCCAGTCGCCGATGCGGGCCGCCCCTGCCTCCAGGTCTGCGGCCGGGTGGACCAGCGCCAGCCGCTGCCAGCCCTCGCCGCCGGGGCCGAAGCCGTTGCCAGGGGTCAGGCAGACGCCACTTCCCTCCAACAGGGCGGCGCAGAACCGCTCCGAATCCAGACCCCGAGCCCGCGCCACTTCAGGGATCTGCAGCCACAGGTAGAGCGCCATCGAGGGCAGCCGCACTGGCCAGCCCTGGGCCTCGAGGGCGGCGGCCATGCGGTCGCGGCGCTCCCGGTAGACCGCCCGCAGCTGCTCGGGCCAGTGGGGGGCCTGCTCCAGGGCGGCAATGGCTCCGGCCTGCAGGGCCAGGGACTGGTTGAAGTCCACCACCCCCTTGAGCTGGCGCAGGGCGGTGATCAGGTCCTCGGCGCCGATGGCGAAGGCCAGCCGGTACCCCCCCAGGCACCAGCTCTTAGAGAAAGAGAAGAACTCGATCCCGCAACGTCGCCAGGCGGGATGGCGCAACAGGGCGGGGGCCTCCCCCTCCAGGGCCAGGTCCACGTAGGGGTTGTCGTGGGCGAGCACCACGTCGTGGCGCAGGGCCCGCTCCACCGCCGCATCCAGCCAGGCCTGCTCGCCGGTGGTGGCCGTGGGGTTGTGGGGGAAGCCCAGCACCATCAGTTTGAGGGCCTGCCACTGGCTGAGGGCCAGTCGGTCGAAATCCGGCCGCCAGCCGGCCTCGGCATCGAGGGGCAGCAGCACCGGATCGGCGCTGGCCAGATGCAGACCGCCCATGTGGGAGGGGTAGTAAGGATCGAGCAGCAGGGCCGGATCGCCCGGGTTGAGCACCGCCAGCGGCAGGTGGGCCGTGCCCTCCTGGGAGCCCACCAGCAGCAGCACCTCCGTTTCCGGATCCACCGCCACATCGAACCGGCGCCGCGCCCAGGCCGCCACCGCCTCGCGGAAGGGCAGGGTGGCGGCGTGGAGGCAGTAAGAGGCGCTCTCCGGCCGGCCCAGGCCCGCAGCGATGGCCTCAAGGGCCACAGGGGGGGGCTGCAGGTCGGTGGAGCCGAGGGAGAGATCCAGCAGCGGCGGCAGGGGAGCGCCATCCGGGGCGCAGCCGTCGGCGGCACGGGCGCTGTAGGCGGCCTTGCGCTGATCGTTGCGGGCGAAGACGCCGCTGCCGAGCCGCGACAGGCGCTCAGAGATGGGCATCAAGGAACGCCTTGAGCTGGGACTGGGCCATGGCACCTTCGTGGCGGGCCACTTCCAGGCCGGCCCGGAACAGGATCAAGGTGGGCAGGCCCTGCACCTTGAGGCTGTCGCGGCTGATGGGGTTGGGATCGGCCTCCAGCTTGCCGACGGTGAGGCTGCCCCCGGAAACCTCGGCGTAGGCCGTGGCGGCCCAGGTCATCAGGGGCGCCATCAGGCGGCAGGGGCCACACCAGGCCGCCCAGACGTCCACCAGCACCGGTCCTGGAGCCTCGAGAACCGACGCCTGGAAGTTGGCATCGGTGAGTTCTAGGACGGGGGAGTCGACGTCGGCGGGCACGGCGTTCGGGACGGCAGTAGTCCGATTGTATGAATTCAGAGCTTGTCGATGGACTGGCGCAGTTCCTCGAGTTCGGCATTCACCTCAGCCACCTTGACCGGCTCCAGCTGGGGGGCCGGACCGCCCTCCATCGGCAGGGAGATGGGGGTCTTGCCGCCTTCCAGCCGGTTCTTGAGGGCCGCCAGCTCCTCGTCGACGTTGCTGCCCTCCAGCGCGGCGAACTGGCTTTCCAGATCGGCACCGGCCAGCTCCGCGGCGGCCTGGCTGCGGGCCTCCATGTTGAGCACCTTCTCCTCCATCTGGTCGAAGGCGGCCATCGAACTGTTGGTGTTCAGGCTGCCCACGGCGTTCTGGAGCTGCTCCTGGGCCTGGGCCGCCTGGGCGCGGGCCTTGAGCATGTCCTTCTTGGTCTTGGCCTCGGCGATCTTGCCCTCAAGGGCGGTGAGGCTGCGCTTGAGGGTGTCGACCTGGCCGGCCTGGCCGTTGAGCTGGGCGTTGAGGGCGGCGGCGGTGTCGGTGTAGGTCTTGCGGCGGGAGAGGGACTCCCGGGCCAGATCCTCCTCCCCCTTCTTGAGGGCCAGCTCGGCGCGCTCGTACCAGGTGCGGCTCTGGGCCTCGGCCTGCTCCGCCTGATTCTGCAGCCGCTTCTGGCTGGCGATGGCGGTGGCCACCGCCTGGCGCAGCTTGACCAGATCGGCCTGCATGTCGGCCACGGACTGATCCAGGATCTTGGCCGGATCCTCAGCCTTGCTCACCAGGTCGTTGAGGTTGGCGCGCAGGAGGCGGCTGAGCCGATCGAAGAAACCCATGGAAGCGGGGCTATTGCAGAAACTGACAGTAGCCAGAACCGGCCGCGGGAGCCTCCCCGGCGGCCAGCGGATTGCCGCACCCCTAGCGTGGAGCGATGGAGCCCTCCCGTTCTCGCCAGCGCCGCCAAGCCGACAGCGGCGGCGCCCGTCGCAGGATCAGCGAGGCGGTGCAGACCCGGCGGGTGGGCAACATCTCGCTGCTGATGCCGCCCCCCCGAGCGCCGGCCAGCGCCCTTTCAAGTTGCCTCGAGAGCCTCCAGCAGGACTGGCGCCGCGACGGCCACCTGGCCAGTCTGTGGCGGGAGTGGCCCCGCATCGCCGGCCCCCAGCTGGCCCCCCATTGCCGCCCCCTGCAGCTGCAGGGGGGTCTGCTGACCGTGGGTGCGGCGCCAGGGCCGTGGCTGCAGGCCCTGCAGTACAACCGCCACCAGCTGCTGGGTTCGCTGCGGGCCGCTGGCTTCGCGGTGCGGGACGTGCGGGTGCAGCAGCACCACCCCGGCGCCCCCGGCACGCCGGGCGGCCAGAGCGAGGCGGACGTGTGGGCCGTCCATCCCAGCCGCTGCGATGTCCATGGGATGGCGGACTGCCCGGCCTGCGGCCGGCCGGCCCCGGCTGGGGAGATGGCCCGCTGGGGCCACTGCAGCTTCTGCCGCCGCGCCGAACTGACCTGACGGTCGCAGCCGGGGCCGTTCAGGGTCCGCCAGCCGCCCTGCGATCGTCGAACAGGGCCCGCCAGGCCTGCTCCTGGACCGCCGCGGCCTCGGTGCCTTCGAGGGGGAACCCGGTCAGGAAGTCCTTGTCGGCGGCGGGCTCGTAGGGCCCCTGCTTGATCTCCATCAGCACCGCATCGGCGCTCAGGGCCACCAGGGTGTGGATCACTCCTTCGGCCAGCTCAATCCCGAAAAGGGGCCCGCCGGCACTGATCCGCTCCCGGCCCAGCACCCGTCCGGCGCCATCGAGCAGCAGCAGCCCCACCTCCCCCTGCAGCACGAGGAAGAATTCGAAACCCTCGCCGGGCTGCGCGCGTCGGTGACGGTGGGGCCGCACGTAGGTGCCCGGCTGCAGCACATTCAGGAAGCGCTGCACCCGATCGGCGGGGGCGTGGAAGTTGTGGTTGCGGCGCCGGCGAGGGGAGTCGGCGGCGGCGGCGGTCACCGCATCGAAGAGGTCCTGGTCGATGCGCTGAAGAGGGGACGGGGCGGCGGAGTCCATCGCAGGGACGGCGGGCGAACCGTTGTCTAGCTGTGCTGGGCAGCGGCCCATAGATTGGGCATCCCTCCAACGGCATGGACGTCATGGGCGCTGGTCCGCGGGTGTCCTGGCAGGCGGCCGCACCCCTTGTTCTTCTGCTCGGCACCGGCCAGGCCCTGCCGGCCCTCGCGGCGGCGGCCGAACCGGGGGCCAGGCCGGCGGCGCCGGTCGCCACCTACACGATCGAGGCCACCACCACGGCGGGGATGGGGGCGATGGGCGGCGCCGGCATGCTGCAGATGATGCTGGGGGGACGGCCGGCGATGGGCGCCACCAGCCGCCAGCTGGAGCTGCGGCTGCAGTCCCCGCAGACCACCGCCAACCCCTCGGCCGAGCACCGCATCCCTGCCGCCCTGGCGATGGGGACGGCCCTGCCGCTGAAGAGCGGCGCCGACAGCCCTGGGCAGACCGGCCAGAAGTGGAAGGAGGAGGACATCCCCGAGGCGAAGGGCCGGCTGCTGATCTTCCGCGGCTGTGCCGAGAGCGCCGGCGCCGGCCAGCCCGAGATCATCACCCTGAAGGGGCTGACCACGGAGCAGCGGCCCCAGGTGCTGTCGGGCCTGAAGCAGCTGGCGGCGGCCACCGGCCCCGCGGGCACCTCGGGCCTCTGGCCGTCGGGCGAGGAGGCGCCGGTGGTGCCGCCGCAGGCCTCCCTGGTGGGGAATCATGTGGTGGCCAGCAACTACGCCCCGGAGATCCGCTTCCAGGTGGGCAGCGGCCACGATTTCCTGGCGCCGGTGAAGCTGACAAGCACCCAGGCTGGCGGCGCCCAGCGACTGAGCTGGCCGACCATCCCCACCGCCCTCGGCTACCAGGCAACCGCCACCGGCATGGGTCGCCAGGAGGGCGACATCGTGATGTGGAGCTCCAGCGAGCTGCCCATGGTCGACAGCGCCGTGCCGGATGAGCTGCGGGCCCCCGAGGCGGCCCGACTGGTGCAGCGCGGGGTGCTGCTGGCTCCGGAGCGCACCACCTGCGCGGTGAGCGCCCAGGCCATGGCGGCGATGGGGGCAGCGGTGGTGACCTTCACCGCCTACGGCGACACGCTGCTGCTGAGCAGCCCCCAGGGCAGCCCCGCCTGGCGGCTCAGCCTGGAGCGGCGCTCCACCGCCACCCGTCTGCTGGGGGAAGGCATGGAGGGCCTCGATCCGGGCTCCGGCGAAAGCAAGGAGGCGCCGGCCCAGAAGGGTGGGGGCTTCAACCTTTTCAAGCTGTTCTGATCGGTTCCACGCCCGTCGGCCGGACTGCCGGTCACGACCCTGCCGTCACCGGCCGCGTCGCTGCTGGCGGAGCTGGATCCCACCTCCCGGACCCACCTCGATCCGCACCTCTTCCCCGTACTGGCCGTTGGTGACGTAGCCCTCGGCCGCCCGCAGGCGGGTGCCTTCGGCCAGCTCGCCCTCGATCGCGACATGGGCATCGGACACGATGCGGAAGGAGCGGCTGAGCGACGCCCCATCCGCGATCGGCTCGAAACGCAGCGTCTGCCAGGGCAAGGACACCTCCAGGGACGTGATCGTGAGCCCGCTCCTGTTGGTGACCGTGAGCCCGTTGCGGGTGTGCTCCCGGAACGCCACGCCGCCGCCGATGGCCGCCGCCAGACCCGCGGCCGTCGCCAGCGCCAGGATCGAGCGTCGAGGCAGGCAGGGCGCAGGGGGGCCTCTGGCAGGGCCGGAGCCGGCGGCCCGGGATCCGGCGTCCGTAGCCTGGGCCGGCTCGGCACCCGATTCGCCGCCCGCAGGAGTCCGCCCCTTGGCCGCAACGCGCCACATCCTGCTGACCGGCGGCAATTCCGGCATCGGCTTCGAAGCGGCCGTGGTCCTCTGCCGGGCCGGCCACCGCCTCACCCTGCTCTGCCGGGACCGGGCCACCGCCGAGGCGGCCGGAGGCCGGGTGCTGGAGCGGGCCGGCGCCAGCACACCCCCCGCCACCGCGGTCTGCGACCTGGCGGATCTGGAGAGCGTGCGGGCCTGTACCACCGCCCTGCTCGCCCGGGGGACCCCCATCGACACGCTGGTGCTCAATGCCGGCCTGCAGTACGCCGGTGCCAGCGAGCCGCGGCGCACCGCCCAGGGCCATGAGCTCAGCTTCGGGGTGAACCATCTGGGCCATGTCCTGCTGACCCACCAGCTGGGGCCCCTGCTGACGGCCGGACCATCGCCACGGCTGGTGGTCACCGCCAGCGAGGTCCACGACCCCACCACCGCGGGGGGAAAGGTGGGCGCCCCGGCGGGGCTCGGAGAACTGGCTGGCCTGGTGCCTGGCCAGGGCACCACGATGGTGAACGGCACGGACAAGTTCAATGCCGACAAGGCCTACAAGGACAGCAAGCTCTGCAACGTGCTGTTCGCCCGCGAGTTCGCCCGGCGGCTGGAGGCAGGGGGCACGCCCTATCCGGTGATCGCCTGGAGCCCGGGGCTGGTGATCCCGCCCACCAGCACAGGCGGCTTCTGGCGCTACAGCCGCCAGTCGAATGAGCTGGGGCAGCGGCTGTTCGCCCTGGCGGCCCGCTCGCTGCTGCGCCTCACCGAAAGCGTCGAGAACGCCGGGGCCCTGCTGGCCGCCCTGGCCGTCGATGACGCCTACGCCGCCAGCGGCTTCACCTACCACCGCAACCGTGTCACGGCCCCGGGCCGGCACCTGTTCGAGGCCAGCGCCACCAGCACCGAAGGGCAGGACCCTGAGCTGGCCCGGCAGCTCTGGGAGGCGAGTGCGGCCCTGGTGGGCGTGGGGGCGGATTGGCCGTGAGCGGCCGGCCCGAGCGGCGGCTGTTCCTCCCTGGCGCCTCGGGCGATACGTCCTTCTGGCGCCCCCTGGAGCAGCGGCTGGCCTGCCGCGCCGAGCGGCTGCATCTGGGCTGGCCGGGTTTCGGCGACACCCCGCCCGAGTCAGGAGTCTCGGGCTTCAACGACCTGCTGGCCCTGGTGCTGGAGCCGCTGGATCGCCCCTGCGCCCTGATCGCCCAGTCGATGGGTGGGGTGCGTCACCTCCGGCGGCCTGCAAATGGCGAAGCTGGGGGCCACCGACTGGCGGGCCGGCTTCCGCACCCAGGCCGGGCTGACGTTTCTTCACACGGTCTGATCGAAAGGCGACCGCCCCTTGCAACTCTTCCTACCCGATGGGGTGCCCGCCGGCACCTTCTGCCTAGTCTCCCGGCAAACCGTCTTCCCGAGCGATGGCCGTGTCTCTGATGCAGGATCCCTCCGGTGGATCCTCCCTGAAGGTGATCGAAGCGGTGAAGGAGGGGTGGCAGGCCTTCGGCCGGGCCCCCTGGGTGTTCATCGGTTTCACCCTGCTGGCGGGGGTGCTGAGCAGCCTCTGCTCCCTGATCCAGGGCCAGGTCGACCCCGAAGCCGCCGACGCCATCACCACACTTCAGCTGGGCCGGATCGTGCTGGGCTCGATCCTCAGCGTGCTGGTGAGCCTGTGGAGCACCACCGGACTGGTCCGGGGCGCCTGGAGCGCCCTGGCGGGGGGGAAGCCAAGCCTTGCCACCTTCCTCCGCTGGGATGGCCAGGCCAGCTGGCGGCTGTTCCGCAACGGACTGGTGCTGGGGATCCTGTTCGGCGCGGTCCTGGTGGTGGCGGCCCTGGTGGGGGTGGCCGCTGCCCAGCTCAACCAGGTCCTGGCCGTGCTGCCCTTTCTGGTGGCGTTCGCCGTGCTGATCTACCTGGCGGTGAACCAGAAGTTCATGGCCCAGATCGCCCTGCTGGAGGGACTCGGACCGATCGAATCGATCAACCGGGGGCGCACCCTGCTCGATCCCCAGTGGGGCTCGGTGCTGTTGCTGGCCCTGGTGGAATTCGCGATCGCCCTGCTGGGCCTGCTGGCCTGCTTCGTGGGGCTGCTGGTGGCGGTGCCCGTGATCCTCTGCACCAGCACGGCCGCCTACCGCCAGGTGTTCGGCAGCGAGGACCTCACCGGGCTGCTGGCGGAGCCAGGGCTCTGAGACAGAGGGCTGATCCCCACGGCCAGGCCATCTCCAGGCTCCTTCCCCTTGACGCCGCCGACGACGAGGAGTCCGTTCAGGATCCATCCCTGTCGGGACCGGAGGAGCAGATCCTGACCTCCTGGATCGGCAACACGGCGACCTGGACCCTCGCCGTGCGCCGCGGCGAGATCTTCAGCCGTGAAAGGGTCACCAACAAAGCGATCCTTGAAGCGATCGCCCGCTGGCCCCCCCGCACCCTGCTGGATCTGGGCTGCGGCGAAGGTTGGCTGGCCCATCACTGCGCCCTGAACGGCATCGAGGTGCTCGGCATCGACGCGGTGGCCGAGCTCACCGCCATCGCCGCCGACGCTGCCCCGCCCGGAGCCCGCTTCCAGACCCTCTCCTAACAGGAGATCGCCGCCGGCGGCCTGATGCAGCACTTCGATGGGGTGGTGGCCAATGTCTCCCTGCTCGGGGATCGCTCCCTCGAGGAGCTGTTCGCAGTGCTGCCACGGCACGCTGCCCCCGGGGGCAGCGTGCTGGTGCAGACCCTCCATCCCGTTCTGGCCTGCGCCGATCAGCCCTACCGGGAGGGTTGGCGACAGGGCTCCTGGGCCGGCTTCTCGCCAGCCTTCCGCGATCCGGCCCCCTGGACCTTCCGCACCCTGGCCTCGTGGCTGGGTCTGTTCCAACGCCATGGTCTGATCGTCCAGGAGCTGCTCGAGCCCATGGAGCCGGCCAGTGGACAGCCCGCCTCGGTGATCTTCCGCGCCACCCCCTTGAACACCGCCTGAAGGCCCTGCCGCCGGCTCAGCGCAGGCAGGCCATCGGATGGCGGGGTGCCACCCCAAGAGCCTTGGCCACCCCGGGATGGCAGACCGCCCCATCGACGGTGTTCAGGCCGGAGAGCAGTTCGGGCCGGTCGGTGACAGCCTCCAGCAGGCCCCGTCCCGCCATCACCAGGATGTAGGGGAGCGTGACACTCACCAGGGCTTCGGTGGAAGTGAAGGGCACGGCGCCGGGCATGTTGCCCACGGCGTAGTGCTGCACCCCATGGATGGTGACCACCGGATCGGTGTGGGTGGTCTCGCGGCTGGTGGCGATGCAGCCCCCCTGGTCGATGGCCACATCCACGATCACTGAGCCTGGCCGCATGCGTTGCACCAGTTCCTCCCCCACCAGGGTGGGGGCCCGGCCGCCCGGCAGGAGAACGGCGCCGATCAGCAGGTCGGCCCCCGGCACCAGCCGCTCGATCAGGCTGCGGCTGCTCACCAGGCCCGTCATCCGGCCGCGCCGGGCGGCTTCCAGCCCCCGCAGGCGGTGCGGCGAGCGATCCAGCAGGAACACCTCCGCATCCATCGCCGCGGCGATGCGGGCCGCGTTCCAGCCCACCGTGCCGGCCCCCAGCACCACCACCCGGGCCGGCCGCACGCCGGTGCAGCCCCCGATCAACACGCCACGCCCCCCGTGGGGTTTCTCGAGCAGGTGGGCCCCCACCTGGGCCGCCAGCCGGCCGGCCACCTCGCTCATCGGGGCCAGCAGCGGCAGGCTGCCGTCCTCGAGCTGCACCGTCTCATAGGCCACCGCCGTAGTGCCGGCCTCCAGCAGGGCCCGGCCCACCTCGGGGTAGGCCGCCAGGTGCAGGTAGGTGAACAGCACCAGATCGCTGCGCAGGAAGGCGAATTCCTGGGGCTGGGGCTCCTTCACCTTCACCACCAGATGGGCGGCCCAGGCCTCCTCACAGCTGACGATGCGCGCGCCCGAGGCGCGGTAGTCGTCGTCGCTGATGCCGGCCCCCAGCCCGGCCCCCTCCTGGACCCGCACCTCCATGCCCTGGGACACGAGCTCATGGACGCCGTCGGGGGTGAGGGCCACCCGCTGCTCGTCACGCTTGATTTCCGTGGGCACACCGATGCTCGCCATCGGGGAGGCCAGGGGTGCCGGGCCGGAAGCTGGCATGGCGCAGGAAGAATTGCCGCCCGAAGGCGATCGTGGCCAAACCCTAGGCCGAGGCGATGGGCATCCGCCAGCCACTGCCGAAGGCCCGGTCGCTCACCTTGAGCACCGGTGCCGCCTGGCGCCGCTTGAACTCGGCCCGCCGCAGCAAGCCGGCCACCCGGTCCACCAGCTCCCGGTCGGCCCCCTGGGCCACCAGCTCCTCCGGCGTGCGCATCTCCTCGATGCAGGCCTTCAGCAGGGGGTCAAGCACCCCGTAGTCGGGCAGGGAATCGCTGTCGCGCTGGTCGGGGCGAAGCTCGGCGCTGGGGGGCTTGGTGCGGATCGCCGCGCCGATCAACTCCCCGTCAGGCGGCAGGCCAAGGGCGGCGCGGCAGGGGCCGGAGGCCGCCCCATCCAGCCAGTCACAGAGGCCGGAGATGGTGGTCTTGTAGAGGTCGCCGATCACCGCCAGGCCACCGTTCATGTCCCCGTAGAGGGTGCAGTAGCCCACCGCCAGCTCCGACTTGTTGCCGGTGGAGAGCAGCAGGCCCCCCTTCTGGTTGGCCACCGCCATCAGCAGCGTGCCCCGGATCCGCGATTGCAGGTTCTCCTCGGTGACCCCCCGCGGTGCCCCCCCCAGCTCGGGGGTGAGGGCGGCGGCGAAGGCCTCCATCAGGGGCGCGATCGGCAGGGTGGCGGTGCGCAGGCCGAGCCGCCGGGCCAGGCCGTCGGCATCGTCGAGGGAGCCGGCCGAGCTGAACGGGGAAGGCATCCGCAGCCCCTCCACCCGGTCGGGACCGAGGGCCGCGGCGGCGATCACCGCCACCAGGGCCGAATCGATGCCGCCGCTCAGCCCCAGCAGGGCCCGCTGGAAGCCGCATTTGGCGGCGTAGTCGCGCACCCCCAGCACCAACACCCGCAGCAGTTGCTCCCAGGGGTCCGGCGGCGCCGCGGCGGGTGTCGTGGCGGCGGTGGCCGGGGCGACGTCCTCCCTGGCGGGGGCGGCGTCCCAGAAGCCCAGGTCCTCGGCGGCACAGGCCAGCCGCAGCAAGGGCCGCCCCGATCGATCCACCACGAAGCTGGCGCCGTCGAAGACCAGCTCATCGTTGCCGCCCACCTGGTTGAGGTAGACCACCGGCGCCCCGAGCCGGGCCGCCGCCCGGGCCGCCAGGGCCTGGCGCACCTCCCCCTTGCCGCGGCCGAAGGGGGAGGCCGAGAGGTTGAGCAACAGGTCGATCCGGCTCGGCACCAGTTCGACGATCGGGTCCACCGCATCCGGCCAGCGGCTGTGGAGGTTCTCCTCCACCCACAGGTCCTCGCAGATGGTCAGGCCCAGCCGCCAGGAACGGCCGCCGGCCTCCAGCTCCAGCACGGACGGGGCGTCGCCGGGCAGGAAGTAGCGACGCTCATCGAAGACGTCGTAGCTGGGCAGGAGGCGCTTGCGGCAGACAAGACGCCAGCCTCCCTGCTCCACCAGGGCCAGGGCGTTGTACAGGCCGGGCTGGCGCCGGCCAGCCGCCGGCTCGGCCACCCCCACCAGCACCGCCAGATCGCCTGGGCAGGCTGCCGCCAAGGACGCAAGTACCCGCTCCTGGCGCTGGATCAGGGCTGGGCGCAGCAGCAGGTCCCGGGGCGGGTAGCCCCACAGCGAGAGCTCGGGGGTGAGCACCAGGTCGGCCTCGCCGGCGCGGGCCCGCTCGGCGGCCGCCAGGATCCTGCGGCCGTTGCCCTCCAGGTCGCCCACCAGGGGATTGAGCTGGGCCAGGGCGAGGCGCATCAGGGCTCGGAGAGGCCGTAAAGATTGTGCTGCAGCAGCACGGGCCAGAGTTCGGACGGTACCTGGGCCGGATCGGGCCGCTCCCGGATCCGGGAGCTGGCGCTGGGCGGAATCGCCAGGGGCAGCAGGTCGAGCGTCGCCCCCATTGTGCGCAACCGCTCCAGATCGTCCGCCTCCAGCGGCCAGCCCTGGCGCTGAGCGATGCCGAGCCGGCAGCTCCGCAGCAGCGCGTCGGCCCGCTTCCAGCGGGGAATCTGGCCGGCCAGGTCGCTGCCCACCACGAAGACCAGTTCCCGGTCAGGCCAGCGGGCCCGGGCCCGCTCCAGGGTCTCCACCGCCCAGGGGCTGCTGAGGTCCTGCTCCAGGCTGAGCCGCGGGTCGTCGATGGCGGCCACCAGGGCGGCCAGCAGGGCGGTGCGCACCTCCAGGGGGGCGCCGTGCTGCTTGAGGGGGTTGTCGCTGGCCCAGGTGACCACCGCAGGGAACAGGCCCAGCAACCCCTCCAGCAGGGCCCGGTGGCCGCGGGTGGGGGGATCGGCGCTGGTGCCGAACAGGGCGAGACGGGTCACGGGTGGAGACCGCCGCCGGCGGTCCCCTCCGCCCCCTGCTGCTGCCATTCGCTCAGCCAGCGGCGGGTTTCCGGATCCTGCCGCACCAGCCTCTGCAGCAGGGCCCCCGGCTGGCCGGCGGCGGTGGCGGCGCGCAGCAGCTCGGCGGCCGCCAGCCGGCCCGTGCGCCGGGTGGTGTGGACCGCCAGCGCCGCCTGGGCCAGGGCCACCGGGGCCGCCGGCGCCAGGCTCAGTCCGCCGCTCAGGGGCGCCGCCAGCAGCAGCAGCTGGCGCAGGCCACTCAACAGGAGCTGCAGGCCCAGCTGGGCGCCTCCCAGCAGGGCGTTGTGGCCACTGAGACGGGTAAGCAGGGCGCGGGCGCCGCCGCGGGTCATGGGCAGGCCGTAGAGCTGGCAGAGCTGGACCACCAGGGCGCTGTCGCAGGCCAGGCCGCCGGCCAGATCGAGCAGCAGCAGGGGGTTGGCCGCCACCCCCGTGGCCTTGAGGGCCGCGAAGCGGCCGATCAGGCCCTGGGCCTGGCGGCGACCGTGGCGCAGCCGGCAGCGGTGCAGGGCCTGGCTGAAGCGGTCGGCGGCCCGCAGGGCATTGAGGGCCAGCAGCAGCTCACCATGGCGCTCGAGCAGGCCGGTGAGTTCACGGCGCAGGGGCTCCACCCGGGGAGGGACCGGCTCGCTGCGCACCCGGCCGTCGGCCCGCAGACGGGCCTCGCGGGGGGCGGCCGCCACGGCCAGGGGGCGAAGGTTGCGGGCCCCCGCCGGCAGGCGCCGGCCGATGCTGGCCAGCAGGGCGTCGCGCTCGGCCTCCGGCCAGCAGTCGCTGCGATTGAGCACCAGCAGCAGGGGCTTGCCGGAGGCCAGCAGGTCGTCGAGGGCCTCGGCGTCCATCACGGTGAGGTCGCTGTCGATCACCAGCAGCACCAGGTCGGCGCCCACCGCCACCCGGGCCGCCAGGCGGGAGCGGGCGGCGGCGGCGATCTCATCGATGCCGGGGGTGTCCACCAGGTCGACCCCCTCCAGGCCGGCCAGGGGCTGGCCCCAGGTCTGCTGCTGCTGGCGGCGGGTACAACCGTGGGCCACGTCGGTGGCGAAGTGCTCCTCCCCGAGCAGGGCATTCAGCAGGCTCGACTTGCCCACCCCCACCCGGCCGAACACCGCCACCCGTGGCCGCCGGCGCCGCAGACGGTCCAGCTGGCGGTCGAGGCTGGCCAGTTCCGGCGCCAGGGCCGCCTGCTCCCGGCCGCTGAGCACCAGCCCCGATCGCCAGCGGGCCAGCAGCTGGCGGCAGCGCTCGGCGGCGGGGGGGGCGTCGAACGCCGGTGCCGGTGCCGCCGTCGTCACGGCGTGGCCTCCACGGTGGCGGAGGGCCGGCGCCACCAGCCCGCCAGCACGGCCAGCACGGCCTCGGGCCCGATCACCCCCACGAAACCGCCGAACTCATCCACCACCACCCTCACCCTGGAGCCGTTGCGGCGGAAGCTGGTGAGCAGCCGGTCGGCCCGGATCATCTCCGGCACGAACTCCACCGGCTCGCAGAGATCGGCGGCCTGGCTGCCCCCCCTGCCCTCCACCAGGGCGGTGAGCAGCTGCTCGCGGCTGGCCACCCCCAGCACCTCATCCACCTCCTCCCCCAGCACCACCCACCAGGCAGTGGCATGCCGCAACAGGGTGGAGCGCTGCGCATCGAGGCTCTGGCGGCCCGCCAGGGTGGGGGCCGACACCCGGGGCAGCATCAGGTCCCGGGCGGTGAGGTCGTTGAGCTGGAACACCTTGGCGATCATGGCGGCTTCATCGGCCTCGATCTGGCCCTTCTGGGAACCCAGCCGCGCCAGCAGCCGGATTTCCTCCTCGTCGGTGCTGATCTCGTTCTCAGCCGTGATCGCCGGCAGGATCCGCTCCAGCAGCAGAACCAGCGGCAGCATCAGCCCTGTGAACACGCCAAGGGCTGGGGCCGTGGCGAGGGCCACAGGCAGGGCCAGCTTGCTGCCGATCGCCTTGGGCAGGATCTCCCCCAGCAGGATCACCAGCACGGTGAGGGCCACCGAGAACAGGGGCAAGACCGGGCCGCTGACGCCGTAGCGGGCAAAGACGACGCTGGCGAAGCCGCCCACCATCAGGCTGCCGAAGATGTTGAAGATGTTGTTGGCGATCACCAGCACTGCCAGGGTGCGGCCGAGGCGCTGACGCAGGGCCTCCAGCCGCCGGGCCCCCGGCACCGGCCTGGGGCGGCTCGCCAGTTCATGCACCTTCACCGGATTGACGGTGAGCAGGGCCGCCTCCACCCCCGAACACAGAAAGGACCCCATCAGCATCCCGACCACCGCCAGCACCAGGAGCAGGAGATCGTTCATCCGCGGCTGATCGAAACAGACAGGATCGGCACGTGCAGGTTCGGGGGGATCACGTGTATTTAATCGGCTGTGCCATCTTCTCGCTGTACATCCCTTCACCGCGATGCCGCCGACCTCCCCGATCGACGCCGCCCTGCTGGCCCGCCGTCGCCAGCGGTTTCTGCAGCAGCTGGGTGGCGTGGCCGCGGTGATCCCGGGGGCGGCGTTGGTGACCCACCACGCCGATGTGGAGCACGGTTTTCGCCAGAACAGCGACTTCTGGTACCTCACCGGCTTCGATGAGCCCGGTGCCGTGGCGCTGTTCCTGCCCCACCGACCCGACAACCCCTTCGTGCTGTTCGTCGAGGCGAAGGATCCCGGTGCCGAGGTGTGGAATGGCTTCCGCTGGGGTTGCGAGGGGGCCGTCACCAGCTTCGGCGCCGACCTGGCCCACCCCCGCAGCGAACTGGCCGAACGGCTGCCGGAGTACCTCGACGGCGCCGAAGGGATCGCCTTCCGGGTGGGCCGCCATCCCCAGGTGGAGCCCCTGGTGCTCACCGCCTGGGCGCGCCAGCTGGATCGGGCCCCGCGCAGCGGCAAGGCCGCCCTGGGTCTGGTGGCCCCCTGCCCGCTGCTGCACGAGTTGCGGCTGCGCAAGGAACCCGAGGAGCTGGCCCGGTTGCGGGAGGCCGCCCGCATCTCCGCCGAGGCCCACGAACTGGCCCGGCGGGTGGTGCGGCCCGGCCTCAGCGAACGGCAGGTGCAGGCCGTGATCGAGCAGCACTTTCTTGAGCAGGGAGCGCGCGGGCCTGCCTATGGATCGATCGTGGCCGGTGGCGACAACGCCTGCGTCCTCCACTACACCGCCAATGCCGATGTGCTGCGGGACGGCGACCTGCTGCTGATCGATGCCGGCTGCAGCCTCGACGACTACTACAACGGCGACATCACCCGCACCTTCCCCGTCAACGGGCGCTTCAGCGGCGAGCAACGGGCCCTCTACGAGCTGGTGCTGGCCGCCCAGGAGGCAGCGGTGGCGGTGGTGGCCCCCGGCCAGACCGCGGAGGGGGTGCACGACACCGCCGTGCGGGTGCTGGTGGAGGGGCTGGTGGAGCTGGGCCTGCTGAACGGCGCGGTGGATGGGCTCATCGAGCAGGGGGCCTACCGCCACCTGTACATGCACCGCACCGGCCACTGGCTCGGCCTCGATGTCCACGACGTGGGGGCCTACCGGCTGGGCGAACACCATGTGGCCCTGGAGCCGGGCATGGTGCTCACGGTGGAGCCCGGCCTCTACGTGAGTGACCGGCTGGCGGTGCCCGAGGGCCAGCCCGCCATCGCGGAGCGCTGGAAGGGCATCGGCATCCGCATCGAGGACGACGTGGCGGTGGTCGACCACGGCCATGAGGTGCTCACGGCCGCCGCCCTCAAGGCGCCGGTGGCGATGGAGCGCTGAACAACTCCAGCACCTGGCGGGTGGAGCCCAGCACCCGGTCGGCACCTGCCTGGTGCAGCTGCGCTTCATACCGCAGGCGGTCGGCCTGCCGTCCGGGCCCGTGCAGGTGGGGGGGGGCCACCGCCAGGGCCTCAAACCGCTGGCCGGGCAGCCGTTCGCGGGCCCGGCGCACCGTCTCCACATCGGCCACCGTGTCACCGAGGTAGGCCACGGGCGGGGCACCGGCGCCCAGGGGCACCCCCGCCAGGGTGGCCGCCAGGGCCAGCAGGCCGGTGGGGTCGGGCTTGTCGGGGGCCTGGCCCATGGCGATCAGGGGCGGCGCCACCAGGCCCAGCCGCTGCTCCAGCACGAAGCGGGCCGAGGGGGGCTCGGCGCCGCTGACGAAGCCCCAGGCGATGCCCCGGTCGCTGAGGGCGGCAAAGAACGGCCCATCCACCAGCAGGGGCTCGCTGCCGATGAAGCCGCGCCAGAGGCCGGGATCCCCGTCAGGATCGCCACCGAAGTAGTGGCCGCTGAACACCGCCACCAGCTCCTCCCAGGCGGGCAGGGGGGCCATGCCGCGGCGGCGCAACAGCTCCATCGAGGCCTGCCAGTCGTTGTTCCAACGGCCTTCGCCCTTGAGGGCATCGATGGCGGCGGGCTCCGGAGCCCAACCGCTGAACTGCCGCACGGTTTCGACGATGGCGCGCCGGTAGCTGCCGCCCACATCCCTGATCACGCCGTCGATATCGAAGAGCAGGACGGCGCGGGGGGCGGCGGGGGCGGCCAGGGGGGTTGCTGCGAATCGGCTGGTAAATTAATCGTTTGCTAGTTCTCCTTGAGCGCCGAAACCGTGACAGCCCCTGAGAGTGCCGAGGTCGCTGCAGTCAGCGCCGTCCCCGCGGCCATCGCCGCCGACACCACCGAGGGTCGTCCGGTGCTGCGCGGCGGCAGTGCCGCCCTGGCCACCGCCACCATCGACGAGGACGGGGTGCCTTCCGGCTACACCCCCAAGGCCGATGAGGGCCGCTTCCTGGTGAAGATCCTCTGGCTGCCCGACAACGTCGCCCTGGCGGTGGATCAGATCGTCGGCGGCGGCCCCAGCCCGCTCACCGCCTACTTCTTCTGGCCCCGGGAAGACGCCTGGGAAACCCTCAAGGGAGAGCTCGAGGCCAAGAGCTGGATCACCGACAACGAGCGGGTCGAGATCCTCAACAAGGCCACCGAGGTGATCAACTACTGGCAGGAGGAAGGGCGCGGCAAATCCCTCGATGAGGCCAAGCTCAAGTTCCCCGACGTCACCTTCTGCGGGACCGCCTGATCCCCACGCCCCCCGGCCTCAGGGCCCCGCTGCGTCCCGTTCGAACTGCCCGGCGGCCGCGGCGGTGTCCGGGCTGGCGAACAGCGCCTCGGCAATGGCTGGACTGATCGTGTGGTGGGCCAGGCCGGCGGCCGCCAGCCGGGCCAGATCCCCCGGCTGCCTCAGACTGGCCACCAGCAGGCGGGTGCTGGAGCCGACCCCTTCGAGGGCCCGCTGCATGGCGATCAGTTCTTCGTGGCCGTCGCGGCCGAGATCGCCGATGCGCCCCAGGTAGGCGGCGATGCCATCGGCGCCGAGGGCGGCCGCCACCAGCACCTGGGCCACCTCGTAGCAGGCGGTGAACGTGACGGGCACCCCTTCGGCGATCAGCTGGCGCGCCACCTCGGCCCCTCCCCGGGTGATCGGCACCTTGACGAACACCCGCTGGGGATCAAGGGCCGCCAGGGCGCGGCCGGTGGCCAGCTGCTGCTCCCCATCGGCGCCCCAGGTCTGCAGATGCAGCTCCCGGCAGCCCAGGGCCGCAGCCCGCTGAGCCAGCTGGCCCAGGTGGTCGAGGTTGCAGGGCTGACCGGCCCGCCGCAGCAGGGTCGGGTTGGTGGTGACGCCCTGGAACAGGCCACTGGGCAGCCAGCGCTCCCACTCCAGGGGATCGGCGCAATCGAGCAGCAGACGCAGGGCCATGGGTGTCAGGGGGTGGTGGCGGCCGGGGTGAGGGCCCATTGGCGGCTGAGGGCCTCGCGCAGGGCCGGGCAGGCGCCGAGGGCCTGAAGGGGGCGGCGGGCTTGAGCCGCAGCAGGTTTGGACGCAGGGGCTGGGGCGTTGGACCGTTGGTCTGCGGGAAGATCCGCCGCGATCAGGGCGGCCAGGGGATCGGTGGCGGCTGCGGCTTTCAGTTGGCCTGGATCCTGCCGGCCCTGGCGCAGGGCGACGAACAGATCGCGGCGGCGGCGCAACTCCAGGGGAATGGTGACCGGCTGACCGCAGAGGCGCTCCACCTCGGCCAGGGCGGCCCGCAGCCCGGGGGAGGTGGGCGCCGCCTGCGGCTGGGGCTGGGTTCGGGGCCAGACCAGGGCCAGCAAGCCCGCGCCGGCGGCGGCAAGGGCCAGGCCGATGGCCAGCGCCCGGCCGATCGCCGGGCGCTGGCGCCGGGGGGGAGAGGCCTGGGCGGCCGGCGGCGGGGAGGGCGCCAGGGCCGTGGTTTGCGTCGCCTGCGCTTCCCCAAGCGCTCCAGCGCGCCCGATCGCCACGGTCACGTCGTCGCCACTGCCCTCGCGGCTGATCCGATCCAGCGCCTCCGGCAGGAGGCCGACCCCCTCGCCGCCGCTGCGGGCCAGCCAGGCCGCCAGGGTGAGGAAGTCGCCGTCGGTGGCGCAGGACTTGCGGATGCCGTCGGTGCAGAGCACCAGGGCGAAGTCGCCCTCCTCGAGCGCCAGGGGATACAGGGCCGCCCGGCGGGCGAACAGGGACGCCGCCTGGGGCTGGCAGAGGCTGCAGGTGGCCTCACCGAGGACCGTGGGTTCGTTCTCCTCCTCCAGCAAACGGGCACGGCCGTCCGCCTCCACCCGCACCAGGTCCCAGTCGCCGAGACCCGTATGGCCCCACCAGCGGGCCGTCATCACCACCAGGCCCAGGGTGCTGCCATAGAGCAGGGGCTCGAAACCGCCCTCGCCGGGATCGCTCTGCCAATGGGCCTGCACGGCCTCCAGCCAGCGGCCCTGAACCGCCTCGGGCAGGTCGTGGGCCAGCCAGCGGCTCCAGGCCCCCTCCCCGTCCTCCGGGGGCGCCGAGGCCAGGGCCGCACTCGCCACGGCCAGGGCCGTCTCGCAGGCCAGGCGGCTGCCCACCTCGCTGCGCCGGTAGCGGCGCCCGCCGTGGCCATCGGCCACCGCCATCAGCATCACGGGCTGGCCATCGGTGTCGCGCAGCTCGCGGTAGAGAACGGCGTCCTGGCAGGGGCGGCCAGCCCTGAGGTGGGCGGCCCCGGCCCGGCTGGCAGCGATCGGCGCCGCCCAGCGGTTCACCACACCAGGGGACCGACGTCGTCGGTGGGATCCAGCACGGTGGGGGGCAGATCGGGCAGGGGAATGTTGCCTGCCGCGGGCTCCAGGGGTGTCTCGCTCACCCGGCTCGCCGGCATCGAGGCGGCCCCCACCACCGCCGTGGAGGCCCACTGGATGTACTGGGCCAGGGAGGTGGCGTTGCTGGCCTGCAGGGGGCGGCGGGGCGAGCGGCCCGCCGTGGCCGGCTCGCTGCCGATGAACCGCTGCAGCACCTCAAGATCGGCGTCGTGGCCGAGGGCGATGGCCAGGCGCACTGCCTTCTGGGCCCAGGGCACCCGCAGCAGGGCCTCGAGGCCGGCGGCGAAATCATCGGTGGGCTGGCCATCGGAGATCAGCACCAGCACCGGCGGCAGGGCGCGCACCTCCATCGGCGGGGTCTGCAGGGCCGCCGCCACCAGCTTCAGGGCCTCCCCCATGGCCGTGATGCCGCCGGCCTGCAGATCGCGCCATTCCAGCTGGTCCACCGGCGTGGGGGTCTCGATGTGCCAGGCGGCATGGTCGGCGAAGCGGACGGCCCGCACCAGCACCCGCGCCTCCGGGTTGTCCCGGGCCACCGCCGCCATCCCTGGCAGCGACTGGCGGATGGCCTGGTTGAGGGCCTGCATCTTGCCCGACGCCGCCATCGAGCCGGAGCAGTCGCAGAGGTAGAGGAAGTGGAGCGGCCGGTTGGCCAGCTTGACGTCGGGAAACGGCATGGATCAGGCGGCGGGGGATGGCCGGGTGGGGCGCTGCACGGCGATCGGACCCGACGGGGACTGGATCCGGGCGAGTGCGGCGAGGCTACAGCTCTCGCCAGGCTGCACCGGCTGGACGCGGCCGTCGTGGGTCTCGGCGCTCCAGGCGGCCGATGAGAGGTTGCGCAGCCCCAGCCGCCTGTGGTCCTGGGGATGGGCCACCACCCGGGCCAGCGGCCGGCGCAGATCCTCCCCGGCCAGGGCATCGAAGTGGTGGGGGTGGAGCTCGTTGTCGGGCGCCGCCAGCACGGCCCCACGGGCCAGCAGCAGCGTGATCGGCTCCGGCAGGGGGGCGCCGCAGCTCCAGCACAGCGCCGGGGCGCCGCTGGCCTGGAAGTTTTCCTGGCCGCAGGCGGGGCAGAGGGCACGGCGGTCGAGGGTGCGGGCCAGCTCCTGCTTCCACTGGCCGGTGAGGGCCCGCCGGGAGGGCTGCTTCATGCCGCGGCAGAAGGTCTGCTCGAACAGGGCCTGGAGGGGGCGGGGGTAGATGGGCCAGGTGATCAGGGCGGCCGCATGCTCGATCGGGTCGGGCCGGTTGCGGTCGTCCAGCGGATCGAAGATGAACACCGGATCCTCACCGCAGAGGCGGCGGCGGGCTGGCTCGTCAAGGCAGCGGATCGCCAGCTCCATCTGGCCCTTGAGCGGATCGTGGCGGGTGAGCAGCCGGAACAGCAGCACCGCCAGGGAGAAGAGGTCGCTGTCGGCGCCGGGCCGGGCCTGGCCCAGCAGCACCTCCGGGGCCATGAAGCCCGGGGTGCCCAGCACCGCGCCATGGTCGGCGCCATCCACCGCCACGTTGTCGTTGTCGCAGATGAGGATGCCGCCGCTGCCGGGCTCCAGGAAGAGGTTGCCCAGCGAGACGTCCTTGTAACAGAGCCCCGCCAGGTGCAGGGCGTGGAAGGCGTCGGCGAGGCCGAAGCAGGCCCGCAGCACCTGGCGCAGGCCGATCGCCAGCCGGCCGGCGGCATGCTCGCAGGCGCCCACGTAGGCAGGCGGGCGCAGGGGCATCAGGTAGCCGAAGCTCTCCTGGCGGAGGCGGATCAGGGGGCGGCTGGCGGGGCTGGCCCGCAGCAGGGCGATCGGCCAGAGGAAATCCTCGTTCGGGGCGGTGGCCCGGATGCTCGCCTCCAGGCGCCGCTCCAGGCCCCCGTCACGGGCGATGCAGGCCGGCAGGTACCACTTCAGAGCCAGCCGCTCCCCCTGCAGGTCCACCTCGTACACCTGGCCCTGGGTGCCGCCCCCGAGGCCACGGATGATCTGGAGCGGGGCCGCCAGACCCTCGAAGCCCAGGCTGGCGCCCTCCGGCAGGATCCAGTTCATGGCCGCCGCCCCGCCGCCGGGCCCATGGCCCTGCGGATGCCGTTGCGGTGGGCCAGGGCCGTCTCGAGGCTGTCGAAGCGGTGGCGGTAGGCCAGGCCGTCCTGCAGCGTCACCTCCAGCAGGTGCTCCCAGCGGGAGCCCAGCAGGATCCAACCCGCCAGCGCCCCCAGCTGCAGGGGCCAGAACAGCCAGGGGAAGGGAAGCAGCAACAGGCCGCCCAGGCAGAGCAGCAGCCACCAGCTGAAGGCCTGGGGATGGCGCCGGCGGCTGCGCACGTAGGCCGAGCGGATCCGGTCGAGGGGCAGGGATTGGCCGGCGAAATCCAGCTGGCCGGCGGCCGGCGGAGCCACCAACGGGGCCGCAGGGCGGCCACTGGTGGAGGCGCTGAACTGCAGCACCGGCCCCTGCAGGCCCAGCCGGATCTCGTCGCCGTCCGAGAGGGGCCGGCAGTCCCGCAGCCGGGCGCCTTCGAGGTAGGTGCCGTTGGCGCTGCCCAGGTCGCAGAGCAGCCACTGGCCGGCCCGTGTTCGCGACACCCGCACCAGGGCGTGGTGGCGGGAGACGCCCTGGGCCTGGCTCAGGCAGAGGTCGCTGGCAGGATCGCGACCGATCGAAAGGGGCGTGCGGGGATCCAGCGGCACGCTGCGGCCGGGATCGTCACGCAGCAGCAGCCGGGGGTGGGGGCTCATCGCGGATCCTCACCGGCCTTGCGCCGGCGGCCCAGGCGCCGGTCGGCCAGGAACCGGCCCCACAAGCCCATCGGTTCCCCTTCGCGCCAGGGGATCACCCGCCCGGGGAACAGCAGGGCCGAGGTCGCCAGGGCCAGGGCCACCAGCAGCAGCAACAGCAGCACCCAGCCGGGGATCGCCCCCACCCAGGTGGCGGCAAAGGTGGCCCGCAGCGCATACACCCCGATGGTCAGGGCGGTCCAGATGCGGAAGGGTGCCCATGGATCCCGGCGTTGCTCCACCTGGCCGGCCGCTCCGATCGCTGCGGGTAGCGTATGGGAGCAAGGCAGAAGGGCCGGGGATGGGGGGGACGACGGAGCAGGCGTCGCCTGGTCACGGCTCCGCACCCACGCCCGCCACGGGTTGGCTCCGCCTCTGGCAGGCCCTTCGCCGCCCCGCTCCGGATGGCGGCCGTCGCCGGGCCGTGACCACGGCCCTGGGGGAACTGAACCGCCATGGCGCCTGGCTGGAACTCTGGATCGGCGGCCAGTGCCGCCGGCAGGTGGCCCTGGAGGGCGGTCGTTACCGCATCGGCCGGGATCCCCTCTGCGAGCTGCAGGCCGACGCCACCGGCGTCAGCCGCGTGCACGCGATCGTGGAGCAGGAGCGCCCGGGAGATCCGGACTATGTCGGCGAGGATTTCAGCTCCGCCAACGGTCTGTTTCACCGCGATCGCCGCATCCGCGCCATTCACCTGCGGGACGGGGACCGGCTGCAGCTCGGCTCGCCCCTGAAGGGGGAGGCGCCGACCCTGGTGTACCGCCATCCCCGCAGTCCCCTGGGGCAGCTGGTGCACTGGGGCGCCATCGGCGCCCTCATCGGCTCGGGCGTGGCCCTGGGGGGCCTGCTGCTGGCTACCACCGTCTCCGGAGGCTCCGCGATCCGGTCGGTGAGCGGGCCGGTGAAGGTGTTCTCCACCGATGGCCGCCAGATCGATGCGGCCGAGGGCTCTTCGACGGCCCTGCCCACCCTGGCCGACTACCCCCTGCACCTGCGCCAGGCCCTGATCGCCTCGGAGGACTCCCGCTTCGGCTGGAACAGTGGCATCGACCTGTTCGGCACGCTGCGCTCCCTGGTGCAGGGCACCGGCGGCGGCAGCGGCCTGGCCCAGCAGGTGGCCCGCATGGTCTACCCGGCCGT
This sequence comes from Cyanobium sp. Cruz CV13-4-11, assembly GCF_024346055.1. Lineage (GTDB taxonomy): Bacteria > Cyanobacteriota > Cyanobacteriia > PCC-6307 > Cyanobiaceae > Cyanobium. The sequence goes on from NZ_JAGQCH010000007.1 coordinate 124,807, forward strand.
GGGCACCGATGTGTCGGTGGCCCGCAAGCTGCGGGAGCTGTGGGTGGCCTGGCAGCTGGAGGCGGGCTTCAGCAAGAACCGGATTCTGAAGATGTACCTCGACCGGGCCTACCTGGGCCTGGGGGCCGAAGGGTTCGAGCAGGCAGCCCAACTCTACTTCCGCAAGTCGGCCAGCGCCCTGGACGTGGCGGAGTCGGCGTTCCTGGTGGGCCTGCTGCCGAGCCCCAACAGCTACAGCCCCTGCAACCGGGAGAACCCCACCTGGGGAAGGGAGCGCCGCGACCTGGTGCTGGGGCGGATGCACGCCGAGGGCTATCTGTCCGATCAGGCGTTGATCGACGCCCGCCGCCGACCGCTGAACATCGATCCCTCCGCCTGCGGCGCGTCCACCTACTCCAGCTATCCCTTCTTCAGCGACTACGTGATCGGCGAGCTGGAGGGTCGACGCTTCGCCCTCGACCTCAGCAGTGCGGAGGCCCGGGGCAACTACGCGGTGATCAGCAGCATCGACCCCCGCCTGCAGGCCATCGCCCAGAAGCAGCTGAAGGCGTTCCTGGAAGGGCCCGGGGCCCGGGCCGGGCTCACCCAGGGCGCCCTGATCTCGATCGACTACGGCACCGGGGCGATCCTGGCCTACGTCGGCGGCGGCGACTACAGCCGCTCGAGCTTTGACCGGGTGCAGGCCCTGCGCCAGCCTGGATCCACCTTCAAGCTGTTCGCGTTCCTGGCGGCCCTGGAGGCCGGCGTCAAGCCCGGCGATGCCGTCTCCTGCGCCCCCCTGGCCTACGTGGCCGGCTGCCGGGGCGGGGCTGGCAGCACCAGTGTGGCGGCGGGCTTCGCCAGCTCCGAGAACGTGGTGGCCCTGCGGCTGGCCCAGCAGGCCGGCCTGAACAAGGTGGTGGCCAAGGCCCGCCAGCTGGGCATCAGCACGCCGATGGAGGAGAGCTTCTCGATGGTGCTGGGGGGCAAGGAGACCTACCTCTACGAGCTGGCGGGGGCCTATGCCGTGGTCGCCAACGGCGGTCGCTCGGTGCCCCTGCACGGTGTGAAACGCATCTACGACCTGGGCATCTGCGGCTCGGTGCGGTCCCTGGCCGACTGCCCCCCCAGCGGCGTCACCACACCGGTGGGCGAGCAGACGCGGCAGCTGATCGAACCGGCGGTGGCCGCTGAGATGGATGCCCTGCTGCGGCAGGTGGTGAGCGGGGGCACCGGCGCCGCTGCCGCCGTGGTCGCCGATGCCCGCGGCAAGACCGGCACCACCGACAACGGCGTCGATGTGCTGTTCGTGGGCTACTCCCCCTCCAGCCGCATCCTCACAGGCATCTGGATGGGCAACGACGACAACCGCCCCGCCCAGGCCGCCTCCGGCGCCCTGGTGGCCCAGCTCTGGGGGCAATACATGCGCGCCCTGGCGAGCTGATGTTGAGCGGGCTCAGGCCGGAGCCAGGGCTTCAGCCCAGCCAGCCCAGGCCCCTGGCCAGCTCCTGGGCGCGGGTGACCAGGGCCCAGGCCGTTCCGAGCAGCGTGCCCCACCACCAGGGGCTGCTCCAGAGCCGGGCCGTCGGGCTGCTGCTGTCCTCGGGATCGCGGCGGGGTAGCTGCCAGCCCAGCTGGACGGCGCCGAAGATCACCAGCAGCACCCAGGCGGGGATCTCCACCGGCCCCACCACGAAGGGGTGGGCCTTCCAGTGCAGCAGGCTGAGGGCCGAAGCCAGGGCGATCAGCGCGGCGATCGGCCCGGAGGCCCCGTCCCACTGCCGCAGCACCCGGGCCCGGCGGGCCACCAGCACCGCCGGCGCCGTGGTGGCGAGGGCGGTGAGCGCGTAGCGCAGCAACAGGGAGGACAGGGGCAGCGTTGAGCCCCCCAGCATGATCGCCAGCATCACCAGGTTGAGCAAGGCCTCGCGGTTGGCCGCATGGATCCAGGGGGCCGTGCTCCAGCACCAGGCCCGGCGAGGGTCACCGCTGGCCTCCAGGGCCAGGGGCCAGCGGCGGCGCAGGACCCGCAGCGGGCCGAGGGCCAGGGCCTGCAGCAGGGCCAGGGCCACCACGAGCACCAGGCCGCTGCCCCAGCGCCAGGGGTCGAAAAACCATTGGTCGAGCTCCCCGCCGGCCCAGAACAGCACCGGTGCCGAGGCAGCGGCCAGGGCCAGACCGGGACCGAGGGGCCGCAGGCTCTGCCGCCAGGTCAGGGGGGCACGCCCGGAGAGGACAGGGTCAGCGCCAGCGGCCGTGGCGTCGCCCGTGGGCCGCGCCGAAGCCACGCCGGAGCAGGCTTCCAGCAGGTCGAGCAGCTCGGCCAGCACCCTCGGCGCGTAGATCCCGGCCAGATGCTGGCTGAGGGCCGTGACGGCACTGCGCTGGGGGCCACCCTGCAGCTGCAGCACCCGCAGCAGCAAAGGCTGGGTGGCCAGATCCCGCACGGGTCCGCACAAACTCTGCTCAGCCCCGAGGGCGTCGATCAGCCGGTTGGCCAGGGCCTGGGGATTGTCCAGGCTGACGGAGCCGGTGGCGATCCACTGGCGCAGTTGCAGACCGAGTTCCCGACCCTTGCCCATGGCCGCCGCAGCCTCCCGGCCCGCAGGGAAACTCAGGCGGCCTTGCTGGCCTGAAGACGGGCGCGGGCGCGGGCCAGGGCCTGCTGGGCCTTCACTTTCTCAGGGCTGGGGTCGGAGCCTTCCAGGGCCGAAGCAGCCTGCTGGGCCGCCTCGAAATCGCTCTGGGCGGCGGTGGCGTCGATGCTGCTGCCGAGTTCGGCACCGTTGACGAGCACGGTGACCTCATTGGCCACCACCTCAGCAAAACCACCCATCAGGGCGATCGACTGCCAGTTGGCACCCTCCCGCACCCGCAGCACGCCGCTGTCGAGGGCGGTGAGCATGGAGACGTGGCCGGTGAGGATGCCGAGCTGGCCGGTGGTGCCGGGCAGGATCACTTCGTCGGCGGTGCCGTCGAAGACGCTCTGATCGGGGGCGAGGACGCGCAGGGTGAGGGTCATGGAGAAGATTCCCGGATCAGGACTTGGCTGCGGCGAGGATCTTGGCGGCCTTGGCCCTCACCTGGTCGATGTTGCCGACCAGGTAGAAGGCGGCTTCGGGCAGGTCGTCGAGTTCGCCGGCCAGGATCATGTTGAAGCCCTTGATCGTGTCGTCGAGCTTGACGTATTCGCCGGACTGGCCGGTGAAGATCTCCGCCACGAAGAACGGCTGGGAAAGGAACTTCTCGATCTTGCGGGCCCGGTCCACCGTGCGGCGGTCGTCCTCGGAAAGTTCGTCGAGACCCAGGATCGCGATGATGTCCTGGAGTTCCTTATAGCGCTGCAGGGTGGACTGCACGGCCCGGGCGGTGCGGTAGTGCTCATCACCCACCACGGCGGGCTGGAGCATGGTGCTGGTGGAATCGAGGGGATCCACCGCCGGGTAGATGCCCTTGGAGGCCAGACCGCGGCTGAGCACGGTGGTGGCGTCGAGGTGGGCGAAGGTGGTGGCGGGCGCCGGGTCGGTGAGGTCGTCGGCGGGGACGTAGACGGCCTGGATCGAGGTGATCGAACCCTCCAGGGTGGAGGTGATGCGCTCCTGCAGTTCACCCACGTCGGTGCCGAGGGTGGGCTGGTAGCCCACGGCCGACGGCATGCGGCCCAGCAGGGCGCTCACTTCGGAGCCGGCCTGCACGAAGCGGAAGATGTTGTCGATGAACAGCAGCACGTCCTGCTTGTTCACATCACGGAAGTGCTCGGCCATGGTGAGCGCCGACAGGCCCACGCGCATGCGGGCTCCGGGGGGCTCGTTCATCTGGCCGTAGCAGAGGGCCACCTTCGACTTGGAGAGGTCGCCGGCGTTGATCACGCCCGACTCTTTGAACTCCTCGTAGAGGTCGTTGCCCTCGCGGGTGCGTTCACCCACGCCACCGAACACCGAGACGCCGCCGTGTTCCTTGGCGATGTTGTTGATCAGCTCCTGGATCAGCACGGTCTTGCCGACACCGGCGCCACCGAACAGACCCACCTTGCCGCCCTGGCGGTAGGGGGCCAGCAGGTCGATCACCTTGATGCCGGTCTCGAAGACGCGGGGCTTGGTCTCAAGTTCGGTGAGCTTGGGCGCCTGGCGATGGATCGGGGCGGTCATCGACGTGGAGACCGGGCCTTGCTCGTCAACGGGCTCGCCGAGCACGTTGAAGATGCGGCCGAGGGTGGCCTCACCCACGGGAACGGAGATGGGGGCGCCGGTGTCGAGGGCGCCCATGCCGCGCACCAGGCCGTCGGTGCTGCTCATGGCCACGGCACGGACCCGGTGGTCGCCCAGCAGCTGCTGCACTTCAGCGGTGAGGGCCACCTGCTGGCCGGCCGAATTTTTGCCTTCGATGCGAAGAGCGTTGAAGATCTTGGGCAGCTTGCCCGCAGGGAATTCCACGTCGAGGACGGGGCCGATCACCTGGCGCACGGTGCCTTTGGTACCAGGGACGGCGGGAGCGGCAGCAGCCATAGGTAAGGAAAGAGCGTGGTGTGCCCAGCGGGGTCCAACCACCCGTCTGAAGCGGCGCAACCTTACCACTTCAGGGTGCCCGCCCGCCTGCGGTTCGGTCACCCGCACAGCCCGGGGATGGCGACGCAGCGCAGGCGCCACCTAAGTTGGCAGTCGAAGGGCGCGAGTGCTAACTCGCCCCATCCCAGCGACGCGCCGGCCCCGGTCGTCTTCCGTCGCTGCCTTCGCGTCCATCCATCGCGTCAATTCATGGCTGCCGTTTCTCTCAGCGTCTCCACGGTCAAACCCCTCGGAGATCGCGTCTTCATCAAGGTGTCCGAGTCGGAGGAAAAAACCGCCGGTGGCATCCTTCTGCCCGACACCGCTAAGGAAAAGCCCCAGGTTGGTGAAGTGGTCCAGATCGGTCCTGGCAAGCGCAACGACGACGGCTCCCGTCAGGCTCCTGAAGTGGGCGTCGGCGACAAGGTGCTCTACAGCAAGTACGCCGGCACCGACATCAAGCTCGGCACCGACGAGTACGTGCTCCTGTCCGAGAAGGACATTCTGGCCGTCGTCAACTGATCTGACGGCGTTTCCGTCTGCATCACCTTCAACCAAGCAATCTTCTTTCTTCCATGGCCAAACGCATTATCTATAACGAGCAAGCCCGCCGGGCGCTCGAACGCGGCATCGACATTCTCGCCGAAGCCGTTGCCGTCACCCTGGGTCCCAAGGGCCGCAACGTGGTGCTGGAGAAGAAATTCGGCGCTCCCCAGATCATCAACGACGGTGTCACGATCGCCAAGGAGATCGAGCTCGAGGATCACATCGAGAACACCGGTGTGGCCCTGATCCGTCAGGCCGCTTCCAAAACCAACGACGCCGCCGGTGACGGCACCACCACCGCCACCGTCCTGGCCCACGCCATGGTCAAGGCGGGTCTGCGCAACGTGGCCGCCGGCGCCAACGCCATCACCCTCAAGAAGGGCATCGACAAGGCAACCGAGTTCCTCGTCGGCAAGATCGAGGAGCACGCCAAGCCGATCTCCGACTCCAACGCCATCGCCCAGGTGGGCACCATCTCCGCCGGCAACGACGAAGAAGTGGGCCGCATGATCGCGGATGCCATGGACAAGGTGGGCAAAGAGGGTGTCATCTCCCTCGAGGAAGGCAAATCGATGACCACCGAACTGGAGGTCACCGAAGGCATGCGCTTCGACAAGGGCTACATCTCGCCCTACTTCGCCACCGACACCGAGCGGATGGAAGCGGTGCTCGACGAGCCCTACATCCTGCTCACCGACAAGAAGATCGGCCTGGTGCAGGACCTGGTGCCCGTTCTTGAGCAGATCGCCCGCACCGGCAAGCCCCTGCTGATCATCGCCGAGGACATCGAGAAAGAAGCCCTCGCCACCCTGGTGGTGAACCGTCTGCGCGGCGTTCTGAACGTTGCTGCCGTCAAGGCTCCCGGCTTCGGTGATCGCCGCAAGGCCATGCTCGAGGACATCGCCGTTCTCACCAACGGTCAGCTGATCACCGAGGACGCCGGCCTCAAGCTGGAGAACACCAAGCTGGAGATGCTGGGCACCGCCCGCCGCATCACCATCAACAAAGACACCACCACCATCGTCGCCGAAGGCAACGAAGCGGCGGTGAAGGCCCGCTGCGAGCAGATCCGCAAGCAGATGGACGAAACCGACTCCTCCTATGATAAGGAGAAGCTGCAGGAGCGTCTGGCCAAGCTGAGCGGCGGTGTGGCCGTGGTCAAGGTGGGTGCCGCCACCGAAACCGAGATGAAGGACAAGAAGCTGCGCCTGGAAGATGCCATCAACGCCACCAAGGCGGCCGTTGAGGAAGGCATCGTTCCTGGCGGTGGCACCACCCTGGCCCACCTGGCGCCTGCCCTTGAGGAGTGGGCCGCTGCCAACCTCTCCGGTGAGGAACTGATCGGCGCCACCATCGTGGCCTCCGCCCTTACCGCTCCCCTCAAGCGGATCGCCGAGAACGCTGGCGTCAACGGCGCCGTCGTGGCCGAGCATGTCAAGGGCAAGCCCTTCAACGAGGGCTACAACGCCGCCACTGGTGAGTATGTCGACATGCTGGCTGCCGGCATCGTCGACCCTGCCAAGGTGACCCGCTCCGGCCTGCAGAACGCCGCCTCGATTGCCGGCATGGTGCTCACCACCGAGTGCATCGTGGCTGATCTGCCCGAGAAGAAGGAAGCTGCACCCGCCGGCGGCGGTGGCGGCATGGGCGGCGACTTCGACTACTGATCGCCATTGCGGTCAGCGTCGGATCACGACTCCTTCGCCTTCCGTTCCAAGCGCCCCTGCGGGGGCGCTTTTTTTGGCTTCGCGTCCATCCCGACGATGATCGAAGACTGGAGAGCCGGACATGCACCCGACCACTGCCATCGACACCGCCGACATCACCTCGGCGTCCTTACTGATCGACGCCATCCCCGAGCCCCTGCGGCCGGAACTGGTGCCTGCTCTGAACCAGCTCGTGCGGGAGCTCCACCCGGAAGGGCTGTGGCTATTCGGCAGCTGGGCACGCGGCAGCGCCACGCGTCGATCGGATGTGGACCTGCTGGTGATGGGCCTGGCAGATCGGCGCCTGCTGGAGGCCTACGACGCCGTCTTGACCGTGCTGCAGAGGTGCCCCTTGCCGGTACAGCCGCTTGTGGCGGCCCCCGCTCTACTGGCAAGGCATGGCGACGCCCCGTTCTGGCGCTCGGTGAAGGCGGACGCGATTCCCCTGCTGACAGGGAGCCACTTTCCATGAGCCAGGAAAAGGCGCGCCAACGGGCACAGCTGTGGCTGCGTCAGGCCCAGGATGATTTCCAGGCCGCTTCGATGCTGCACCAGGGTGGCCAGGCTGCACAGGCCTGTTTCCTTGCCCAGCAGGTGGGTGAAAAAGCACTGAAGGCCCTGCTGGCGGCTGAGGACCGTGATCTGCGCAGCCATTCGCTGACGGCACTGCTGCGGGAACTCGGTGGGCCGGATCATGAGTTGTGGCAGCGGGAAGCCCGGTTGCTCGACAAGCTCTACGCCCCCACCCGGTATCCGGATGCGCTCGGGGATGAGGCGCCTGTGGATGTCTTCGGACCGGAGGATGGGGCGGCCGCCCTGGGGGCTGCCGAGCGCCTGCTGAGCTGGGCAGGTCAGGCCCTGACCTGATTCGTCATTCGCACGAACCACACCCACGCCTCAACACCTGAGCTCCACACTGGGCAGATTCTTGCGCCGCAGCCAGGCCGCCCCCACGCAGCCCGGCCTTCCACCCCTGACTGTCCCGTTCCACCTCCGATGCCCACCCGCACCGACCTCACCGACGCCCTGCTGGCCCTGATCCCGGAGAACGGCAGCCGCCTGAGCAACGAGCAATTGCGGGCGGCCCTGGCCGAGCAGGCGGATGAGCCCTTCAGTGACGAGGAGTTTGGAGCCGCCAAGGACCATGTGGTGGCCATGGGCGCCGCCGAGAAAGCCCGCGGCCCCGGCGGCGGCCTAAAGGCGCCAGGCCTGAGCCCACCCGCGAGGCCAGCCTCCCCATCGGGCAACGGCCGCGGCCGCCGCAACGACAATGGAGCGGCCCCGGCCACAGTCCAGCCCTCGATTGCCCCCGGCACCACGTCGGCCTCGGTCCTCACCGGCGAGCTGCGCAACCAAATCGACCGCATCTGGGACGCCTTCTGGAGCGGCGGCATCGCCAACCCGTTGGATGTGCTTGAGCAGCTCACCTACCTGCTGTTCATCCGGCGGCTCGATGAACTGGAAATCCTGGAGGAACGCCGCAGCCAGCGAGCCGAGCAGCCGATGCGCCGCCGCATCTTCCCGGAAGGCGCGGATGAGCAGGACCGCCCCTGGAGTTAGCTGCGATGGAGCCGCTTCAAGGAGCTGGGCGAAGCCTCCTCAATGTTCAAGGTGGTGGGCGAGCGGGTGTTCCCGTTCCTGCGCGAGCTGGGCGGTGAGGAATCGGCCTATGCCACCCACATGCGCGACGCCCGCTTCACCATCCCCACGCCGGGGCTGCTCACCAAGGTGGTGGAGCTGCTCGATGCGGTGCCGATGGAGGACCGCGACACCAAAGGCGACATCTACGAGTACATGCTCGGCAAGCTGGCCACGGCCGGCACCAACGGCCAGTTCCGCACGCCGCGGGATGTGATGGTGGATCCGGCCTGCGGCACCTGCGGCTTCCCGGTGGCGGTGGGCGAATACCTGCGCACACACCACCCCGAGGTGCTCAGCGATCCGGAGCTGCGCGAGCACTTCAACCATGGCCTGTTCCATGGCTTCGACTTCGACACCACGATGCTGCGCATCGGCGCGATGAACATGCTGCTGCACGGGGTGGAAAACCCCGATGTGAGCTACCGCGATTCGCTCTCCGAAGACAGCGCCAGTGAGGAGAACAAATACACGTTGGTCCTGGCCAATCCGCCCTTCGCCGGATCACTCGACTACGAAAGCACCAGCGGCAAGCTACAGCGGGTGGTGAAGACGAAGAAGACCGAGCTGCTGTTCATGGCGTTGTTCCTGCAGCTGCTCAAACCCGGCGGCCGGGCGGCGGTGATCGTGCCCGATGGCGTGCTGTTCGGCTCCTCCAACGCCCACAAGGAACTGCGCCGCACCCTGGTGGAAGTCCATTTTTGGAGGGCGTGGTGTCGCTTCCGAGCGGGGTGTTCCGCCCTTATGCCGGCGTGAGCACGGCGATCCTGTTCTTCACCAAAACCGGTCGGGGCGGCACCGATCAGGTGTGGATTTACGACATGACCGCCGCCGGCTGGAGCCTCGACGACAAGCGCAACCCTTTGCTGCCGCTGGAGAAACTCGGGCCTTCACCGAAAGAAGCCCTGGGCGAGGGCGAACACGACAAGAACAACCTGCCCGACTGCCTGGCCCGCTGGCGGCAGCGCAAGGATGCCGAGCGTGAGCGGGAACGCACCGCCCAGAGCTTCTGCGTGCCCAAGGCCGAGATCGCCGAGCAGGGCTACGACCTCAGCCTTACCCGCTACAAGGAGCTGGTGCACGACGAGGTGGAACACCGCCCACCGCTGGAGATCCTGGCCGAACTGCGGGCGATCGAGCAGGAGCTCCTGCAGGGGATCGAGGAGCTGGAGGGGATGTTGCGATGAGGGGCACGCAAGCGCGATCAGCGGGCCAGGCCCAGAAATACCAGCAACGAGCGGTTGAGCCGCAGCAGGTCGTCATCCGCAAGGCAGCCGATGCACTGGCCCAGGCGGCTTCTGGGCACAGTGGTGACCTTGTCGACCATCAGGCGGCTGAGGGCTCGCAGACCGTTCTCCGTTGTGGGCTCGACGGGGACACGAAAGACCGGCAGATCAGACGGGTCGGTCGTGATCAGACACACCGTCACGGAGTCGCGGGCGGTAAAGGCGTCGTCCTGAACAATCACCACAGGGCGGGGCTTGCTGGCAGAGCCGGAGCCGCCGGCCATGGTCCAGAGCTCACCGCGCTTCACTGGCTGTATTCGTCGTCAGGCCACTCGACCACTGGGAGCCGACACCTCCAGGGTCCTGCAGACGTCAGCGACGGTCTGGCCCTGGTTGAGGAGCTGCTCAGCAGTGCGCAGCTTGCGGATGATCTGCTCGGGTGTGTGGCGCTTGCGTTTCATGGGGCTTCTCCTGGCCAAGTCTGGCCGGTAGGGAAGCTCTCATAAGGGCTGGTTCAGTTCTCGGGGTCCACGTCACGTGGCTACAATGTGAGCACGTCTGGCGGGTGTGGTCGTGGTTCGAGCGAAGCTGGTCAAAATCGGCAACTCGAGAGGGATACGGCTCGCCAAGCCGCTGCTTGAGGTTGCGGGGCTGGCTGACGAAGTCGAGATCGAGGCAGCTCCAGGGGTTCTGACCATCAGGCCTTCGGCTCATCCGAGGGCTGGCTGGGCAGAAGCGGCAGCGTCTTTCGAGCCGGAGGGACTTCTCGATGAGATGAGCGCCACTCGGTTTGATGATGAAGAGTGGTCATGGTGACTGATGAACAAGTCTCAAGAGGCGATATCTTCCTTGTCGCGCTGAATCCCACACGAGGATCTGAAATCAGGAAGACGAGGCCATGTGTTGTAGTGTCGCCGGACGAGCTAAATGCTCACCTTTGCACTTTCATTATTGCACCGCTCACAACTGGCGGACATCCATACCCCTTTCGTATACGTTGCAGGTTTGATGGCAAAGACGGTCATGTTGTGGCTGATCAGCTAAGGGCTGTGGATAGGCACCATCTCGTCAAGCGATTGGGGAGTCTGTCGGAGACTACGCTGAATGAGTTGCTGGGTGTTCTTCAGGCGATGTTCGCTGTGTAGAGGCCTGGCTAACATGGCCATTCACCTGACCCGCCCTTCAATTCCCTCAAGCCCAACGAGGTCACGAACCAGCAGCTCTCTGCGGCCAGGTGATGGCAAGCGTTAGGTCTATCAGGTGGATGCCACGGCTCTGCGGAAGGACTCGGCTATCATTGGATTCATGAGTACCCTTGAAGAGATTGAGGCTGCAGTTCAGCAGCTGCCACCGGCCAAGCGGGCCGAGTTCCGGGCTTTGTTCCAGTCGTTTGATGAAGCGGACTGGGACCAGCAGATGGATGATGACACTACTACGGGCAACTTGGACTGGCTTGCTGATGAGGCGATTGGCAACAGCCATGTGGGTCGATGTACTGAATTATGAGGCATCGGGCCAGCCCGCGCTTCTGGGCTTGCTATAATTCGCTTCCTTCGGAGGTGAAACTCTAGGCTGATTGCTGCTTTGAATTGCTAAAAGCAGAGCCGCGCCATCCTTCACTCCATTTCAAGAAGATTGGCAAGTTCTGGTCGGCCAGAGTGAGGTGGTCTGGTTTTTCTGGACAGGCCCCATCGTTAACCTTTGAGGCGGGGCACCACCCCTGAGAAGGGGCCCCCACCCATGAGCAAACGCCGCACCCACAGCCCCGAGTTCAAGGCCAGGGTCGCCATGGAGGCGATTTCAGGCCGCAAGACGCTCCAGGAGATCGCCGCCGACCACGCGGTGCACCCGATCCAGGTGAGCCAGCGGAAGAAGCAGCTGCTGGATGGCGCCAGCGACCTGTTCACCCGTGGCAACAAGTCGCAGGCCAAGGACGTAAGCCAGGCCAAGGAGGCTGAGCTGTTCCAGCAGTACGGCTTCGCAGAAGCCTGACGGCTACGGCAAGCTCCAGATGGAGTTGGAGTGGCTGAAAAAAGTCTCAGCAGCTCTGATGCCCGTGAACTACGCCAACTGGTGGATCATGACCACCGTGAGCTCACGGTCAGCCGCCAGTGCGAGCTCCTCGGACTGCCACGGTTGACCCTCTACTACAAGCCTGTACCGGTTAGTGAATCCACCCTGCGGATCATGGCCAGGATCGATGCCTTGTACCTCGAGGATCCCACTACCGGTAGCCGGCGAACGGTGCAGTACCTGGCCAGAGAGGGTGTCAGCAGACATCGAAAGCTGAGCCAGCGCCGACACCAAAAGTGAGCCACCCGGAAGCGATGGGGGAGCCGTTGCCGGCCGCGTCAGCGGCGGGTCATGGCTCTTCCTTGCAACGGTCATCGGCGGCGGCGACGCGGTCGACAGCGGGTGTGGGCTTTGGGCTGGCCAAGACGGTCGGTGCCCATACAGCAGGGGGGATGGTCGCGCTGGAGGGCGTGATGGGAACCCCAGAGGAGGTGGCGGTGACTCGCCAGCTGCTGTCAGCGCCGAAGAGCTCGAGATCCGTCTCTACGAAACCCACGGCTCCCGCTTCGGCTATGGGACGTATCTGGCCAGAAGGGTCGGGTAGACCGGATTCGCGACACCTGTCCTCGCCCATGACCCGCCAGCCGATCCTGATCCTCGGTGGCTTCCTGATCAGCCCCGAGGCCTATGGGCCGATGGTGACGCGGCTGGAGCAGCTCAGTGGCCAGCCGGTGCGGCTGGTGCCGGTGGGCAAGCCGGAATGGCTGCTCACCGTGTTCGCCTTCGCCTGGGCCGGGATCCTCGATCGGGTGCAGGCCACCGCGGCCGAACTGTCCCGCCGCTCCCCCACCGGCAAGGTGACGCTGATCGGCCACAGCTCCGGCGGCATCATGCTGCGGCTGTTCCTGGATGAGGCCCCGTTCCAGGGGCGCCGCTACGACGGCAAGGCCCTGGCCGACACCCTGGTGATGCTGGGCAGTCCCCATACCGCCCTCAAGGCCACGGTGCTGCGCCGGATGGTGGCAGAGCGGCTGCCGGCCTGCCCCTTCGCCGATCGGGTGCGCTATGTCTCGGTGGCCGGCGACCTGGATCTGCAGGCGGCCTCCCCCATGGCCCAGCGCCTGGCCCCCGCCGCCTACCGCAACAGCACCGGTGATCCCACAGGCCGGGGTGATGGCCTGGTGCCTGTGGCCTCGGCCCTGCTGGAAGGCTCCACTTCCCTGGTGCTGCCGGGGGTGGCCCATGGCGGCGCCTTCGGCCCCTCCTGGTACGGCAGCCCCGACGTGGTGGAGCGCTGGTGGAGCGCCGGCTTCAGCGCGCCCGGGGCTTCCCCCGGGTCGTTGCCTGCTGGCGCAGCTCGCTGACCACGCCGCTGCGCTTGAGGGCGCTGATCGCCTGGTCGATGCGGTCAGCGGTGGCCACCGGCAGCGTCGGCGCGTAGGCGAACGCCTGCGATTCGGGCCGGATTCCCTCCAGCGCCAGGCTGGGCAGGAAGCCCTTGGCGTCCTCCTGGAGCAGCAGGTAGCTGAGCTGCAGGTTGTCGCCCACCAGGGCGTCGATCCGGCGTTCGGCCAGCAGCTTGCCCCCCTCGCTGATGTTGGCCAACCGCACGATCGTGGCCTTGGGTCCTGTCCCGGTGGCGTTGATCTCCTTCAGCAGTGACTCGCTGACGGTGCCGCTGCGGACCCCCACCCGCAGGCCGCGCAGATCCGCCGCAGACCGGATCGCGCCGCTGGCCGTGTCCTGGATCTCCCCGGCCACGTTCACGGTGAGATAGCCCACCAGCAGCGACGCCGAGACGATCCGCACCAGGTAGGCCAGGATCACGACCCCGTTGCCGCGGGTGGTGGTCACGATCGTGTTGCTGCCCGGCCCGGTGGCCAGCACCTGGAACACCTTGCTGGCGTGGCGCAGGCCGCTCCGCCGGCTGACCGGAGCGGGATGGGTGCGGGCCTCCAGGCGCAGGGTGAGCCCGGTGAGCAGCGCGATCGCCAGCAGGTAGCCGCCCAGCAGCTGCAGCAGCGTCGGCGTCAGCAGGGCGCCCAGAAAGGAGCGTCCCAGATCCAGACGGCTCTTCACCACCATCACCGCCAGGCCGTCCTCCTGGAAGGGGAGGCTGAAGCGGTAGCGCTTCAGGCGGTCGGGCGAGACGTTGATGCAGCCCACCGCCACATCCACCTTGCCCTCACGGCTGGCCTCCAGCATCTGCCGCACCGACGGCCACTCCGAGACCACATAGGGCAGCTCCTCAAGGGTGGCCACCCGGTTCCACAGGTCGACGCCCAGCCCCCGCCAGACCCCCGCCTCGCGGTAGCTGCAGGGCGGCGAGCCATCCACCAGGCCCACCCGCAGCACCGGTGCCGCCGCCGCCGTCCCCGGCAGGCCCAGGGCCAGGCAGAGGGCGAGGCCCAGGCTGAGGCGTTTCATCCGAATCCCTGGAGCGTCATCAGGTCCCGCCAGTGTCTTGCATGGTCCGCGCCGTTTCCAGGCGATGGCTTACTCCATCACTGCTATTAGGATTGTTGCCAGGAATCTTGCTGGAGCCATGGCCAACCGTTCCATCAGCGTCTCGGTGGATGAAGCCCTGCTGGCCGAACTCGACGCCGAAGGCGGCAACCGTTCGGCCCTGGTGGGGGAGGCCCTGGCCTTCTGGCTGGCCCACAGGCGCCTGGCGGAGCTCAACGCGGCCTACGCCGATCTGGCACGACTGGAGGGTGAGGGTGGCGACCTCGCCGACGCTGCTCAAGCCGCTGCCGCCATGGCCCTGGCCGCCATCGATGGCTGAGCGGGGACGTCTGTACCTCTGGCCGCGCAACCGCAGCTTCGGCGACAGCAAGCGTCGCCCCGTCGTCGTTATTGCACCGGAGGCCGCCTCCAGCCGCAGCCGGCGATGGGTGGTGCTGCCCCTGAGCAGCGATTCACGCCTGGAGGGGCAGCCGCTGGCCTACCCCCTTGAGCCTTCCCCCAGCAACGGCCTGCAGCTGCGCAGTTACGTCATGGCCTGGCTGCCCACCACCGTGGCCGCCGATCAGCTGGAAGGTCCCCTGGGACGACTTGAGTTCGAGCAGCTGGCCGCCGTTTTGAAGCGCCTGACGGACGCCCTTGATCTGCAGCTGCTGGAGCCCTGGCAGGCCGGTCCCTGAGCTCTCAGGGCGCCAGCCGCGCCTTGTGCAGGCGGCTCTTCTCGTACCAGTCGGCGAATTCCGGTACCCAGCTCTGCAGGTGGGGCCACATCAGGTCGCAGAGTTCGCGGATCTCCTGCTGGGCATCGAGCTTGGCCCGCAGGTCGAGGAAGTGCAGGAACGCCCGCAGGGTGAAGCTCACCATGAAGTGCTGGCGGTAGTCGAACGGCAGGATGCCGCGGGCGTGCTCCTCGGCGTAGCCGGCATCGAGCAGGTCGCGATAGCGCCCGGCAGCCGCCCGGCAAAGCTCCAGATCGATGGCCCGCTGGCCGTCGTCGTAGAGGTACTTCTTGCCCTGGCGGTCGCTATAGGGGCCCACCGGCCGCAGGTAGAACACCTCCTCCAGGTCGAGCTCCCCGTTGGCGGCCCGGCGGATGCGGTCGCCCGTGTAGCGCATCGACTGCACATCGAAACTCACCCCCACCCGGTGGGTGCGCGCCTGCTGCATCACCGAATGGGGGAACCAGCCCACGTTGAGCACGATCTGGGCGTGCTCCAGGGGGCCGTAGTGGCCGCGCTCGCCTGCCAGCAGCCGCTTGACGCAGATCTCACCGGCCTTGCGCTCGTCGGGCCAGTCGGCCCGGTCGGCGGCCACGAAGCCCTCGCTGTAGTCCTGGTGCATCCCGGCATACACGCACTGCTGCGGGTTCGGCGTGGCGGCGATCAGCTCGACCCGGAAGCGGGGATCCATGGGCGGGGGGTTCGGGGTGAAAAGGCGGGACGTACGGGATCAGCCGTGGCTGCGGGGGCCGGCCTGGGGCGGGGTCTGGGGCTCGGGGCTGGCGCTCTCGGCCAGGGCACTCACGGCCCCCACGCCCGCCAGCCGTGGCAGGGAGGTGCCGTCCACCAGGGCGCTGCTGAGGGCGTCCAGTTCGGTGGCGCTGCGAGCACCGATCGAGCGACCGACGGGGGCGCCGGCGGCATCGAAGAACTCCAGCTGCGGGATGCCGTTGACGTCGTAGCGCTCCATTTGCGGCTGCCAGCGGGGATTGTCGACATTGAGCAGGACCACATCCATCTGGCCGCGCTGCTGCCGCTCGATCCGCTCCATCGCCGGCGCCATCGAACGGCAGGCCTCGCACCAGTCGGCGTAGAACTCCACCACGGTGGGCCTGCCATCGGCCAGGGCCACCGTGAGCTCAGGCGACTGGCGGGCCAGCCGTTCCAGGGGGGCTTCCGGGTGCAGACCGCCCCGCAGCCACAGCATCAGCACCACCAGAACGGCGGCCACGGCCGCCAGCACCATGCGCTCGGTACGGCCGAGCGCGGAGGGGGGAGAACTGCCCGACGGGGCCATGGACAGCAACGACACGAGGTGGCGCCCACTCTGGCAGCGGGAGGCTGGCTGCGGACATCGTTGCTAGCGTCAGGCTTCCCGGCCTGGAGCGGTGAAACGGCGCCTCACTCTCCACTTCCCCTCCGAGGCGGTGCACCAGCCGATCACCTACCGCCTCGCGGTCGACTTCGACATCGCCGCCAAGATCCTGCGGGCCCAGATCGCCCCCAACCAGAGCGGCACCATGGTGGTGGAGCTCTCCGGCGACATTGACGAGCTCGATGCCGCCGAAGACTGGCTGGAGGGCCAGGGCCTGGGGCTCAACCGCGCCCCCGGTGAGATCCGCATCGATCCGGAGCGCTGCGTCGACTGCGGCATCTGCTCCAGCGTCTGCCCCAGCGGCGCCCTCCACTACACGCCGGCCAGCCAGCGGCTCCATTTCGAGGCCTCCCGCTGCCTGGTGTGCGAGCAGTGCATCCCCAGCTGCCCGCTGGAGGCCATCACCCTGGTGCTGCAGCCATGAAGGACATCTTCCGGCTCATGCTGCTGCCGCTGCAGGCGCCGATGCTGCTGGTGCTGGTGGGGGTCAGCACCTACCAGGGCATGCACTGGAGCCATGCCCTGGAGGCCGGCGGCAGCCGGGTGCAGGAGCTCACCACCTTGGTCTGGTCGGCCGAATGCCTGCAGGCCATGGTGATCGTGTTCATCTGCACCATGCCCGACCTGGTGATCCGGCAGGTGTCGATCGTGATGGCCGCCAGCCGGGTGGTGAGCCTGGTGGTCACCCTGCTGTTGGTCACCATCGGTGGCCTCTATCTGCTGCACCTCAACGTGCTGGCCAACGTGCTGATCATGGGCTCGGCGGTCCTGCTGGCCCGGCTGGATCTGCTGCGGGTGCGGGTGGTGCCGCCGCCGCTGGTGCTGGCCGGGGTGCTCGCCCTGCTGGTGCTGGGCGGGGCCAACTTCGGCCGCATGCTGGTGCGCTGAGTCAGCAGCCCGGTTCGCTGCCCTGCTGGTAGCTCCAGACGTTGCCCAGCACCTTCTTCACGTACAGGCGGGTTTCGGGGTAGGGAATCGCCTCCACCCACAGCTCCGGGTCGCTGCGCAGCCGGGGGGCCACCCAGCCGGCCACGGCGCCGGGCCCGGCGTTGTAGCTGGCCACCGCCAGCAGCGGGTCGCCGTCCCACTGGCGCAGCATCTGCGCCAGGTAGCGGGCGCCGAGGCTGGCGTTGCCGGCCGGGTCCTCCAGCACCTGCTCCGGCACCGGCCCACCGGCCAGCTCGGCAGCGGTGGCCGGCATCAGCTGCAGCAGGCCGGTGGCACCCACCGGCGAGCGTACCGCCGGTGTGAAACGCGACTCCTGCTTGGCCACGCCCAGCAGCAGCTCCATCGGCAGTCCGGCCTGGGTGGCGGCCGCTCGGAAGGCCGCCTCAAAACGCAGCGGATGCAGGCTGCGCTCCAGCTCCCGCTCCAGGGCGCACTGGTTGCCGTCGAGTTTCAGGCTGGCCTGCTCCAGCAGGCCGAAGCCGGTCCAGTCGTCGCCGACCCCCTGCCGCAGCCGTCCCTCCAGCAGCAGCTCCCGGCCCCCTTCGGGTGCGCGGCGGCCGCGGCGGTGGCGCCAGGTCTCCCAGGCCTCGGTGCGCTGATCCAGGCGCCAGAGCCGATCGAGCGTCCCATCGCCGCTGGCCAGGGGCCGCCAGTCGCTGCGCCCAGCCGGTGTGTGGGGGCCGGCGTCCAGCTGCAGATCCCCCTGGCCCAGGCGCACGGCGGCGCGCCAGCCGTAGTAGCCGCCCGGATGGCGCCGCAGCAGCGCCTCCCAGGTGGCCCTGGCGGCGGCCCCTTCACCGAGCTGTTGCTGAAGGAAGCCGATCCAGAAGCTCTGGCGGGCGGCCAGCGGCGGCGGCAGCTGGTCGGTGGGGATGGCCTCCAGCAGCGCCATGGCCGCCTGCCAGCGGCCGGCCAGCAGCCGCTCCCGCACGAGATCCCACTGCAGCGTGCGGCTGGCGGGGTCAAGGGGCCAGCGGCGCAGCAGCTTGAGGGCCGCGGCGTCGGTGGCGGGATGGGGGCCATCCCCCTTGGGCTCGGCCTCCAGGATCCGCCGGGCGAGCACCGGGGCACTGTCACGCCAGCGGGGCGGCAGCCGGGCCAGGGCTGCAGCGGCGGCGGGGCTGCCCTGCTGGGCCAGCAGGCGCACGGCCGCCTCTGCCTCCGGCGCGGTGGGGGCGCTGCGGACCAGATCCAGCAGCAACGTCTCGGCCTGAACCTGCTGCTGGGCGTTCCCCGCCAGCAGGGCACGGCCCAGGCTGAGGCGGCCGCTGGCGCCCAGGCCGTTGAGCGTGGAGCCCAGGCAGCGAAGGGCCCCTTCGGCATCGCCCAGCTCCGCCAGCCCCTCGGCCAGCTGGGCCCGCTGGCGGGCCTCCAGCACCGCGGCGTCGTCCTTGCAGACCTGCCGCAGGCGGGCCTCGGCGCCGGGCCAGCGGGCGCCCCAGCGGGCCAGGTGCAGGGCGCCGCGTCGCCGTTCGGCCGCCTCCGGGCCGGCGGACAGGGCGGCGGCAAGAGCTGCGGGGTGGGCCGGGAAGCGCTGCAGCAACTGCCCGCGCTTGCCGGGGTTGTCGCCGCCGAGGGCGTAGAGGGCATCGGCGCTGGCCGGATCGCCGGGGAAGCGCCGCTGCAGCTGGCGCCACAGGGCCAGCGACGTCTCCGGGCGTCCGAGGGCCGCGGCGGCCAGGGCGTCCTGCTTCAGCACCAGGGCGGCCAGGGGATCGGGGCCCCAGCCCTGCCCCCGCAGCCACTGGCGCTGCTGCTGGGGATCCTTGCTGCGGGCCGCCAGCAGCAGGCTGGCCTCCCGGCGCCGCCAGGGATCGGCATCCCAGTGCTGCAGCCACTCCAGCCGGTCGGTGGTGGTGGCAGGGGTGAGCGCCGGTTGGCGTGCCAGCAACGCCCGACCCCCCACCAGGGCCAGGCCGGTGCCCAGGCACGAAAGGGACAGCAGCAGGGGGAGTCGGGCCAATGGCCGGGGGACGGCGTCCGGGGCATTCTGGGCATCCGCCTGCGCCGCACCCGGTGCGATTGCCCTCCCTTCCCGCCCTTCCACCCCTGTTCGACCGCCTGCCCGGGGCGGCCGAGCGCCGCCGCGCCGTGGTGGTGAGCGCAGTGGCCGTGCTCACCCTGCTGCTGCGGCCGCTCTTGCCCCTGCGGCTGCTGCCGGGCTGGTGCGTGGGCCTGCTGCTGCTCTGGGCCACCCTGGAGCTGCTGCGTTGGCGCTGGTGGCCGCCCCGCTGGCGCTGAGGCCGGCCGGGAACGGCACGTAGCCTGCTCTCCAGTGATGGCAGCGGCATGGGAGAAGCGGCATCGCATCCGGTGGTGTCCCCCCTCGGGGCGCCCCTGGAGGAGGGTTTGGCCCGCTTTGGCACCGACGGCATCCGTGGCCGCGTCGGCACCAGCGTCACCCCGGCCCTGGCCCTGCAGGTGGGCTACTGGACCGGCGTGGTGCTGCAGGCCGATGGGCCGGTGGTGATCGGCACCGACTCACGCCGCAGCGGGCCGATGCTGGTGGCGGCGCTCAGTGCCGGCCTGATGGCCGCTGGGCGGGAGGTGTGGCAGCTGGGGCTGTGCCCCACGCCGGCGGTGCCGGGCACGATCCGGCGCCAGGGCGCCGCCGGCGGGTTGATGGTGTCGGCCAGCCACAACCCTCCCCACGACAACGGCATCAAGGTGTTCGGCGCCACCGGAGCCAAGCTCGTGGCCGCGCGCCAGCAGGCGATCGAGGCGGGGCTCCAAGGCCGCACCGCGCCGCCGCCGCTGAACGGCAGCGGACGGGAGGTGCAGCGGCCCGACCTGCTGGCGGCCTACGTCGATTCCCTGCGGGCCAGCGCCGGCGACCAGCGCCTCGATGGCGCTCGTGTGGTGCTCGACCTCTGCTGGGGATCGGCCACCGCCTGCGGCGAGGAGCTGTTCCGCTCCCTGGGGGCGGACGTGCTGGTGCTGCACGGCGAGCCGGATGGCGAGCGCATCAACCAGGGCTGCGGCAGCACCCACCTGGAGCCCCTGAAGCGGGCGGTGCTGGAGAGCGGCGCCGACATGGGCTTCGCCTTCGACGGCGACGCCGACCGGATGCTGGCGGTGGATGGCCGCGGCCGGGTGGTGGACGGCGACCACATCCTCTATCTGTGGGGTTCGGCCTTGCGCCGCGAGGGCCAGCTCCCGGACGACCGCCTGGTGGCCACGGTGATGTCGAACCTGGGCTTCGAGCGGGCCTGGCAGGCCAGCGGCGGGGTGCTGGAGCGCACCGACGTGGGCGATCAGCACGTGCATGCCGCCATGGAGGCCCTGGGGGCCGGCCTGGGCGGTGAGCAGTCGGGGCACATCCTCTCGGCCCGCCATGGCATGAGCGGTGACGGCCTGCTCAGCGCCCTGCAGGTGGCCACCCTGATCCATGGCGGTGGCCTGAAGCTGGACGAATGGATGGACGGCAGCTTCCAGCCCTACCCCCAGCGGCTGGTGAACGTGACCGTGCCCGACCGGCAGCGGCGCCAGCAATGGCAGCAGTGCGAACCCCTGCGGCTGGCGGTGGCCGAGGCGGAGGCGGCCATGGCGGGCCACGGTCGGGTGCTGGTGCGGGCCAGCGGCACCGAACCCCTGCTGCGGGTGATGGTGGAGGCGGCCGAGCAGAGCCAAGTCGACCACTGGACCGACCGCCTGGCGGCCGCGGCGGATCAGTACCTCAACCGGGCCTGAGCCGGCGGCCGCGGCGGAGATCCTGGCCGGGTAGAGGGGAAACGATCCTGGAAACCGAACTCTTCAGGGCTGGCCCTGTTGTTGCGGCCAGCCCTGCAGCCGCTGCACCAGCCGCCCCAGCAGTTCCCGCCGGGCTGGGCCCTGCTGGCCCGCCTCGGTGATCAGCAGGGCCTTCACCTGGAGGTCGTCCGCCGTCATCGCCTCGATGCCCAGCAGGCGCGGGGGCTCCAGCAGCTTCGGGGCCCAGCGCGGGTCGCTGCCGAAGGCGGCCAGTTCCTCGGCGATCAGGGCCATGGCGCCCGCCAGATCGGCGATGCGGCGCGGCAGCAGCAACGTCACCTCCGCCCCCGAGCGCAGCTTGGTGTGGTTCACCACCTGCTCGCAGTGGCTGTTGGGTACCACCACCACCCGCTGATCGGCGCAGCGCAGTTCCGTGCTCAGCACCCCCACATCCACCACCTCGCCGCAGCGACCACCGATCTCGACCACATCACCGATGGCGTAGCGGTCGTCGAGCAGCAGCACCGCGCCCATCGCCAGCCCCAGCAGCAGCACCAGCGCCGCCAGCAGTCGACTGAAGGCCTGGGTGAGCTGGAGCAGCAGGCCGCGCCACTGTTCGGCCAGGGCATCGGCCGGCAGGCCGTTGAACGCGGCGTCCTGGTCGGTGACCGTGAGCAGGGGGAAGGGGCTGGCGCGGCCGGGCACCAGGGCCGCCAGACGTTGCCCTCCGCCTGGTTCCCGCAGCACCACCACCCGCAGGGCCTGCGGTGCCCCCTGCAGCCCCAGATGGTTGGGGTCACAGGCGGCCTTCGTCCCCTTGATGCTGAGGTGATCCAGCAGCGCCTCACCGACTCGCTCCCCTGGGGTGCAGGGATTGCGGGGCTCGTACAGCTGGCTCAGGTTGCTCTCGATCACCCGGGCCCGCTCGGCGGCCTCCGGGGCGGCTGTGGCCGCTGCCGTGGGGTGGGGCTGGACCGCCGCCAGGCTGATGCTCAGAGCCAGGCCCAGGGCCATCAGCAGGGCCAGGGCCCGCCGGCCCAGCGTGCCCTGGCGGGGGGAGCGCATGGGTTGCTGGGCTCGGGTCATCGGGGTGGCGTCGGCCGCAATCCCCCCAGACTTTGGTTAGCGCGCCCGCTTCACCGATGCCGATGCCCAGGTGCTGCCGCCCTGATCCCGGGAAGGGCCGGCAATCCGTCGCCCGGAGGGTGAGTTTGCCGTCATCCCCGCCGGTGAATGAGGGGCAGATTGAAACCACTCATAGGCCCACGTCCATGGCACGCCTCGCAACCAACGTCAGGCAATGGCTGGCACGGCGCCTGCGGGCGGCGGCCGCCGCCATGTGGCAGGAGCCAGCGCCGCCCCCGCTGGCCGTCAGCAGCCCGCCCCCGCCCCTGGCCCCGGCGCCGGTCCGCCCGCCCGCTCCACCGGCGCCACCGGTCGATCGGGTCGCCGCCCTCTGCCCCGGGGTGCGGGAGCCCCTTTCGGTGGAGAATGCCGTACTCAGCCGGGACATGACCGTGCTCAAGCGCGAAGCCGCCGATTCCCTGGCGGCCCTGGGCGCCGCCCATGCCCTGATCAGCTCCGCCCGGCTGGCCCAGGTGCAGGAGCTGCGGCCCCGGGTGATCGAAGGCCAGGCCTCGGGGGAGTCCCTGATGGCGCTCGCCGCCGAGTACCAGGGCTGGCAGGGCGACCAGGTGCGCATCTTCGATGCCCTGGCGCTGGTGATGCGGATGGGGGTGCCCAAGGGTCTGGTGCTCGACCAGCTGGATCCAGGCCTGCAGGAGCAGGCCCGCTCCCACCTGGAAGCGCTGTCGCTGGAGTATCAGCGCCGCCTGCTGGCGCAACAGTTCCACACCTCCGTCTGACGCCGGCCAGGGGCCGTCGGCTTCTGCAGGAGACGTGCAACGACAGCCTGCTGCAGCGACGGCATCAGGATCAGGCGGTGACCCCTGGCCGATATGCAGGCGCATGGTGCAAAGCGCCTCACGGCAGGAATTGGTCGTAGAAGCGGGATTTCAGAGCACAGGCCTGATCCACCTGGCGCATGGCACAGGCCAGTGCATCCCCATTGGGGATCAGCCTGCTGATCTGACGCGCCAGCTCCTGGGCGTGGGTGAGGCCGCCAAGCAGGGTGTCGGTGCCGATATCGGATCGGCGACTGTCGTGGATCATGTGGTAGTAAAAGAATTCAGACTTGCTGCGATCCGGAACATCACCATGGGACAGCCGCTCCGAGAGCCGAGGCCATAAACAGGTGTACTCCACAGACACCAGCACTTCCGCCCAGAACCGGAGATAGCAGACCAGTGCTAATTGGTGATGGGGCTCAGAAAGACAATCCATGAGCTGCTGCTGGCATTCGTGGCGCACAGAACGGGTGACATCTGACTCCTCAGTGGTCAGGATCTGTTGGCGTGAGGCGCCGAGCTTGAGAAGATCCTGAAACAGCAACTCGCGATGGGAGGGAAGGGCAACTCCCTTGGTATTGCGCGGAAACTCCTCGTGCAGAATCAGGCGCACAGCCGCTTTGCTGGGTTCATCTTCGAGGGCATCGATCACGAACTCATAGACATTCACGATCGACAGTGACAGATGGCGGCGCTGGATGAGAGCCGCTAACAGGCCATCCCAGGAAAGCGCATCACAACGCGAAAGCAGATGGGCTTGAAACTGCGTAATCTGCTTGATTTCGTGGCTGTTGAGTTGATCCATCATGGCACTACCTGGCAAAAAGAATCTTCAGATCGTTGCGCCAGTTCTGGTCGGGGAGCGGTGCAAAAGGGCGAGCCACATCCCACATCAGTTCAAAGTCGTTGAGCAACGTACCGGTGATCAGAGCATTGGCAGCCTGTAGATCAAGCTGCAGTTGAAAGGTGTGGATGGCAAGGGATCCATGCAGGAAGGGAGCGGCGATCATGGTGTGACCAGCGCGGTAGATCGCCAGGGAGGGCAAGGTGTCATAGAGCCTGATCTCCAGCGGGCAGCTCGGCTGACAGCCGCGGATGGCCTGTTCCAGCGTTTCCAGGTTGGCGATCACACAACTCTGGATATCGATCTCATGGGCCTGCAGCGTGGAAGTGTAGCGCTGCAGCACCTCCTCGCGCAATCGGGCGGCCTGGGAATAGGGCCAGGCCAGCAGGACGCGGACGCGCACACCCTGCCGAAGGCAGCGAATCAGCTGGGGTCGATAGTGGTCAAGATTGGGGGCAAAGGTCTGCAGAATGTCAACTCTTCTCTTCTCAGGTGGCTCACACTGGCTCACCCCATCCAGGGCATCGGCGAAGATCTCAGTGGGGAAAGAGTGATGGATTCTGACCAGCCCAATTCCAGAAAAGCCTGGATCATTCTGACGATACTCACTGATCATAAAACGATGCAGTTGCGGCAACTTGTAGCCGCGACCCTCGATCCCAAATTTGCGATAGATGGTGCGAAGTCTCTGGGTGAAGGCCTCTTCTTCGATGGCGCTGTAATAGCGCTGGTAGGCCTCCAACAGCTGCTGCTTGGTCTGCCCCTGTTCCTCCTGAAGGCACAGAACCACTTCCATCTCGTGGGGCGTCAGTGCGTAGCGTTGCTGCTGGCCAATGGCCTGCAGGAAGGATGTCCAGCTCATAGCCCGTGCGGGAGAAGGTCGGTGAATCGGGGCTTTTCGAAAATCTATTGTATCGCCTTGTGGTGATAGGTGGAGATCCTTACACCTGCTTCCATCTGATTGCACCTGGCCATGATTGACAGCACTCGGGTCCGTCTGGGAATGTCAGTTGCCAGCCTCCCGTATGGCAACCATGCTCGACTCTCAGCGAGATCTCTATCGCCGTATTCAGGCCTATGAGCTGGATGACCCCAGCCATGAGATAGGTATTGATCGCCAGTTTTGCGGAGCGACGCTGTTGGCACTGTGGCCACCGGATCACCTTTGAATCAGCACCATCTTATTCGTGAAACAGGGTAACTCTTATGACCACTCATGCCATGTTCTCTAAATCCGGGTCACGTGGTCTAACGGTGCGGCGCTTCGCGCCGATCGGAGTGGCGATGGCTGCGGTGATTCTGAATCCCCTGCGCGTGATCCCTGAGGGCACGACGTGCGCCAGGCTACGCCTCGGCCAAGTTCAGAATCAACCGGTGCTGCCAGGACTGAATCTATTGATTCCATTCATCGATGGCTTCGACTGTATGGATGTAACGGTGAAGAGTTTTCAGCGGCAAGTGGCAGCTTCCACATCTAACATCCAGGATCTGAATGCAAAACTGGCTGTTCAGTGGAGAGTGCCCCCCTCCCAGGTCCCGCGGGTGCGACGTGAATTTGGTTCGCTTGAAGCGATGGCCACGGGGATCATTGATCCGAAAGCGGAGGAGAGCTTCAAAACGGTGAGTTCGACGCGAAGTTTGGATTCGGCCATCGGAAATCGCGCTAAGCTGAAGGCTGATTGGGAGAGCACGATCAAGGCCAACTTGCGCCCATATCCGGTGGAAGTGGTTGGTCTGGATGTGGTGAACCTAGCCCCCAGTGAAAAGGTCTCGGAAGCGATTGAGACCAAGCAGGTTGCCGAGCAGGAGGCTCTGGCGGCCACATACAAAGCCACGGCGAAAAAGAATGAGGCGCTTGGGGTGATTGAGGAGGCTAGGGGCCAAGCGGAGGCCCACCGACTCAAGGCCGCGAGTTTGCGGGTACCCGGCGCCCGTGAAGTGACGGAGCTGGAGAAAATCCGTCTGTGGGCGCAAAACGGATCGAAGGTCCCAACCACCCTGATCGTCGGAGGAGAAGGGGGCTTTTGGTTGTCCAGAATGCTCGGCATCCGTTAAGGCAAGCCAGGTGTTCATTTGATGTGCAGCCCGTCCCTCTGCGGCTGTCCGTCGCCCATGGCGGAAGCCATCGGACCCTTTGAGCCAGCAACACCACTGGATCAGTTGTCTCCCCGGGGGCGGCTGCGTTGCTTGGCTGCGCCGATTCGCCGGTTACCGTTGAGCTGTCGGGCTGTGCCAGTTGTAGTTGTTGACATTGTTTAAACCTCCCTCCATCTGTTTCCACTTGACCATGATTGACATCACTTGGGACCGTCTGGGAATGTCAGTTGGTAGCCTTTCGCATGGTAATCATGCTCGACGCCCAGCGCGATTTGTATCGCCGTATTCAGGCCTATGAGCTGGATGACCCCAGTCACGAGATCGGTTTTGTTCGGCACTTGATGCGACAGCAGGGCTGGAGTCGCGAGCATTGTCTACGTACGATTGAGGAATACAAAAAGTATGTCTTTCTGGCGTCTGTTGCTGGCCAACAAGCCGTGCCTTCCGATGCTGTTGACCAGGTCTGGCACTTGCATCTGTTGTACAGCGAGTCTTACTGGGAGGACTTCTGCCCCAATGTTCTGGGCCGCAGGCTTCAGCATTGCCCAGCACGGGGGGGCGGGCAGGAGCGCGCGACGTTTCACCACTTTTACCGCGCCACCATTGACAGCTACCGGCAGTATTTCGGCGAGCCGCCGCTGGATCTCTGGCCACCGGCTGACATTCGTTTCGGCAGCGATCTCCAGAGGCAGCGTGTCCCCATCGGTCGTCGGCCTGGGCTGCGCCAGCTCCTGGCTGTACTCAGCCTCCTGCTGGTGTGTGCCGTCGCCTCAACCCCCCTGGCCCTGGCCAGCAGTTCCACGGCTTCGGCCACCTCGGCATTTGTCTTTCTGGCGGCGATGTTTCTCCTTCCCCTCGCGATCGCGGTGGGGCTGGTCTTTCGGCGCCTGATCCGCCGGCCGGATCATCAATCTGCCATCCCACTGCTCTCCGCTGAGCAGCTTGCCTATCTGGCCCGAGGCGCGAGGGGTGCGTTGGATGTGGCCCTGGCTCAGCTGGTTGATCGAGGTGTGTTGCGGCCGAATCGAGACAAGAAGACGTTGGACCTCACATTTTTTGTTTCCCCATGTGTATCGCCACTCGAGCAGCAGCTGGTTCGGCGCAACAAGGAGATGGCGCAGATATCTTCCTACATGCCAACCTATGGGAACCTTGTCACGCCAGGCGCTTACGACTATTCGTCGTTGAAGCAAAATCTGAGGGAGAAAGGGCTGATGATCAGTCCGCTTTCTTTGGCGGCTTCGCGTTCCTTCTATCTGCTCTTGACTCCGCTGATCGTATCTAGCGTGATCAGCATGGCTCTTCCTTGTCCGCGCGAGTTTCGCCACGCTTTTGATTCTGTGTTGGTTGGTCCGTGGACCCTGACTCTCGTTTGCAGTGCGTTTCTGATCATTCCAGGTGGCCGCACGCGCTGGGGTTCGTCTGTGCTGGGGCATCACCAGAACCATGGCGACGCCCATGATCCGATGATGCGCGTCGCTTTGCTGGGCCCCTCGGCGTTGTCGGGGGGGCGGCTTGACGATCTCAAGCTTTTGATTCAGCAGATTAAACGGGACCAGGAACAATCAGGCTGTGGTGGTGGTGGCGGCTGTGGTGGTGGTTGTGGCGGTGGCTGTGGTGGTGGTTGCTGAGATGGTGTCCAACCCAGGTCACCGGCACCCATGGCAGGTCGAGGGCAGCATCGTCTTCGGCTCCTGGAACAGAGCCTCCGTTCGACAGGGGCAGGCATGGAGGTTGCGAGTCTCGGATCCCTCGATCTTTTTGTCTCTTGTCCTGGATGGCAACGGATGACGCGCATCGAATCGATTGGTCGATCTAGTCAGCACCTTGACTTCGCAGTGATGCGTGACCTTGCAGCGAGGATTGATTACGCGGAGTGGGTGCCCTCCCTGATCTGGTGCATCTCCGGACCTCGCTCCCCAGCCATGTTCTTGGTGGAGCTGGTTCTGGGTCATGCGGCTCGAACTGATCGATGGGCGCCTTTGGAACCATCCTGCCGGCTGGGGAGGTCATTCGAGCAGGTGGCCAGCGGCAAGCTTCTCGCTGCTGGGGCAGCGTTGTGTCCTCAAAACGGGAGCACCATGATGATGAAGACCGCGAAGCCTCAAGTCTTTTCCCTATACCGTGGAGGCAGCTGAAGCCGTGAAGTATCCCGAAATTGTGCTGGAGAACTTGTCGGAGGATCTCGAGGCAACTCTCCAGTTGGGTTATGCCTGGATCAGGAGGGGATCGCTGGAGACGGCACGTGACGTGTTTGATGGATTGACTTGCCTGCACCTCGAAAGCGGAGAAGCGCAGCAGGTAGGACGTGGGCTGAACCGGATTGGTGAGGTGCTGATGGAGCTGGTGGATGGCCCGGGAGCCCTGATTGCC
This sequence comes from Cyanobium sp. Cruz CV13-4-11, assembly GCF_024346055.1. Classification (GTDB taxonomy): domain Bacteria; phylum Cyanobacteriota; class Cyanobacteriia; order PCC-6307; family Cyanobiaceae; genus Cyanobium. Next base: position 152,875 of record NZ_JAGQCH010000007.1, read on the forward strand.
TACCGCGCTGGTCTGGAGATCAGAAAAGCACTCACGCAGCGGGATCCCAACAACACGGATTGGCAGCGCGAGCTTTCATTGACTCACGACAAGATTGGCATTCTGTTGGAGGCACAGGGGGATCGCCGTGGGGCACTCGCCGCTTACTCCGATGGTCTTGAGATCAGAAACAACCTGAGTCAGCGGGATCCGAATAACACGGAGTGGCAGCGCGATCTCTCGTGGACACTTGACCGAATCGGTGATGTGCTGACGGCGCAAGGTGATTTCTCCGGTGCACTGTCTGCTTACCGCGCAGGCCTGGAAATCGCCGCATCCCTTGTGCAGCGGGATCCGGAGCATGCGGAGTGGCAGCGCGATCTCTCGATCAGTCACAACACAATCGGAAATGCCCTGTTGGGTCAGGAGGATAGTTCTGGAGCATTGGCCGCTTATCGCACCGGTCTGGAAATCAGAAAAACCCTGGCGCAGCGGGATCCGGACAATACGGAGTGGCAGCGCGATCTCTCGATCAGTCACGACAAGATCGGCCATGCGCTGCAGGCGCAGGGGGATAGCTCTGAGGCACTAGCTGCCTACCGCAAAAGCCTGGAGATTGCCGAAATCCTGGCGCAGCGGGATCCGGATAACATGGAGTGGCAACACGATCTCTCAGCGAGTTACGATCAAGTGGGAGATGTGCTGCTGGCGCAAGGAGATTGCCCCGGGGCACTGTCTGCTTACCGCGCAGGCCTGGAAATCGCCCAATCCCTTGTGCGGTGGGATCCGGAGAATACGGAGTGGCAGCGCGATCTCTCGATCAGTCACAACAAGATCGGCGATGCGCTTTTGTCTCAGGAGGATAGTTCTGGAGCATTGGCCGCTTATCGCACCGGTCTGGAGATCAGAAACGCCCTGACACAGCAGGATCCGGAGAATGCGAAGTGGCAGCGCGATCTCTCGATCAGTCACGACAAGATCGGCAATGCGCTGGTGGGGCAGGGGGACAGCCGTAAAGCACGGGCCGCTTACCTCGCGGGTCTGGATATTCTTGAATCCCTGGCGCGTCGGGAGCCCCAGAACAGCCAGTGGCTGATGGATCAAGCGGAAGTCCTTGCCAAGCTGGGTTCCTTGGACTGCCTGATGGCCAGGAATGTTCGCAGGGACTACCTAGGGCTTGCTGAGGAACCCAGATCTACTGCAGCGCAGCTGGTTCCAGCCAGAGTCTTACGCTAGAATGCGCGCAAATCAGCCATTTGTGGGCTAGAAGAATTCGCTGAGCTGTAAATGTACGTCTTTCAGCACAACGGCCAGCTATCCATTGAGGAGTTTCATGCCCCCTTTGGCGGCAAGCTGGATCCGAACAATCGCTGGGTTGCGCTGGCCAGCATCATCCCCTGGGAGCCTCTGGAAAGCCGCTACGCACCATTATTCAGCGCCACTACTGGTGCACCGGCCAAGCCATTCCGGATGGCCTTTGGTGCGTTGTATATCCAGCAGAGGCTTGGCGTAACGGATCGGGAGACTGTTGAGCTGATTACGGAATCACCCTATCTGCAATTCTTCATCGGTCTGAGTGGCTATCAGTTCACGCACCCGTTCGACGCCTCGATGATGGTGCACTTCCGGAAGCGGATTGGACCTGATCTGATCAAGATCTGCAATGACATGACGAAGGCGAGTGGTATCGCGTTGGTCAAACAGCTTCTATCGTCGCTTCCAGAAGCAGAATGCACTGAGGGCGAGAACAAGGAACTCGCGGCCATCGAGTCAGAGCTGGGTGAGCCCCCCCTTTCGCATGACCCCAGCAAAAACTGGGGCACGCTGATGCTTGATGCCACCTGTGTGCCTGATGATATTCCCTATCCGGTGGATCTAAGGTTACTCAACGAAGCCCGTGAAACCACGGAACTGGTCATTGATGTCCTATTCAAGCAGTTGTCCGAGAAAGTAAA
>NZ_JAGQCH010000008.1 GCF_024346055.1 Cyanobium sp. Cruz CV13-4-11
TGGATCATGATCTCGATACAGGATGGCTATCGCGATCCCAAGGAAGCGGCTGATAACTGGCATTTGTAAACTATAGCGTCAAACCGGCAAGTTGCCAAAGAGTGCGAGACGGCGATCTCGTGTGCAAACCCTTGTCTTAGGCTCCGTATAACGCTGAATGGACGGATCCGCATAAGAAGTGCCTCGGCCCCGTTTTTGCCGCCTATCACCACGGCTGAAGACTGGCAAGGTGGCAGATCCCTGTTGTGGCAATGGATTTCATAATACCCTGGCAAGACCCTGTCGCCATAGACGGATCCGCCTATAACCGGTCGCCGTGATACAAAAGCCTGTTCCCGCGCCCCGAGCCCAGCCACTTGACATGGGCTAATAAGACCGGGATATCTTCATTTCGGGATTATACTCATTTGGCAGGCTAAGGCTATTGAAGTCTTTGCGCACCTTCCTAGTAAGTTTGGTCATTGAAAATGCAAGCTTGCGCACTTGCAACACATTAAACGTGATTGCAGCTCATCACCAAGCGATTGGCTGTGATTTTGACTTGCTGATCCTTCGAACGCCCGCCTAAACCGACCTGGAACTCTTGCCCAAAGATGCATGCGATTTTGCGGTCCGTGTTCAGTGCGTGTTTACGGGATTCGTTTCGCATGCTTCAGGATCATCCTGCCCGTTCCCACGTGAAAACCAGCCCGAATGCGCACCGGACCCTGCACAGGTATTTCTGCGAGATAAAGCAGACCAGCTTCCTCTGCGCACGTCGGAAAAAACGGTGCCCCTGGTTCTGAATGCAGGAAGAAGTCACCGGACAACATTCTGCACTTGGCGCAGACATTCGCATAGTATTTGCCTTGAAATGTTTTCGAGTAGCTAAGCTGATAAGTTGGCACTCGTTTCTGCACGTATCCAAGCAAGTCTTTAGGAAGAGCAACAACATCTGACAGGACACAAACCTGATCATCTGCGCCCTCTACCGACGGTGCCAAGAATGCCACCACCGGCATTCTTTCCCCGCACCTCCAACATCCGATCTTCATTCCGACTATATAAATCGGCGGTGATATTGTCAGAGAGTCGTCATCCATGGCGTTCTACTCATAACGCTGCCCCTGCGTGGCAGGCGGGGAGCCTGCGGTGGCGACGCAGAGACTCGATGGCGGCCTGTCCGCTCGAGGGGCTTGTTCGAAGTGTCACATCAGCGCAAGTATCTTCCGCAGACCGAGTTAGGCCTTGCCTGTTGCCTTGCGGCGCTCGATTGTATCGAAAGCTCACAAATAGACCTGCGGCTGGTCACTGCGTTTATTCCTATGTAAAATCAGGTCCTTAATGGAGTGACTTTTTTAATTGATTCAGGATCAATTCGCTTGTGATTAATTTCTCGAATCAAATCATCTTACACTTCAAAAGCAAACTGCCATGCCTGTTTACACCCAAAGCACCAGCCTAAATGACAAGGCTTATGACTTACCTAACCAGAACTGGACAGCAGTAGGCCCTGCATTCAAAGTCACGAAAAAGTTTAACAAAACACCGATTGAATTAGAGTATTCCGGGGAGGTGCTCGCAGCGTCTATTTCAGGCAACGGGGTATCGTTTCAGATCAGGCTCGATAACAAGGTCCCGTCATTTTTTTCTCAGGGTTCCCTGAAATCGACAGAGCTCCGAGATGAGGTTACAGCCAAGAGCATCTATGTAGGCTTGCCTGCTGGAAGCTATACCGGGCAGATATATGCGCAGGCACCTAATCCAGGCTCGTCCGCAAAGGGGATTGTGCTCGACCCCGGTGGCTGGGGAGAAAAAGTTCTTATAACTGAATTCGAAACCTAGGCTTACGTGACCTTTTTTTTCTGAGGCTTAAGCCGCATTGTCAATATGACCTAGTCTCTTAGTAAGTCAATCTTAACTTCTGGGTGGGGCGTACACTGTGCGCTCCGCTTCCCATTAAGTAGAATTGAACGATATTATCCAGGTGTGATCATCAGCTGGCCCCGACAGCACTGGGCTAGCTAAAATCAAAGATCATGGGATGAAGTCGATCATCACCTGTTTGGTTAATCGGTCAATGATTTTTACGATTCTAATAACAGCCACTAAACTAATGGCCGACAATCTGTATTCATGCGGATGCTGGTCGCCTTCGTCTATCCTTCGAACTTGTACTTAGGTGGTTTCCGTGAACCACGCTCCCAGGCCAGTCCCTTTCCGTGAACCACCCAGCCGTTTGAGCTTCAAACGCTGAGAGCTCCTCCGGCACCAAGCTTGGGTCCTCGACTCGAGAAACCCTGGCTGTGGTTCACGGACCCGTGAACCACTCAGGTCTCCAGCAGCATCTTCGACAGATTCGGCAGGCCCGCCCCCTGGTGGTAGCGGTCCCGTTGCAGGTCGGTGCAGTGCTCCAGCAGGATGCGTTTCACCCGGTCGGGATAGCCGATGAATTCGGTGCGCACCGAGAGGAAGGCGGCCAGCAGGCCGGAGATGTGGGGTGCCGCCATGCTGGTGCCGGAGAGCGCCACATAGAGCTCATCGAGGCTCTTGCCCTTGTCGCGGCTGGGGGTGCGTTTGGGGTCGCTGCTGCTCCTGCACGAAAGGATCCGCTCCCCGGGGCCCACCACGTCGGGCTTGAGGCGGCCATCGGCGGTGGGGCCCCGCGAGGAGAAGTAGGAGGTGCCATAGCGGTGCGGCAGGGTCGGGTGTACCGAGCCCACGGCGATCGCCTCCTCCAGGTTGGCCGGATCGCCGATCGACAGATCGAACGAGCGGGTGGCGCTGAAGCCGTCAACCACGATGTCGCCGCTGCCTTCGTTGCCCGCCGCCAGCACCACCAGCACCCCCTGGCGCACCAGCCGCAGCAGGGAGGCGCACAGGGGGGAATCGCCGCAGCCGAAGCTGGCCGCATCGAACGGTCCCCCCAGGCTCAGGTTCACCCCCTGGATCGCCAGGCGCCGTCCCTCCTGGTTCTGCCTCCAGATGTGGTCGATCGCCTTGATGATCCAGGCGTCGTAGCCGCCGCCATTGTCGGCCAGCACCTTGTAGCTGACGATCCGGGCCCGGGGGGCCATCGCCAACAGGTCGGGGCCGCCCTCGCCGCCCACCGACAGCAGCCCGCCGGCGATGATCCCCGCCACGTGGGTGCCGTGGCCGTTGGCGTCGTTGCCGCTCCCCGGCTTCACCGGCCCCCGCTCCGTGCAGTCCCACTCGGCGGCGATCGTTCCGTCCGGGGCAAGGCTTGCGTTGTGGAAGTGGGGGTGCTGCCGGTCGATGCCGGTGTCGAGCACGGCCCAGGTGATGCCCTGGCCGCAGGCGTTGTAGCCCAGCTGGGCGGTGCGGGCCTGCACCGTGTGGATCGAATCGATCATCAGCGCCTTCTTGCGGCTGTTGCTGAACATCCGGTACACCGCCGGTGAACTGGCGCCGTACTGGCGGCTCATCGCCCCCGCCAGCGTCTCCACCTCGGCGCGGGTCAGGTTCACCGCCACGTAGCGATCCAGCTGGTCCTCCAGGTACACCGTCTCGGCGGTGATCGGACCCTGCAGCACATGCGCCCGGATCCACTCCAGCACCGCCTGCCGCGCCTTCTGCAGCGAATCGCCCCCCTCGCCTGCCCCCGCGGCGCGATCCGCCAGCTCGATCAGCACCGGCACGCGGGCGGTGGCCTCCACATCCAGCGCATCGGCCAGGCTGCGGGCCACCGTCATCGGGCTCACAGGCTGGAAGCGGGAGCGGTCCAGCGCCGCCATCACCGTCGCCTGGGTCGTCTGGCGCGACAGATAGCGGCTGGCGGAATGGGCCTTGCTGGGCGGCCACACCACCCCCATCACCCGTTCATCGACGATCTTCGGCTTGCCGGCGGCGCTGTATTCATCGGCCAGGCTCTGGTCGAGGCAGACGATGTCGCCGTCCTGGGCGATGTTCACCCAGCGCTTCACACCGGCCGGGATCGGCAGCGTCTTGCCGTGCCATTGCTGCAGCACGTCGGTCACCTGGGGCAGCCCCAGCGGCGAGCCGATCGTCACGTACAGATCCACCTCCACGGCGGCGCCCAGCTCCATCAGCGCCTGGTAGGTCACCATGCTCCCCTGGCTGTGGCCGACCACCACGAAGGGGCCCCCGCCGGTGCTGACCCGGTCCTTCACCGTCTGCACCATCCGCTGCCGCTTCGTCTTGTTGAACAGGAAATCGTTCACATCCGCCATGAACGCCTGGGTGAACATCGCCGTCACCGGACTCCACAGCCCCTTCGCCTCCACTGAGCGCGCCGCCGGGCCCCCCATCGGTGCCCCCCGCTGGGCCGCCGTCCGGGCGGCCGCCTCCAGCTGCGCCGTCAGCGCGTCCACGAACGCCTGCGACGCTTCCGGCGCATCGCTGTCCTGGATCGAGGCGGCCAGCAGCGCCTCCGCGCCCGGCTGCAGCGTCGCCCGGTCCTCGCCGATCGCCCGGGTGGAGAACCCCGCCGTCTCCGGGTAGCGCTCCCGGTCGACCCAGTAGGCCATGCGGGTGCGCTCCCCCTGGTCGGCGCCGAACAGGGCCCGGTCCCACTCCGAGCGCAGCACCCCCTCGGGGGGCATGTTGGAGATCCCGTGGCAGTAGATCACCGTGCGGGCCTGCCCCCGCGCGATCGGGGCGCTGGCGCTGCCGGCGGCGGCGGCTTTTTTCGGGGCGGTCATGGTGGCGCACAAGAAGGGAACCCATCTCCGCCTTAGCCAGTCCGGACATCGCCGGGCCATGGCCCGCCGCCGGTGTCATCGTTCTTGAGCCCGCCCCCGCCCATGGCCCTGCTCCTCACCGTTCTGGCCCTGGCGCTGGTGCTGGATCTCCTGGTGCTGGTGGTGCTGCTGCCTTCGCTGCTGATCCGCCTGTTGCTGGTGCCGCTGTATCCGGAGGTGGTGTGGTGCGGCCGGGGCCGGCAGAAGACGCTGGCCCTCACCATCGACGACGGACCCAGCGGCCCCGGTTCGGAGGCCCTGCTGGCCCTGCTGCGGGATCTGGAGGTGCCGGCAACCTTCTTCCTGATCGGCTCCCACCTCGAGCGCGACCACCGCTTCGCCCGCCGGGCCCTGCAGCAGGGTCACGACCTCGGCAACCACCTCTGGCGCGATCAGCGCTCCGCCGCCCTGCCGCCGCAGCCCTTCCAGCAGCAACTCGTTGAAACCGAACGGGCGATCGCCCGTGCCGCCGCCCCCGCCCGGCTGCACTGGCGCTGGTTCCGCCCCGGCGGCGGCTGGTTCCACCGGACCATGCTCGACGCCCTCGCGGCCCGCTCCTACCGCCTGGTGCTGGGGTCGATCTTTCCCTGGGATACCCTGCGGCCGCCCCTGTGGTTCGTGCGCCTGTTCGTGCGTCTCAATGCCCATCCCGGCGGCATCCTGGTGCTGCACGACACCCCGGACCTCAGCGGCCGCACTCTGGAAACGCTTCGCCTCATCGTTCCCGACCTGCGCCGCCGCGGCTACTGCTTTGTGCCCCTGCAGGAGCTGCTCGCTACGGCCCCCTGAGTGGGGCCTACGATCCGGGCCGTCCGCCCCCTGGGGAATGCGCTTCAGCAGCCTGCTCACCCGGATCGGCGCCGTGCAGGACGGCAGCCCCCGGCACCTGGCAGGGGATCCGGAGATTGCGGGTGCCGAAGCGCTCGATCGCGCCGGCCCCGCCCAGCTGGCCTTCCTTGAGCCCGGCAATGCCCTGGCCGCCGCCCTTTCCGCCAGCGGCGCCGCCGCCCTGCTGCTGCCCCTCGACGAAGAGCTGCAGCAGCTGGCCACCGAGCGGGGCCTGGCCTGGGTGGCCCTCGCCAATCCCCGGCTCGGCTTCGCCGAGGCCCTCGCCGCCCTGCATCCGCCCACCCCGAAACCCCCGGGGATCCACGCCAGCGCCGTGGTCGACCCCAGCTCCAGCGTCGCCGCCGAGGTGCATGTGGGCGCCCACGTCGTGATCGGCGCCGGTTGCATCGTGGCCGCCGGCTGCGTGCTCCATCCCGGCGTTGTGCTCTATGACGACGTGCAGCTCGGCGAGGGCTGCGAGGTCCACGCCCAGGCGGTGCTCCACCCCGGCAGCCGCCTGGGGGCCGGGTGCGTCGTCCAGTCGCAGGCGGTGATCGGCGCCGAGGGTTTCGGCTTCGTGCCCACCGCTTCGGGGTGGGTGAAGATGCCCCAGACCGGCCGGGTGGTGCTGGAAGACGGCGTTGAGGTGGGCTGCGGCTCCACCATCGACCGCCCCAGCGTCGGCGAGACCCGCATCGGCGCCGGCACCAAGATCGACAACCTGGTGCACGTCGGCCATGGCGTGGTCACGGGGAAAGGCTGTGCCCTGGCCGCCCAGGTGGGCATCGCCGGTGGTGCCGTGCTCGGCAACGGTGTGATTCTCGCCGGCCAGGTGGGCGTGGCCAACCGGGCCGTGATCGGCGATCGGGCCATCGCCTCCTCCAAGTCCGGCATCCATGGCGAGATCGCCGCCGGTGAGGTTGTCAGCGGCTACCCCGCCATCCCCAACCGGCTCTGGCTGCGCTGCTCCGCCGTCTTCAACAAGCTGCCCGAGATGGCCCGCACCCTGCGCCAGCTGCAGAAGTAGCCTCGCCTGCTGCCCGGCCCCCCTTCGCGATGACCAGCTACAGGATCACCCTGCTTGCGGGGGACGGCATCGGTCCGGAGATCACCGCGGTGGCCCGCACCCTGCTGGAGGCGGTGAGTGGCCGCCATGGCTTCAGCCTCCAGTTCGATCCCCAGCCCGTCGGCGGCGCCGCCATCGACGCCAGCGGTGAGCCCCTGCCCGCCACCACCCTGGAGGCCTGCCGGGCGGCCGATGCGGTGCTGCTCGCCGCCATCGGTGCCCCCCGCTTCGATGCCCTGCCCCGGGAGCTGCGCCCCGAGAGCGGCCTGCTGGCCCTGCGCTCCGGCCTGGGGCTGTTCGCCAACCTGCGGCCCGTGAAGATCATCCCGGCCCTGGCCGGTGCCAGCAGCCTGCGCCCCGAGGTGATCGAAGGGGTGGATCTGCTGGTGGTGCGCGAGCTCATCGGCGGCATCTACTTCGGCACCCCCAAGGGGCGCATCGCGGTGGATGGCGGCGTGCGGGCCTTCAACACGATGGTTTACACCGATCACGAGGTCGACCGCATCGCCCGGGTGGGCTTCCGCCTGGCGGCGGGCCGCCGCGGCCGCCTCTGCTCGGTCGACAAGGCCAACGTGCTCGATGTGAGCCAGCTGTGGCGCGACCGGGTGGAGGCGATCCATGCCGAGTTCCCCGCGGTCGAGCTCAGCCACATGTACGTCGATAACGCCGCCATGCAGCTGGTGCGCGAGCCGCGCCAGTTCGACGTGATCCTCACCAGCAATCTCTTCGGCGACATCCTCTCGGACGAGGCCGCCATGCTCACCGGCTCAATCGGCATGCTTCCCTCGGCCTCCCTCGGCTCAGGCGGCCCCGGCCTGTTCGAGCCGGTGCACGGCTCTGCCCCCGACATCGCCGGCCAGGACAAGGCCAACCCGATCGCCATGGTGCTGTCGGCCGCCATGCTGCTGCGGGTGGGCCTGCAGCAGGAGGCCGCCGCCGCCGACCTCGAGACCGCCGTCGACCGCGTTCTGGCCGCGGGCTACCGCACCGGCGACCTGCTCATGGGCGAAGGCTGCAGCCGGGTGGGCTGCCAGGCGATGGGCGAGCAGTTGCTGGCGGCCCTGCCGGGCTGAACGCCCCTCAGGTAACGGCTGCGGGGGGTGCCGACCGGCGACCTGCCAAACTCACAGCCTCTCAATCCCCCTGCGTCGATGTCGAAGCGTCACCCGGTCGTGGCAGTCACCGGTTCCTCCGGAGCGGGAACCAGCACCGTGAAACGGGCCTTCGAGCACATTTTTTCCCGCGAAGGCATCATCCCGGCGGTGGTGGAAGGCGACAGCTTCCACCGCTTCGAGCGCGGCCCGATGAAGCAGGCGATGGTCGAGGCCCAGGCCCGCGGCGAAAACTTCTCCCACTTCGGCCCCGAGGCCAACATCTTCGACAAGCTCGAAGAGCTGTTCCGCACCTACAGCGAAACCGGCAGTGGCGAACGCCGCTACTACCTCCACTCGGTGGAGGAGGCCGCTGAGCACAACGCCCGCCTGGGCACCAGCCTGGAGCCCGGCCAGTTCACCCCCTGGGAACCCATCCCCTCCAGCACCCAGCTCCTCTTCTATGAAGGCCTGCACGGCGGTGTGGTGGGCGACGGCTATGACGTGGCCGCGATGGTGGATCTGCTGATCGGCGTGGTGCCGATCGCCAACCTGGAATGGATCCAGAAGATCTCCCGCGACAACGCCGAGCGGGGCTACTCGGCCGAAGCGATCGTCGACACGATCCTGCGCCGCATGCCCGACTACATCAACCACATCTGCCCCCAGTTCAGCCTCACCGACATCAACTTCCAGCGGGTGCCCACGGTGGACACCTCCAACCCGTTCATCTGCCGCAACATCCCCACCCCTGACGAGAGCTTCGTCATCATTCATTTCCGCAAGGGCGCCCGGGAGAAGTGGGGCATCGACTTCTCCTACCTGCTGCGCATGATCAACGACTCCTTCATGTCGAGCCCCACCAGCATCGTGGTGAACGGCGGCAAGATGGGCTTCGCGATGGAGATCATCCTCACTCCGATCATCCACAAGATGATTGAGGAGCAGAAGAAACTCAGCTGAAGATCAGTCTCTTGATCTTCCTTTCGGCCCTAAGATCGCCCGAAAGGAACCGGTGAATCCCATCACCGCCCAGCCCCCCACCATCACCCCGTCCGGATCCGCCAGCCCCTCCTTCCAGATCCGTGGCGGGGAGTCCTCGGCGACCCCGTCCCAGGGATTTCTGCGCCTTGATCGCATCAACAGCGCCGAACTGCTGCGCCACGGGCGCCGCGTCTATTTCCGTTTCCTGGAGTCCTGCCCCACCGCTCCTGAGCCGTTGGGGGTTGTGCTTCTCGGCGCCGGTCCCCAGGGCCGGGTGGTTTTCGAGGCGCCGATCCTCCTGCCGGATGAGCAGTTCGTGCCGATGGACCTGCTGCGTCCCCGCTCGCCCCGGGGCCGCAGCCCCCGGGGCGGAACCAGCCGACCGATCCCATGACTCCAGCCCCTCTCCTCCCGTCCGCTCTGCCGCTGTCCCTGCTGGCCCCCTTCGTGGCCCTGGCTGGCGCCTGCATCGGCAGCTTCCTGAACGTGGTGGTCTGGCGGTTGCCGCGGGAGCAGTCGCTGGTCTTTCCCGGCAGCCATTGCCCCCGCTGTGGCGCCTCCCTGGCCTGGTTCGAGAACCTGCCCCTGCTCAGCTGGCTGCTGCTGCGTGGCCGCTGTCGCCACTGCCACGCCGCCATCGCCGTCCGTTACCCGCTGGTGGAGCTGCTCACCGCCGGTCTCTGGGTGGCGATGCTGTTCGCCCGTCCTGTTGCCATGGGCCCCGATCCCAGCCCCTGGCTGCTGCTGGCGGCCGGTTGGCTGCTGGCCAGCTGGCTGCTGCCCCTGTCCCTGATCGACCTCGACAGCCTGTGGCTGCCGGAGCCCCTCTGCCGCTGGGGCGTGCTGTTGGGTCTGGCGGTCACGGCCGCCGTCGGCTTCCCCCAGGGGGCCGAGGTCGGCCGCACCCTGCTGTTCTCCCATCTTCTGGCCGTGGCCGCCGGCCTGCTGGGCTTCGAGGCCCTCAGTGCCCTGGCTGAGAAGGCCATGGGCCGGCCGGCCCTGGGGCTGGGGGACGCCAAGTTGGCTGCCCTGATGGGGGCCTGGCTCGGACCGCTGGGCCTGGGCCTGGCCGTCAGCCTGTCTGTTCTCGCTGGCGCCCTGATCGGCGGGCTGGCCCGGCTCACCGGTCGGCTCGGCCGCCAGCAGCCCTTCCCCTTCGGCCCCTTTCTCGCCGCCGGTGCCATGGCCGTCTGGATCGGTGGCCACGCCCCCTGGCTGCGCCTGTGGGGCCTGGGTCTTTAATGGCTGGTCAGCCGTCACCCTTGCTTCCGTCGCCCCATGTCCCTGTTCGACTGGTTCGCCGATCGCCGCAAGAACGCCCCGGCCGTGCGCGCCAGCAAGGGGCCTGAGGCCGACGAGGGCGATGGCCTCTGGAGCAAGTGCGCCGAATGCGGACTGGTGGTCTACCGCAAGGATCTGATCGCCAATGCCAGCGTCTGCAAGGGCTGCGGCCACCATCACCGCATCGACAGCAGCGAGCGCATTCGCCTGATCGCTGATGAGGGCAGCTTCGAGCCCATCGATGCCGATCTGGCCCCCACCGACCCCCTGGCCTTCAAGGACCGCCGCAGCTATGCCGACCGGCTGCGGGACACCCAGCGGGCCACGGGCCTGCGGGATGCGGTGATCACCGGCCTCTGCCGTCTGGAGGGCATGCCCCTGGCCCTGGGGGTGATGGATTTCCGCTTCATGGGCGGTTCGATGGGCTCGGTGGTGGGCGAGAAGCTCACCCGGCTCGTCGAGCTGGCCACCGCCCGCCGCTACCCGCTGCTGATCGTCTGCGCCTCCGGCGGCGCCCGCATGCAGGAGGGGATGCTCAGCCTGATGCAGATGGCCAAGGTGTCCGGTGCCCTGCACCGCCACCGCAGCGCCGAGCTGCTCTACCTGCCCCTGCTCACCCACCCCACCACCGGTGGGGTCACCGCCAGCTTCGCCATGCTGGGCGACCTGATCCTGGCGGAGCCCAAGGCCATGATCGCCTTCGCCGGCCGTCGGGTGATCGAGCAGACCCTGGGCGAAAAGCTGCCTGAAGGTTTCCAGACCGCCGAGTATCTCCAGGACCACGGTTTCGTGGACACGATCGTGCCCAGACCCGAGCTGCGCGGCACCCTGGCCACCCTGCTGCGCCTGCACGGCAGCGTGCGCACGGCCCTTCCCGTCGCACCGTGAGGGGGGCCTCGATCAGAAGTGTCGCAGGCCGGCTGCTGGCGGCCCTGCTCGTGCTCGGCCTCTGGCTGGCTGCGCCCGCTGGCGTCTGGGCCGGTCCGGTCGACTGGCAGGAGGTGGAGGCCGGCCCTGAGGGCCGCCAGTGGTGGGACTCCGGCAGCCTCCGCTTCGATCGCGAGGGTCGCCTCTCCGTGCTCAGCCGCTTCCAGCCCGCCGCTGCCGCCGATGCGGCCGACGATGCCCGCCCCCCCGTCGGCCAGCTGTACGTGATGCAGCTCGATTGCGACGAGGAGCTTTACCGCGACACGGCGGTCAACGGCCTGCCCCGCTGGGGCGCCCCCTGGCAGGCCGCCGCCGGCGACAACCTCACGATCCGGGTGTTGCACGCCGCCTGCGCGGCCGCCCGCCTGTCCCCGGAGAACGATGCGACGGCCTGACCCTCCCCTGCGCGTTGCCGTCGCCGGCCTCGGTTTCGGCGAAAAGGTGATCCTGCCGGCCCTGCGCGACTGCCCGATCACCGAACCGGTGGCCCTCTGGCATCCCCGCCCCGAGCGGGCCGCCGCCGCGGGCCAGGGGGCGGAGCTGCCCGCCTTCGACGACTTCGGCGCCCTGCTGGCCGATCCGGCCGTGGAGGCGGTGGTGATCGCCACCCCCCCCGAACCCCGCTTCGCCCTGGCCAGGGCGGCCCTCGAGGCCGGCAAGCACCTGCTCTTGGAGAAGCCAGTGGCGCTGAACGCCGAGCAGGTGGAAGAGCTGCAGCGCCTCGCCATCGAACGGGGCCTGGTGGTGGCGGTCGACTTCGAGTACCGGGCCGTGCCCCACGTCCAGCAGCTGGCGGCCCTGGTCGCCCAGGGGGTGCTGGGGGATCCCTGGCTGGTGAAGTTCGACTGGCTGATGTCCAGCCGCGCCGATCCCAGCCGCCCCTGGAGCTGGTACTCCCAGGCGGCCGCCGGGGGCGGTGTGCTCGGCGCCCTCGGCACCCACGCCTTCGACACCCTCCACTGGCTGATCGGCCCCAGCCGCGGCCTCAGCGCCCGGCTGAGCACCGCCATCGGCGAGCGCCCTATCCCCGGCTCCGGCTCCATGGGCGTGGTGGATGCGGAGGACAGCGCCCTGATCCAGCTCGACCTGGCAGACCACCGCGGCCGCGCCGTGCCCGCCCAGCTCACCCTTTGCTCGGTGGCCCGGGCGGGACGGGGCTTCTGGATCGAGCTCTACGGCAGCGAGGCCACCCTGGTGCTGGGCTCCAGCAACCAGGCCGACTACGTCCACGGCATGCAGCTGTGGATGGCCCGGCCGGGCGAGGCCCTGCGCCCCCTGCCGGCCGACCCGGTCCTGGCCTATGGCCGCACCTGGGAGGACGGCCGCATCGCCCCGGTGCGGCGACTGCTGGGCTGGTGGTCGCAGGCGGTGCGGGAGCGCCGGCCGATGGTGCCTGGACTGGCCGAGGCCGTGACCAGCCAGCGCTGCTGCGACTGGGCCCGCCAGGGAACAGAAGGGACGTAGGGCATCCCCTAGACTCCCCGTCAGACCCGGTGGGACGATCCCGCCAGCCGTCCTCCGACCACGGTTCTTACCAACCGTACCCACCCAAAAAACCGCGAGATTTCCCATGGCGCTCGTACCGCTTCGTCTGCTGCTCGATCACGCCGCAGAAAACGGCTACGGCATTCCTGCCTTCAACGTCAACAACCTGGAGCAGGTGCAGTCGATCATGGAGGCTGCCTACGAGACCGACAGCCCGGTGATCCTGCAGGCCTCCCGGGGTGCCCGTCAGTACGCCGGCGAGAGCTTCCTGCGCCACCTCATCTTGGCCGCGGTGGAAACCTATCCCGACATCCCGGTGGTGATGCACCAGGACCACGGCAACAGCCCTGCCACCTGCTACGGCGCCGCCGCCAACGGTTTCACTTCGGTGATGATGGACGGCTCCCTTGAGGCCGACGCCAAGACCCCCGCCAGCTACGACTACAACGTGGCAGTCACCAAGGAAGTGGTGGACGTGGCCCACGCCATCGGCGTGAGTGTGGAAGGCGAATTGGGTTGCCTGGGTTCTTTGGAAACCGGCAAGGGTGAAGCCGAGGACGGCCATGGTTTCGAGGGCTCCCTCGACCATTCCCAGCTGCTCACCGACCCCGCCGAGGCGGCCGACTTCGTCGCCAAGACCAAGGTGGATGCCCTGGCCATCGCCATCGGCACCAGCCACGGCGCCTACAAGTTCACCCGCAAGCCCACCGGCGAAGTGCTGGCCATCTCCCGGATCGCCGAGATCCACAAGGCCATCCCCAACACCCACCTGGTGATGCATGGCTCCAGCTCCGTTCCCCAGGAATGGCTGGACATGATCAACAAGTACGGCGGCGCCATCCCGGAGACCTACGGCGTTCCCGTCGAGGAGATCCAGGAAGGCATCCGCAACGGCGTGCGCAAGGTCAACATCGACACCGACAACCGCCTCGCCTTCACGGCCGCCGTGCGGGAAGCCGCCGCCAAGGATCCCGCCAACTTCGATCCCCGTCACTTCAACAAGCCCGCCCGGGCCTACATGAAGAAGGTCTGCCTCGACCGTTACCAGCAGTTCTGGTGTGCCGGCAACGCCAGCAAGATCAAGCAGCGCGACATCAACTACTACGCCGCCCTCTACGCCAAGGGCGCCCTGGATCCCAAGACCGCCGTGGCCGCCTGATCGGCGACCCGCCTGCGATCCAATAGCGATGCATCGGGGGCCCACGGGCCCCCTTTTTCATGGCCGGCCATCCCGGGCGCTCAGGCTGGGGCGCTCAGGGCAGTGGCAGGGGCAGCGGTGTGCCGTCGGGGAGCGGCGGTTTGGCGGACGCGGCCTCCTCCTTGCCGCTGGGCTCCTTGTCCACCAGCCGCTCGAGGGCGCGGCGCAGGCTGCGCTCCATCACGAAGCGGCGTCCGTCGGTGACCACCACGCGCACCAGGGTGGGCAGGTCGTTGCTCTTCGACTGCAGATAGATCGGCTCCACGTAGAGCAGGCCCTCGCCCACCGGCAACACCAGCAAATTGCCGCGGAACAACCGCGAGCCGAGCCGGTTCCAGAGGCCGAACTGGAAGCTGATCGTTGGGTCCTGATCGATCAGGGCCGTGACCTGCTGGGGGCCGAGCAGCAGCCGCTGCTGGGGGAAGCGCACCAGCATCAGCTCCCCGTAATGGGGCGGATCGTTGCGGGCGGCCAGCCAACCCACCAGGTTGGAGCGCTTCAACGGGGTGAAGGGCAGCAGCAGCACGAATTCGGAGCGCTCTTTCCCGGGCAGTTGCAGGGTGAGGTGATACGGAGACACGGGCACGGTGCTCTCGCCGTAGATCTCGGTGGGCACCGCCCAGACGTCGTCACCGTTGTAGAAAGTGCGCACGTCGGTGACGTGATACCTCAGCAGCCGTTCCGCCTGGATGTCGAACTGGCTCTTGGGCACCCGGATGTGGGCCAGCAGCCCCGGGGGCATGGCCGAGAGGGGCCGGAACAGTTCCGGAAAGGCGCGCACCCAGGTGCGCAGCACCGGATCCCTGGCGTCGTTCACGTAAAGCCAGAGCCGGCCGTCGTGGGCATCCACCACCGCCTTCACCGGGTTGCGGAAATAGCGCAGGCCCTGTGGATTGGGATCGCTGTAGGGGTACGAGCGGCTGGTGGTGAAGCCATCCAGGAGCCAGTACTGGTGTTGCTCCGGCCGGTAGCCCGCACTGCCGGCCACCCGGGCGGTGACCAGGTAGGGCTGGCTTTCGAAGCGCAGGAACGGCGCCAGGGCCGTCAGGCGCTTGTTCACTTGCCGCCGCAGCAACAGCAGCGATCGCTCGGTGAAGGAGCCGGTGAACAGCAGCCGTGGTTCCCGCAGATAGACCGCGGCGGCAAGCCGCTGCAGGGGATGGGCGAGGGAGATGCCAATCGTGCCGTTGTAGTGCGTGTAGACGTTGAGTTCCCCTTCCGGATAGGAGAATTCCTTCACCTTGGTGGGTGCAATCGCGTAGGGGGAGGGGCCGGAGGCGAAGTAGAGGCTCGGGCTGCCTACCGGCAGCGCCGCCCGGGCCTCCTTGTCGGTGATGCCCAGCTCGGGGATGCCCTGCACCCGGCCGCTGCTGCCCAGGTCCTTGACGAAGAACAGGGGCAGGCCGTCGGAGCCGAAGGCGTTCACCGGCGAAACAGTGAAACCGTGGCCGTTGGTGAACACCAGATGGCGGTTCAGCCAGGTGCGCGAGCCGGGCGGCAGGGCGCTGCTGTCCAGCTCCCGGGCCGAGATCAGCACCTGCTGGGAACCGTCGCGGGCGGACTTGCCCTGCAGCGGATAGCGATCGACGTCCGCCGAAGGAAAATAATAGAAGAGGCGCAACTGCTGCAGCTGCCGGTTCGCGGCCAGCAGGGGCTGGCTGTCCCAGAGGCGGATGTTGTCGAGTGTGCCGGGGGCCTTGGCCAGATCCGCGGCCGTGAGCTCCTGGCGGGGTTCGAGTCGCAGGTTGCGCACGTGCTCCAGGCCGAAGGCGCGGCGGGTGGCTTTGATGCTGCGCTCCAGGAAGGGGGCTTCCACCGTCAGCTCCCGCGGCTGCACCCAGAAGCGCTGGGCCAGGGGCGAGAGGACCCACTCACTGATGGGCACCAACAGGGCCGTGCCGGCCAGGGGCAGCAGGGCGCCGCGCCGCAGCCAGCCCCGGGGCAGGGGAACCAGCAGCGCGAAGGCCGTGAGCAGCAGCAGCACGGCGAACAGCAGCCGCAGCGGCAGCCGCACATGCAGATCCACGAAGCCCGCCCCCGAGGCCACGCCGCTGCCCTGCACCATCAGATCAAAGGGGGCCAGGGCGTTGCTCAGGGCCATCACAACGGCCAGGGCCGCCACCTGGGGCTGAAGCACCCGCTGCTGGGCCTTGCTGAGGCCATCAAAGTGAAGATCCGACAGGCTGCGGCCCTTGCCGATGGTGAGCAGCAGGCAGGCCGCCAGCCCCACAAGCCCCTGGGCGAGCATCACGCTCAGCACGAGCCGCAGGGCCGGCAGGCGCAGCACGGTGAAGGACAGATCAAGACCGGTGAGGGGATCGCCTTCGCCGAAGGGCGTCGCCAGCAGGGCCGGCAGCCACAGGCTCCAGCCCCGCGCCACCGCCGTGGCCGAGCCCGCCAGGGCGGCCGCCAGGGTGATCCGCAGGGTGGTGAGGGGCCACAGCAGCAGCGGCAGCAGCAGGCCCCCCGCCAGACCCGCCACCAGCAGGGGCGGCAGATCCCGGAGCACGGAGAAGCCGGTGATCACATCGCCGTTGAAGGGGTTGGCGATCAGTCCCCGGGCCTGCACCATCAGGTAGCTCAGGCCGCCGGCCAGCAGCAGCACCAGGCCGATCAGCACCAGCACCAGGGCGCCGTTGCCCAGCCGCAGCAGCGGCTCGCTCGGCCGGGGCGCCTCGGGCCCCTGCTCCCGCAGACGCCAGCAGCGCTGCAGCTGGGCCAGCTGCAGCACCGAGCCCAGACCGAAGACCGCCGCGAAAGCGGAGATCTGCAGCATCCAGCGGCGCAGCAGAATCGGCTGGAAGTCGAACTGGCTGAACCAGAGCCATTCGATGGCCAGCCGGGCCCCCGCCCAGAGGGCCAGCAGCAGCCCGAAGGCGATGGCAAGGCCGACGGCGAGGCGTCGCCTCAGGCGGGCCGGCAGCGGGGATGGATCAGGCACAAGCGGAGCGTAGGCAGAACCCTGCGGGCGACAAGGTGCCGACTCCAGGTCACCAACAGCCGTCGCCGCGTCTGACATGTCACCAAAGCCGAGGCATTACCCGACTGCGGATATCGGCTTTAAAGACAGGCGCTGGCCACCGCTGTTAGCGTTTGCCCCAGTGTCCGGGCACGCTTTGACCGCCACCCTCTCCCGCTCCACCTTCACGGGCCTGCGCTGCAAGGAATGCGGTCATCCCTACGAGGCTGGAGCGCGCCACGTCTGCGAAGACGTCTGCTTCGGCCCGCTTGAGGTGGTCTACGACTACGACGCCATCCGCAGCCGCGTCAGTCGCGCCACCATCGAGGCCGGCCCCACCTCCATCTGGCGGTACCGGGAGTTCCTGCCCGTCGAAGGCGACCCCATCGACGTCGGCACCGGCTTCACACCCCTGCTCAAGGCGGATCGTCTGGCTAAGCGCCTCGGCCTTTCCTCCCTTTACATCAAAAACGACGGCGTCAACATGCCGACGCTGTCCTTCAAGGACCGCGTCGTCTCGGTGGCCCTCACCCGGGCCCGTGAGCTGGGCTTCACCACGGTCAGCTGCGCCTCCACCGGCAACCTGGCCAACTCCACCGCCGCCATCGCCGCCCACGCCGGCCTCGAGTGCTGCGTCTTCATCCCCAGTGATCTCGAACTGGGCAAGGTGCTGGGCACCCTCGTTTACAACCCCACCCTGATGGCGGTGAAGGGCAACTACGACCAGGTCAACAGGCTTTGCTCCGAGGTGGCCAACACCTACGGCTGGGGCTTCGTCAACATCAACCTGCGCCCCTACTACTCCGAAGGCTCCAAGACCCTCGGCTACGAGGTGATCGAGCAGCTCGGCTGGCAGCTTCCCGACCACATCGTCGCGCCCCTGGCCTCCGGCTCCCTGTTCACCAAGATCCGCAAGGGCTTCGACGAGTTCATCAAGGTGGGTCTCGTCGAGGAGAAGCCCGTCCGCTTCAGCGGTGCCCAGGCCGAAGGCTGCTCGCCCATCGCCCAGGCGTTTGCTGCCGGGCGCGACTTCATCACCCCGGTCAAGCCCAACACGATTGCCAAGTCGATCGCCATCGGCAATCCCGCCGACGGCCCCTACGCCATCGACATCGCCAACCGCACCGGCGGCACCATCGCGGCCGTCACCGATGAGGAGATCATCGACGGCATCAAGCTGCTGGCCGAGATGGAGGGGGTGTTCACCGAGACCGCCGGTGGCACCACCATCGCCGTGCTCAAGAAGCTGGTGGAACAGGGCAAGATCGATCCCTCGGAAACCACCGTCGCCTACATCACCGGCAACGGTCTCAAGACCACCGAAGCGATCGCCTCCTGCATCGGTGCGCCTTACACCATCGAGCCGCAGCTCGCCAGTTTCAATGCCGCCTGGGAGCAGTCCCAGGCCTCCCATGGGAGCAAGGCCGCGCCGGCCTGAGTCGCCCGTTTCCCTTCCTTTCCTGCCCCACCGACGCTTTCCATGGCCATCCAGGTTCTGATCCCCACGCCCCTGCAGAAGTTCACCAACGACGAGGCCAGCGTCAGCCTTGAGGCCACCAGCATCGACGGTCTGCTCCAGGCCCTCGAAGGCCGCTACCCCGGCATCCAGGCCCGTCTGTGTGATGAGAACGGCAAGCTGCGCCGCTTCCTCAACCTCTACGTGAACAGCGAGGACATCCGCTTCCTCGACAACCAGGCCACGCCGCTCAGCGACGGCGACGAGGTGAGCATTGTGCCGGCCGTCGCGGGCGGCTGAACGCGCCCCCGCCGGGAGAGCGCCCCCCGCCGGGAGAGCGCCGGCAATGGAAAGAAATCCATAGGATCTGTCAACGATTGCAACCTGATCCCATGGGGCAGATCCAAGCGTCCAGGCCCCCCAGCCCCGGAGCCATCGCCGGGGCCCACGACTGGCAGTCTGAAACCCTGCTGTTCGACTACCGCCAGGCGGCCAACCCGATCCGTCCCGGTCTCACCGAGCCGATTCCGGAGGGCCGCTGGGGCCCCGATCTGCATGCCACGGGTCCAACGGCGGTTCTTCCCCTCGACCTCAGCGCCCGTCTCGGCTGCCCCTCCCCCGCCACAAGCCCGGCCCTGAGCGCCAATTTTGTGCGGATCCTCGGAGGCGAATCGATCGGGGTGGCCGCCAACGCCACCAGCTCCCTCTTCTACGTGTACCGGGGCTCTGGCCGCTGCCACTGCCTCTCCAGTGCCGGGGATGAACCCCTCGATCTGGGCTGGGGCCGTGGAGATCTGTTCGTCCTGCCGGCCGGACTGGAGCCTCGGCTGCAAGCCTCCGAGGAGAGCGTCCTCTACTGGATCCACGACGAGCCCCTGCTCACCTTCCTCGGGGTGCGGGCCGAATCCCCCCGTTTCGCCCCCAGCCATTACCCGGCCGCCTGGCTCGATGGGGAGCTGGCAGCGCTGGCAGCGGATCCCAGCAGCGCCCGCAGCAATCGCCTCAGCCTGCTGATGGCCAACAGTGCCCTGCCGGCGAGCCGCACCGTGACCCACACCCTCTGGGCCATGTACGGACTGGTGCCGGCCGGCGCGGTACAGCCCCCCCATCGGCACCAGTCCGTCGCCCTCGACCTGGTGATCGACTGCCAGCCCGGCTGCGCCACCCTCTCGGGTCCCGACCTCAATCCCGACGGCACGATCCGCAACCCTCTGCGGATGGAATGGGAGCCGGGCGCCGCCTTCGTGACGCCGCCGGGCCACTGGCATTCCCATGTCAATGAGAGCGCCCATCCGGCCCGGCTGCTGCCGATTCAGGACGCTGGGCTACACACCTACCTGCGCAGCCTCGACATCCGCTTTGCCTCCGGCCTGGGCGGCGAGGGCTGAACCGCCAGGCGCTTCGTGGGCCTCCACCAGGGCGCGGAAGCTGTCGCCGTCGATGGTTTCCAGCTCGATCAGCTGATTGACCAGCTCATCGATCAGCTCCCGGCGGGGGGTCAGCACCGCGATGGCCCTCTCCAGGGCCTCGCAGGCCAGCTGGCGCACCTGCGCGTCGATGCGGTTGCCGGTGCGCACCGAGGTGTGGGGGCTGGAGCGGATCCAGTCGCGGCCAAGGAACACCTCCTCCCCCTCCTCCTCAAGGGCGAAGCTGCCGAGGCTGGAGAAGCCGTAGCGCATCACCATGTCGCGGCAGATGCGCCGCACCAGCTGCAGGTCGCTGCTGGCCCCCTGGGTCACCTCGCTGGGGCCGAACACCACCAGTTCGGCGGCCCGCCCGCCGAGGGCCACAACGAGACGGGCCCGCAGGTAGGCCTTGCTGATCAGCCCGGAATCGAGGATGTCCTCATCGGGCATGGTGCGGGCGAAACCTCCGACGCCGCCGGCCCTGGGCAGCAGGGTCACCTTGTCGAGCTTGTCGGCGTGGGGCACCAGGGTGGTGAGCAGGGCGTGGCCGATCTCGTGATACGCGATCAGCCGCTTCTTGGCGCTGTCCTGCAGCGGGGCGGCGGTCAGCCCCATGGTGATGCGTTCGAGGGCGTCACCGATGGCCTCGTCATCCACCTGGCTCTTCTGGCGCCGGGCCGTGAGGATGGCCGCCTCGTTGAGCAGGTTGGCCAGGTCGGCACCGGAGAAACCGGGGGTGCGGCGCGCCCAGTCGGCCATCGACACCGCTTCGGCCAGGGGCCTGGTGCGGGCGTGGACCGACAGGATCTCCTCGCGCCCGGAGCGGTCCGGCAGATCGACGCTGATGCGGCGGTCGAAGCGACCGGGTCGCAGCAAAGCGGTGTCCAGCACGTCAAGGCGGTTGGTGGCGGCCAGCAGGATCACCCCCGAGTTGTCCTCGAAGCCATCCATCTCGGTCAGCAGCTGGTTGAGGGTCTGCTCCCGTTCGTCGTTGCCGCCGCCGATCCCCGCCCCCCGCTGGCGACCCACCGCATCGATCTCGTCGATGAAAATGATGCAAGGGGCCTTGGCCTTCGCCTGGCGGAACAGGTCGCGCACCCGGCTGGCACCCACGCCCACGAACATCTCCACGAACTCGGTGGCGGCCATCGAGAAGAAGGGCACACCGGCTTCACCGGCGATGGCCCGGGCCAGCAGCGTCTTGCCGGTGCCGGGGGGGCCGACCAGCAGCACCCCCTTGGGGATGCGGGCGCCGATGGAGGTGAACCGTTCCGGGGTCTTGAGGAAGGTCACCACCTCCTGCAGTTCCTCCTTGGCCTCGGCGATGCCGGCCACGTCCTCGAAGCGCACCGTGATCGCCCCTTCCTCCTGCAGACGGGGCTGGCTGCGGCCGAATCCCATCGCCTTGTTGGCCACCTGGGCGGAGCGCCGCACCAGCAGCACCAGGCCGGCGATCAGCAGAGCCACCAGCAGGCCGTTGGTGACCAGCCCGGCCATGGCGTCGTCGCGCCGCTCATCCCGCACCGCCAGGGGCACCCTGGCCTGTTCGGCGGTGCGCAACAGCTGCTGGTTGTCGCTGAAGACCGCCACCTGGCGGCTGCGGCCGTCGGCGAAGGTGGCGGTCACCACCCGCTGGGCGGGGGAGAGCTCCAGGCTCTTCACCTTTCCGGCTGCGATGTCCCGCAGCAGCTGGCTGTAGGAGGGCGCGGCGGAGGACTGGCCCCCGAGGCTGAAGCCCGGTTGCACCGGTGGGGCTGGTTTGGCCGGCTCCGGAGGAGAACTGCTGCTCACAGGCCTGGCATCCTTATCAGGAATGGACTGTAGCCATTTGACGAAAGGCGAGTCGGCGGCGCAGGATCATCGTTTGGCAACGAGATAGCCGGATGGCCGTACCCAAGAAGAAAACCTCCAAAGGCAAGCGCAACCAACGCCACGCCCACTGGAAGGCCAAGGCCGGTGTGGCGGCCCAGAAGGCCATGTCGCTGGGCAAGGCCGTCTTGAGCGGTCGCGCCCAGGGCTTCGTCTACCCGATCGCCGAAGACGCCGAAGCCAGCGAAGAGAGCTGAGCCCCCAGGGGGCGGCAACGCCTCCTGCCATCGAGGATCACACCGCCTTGCAGCTCCAGGGATGGCTGCCGCCTGAGCAACGGGTCCTGGTAGAGCGCCGGTGGGAGCGAACGGACCGTGGCCCGCACAAGGCCATCGAGCTTGTCGGCCGTGAGCCAGCCCCCACCCGCACGCCGTTGTATGGCTTCGGCCTGGAAGCGCCAGCGGCGCGGCAGGCTCCAGCGCTGCGGATGCAGCAGCCACAGCCCATCACAGGCGCTCCAGAGGTCCCCGTAGCTCGCCAGATGGCGGTCCCAGATGGGCAGCCACTGGCGTTCCTCGGTGGTCAGTTCCTCCAGACCAGCCCCGCTCTGCAGCCATGCTTCCAGGGCCAGCGGACCAAGGGCCCGGCATCCCATCAGCCAGCCCTCGATCACCAGGGCGTCCGCGGGCTGTTCCCGCCACCCGGATCGTTCCCCTTCGCCTCCTGCCAGCGTCTTGTCGAAACGGGGCAGCCGCAGCGGGCCCCCGGCGCGCCAGCCGTTCAGCGCCGCCAGCAGCAGCGGCAGGTCATGGCTGCCGGGCGGCACCCGGCTGACGCCGAAGGGATTGCCCGCCAGCACCCGGCGCCGTTCGTCGGCCGGGAGATAGAGATCGTCGATCGAGACCACCACGAGCCGCAGGCCGCCCAGGGCGGCCAGGTGTTCGAGGGCGCCGCCCAGGCTGGTCTTGCCGGCTCCCACCGGTCCATTCAGGGCCAGGACCGGTTTCCTTTGGCCCGTTTCGCTTCCCAGGCCGTCCTCGAGCCGCCGCAGCAGCGGCAGGGCCAGGTACCGCAGAAGGCTGGGGTGCACCGGCCCGAGGTCGCCGGCCCGTTCCAGCCGCCGTTCCCAGGCCGCCGCCGGGTCAGGTCCCAAGCTTGAACGCCTCCAGCACGATCGAGTACGTGACGCCGATGCGCAGGTTGTCGACGATCACCCAGCCCAGGGGGGGCTCGTCCCGCACCAGGCGGCTTCGCAACCGCACCAGTGTTTCGATCACCAGCAGCAGGCCCAGCACCACGGCCGGCCTCCCCCCCGGAGAGGCGATGAGCAGAAAGCTGGTGAGGTTCTGACCGGAGAAGAATCCCAGCAGCAGGGCCAGGGCGGCCAGGCTGCCGGTCCGCCAGCTGCGCCGCACCTGGCCGGCCACCCTTGTCCCCAGTCGGCTGATCAGGCCCTGGAAACGGGTGCGCTGCAGGGGGAGGCGGGTCATGGCGGATCGAGCAGGCGCTGCAACCACGACAGCGTCACCTGGTGGCCGGGGCAAGCCGGACCCTGGCGCACCGCCACCGCCCTCTCACTTTCCTCCAGGTTCTCGACCACGGCCCGGGCGGCGCTGAAGGCTCTGGCCGGTTGCACCCGGGTCGCCTCACTCAGGCAGACCAGGCAGGGCAGGCCGGCGCCGCTGGCGGCCGCCAGGCCGGCCGGGGAGTCCTCCAGCACCAGCACCCCCTGATCACCGGCCTCCAGGCGTTGCAGGGCCAGCCGGTAGGCCTCCGGATCGGGCTTCTTGCGTTCCACGTCCTCGCCGCAGATCCAGAACTCGAAGGCTTCGGCCACCCCGGGCGGCGCACCTTCGAGCAGGGAGGCCACGGCAGGGCGCCCACTGGTGGTGACGATCGCCTGCCGCAGGCCCGCTGCGGCGGCCGCCTGCACCAAGCGGGCCACCCCCGGCCTGAGGGCCAGCCCGCCCTGACGCACCAGAGCCGTGTAGAGGGTCTGCTTGTGGCGCTGCAGATCCGCCACCCGCTCCGGCTCGGGGGCGCGGCCTTCTGCCTGCTCCAGAAAATGGGTGATCCTCTCGTGGCCGCCACTCACCGCCAGCAGCCGGGCGTAGGTGGGGCGATCCCATCGCCAGGGCAGACCAGCGGCCGCGAAGCTGTGGTTGAACGCCACCCTGTGGCCCTCGAACTCCGTTTCGGCCAGGGTGCCATCCACGTCCCAGAGCAGGGCCGTCAGGGCCGGGGCCATCGGATGCCACATCTGTTGCCATTGCCAGGCTAAGGGGTGCGTCGCGCTGCCCCGCCTCCCACAATGCAAAGGCCCCGCCCGTCGATCGTTGCTCCCTGCCGTCGACGAGCGACGCTGGCTGCTGCCCACTCCGCTGGGCGGCGATGAGCCGGCGTCGGCCAGCCGGGATCCCGGCGGCGCGTTGCCCGAGGAACTGCTGGCGCTCCTGCGGCGTCGCGGCCTGCTGACGGAGTCGGCGGTGCGTGAGCTGCTCGAACCCGAGGCTGCCCCTGATCCCGCCGCCCATTTCCCCAGCCTGGAGCTGGCGGTCGAGCGGCTGGTGCGTTGCTGCCAGGCGGCCGAGTCGGTGGCCATCTGCGGCGACTACGACGCCGATGGCATGACCAGCACCGCCCTGCTGGTGGGGGTGTTGCAGCGCCTCGGCGCCCGGCCCCGGGCCGCCATCCCGAGCCGCATGGAGGACGGTTACGGCCTCAATGCGGCCATGGTGGAACGGCTGGCGGCCGAGGGGGTACGGCTGCTGATCACCGTGGATAACGGAGTGGCCGCCACCGAGGCCCTCGAGCGGGCCGCCGCCCTTGATGTGGAGGTGATCCTCACCGACCACCACACCCTGCCTCCCCAGCTACCGCGGCACCTGGCCCTGCTGCACCCGGCCGTCACCCCGGAAGGCTCCCCCTACCGGGGCCTGGCGGGCGTCGGGCTGGCCCACGTGCTGGCCACTGCCCTCTGCCGGCGGCTGAAGAATCCCCAGGGGCTGGAGATCGCCCTCAACCTGTTCTGCATCGGCACCATTGCCGACATGGCGCCGCTGCAGGGGGTGAACCGCCGCTGGTTGCTGGATGGCCTGCCCCTGCTGGGCCGCAGCCCCCTGCCGGGCCTGCAGGCCCTGCGGCAACTGGCGGGCCTGGAGAAGCACCGGGTCGATGCGGAGGCGGTGGGCTTCCAGCTGGCCCCCCGCATCAATGCCGTGGGCCGGCTGGGCGATCCCCAGCTGGTGGTTGACCTGCTCACCACGGAGGACCCGGAGCAGGCTTTGGAGCTGGCCCGCTCCTGTGAAGCCCTCAACCGCCAGCGCCGGGAACTCTGCGGCGCGATCGAGGCGGAGGCCCTGGCCCTGCTGGAGGCCGACGGCCCACGCCGGCCCGCCTTCCTTCTGCTGGCCCAGGGCCACTGGCACCACGGCGTCATCGGCATCGTCGCCTCCAGGCTGGTGGAGCGTTTCGGCCGACCGGTGGCCCTGCTGGCGGCGGAGGGGGGCGGTCGCCTGCGGGCTTCGGTGCGGGCGCCGAAGGGCTTCGCCGTGGATGCGGCCCTGACCGCCTGCGCCGAGCTGCTGGAGCGCCACGGCGGCCATCCGGCCGCCGGTGGCTTCACGGTGCGGGCGGAGAACGTGGCCGCCCTGCAGGAACGCCTCGAGGCTCTGGCCGGCACCTGGCTGGAGGCGGCGGGGGATGGGCGCGCCGTCGAACCCGAGGCCCTGCTGCGGCTGGAGCGCATCGATCGGGAGTTCTGGCACCACCTGCAACGGCTGGCCCCCTTCGGCATCGGCAACCCCACACCCCTGTTCTGGACCAGTCGCTGCCAGGTGCTGGAGCAGAAGCTGCTGCGTGGCGGCCACCTGCAACTGCAGCTGGCCCAGGGGGACGTGCGGCTGCGGGCGATCGGCTGGCGCTGGCAGGGACCCAGCCAGTGGGCCGGGCCGGTGGATGTGGCCTTCCGGCTGCGCCGCGATGACTGGCAGGGGGTGGAACGGTTCCAGCTGGAACTTGAGGCGATCCGCTGCAGCGGCGGCGACGGGGTGGTCCTGCAGCGGCGGGATCGCACCTACTGGTGCCGGCGCCAGGGCGACACCCTGGTGATCACCAACGCCGCCGGCGAGGAGCTGCGCTCAGCCATCCAGCCGGATTCCGGCGCACTCGCTGATGCAGCGGATTCGCCCCATCCCTACGTGCAGGGACTGCTGCGGGAGGCGGCCATGGCCCTGGGGATGGCCGCAGGATGAGCCGCCATCGCTTCGGCCTGCTGCGTTCCCTCGCCCAGTTGGCGCTGCTGGGGGCCCTGGTGGGGCTGGCCTGCTGGCCCCTCAACCGCATCGACCTGCTCCAGGACCGTTTGCTCTCGGTCCTGCCGGCGTTCAGCGGCGGCCCCTGGAGCGGCCCTGGCTGGCTGCTGGCCCTGGCGCCGATCCCCCTGGTGCCCCTTCTTTTTTGGCTCCAGCGGGGCCCCTGGCGCCGCGGCGCCGGCTCGGGCATCCCCCAGGTGATGCTCTGCCTGGAGGATCCCCATCGGGGCGCCCAGCTGCTGGGCGCCGCCCCCACGGGAGAACGGCTGGGGCTCTGGACCGTGGCCAGCCTGGCCCTGCTGCCGCTGGGTCGGGAGGGTCCCGTGGTCGAGGTGGGTGCCTCGGTGGGCCAGGCCCTGCTGCGGCGCTGGCCGGGCCTGCTGCACCGGACCAGCCGGGGCCATCTGCTGGCCGGTGCCGCCGGTGCCGGTCTGGCCGGCGGCTTCAACACCCCCCTGATGGGGGTGATCTTCGTTGTGGAGGAGCTCACCGGCAGCTTCCAGCAGCGGTTGGTTTGGCCGGCCCTGGTGCTGGCCAGTGCGGCGGCGCTGGTGAGCAACCTGGGTGGTCAGCCGATGTTCGCCCTGGGGATCAACGCCAGCCCCGTGACGGAACTCGACCAGCTGTTGTGGGCGATCCCCATTGGCTTCGGCGGCGGCCTGCTCGGTGGTGGCTTCGCCTGGCTGCTGGTGCGGGCAACGGCCCTGATCACCCCCATCGCCCGCCGGTGGCCCCTGCGTCTCGGCCTGGCCGCAGGGGTGGTGCTGGCCCTGCTGGCCCTGCTCACCGGCGGCGCCAGTGGCGGTGATGGGGAAGCGCTGATGCGCCTGGTCCTCGACCAGGACGCCGACACGACGCTCGACTGGCCCTGGGTGGCCCTGCTGGCCGCACGGCTGCTCGGGCCCGTGCTGGCCCTGTCGGCGGGAATACCCGGCGGCCTGATCGACCCGGCCTTTGCCCTGGGGGGCGTGTTCGGAGCGGGGGTGGTGCGGGCCCTGGCCGGGGACCCCCACTTGGGCCTGGCCCTGGGCATGGCGGCCGGACTGGCGGGGGCCACCCAGCTGCCGGTGATGACGGTGGCGTTCGCCATCCGCATGGCAGGCGACCAGCAACTCCTGCCGGGCCTGGTGGCCGCCGCCGCCATCGCCACCTACACCGGTCAGGCGATTCAGGGACGGCCGGTGTATCACGCCCTGGCCGACCTGCTGATGCCCGTGGGCTCAGAGGGCGCCGCGGCGGTAGTAGAGGATGAAGATCACGGCCGGACCGGCCAGGGTGATCAGGGCCAGGGCGCCGAAGTTGGAGATGAGATGGAAGTCGATACCCATGGGACGACAGCTGGCGAAGGGGACAATCGCCAAGGAGTGTAAGTCTCCTGCCGACCTCTTCCGGACACGGGACTCGCAGCCGTGATCGGGTTGTGATGGCTGGCGCCGGCCGTGGGGGTGGTCGTGGGGTGTGAGTGAATGGAACAAACCGTTGCGCTCCGTTGCCCCGATCCGAGCACTGGCACTGCATCAGCGGCTGCGGCTCCTGCTGCCGTCTCGATCCGGCCCTCAGGGGCGACGCGATCGAGGCCCTCGACCCCGAGCAGCAACAGCTGTACCTCTCGATGGTGGGTGAGGACGGCTGGTGCCGCCACTTCGACACCGGCTCCCGTCGTTGCCGCATCTATGCGGAGCGGCCCGATTTCTGCCGGGTGGATCAGCTGGTAGCCCTGTTCGGCCAGCCCGGGGACGATCCCGAGGCCCTGGCCATCGCCTCCTGCAAGCAACAGATCCGTGCCGAGCTGGGCGGCCGCCACACCGTGATGCACCGTTTCCTGCGGACGATCCGTCAGCCGTCATGACCAGCGCCCCCGACGCCCCCGATCAGCCCACGCCGCCGCCGGTAGCGACCGACTCCCCGGCCCCCTCCAGCTGGATCACCGTTTTCTTCAGTACGGCCACCACCGTGTTTCTGGCGGAACTGG
Organism: Cyanobium sp. Cruz CV13-4-11; assembly: GCF_024346055.1. Taxonomy (GTDB): domain Bacteria; phylum Cyanobacteriota; class Cyanobacteriia; order PCC-6307; family Cyanobiaceae; genus Cyanobium. The sequence goes on from NZ_JAGQCH010000008.1 coordinate 27,476, forward strand.
GCGACAAGACCCAGCTGGCCGCCCTGCTGCTGTCGGCCCAGTCGGGCCGCCCGTTCATCGTGTTCGTGGGGGCCTCGCTGGCCCTGATCTGCTCCAGCCTGGTGGGGGTGCTGCTGGGACGCTGGCTCTCCACCGTCATGCCCGCCCACCAGCTCGAGCGGGCGGCGGGGGTGCTGATGGTGGCCCTGGGCCTGTGGCTCGGCCGTCAGGCGGTGCTGCACCTGGCGCCCCTGCACCTGCTCACGTCCTGAGATCCCCATGCCGTTCGCCCTGCTCGCCTCCACCTTCGCCACCGTCTTTCTGGCCGAGCTCGGCGACAAGACGCAACTGGCCATCGTCAGCATCAGTGGCACCTCCAACCGGCCCGGGGCCGTCTTCGCCGGCAGTGCCACCGCCCTGGTGCTGGCCAGCCTGGTGGGGGCGGCGGCGGGTGGCTCCCTCTCCAGCGTCATCCCCACCGATGGCCTGCAGCTGGCCGCCGCCGCCGGCTTCCTGATCATCGGCAGCCGCCTGATCCTGCGCTCCGGTGCGGGGAGCGGCGAGGACGCCGACACCCCCGCTCCTTAGAGTCGTCCGATGACGTCCGCCGCGATGGCGAGCGCCTCGGGCCATCCAGCCACCAGCGGGGCCGCCGAACCCCCGTCGGGCTCCGGACCAGCCTGGCCACCGTGCTGCTCCACCAGCGCCATCCCCTGCGTACCCCCCATCCGATGAAGTTCACGGTCGCCGACCTGCTCGACCATCTCTCCACGACCGATGCGGTGGCCCTCGCCAAGCTGGAGAAGTCTCTGGGGCTCACCACCAAGTCCTGCAAGCAGCAGTTGCGCATCGGGCTGGTGGCCTTGCAGCGGCTGGGGCTGGTGGAGGAGGACGCCGAAGGCCTGCGCTCACGCGACACCCCCGAGTTGATCCCGGCACGCCTGCGTTGTTCCAGCAAGGGGTTCTGTTTCGCCCTGCGGGACGACGGCGGTGAAGACATCTACATCCGTGACCACCAGCTCAACCACGCCTGGAACGGAGACCGGGTGCTGGTCCGGATCACCCGTGAGGGGGGCCGGCGCCGCTCCCCGGAAGGGGGGGTCCAGTGCATCCTCGAGCGCCATACCCCCAGCCTGCTGGCCCAGGTGGAACGCCAGGACGGGCAGCTGGTCGCCGTTCCTCTCGACGACAGGCTGCTGACCTCCGTGGCCCTCACCGAGGACGATGCGGTTCACCTCGACCCGCCCGAGGAGGCGGTGGTGGAGGTGAAGATCGACCGTTTCCCGGTGGCCCAGTTCGGTCCTGCCGGCCATGTTGCCCGCAGCCTGCCGGTGCATGGCGGTGAGGCCGCCGACACCGACCTGCTGCTGGCCAAGCACCGCCTGCAGGAACGGCCGGCCTGCCCCCGTACGACCCTGAAGCAGCCCGTCGCCAAGGGCCGTGCCGATCTGACCGCCTTGCCGACCTTGCTGCTGGAGGCCTGGGAGGGTGCTGAAGCCCCCGGTCTTCCGGCGGTGTCCCTGGAGGAGCGGGAAGGGGGCTGGCGGCTGTGGGTGCACAGCCCCGCCATCGCCGAGCGCATCGGCATGGGCAACAGCCTCGATACCTGGTTGCGGGACCAGGGTGAGGCGATCTGTGTGGGACGCCGCTGGCTTCCCCTGCTCCCCCCGGCCCTGGCCAAGGCCAGCGGTTTCCGTCCTGGTGAAAGCCAGGCGGCCCTCTCGGTGGCCCTGGAGCTGGACGGGGAGGGGAACCTCGAACACTTCCGCTTCAGCCTGAGCCAGGTCAGCCCCGATGCCCGGGTCGACCGGGCCGCCATGCAGGCCCTGGCCGAGCGCAAGCCCAAGGCCCGCACCACCCCCGCGCCCCTCAAGGCCCTCAAGGACCACCTGCCCCTGCTGGAGCAGCTGGTGCAGCTGAGTGGCCTGCTGCGCCAGCGGCGGCTGGCGGCGGGCTCGATCGACCTGGATCTGCCGATGCCCGCGATCGACAGCCTGGGCGACCTCCAGGTGCCCGCGCCGGATGCGGCCCAGCAGGGCTGGCTGGTGGAACTGCCCGCCGAGGATCCGGTGGCGATCCTGCGGGAAGCCGTCCTGGTCGCCCACCGGGCGCTGGGTCGCCACCTGCTGGCCCTGGAGCTGCCCGCCCTGTTTGCCCTCAATCCGGCCCCGGAGGCCACCGAGATCAACGACGTGGCCAAGGCGGCCCTGGCCCTGGACATCCCTATGGAGCTCAGCGCCGATGGCAATGCCAGCGCCGCTGAACTGGCCGCCGTCTTCGCCGCCACCGACCGGGGCCGTCCCCTGCAGCAGCAGCTGCGTGATGCCCTGAGGCCGGTGCAGCTGGCGCCCGATTCCGGCCCCCACGCCGTGGCCGGTGAGGCGATCGCCCTGGCGCCTTGGTGCTGCCCTGGGCTGCACTACGCCGACCTCTGGAACCAGCAGCTGCTGGTGACCCTGCTGGTGGATGGCAAGGACCGGCCCAGCGTGCGCCACAAGATCAGCACCGACCTGTCCAGTGACACCTGCCATGGCAGCACCGACTGGCCCCTGCTCACCCCTGGCCAGCTGGCCCCCTACCAGCAGGGCCTGGAGCATGGTCTGGCCCAGCGCCTCAATGGCCGCAGCCGCTTCCTGCAGGAACTGCAGTCCGATGCCCTGGCCCTGGCCCAGGCCCGCCACACCGAGCCCCTGGTGGGTCAGACCCTGCCTGGGGTGATCAGTGGCGTCCAGAGCTACGGCTTCTTCGTCGAGGTCCCCCCATCCCAGGTGGAGGGTCTGGTGCACGTCAGCTCCCTCAAGGACGACTGGTACGAGTACCGCTCCCGCCAGAACCGCCTGGTGGGCCGCAAGTTCCGTCGCACCTACATGGTGGGGGACGGGGTGGACGTGGAGATCCAGAAGGTCGACGCCCTGCGCCATCAGATTGACCTGGCCGTGCTCCAGCCCGAAACCTTCGAGCAGGACGGTGACGACGGCGCCACGGACAGCGACCCCTCCCTGCCCGAGAGCGAGGGCTGAGCCGCCCATGGCGCCTGCCTCGCTTCCCGTGGTTCTGGCGGTGTCCGGCGCCTCCGCCCAGCCCCTGGCCGAGCGGGCCCTGCAGTTGCTGCTCGAGGACGACCAGTCGGTCGAAATGGTGACCAGTCGCGGCGCCATTGGCGTCTGGCAGGCGGAGATGGGCCTGCGGGTGCCGTCGGAGCCAGATGCCCAGGAGCGGTTCTGGCGCGATCGCACGGGCTGTACGACCGGCCGCCTCCACTGCCATCGCTGGAACGACCAGGCTGCCGCCATCGCCAGCGGCAGCTTCCTCACCCGTGGCATGGTCATCCTGCCGGCCAGCATGGGCACGGTGGGGAGGATCGCCTCCGGGGTGGCCCTGGATCTGATCGAACGGGCGGCCGATGTCCATCTCAAGGAGGCCCGCCCCCTGGTGATCGCGCCGCGGGAACTGCCCTGGAACCTGGTGCATCTGCGCAACCTCACCCGCCTGGCTGAGGCCGGTGCCCGCATCGCCCCCCCGGTGCCGGCCTGGTATCACCAACCCACCTCGATCGGTGAGATGGTGGACTTCCTGGTGATCCGCGTCTTCGACACCCTGGGCCTCCAGCTGGGTTCCCTGCAGCGCTGGCAGGGGCCCGTGGCCCGCTCTGCTGCGGACGAAGCCTCCACCATCTGACGCTCCGGACCGTGTTGCACCGCCTGTTGCTGCTGCCCCTGCTGTCGCCCTTGCTGGTGACCCTGCTGGTGGCGGCCCTCAACCCCAGGCCCACCCTGCCCCTGCGGTTGCTCACCTGGCAGTCCCCCGCGTTGCCGATTGGCCTGTGGATGGCCATCGCCGCCGGAGGAGGTGCGGCCCTGAGCGCCAGCGCCACGGCCCTGGCCCTGCGCCAGGGCGAGCGGCCGTCCCTGCGCCGCACCATCCACCGCCGCCAGGAGCAGGAACCCTGGACAGCCCCCTGGGGCGGCAGCACCGAGCCGCGATCCACGACGTCCAGGTCGCCCAACGCCGGCGACGCCCCTGCCACCGCGGCTCCAGCCGGCCCCAGCCGTGCCCCCGGCGAGCCGGCGCCCACGGTTTCGGTGCCCTACCGCGTGCTGCACCGCCCCGAGGGCGGCGCCCCCAGGCCCTTCCGTGCCGAGCCGGCCGCGGTGCCGCGTTCTGCGGCCGTGGCCAGCGTTGATGACGACTGGGGCGATCGGGATGGTGAGGAGTGGTGAGTCCCGTCTCCGCGCACACCTGAGGCTGGAGGACGCTGCCTAAAGTTCTCGCACCATCGCGCCCAGGGATCGCTCCGGTGACCGAGACCCCCAGCAACACGCCCGATCCCGTCGCCACCTCGCCCGAGGCGAAGACCGCCCCGCCGGAGGCGAAGGCAGCTGCGCCGAAGGCGAAGCCCCCCGCCCCTGAGGACAAGCCATTCGACGCGTTCGTGCCGGAGCTGCTGCTGCCGGCCCTGATCAAGGAGATCCAGGCCTACGGCGGTCCCTCCCCGGAGCTGGTCTTCGAGCAGGGCGCCATGCCCGTGGTCGGGGCCGACTGCTGGATGGTCCGCGGCAAGCTTCCCGGCGAGCGACGCTTCTGGCTCTGCTTCACCCGGCCGGACATCAGCTCCGCCAAGACCATCGCCCTGACGGAAGGGGGGGGCAGCCCCAGCCTGCTGGAGTCGTTCCTGATCGATGAGAAGAAGATGACCCTCCAGCTGCTGGTGTCACGGGTCGTGCAGCGCCTCAACGGCCAGAAGTGGCTCGGCCCCAACTGAGCTCCCGAACCCTTCGCTGTCTTCACATCCGCGGCTTCACATCCGGACCGATCGCGGGGATCGATGCCTACGATGGCGACCGAGCTCTCTGAACGTCCAGCGCGATGGTGCCTCCCACCACCCAAGCCCCCACCGCCCCCCGGGTGGGCACCCCGGATGCCCCGGCCATCAAGGACCCGGTGAAGGACACGATCCTCACCCCGCGCTTCTACACCACGGATTTCGACGCCATGGCGGCGATGGATCTGCGGCCCAACGAGGTGGAACTGGAGGCGATCTGCGAGGAGTTCCGCAAGGACTACAACCGCCACCACTTCGTCCGCGACGGCCAGTTCGAAGGCGCCGCCGACAAACTCGACCCCGAAACCCGCCGGGTGTTCGTCGAGTTCCTCGAGCAGAGCTGCACCTCGGAGTTCTCGGGCTTCCTGCTTTACAAGGAGCTCAGCCGCCGCATCAAGGAGCGCAACCCCCTGCTGGCGGAATGCTTCGCCCACATGGCCCGCGATGAGGCCCGCCATGCCGGCTTCCTGAACAAGTCGATGGCTGACTTCGGCCTGCAGCTCGACCTGGGCTTCCTGACGGCCACCAAGGCCTACACCCACTTCCAGCCCAAGTTCATCTTCTACGCCACCTATCTCTCCGAGAAGATCGGCTACTGGCGCTACATCGCCATTTACCGCCATCTGGAGCAACATCCTGAAAGCAAGATCTTCCCGATCTTCAACTTCTTCGAGAACTGGTGCCAGGACGAAAACCGCCACGGCGACTTCTTCGACGCCCTGATGAAGGCCCAGCCGGACACGGTGCGTGGCTTCACGGCCCGCCTCTGGTGCCGTTTCTTCCTGCTGGCCGTGTTCGCCACCATGTACGTGCGTGACGTGGCCCGCAAGGAGTTCTATGAGGCCCTCGGGCTCGATGCCCGCACCTACGACAAGTACGTGATCGCCAAGACCAACGAAACCTCCGCCCGGGTGTTCCCCGTGGTGCTCAATGTCGAGCATCCCGAGTTCTACGAGCGGCTCGAGAAACTGGTGCAGAACAATGCCGCCCTCGATCGGGCCGACCGTTCCGGCGCCCCGGCACCGGTGCGTGCCCTGCGCAAACTGCCCCACTGGCTCGGCAACGGTGTCCAGATGGCGCGCCTGTTCCTGATGGCACCGATCCGCAGCGAGCGCTTCCAGCCCGCCGTGCGCTGAGCTGACCCGCCAGAATCGGCCCAGTTCTTCCTTCGCCGCTTGGTCGTCTCCCCTCCCACCGGCACCCTTGCCACCACCGAGCGGTCCGCCTCTCCGGCAGCTCTCGGTGATCCGGCCTGGCGGTCTGTCCTGGAACCCCTTCTGGCCGGTGGCCGGTCGGCCGGGGCCGACCTAGTGGAGGTGTTCCTAGAGCGTTCCGACCACCTCGGCCTGCTCGCCGAGCAGGACAGCATCACCAGCGTCAGCCCCGCCTTCGGTGCCGGCGCCGGACTGCGGGTGTTCCTGGGAGATCGCGACGGCTTCGTTTCCACCAACGATCTGAGCGCCGTCGGCCTGCGGGCCGCCCTGGAGCAGGCCCTCGGCATGCTGGGGCTGGTGCTGCCGGTGCAGGCCGGTGGCGGCTTCGATGGCCTGCCGGAGCTGCGGGATTTCGCCGCCACCAAGGAGGGCTGGCTGCAGGCCTGTCCGTCCCTGGCCGAGGCCACCAGTCGTCTGCTGGAGGGCACCGACCGGCTCCAGGCCCATGGCCAGCACCTGCAGGTGCGCCGGGGCAGCTACGCCCGCGACTGGCAGGAGGTCTTGGTGGCCGCCAGTGACGGCACCTTCGCCCGCGATGTGCGCCTGCACCAGTCGGTGGGTCTGAACGTGCTGGCCGCCGACGGCGACCACCGGGCCAGCCTGGGACGCCGCTACGGCACCTCCGACAGCCCTGACGACCTGCGCCGCTGGGATGCGGAAGCCGCCGCCGTCGATGTCTGCAGCAGCGCCGGCACGATGCTATATGCCGATTACGTCGAGGCCGGCCAGTTCCCCGTCGTGCTGGCCAACCGCTTCGGTGGTGTGATCTTCCACGAGGCCTGCGGCCACCTGCTGGAAACCACCCAGGTGGAGCGGGCCACCACCCCCTTCGCCGAGATGGTCGGCCAGCCCATTGCCCATCCCTCCCTCACCGCCATCGACGAGGGTCTCACCGCCGCTGCCTTCGGCTCCATGTCCATGGACGACGAGGGCATGGAGCCCCAGCGCACGGTGTTGATCGAAAACGGCATCCTGCAGCGCTTCCTCAGCGACCGGGCCGGCGAACGCCGCACCGGCCATCCCCGCACCGGCAGCGGCCGCCGCCAGAGCCACGCCTTCGCCGCCGCCAGCCGCATGCGCAACACCTTCATCGCCGCTGGCCCCCACACGCCTGAGGAGTTGATCGCCTCCGTCGACCGGGGCCTCTATTGCAAGTCGATGGGTGGTGGCAGTGTCGGTCCCACCGGGCAGTTCAACTTCGCCGTTGAGGAGGGCTACCTGATCGAGAACGGAACCCTCACCAAGCCGGTGAAGGGGGCCACCCTGATCGGGGATGCCAAGGAGGTGATGCCCAGAATTTCGATGTGCGCCAACGATCTGGAACTGGCTGCCGGCTTCTGCGGTTCGGTCAGCGGCAGCATCTTTGTCACGGTGGGTCAGCCCCACATCAAGGTTGACACCATCACCGTGGGAGGACGCTGACCATGGAAAGCACCGAATCGCTCACAGCCAGCCTCGACGCCGAGGTGCTGCGCCAACGGCTCGCCAGCCTGGCCCAGGCCGAGGGCGTCAGGCGCTGGGACCTGGGCGCCTCCTGCAGCTCCGACACCTCCGTGCAGGTCGACCGGGGTGAGGCCAAGCAGATGAAGGGTGCCCAGCGCAGTGCCATCACCTTGCGGGTCTGGAACGACGACGGTCTGGTGGGCATCACCAGCACCTCCGACCTCTCCGATGCCGGCCTGGCCCGGGCCCTGGCCGGCGCCCGCGACGCCAGTGCCTACGGCAACGTCGATGAGATCCCCGATTTCTCTCCCCTGGCAACCGCCCCGCTGCCGGAGCTGGAGCAGCCCCTCAGCACACCGCTCAGCATCCTCACCCTGCTCGACACCCTGCGGGACGCGGAACGCGACCTGCTCGGCCGCCATCCGGCCATCGGCACGGTCCCCTACAACGGCCTGGCCCAGCGCAGCAGCGACCGGCTCTACATCAACAGCGATGGCGCCTGCCGCCAGCAGCGGCTGAGCACGGCCTCCCTCTACCTCTACGCCCGAGCCGAGGAGGCGGGCCGCAAACCCCGCAGCAGCGGTGCGGTGCGGCTGGCCTACGGCGCCGCCGACCTGGATGTGGCCGGCTGCGTGCAGGAGGCGGCGGAGCGCACCATCGCCCACCTCGATTACGCCCCCATCGCCACCGGCCGCTACACCTGCGTCTTCAGTCCGGAGGCTTTCCTCGATCTGATCGGCGCCTTCAGCAGTCTGTTCAATGCCCGTGCCGTGCTGGATGGTGTCAGCCTCAGCCGGCGCGAGTCCCTCGGCGAGCAGCTGGCCGTCCCTTTCCTCTCCCTGCACGACAACGGCCTGCACCCGGCCAACGTGGGCGCGGCCGCCTTCGACGGGGAGGGCACCCCCACCTGTCGTCTGTCGCTGCTGGAGGGCGGCGTGCTGCGTCATTTCCTCCACTCGGAGGCCACGGCCCGGGCCTTCGGGGTGTCCCCCACCGGCCATGCGGGCCTCGGGGCCAAGGTCTCGGTGGGCCCCGACTGGTTCGAGATCGGCCCCACCCCCGGCAGTGGCGGTGGTGCGCCCGGTCTGGACCGCTTCGCGGCCGGTGCCAGCGGCGACGACCGTGGCCTGGTGGTGATCGATTCCCTCTCGGCCCTCCATGCCGGTGTCAAGGCCAGCCAGGGCTCCTTCTCCCTCCCCTTCGATGGCTGGTTGGTACAGGACGGTGTCCCCCGCTCCATAGAGGCCGCCACCGTCGCCGGTGACATCCGCACCCTGCTCAAGGCCATCCTCGGTTTCGAGGGTCCGGCCAAGGTAACCCCCGATGGCCTCTGCCCCCACGTCTGGGTGGAGGGTCTCTCGATCACCGGCGACGCTTGAAGATCCTGTTCTGGGGCACCCCGGCCTACGCCGTGGCCAGCCTCGATGCCCTTCTGCAGGCCGGCCATGGGCTGGTGGGCGTGGTCAGCCAGCCCGATCGCCGACGCGGCCGGGGCAAGTCCCTGGTGGCCTCGGCCGTCAAGCAGCGGGCCCTGGAGCTGGCTCTGCCGGTGTTCACCCCCGAGCGCATTCGCCGGGATCTGGCCTGCCAGCAGGAGCTGGCGGCCCTGGGGGCCGACGTCTCGGTGGTGGTGGCCTTCGGCCAGATCCTGCCGCCGGCCGTGCTGACCCAGCCCCCCCTGGGCTGCTGGAACGGCCATGGCTCCCTGCTGCCCCGCTGGCGGGGTGCGGCCCCGATCCAATGGGCCCTGCTGGAGGGGGACACCGAAACCGGTGTCGGCATCATGGCGATGGAAGAGGGCCTCGACACCGGCCCGGTGCTGCTGGAGCGGCGCCTACCCATCCCCCTGCTGCAGAACGCCGGCCAGCTGGGGGAGCGGCTGGCCCGGCTCACCGCCGAGCTGCTGGTGGAGGCCCTGCCGCGGATCGAGGCGGCGGGCCCCGGAGCGGAGGCGGAGCGCCTTGTCCGTCTCGGGGTGCGGCGCCAGGCCGGCGACCCCAGCCATGCCCGTCAGCTCACCAAGGAGGACACCCTGGTGCACTGGGACGCCTCCGCCCTGGCCATTCACCGCCGGGTGATGGGGCTCCATCCCCAGGCGTCCTGCTCCTGGGGGGCCGAGCGGCTGAAGCTTCTGGCCACCGAACCCCTGGTGAGCCGCCTTGCCGACCAGCTCACACCGGTCGGCGCCGCCCTGGCGGCCCGCCTGGGCGGGAAGGCCACACCAGCGGTGGCCCCAGGCACCGTGCTCGAGCTGGTGGAGGGGGAGGGGCTGGTGCTGGCCAGCGGCGGCTGCCCCGTGCTGCTGCGCCAGGCCCAGCTGCCGGGACGCCGGGCCAGCGAGGGTCAGGCCCTGATCCAGCAACTGGGACTGGTTCCTGGTCAACGCATCGGTGTAAATACCCCCTGAAGTCCCCTTTCGGCAACAACGGTTGACGTTTTGTTCCCTTCGGGTCGTCTCAGCTTTGGACAGGAGCTGGAGGGGTTAGACCAAATCCAGTGACCGGATGGGGATGCCATGGCCAACGACCTTTCCTTCGTTAACAGCACCGGCTCGGGATGCCAGATCTTCCGGGATCGGCAGGGGTGCTACGTGGTGAGTCACGCGCTCAGGCCTGGCCAGCGGGCGATCCGCCCGACCCTGGCCGGCGCCTACGCGGCCTGCCAGGGATGGGAGCCCCGCCTCCAGGAGGAAACAGCCACTGGGGGTGGATGAGACGGCCGGGGCCGCTCCAGTGGTAAGCAGGGCAGGCTCAGCCTGCGGTGCCGCTGCTGGACGCGAGCTCCTCGGGCTGGCGACGGTGTAGCTCGTGCAGCCCTTCCAGCTGGTTGTGCACCGCCACCAGCTGATCACGGATGTGGCGGCTGTTGTCGATGCGCTCCAGGGCAAGGAGCATGCCTTCGATCTGCGCCTTGCAGTCGATCAGCACGCGGCACTGGGTGGATCCGGGTTCGTAGGGCATGTCGGAAGGAGGCAGATCCTCAGTTCAACGTAGGGCGGCAGCGGAGGTTGTCACAACCATTGCCGTTCCCCCGCTGGGCGCTTGCTGGATCAGCGGGAGCCGGTGCGGCGCCGGCCCCGCTCATGGCCCTGGCCCTGGCGGGGGCCCTGGCTTCGGCGGCCCCGGCCGCCGCTCAGATCCAGCGGTGGGGCGGACAGCACGGTGGGCTCGAAGCCCGACACCTCCTGGCGGGGCAGGGGGGAGCCGACCAGGCGCTCGATGGCCCGCAGCAGCTCATGCTCTTCGGCCGCCACCAGGGAAATGGCATGGCCGTTCTGGCCCGCCCGGCCGGTGCGGCCGATGCGGTGCACATAGTCCTCAGCCACGTTGGGCAGGTCGAGGTTGACCACGTGGGGCAGCTGGTGGATGTCGATGCCGCGGGCGGCGATGTCGGTGGCCACCAGCACCCGCACCTCGCCGCTCTTGAATTCCGCCAGGGCCCGGGTGCGGGCCCCCTGGCTCTTGTTGCCGTGGATCGCCGCCGCCCCCAGCCCCTCTTTCTCAAGCCGCTCCGCCAACCGGTTGGCGCCGTGCTTCGTGCGCGAGAACACCAGCACCTGACGCCAGTCGTTGCTGCGGATCAGATGGCTGAGCAGATCCCCCTTGCGGTCCATGTCGCAGGGATGGATCACCTGGTCGACCAGGGGGGTGGCCTGGTTTTCCGGGCTGGCCTGGAGCTGCACGGGGTTGTGCAGCAGGCCGGTCGCCAGACGGCGGATGTCGCTGGAGAAGGTGGCGGAGAACAGCAGGTTCTGGCGCTTCGCCGGCAGCAGCGACAGGATCCGGCGGATGTCGCGGATGAAGCCCATGTCGAGCATCCGGTCGGCCTCATCGAGCACCAGGATCTCGACCCGGTCGAGTCGCAGGGCGTTCTGCTGGTGCAGGTCCATCAGCCGGCCGGGGGTGGCCACCAGCACATCGGCGCCCTTGCGCAGCCGCTGCATCTGGGGATTGGCACTCACCCCACCGAAAACGACATCGGAGCGCAGATCCAGGTAGCGGCCGTAGGCGGTGACGCTTTCGGCCACCTGGGCCGCCAGTTCCCGGGTGGGGGTCAGCACCAGGGCCCGTACCACGCCGGCACGGGCGTGGGGGCCGTGGCGCAGCCGCTCCAGCATCGGCAGGGTGAAACCGGCCGTCTTGCCGGTGCCTGTCTGGGCGGCGGCCATCACGTCGTGGCCCGCCAGCACCGCCGGGATGCATTGCAACTGGATCGGCGAGGGGCTGCTGTAGCCCTTGGCTGCCACGGCCTTGAGGATCGGCTCCGACAACCCCAGGACGGCAAAGTCGGTCGCCAGGCCGGCCACGGGCGGATTCAGGCCCGTGGCGGTAGGGCTGGGGGAGAGCAGTTCAGGGGTGGGGACGGACCCGTTGCCGCTGGGCCGGCTGCGGATGACCTTGGCCAGGGGCCTGGAGGAAGGGGCGGTGATCGGGCGCGAAAACGGAGTTGGGCCCCAGCCTAAGACCGGCTGGTGGCGCGATCGCTTCAGCGGGGGCTGCGGTGGCTGCAGCGCTCGCAGGGTCCCTCGGGCAGCACGGCACAGCGCAGCAGGGGGCTGCGGGCGTTGAAACGGCAGTCGGGGTCACCGATCACCCAGCGCCCGTTCCACCAGAGGGCATCGGCCGGTTGCTGCTGGGATTTCACCTGCAGCGCCACGGACGCCAGTTCGTAGCGGCCCTGCCGCAGCCGGTAACGGTGGCGCCGTTGCAGCACCAGAAAGCTGCGATCGCCCGTGGTCAGCCAGCGGCCGGGATGGGGGACATCGCTGAGGTTCTCGACCTCGATGCTGGTGATCAGCCGGTCCGAGTCGATCTGGCGCAGTTCGATCCGCATCGTTCCGGCCGGCCTCAGGCGTCGCCGCTGCCCTGCTCGGGCAGGGGCGAGGGGGCCGTGCGCAGGGAGAAGCCCCAGGCGAACAGGGCGGCCACCAGCAGCAGCAGGGCCCATTCCGGCACCTCCACCGCCGGCAGCAGCAGGCGAAGCAGCAGCCGCAGGCCCACCAGCCCCACCGCCAGGTAGCCGGCGGTTTCCAGATGGGGGAAGATTTCCAGCCAGCGCAGGAACAGCTCGGCCGTGAGCCGCAGGGCGATGATGCCGATCACCCCACCAGCCATCACCAGGGGAAGCCGGTCGGTGACGGCCACCGCCGCAGAGACGCTGTCGAGGGAGAAGGCCAGATCGGTGAGGGCCAGGGTCGCCACGATCGAGCCCAGTGAAGCGCCGTGGTGGGGATGGCCGGAATCGTGGGAGCCTGGGCCCTGGGTGGAGAAGCCCGTCTGCAGCCCATCAGTGAGGTCGTCCTCGCCATCGTCCCGACCCAGCAGATGGCGGCCGCAGAGCCAGAGCAGATAGGCCGAAGCCAGCAGCTGCAGGGGCCAGAAATTGAGCACGAAGCTGGCCAGGGCGATCAGGCCCAGCCGGAAGACCAGGGCCAGCACCAGGCCGAGGTTCAAGGCCTGGCGTTGCCGCGCCGGATCATGCAGCCGCCGGGAGATGGCGGCCAGGGCGATGGCGTTGTCGGCGGAGAGAACCGCCTCGAGCCCCACCAGCAGCGGCAACAGCAGCAGCATCTCGCCCCATTGGTCCGCCTGTTGCAGCAGGGGTGTGAGGCTCTCCACCGTTTCCACTTCCATTCCTGGCGTTCGTTCGGCCCTGGCGCCTTCAAAGAAGCACTCTAGAAAGACTGTCGGCCCCGCCTGACCCTTCCCATGCAACTTCAGGTCCGATTGCTGCACTGCGACGGCGGGCGCCGCGTCGTGCTGGTCTCGGCCCGCGAAGGGGAGCACGTCCTGGGCAGTGCCCTGGGGGAGGCGGACAACGCCGAGGACGCGGAGGATCGGGCCAGGGCCCGCTTGCTGGCCAGCCTCCAGACCACGGCCACCCCGCCCCCGCCGCGGCAGGCTCCAGCTCCAGCTCCAGCACCCATGCCGCCGTCGCCACCGGTCGCCGAGGCCCCGAAGCCAGCACCAACGCCAACGCCAACGCCCACACCGGAGCCGCCGCCATCGCCTGACCCGCCGCCCACGCCGGTGGGCCAGGAGGAGGACCCCCAGGACTGGAGTGCCGAACTGACCCACCTGGATCTGCAGATGCGAAGGCTGGGATGGGACAGGGACAGGGAAGCCATCTACCTGCAGCGCTCCTTCGGCCACCCCAGCCGCGACCGCATCACCGTCTACGCCGACCTGATCGCCTATCTGCAGGCGATCGAAGCCCTTGAGCCTGGCTGCGATCCCGCGGCAGCGGCGGTGCCCCTGCGCCGGGCCGAGCTGCTCGACCAGTGCAACCTGTTGCTGCAGCAGCTCGGCTGGGACGGCGCCATGGGCCGCGGTTTTCTCGAGAAGCATCTCGGCGTCAGCAGCCGGCAACAGCTCAAGGACGCCGACCTGCTGCGCTTCAACATGCTCCTCGAGGAGGAAACCCTGCTGCGTGCCACGGACAGCCTGGGGTCCCCGGCCGAGCCCGTTTCAGCTGACGACAAAGGCCTGTTGGGCTCCACCGGCGGCTGACGGCTCCGTGCGACGCTGAAGTCTCTGGTCTGACTCCGGAGACGCGCAGGTGACCATCAGGATCGGCATCAATGGGTTCGGACGAATCGGACGTCTGGTCTTCCGCATCGCCTGCGGACGCGATGACATCGAAGTGGTGGGCATCAACGACCTGATCGATGTCGATTACATCGCCTACATGCTCCGCTACGACTCCACCCACGGCCGCTTCGCCGGCGAGGTGGCCGTGGACGACGGCGCCCTGGTGGTGAACGGCCGCCGCATCCGCATCAGTGCGGAGCGCGATCCCGCCGCCCTGCGTTGGGGCGAGGTGGGTGCCGATGTGGTGCTGGAGTCCACGGGCCTGTTCCTGAACGACGAGCGGGCCCGGGCCCACATCAGCGCCGGTGCCGGCAAGGTGGTGCTGTCGGCCCCCTCCAAGGACGACACGCCGATGTTCGTCATGGGGGTGAACCACACCACCTATGCGGGCCAGGACATCGTCTCGAACGCCTCCTGCACCACCAACTGCCTGGCACCGATGGCCAAGGTGCTGAACGACAGCTTCGGCATCCGCGATGGCCTGATGACCACCGTGCACGCCACCACCGCCACCCAGAAGACGGTGGATGGCCCGTCGATCAAGGACTGGCGCGGCGGCCGTGGAGCCGGCCAGAACATCATTCCGTCGTCCACCGGAGCGGCGAAGGCGGTGGGCAAGGTGATCCCGGCCCTGAGCGGCAAGCTCACCGGCATGGCCTTCCGGGTTCCCACCCCCAACGTGTCGGTGGTGGATCTGACGGTGAACCTGGAGCGCGGCGCCAGCTACGACGCCATCAAGGCCGCCATGCGGGCCGCCGCCACCGGTCCGATGGCCGGGATCCTCGGCTACACCGAAGACGCGGTGGTCTCCACTGATTTCCTCGGTGACACCTGCACCTCGATCTTCGATGCCTCGGCGGGCATCGCCCTCACCGAGACCTTCGTGAAGGTGGTGGCCTGGTACGACAACGAGTGGGGCTACTCCAGCAAGTGCCTCGACCTGATCGCCCATATCTCCGGCTGAGGGCCCCAGCTCCGCCCGGTCCTCAGCCCGTGGCGCGGGTCCGGCAGTGGGTGCGAACCAGGGTGGTGCCGAGCTCCAGCTGTCGCTGGTTGGCGTAGGCCTCCCGCTCCAGGGCCTTCTCCCAGTCGGAGGCCCCGGCGTAGAGGGGATCATCGAGATGCAGCCGCAGTTCCGGCGGCACCGCCTGGCCCAGCCCGAGGGTTCTGGGGACGGCACGCAGGCCGCCCGCCGCGCAGCTCTGGGCCACGTGGATCGCCTCATGGTTCAGCACCTGGGCGAAGTCCACGGTTCCCTTGTCCACCATGGCGGGCTTGATCCGCAGGGTGCGGACGGCGTGATCCCACTCGCCGGCGGCCCCTGTCTTCCTGGGCTCCACCAGTTCCACCTGTACCCCCACCTGATCCAGCACGCTGAGCAGTTCAGCGATCGCCCGGTGCTTCTCGCCGTGGTCCGGCGGGGAGTTGATCAGGGCCTTCAGCTCGGGCACCGACAGCTCGGGCTCGCCGGCCCGCCGGCGGTAAAGGAAGCGGGTGCCACCGCCTGCGAGGGGCTCGGCGGTGGGGATCCATTGCCTGTCGGCCTCCTGGAGGTTGGCCAGCAGCCCACCCTTGAGCAGGGCCTTCGGACGCAGGCGTTGATCGGGGGCCGGTTCGAAACGCTCCAGCAGGCGGGTGGTCACCTCAGGGGCCTGCTCGGGCAGACTCCCCACCTGCTCCAGCATGCCGGGGAAGGCAGCGCCCCCCAGCACCAGGGCGGCCACCGCCAGGGCAAGGGTCCAGGCGCGCCCGTGGCGGGGCTTCGGTTCCAGCAGTTCGCCGCAGCGACCGCAGCGGGGCACACCCGTGAACGGTTGCTGCAGCCTCAGGGGCCTTTGGCGGCAGGTGGGACAGCGGAAGCGGGCCATCGCGGGGTAGACCGACCCCCAGCATGACCGCAAACGGGTTGCGAGGATCGCCAACGGTTCTCCCCCGCCTTGCGATGCCCCTCCACGCCCTCGTGCGCCAGCTGCAGGCCGCCCCCCTCACCGCCGAGGTGAGGGCGCGCTGCGAGCGGCCCGAGCGGCTGCGGCTGAGCGGGGCTGGGCGGGCGGCCCGGGCCCTGGTGGCCAGCGCCCTGGCGGGCTCCAGAGAGGCCCCGCTGCTGGTGATCGTGCCCACCCTGGAGGAGGCGGGCCGCTGGGCCTCCCTGCTGGAGCTGATGGGCTGGCCCCTCTGCCAGCTGTACCCCACCAGCGAGGGCTCCCCCTACGAGCCCTTCGACCCCACCAGTGAGATCACCTGGGGCCAGCTGCAGGTGCTCGCCGAGCTGGTGGGCGACGGGGACGGGACCCCGGGTGCCAACGGCGGCCGTTTCGCCGTGGTGGCCACCGAGCGGGCCCTTCAGCCCCACCTGCCGCCGCCGCCGCTGCTGGCGGCCCGCTGCCTCACCCTGCGCCGCGGCGATCGGCTGGATCTGGAGCAGCTGGCCCTCAGCCTGGCCGCCCTGGGCTACGAGAGGGTGCCGACGATTGAGCAGGAGGGCACCTGGAGCCGCCGGGGCGACATTGTTGATCTGTTTCCGGTCAGCGCCGAGCTGCCGGTGCGGCTGGAGCTCTTCGGCGAAGACCTCGAGAAGCTGCGGGAGTTCGATCCGGCCACCCAGCGCTCCCTCGATGTGATCGAGCGGGTGCGCCTCACCCCCACCAGCTACGCCCCCCTGATCGCCGAAGCCCTGCGGGAGCGGATGCCGGATGGACTGGAGCGGCTGTTGGAGCCCGCGGCCCTTGACCAGCTGCTGGAGGGGGGCACGCCGGAGGGCATGCGGCGGCTGATGGGCCTGGCCTGGCAGCAGCCGGCCTCGCTGCTCGACTACCTGCCCGCCGGCACCCTGGTGGCAATCGATGAGCGGCGCCAGTGCCTGGCCCACGGCCAGCAGTGGTATGACCATGCCGCCGACCACCACGGCGAGGTGGTGAAGGCCACAGGCGGCGAGCCGCCCCTGCCCTTGCCGGGACTGCTGCACCGGCCGATCGCGGCGGCCCTGGCGGACGTGGAGACCTTCACGGGCTTTGACCTGGCGGAGCTGCACGAGAGCGACCGCCACCCGAACAACCTGGACCTGGCCAGCCGGCCGGTGCCGGCCCACCCCAACCAGTTCGGCCGCCTGGCGGAGCAGATCAAGGGGCACCTGCGCGACAAGGCCCGGCCCTGGATCGTCTCCGCCCAGCCGTCGCGGGCCGTGGCCTTGTTGGAGGAGCACGACTGCGTCACCCGGTTTGTGCCCAACGCCCGCGACTTCCCGGCCATCGAGCGGCTGGTGGAGCAGGGCACCCCGATGGCGCTCAAGCTGCGCGGCACGGCCGAACTGGAGGGGTTCCAGCTGCCGGCCTGGAAGCTGGTGCTGTTCACCGACCGGGAGATCTTCGGCCAGCACAGCCTGGCGGCCGGCGGCTACGTGCGACGGCGCCGCAAGGCGGCCAGCCGCACGGTGGATCCGGGCAAGATGCTCCCCGGCGACTTCGTGGTGCACCGCAACCACGGCATCGGCCGCTTCCTGAAGCTGGAGAAGCTGGCCATCGGCGGTGAGGCCCGTGACTACCTGGTGGTCCAGTACGCCGATGGGCTGCTGCGGGTGGCGGCCGACCAGCTGGGCAGCCTGGGCCGCTACCGGGCCAGCAGCGACAGCCCGCCCGAGCTCAACCGCATGGGCGGCACGGCCTGGACCAAGGCCAAGGAGCGGGCCCGCAAGGCGGTGGCCAAGGTGGCGATGGACCTGGTCAAGCTCTACGCCGAGCGCCACCAGGCACCGGGCTTCGCTTTCCCCGCCGATGGCCCCTGGCAGGGCGAACTGGAGGATTCCTTCCCCTACGACCCCACCCCCGACCAGCTCAAGGCGATCGTGGACGTCAAACGCGACATGGAGCGGGACCAGCCGATGGACCGCCTCGTCTGCGGCGATGTGGGCTTCGGCAAGACCGAGGTGGCGATCCGGGCGATCTTCAAGGCGGTCACCGCCGGCAAGCAGTGCGCCCTGCTGGCCCCCACCACCGTTCTGGCCCAGCAGCACTGGCGCACCCTGAGCGAGCGCTTCGCCCCCTACCCGCTCAAGGTGGCCCTGCTCAACCGCTTCCGCACCGCCGCCGAGCGCAAGACGATCCTCGACGACCTGGCCAAGGGCAACACCGACGTGGTGGTGGGCACCCACCAGCTGCTGGGCAAGGGCACGGCCTTCCGCCAGCTGGGCCTGCTGGTGGTGGACGAGGAGCAGCGCTTCGGTGTGAACCAGAAGGAGAAGATCAAGGCGCTCAGAAAGGATGTGGACGTGCTCACGCTGAGCGCCACGCCGATCCCGCGCACCCTCTACATGAGCCTCTCGGGCGTGCGGGAGATGAGCCTGATCACCACGCCGCCGCCGCTGCGGCGCCCGATCAAGACCCACCTGGCCAGCCTGGATGAGGAGGCGGTGCGCAGCGCCATCCGCCAGGAACTCGACCGCGGCGGCCAGGTGTTCTACGTGGTGCCGCGGGTGGAGGGCATCGAGGAGGTGGCCGGCCAGCTGCGGGCGATGCTGCCGGGGCTGCGGCTGCAGGTGGCCCACGGCCAGATGCCGGAGGGGGAGCTGGAGAGCGCCATGGTGGCCTTCAACGCCGGCGAGGCCGACGTGATGCTCTGCACCACGATTATCGAGAGCGGCCTTGATATCCCCCGGGTGAACACGATCCTGGTGGAGGACGCCCACAGGTTCGGCCTGGCCCAGCTGTACCAGCTGCGGGGCCGGGTGGGTCGCAGCGGCATCCAGGCCCACGCCTGGCTGTTCTATCCGGGCGATGCCTCCCTGAGTGAGGCGGCCCGCCAGCGGCTGCGGGCGATCCAGGAGTTCGCCCAGCTGGGCTCGGGCTACCAGCTGGCCATGCGCGACATGGAGATCCGCGGCGTGGGCAACCTGCTGGGGGTGGAGCAGAGCGGCCAGATGGAGGCGATCGGCTTCGACCTTTACATGGAGATGCTGCAGGACTGCCTGGCCGAGATCCAGGGCCAGGACATCCCGGCGGTGGACGAGACCCAGATCGACCTGCCGGTGACGGCCTTCATCCCGGCCGACTGGATCACCGAGGCCGACGAGAAAATGGCGGCCTATCGCGCCGCCGCCGAGTGCGGCGGCAAGGCGGCCCTAGTGGAGCTGGCCGCCGGCTGGGCCGACCGCTACGGCCCGATTCCGGCGCCGGTGCAGAGCCTGCTGCAGCTGATGGAACTGAAGCTGCTGGCGCGTCGCTGTGGCTTCTCGCGGATCAAGCCGGAGAAGCCCAACATCGCCCTGGAAACGCCGATGGAGGAACCCGCTTTCCGCCGCCTGCGCCAGGCCCTGCCCCAGCACCTGCACGGCCGGATGGTGTATCAGGGCGGCGCCGGCAGCACCGCCAAGGTGCTGGCCCGGGGCCTGAGCGTGCTCCCTGCCGACAAGCAACTCGACACCCTGAAGGAATGGCTGGGGGCGATGGCGGCGCAGATCCCAGGGGCCGACGGGCTCAGCGAGCAGCAGCGGCTGGAGCAGCAGAAGGCGAAGAACGAGGCGGTGCTGGTGGTGTGACGGGAGGTCTGTGAGGGGTCAACCCCAGGGATCAATCAAGGCAAGACCACAGGAGCGGAAGTCACGCGTGTTGCGTGTGGCAAGGTCCATGGCCTGGGAGCGCGCAATCGCGGCAATCTGTCCATCTGGAGCCGCCATCGGCGAGCCAGCGCGTCGTCTCGCAGCCATGATCGGCCCGTAATGCCGGGCAGCTGCTTGATCGAAGACCAGCACGCGATGGTCAAAAGCTGCCGAAAGGAAGGACTCAAAGCGTTCTTCAAACCCCTGCCGGCGTTGTCCAGGAGGAAGTAGTTCCAGCCCAAAAATGATCTCGGCGATGCTGATTGTGGAGATGTACAGCTCTCCGGCATCGACAGCATTGAGCCATGCAATTATCCCTGGATGGGGGGAAAGTCGCATCACTTCCGAGACCACGTTGGTGTCAAGAAGGATCAAGGTGCCAGGTCGATCGCTGGGTGTGAGGAATGGGAGGGAAGCTCCAATTCGATGCCATGGACCTCACCAAAGCTGCTCAAGGCCAGGTCACCCAGGCGGGTGGGTTCAGCCAGTGCGGTATGAAGAATGCGCCGGACTTCTTCCTCCATGGAGATGCCACGGTCAGCAGCTCTCTTGCGTAGCCGTTGAAGCATGGCGTCGTCCAGGCGGCGCACACTGATGTTTCCCATCGGCTTAGGCCTTCCAAGAATGGAATGCTAGCAACTGCTGGCATTCCCTGGCCTTACCCTCGGCGCCTACACCAGCAACGTCCCCTGCAGCTCGCCTATGCGCTGGAACGCGCTTCCTCCACCACCTCCCTGCTCAGCTCCACCCACCAGATCAGGCTGGCAAAAGAAGCTGTCATGGCGGGCCAGGGTTTCCTGGTCGTTGCGTTCGAGGGGCCCAACGCGACACCCAAGCCAGGACAGGCGGCGAAGCGCCAACGTGAGCTGGGGATGTTCGGCAGCAAGGGTGGTCAACTCATCGCGCACATTGTTGGCCAAGGGCTGTGCTGCTTCGATGGGGTAGATCACCGCGTTGGAATCGAGAAACACGATCACCAGTCGCGGTTGGCCTGAAGCTCAGCGTCGAGGTCGGCTTTGGAGCGGATGCCGGTAATGGGCTCCTGCAGCAGCCAGCGCAGGGCAGTGCCGGAAGCAATCGGGGGCCGCTGGGCGGAGAGGATGGTTTCGTAATCCGCCTCGCTGAGGATCACGGCGGATGGGCGATTGCGCTTGAGGATGTGGACCGGGCCACGAAGCAGGGCCTCCTGGATGGCTGCCATGCCACGGCGCTTGATTTCAGCGACCGTGAGGGTGTTTGGAGGCGTCAACTGGAGAGGTGCGCGACGGACCATTCATCCTGTCAGCACCAAATTCCGTACTGAAGATTGATTGTGATTGCCCTCAGCGGTAGGCCTCCCCTCAATGGCTGACCTTCACCACCAGCACCAGCAGGCGGGCCGTTTCGATCTGACAAATCACGCGATCGTCGCCAACCCAGAAACGCCAGAGGCCAGCCCTGTTGGCGGTCAGCCCTTTTGCCGCGTTGGCGAGGATCCCTGCCGTTGGCGACCGTTTCCTGCAGATTGCGAGTGATGCGGCCGGCGGCTGTGCGATCGAGCTTGCGGAGCTGTTGCGCCGCTTCGGGGATGAACTCAACCGTCCAGGCCAAGGTCGTTCACGAGTTGATCCAGAGGAATGGCAGGCTGGCCGGCCCGGCGGTGGGATTCCAAGGCGGCGGCGCCGAGGTAGGCATCTTCCAAGTCATCGATGCCTTGCTCGATTAGCTCCCGCAGATAAAAGGCTTTGGTCCGTCCCGTCTCTTGGGCTAAGCGGTCAAGGCGTGCCTCCGGGGCGGGATCCAGCCGAACGGAGGTGGCCATGCATTCATCTGAATCGTTGCATTCACTTTAGCCAGCTTGGCTGATGGCCCCATTCCGGCAGTTCAGGGCCGGTCGGGAGGGGGCCAGCTCCTTCAGCCAGCCGATCCCGTTCACATTGGCCAAGGCGATCAGCGGCCTGGCGTCGCTGATGACGCGTGCAACCACCGCTCCAGGGTGTCGATGTCGGCGTTGGTTTCAGCTTCCGTACGCAGGATCATCGGAATCGCCAGCCGTGGGAGGTGCCTGCCGAAAGCCGCAGCTTCTGTACTGCCGGCTACATATCTTTGCTGGATGGGTGGAACTGGTGAGGAGTACCTGAGCTTTATCTGAGCAATTTGCCCAGTATGAGAATTGAGGCATTAGACCTAGTCAACTGGATAGATGCGTTGTGGCCACTAGCTTTCTCCTGTCAGCACTGATCCAGGCCTGGCGGCTGAGGCTCAAGGCATGGTCGCTCGATGGTTCCTTGTCCGCCGCAGCCCAGAAGGCCTTGCACCTGCCGGAGGAACCCCAGAACTCACGTCACTCATTAGCCAGTGGGCCGCAGGGGATTTTTCGGCCCTGCCCCCGATCGAGGTGCTGGAGGGCTTTGAGCTGCCCGGGGCGGAAGGAGGAGTATGCGATCAACAGGAGCACAATTTATCTAAATGGAGGCTGTCAACTCCGAATAACAAGATTAAGACTTTGGGATGCAAGGTCAATCCAAGCTCCATTCCAGTGAGCAATTGTAAGCTGACATACTTGCAACTCCAGGCTTGCCATGTGTTGGTTTGTGATTAGCTTCTTTGTTCTCTACGTCAAAATAACTCCGTATCTTTGGCATGGTTCTCACGCCTTTTCGCGCAGGCACTCGGATCGAAGTTACGCAAGGCGACGAGGATCCTAATAACGAGAGGGGACATTCTAATATCCCGGGAATGATCGCTTATGAATTTGACATTTTAAGTGGTGATCCAACAATTGTAAGTGTAACTAATGGGACCATCGTCAGGGTCGATCGCACGGAATGGGGGGGGGGGGTGGATATCGGGGCTATGGCTCGCATGTTGTAATAAGAAATGATGATAATACCTATGATTTGTATTCTCACCTCCACCTAGGGAGCATACCCAGCAATATTCAAGTCAATGCTCGGGTGGGCATTGGTCAGTCTCTCGGAATAATGGGAAATACGGGCGAAAGTACATCAGATCATTTGCACTTCGAGCGCAGGACTCAACCGTCAACATATTCAAGTAGCATAAAGGTTGATTTTTTCGACGATCTCTCTGCTGGAACGTTTGATGGCGAAAGATGGACGTCATCTACTCCTTATCAAGGCGCACCCCCGCCGCCAGGTGATGATCCCCCACCGCCGCCACCTTCCACCGACCCGCGTCTGGTTTTACCAATCTTTGATCCACAGTTTTACCTTGCCACATATTAAGATGTTAGAAATGCCTTTGGTACTTCTAACTTTGAGGGGGCCAAATCCCACTGGCTTCAATTCGGAATCACCGATGGTCGCCGCGGTTCGCTTGTCTTTGATCCCAAGGATTACCTGCAAAGGTTCCCGGATGTTGCCAATGCCTATGGTGCCACTAACTATGCCGGCGCCATCAGCCACTGGCTGGAATGGGGCCTGAGATTCGGCCGTCGCGGATCGGTTGAGTTTGATCCGATCTACTACATGGCCGCGCATCCGGACGTAGAGGCCGCCTATGGCGTGATGAACTTCAGCGGCGCCATCAGCCACTTCTACGAGTGGGGAAAACCAGGGGGCTGGTATGGATCAGAGTGGATCACCGATTCCTCGGCGTTTCAGCTTGGATATTACCTAGCTAACAATGCCGATGTGAGGGCGGTCACCAACAATCCCAATCAGGAGGTAGAAGCAACCAGGCATTGGTATTTTGTTGGGATCTATGAGGGCCGCAGGGGGTCGCCTGAGTTTGATGCCAAATTCTATCTTGCTAAGTACGAAGATGTCCGCGCAGCTTTCGGCGCCAACAACTATAGAGGTGCGTTGGACCATTATCTATTGTTCGGCAAGGCGGGAGGAAGAATCGGTGCGGATGATACGCCTCGCAGCCTCTCAATCAACGATGTCAGCGTCATAGAAGGTAACTCAGGGTCCCAGTACCTTGTCTTCACGGTTTCGCTCAACATCGTCACAGGCGAAACGGTCACCGTCAGCTACAGCACGGCAGATGGAACGGCAACGAGCGGCAGCGCTAGCACCGACTACAGGGGGATCAGTGGCAGCTTGAGTTTTGCTCCATGTGAAACGTCGAAAACGATCAGAATTGAGATTTTTGGCGATACCACTTTCGAGAGTGACGAAACATTTGTTGTTAGTTTAAGCAACTCAACTTATGCCTCCATTGACAAAGGACAGGGCACTGGAACGATCCTAAACGATGATCCACAAATCATTAACGACGGTAAATCCTCCTTCTCCATTGCTGGCAATCCAGTTGTTGGCAAGACTCTCACAGCCACCAAAATAGCTGATGACCCCGATGGAAATGGCACCTTCACCTGCGTCTGGCAATCCAGTTCTGATGGTAATTCGTGGTCCACTATTGGCAGCAATGCAGCCTCACTGCTGCTTGGTTTTTCAGAAGCTGGCAAGCAAGTTCGGGCCACGATTTCCCACACGGATTCTGAGGGCTTCGCTGAATCCGTTTCAGTGGTGCCTCTCGCAATCGGCCGTGGAGTTGTAACCGCAGCGATCACAGGCATCAGTGACAACGTTGGATTGATCCAAGGCACGGTCACCCCAGGTGGCGCGACCGATGATCCCACCCCCACGATCACGGGCAGGTTTTCAGCGCCTCTGGTCAGTGGGGAATCAATTCGGATTTTCAACGGCACCGTCCTTCTCGGCAATGCGGTGGTGAACAACACCACCGGTACCTGGAGTTTCACCCCCACCATCACCGGCACCATCACAGCAGCCCTGGCGGCTGGTGAAACCCTGCGGATCTTCAATGGCGCCACCCTGCTGGGTACGGCCGCGGTCAACAACCTCGCCAAAACCTGGAGCTTTACCCCCACCTTGCCGGCAACTCCAGGCACCACCTATTCGATCACCGCCCGCGTCGCCGATCCTGCCGGCAATCTCGGTACGTCCTCTGCTCCTCCGCGCAGGTTCTTCCTCGATTCCATTGCACCGGCGACGACCGCTGCGATCACGGGCGTCACCGACAACGCCGGCCTGATCCGGGGCCCCGTTGCTCCAGGTGCCCGTACCGACGACACCACTCCCACGATCACCGGCACAATCAGCTCCGCCCTGGTAGCTGGTGAAACCCTGCGGATCTTCAATGGCGCCACCCTGCTGGGTACGGCCGCGGTCAACAACCTTGCCAAAACCTGGAGCTTTACTCCCACCTTGCCGGCCACAGCCGGCACCACCTATTCGATCACCGCACGTGTGGCTGATGCCACCGGCAATCTGGGTCCGGCGTCTGTGGCGCGCAGCTTCGTTCCCGATACCACCGCTCCATCGGTGGCGTCCTTCTCGCCCCTCGACGGTGCCATCGGTGTCGACCCTGCTGCCAACATCCTGCTCACGTTCTCGGAAACCATCCAGCGGGGCACGGGCACGATTCAGTTACGGGTTGGATTGGCCGCTGGACCCATCACCGAAAGCTTTGACGCCGCCACCAGCACCAGGCTCTCAGCCTCAGCAGCGGCCGCCTCACGATCAACCCCACCAGCAACCTGGCGCCCAACACCCGCTACTTCCTCAGCCTGCCGGCCGGGTCCATCATCGATCAGGCGGGCAACCCGTTCGCTGGCAGCAGCACCTGCGACTTCCTCAGCACCAATGTCGTTTCCGGCGGCACCGCCAACGACATCCTTTCCTTCTCCTCCACCGTTGACCGCCTCACGGGCCTGGCCGGTGGCGATACATTTCGCCTCACCTCCCTCAGCCATTCCCTACTCCCCGCCAGTCCGACAACCCCCATCGATTGGATCACGGATCTGGTCACAGGCCTCGATGCCATCGATGCGCCGTTGGTGCGCAACCTGGCCCAGGCGGTGAACCCCGTGGCACTGGGTTCGGTGGCCGAACTCAGTGCCAGCGCGATCACGGCCCTGCTCACCCCCGCCAACTTCTCCGCTCTCACCACCACCTCCACCGGCGGCGTCGCCAGCTTCAGCTTCAACGATCCGGCGAGTGGTGTGCGCACCTTCCTGGCGATCAACGATGGCGTTGCCGGCTTCTCGGCCACCACCGATGCCATCGTTGAGATCACAGGCGTGAGCGGCAACCTCAGCCAGCTGCAGGTGTTCTGATCCCACCACCACCTCAGCAGGCCAGCCCCACCAGCCGATGTTCGATCTCGTCAGCTACCGGCCCAAGGGCGACAAGCGCAACACCGCCTTTTTTGAGGAGTTTCTGCCCCGCGTCTATGCCCGGCGGGCCAGCTCGGGGCTGGAGCAGGTGGTGGGGCCGATGGCGGCGATCGTGATCCAGGTCGACCACGGCAACGGCCTGACCTACCTGGCGGAACTGGCGCTCACCGGCCCCTACCGCTATCAGGAGTGCTGGATCAACGCCACCCACCGCCTCTACCTGCTCAAGGGGGGTGAGGCGTTTCCGCGCCTGATCGTGCTGGAGCCGCTCTTCGATGACTTCGAGGATGAGGTGACGCGCTGGAACGCCATGTATCCCCTCTCGATCGACAAGCCCAACGCCCGCTACATCGGCGAGATCTTCCAGGTGTCCTCCTGCCACGACCTGCGGGCCATCCTTGAGCCCCAGAACATCCGTTTCGCCTATCCGGGCGAAACCGCCAATCCCTTCTATGCCTCCAAGCACCTCTGTTTCACCTTCCTCTCCGATTACACCTACAACCGGGTCGGCTATGTGGACCGGCCGCTCGATGGTCTGGCGGCCCTGGATCTGGGCGATTGGGTGCTGCTGGACGAGGAGGCGCTCAAGCCCCTGACGGACGCCGCCCGACGCCACCGGGAGCACGGGCTGGAGGGCAAGATTCTGGGCATCGATCACCTGGCCACGCGAGTGCTGGCCGGTGAGCGGGAGGATGCCATTCTCGAGTACCTGACGATGGTTCCCTACTACTACTGGGGCTCCTATGACATTGCCGAGATGAACTCCTCCACCAACGTCACCCACCACCCCTCGGTGGGCGACGACAAGCTCTCCCCCGCCCGCGTCTTCACGGCCAATAACACCCCCTCCTATCTCAATTCCCTGTCCAACCTGCCGATGCCCACTGAAGACTTCGTGCGCAATTTCGGGCGACGCATGCATCACATCGCCTATGAGGTGGTCGATGGCGACACCGACGGCGAAAAGAACGTCGATGTGGTGGTGCACACCCTGCGCGAGCTGGGCATCCCCTTTCTCGCCGACATGGTGGGGGAATGCGGCGACGAGCCGAACCTGCGCCAGATCTTCTCGCGCAGCTCCGCCTACTCCCTGCTGATTACCGAGTATGTGGAGCGCTGCCTGGGCTACGACGGTTTCTTCACCCGCGAGAACGTGGCGGCCCTCACCGAGGCCGCGGGCCACGCCGAGCGCTACGAGCACGGCCACGTCTTTGACTGAACCGGCCACGGGAATGAGAAGGAACGTTAAGATGGCGACATCTTTCGTTACGTGGCGCCATGGGTGAACTGATCGAGGTCGCGGGTGCCACCCAGAATCCCCTGCTGCTGCCGGCCTTCCTGGGGGCCCTCGGCCTTGGTTTTTTCGCCCTCTTCCAGGCCGACGCCGGCAACAACGACGACGATGACTCCTCCCCCGGTGGCGGGCTGATGCAGCCCGTCGCCTGAGCCCGGGGGCTCAGCTACCGCCGTCGCTGCCCTGCGACCGTTTCCAGGCTGCCGGCATCAGCACCAGGAACAACAGCCACCAGGCGCCGATCACCACCGAGACCCCGGTGGTGAGCCACCAGAGGTGCAGCACAAGCCAGCTGCCGGCCACGATGGCCAGCCCCGTTAGCAGGATGCTCCAGGGCTGACACCACCAAGGCTTGAGGTCCCAGACAGAGTCCGGCATGGCGCCCGGCCCGTTCAGATCAGGGTTTGGCAAGGGCCGCCGGCAAATTGGCACTGCCGGGCTGGAAGGCCTTCTCCACCGCCGTGCTGGCCTGCAACTGTTTACGCAGGGTGGATTCGGCCGCCCGGTACTGGCTGTCCCGGTTGGTGCCGATGTCTTCCAGCTGGAGTCGCTGCACCTCCTGCTCGGTCATCTTCACCGGCACGTCCGGGTTGATGCCGTGCTTGTGGATGTCCCGGTTGCGGGGCGTCAGGTACTTGGCGATGGTCACGGTCATGCCGGAGCCATCGGAAAGGCCGCGCACCGATTGCACCAGCCCCTTGCCGAAGGTCTTCTGACCCACCAGCACGGCCCGGTTGTTGTCCTGCAGGGCACCGGAGAGGATCTCGCTGGCGCTCGCCGAACCCTCGTTGACCAGTACCACCATCGGTTTGGTGGTCAGGGCCTGGCCGGTGGCCCGTTTGACGTCCTGGATGCCGTCGCGGGTCTTGGTGGAGACAATGATGCCTTCGTTGATCCACTGGCGGGCGATCTCGACGCTCGCCACCAGCAGTCCGCCTGGGTTGCTGCGCAGGTCGAGCACGTAGCCCTGCACCCCCTTGGCCTCCAGGTCCCGCACCGCCGCCCGCATGTCCTTGGTGGCCGTGGCGCTGAACTGCTTCAGGCGGATGTAGCCGACCTTGGTGCCGTCGGGCGCCGTGTTCACCTGGTGGGTGACCGCGTGGATCTCGATCAGTTCCCGGGTGAGGGGGGTGTCGAGGTTCTGGCCCTTGCGGCGCAACACCAGATTGACTGTCGTGCCGGCCTTGCCCCGGATCAGCTTCACCGCGTCCTCGGTGCTCATCCCCTTGGTGCTCTTGCCGTCGATCGAGACGATCACGTCCTTGGGCTGCACGCCGGCCCTGGAGGCCGGCGAGCCCTCGATCGGCGAGATCACCACCAGTTCCTTGGTCTCCTTGTCGACGCTCAGCTGGATCCCCACCCCGGAGAGCTCCCCGGAGGTGTCGATCTGCATTTCCTTGAATTCCCGCGGATCCAGGAAGTGGGTGTAGGGATCGTCGAGGGTGCCGAGCATGCCGCGGATGCCCTCGTAGGCATCCTTGGGGGTGCTGTAGCTCTTGGACAGCACGCTGCGGCGCAGCTTGCGCCACTGTTCCGGTGTGTATTTCCCGGTGGTGTCCAGGTAGTCGCGGAAGACGATCTGCCAGGCCTGATCCATCACCTCCTTGGGGCTGTCGCTGATCGACACGGTTCCGGTGGGGGTCAGCACCATATCCCTGGCCATCACCGCCGTGGCGGCACAGGCACCGAGACCAACCAGCACCACGACAGTGGCGCGAGCTCTTCCCATGGTGGCGATCCTCAAGGGAGTCTGAAACGTGATTCCAAGGTAGCGCCGCTGCCAGGGGTGGGCTCCCCGGTCAGGGGTCGACCCAGCGACCGTCCTCCTTGATCAGGGCGATCAGCGCCTCCACCCCCTCGGCTTCCGGCACCCGGCGGATCTCCTCCCGCCCGCGGTAAAGGGAGATGGTGCCGGGCGTCTTGCCCACGTAGCCGTAGTCGGCATCCGCCATCTCGCCGGGTCCGTTGACGATGCAACCCATCACGGCGATGTCGAGCCCTGTCAGGTGGGCGGTGGCTTCGCGCACCTGATGCAGCACCTCCTCGAGGTTGAACAGGGTGCGGCCGCAGCTGGGGCAAGCCACGTACTCCACCATGGTTTTGCGGAGCCCCAGGGCCTGCAGAATCGAGTAGCAGACAGGGATCTCCTTCTCCGGCGCCTCGGTGAGGGAAACGCGAATGGTGTCGCCCAGGCCTTCGGAGAGCAGGGTGGCGATGCCGGCGGTGCTCTTGATGCGGCCGTAGTCGCCGTCGCCGGCTTCGGTGACGCCCAGATGCAGCGGGTACGGGAAGCCCTCGGCATCCATGCGGTCGGCCATCATCCGGTAGGCGGCCAGCATCACCGGCGCGCGCGACGCTTTCATCGAGACAACGATGTTGTGGAAGTCGAGCCGGTCGCAGATGCGGATGAACTCCAGGGCCGACTGCACCATGCCCAGGGGCGTGTCGCCAAAGGTAAACAGCATGCGCTCCGCCAGCGAACCGTGGTTGACCCCGATGCGCAGGGCCTTGTCCTGCTCCTTGAGCAGGCTCACCAAAGGCTCGAAGGTGGCGGCGATGCGCTCGCCGATGGCGGCGAACTCCTCCGGCGTGAACTCGCTGCGGCCCGGGTCAGGTTTATCGAAGACGAACAGGCCCGGATTGATGCGCACCTTGTCGACATGCTGGGCCACCTCCAGGGCGATCTTCATGCCGTTGTGGTGCACGTCCGCCACCAGCGGCACCGGGCCGTAGCTGTCCTGCAGGCGCTGGCGGATCTCCTTGACGGCTTTGGCGTGGGCCAGCGAGGGCACGGTGAGCCGCACGATCTCGCAGCCGGCCTCATGCAGGCGACGGATGCCGGCAGTGGCCCCTTCGATGTCGAGGGTGTCCTCGTTGATCATCGACTGCACCACCACCGGGTGCTCGCTGCCGATCCAGATGTCGCCGACGCGCACGCTGCGGGTTTTGCGGCGGCGGATGGTGGTTTCGTAGCGGGGGTCGCTCGCCCATGCCGGCAGATCTGCAGCGGCGGCCGAGGCTGAGTCGGCCGGGGCCGTGTCGGGGCGGGACGGGGCGACGGTCATCGCGGGGGGCGGGGCGCGTGGCCAAAGCCTGTCACAACGGCCGGGAAACTGGCGAGGGCAGGCGGGGCAGGGTCAGGCAACAGGAGCCAGGTCAGTTCGGGATCAACTCCGCACCGCTTTGGCCGATGGAAGCCAACCTGAGCCAGAAACAACAAACCTATGATTCATAGGTCTGGACGTTCAGGCTTCTTCCGCCATGGGCCCGATCGCCGCCATCCCTCCGGCCCAGCCAGCCAGGCGCGACGGAGGACGCCGCCATGCCCGTTTCAGCGTGGCTGAGTTCCATCGCCTATGCGAGCAGGTGCCGGAGCGAAGGCTGGAACTGATCGATGGTGAGGTGCTGGAGGTGATCGCCAAGGGGAGCCGCCACACGGCGGTGGTCCATCGGCTGGCGCGGGCCCTGACCCCGCTGCTGGAGAGCCACCAGGATGGGGAGCGTCCGTTGTCCGGCCATGAACTTCGCATCGAGGCTCCCCTGGATCTGGGGGAACATCAGGAGCCGGAGCCCGACCTGGCCGTGGTGACGGCTCGCTCCGATGCCTGGCTGGAGGCCCACCCCACCGCCGCCGACACGCTGCTGGTGATCGAGGTGGCCGATGCCAGCCTGGCCTACGACCTCGATACGAAACTGAGGCTGTATCAGCAGGCAGGGATCGCCAACTACTGGGTGGTGGATGTTCGTCAACCCACGGCCTTCTTCCTGCTTCAGGGCAAAAGCAACTCCTCCCTACTGGCGGTGTTGCGCGAGCAGGTCGAGCTCCTGGTGGCTGAGCTGCGAGCCCTGGGATAGCCGGATGCCAATGGCGCCAAGGCCGTGGCCAGCACCCATCCCGATTCTCACCCCACCCAGCGCACCCCTTCGTCGTAGCCCAGCAGGGTGCGATCGGCCGTGAGCAGGCTCAGCCGTTCCTGGGCGGCCTGGGCCACCAGAAGCCGGTCAAAGGGATCACGGTGGATTCTGGGAAGGTGCTGCACCGCCAGCACATGATTGACCTGGATCGGTAGTTCCCGGAATCCCTGCTCCAGCAGCCCCAGGCGCAGGGCCGGTGGATTCAGCTGGAAATCTTCTCGACCCAGGGAGGCCTTGATCGCCATCTCCCAGATGCTGACAACGCTGAAGCAGATCACGCATCGCCGATCCACCAGTTCGGCCGCCAGGGAACTGCCAAGCCGTTGCGGCGCGTAACCGACCCAGACCAGAAGCTGGGTGTCCAACAACAGGCCGTTCATCCCGGCTCGATGGCTGGTTCAGGCCCCAGGTCGAACATGGCGTTGATCTCGTCTTCAAAATCGCGCTTGAGATCGGCATCAATCCGGGCTGTCCCCGCCAGAAACCCCAGACGGCGGGGAGGCTGCTGATCCATCACAGGGATCAGCCGCACCAGCGGCTTGCCGGCGCGGGCGATCACCACCTCCTCGCCGGCCAGGGCCTGGTCGACGTAGCGGGAGAGGTGGGTCTTGGCGTCGTGGAGGTTGACCTGCATGAACGCACGCCATCAATGGACTTAGTTCAGGTTAGCGGCTAAGTCCGGCTGTCTGCCGCCTGCAGCCGTTGTCGGCACCTAACTTGAGTGCATGGGAAGCGACGAACTGAGCCCCCTTGAACGGTTGCGCCGCCGGCGACACGAACGTTGGCTGGAGGCGCTGCAGCAGCAGCTGGCCGAGACCCTGGCTGAGGTGCCATGCCGCGTCTGGCTGTTCGGCTCCCGGGGCCGGGGAGATTGGGATGGCTACTCGGACACCGATCTGCTGGTGGAAGCCGAGTCCGCCGAACTGGCGGAGCGGGCCGCCGATCAGTTGCGCAGCGCCCTGGTGGGCGATGACGTGCTGGCCCTGGATCGGTGCCGGTGGCAGGCCATGGCAGCTTCGCCCTCTCCCCACTGGCGCGCCGTGCATGCGCAGGCCCGTTGTGTGCACCCGCGGCCATGAGTCAGGCCCGGCACCGGTGCTTGGTGGCGCCAGGCCCACAACGATCTGGAGCTCGCAGAACTGGCACGCCGCAACGGCTTTCATGCCCAGGCCTGCTTCTTTGCCACGCAGGCGGCCGAGAAAGCGCTCAAGGGCGCGATCCTGGAACTCGGCGGCGAACCGCCCCACACCCATGTGCTGGGCCCGTTGGTCAAGCTGCTTGCGGCCGAGGGGCTTGATGTGACGGCCCTGGCTCCGCTGCCGCTGCCGGCCCTGAGCCGCATGAGCGTGACCAGCCGCTACCCCCTCGACGACACCCCACCGAGCGAGTTGTTCGATCCCCGCGACTCCGATCAGGCCCTGACCACGGCGAAGGCTCTGCTGGTCTGGGTGGAGCAGCTCGATCAGCCGCACGGCTGAAACCTCGAGTCAGGGTCGATCACCAACCTGATTCTTGATGCCCTGATCGCCGAGGCCGCGATCCGCAGCCGCTGCACCGTTCTGCTCTCCGAACACTTCGGCCACGGGCGCAACTGACCAACGGATCTGAGCGAACCCAAGGGTGTGAGCCAGCAGCCGCTGGAGACACCCTTCCTCCCGCGACGGCGCACCGACCGCTGTTGACAAGCCGGTACAAACCCAGGGGACCATCGACCCGTAGCTAGTGGGCCATTTGTTCAACTGGCACGGCATCACAAGCGCTTTCGGGGGGGGCAGCAGATTTGCTGCAAACGTGTTACTTCCAGTGGCCCCTGTTCAATCTTCGATCAAGGAGCTGCAGACCTCCGTGGTTCCCAAATCAAGCCAGTTAGCAGAAATACATTCACGGCCACACCACCTCAAGAAGTTCGTCGGCCATGCCGCCTTCGGTGCTGCCCTGCTGGTGACCGGCCTCCAAGCCGGAGCCGCCTCAGCGCTTAGCTTCAATTTTAGCTTCACTGGGACAGGTAATCCAACCTCCCCGGCAACGGTTACGGGCATCGTCGATGGCCTAGTTGACAATCAGGCCAACCAAAAAACCGGGCTTACTTTTACCATTACTTCGGCAACAAACACTCCCACTCTTGGTTGGTCTGTATTTAGCACTTATGATGGCGAAACAGGTATTGATGTGTCCGGAGGCCAGGTGACTGGCGCAGACGTGATTTACGTTAACACTTCTGATGGCACCCAAACTTTATATTTAGGGGCGTTTGGCTTCCTTGCAGAGATTAATACTTTTAGTTCCAATGATAAAAAATATTTTTCCATTTCAGATTCTTCTTCATCGCTTGTCTTCACTCCCGCCTCTCCTGCTTCGGTCCCAGGCCCTTTGCCCCTCTTCGGCGCCGGTGCTGCTTTCGGTTGGAGTCGTCGGCTGAGGCGCAGGATCAAGTCTCCGGCTTGAATCGAGGCTCGTTGAAACACCCAGCCCTTCTCTCCCGGAGAGGGGCTTTTTTTATCAGCGTTGTTGTCAGCTGAACTCTTCTGTGATGTCTCACCTGTCCTGATCCTGCCCGATGCCTGCCAGCTCAGAATCATCGCGATCGCTGCCCTCCCTCATTGCCCGCGGCGTTGGCCTGGCGGGGGTGGTGTTGATCGTGTTGTTTCTCACGATCCTCTCCACCTCGCTACTGCCGCTGCGCCTGCTTGATGCCGCCTGGCAGCTGCGGGTGGGCGGCGCCTTGATCAATGCCTCCCCCTTTCCCTTGATCGGCTTGGTGCTGCTCCATGTCGCCGCCAACCTTGATCCCCAGGATCCGCTGCTGCTGCAACGTCGTCGCCTCGCCGCCCAGCTGGCGGCGGCCGTGGCGATCGGTTATTTGCTCCTGGCCCCGCTGCTGGCCGCCGCCAACCTGCAACGCCAGCAGGGCCTGGCCCTGGCCACGAGCGGCGGGCTGCGTCGTGACTCGGAGCGGCTGCAGCAGATGCGCCAGGTGGTGAGCAGCACCAGCAGCATCCCGGAGCTGGAGCAACGCCTGGCAGCCGTGCAGGGACCCCGCCTCGATGCGGCTGATCGCAGTCTGCCCTGCCGGTGCTGCGCAGTCGGATCATGTCCGTTCTTGATCAGGCCGCCGCCCGGCTCGAGCGCGCCCGCAGCAGCGTCCCGCCCGCCAGTCCCTTCTCCCAGCTCGGCGACATCGTCCGCACCAGTGTGGCCTGCCTCGCCCTGGCCGCCGGCTTCGCCGGCCTGGCACGGCGCCCGGGAAGCAACCTTTCGTTGCTGGCGGAGTTGCAGCTGGGCTGGCAGCGTCTGTGTTATAGCAAGGCGAGCCTGCGCCGGGGTTCTGGCCCGGGTGGTGCCGATCCTGATTACTTTCGGCGTCTCAGTGAACAGGCGGAAGCGGAGGAGGCCGAGCAGCGCCGGTAGAGCCCTTGGGGTGGCTTGGCGGATGGCGAGGACAATTGAAGGGGGGTGCGGAGTCTGAGAGGGGTTGGCAGCAGAGCTGATGTTTCAGGGGTTGTTGGAGGGGATCGGTGGGGGACTGAGCAGCAAGGCTTCAGTCGCCGTTCCAACCGGCGTGCCCGGCTGGATTCGCGGCCCTTCCACAGCCCCCACCGGAGTCAGCCAACCCCGATAAGCTGTTGTACATGTAGCTGGACACCTCGATGCAGGTGGTGAGCTTTACGGAGGCACGGGAGGGCTTTCGAGCGCTGCTCGACCGGGTCGAGGCGGATGCGGACGTGACGGTGATCTCGCGGCGCAATGCCCGCAGCGCGGTGGTGATGTCGCTCGACACCTACAACAGCCTGATGGAGACGATCCATCTGCTGCACTCTCCCGCCAATGCCGCCCGTCTGCAGCTCTCCCTGGCGCAGGCTGAACGCGGCGATCTTGTGAGCCAGGAGCTGATCACCGCGGAGTCGGAACAAGAGCGTTCGGTATGTAAGGGAGAAGCGTGATCAAGAGCGAAGCGTGAACAAGACCGATGCCTGAGCGCTTGGCCTGGACTGCCACGGCCTGGGAGGACTACCTCGATTGGCAAGGGCAGGACCGCCGGCAATTGCGACGCATCAACCAGCTGGTTCAAGCCTGCCTGCGGGATCCATTCATCGGCATCGGCAAGCCGGAACCCCTACGCGCCAACCTGGCGGGCTGCTGGTCACGCCGGATCGATGACAGTCATCGTCTCGTCTATCGATTGGAGGGTGAGCTGCTGGTGATCATCGCCTGCCGTTATCACGACAGTTGAGCTCCTCGCTGAGCCATGCGAGAAGCCGGATCCTCCTCAACAGAGCGCGTCTCGGTCGGGCCCCATCAACGCCCCCATGATCACTTCTTTCATGGACAAGACTGTTAAGGACAAGATCGTCATGGGCAGGATCACCAAAGTCACCCCTGCCCAGCCGCCAGTTCATCCAGCCGGCGGCGCAGCAGCCTGAGATCCTGCAGGGTGTGCCATTTCGGGCTTCCTTCCAGGCCAGAAGGATTGCGCAGCAGATAGGAAGGATGGAGCAGGGGCATCAGGGCGATGGGCTTCAGGTTGCTGGGCTGAATAGCGATCGTCTGCCGGTTGATCGCCTCAGGATTGTTCGCTGGCTGGTTCGGCAGATGGTTCGGCAGATCCCCGATCTGATGGGGGGACCGGGGCTGGTCTTGTTGTCGTGGGACCTCGGCGAAATTGTGAGTCTCCGTCGTGGACAGGAACGAACCCTCCAGCGGCTCCAGCCACTGGCCCCGCAGCTTGGTGATGCCGCCCTTGAGGCCCAACAGCGCCTCGAGTGCCGTGGCGCCCAGGAGGCCGATCAGCTGGGGCCGCTGCAGGGCGATCTGGCGCTGCAACCAGGGCAGGCAGGCGGCGATCTCGGCGCGGCTCGGCTTGCGATTGCCCGGCGGCCGGCACTTGATCACGTTGGCGATGGACAGATCCCGTTCGCTGTCGAGGCCGGCTTCAGCCAGCAGCTGCTCCAGCAGCTTTCCCGCCCGGCCGACGAAGGGCATGCCGCTGGCGTCCTCCTCGGCGCCAGGGGCCTCGCCGATCAGCAGCAGCCGGGCATGGGGGTTGCCGCGGCCCACCACCACCTGCTGTCTGGAATCGGCCAGCCCGCAGCGGTGGCACTGGCCGCAGGCCGCCGCCAGCTGTGGCAGCGGCGCAGGGATGCCCTCGGGCAGCTGCGGAGGGGCCCCAGGGCCATCAGCGCCGGTAGTGGGATCTGGGGACATGGCAGACAGAGAAGGCAAGGCGCGTAGGCAGGGAGACGGGGCGATCGCCTTGGACAGCCTGGAGGATCTGGATCGGCAGTCGCCGAGGCCATGGGGGCGCCTGGATGGGGCCGGCTGGATGGCCGCAACCAATCAAGGCCGGCACCCTGACCGATTTGTTGCGCCTTTGAACCAATGGCGGTTGCACCGTGCGTCAGGATGAAAATGTGATCCACGCGACGAGTCCGCCACGATGCCGGCCCCGCTGACACCGGTGACGACGGCAGCTCCGTCCTCCCCCAGCACCCCAACCGAACCCCTCAGCCTGGCCGCCAGGGCTCAGCAGTTGCAGCCATCTCTCACCCTGGCGATCACCGCCAAGGCGCGGCAGCTGCGCTCCGAGGGTCGCAACGTCTGCAGCCTCAGTGCCGGCGAGCCGGATTTCGACACCCCCGCCTTCATCCGCGCCGCAGCAGCGCAGGCCCTGGAGGCCGGCCACACCCGCTACGGCCCGGTGGCCGGTGAGCCGGCCCTGCGCGAGGCCATCGCCGCCAAGCTCTGCGGCGAAAACGGCATTCCCACCCGAGCCGATGCGGTGCTGATCACCAATGGCGGCAAGCAGGCGCTCTACAACCTATTCCAGGTGTTGCTCAACCCCGGCGATGAGCTGCTGCTGCCTTCGCCCTACTGGCTGAGCTACCCGGAGATGGCGGGCCTGGCCGGCGCCACGGTGCGCCTGTTGCCCAGTGATGCCGCCACCGGCTTCCGATTGCGGGCCGAGCAGCTCGAGGCGGCGATCAGCCCGGCCAGCCGCCTTCTGGTGCTCAACACCCCCTCCAATCCCACCGGCATGGTGCTCAGCCGCGCTGAGCTGGAGGCGATTGCTGCCGTGCTGCGCCGCCATCCCCAGGTGGCGGTGGTCTGCGATGAGATTTACGAATACCTGCTGGCCCCGGGCCACAGTCATCACAGCCTGGCGGCGGTCGCCCCCGATCTGGCCGATCGGGTGTTCATCGTCAACGGCTTCGCCAAGGGCTGGGCGATGACCGGCTGGCGCATCGGCTGGCTGGCCGGCCCCCGTCACGTGATTGCCGCCGCCAGCGCCCTGCAGAGCCAGAGCACCAGCAACGTCTGCAGCTTCGCCCAGTTCGGCGCCCTGGCGGCGATCACCGGCTCCCGCGACTGCGTGCGGGAGATGGCCCAGCACTTCAACCAGCGCCGTGCCCTGCTCAGCGAAGGCCTGATGGCGATGGAGGGCATCCGCCTGCTGGCGCCCGAGGGGGCCTTCTATGCCTTCCCGGATGTGGGCGCCTGGGGGCTGGACTCGATGACCCTCTGCAACCGCTTGCTCGATGAGGTGGGCCTGGCGGTGGTGCCGGGGGTGGCCTTCGGCGACGACCGCTGCATCCGCCTGTCCTGTGCGGCCTCCCCCGCCACGATCGATGATGGTCTGGAGCGGCTGCGGCGCTTCGGCGAGAGCCTCTGAGCGGACGGCTGGTGCTGGAGGCTCGCCCATGACGGGCTCACCGATGCAGATCCCCAGGAAACTGGTGGTCCTGGGGGACAGCGGTGTCTATGGCTGGGGTGATCCGGAGCAGGGCGGTTGGTGCGAGCGCCTTCGCCGCCATTGGATGGACTTGCCCCAGGGGCCGGTGCTTTATGGACTCGGGGTGCGCGGCGACGGCCTGGAGCGGTTGGCGGCCCGCGCCGAGGTGGAAGTGAGCCACCGGGGCGAGCTGCGCCGCCAGCGCCCCCAGGGGATCCTGCTCTCGATCGGCCTCAACGACACGGCCCGGGTGGGGCGACCCGACGGCCGCTTCCAGCTGGCGCCGGAGGCCTTCCTGTTCGGCCTGCAGCAGTTGCTGCCCCGGCTGCAGGCCATTGCGCCGGTGTTCGTGCTGGGCCTCACGCCGGTGGATGAGGCCGTGATGCCCTTCGCCGAGATGCTTTGGTACGGGCTGGCCAGCGTGCGGCTCTACGAAGGCCTGCTGGAGGAAGCCTGCATGGAGGCTGATGTGCCGTTCCTGCCGCTGCTTGATGCCTTGCTGGCCGACCCCCTCTGGCTGCAATGGCTGTGCAGCGACGGCCTCCACCTCAACGGCGACGGCCATGGCCAGCTCTACCGCCGCCTGCGTGCCTGGAGCGCCCTGTTGCAGTGGGCCGAGCTGGACCCGCACAGCAGCGTGACGGCGGCGCACTGATCCCTGCGTCCGGCTCCCTGCACCCTGAGTGCTGCAGCCAGCCGGCCACGATGGCATCACCCGATCGGAGGAAGGGAACTCCCCCCATCCGGTGAACCTCCGCCGTCTGCCTGCGGCGACTCTGAAGAAACGGACCCCGCTGGATTCACCGCCATGGATCGCCCTCCGCCACTCCCTCCACCGGCACCTGCGCTGCTGGCGACCCGCCGGGCGCCGCAGCCGGATCTCTGCCAGGGCTGCCGCGACATCCCCGAGGCGATCGTGGATCGCCAAAGCCGCAACCGCCGCCGGCTCAAGGCCTTCGCCGCCGCCACCGACCCACTCAGCCGCCTCCGCTGGCGCAACCTGCTGGTGGAGGACAACCTGCCGCTGGTGTTTTCCATCGCCGGTCGCCAGGGTGCCGATGCCGGCCTGGCGTTCGAGGATCTGGCCCAGGTGGGCAGCCTCGGCCTGATCCGGGCGGTCGAGGCCTTCGATCCCGATCGCAATGTCAGCCTCAGCAGCTTTGCCGTCCCGTACATCCAGGGGGCGATCCGAAGGGAGCGGCGGGATCGCCAGCCCATGGTGCGCCCACCCCGGCCCCTGTGGGATCTGCACCAACAGGTGCTCAGCCTCCAGGAGGCCCGGCGTCGCAAGGGGCTGGAGCCCTTGCCCCCTGCCGCCCTCGCCGATCGCCTGGCCTGCGATCCGGCCCGGCTCGAGGAGGCCCTGCAGCTGCGAAGCGCCGGCAGGGTGCGCAGCCTGGATGCCCCCCTCGGCCAGGGCGGCGGTGATACCGACGCGGCCGGTTGCCTGCTGGATCTGCTGGCGTCTCCCACCGGCTTCGGTGGGGACGAGGAGCTGGTAGTCGCGGGCGAGGCCCGCAGGGCTGAGCGCCAGTGGTTGCGCCAGCAACTGGCGGAGCTCGATCCCCGGGAGCGGGAGCTGCTGGTGGGCCGGATCGATGTGGGCTGCACCTGGGTCGAGCTGGGCCGGCAGCTCGGCATGCCGGCCCGCCAGGCCCAGCGCCGCTGCGATGCCGTTCTCGATCGTCTGCGGCGCGCCGCCCTCGCCTGGCGCCAGCAGGCCCTCAGCCCTGCCCAGGCGACAGCCACGGCACCAGCGCCATCGCCAGGAGGGCCGCCAGTAGCGTCTGGAGCCCGTTGACCAGCTCATTGTTGAGCCAGCCCCACCGCTGCTGAAGGCTGGCACCCACCACGCTTTCGGCCAGGGTGGCCACCAGCCCGACGCCGCCGACAAGCAGCGCCATGGGCCCGCCACGGATGAGCCCGAGAGCGAGCATCACCAGGGTCATCAGGCCACTGCCCACCAGGCTGGCGGCGGTGCCCTCCAGGCTGATGGCCCCCTCGGTTCCAGGTGGCACCGGCCGCAGGCTGGTGATCAGCACCGTGTGGCGGCCCCAGCGTTTGCCGATTTCGCTGCCGAAGGTGTCCGCGAGCTTGGCGGCGAAGCTGGCGGCGAAGCCAGCCAGCAGCACGGGTATGGCGGCCGCCGGTGCCCGGCAGGCCAGCAGGGCCAGCACGGTGCCCACCAGGGCGGAGCCCCAGACGTTCTCCGGCCCCCGCCGGCCCTCCCGGCCCTCCGCCAGCCCCAGCTCCCGCTTGCGGCGAAAGCCCAGCTTGGTCACCAGGCTGCCCAGGGCCAGATAGGCCACCACCGCCAGCCAGCCGCGCCAGCCCAGGCTTCCCCACAGCAGGGTGCCGAGCACCCCGGCGTGCACCCAGCCGGCCCGCGTCAGAAGGGGCAGGCGCTGGGCGAGGGCGATCAGCAGGCCGTTGATCGCCAGGGCCGTCAGCCACGGTGAGGGGTCCTGGGGCGGCAGCAACACCATGACGACGGCCCGACTGTGTTGCACAGATCTAAGCGAGACCCTCCCGGGTGCCGGTCTCGGCGGATAATCCCTGCATCCGGTGCTGCCCTCCGATGGTCTTCAAACGACCCAAGTTCTTCCTCGATCTGGGTGGAGGCGAAGGCAACGACGCCCCGGCGCTGGTGGCCCCCCCCAAGGCCGAGCCCAAGGCCGAGCCCAAGCCAGAACCGAAGCTGGCCCCCCAGTCGGTTGGTGATCAGATCAGCGGGTCAGCGATGACGGAAGCGACACCTCAGCCTGTCTCGGGTCTCACCACCGCCGCGGCCATCGCCGCCGAACTGGCCGCCGCCGAGGCGCTCCGCCCCGCCCCGTCCCTGGCCACCTTCGCCCCTGATTGCGTCACAGCGGGTGGCGCCACGCCGATGAAGCGCCGCACCCCCGGAGCCAATCTGGGCGCGTTCAAGGAGATGGCGGCCGGCATGATGCGTTCCTGAACGCCCGCCAGTCGGCCAGCAGGGCCACCCCGCCCACCGCGGCGGTAGCCGTGCGCAGGATCGATGCCCCCAGGCTGACGGGGTGCCAGCCGGCCGCTTCGGCCCGCTCCTCTTCGTCCGGGCTCCAGCCCCCCTCCGGCCCGATCGCCAGCCGGATCCCGGCGGCGAGAACGCTGTCGCTGGTCCCCTCGGCCAGGTGCTGCAGCCGCTGGCTGCAGAACGGCAGGGCGTCCCGCCGGGTGGTGGCGAGCAGGGCGATGCCATGGGCCGGCCGCCCCAGCCAGGAGGCGGCCCCGCAGGGAGATTCCAACGGGGGTTGCCACAGCCGTTCGCACTGCTCGGTGGCCTCCCGCACGATCCCCCGCCAGCGTTCCAGCGGGCAGCGCTCACCGGGGGCGCCCCGTTCGGCCAGCAGCGGCTGGAGCCGGTCGGCGCCCAGTTCGGTGGCCATGCGCCAGACCAGATCCGCGTCCCGCTTGGGTATGGCCATGGCCAGCTCCAGGGGTGCCGTGGTAGGTGCCTCCCGCCGCAGGGGGCTCTCCGGGGCCTGCTCCAGCCGCAGGCGCCGTCCCGGTTCGAGCACCGCCGTCCAGAGCTGGCCGACGCCGTCCACCAACGCCAGCCGATCGCCGGTCCGATAGCGCAGCACCCGTTCCAGGTAGTGACCTTCCTGGGGCTCCAGCGCCAGCCAGGGCAGCTCCTGGCCCCCGCCCGCCAGGGCGGCGATCCGCTCCGGGGCGATCAGCAACCGGCGCAGTTCCCGCCCCATCAGTCCCCGAAGAACGGGCTTTCGGGCTCTTCCTCGATCGGCCAGTTCTCGTTGAGGCCGCCGATCACCAGCTCGGTGATTTCCAGCACGTCGTTGTCGAGCTGGCGCAGGGCGTTGATCAGCACATCGAGGGCCAGGGCATCGCTCGTGCCCAGGTCCACCCAGCAGCGCGCCCAGTCGTCCTGGTATTCCATCGGCCCCATGTTGTGCATCAGGGCCGGCAGGCAGTGCTCCGCCGCCTCGCTGTCGTAGGCGAGCCAGCCGAGATCCACTCCCCCTTCATGGGTCTGCAGATTCTCGGCGTTGAAGGCGCCCAGCTTGCCGAGGAAGAACCAGCTGTCGAGGGCCGTTTCCACGTAGCCCTGCTCGGCAGCACCCGGCTGGTCGGCGAAGTGCAGCCAGATCCAGCAGTTGAACGGATCCACCTCGCGAAATCGGACATCCATGGAGAACGGGGGCGAACGGTGCGCATCTCCCCCCATCCAACACGCTCCACCGCCGCTGCTCCGGACGGCATGCTGGGGCCATGCTCGATGTCCTCGGACTGCGGTACCACCCCGCCACGGCGCCGGCGCCGGTGCTGGCCGACGTCTCTCTGCAGTTGACGGCGGGATCCCCGGCCCTGGTGGCCGGCCGCAGCGGCAGTGGCAAGACCACCCTGCTGGAGGTGATCTGCGGTCTGGCCGAAGCCGATGCCGGTCGCTTCCTCTGGCAGGGCGAAGCTCTCAGCAGCCGTCAGCGCCGCTGGCTGTGCGGCCTGGTGTTCCAGTTCCCGGAACGCCATTTCCTCGGCCTGACGGTGGGTCAGGAGCTGAAGCTGGGCCAGCGCCGCCTCACCGCAGAGAAGGCCGAGGCCATCCTGGAGCAGGTGGGCCTCGGCAGCCTCTCCCTGCAGCAGGCGCCGGAGCGGCTCAGCGGCGGCCAGCAGCGCCGCCTGGCCCTGGCGGTCCAGCTGGTGCGCGACGCCCGGGTGCTGCTGCTGGATGAGCCCACCGCCGGCCTCGACTGGACCGTGCGGGAGGAGGTGCTCCAGCTGATTGCAGACCTCGCCAAGGATCGGGCTCTGTTGGTGGTCACCCACGAACCGGAACTGTTTCGGGGGGTGGTCGAGCGGGGCTGGCGGCTGGAGCAGGGAACCCTCAGGCCCCTGGAGGCGCTGCAATCCGGCTCCTTACGATGACCACCGGTTCGCAGGGGACGGCTTGATGGGGGATCGCATGCTGAGGGCCACCGGAGCTGGCGGCGGCATCCGGATGGTGGCGGTCACCACCACCTCTGCCATCCGCCAGGCCCGCGACCGCCACGGCCTCTCCTTCCTCACCACCGCCCTGCTGGGCCGGGCCATGACCGCGGGCCTGCTGCTGGCCAGCTCGATGAAGGTGGCCCATGGCCGGGTCAACCTCCGCATTCAGTCCGATGGACCCCTGCGGGGCCTGACGGTGGATGCGGGGCGGGATGGCACCGTGCGCGGCTACGTGGGTCGGCCGCAGCTCGAGTTGGATCTGCTGACCGATACGGCCGGCGGCCACCAGTTCGACTTTCGCCGCGCCACCGGCACCGGCTACCTGCATGTGGTGCGGGACCGGGGCCAGGGGGAACCCTTCAGCAGCACCGTCGAGCTGGTGAGTGGCGGCATCGGTGAGGACGTGGCCTCCTACCTGCTCCATTCCGAACAGACCCCCTCGGCCCTGTTCGTGGGCGAGACGATCGATAGCAGCGGCGTGCGCTGTGCCGGTGGGGTTCTGGTGCAGGTGCTGCCGAAGGCGGCGCGGGAACCGGCCCTGGTGGCGCTGCTGGAGGAGCGCTGCCGGGAAATCACCGGCTTCAGCGAGCGGCTCGCCGCCAATGCCCACCAGCTCCACGCCCTGTTCGAGGACATCTTTCCGGACCTCGATCCCCAGCCCCTCGAGGCGGGCTCGATCGAGCAGTCCGTGCAGTTCCACTGCCCCTGCAGCCGCCACCGCAGCGTCAGCGCTCTCAAGCTGCTGGGCCGCGATGAACTCACCGCCATGCTCCATGAGGATGGCCAGGCGGAGTTGACCTGCCATTTCTGCAATGAGGTGTACCGGGTGGAGGCCCCCGAGCTGCAGGAGCTGATTGACGAGTTGGCCCCCGTGGCCTGAGCCAGGGAGAGGCGAGCTGGGCCGATCAGGCGATCAGCAGGCCGCCGAGCAGCAGCAGCAGAATGGCTGGGAGGCTCTGCAGCTGCAGGGTGGTCACCGGCAGGGACTGGCTGAGGACGGGGCCCAGACCGCCCGCCAGCAGCCCGCCCAGCACCAGCCCCAGGCAGAGAAGCGCGAACGACCAGCCCACCGCCGCCAGGAACCGCCCATGGCGCCGCTGCAGGTTGAGCAGGGTGACCCCGGTGGCCAGGGCCGTCAGCAGCTCGGGGGCGGCTCCGGGCATCAGCACGAGCAGCAGCAGCAGCACGCCATCGGCCGTCAGGGGGAACCAGAGATCCCGGCCCGTGGCCAGCTGCAGCTGGGGCAGGGAGAAGCTGGGACGGGGAAGGCGGGAGGGGGGCAACTGGGGCAG
The DNA here is from genome assembly GCF_024346055.1 of Cyanobium sp. Cruz CV13-4-11. Taxonomy (GTDB): domain Bacteria; phylum Cyanobacteriota; class Cyanobacteriia; order PCC-6307; family Cyanobiaceae; genus Cyanobium. The sequence goes on from NZ_JAGQCH010000008.1 coordinate 71,461, forward strand.
GCTGGGCAGGGCGGAGAGGGCCGGCCGGCTCGGCGGTGGTGAGGCCTGTTCCCGCTGGGAGGCGGAGCGTGCAGCGCTGCTGACCCGGCCCTGCTGGCGTTCCTTCAGGCGATCCATCAGCACCGCGTCGTAGGCGGCTTCGATGCGGGATCTGACCAAGGGGTCGTCGCCGGCCTCGTCCAGCCGCGCCAGCTTCGCCTCCTGGACGGTGTCGAAGGAGGCATCGGCAGCGACGCCGAGTCGCTCGTAGGGATCGGAGGCGTCAGGGGCCTGCTGCGGCTGGTCGGATCCTTGGTTCATACAACCGAGCGTATCGAGACGAGGCTAAAAAAGCGGTTCGCTGCGGTGATATCCCGCTTCCTGTTGCAGTCGGCGTCGGCAGGCCTCCGCTTCCTCGATCGCCAGCGACCGGCGCCGTTTGAGCAGGGGCATCTGTGGGGGGAGGTGGCTGCCTTCTCGCATCTCCACGACCCCTTGCGAGGGCTGGAAACTGACGTAATCACTGCCCCCGTCGCTGCGGGGACGCACCAGCCAGAGCGGGAGTGGCGTCACGGATCGAGGCATCGCTGTGACCGTCCGTTGCGGCGTGACGAATTGTTGCTTCATTCTGCCCCCTCTGATCGTTCGGCGCGAGGGAGGGTTCCCTCCCATGGCCGGCGGCGGTGGCCCCCCGCTCAGAGGGCGATCGGCTCCACGCCGCTCACCACCGGTGCCACCCCATGCAGCTCCAGCTCGGGATGGTCCTCCTGCAGTTGATGCAGGTTCCAGTCGTTGCGGAACAGCAGCACCGGCCGGTCCCAGGCGTCGCGGACCGTCTTGCAGTTGAACAGGCGGCCGACGCTCTCCAGGGCCGGCCAGCCGCCGCTCACCCAGCGGGCGACGCTGAACTCGAGTGGTTCCAGCCGGCTGGTCACGCCGTATTCGTTCTCCAGCCGGTACTGCACCACTTCGAGCTGCAACTGGCCCACCGCTGCCAGGATCGGATCCCGCTTGCTGGGGTCCGTGTCGTAGAGCACCTGAACGGCTCCCTCTTCACGCAGCTCATTCACCCCCTTGCGGAAACTCTTGAACGCCGAGGGATTGGGGTTGCGCAGCCAGGCGAAGATTTCCGGGCTGAAGCAGGGAATGCCCTCGTATTCCACCCGGGTACCGGTGTAGAGGGTGTCGCCAATGGCGAACATGCCGGGATTGTTGAGGCCGATCACATCGCCGGGGTAGGCGTCTTCCACCACCTCCCGGTCCTGGCCGAACAGCTTCTGGGGGCGTGACAGGCGGAGGGTGCGCCCGCTGCGGGCATGGCGCACGTTCATATCCTTCTCGAAGCGGCCGCTGCAGACCCTCACGAAGGCCACCCGGTCCCGGTGGCGAGGGTCCATGTTGGCCTGCAGTTTGAAGACGAAGCCGCTGAACTCCGGCCGCAGTGGATCCACCGGTCCCTGGTCGCTCTCCCGGGCCACCGGGGGCTGGGCCAGCTCCAGAAAGGCATCGAGGAAGGGGCGGACACCGAAATTGGTCATCGCCGAACCGAAGAACACCGGGCTCAGCTCCCCGGCGTGCACCCGCTCCAGATCCAGTTCCGCTCCGGCACCCTCCACCAGCTCCAGTTCCTCCACGGCCAGCTCCAGCAACTCCGCCTCCACCAGCTTCTGACGGTCCGGATCGCCTGGGGCCAGGCGCCGCTCCAGGCTCTGACGGCCCCGTTCAGCCCGCTCAAACAGCAGCAGATCCTGCGAGCGCCGGTCGATCACGCCGCGGAACCGGTCGCCGCTGCCGATCGGCCAGTTCACCGGCCAGCAGGCCAACCCCAGCTCCTGTTCGATCTCATCGATCAGTTCCAGGGGCTCACGCCCCGGCCGGTCCATCTTGTTGATGAAGGTGAAGATCGGGATCCGCCGCATCCGGCAGACCTCGAACAGCTTGCGGGTCTGGGGCTCAAGGCCCTTGGCCGCGTCCACCAGCATCACGGCGTTGTCGGCGGCGGCCAGGGTCCGGTAAGTGTCCTCCGAGAAGTCCTGGTGGCCGGGGGTGTCGAGCAGGTTGATCGTGCTGCCGGCGTAGTCGAACTGGAGCACGGTGGAGGTGATTGAGATGCCGCGCTGCTTCTCCAGCTCCATCCAGTCGGAGGTCACCTTGCGCTGCTCCCCCTTGGCCTTCACCGCCCCGGCCTGCTGGATGGCGCCCCCGTAGAGCAGCAGTTTCTCGGTGAGGGTTGTCTTGCCGGCGTCGGGGTGGGAAATGATCGCAAAGTTGCGGCGCCGGCTCACCGCCGCCGCCAGTGCCGCGGCGTCGAAATCAGGAGCAGGGGCAGGGGAGGAGCTGGTGACCATCAGGCCAGCCTGCCAGGCTGGCTGGGGCCCTGGATCTCCAGGTACCGGTCGTCCACCTCCAGCACCTGCAGCCCGTCGAAACCGGCGGCCTCGAGTTGGGTCAGCACCTCGGAGCGGGTGAAGGCCGCCCGCAACGAATGGGCATAGTCCCTCCGCAGCACTTCCGGCGCCGAGTCGGTATGGCGGCGCACCAGGTCCTGCAGTTCCCCTTGGCTGGCCGGCCGCCTCAGATCCCTCACATAAACGTGGGTGGCCGGTCCTGAGAGCTGCCGCACGCTCCGCCAGAACACCCTCGGATCATGCAGATGGTGCAGCAGGCTGTTGCTGATCACGGCACTGCAGGGACCCTCCAGCTGCGGGCTCGGCAGCCGCCGCTGCAGGAAACGAAGGTGCCGGCTGGCGGCGGGATCGGCGCGCCGTCGCCGCTCGGCGATCCTCAGCATCGCGTCGGAGCCATCAAGGCCCAGCACGCTGGCTTCGGGCCATCGCCTGGCCAGCAGAAAGGTGATGTTGCCGGGCCCGCAGCCCAGATCCACAAAGCTGAGGCCCCCGCCATCCCCCTGCCCCCGGTCGCCCAGGAGGGCCTCGACCCTGCCAAGCACCGCCCGGTCGCTGCTGGAGAAATCCGCCGCGGCGTAGGCCTCGGTCTGCAGGACGTCCTGCATCAGCTCCGGTTCGCAGATCCGCTCCACCGGCCCGGCCTCCCTGTCCGACTTGGCGCTGTTCTACCCAGCCGAGGCCCCTCAACGGCCCAGGCACCGTGGCTGGTGGCGAGGCACCGTTGCAGACCCTACAGGTGGCGTTATGGTTTCCAGCACGCACCGGCTGTACCCACCGTGACCCTGTCTGCCGCCCGTCCAGTCACACCCGCCGAGGCGGCGACGTCATCCGCAAGCGACGACACCCTCACACCGGCGGCTGATTTCCCGGTGACCGCCCCAGCGGCCTATCCGGTCTTCTATCGCACTTACAGCCGCAAGACCCCAGCCGGCGGTCGGGAGAGCTGGCATGAGGTCGCCGAGCGCAACCTGGAAGGCCTGCGGGTCCTCGGCTCCCTCGAGGCGGACGAAGTGGAGCTGATCCGGCGCATGCAGCGCCACCAGATGGCACTCCCCTCCGGCCGCTGGCTGTGGATCGGTGGTACGGGCTGGATCGAACAACCCGAGAACTTCTCCGGGGCCTACAACTGCACCTCCACCAACCTGGTGGACTGGGAAGCCTTCGCCCTGATGATGGACCTGGCGATGATGGGCTGCGGCACTGGCGCCATCATTGAGCCCCATCTGATCAACCGACTGCCGAAGGTGCGAAACACCCTCGTCATTGATGGGGTCTCCGATATCGGTGTCACGCCGATCGGCTCTCGCCAGCAGCAGACCACCCACCGGATCGACGGCCAGCAGGTCAATGTGCGGGTGGGTGACACCCGAGCCGGCTGGGTGGAGAGCTACCGGCTGCTGCTCAACCTCTGCAGCGATGAGCGTTTCGACGGTCCGGTCCACGTGTCTGTCGACCTGTCCGATGTGCGGCCCGTGGGCGAAACCCTCAAGGGCTTCGGCGGCATGGCCAACCCCGTGAAGTTGAGAGATCTCTACGGCCGTGTCGCCCAGCTCCTCAACAGGGCCCAGGGCCGCCAGCTCACCTCGGTGGAGTGCTGCCTGCTGATCGATGAGGCAGCGGTAACGATTGTGGCCGGCAACATCCGCCGCAGCGCTGGCATGCGCCAGTTCTGCGCCGACGATGATTCCGCCCTCGGTGCCAAGGAGAACCTCTGGCAGCAGGACGCCCAAGGCAACTGGCGCATTGATCCCGAGCGTGATGCCCTGCGCATGGCCAACCACACCCGTGTGTTTCACGTTCGCCCCAGCCACGAGGTGGTGCTGGAAGCGGTCAACAAGCAGTTCCAGTCAGGCGAGGGCGCCATCCAGTTCGCTCCTGAAGCGATCGCCCGCTCCAATGCCGACCTCCTCACCACCCCCGAGCTGCGCACCGAGTTCATCGGCATCTACTGCGACCAGGGACGGGAGGAGGCCGGCCGCTGGCTGCAGCTGCACCACCCGCAGATCAGCGACGCCGAACTTGAGCACCGGCTTGGCCGCTACGGACTCAACCCCTGTGGTGAGATTCTTGGCGCCGATTTCCACTGCAACCTGGCCGAGATCCACCTCAACCGGATCGACCCGGCCGATCACCAGGCCCAGGCCGACGCCTTCAAGGCCGGTGGCCTGGCGGTGGCCTGCCTGCTGAATCATCGCTTTGAGGTTGAGCGTTACCGCCAGAGCCGGGCCTGGGATCCGATCGTGGGTGTCAGTTTCACCGGCCTGTTTGATTTCTTCGTGCATGCCTTCGGCACCCCCTGGTTGCAGTGGTGGGAGGCCGGTCGCCCGGACTCCGAAGAGGGTCGGGCGTTCCGGGCCGAAGAGGCGGCCTACCTGTCGCGCTGGAAGCAATGCGTCCATGACGCAGTGTGGGACTACTGCGATCGGCACGGCATGCGCCGTCCTAACCGTTGCACCACCGTCCAGCCGGCGGGCACCAAGAGCCTGCTCACCGGCGCCAGCCCCGGCTGGCATCCCCCCAAGGCCCAGCGCTTCATTCGACGCATCACCTTCCGCAAGAACGATCCGGTGGCGCTGGCCTGCATGGACTATGGCTATGCGATCGTTCCCTCCCAGTCGGACAAGGACGAACAGGGACGCCTGCTGAATGATCCCTTCGATCCACGCTGCACCGAGTGGCTGGTGGAGATCCCCACCGAGGTGAGCTGGGCCAATCTGCCTGGCGCCGATCAGGTGGAGATCAACAACTTCTCCGCCCTGGCCCAGTTCGACTTTTATATGCAGGTGCAACGTCACTTCACCACCCACAACACCTCGGCCACGGTGGAGTTCCGCGAGCATGAGATCGAGCCTTTGGCCGCCGCCATCCATCAGGCGATTGAGACTAGCGAAGGTTATATCTCTGCGGCCCTGCTGGCTCGCTTCGATGCCAATGCCACCTTCCCCAGATTGCCCTTCGAACCCATCGATCAAGCCACCTATCACCGAATGGTTGTTGAGGTGGAGCAACGCCGCCAGTGCGGGGATTTCTTTCTGGCTTTGCAGAAGTACGACCGAGGTGAATCGATCGAAGCCGGCCCAGCCGGCTGTGACTCCGACAAGTGCCTGCTGCCGCTGGCCATACCCGAAAACTGAGCGTCAGGAGAGGCGGAGGTGGCCGAGCCTTGCCTCGGTCGCCTGAATCTGGCCTCGGGGACTCTCGGCGCTTGGCCTATTCGACGCTCGAAACGAGCGTTCTGATCTCGCGATGACTGAGAGGATCGGTAGGATCAATAATCACCAGACGGTCGCGACCGCCACTCTTGGCCATGAGCAGGGCCTTGTCGGCACGGCGGAATGTAGCGTCATAATTCTCATCTGACCTGTGCTCAGTGAGGCCCATGCTGGCCGTCAGATTTAGTTCCCTGTCATCAATGGAAACCCGCATGTCACGGATGTTGGCCAACATTCGTTTGGCAACGATTTCAGCCGTGGAAAGATCGGCATCGATCAGAAGGGCCATGAATTCTTCCCCTCCCCAGCGGCCAATGATGTCGTAGTGACGTAAGCTGCTTAACAGGGCCTTGACGAAATCCACCAGCATCAGATCGCCGGTGGCGTGGCCATACTCGTCGTTGATCAACTTGAAGTGATCCACATCAAGGATGATCATTGAATAGGTGGAGCCATGTCGTGCGGCTCGTTGGTCTTCCTCTAGGCAGCGTTCGGCCATGAAGCGACGGTTAGAAATTCCCGTCAGCGAATCATGGGTTGAGGCCTCAAAAAGCGAAAGATTTAGTTCTTTGAGTGAGGCCTGGTAGAGGTCGGAAATCCGTACCACCCGCTTAATTTGGCGCAGTTGCTTTTCGTAGCGATTCGTCAGACTTCGATTGTTTTCTAGAACGTGCGACTGGTAGAGATCTGAGATGTCAGCCACCCTCTCCAGTCGGTCAACCTGCTCTTCAATCCGATTCCACAGGCGAGCCAATAGGTCACGCACAGGATCGTTGTCGTAGCGTTTATCGGCAAGAATTGCCATCACCTCCAGCTCCAACTGAACGTCAGCCTTTTGGATGGAGCGGTCGAACATGTTAGGCGTTAATAGAGAGAATCAAGAAGGGAAAGGTATAATCTTCTTTGAATTCAGAACCCAGCTCAGCGGAGCGTGGATTTCTATCGTCAAACATCCACTGCACCAATACTTCTTTCCCATTCTCGAAGGCTGTCTGTAGTAAATCAAAAATATCGATCATGAAACGAATGCTGCTGGTGTTGAGATAATTCAAGTGCAACTCCAGGGTCAGCGAGTGCTGGGCACTTGAAAGATAGGAGTCAATCCATTGAATCAGTTGGTCGTACAGTTCAAACGAATTCTCCGGATAGGATTCGCCGCTCATGACCACGACTCCAGCGTTCCAGTCCGCCCTGATCGAAGGGCTGGACTGCGAACCAGGCACGGAGAGATTGAGTTCTTCGGTACTGCTCATGGGATCAGATGATGGCCCGAAGGCTGAAGAAGGCACGGCCGGGCTCAAGGGGATCAAGGGAGGCCTCCATGGGTTGGCTTGAACGCCTGGCAATCTCGATCAGACCCAGACCGGCTCCCTGCCCGGGGGTCTGGCTGTGGGGTTGGCGTAACTGCTGTTTGTAGAGCCGCTTCAGTTGGGCCTTGTCGCAGTCTGCGAGTTCGTGGATCCGCTGGATCAAGGCCTGTCCGTCCTCAATCTGTACGAGGTTACCTGCGCATACGGCATAATGGCCAGCTTCCGCAGCGGCGATCACAACCGTCGCGGAGGATTCGGCGTCGCTGAAGCCGCAACAAGTTGCATAATTCCTGATATTCTGGCTCATCTCGATATAAACGCTGAACACATCCATGACCTCCAGTTCGGAGGCGTGATTGGATTCTATATGTTCTTTTAGGGCGGATCCGATCTCCCCGATCAAGGTGGTGGAGATGGGACCGTTGAAGCAGATGAGGATCTGCTGATTGCTGAAGAACTCTCGTAGCGAGATTAAGTTGGTCGTGCTGATTGTCATCGCATTGCCTCCGCTTCGGACAGCGAAATGGTTCCCGTCAGTGGAGAAAGGGGCATGATGGTAATGGAATGGAGCATCAGGCAGCTCTCCCTAGGAGAAACGGAAGGAAAGGATGGTGATGTCATCCCGCTGGGGATGACGGCCCCGAAACTGGTCAAGGGCATCGGCGAGTGCCTGGCGCTGGCGATCCAGAGGTTGACGGGCTAACTGGATCAGCCATTCCTTGAACTGCTGGGTGCCCAGGGAAAAACCGTCCTCGCCACCCGATTGGTCGAGCAGGCCGTCGGTGGTCAGGTAGTAGGTGCAGTCTGGCAATAGTGGGATGTCGTGGTCGGTATAGGCACCGATGCGCTGACTGCAGATGGCGCGAGGATCTCCTCCGAGCATGTGCATGGTTTGCCCATCACTCCAATAGAGATTGATCTTCGCTCCCGAAAATCTAAGTGTCCTGGCTTCAAAGTCAAGGCGGACCAGGCCAATATCCATGCTGGTCGCGATGGACTTGCTCATTTTAGCCCCGAGCAAAAGGGTGCGCATTGCCCTATCGGTGCAGCTTAGAATTGCGGCAGGGGAAGTGATCCCAACTTCCATGATTGAGCGATCAATCCCTGCCCGGGCCAGCATCGTCATCATGGCGCCAGAGACCCCATGGCCGGCACAGTCGGCCACCCCGGCAAGGCAGTGGCCGCCTTCGGAGTGGAAGATGTAGTAGTCACCTCCAACCGTGTCCCGAGGCAGCCAGAGGATGAAATGGTCTTCGCCGAAAGTGTCCTGGAGTTGCCGATCCGGCAGGATCGAGCGCTGCAGCAGTCCGGCGTAGTTGATAGAGGACTCGATTTGTTGATTGGCTTCCATTAACTGCTGATTGCTGGTCTCTCCCGCCACCAGAGCATCACGCATCTTGACGAGCACCATGTTGAAGGCCTGGGCCAGCTTGGCGATTTCGTCGTTTCTCCGGATTTTCAGCAGGCTGGTCATGTCATTGCCTTCGATTTCACTGGCTTCTCGCACCAATCGTGCGATCGGCAGAATGATTCGCCGAGTGATGATCTGATAGGAGATGATCGCCAGTATGGCCAGCAACAACGTGAGAATCAACGAGACATAGCTCTCCGCAGAACGGGCTCCCGGAACCATCAGCAACTGGATGGCGGCAATCACCAAATACAACAGAACCAGCCCATTGACAATGGCAATGAGTGTGAACACCTGTTGAATCGAGGCCACTTTTCTTGGCGATGGCAACGGGTGAGCTTGTCGCGAGCTCCTGTTGTCGCTGCTGGCCTCGCCCCCCCCGTCTTCCGGAGGACGGACCGGGATCTTCATCGCCTGAGGATTCTTTAGGCCCGTGGTGGCCTTCAGGGTGTCGGGCAATCAGGAGAATGCTGCTGAATCCATTCTGCGCTGAAAGTCCCTGGTGCGCCGTCAACACCGCGACCCTGAAGGTCGTCGTAGGCCCACGATCCTGCAGCGTCCACGTTGATGGAGTGCCTGGCGATGGCCCCGTTGGTCAACAATCGGTCACAATGGGTCACCGAATCGGCCCCCTCCATGCCCGCTCGCCTGCGCATCGCCATCGGCCTGCTGGTGATGCTGCCGGTGGCAGCGGCCGCCGACCGGCTCCACTGGGGCGATGGGATCGTCTTCGTCACCTCGATCCTTTCGATCATCCCCCTGGCGATCCTGCTCAGCACCGCCACAGAGGAGCTGTCCATCACCCTTGGCCCCTCGATCGGGGCCCTGCTCAATGCCCTGTTCGGCAACGCAACCGAACTGATCATTGCCCTGGCAGCCCTGAAGGCCGGTCTGGTGGACATCGTCAAGGCCAGCATCACCGGGACGGTGATGGCCAACCTGCTGCTGGCCCTGGGCCTGTCGATGCTGGTGGGGGGCATCGGCCGCACTGAGCAACGCTTCCAGCCGGTGGTGGCCCGGGTCAACGGTTCGGCCATGACCCTGGCCGTTCTGGCGATCCTGATCCCGAGCCTGCGGGGGATGGTGGCTGGCGATGGGGGGCTGGATGCCGGCGCCGCCGAATCCTTTTCGCTGTTCGTGGCCTGGGTGCTGCTGGCCGTCTATGCCCTCACGCTGCTGTTCTCCTTGAAAACCCACCGCACTCTTTATGCGGTGGCGGAGGCCGACCTGCTCGAGGACGGAGCGGATCCAGACCACCCCGGCGCCAGTAGTCACCGCCCCCCCCTGCTGCCCTGGGTCGCCGTGCTGTTGGCGGCCACCGTTGGCCTGGCCTATGCCTCCGAGCTGTTTGTGGGCGTCGTCGAGACCGTCACCGAATCCCTCGGACTCTCGGCCCTGTTCACCGGTGTGATTCTGCTCCCCCTGCTGGGTGGTGCCGCCGAGTACCTCACCGCCGTGAGCATGGCGCGTAAGGACAAGATGGACCTGGCGGTGTCGGTGGCCCTGGGCTCCACCCTGCTGGTGGGGCTGCTGGTGGTGCCGGTGCTGCTGCTGGTGGCCCCCCTGCTCGGGCATCCGCTCGACCTCAGCTTCAACGTCTATGAGGTGGTGGCGGTGGCCACGGCCGTTCTGGTGAGCAACCTGGTCAGCCTCGACGGTCGCTCCGACTGGCTCGAGGGTGTGCTGCTGCTGGCCGCCTATGCCATCCTCGCCGCCGGGTTCTTCTTCCAGAGCAGCCCCCTGACATGAGCACAAAACCGGACGATTGCTCCCTGGCCGCCGCCGCTGGTCCGCCCCTGGCCCTGCGCGCCGGCGGCCCCTGGACGCGCCTGCTTCATGGGGCGGGGATGCAGTTGCTTCTGACCCTTCTGGTCCTGCTGGCGGCCCTGCTGCTGGGCCTGGCCTGGCTGGCCCTGGCGGCGGCCCTGCTGACGCTGGCCCTGGCCCTGCGCCAGCTTCTGCCGCCGCTCTGGCAGCTTCTGGTCCGCCACCTTGAAGACCCCCCCACGGTCCGGCTGGTGGCGACCCTCGCCCTGGTCCTGGCCCTGCTCTCGATTCCGCTGGCCCTCGGCTGGCTCGACCCGCTGCTGGCGATCTACCGCAACGGTGACTGGGAGGCGATCGGTGCCTTCGGCGAGGGGGTGATCGGGGCCGTCGGCTCGATCCTGGTGGCCTTGGTGGCCCTGATGATCGCCTGGCGCCAGGTGATGGTGGATCAGCGGCTTACCACCCAGCAGAACCGCATCACCCAGGCCCAGACGATTGACAGCTTCATCCATGGCATCTCGGAGCTGATCAGCGACGAGGAGGGGCTGCTGGAGGACTGGCCCCTGGAGCGCATGCTGGCGGAGGGACGTCTGGCGGCGGTTCTGAGCAGCATCGATGGCGACGGCAAGGCAAGGATCCTTCGCTTCCTCTCCCACGCCAGGCTTCTCACCCCCCTGCGCCGCGACCAGCGGCTGGGACGCGCCATCCTCGACGGCGAGGGCAGCTACGAAGAAGACCGGCCGAAGGGGGTTCCCGTCATCCGCTTGCAGAGCATGCTGCGGGGAGCTGATCTCGCCGGCACCGACCTGCGGGCCATCGACTTCAACGGTGCCGATCTCTCCGGCGCCGACCTCTCCGGCGCTGACCTGGCCGAGGCCAACCTGGCGGCCGTCAACCTCGTCGGGGCCAATCTCCAGGGCTCCTGCCTGCAGGCCACCCGGTTCTTTTACGGGGATGCCCTGGTGGCCACCCCGCACCAGGCCCAGATCGAGCCGGATCACACCGAGGGCATTGGCACCGGTGCCCGGGTGGAGAACGTCAATCTCAGTGGGGTTCGGCAGCTGGATCCGGGCAACCGCGCCTACCTGGCGGCCTGGTGCGGGGTTCGCTCCCGCCAGACTCTGCCTGGTGGCGTCAAGGGTCTCCCCAACCGGCTGTAAGGTCGGGCGATCCATCCTGGAGGGGTGGTCGAGTGGTTGATGGCTCCGGTCTTGAAAACCGGCGAGGTGAAAGCCTCCGCGGGTTCGAATCCCGCCCCCTCCGTCTTTCTCCCCAGGCCCGTCCCTGCGTCCGGCGGCTCAGGTCCCCTCGGCCCGTTCCGCCTGCTGCCGCAGCTTCTGGAGCCGCTCCAGCAGCGATTCGTTGCTCATCCGGTTGTTGAGCCGCTCCGCCAGCAGGGGGAAGGCCATTGGGCCGGGACGGAGCAGGCGCCGCTGCAGCCATTCACTCCCGCGCAGGCGCTGCAGGGTGCTGAGCAGGCGTTCGAGGTCGAGCTGTTCCTCCAGCACTTCACCGCGGGCCTGGGCCAGCAGCAGGTTGCCGGGTTCGTGGCGCTCGAACACATCAAAGAGCAGGGCGGCACTGATCTGCAACTGGCCGCCGGAGCGGGCCTGGCCGGGGTAGCCGTTGACCACCAGTCCACTCACCTGGGCGATGGAACGGAACCGACGGCGGCACAACTCCGAGAGGTTCACGGCCCCCTCCAGATCCTGAAGCAGACCTTCCGGATCCAGCAGGGTCTGGCCATGCCGCTCGAGCAGCTCCTCGAAGGGGTAGTCCCGGGCCGCGAGCAGCTCGAAGCCGTAGTCGTTCACCGACACCGTGAAGGTGCCGGGTTGATGGCGGGCCAGCCGCCATGACCAGAGGAAGCCCAGGCCCTCATGCACGAAGCGTCCTTCGAAGGGGTAGGCGTAGAGATGGCTGCCCTCCCGGGTGTGACACACCTCCACCAGAAACTGCTGGCTCCGGGGCAGGGCGGAGAGCTGCACCTGGCGCTCCAGCAGCGGCCGCAGGGCCTGCAGTTCGGGTGTGTCCAGCATGAATCCCTTCTCCCCATCGAGGGCGCGGGCGCAGCGGTCGACCTCTGCGCGCAGATGGGCGCTGAGCAGATCGGAGAGGGCCATCTGGCCCCCGCCCCAGGCCGGCACCGTGGCGCTGCGGCGCGTCGTGGCCTTGACCATCGCCGTCATCTCCCGCAACCTGACGAACTCCAGCTGGCGCCCGGCGAAGAAGAAGACATCCCCGGGTTTGAGCCGGCCGATGAACACTTCCTCCACATGCCCCAGCACGGCCCCGCGCACGAAGCGCACGGTCACGGCCCGATCGGCGCTGATCGTGCCGATGTTGAGCCGGTGCAGGCGGGCCACGGCCGTCTCCCGCACCACGAAGCGCTGGGGGACGCCCGCGCCTGCCTCCGGCGGCTCCCGCTCCAGCTTGCGGTAGCGCGGATAGGCCCCCAGGCAGTCCCCCCCGTGCTCGAGAAAGCGCAGGCACCACTCCCAGCGGCTCCGCTCCAGCTGGCGGTAGCTCCAGGTGCGGCGCACGGCCTCAAACGTCGCCTCGGGCTCGAAGCCCGGACCGCAGGCCAGGGTCACCAGATGCTGCAGCAGCACATCGAGCGGCTCCTCTGGCGGGCGGCGGTGTTCCACCAGCCCCACCCCCAGCCCCCGGCGCATCGCGGAGACCTCCAGCAGTTCCAGGGCGTTGGTGGGCATGAACAGCACCTGGGCCGTGCCGCCCGGGGCATGGGCAGAACGTCCAGCCCGCTGCAGCAGGCGGGCCAGGTTCTTGGCACTGCCGATCTGCACCACCCGCTCCACCGGCTGGAAGTCGACCCCCAGATCGAGGGAGCTGGTGCAGACCACCCAGCGGATCGTGGCGGCCTTTACCCCCGCCTCGATGGCCTCGCGCTCGGACCGGTCGATGGCGCTGTGGTGCAGGGCCAGGGACCCTTCCATCTCGGGGCAGGCGAAGCGCAGGCACTGGTGCCAGCGCTCGGCCTGGTTGCGGGTGTTGGTGAACAGCAGCGTGGAGACCGTGGGCTCCATGGCCGCCACCAGCTCCTCATACATGCGCAGGCCCAGATGGCCGGCCCAGGGGAAGCCGTCGATCGTGTCGGGCAGCAGGCTGCGGATTTCGGTGTCCCGCCGGATCCGCGCCGTGATGATCAGCGGCTCGACGCCGGCACCCACCGCGGCCCGGGCCGCCTCCTCCAGGTTGCCGATGGTGGCGCTGATCGCCCAGGTGCGCAGGGCCGGCCGCCGGCTCCGCAGCCAGCTCAGGCACAGCTCGCTCTGGGAGCCCCGCTTGCTGCCCATCAGCTCGTGCCATTCGTCGATCACCACCGCCTCGAGGTCGGCGAACAGGGCCTCGGCCCGGGGGCTGGCCAGCAGCAGCGACAGGGACTCCGGGGTGGTGATCAGGATCTGCGGCGGCGTCTTCAGCTGCTTGCCGCGTTCGTGGCTGCTGGTGTCACCGTTGCGCAGTCCCACCCGCAGCGGCCAGCCCATGGTGTCGATCGGTTCCCGGATCGCCAGCAGCAGGTCGCGGCTCAGGGCCCGCAGGGGTGTCAGCACCACCAGGCGCAGACCACCCGCAGGCCCGGCGCCATCGTTCTCCGCCAGCATGGCCGCAATCGGCCCCATCACGGCGGCGTAGGTCTTGCCGGAGCCGGTGGGCACCTGGATCAGGCCGCTGGCCCCCTCCAGGTAGGCCCGCCAGCTCTGCCGCTGGAAGGGCATCGGCCGCCAGCCGCGGCGGTCGAACCAGGCCTCGATCGGCCGCAGCGCCGCCGCGGTGGAAGGGGTCAAGGGGGCGGCGGATCAGGTGGAAAGCACCGCCACCACCACGGCGGCGATGGCCAGGATCACGGCCCCCAGCACCACCCCGGCGGCGATGTTGCCCCGGCGGATCTCGGCGCGGTAGTCGATCGGCGAGAGGCGATCGAAGAGCAGCAGCCCGAGGTAGATGAGGATGATGCCCAGAAAGGTCCAGCCGACCATCAGCAGCATCTGGAGCAGTGGTTTGACCATCCCCTCGTTTCAACGCCGTCACCACCGTAGGGATGGACAGGGGGTCAGCTCCTGATGGCGCCGGCTTCCCTGGGCGGGCGTCGCGATCCGGCCCTGCTGCTCTGGCCCCTGGCCAGCCTGGTGCTGCCGCTGCTTCCCCTGCTGGTGCTGCTGCTGTCAGCCCTGGAAGGGCAACGCCGGCTGCTGATGGTGGTGCCGGAGGGTCAGCGGGTGCTCAGTGTCCCCTTCGTGTTGGAGGACGGTTGGTTGGGCAGCCCCCGGCTGGAACTGACGGCCGAGATCCCGCCCAACAGCTTGATCGCGCTGGAGGTGGCCCTCCTCGACGCCAGCGGCCGCACCGTGCTGGACCTCACCAAGGATGGCTGGCGTGCCAGTGGTACCTGGGCGGAGGAGGGGGAGACCGGCACCTGGCAGGAAGACGACGCGGGCCTGGCGCTGGCGCTGCGTCCCGGCCGCAGCGGCCGCTTCCAGTTGGCGGTGCAGGTGCAGGATCTGCTCGATGAGGCGGGCCAGCCGCTGCCCAGCCCGGTTGTCGTGCGCGGCAGCGTGCGCAACCACAGCGTTGAGGCCCCGCTGCTGTTGTTCACCGCCGTGCTGTCGCTGGCGGTGGTGCAGGTGCTGCTGCTGGCCTGCTACGGCATCAGCCGGGGCCGCTGGGTCCAGCGCAGCCAGGAGGCAAGCGCCGCGATCCGCTGCGAGGCCGGTGGCCCGGGGCTGGTGCGACTGGGCGTGGTGGCACGCTGGGAGCTGCCCCATGACGATCCGCCGCTGGGGGCGCCCCCGGACCCAGCGCCCCTGGAGCTACGGGTGAGCGATGCCCAGGGGCGCCCCCTCCTGCAGCATTGGGAGAGGGTCGCCGTCGCCCACCGCTCCAATGATGGCGACCACTGGTTGTCCGTGCGCCTCACCCTGCACCTGCGGCTTCCGGAACACGCCAGCTACCGCTTTCGGGTGGCGCTGCCGGAGGCGTTCCGTGTTGCTGGCGACGCCTGGGAGATCGAATGGCTGCAGCTCACGGTCGAGGACGGTCGGATGACCGCCTGGCCGGTGTCCGTTCTGCCCCTGGGAGGGGCGGTGGAGGGCCGCTGAGATGGCCGACGAACGGGGACTGCTGCTGCTGCTGGCCGTTGCGGCGGTTGCCATCGGCACCGTCACGGCCGTGACCCGCCCCGGCCTCTGGCGCCTCGGCCAGGACGGCACCCCCACCGCCGGCAGCGGTGTGCGCTACGGCGGCAGCTACCGGGCCGGGCGATGGGTGGCGGCCCCGTCCCGTCGCCAGGACTGGTCCGGCTTCCAGGGGCGCGGTCCCGGCGCGGCCAAGTGACGTCGCGGCGCTTTGCGGCCCTCACACCCCTGCAGGTGCGGGTGCTGCTGGCGGCGGCGGCCCTGTCCTCCAGCGTCAGCCTCGTGCTGGAGCTGATGCTGGCCACCCAGGCCAGTTACCTGCTGGGCAACCATGCCCTGGCCACCGGCGTGGTGATTGGCACGTTCCTCGCCGCCATGGGCCTGGGGGCCTGGCTGAGCCAGTTCCTGGCCGTTGGCCCCGAGCCCGGCTTCGCCTTGCTGCAGTGGTTTCTGGCCGTGGAACTGGCCCTGGCTCCCCTGTGCCTGCTGGCGCCCCTGGCCCTGTTCGCCCTCTTCCGGGTGGGCGGGCCGGTGTGGCTGGGCCTGGTGGTCTGCACCGTGCTGGTGGGGGTGCTCGGTGGGATGGAGGTGCCGCTGCTGACCCGGTTGCTGGAGTGCGGTCAGCAGCTCCGGGTGGCCCTGGCCCGGGTGCTGGCCCTCGATTACCTGGGGGCTCTGGTGGGGGCCCTGCTGTTCCCCCTGGTGTTGCTGCCCTGGCTGGGCCTCCTGCCCACCGCCGGCCTGCTGGCTTTGGTGCCGTTGGCCAGTTGCGTGGCCATCGCTGTTGTTTTCCCGGTGGGGGGCCGCTGGCGCCGCGCGATCGCCGTGGCTTTCCCTGTGATCGCCCTGGCCGGCTGGGGACTCGTTCCCCTCGGCGACCGGATCGAGGATGGCCTCTACGACGATCCGGTGGTGAGCCGTCTCCAGAGCCGCCACCAGCGCATCGTGCTCACCCGCCGCCGCGACGACCTGCGGCTGTTCCTTGACGGCCAGCTGCAGTTCTCGAGCCTCGACGAGTACCGCTACCACGAGGCCCTGGTGCATCCGGCGATGGCGCTGCAGGGCCGGCCGCAGCGGGTGTTGCTGCTGGGGGCCGGCGATGGCCTGGCCCTGCGGGAGGTGCTGCGCTGGCCCGCGGTGCGGCAGGTGGATGTGGTGGAGCTCGACCCGGAGATGGTGCGCCTGGCGAAGGAGCAGCCGTTTCTGCGGCGCCTCAACGGCGCCAGCCTGGAGGACGGGCGGGTGCAGCTCGTCATCGGCGATGCCTTCGAGAGGGTGCGGCAGCTGCGGGGCCGCTACGACGTGATCATTGCCGACTTCCCCGACCCGGCCACGCCGCCGCTGGCCCGCCTGTACAGCGTCACCTTCTATGGGCGCCTGCTGCGGCGTCTGGCCCCCGACGGGATGCTGGTCACCCAGGCCTCGACGCCGTTCTTCAGCCCCAAGGTGCTGGCCTCGATCCAGGCCACCCTGGGCGAGTTGAACCTGACCACCCGGCCCTACGGCGTGGACGTGCCCAGCTTCGGCCCGTGGGGATTCGTGCTGGCCCACCGGGACCGGAAGCCACCGGCACAGGCTGAGCTGCCCTTCCAGGGCCGCTGGATCGACCAGGGACAGCTGGACCGGCTCTTTCCCCTGAGCCGGGATCTGGCC
The DNA here is from genome assembly GCF_024346055.1 of Cyanobium sp. Cruz CV13-4-11. GTDB lineage: Bacteria > Cyanobacteriota > Cyanobacteriia > PCC-6307 > Cyanobiaceae > Cyanobium. The sequence goes on from NZ_JAGQCH010000008.1 coordinate 88,357, forward strand.
CTGCCGCCGGGGGAGCGGGTGTTGCCTAACCGCCTTCACCGGCCGGTGCTGGCCGACTACCAGCGCCAGGGCCGCTGGCGGGAGAATTGATCAGCGCCTTTCGCCGAGTCGGTCCACCAGCCTCCATAAGCTGAGCCAGCCGGCCGTGATGGTCCGGCCCCTGCGCACCGATGGCTGTCTGGCTTCTTCTGCCCCTGCTGCTGCTGGCAGCCGTTGCCCTGCTGCTGCTGCGGCGCTCACGGCTGCGGCGTCAGGCACCCAAACTGCTGGGCCGCACCCTGTTCACCCTGACCACCGGCGACATCGTCCAGTACGACGGCCGTGACTGGGTGGTGGAGGACCGGCTCCTCTACGACGACGGCGGCTTCCAGTGGCTGGAATACCTGCTGCGCGACGGCGGCGATGGCCGCTGGCTCAGCGTCTGCGAGGACGATTGGCTGGAGGTGAGCTGGCTGGAGGACGCCCCGGCCTCGGAGCTGGAGGGTCTGACCGCCGACTTCCCCGATCACCTGCGCTGTCGCGGCCAGCTCTATCACCTGAAGGAAACGGGCCGGGCCTCGGTAAGCGCCGCCGCCCGGGTGATGAACCGACGCATGCAGGGCTGTCGCTTCGGGGATTACGAGGGGGAGGAGGGCCGCGTGCTCTCCCTGGAGCGCTGGGAGCAGGGAGACGATCCCGGCCCACCGGAGCTCAGCCTCGGCCGGCGCATTGACCCGGCCACCCCGGTGCTGCTGCCCGGTGATGGCCGCACGGTTTATCGCTGATCAGCCGATCGCTGAGAAGCCGATCACTGAGAAGCCAATCGCGGAGCAGCGGCTGGATCCTCCAGCAGGGCCTGGGCGCTGCTGAGACTGTCGGCCGATTCGGGGGTGCGATCACGACGCCAGCGCAGGATGCGGGGGAAGCGCACGGCCAGGCCACTGCGGTGACGGCTGGAGCGTTGCAGGCCCTCGAAGCCCAGGGTGAAGACCTGCAAGGGCTCGACGGCCCGTACCGGACCGAAGCGCTCGGTGGTGTGGCGGCGGATCCAGCGGTCCAGCTCCGTGATCTCGCTGTCGTCAAGCCCCGAATAGGCCTTGGCGAAGGTCACCAGACGGCCCTCGCCATCCCAGAGGCCGAAGGTGTAATCGGTGTACAGGTTGGCGCGGCGGCCGCTGCCGGCCTGGGCGTAGAGCAGCACCGCATCGAGCTCCATCGGCTCCAGCTTGTGCTTCCACCACAGCCCGCGGCGCCGGCCGACGCCATAGGACGAATCGAGCGCCTTCAGCATCAGCCCTTCGGCGCCCACAAAGCGGGCCTGCTGCCGCAGGGTTTCGAGCTCCTCCCAGCTCCCCAGCGGCAGCACCGGGGAGAGGCGCAGGAGCCCGGCGGCGGGGGTGGGAACCGCCTCAGGCAGCCCCCGCAGCAGATCCTCCAGGGCGGCGCGGCGCTGGAACAGGGGGGCGGGGCGCAGGTCCTGGCCTCCCCTTTCCAGCAGGTCGTAGGCGACGAAGGCCGCCGGGCACTCCCGCAGCAGGGCGGCGCCGGGCTTCTGCCGACCCAGCCGCCGCTGCAGGGGTCCGAAGCCGGCGGGCTGGCTCGCTTCTGCCGGCCAGACGGTGAGCTCCCCATCCAGCACCGTGCCCTGGGGCAGCCCCTCGGCCATCCCATCCAGATCGGGGAAGCTGGCATTGATCAGTTCCTCGCCGCGGCTCCAGAGAAAGGTCTGGCCGTTGCGCCGGATCAGCTGGGCCCGGATTCCGTCCCATTTCCACTCCACCTGCCAGCCGGCGGGGTCGGTGGCCTCCAGGCGTTCCGTCTCCAGGGGGGAGGCCAGGCAGAAGGGGTAGGGACGGCTGATCGGGGCGGCCACCCCGGCCGCCAGGGGCGCCAGCAGGGCTTCCATCGCCTCTGGGGAGGGCTCGAAACCGCCCATCAGCCGGTGGGCCAGCTCCGCCTCCTCCAGGCCGGACACCTGGGCCAGCGCCCGGATGACCAGGCCCGCGGCCACCCCCACCCGGAAGCCGCCGGTGAGCAGTTTGTTGAACAGGAAGCACTGGCCGTCGGGCAGGGCGGCCCAGATCGTCAGCACCGCCTGCGCCTGCGCCTCCCCCTCCAGAGCGGCCAGGGCCGGCAGCCGCGAATCCATCCATTCGGCCAGGGGCAGCTCCAGGGGCGTTGCCGGCGGCAGGGCCAGCTGGGGGAGCAACAGGGCGATGGTCTCCGCCGAATCCCCCACCTGGGCGTGGCAGGAATCGAACAACCACTCGGGTAGCCCCGAACGTTCCAGGCAGATCTGCCGCAGCCTTCGGCCGGTGATCAACCGCCGCCGCCGCTTGCCCAGCAGCAGGGCCAGGGCCCAGGCAGCATCGGCCGGCTCCACCGCCCCAAGATGGTCCGCCAGCGCGGCCACCCGCCCCCGGGTGCCGGCGGCGCGCTCCAGCTGCTGAATCAGGTCGGCAAAGGCCTGCATAGGCTCAGACCAGCGGCGCCTCCGGCAGTCCCAGCTCCCGTCGCCAGTCGGCCACGGGGCGCTCCCAGCCTTCCTCGAGCTTGACGCTGATCAGGCAGCGGGCCGCCAGCCCCATCTCGAAGCCGCGGGCCAGGGCGCGCAGCAGCGGTTCGAGGGGTTCGTCGTCCTGAAGGGTGCTGAGCAGGCCGCCGAAGATCAGCAGCACCGCCAGGGGGGAACGCACCTGGGCCAGGTTGAAGGCCTGCAGCCCCAGCTCCCCGGGGCCGTCGATGCCGAAGCCGGTGAGCACGTGGACGATGTCGTGGGTTTCCCGCAGCCGGTGGGTGATGGACTCCGCCGGCGTGGTGATCGGACTGGGATCGATCAGGCTCTCAGGTGTCAGATTCAGACGCTGCAGTTGTTCGGCGTAGCTGTGGCCCAGCCCTCCGCCACCAGGGCGGCCATGGCTGGGATCTCCAGCAGATGCCGCTGCATCTGGTTCGCCAGGGGGCTGCCCTGGAGGCTGCGCGCCAGACCGAAGACACTGTCGAGTTCCGTGGGGTTCTTCAGGAAGGCGGCGAGGCTGGCGACCATCCGCAGCGACTGCAGGCGTTCTTTGACGTTGAACAGCATCGAGGCAGTCCCAGCTGAACGGCCAGTCTCGGTCCTTGGCCTGCACCTGGACACAGGTCGACCGCCTCAGGACGCAGCCTCCCCCTCGTCGCTGCGTTGCCCCTCGAAGGCCCGCCCCAGGGGTTCCGCCGCCAGGCCCTGCTCCTCCCGCAGGAAGCGGGCCAGGCCGTCGCTGTTGCCGTGGGTCACGTACACCTGCCGGGCGCCAGAGTCCACCACGGTGCGCAGCAGGCCATCCCAATCGGCGTGGTCGCTGAGGGCGAAGCCGCGCTCGAAGCCCCGCCGCCGCCTCGCCCCGCGCACCGCCATCCAGCCGCTGACGAAGGCCGTCTGGGGAGTGACGAACCGCTTCATCCAGGGGGAGCGGTGGGCCGAGGGCGGTGCGATCACCAGGCGCCCCGCCAGCGATTCGCTGCGGGGGAGCTCACTCAGCGGCCGCGTCGGAGGCAGCACCACCCCTACGCTCGTGTAAGGAGCCATCAGGGCCTGCACCGCCCCGTGCAACAGCACCTCCTCCTCCACCCCCAGCGCGGCCAGTTCCGCCAGCAGCCGCTGGGCCTTGCCGAAGGCATAGGCGAACAGCAGTGAGGGGCGTTGGGGGGCCTGCCGCCACCAGGCCAGGATCTCGGCGGCCACCTGCCGGCCGGGGCGCCAGCGGTAGATCGGCAGCCCGAAGGTGGCCTCGGTGATCAGCACGTCGGCGGCCACCGCTTCGAAGGGGGCGCAGCTGGGGTCGGCATCCCGCTTGTAGTCGCCACTGATCAGCCAGGTTTCGTCGCCGGCGGTGATCCGGATCTGGGCCGAGCCCAGCACGTGTCCGGCGGAATGGAACGACACCCGCGCCCCGCCGAGGCTCCGCTCCTCCCCGTAGCCCACCGCTGTCAGGGCAATGCTGGCTCCAAGCCGCTGCCGCAGCACGCCCTCGCCCGTGGCCACCGCCCAGTATTCGCCACATCCCGGCCGGGCATGGTCGGCGTGGCCATGGGTGATCAGGGCCCGGCTCACCGGCCGCCAGGGATCGATCCAGGCATCCGCGGCTGGACAGTACAGCCCCTCAGGGGTGAGCTGGATCAGGCCGTCGCCCGGCAGGACCATGGTGTGCGCAGGCCCAGACGGCGCCGACGGCGAAAGCTGCCGGCATCCTGGCGAACCTGCCCCGTTGACGGCGAGGGCGCTTCCCCCTAGCCATGGGGCAGTGATGGTCTGCGGCTCCATGGCACTCGACACCTATCGCGAGGAACTGGAGGCCACCGCGATGGCCCTGGCCCGGCCGGGCACCGGTCTGCTGGCGGCGGATGAGTCCACCGGCACCATCGGCAAGCGCTTCGAGGCGATCGGCCTGGAGAACAGCGAGGACAACCGCCGTGCTTACCGCACCCTGCTGGCCACCGCCCCCGGCCTCGGCGAAGCCATCAGCGGCGTGATCCTCTACGAGGAGACCCTGTTTCAGGACGCCGCCGCCCTGCCGGGCCAGCCGGCCGGATCGATCCTCGATCTCTTCCAGGCCCAGGGGGTGGTGGCGGGGATCAAGCTGGATCTGGGAGTGGAACCCCTGGCGGGCGGCCTGGCCGGCGAGACCTGGTGCACCGGATTGCGGGGGCTGCGGGAGCGGGCGGCCCGCGCCTACGCCCGGGGCGCCCGCTTTGCCAAATGGCGGGCGGTGCTGCGCATCAGTGCCGAAGGCTGTCCCTCGGAGTTGTGCGTGCGCGAGAACGCCTGGGGGCTGGCCCGCTATGCCCGCACGGCCCAGGAGGAGGGGCTGGTGCCGATCGTGGAGCCGGAGATCCTGATGGACGGCGACCACGACATCCTCACCACGGCAGCGGTGCAGGAGTGGGTGCTGCGCAGCGTCTACGAGGCCCTGGGCCAGAACGGGGTGTTTCTGGAGGGCACCCTGCTCAAACCGTCGATGACCCTTCCCGGTGCCGACGGCGACGAGCGTCCCAGCCCCGAACAGGTGGCTGCCTTCACCGTTCGCACCCTGCGGCGCAGCGTGCCCCCGGCGGTGCCGGCGATCCTCTTTCTCTCGGGCGGCCTGGGGGAGGAGGACGCCAGCGTGTATCTCTCGGCCATTCACCATGCCGCCCCGGACGCGCCCTGGCACCTGGGGTTCTCCTACGGCCGGGCCCTGCAGCACTCCTGCCTCAGCCACTGGCGAGGAACCGATACCGCGGCTGGCCAGGCGGCCCTGCTGGCCCGTGCCCGTGCCAACGGCGCGGCCGCCCGCGGGGCCTATGTGGCCGGCTCCGAACCCTCGGACGATGCCGCCTCGCTGTTCGTGGCCAATTACAGCTATTGAGCCAGGGGAGTCCCCAGCGCCAGCGCTCTTGCCTCAGGCACTCATCGCCAGCATGCGCTCGATCGGCACCAGGGCCCGCCCGCGGATCTCCTCGTCGAGTTCGAGGGCCGGGGCCATGGTGTGCAGGCACTGCCACAGCTTTTCGAGCGTGTTCAGCCGCATGTAGGGGCAGGCGTTGCAGCTGCAGCCATCGGCACCCGGAACCTCATAGAGGGTCTTGCCGGGGGAGCGGCGGCGCATCTGATGCAGGATGCCCGGCTCCGTGAGCACGATGAAGGCGGGGGCCGCACTGGTCTCGGTGCGCTGCAGGAGCTTGCTGGTGGAACCGATGAAGTCGGCCAGATCCAGCAGATGCTGCTGACACTCCGGATGGGCGATCACCTCGGCTTCGGGGTGCTCCAGGCGGAGCTGCAGCAGGGCCTGCTCGCTGAAGGTTTCATGGACGATGCAGCTACCCGGCCAGAGGGTCAGCTCCCGCCCGCTTTCGCGGGCGACCCAGCGGCCCAGGTTCTGGTCGGGGGCGAACAGGATCGGTCGATCGGCCGGCAGCTGCTGGACCAGATGCACGGCATTGCTGCTGGTGCAGATCAGGTCACTCTGGGCCTTCACCGCCGCTGAACAGTTGATATAGCTCACCACGAAGTGGCCCGGGTGCCGGCGGCGGAAGTCGGCGAAGGCGTCGGCCGGACAGGCATCGGCGAGGCTGCATCCCGCCTCCAGGTCGGGCAGCAGCACGGTCTTGCCGGGGTTGAGGATCTTGGCGGTCTCGGCCATGAAGTGAACGCCGCAGAAAACGATCACCTCGGCCTCGGTGCTGGCCGCCTTGCGGGAGAGCTCGAGGGAATCACCGATGAAATCGGCGCAATCCTGGATGCTGTCGTCCTGGTAGTAGTGGGCCAGAACGATGGCGTTACGCTCCTTTTTCAGCGTCTCGATGCCGGCGATCAGCTGATGGCGGGGTGGGACCGCTCCGGGATCTGCGGGGGACCGTTCTGCAGCGTCGCCCGCTAGCCACCCATTGTGGAGCGGTGCCTGGGTCAGCGTCTGCGTGAAGACCAACCGTTGCCCCTTCCCATGCACGATGATCCGAGTCTAGGAAGCGGTTGGTATTGGCTGAGCTGAACATCGCCATCGCCGGGGATCTGCACGATCAGTGGGATCGCAGTGACCACGACGTCCTGGAACGGATCCGTCCGGACGCCCTGCTGCTGGTGGGAGATTTCAGCGACGGCAAGTCCCGCATCCCTGAGCGGCTGGCCACGTTGGAGCTGCCTGTGGCCTGCGTGCTCGGCAACCATGATGCGGGCAAGGACGGCAGTGGCCGCACCCTGCGCCATCAGCTCGAGCTGCTGGGTGACCGGCACTGCGGCTGGGGCCTCAGGGAACTGCGTCCCCCTGGGCTGGCCGTGGTGGGGGCCCGTCCCGGGACCGCCGGCGGCGGCTACCACCTCTCCAAGGCCGTCAGGGCCGTCTATGGGCCTGTGGGCCTGCAGGAGTCTGCCGAACGCATCAGCCGGGCGGCCCTGGCGGCCGATCCCCAGCTGCCCCTGGTGCTGCTGGCCCATTCCGGCCCCAGTGGCCTGGGCACCCAGGTGGACGACCTCTGCGGCCGGGACTGGAAGGCCCCCGCCTGCGACTGGGGCGACCAGGATCTGGCCCTGGCGGTGGATCAGATCCGCCGCCGCCGCCCCCTGCCCCTGGTCATCTTCGGCCACATGCACCACGCCCTTTGCCACCACCAGGGCGAGCGGCTCAGCTTCCGTCGCGACGCCCACGGCACCGCTTTCCTTAATACCGCCTCCGTTCCCCGTCACGGGGTGGATCAGCAGGGGCGGGCCCTGCGCCACTTCAGCTGGGTCGTGTTCGCCGACGGCGACCTGCGCCACATCAGCCACCGCTGGTACGGCATCGATGGCGCTCTCCACTACGAGCAGACGCTCTGGAGAGCGGCACTGCCGGCAGCGGGCGTGCTGAGCCCTTGCTGATTTACGCCTGCATCAGCAGCCATGGCTTCGGCCACGGCTCCCGCACGGCGTCGGTGCTCTGCGAACTGGCTGCCCTGAAGCCCGACTGGCGTCTGGTGCTCTCCACCGGACTGCCCGAAGCGTTCCTGACGCTCTCCCTGGGTGAGGTTCCCTTTGAGCATCGCCCCTGTCGCTGGGATGTGGGGGTGATCCAGGCGGATGCCCTGGGGGCCGACCCCGCCGCCACCCTGGCGGCGCTCCAGGCCCTGGAGGTTGACCTGCCCGAGCTGGTCGAGCGCGAAGCCCGCTGGCTGGAGGCCCAGCATCAGCCGGTGTTGGTGCTGGCGGATGTGCCCCCTTCGGCGGCCCTGCTGGCCCGACGGCTGCAGGTGCCGCTGGTGTGGCTGGCCAGCTTCGGCTGGGACACGATCCACGCCCCCATGGGCCCCCCCTTCCAGGCCTGGGCAGAACGCCACCGGCAGCTGTATGCCCAGGGGGACCTGCTGCTCCATTGCCCCCTCTCCCTGCCGATGGACTGGGGTCTGCCAGAAGTGAAGCTGGGCCTGACGAGTTCCAGGCCCCGCCAGGACGTGGAGCGGCTGGCCCGCGAACTGGCCCTGCCGCCGGATCGGGAGCGGGTGGTGCTGGTGAGCTTCGGGGGCCTTGGCATGGCCATCGACCCGGACCTGCTGGCCCGCTGGCCCGAGCATGTGTTCATCGGTCCGGAGCCGCTGCTGGCCACGGTGCCCAATGGCCGTTGTCTACCGGCGGGCGTGCGTCCCCTCGATCTGATGCCCCTGACAGGACGGCTGATCACGAAGCCCGGCTACAGCAGCTTCTGTGAGGCCTTCAGCCAGGGGGTGGGGATTCACCTGGTGCACCGCACCGGATTTGCCGAAGCGCCGGTGCTGGAGGAGGACCTGCGCAACCACGGCTGGCACCGGCTGCTGAGCCAGGAGGCCTTCCGCCGGGGCGACTGGCAGCTGGATCAGGCCCTGGAGCCCCCCAGACACGGCCCCCTGCCCGTGGATGGGGCACCCACTGCCGCGCGGGCGATTGTTTCGCTGCTGGATGGACGATCAGCACTGCCTATGGGGTCTGCCTTCAGGATTTGATCATCTGTTCATCGGAGCCGAAAAACTTCAGTGCCTGGCTGTAACTCGAATGCAAAGCGTCATTCTTGATAACAGTAGACAGTTGTTCGACCGTCACTAACACCGAATCGTTTCGAGGCATTCATCGGCAAATTACCGCCAAGTCTCGGTGCAGGATTTTTCTACCCTTGCCACGGGATCACTGGTTCTTCCTGATGTTGTTCTCCTGAAGACCCGGTCACACCAAGCACATCACGTCGGATTTGTTCCGTTATCCCTTTAACGGATTCTTCCCCCACTTGTCCTTCACGACCGTTTCTCTTGCCGAACCTTCAGCGCCGTCACCTGGTCCTCGCCTTCGCCGGCCTCAGCCTTGGCTTGGCCGGGCCCGTCAGTGCCGCCGACACTTCCAGAGCCTGGCAGCTGGGTCCCGAGGCCCGTGTGGCCCCCGCCCGGGTGGCGATGTTGACTCCCCTGCCGGCCGCTCCCCGCGTCTTCGCCATCACGCCGGAGCGCCGGGCCCTGCTCAACACCATCCGCTACGCCGAAGGCACCTGGGCCAACGGCCATGAGGTCGGTTACCGCATCCTCTTCGGGGGCAGCCTGTTCGATTCGCTTGATCGCCACCCCAACCGGGTGATGCGCACGGCCCGCTACGCCAGTGCGGCGGCTGGTGCCTACCAGTTCATGCCCTTCACCTGGGACATGGTGACCCGGGCCCTGGGCATGCCTGATTTCGGCCCCGAGTCCCAGGACCAGGCGGCCCTGTTACTGGTCCAGCGCCGGGGCGCCCTGCACCTGGCCGATCGCGGTGAGCTGACCCCCGATCTGGCGGCCCGTCTGGCCCCTGAATGGGCCTCCTTCCCCACCCTGGCCGGTCGCAGCTTCTACGGGCAGCCCGTCAAGCGTCTCAACGATCTGCGCCGCTTCTACGAGCAGAACCTGGCCCTGCTGCGCAACGAATCCGCCGCCGTCTGGGAAGACGTGGCGATTCGCCAGGTGCCTCCTGCCTGCAGCGATGCCAGCCTCTCTTGCCAGCTGGAGCGGGTGGGCGGCGGAGCCTCCAAGGCCCCCTAGCCTTCAGGCATCGCCCTCGCCCTTGCCCTGAAGGCGCACGCCTCCCAGGGTTTTCTGGGCAATCAGATAGGCCAGCACCGACGCCCCCAGGAACCCCAGCACGTTGCGCAGCAACGGCAGCACGTCGTTGGTGCGGGTGATGATCGGGCCCATGCCCAGAGCCACGAACAGGATCACCCAGAGGGGCGACAGCAGCAGCACCCAGGTCCATTCCACCCGGCGGCCCTCCTGACGTGGGAAGGCGGCGAATCCCACGATCAGGCCCCCGAGGATCGACGTGCAGAGGGTGAGAATCCACTGCTCCTGGGGCAAGCCCGGCACCACCTGGCAACCACCGATGGCCAGGCACCCCTTCACGGCATGGATGGCCGACAGGATCGAGCCGTCCTCGCCGTGGTCACGGACGTAGAACTGGTTGCCATAGCGGGTCTGGAGTTCCACCCAGAAGGTGCGAGGCATCAGGGCGAACAGGGCCTCGCCCACGTTGAAGTTGAGCAGGTTGCCGCCACGGGGATCGGCGACCAGCAGCAGGCTGCGCTCGTCCAGGTCCCAGAACCCTTTGACGGCCAGGCCGGGGGTGCGTTCGTACTGGGTCAGGACCCGCAGCTTCCAGCCACTGGTGGCCTCGAAGCTCTCCAGCTCGGCCTCCAGCTGCCCCCGTTCGCCATCGGTGAGGGCTTTGGCCAGGTCGATCACCGGGGTGGGGTGATCGGGCAGCAGCTGGGGGTTGTCTGCGGCGTAGGCGGCTGCCCCCAGGCCCGGCAACAGCCAGGTGGCCAACACCAGGGTGAGGGTGGCCAGTAAGGCCCCCAGCCGCCTTGCCAACCCACCGCGCGAGCCGCTTTCAGGGCAATCCCGCCTCGTTCCCGTGTCTGCTGCTGTCGCCAACGCCATCGCTCTTGCTCCCATCGGTCAGCATTCTCACCGAGTCACCCTGACGCCGCGTGCAGACCCCCCATTCCGGCTCCCCGGCTGTTCCTGAGTGGCTCAGCCAGCGACTGCAGGCCTCCGGTGGGTCGGTGCCGTTCCTCGACTACATGCAGTGGGTCTTGCATGATCCGGATCATGGTGCCTACGGGAGTGGCCGGCTGGCGATCGGCCCTCGGGGGGACTTCGCCACCGCCCCCTCCCTGGGGCCGGAGTTCGCCGAGTTACTTGCCCCCCAGCTGGCCCAGTGGCTGGCCCGGCTTCCGGCTGACGCCCCCCTGGCCCTGGTGGAGACCGGTCCAGGGGAGGGCCAGCTGGCCCAGCAGCTGGCCGAGGCGCTCTATGCCGGCTGGCCCGGGCTGGCCGGGCGCACCGAACTGGTGCTGGTGGAGCCGAATGCCGGCATGGCCCAGCGGCAACGGCAGCGCCTCCGTGCCTGCCCGTTGCCGGTGCGATGGATCGATTTTGAAACCTTTGCCAGGGCCCCACGGCAAGGCGTGGTGCTGGCCCACGAAGTGCTCGATGCCCTGGCCATCGAGCGCATCGAGCGCCGGGACGACCAGTGGTGTCGCCAGCGGGTCGTTCTGAGGGGAGACAGCCTGAGCCTGGAGGCCGCGGAGCCACTGCATGGGCCCGTGCTCAGCCAACTGGAGGGCCTCGGCCTCCTGCCCCTGGATGGGAGCCGCCCGCCGGGCTGGTGCACCGAGCTCCATCCCGGCCTGGAACCCTGGCTGGCCGTCTGCGGCGAAGCGCTGAGCGAAGGGTGGTTGCTGGTGATCGATTACGCCCATGAGGCCCGTCGCTATTACGCGCCCCAGCGCTCCGCCGGCACCCTGATGGCCTACCGGCACCAGCGGGCCAGCGGCGACCCGCTGCGGGAGCCGGGTTTGTGGGACCTGACGGCCCATCTCTGTCTCGAGACCCTGGAGGCGGCGGCCCGGGCCGCCGCCTGGCAGCCCCTGGGCGGCTGCCGGCAGGGAGAGGCCCTGCTGGCGCTTGGTCTGGCCCAACGCCTGCATGGGCTGCAGCAGCAACCCATGTCCCGGTTGGGGGAGCTCCTGCAACGGCGTGAAAACCTGCTTCGGCTGGTGGATCCCGCCGGTTTGGGTGACTTCCGCTGGTTGGCCTTCCACCGGGGCCCAGCGGAATCGGGACCGTCTTCGAGGCCTCAGCCAGCGCCCCTGTTTCTCAGCCAGCCATCGGTCTGATCGGCGGCCTTCCGCTTACATCTCCAGATCAAGTGCGGCAGAGCCATTGACGAGGCTCAGAACCATTCCGACTGGGCGTCCTCCTGGGGGTTGACATTGGCGTGGGGGGTCGTGCGGCGGAACTCCATGGTGATGCCGCGCTTCTGCTCCCCATCGGCGGCCAGGGCCTCGATCGGATAGAGCTGCTGACCATCCCGGAAGGGAACCTGGAGCCGGAAGGTTCCATCCGAAGACAGGGGAATCTCCTCACCGCCGATGGTCAGGCGGGCGGAGGGATCGGTGGCCCCGTAGACAATCAATTCCGCGTCGGCCACCAGCCAGAAAGAGCGTTGGCGAGCGGCCACACCGCCGATGCCGGAGCCGCTGCGGCCGGAGGCCCAGGGGCCCGCACCCGAGGCCGAGTAGTCGCCGCCGCCCTGCAGGCCGGCGCCGGAATCGATCTCATGGAAGGCCTCGGAACCGCGGCCAAGGCGGCGCCAGGGGCTGGTGGCGCTCTGGTAGAGCCGCTCGTGCAGGTCGTTGATGATCTCCCTGGTCGGCGGGGCGGACGTGCCTTCGACCGCCGGAGGCATCGAGAAGGCGACGAAGGGGTCGGGCACGCTGATGGCCGGGCTGTCCAGAACCGGAACGTGGGCCGTGGCGGAGAACGCCAAGGAAATCCAGCCCCCGCTGCCGCCCTTGCGGAAGCCCAGCTCCACCCTGTAGTCGCGGCCAGACAGGGGCACCGGCAGGTACCACTCGGTGGCCTGGCTTTCGACCACCACTTCCTGGAGGGTGTGGGGATGGCTGGAGCCACCATCGAGTCCGGTCACGTCGGCGACACGCAAGCACAGCTGGGTGGCGCCATCGGCCTGGGCCCGGCTTCTGTCGGCCGGGTTGATCGACCAGCGCACCTGGGACCACTGGGGATCACGGGGCAGGAAAGCCACCCAGGAGGACTCTCCACCGTCGCCGCTCGGCGGCGCCAAGGCGGGGCTGGCGGCGGGGGGGGCCGGCGAAGATGGCGATGGGGAGGGAGCCTGGGAGGGAGATGGCTGGGGCTCGGCCGTCTCCTGGCGGCCCCCGAGCCCGATGGTCCTGGCCAGGGCGCCGAGTCGTCGCAGGGGCTGGCTCAGAAAGGTGGTGAACCGGCTGCGACGACTGCTCATGGGCCGTGGGAAATAAAAACCTTCCGGTGATGGTCACCGATCTGGGGAGTCTGCGCCTTTCCTGTCAGCGAACAACCACGTTCGAAGCGGCGACCGCGAGGGCGGCCCTGATCGTGGCGGGATCGACATCGTCGCGGATCGTGACCGATCCCACGCCGGTGGGCAGCACGAAGCGCACCTTGCCCTGGCGCACCTTCTTGTCGGCCTGCAGGGAGGTCAGCACGGCCTCGGGATCGAGGGCCGGCCAGCCCATGGGCAGTCCGGCGGCCGCCACCAGCCGGCGCTGCCGGTCCTGATCCGCCTGGCTCCAGAGCCCCATCGCCACGGCGATAGCACCGGCGGCCACCATGCCCAGGCCCACCGCTTCCCCGTGCAGCCAGGTGCCGTAGCCGCTGAGGTTCTCCACCGCATGGCCCAGGGTGTGGCCGTAGTTGAGGATGGCCCGCAGACCCCCTTCCCGTTCGTCGGCGGCCACCACCCGGGCCTTGGCGGCGGCGGAGCGCTCGAGCAAACGTTGCAGCAGCTCGGGCCCGATGGCTTCGCGGCTGGCCAGGGCGCCCTGGGGATCCCGCACGGCGGCCTGCTCCAGGTCGTTGAAGAGTTGGTCATCACCGATGACGGCGTACTTGATCACCTCGGCCATGCCGGCGCGGAACTCCCGCTCCGGCAGGGTGGCCAGTACCTGAGGGTCGATCAGAACCAGTTTCGGTTGGTGGAAGGCGCCGATCAGGTTCTTCCCCCCCGGATGGTTCACCCCCGTCTTGCCTCCGATGGCGGCATCCACCATCGCCAGCAGGGTGGTGGGCACCTGCACCACAGCGATGCCCCGCAGCCAGGTGGCGGCGGCGAAGCCAGCCATGTCCCCCACCACGCCGCCCCCCAGGGCGACGATCAGGGAGCCCCGCTCCAGGCGATGCGCGAAGGCGGCGTCATGGATGGCGGCCACGGTGGCCGGTGTCTTGCGCTCTTCCCCGGCCTCCAGTACCAGGGTCCGCACGGCGAAGCCGCTTGACTCAAGACCTGTCAGCGCTTCAGCACCATGAAATCCCCGCACCTCCGGGTTGGTCACCACCAGCACCCGGGTGCCGCTCTGGAAGCCGCGCTCGACCAGGAAGGAACCCAGGCGGCCGAGCAGGCCCTCACCGATCAGGATCTGATAGGGATCGGCGGCCAGGGACACCGTGATGGTGCGGTGGTCCTGTGGCACGGACGGGGCGTCAAGGGTGGGCTGAGGCTAGGCCGGTGCGGTCTGGCTCCCGACCACGGCCAGCACCGCCTCGCCATAGCTGGCGAGCTTGGCCTTGCCGATGCCGGTGATGCCGGCCAGGTCTTCAAGGGCGGTGGGACGGCGCTCGGCGATGGCGATCAGGGTGCGGTCATGGAAGACCACGTAGGGCGGTAGGCCCTGCTGGCGGGCCTGCTCCAGCCGCCAGGCCTTCAGGGCCGCCACCAGTCCCGCATCGACGTTGTCCGCACCGCCAGTCGGCGCCCCTCCGGCCCCAGCCCCGGCCGCCGCACCGCGACGCTCCTTCGCCGCCGGCGGCAGTCGGATCTCCAGTCGCGTCTCGCCGCGCAGCAGGGGTCTCACCAGGGCGTCATCACCGAACTGCAGGCCCCCATGGCCATCGGCGGCGGGCACAAGGAACCCCCTGGCGCTGAGCTGGCGGAACAGGCTGCGCCACTGGCCCCGGTCCAGTTCCTTGCCGATGCCATGCACCCCCAGCTGGTCGTGGCCAAGGCTCTGGATCCGGGCCGTCTCGCCTCCCAGCAGAACGTCCACCAGGTGGGCGGCGCCGAAACGCCCCCCGGTCCGGTACACAGCCGACAGGGCCTTGCGGGCCGGCTCGGTCACGTCCACGCCCTGGTTCGGCTCCAGGCAGACGTCGCAGTTGCCGCAGTCGCTGCTGTCCGCTTCGCCCAGGTAGCTGAGCAGGATCCGGCGGCGGCAGCTGGAGGCCTCGGCAAAGCCGATCAGGGCGTCGAGGCGGCCGTGCTCGATCCGCTTCTGGGCCGGATCGGCATCGGACTCGTCGATGAAGCGACGCAACGGCGGCACATCCCCGGAGCCATGCACCATCCAGGCGATGGCCGGCAGGCCATCCCGGCCCGCCCGGCCCGTTTCCTGGTAATAGGCCTCCAGGCTCTTGGGCAGGTCCACATGGGCGACGAAGCGCACGTCCGGCTTGTCAATGCCCATGCCGAAGGCGATGGTGGCCACCACGACCACGCCGCTGCCGAGGCGAAACCGTTCCAGGGCGGCGCTGCGCCGCTCCGGCGAGAGTCCAGCGTGGTACGGGAGGGCGTCGTGGCCAGCGGCCTTGAGGGCGGCGGCGTGCTCCTCCACCCGCTTGCGGGAGCGGGCGTAGACGATGCCGGAGTGCCCCCGCTGGCTGTCGAGGAACGCGAGCAGCTGCTGCCGGGGTTCGCTTTTGTCGCGCAGCAGATAGCGGATGTTGGGCCGATCGAAGCTGGCGAGAAACACCGCCGCCTGCTCCAGGCCCAGGCGCGCCACGATCTCGGAGCGGGTGCGGGGATCGGCGGTGGCCGTCAGGGCGATGCGGGGAATGGCGGAGAAGCGCTCGGCGAGCACCGCCAGCTGCAGGTACTCGGGCCGAAAATCGTGCCCCCACTGGGAGACGCAGTGGGCTTCGTCAATGGCGAACAGGGCGAGGGGCAGATCGGCGAGCCGCTCGATCAGATCACCACCCAGGAGCCGCTCCGGCGACACGTAGAGCAGATCCAGCCGGCCGGCCTGGAGCTCCCGCCAGGTGGTCGCCGCCGCGTCGGCGCTTTCGGCCGAATGCAGGGCGGCCGCCCGCACGCCGGCCTGGCGCAGGGCGCCCACCTGGTCCTGCATCAGGGCGATCAGCGGCGAGACCACCACCGCCGTTCCCGGCCGGCAGAGGGCCGGGATCTGGTAGCAGAGCGATTTCCCGCCTCCGGTGGGCATCAGCACCAGGGCCGAGCCCCCCGCGCAGACGTGCGAGACGATGGCCGCCTGGGGGCCGCGGAAGGCGTCATAGCCGAAGACGTCCCGCAGCACCTGCTTCGGTTTCGCCGTCATCGGGATGGGGGATTGATCGGCATCGGTGGTCTCCAGCCTCCCTGCCGATTGTGCAACGCCCCACGTCCGGCAGGATGCACCGATGTCCCCACCCACCCCTACTGCGCCGGCACCCAGCCGCTCTGCCTGGGCGTTTCTGGCCCCCGCCCTGCTGCTGCTGGCGGTGTCGGTCCTGATCCCGGCGGCCATGGCCCTGGTGATCAGCTTCACCCGCACGGGGCTGGATGTGAGCGAACCGCTCACCTTCGTGGGCCTGGCCAACTTCCGCCGGCTGCTGGCCGATCCGATGCTGCTGCGGGTGACCGGCACCACCTTCCTGTATCTGGTGGGGGTGGTCCCACCGATCGTCCTCGGGGCCCTCGCCCTGGCGGTGCTGGTCAACCGCCAGATGCCGGGTATCCACTGGTTCCGCGGCGCCTTTTACACCCCGGTGCTGGTGTCCCTGGTGGTGGCGGCGATCGCCTTCCGCTGGCTCTACGCCGAGAACGGTCTGGTCAACGGCTGGCTTGGGGCCCTGCTGGCCGAACGCTTCACGCCGATCGGCTTTCTCACCTCCACCGCCCTGGCCCTGCCCTCGGTGATGCTGGTCACCCTTTGGAAAGGTCTCGGGTACTACATGGTCATCTTCGTGGCCGGCCTGCAGGGGATCTCCGCCGATCTCTACGAGGCGGCGGCCCTGGATGGCAGCGAGGGCTGGCGCCGCCACCTGGATATCACCCTGCCCCTACTGAGGCCCTACATCACCCTGGTGGCGGTGATTTCGGCCATTGGGGCCACCAAGGTGTTCGAGGAGGTGTACCTGATGACCCAGGGGGGGCCGGCCGACAGCACCCGCACGATCGTCTACTACGTCTACGACCAGGCTTTTTCGGAGCTGGAGATCAGCTACGCCTGCACCGTCGGCCTGGCCCTGTTTCTGATCGTGCTGCTGCTCAGCCTGGTCCGCTATGCCTTCGCCGCCGAGAACCCTCTGCAGTGAGGACCCGCCCGGGCCTTGACGCCCTGGTGGCAGGCTGGTCCCCGGTTCGAACGACCTTGCAGGGTGCAGACCATCCCTGACACCGATCCCCAGACGGAACCCGCTGCGATCGAGGCCATCGGCATCGTGGGGGGCGGCCAGCTGGCCTGGATGCTGGCCCAGGCCGCCCGGGACCTCGGCGTCGCCCTGCATGTGCAGACCCCCGGCGCCGACGATCCGGCCAGCCGCGAGGCGGCCAGTGTGGTTCTGGCTGCCGTCGATGACGTGGCCGCCACCCGGGAGCTGGCCAGCCGCTGCAGCGCCATCAGTTTTGAAAACGAGTGGATTCCCCTGGAGGCCCTGCAGCCGCTTGAGGGTCCTGCTCTCCAGTTCCTGCCGGGACTCGAGGCGCTGCGTCCCCTGGTGAGCAAGGCGGGGCAGCGGCGACTGCTGGGCGACCTGCACCTGCCGGCCCCGCGCTGGTTTCCCCTGGCCGATGTGTTCCAGCCCGCTGCCCCCGGTCCAGCGCACGGGGGGCAGGCCACCGTGCCAGTGAGCCAGCCACGCCCCACTCTGTCCCCAGCGGCTCCCCGCCTTCCCGAGGGCTTCGATTTTCCGATGATGGCCAAGGCCAGCCGCGGGGGCTACGACGGCCGGGGCACGGTGCCCCTGGCCGACCTGGCCGCGCTCGAGGAGCTGCTTGCCAGGGTCGACGCCGACGACTGGATTCTCGAGGAGCTGGTGCGTTTCGAGCAGGAGCTGGCGTTGGTGGCCTGCCGCGACCGGCACGGCACGGTGGCTTGCTACCCCCTGGTGCAGACGCACCAGCACCGACGCGTCTGCGACTGGGTGCTCTTCCCCGCGCCGGTGGATCACCGGGTCGAGGTGTTCGCCCGCAACGTGGCCGTCTCCCTGCTTACTGCCCTCGATTACGTGGGCGTGTTGTCGATCGAGTTCTTCTACGGGCCCTCGGGTCTGCAGGTCAACGAGCTGGCCCCCCGCACCCACAACTCCGGCCACCTGACGATCGAGGCCTGCCGCACCAGCCAGTTCTCCCAGCAGGTGCGCATCGTCGCCGGACTGCCGATGGGCGCCACCGACGCCGTGGTGCCCGGTGCCTTGATGGTCAACCTGCTCGCTCCCGAGGGTGGCGATGCCGACCAGCTGGAGCGGCGCCAGGCCCTGGAGGCGCTCCCAGGCGCCCACCTGCACTGGTACGGCAAGCAGGGGGGCGGGGCCGGCCGCAAGCTGGGCCACCTCACCCTGCTGCTCGAGGGCCGCACGGACGCCGAGCGTGAGCTGGACAAACAACGCAGGCTGGCGCAGGTGCGCGCCATCTGGCCGCTGCCCGGTTCTGCCACTTAGAGTTCTTGCGGACTGCTGTGTTGGTGACTGCCTTTCACAGTTTTCTGATCTGACTCCCTTTCGACGCGGGGAGTCTTCAGCGACGGCAACGTATACCGGCCTCACGGCCGGAAACGAAGCCCCGCCCCTGACTCCCCACCTGGTTCATCCAGGTCGAACACTGGGGCAAGACGGCACGGCGGTCCACCCCTTTCTTCACCTTCCGATGGCGCCCGGCCCGGCATGCTGGTGGAACGTCCATCCGCCGCCGTGATCAGCGAGCTTCCGAGCTTCCAGTCGTCGTTCGAGCGCCTGCTGGCCCGCGCCCCGGGCCCCGTCTTCCCCCGTGCCCGGGCGCTGTATCTGCAGAAGTACCCCCTGGAAGGGGAGAGCCACGGCGACTTCCGCACCTTTCTGCTGGAGGAGGACATCCAGGAGAGTCCGGCCGGTGCAGTGCGGGTTCGGGCCCTGGCCCTGGCGGTTGTGGCCTGGGGCCAACCCCGCTTCGATGCGGATGCTGCGGCCGCCTACCTCGAGCGACGCTGGGGGTTGCGTCCCAACGATCTGAAAGAGGTGGAAGGGGTGAGTTGGTTCCGGGAGGCCGGCGCCTATGGCCGCTTCTGCACCCCGGCGGTCTACGAGCGGGTCGCTCCCACCAGCTTGCTCAGTTCGTCAGCTGATCCAGCGCCTCCTGCAGCTGGTCCCGGCTCAGGCGCGTGACCACAAAGACCTCCTGAGCCGTGCTGCCCCTGCGGGCCAGCAGCTTGTGGCCTCCGGTGATCGGGCTCGACACCCGCAGCCGCAAACCGATGCTGCGGCCCCTCACCCGTGAGATCACCGCCGGCGTGATCGTGTCGATGCCCGGCAGGGTGGCCAGCCGGCGCAACAGCGGGATGAGCCCCTCCACGTAGGTGCTGTGGGTGATCACGAGCCGAGCCATGGCCGTTCCTCAGCCCTGGCCCAGCGGTGCCATGGTCAGACCCTCGGCGGTGAGCAACTGGTGGTAAAGCTCCCCCTGCTCCAGCGGACCGCTCCAGACCACCGCCGAGCCCTCCCCATCGATCCGGTGGGCCAGGGTCCAGGCCTGATCGGGCTGCATGCCGGGGAGGTGCCGCACCAGGGCCTCCACAACGTGCTGGAACGTGTTGACGTCATCGTCGAGAACGATGACGTTCACGTTGGGATAGCGCTCCTGGAGGCGCTGCCCTGCCTGGGCGGGACTTCTCGATGGAGCAACGACCATGGGGCCTTCAGCGCCTGCCGGTCACCAGCGTAGGTAACATGCGATCATCCTTGAATCGGGCTCGATGCTGATCACCCTTGGTTGGTCCGCCCTGGCGGCCATCTTCACCTTCTCGATCGCCATGGTGGTGTGGGGCCGCAACGGTGACAACAGCATCGGTTTCTGATCTGGCCTTCCCCACCACCACCCTGCTGGCGGGTCTGGCCTCCGCCCTGCTCCTGTTCGTGAGCGCGGGCGTCATCTACTTGTCCACCGTCGAATGGCGTGACCGCCGCCGCCGTCGCTCCACCGAAGGACGCTCCCGCTCCTGAGGCCCATGGCTGGTCCCGGTTCAGCCATGGCGGTTTGACCCGGCGATCACCGGGGCAGCCCATGACCCACCGAGGCCGAACCCTGTCGGCGTTTGCATGAGCCGTCCGTTCGATCGTCTGCGACGTTCTCTGGTGGCACCGGCCCTACCACGGCTGCCGCTGCCACGGCTGCCGCTGCCGGCCACCGCGGCCACGCTCCTGGTGCTGCTGCTGCTGCCCGGCCTGGCCCTGTGGCGCTGGCCCAGGCCCAGGGCCCAGGGGCTCGAGCAGCTCATGGCGGCGAGCAGCCTGCTGCAGAGCTTTGCCGCCAGTCCGGATCGGCCCGTGCCGGCCCTCTGGCGTGAGCGCTTCGGCGTCGCCCCGGCCAACCGGCTGTGGCGGGAGCAGCGCCGCACCTGGTGGCAGTTCTGGGGCCCCCATGCCGAAGCAGGGGCCTACCTGGCCGTCCAGGACAACACCGGCTCCCAGCGCCCCCTGCCCGCCAATGGCCTGCGGGTGGGGAATCTGCTGGTGGTGGCGCCGGATCCCCTCTCACGGCGCCTGCTCCAGGATCAGTTGCGGCCCGATCAGCGGGCCGGGCGCGGGCTGTACAGCGCCTGCCTCCCCAGGCTGGAGAGCGGTCAGGGGGTGTTCTGGAACGCTTCCGGTCTTGGCGCCCTGGTGGGGCCGCTGGCCCCGCTGCTGGAGGCCTACCAGGAGGGATGCCTCTCCCTCTCCCTCTCGCTGGAGTCCTCCGAGCTGCGCTGGCGGGGCGAAGCCACCGACCGTGCCGCGGCGGCGGGTACGGCCCGATCCGTCCGTGCCACCGACGGTGCGGCCTCCAGCCTGCCGCCCCTTCCGAGCGACCTGCTGCTGGAACTCCAGGGATCCTCCCTGGAGCAGCTGTTCCGCGGGTTGCTGTCGCGGCAGCTGATCCGGGATCCCCTTGCCGCGCGCTACGGCATCGACACCAAGGGCCTGGCCCTGCTGCGCCGTTCCCCGTTCCGTCTGCGGCTCCAGCCCCAGGCCAGTGGCCCCTTCCAGGCTTCGCTCGAGCTCCAGGTGGCGGTCGGGCCCGACCACCAGGCCTGGCGAGAGCTGTTGCTCGGCCTGGCCCGTTCCCTGCAGGCCCAGGCCCTGCAGGACGTGCCTGGCGCCAGTCCGCCGTCCCAGGCACTGGCGGCCACCTGGCGCCGGGAGGATGGGGTGGTTCTGGGGGGGTGGCGCTGGATCGGGGAGAGCGGGCCCCAAGCCCAGCTTCTGTTGTTTCTCGGTCCGGTGCCGTCCCGTTGGCAGACCATGACCACCACTGGTGTACAGGCGCCCGGCTCAGGCTCGCTGTGGCTGCGGGTGCGCCCCCAGGGCCTGGATCAGCTGGGCCTGCTGCCCGAACCGCTGCCCGATCTGGTGCGTCGCGCCGACCAGCTGGCGATGGAGGCCGCCCCTGGCGCCGGTGGGGTCAGCTGGCTGAGGGGACGCCTTCGGGTGATCCCGTAATCTCCTGCCGCTCGCGCCGGCGCCGCTCGGCGGCCACCGTTTCCTCCATCAGCTCGACGGCCATGGACATCTTCTCGAGGTTGCTGGCGTAGAGAGAGAGGTCCTTGTCGAGACGGTCCCGCAGCAGGCCGATCGAGAAGCCGATGTCGTGGGCGAGCTGGCGCAGGGCCTGGGGTTCCATGGCGTCGTCGGCGAGGGCTTGCTCCAGCAAAGCGAGCAGGCCGACGGCCATCAGGCGTGAGTAGTGGAAATCCGGCCGGCGGATGCTGGCCATGGCCGTGGCCACCGGCGCCGGTGCCCCTTCCCCCTGGGCTTCGATCCACTGACGCACCTCCTGCTGGCTGTGGCGCCCCATGGCGGCCAGGGCCTCGACGCATTGGCGGCGCAGATCAGGGCCGTCATACCCGGAGGAGGCGCACAGGGCCTCAAACAGGGGGGCCTTCTGGTCCTCGGGCCGGTAGCCGCGGGCGAAGCCGTCGAACACCTGAACGAGACCAACGGCGAAGAGGGGATCACTCTGGAAGCCTTTCTGGCGGCTCAGCAGGTGGAGCTCCACCAGTAATTCGTCGACCATGCGCCGGTAGAGGGGACCGATGACGTGGGGGAAGGCGCCATGGAAGGCCCGCTTGCTGTCGGCGACGGTGAGAGCAGCGCTCACGCTGTTGGATTCTTCGGTGCTGCGACCATAGCGCTGCAGGCACTCGACCCGATCGGCGGCTGGGTAGGATTGTTTCAATCGTCTGTCTGGAGCCCATGATCCCGATCGTCATCGAGGAGTCGGGTCGCGGTGAAAGAGCCTTTGACATCTATTCCCGCCTGCTGCGGGAGAGGATCATCTTCCTCGGGGAACCGGTGACTGCGGAATCCGCCAACCGTGTGGTGGCCCAGCTGCTGTTTCTGGAGGCGGAAGATCCTGAGAAGGATATTTTCCTCTACGTCAATTCTCCGGGCGGTTCGGTCTACGACGGCCTCGGCATCTTCGACACCATGCAGCACATCAAACCCGATGTGCAGACCGTCTGTGTGGGCCTCGCGGCCAGCATGGGGGCCTTTCTTCTCTGCGCCGGAGCCAAGGGCAAGCGCAGCAGCCTGGCCCATTCCCGGATCATGATCCACCAGCCCCTGGGTGGGGCCCGTGGCCAGGCCAGCGACATCCGCATCCAGGCCGATGAGATCCTCTACCTCAAGAACAAGCTCAACCGGGAGCTGGCCAGCCGCACCGGACGGGATCTCGAGCAGATCCAGATCGACACCGATCGCGACTTCTTCATGTCTCCGGCCGAAGCGATGGCCTACGGCCTCATCGACAAGGTGATCGAAAAGCGTCCCATCCGCCCGGTCTGAAGCTGAGAGGCTGGCGAGGCCTGCATTGGCAGGCCTTTTCCATGACTGAGCTGAGGATGCCTCCCGGCTTCAGGTGGCCTCTGCTGGATCAGCGACGACCACGTCCTGGTGGTTGGCGGAGGCCAGATCCGCAGCCGTGAGCAGGGGGGAGAAACGGTCCTTGTCAGGGATCGTGGCGAATTCCGAGACGATCAGGCGGAATTCATCGCCATCGAGGCTTTCCTTCTCGATCAGCAATTCCACAAGACGATCCATGCAGGCGCGATGCTCGGCCACCAACTTGACGGTGTCGGTGTAGCAACTCTGAACGATGTGACGCACAGCCCCATCAATCTTGTGGGCGATGGCATCGGACACATCGCTGCGTGTCATCAGGTCGCGGCCGAGGAACACCTCCTGGTTGCCCGCCTCCAGTGACATCGGGCCCAGATCACTCATGCCGAAGCGGGTGACCATCTGCCGGGCCATTGAGGCCACCTGCTGGATGTCACCGCCGGCGCCGGTGGTGACCTCCGAATGGCCGAACACCACATCCTCGGCCGCGCGGCCGCCCAGGGCCCCCATGATGCGAGCCCGCAGCTGGGCCCGGCTCACCAGCATCTGCTCCTCGTCGGGGGCAAACCAGGTGAGGCCCTGGGCCTGGCCCCTGGGAATCAGGGTGACCTTCTGGACGGGATCGTGCTGCCTCACCAGGGTGCCCACCAGGGCATGGCCCACCTCGTGATAGGCGATCAAACGTTTGCTGCGGCCATCGGTGAGGGGCTTGCCCTCCATGCCGGCGATGATCCGGTCGACGGCGTCGTCGATCTCCGCCAGGCCGGTGGCCTCCTTGCGACGCCGGGCCGTGAGGATCGCCGCCTCATTGAGCAGGTTGGCCAGGTCGGCGCCGGTGAAGCCCGGTGTGCGGCGGGCAATCATCTCCAGGGAGACATCCTCGGCCAGCTTCTTGTTGCGGCTGTGCACCTTCAGGATCGACAGGCGACCCTTGATGTCGGGGGCATCCACCTGGACCTGGCGATCGAAACGGCCGGGACGCATCAGGGCCGAATCCAGAACATCAGGACGGTTGGTGGCCGCAATGATGATGATGCCGCTGTTGCCCTCGAACCCATCCATCTCGGTGAGCAGCTGGTTGAGGGTCTGCTCCCGCTCGTCGTTGCCGCCACCGATTCCGGCGCCGCGCTGCCGTCCGACGGCGTCGATCTCATCGATGAAGATCAGGCAGGGGCTGTTCTCCTTGGCTCGCTTGAACAGATCCCGGACGCGGCTGGCGCCAACACCCACGAACATCTCGACGAACTCGGAACCCGACAGGGAGAAAAAGGGCACCCCGGCCTCACCGGCGATGGCCTTGGCCAGCAGGGTCTTGCCGGTGCCTGGGGGACCGACCAGCAGCACGCCGCGGGGAATCTTGGCCCCCACGGAGGTAAAGCGCTCCGGGGTTTTAAGGAAGGTGACCACTTCCTGCAGGTCCTGCTTGGCTTCCTCGACGCCGGCCACGTCATCGAACTTGACACCGGTTTCGGCTTCCATGGCGAAGCGGGCCTTGGACTTACCGAACTGCATCGCCTGGCCAGGCCCGCCGGGCATGCCCGAGGAACGCCGGGCCAGGAAAATGAGCGAACCGATCAGCAGCAGCGGGAACAGGAGGTTGCCCAGCAGGCCCAGGGCCGGCGGCGTGGCCTTGGGGGGGTGGACATCGAAGCTGATGCCCTGGTCCTTGAGCTTGTTGATCAGTTCGGGGGCGATGCCGGGCAGATCCACCCGCAGGCGCTGCACCCGGTTGTCGAGGTCGGGATCCACCGCCTCGATCACCGCGGTGCGGCCGCCGTCGTAGATGTCGACCGCCGTGACCCTGCCTGCTTCGACGTAATCAAGGAAGCGGCCATAACTCATGCGGGCCACGGCGGCATTGCGGGGCGCGGTGGTGTCTCCCGATGGCCCGGGCGCCAGCCGCCCCCCTGAACTCAGCAACTGCCAGCCCAGGAACAGGGCCACGGCGATCGGCAACAGCCACAGGGCAAGGACACGCCAGCGCTGATTCATGGTTGTGAAGCTTTTGAACAACCTTAAGAGCGGGCGGCCCGGCTGCGGGAGGGTTCCGGCCTCAAGCTTGACGTCTTCGGCGGTTGGCTTCCCCTCGGCTCAGCCCGCCTGGAGCCAGGGGTTGGCTTCGATGCCGCCCACGGCAAGCTCCGCGCCGCCCGCGACGGCCTCGGGGACGGGGGCTGATTCCATGACCAGCTCACAGGCCTCGATCGATTCGAGCAGTTCGGGGCCGCCGAGACCATGGGTCCAGATCTCCACTTCGCTACGGGCTGGACACTGAAAGGTCAGGAGTTCAAAGGGAAAGACCACCCGTTCCAGAAAGAACTGATCTGGCCCGATGCAGCGCAGGATGATCATGCGATCGGAGCCATTCCGGTAACCGCAATCCACCTGTTCAGACCTGGCCAGCTGATCCAACACCGTCTTGCGGCAACGTCCCCACCATCAAGACATTGCGGCTGTGGGGATTCGGTGACGAAGACGACGGATTGCGACTCTTAAGGTTTTCTTCTCTTCCCGTCGGCGCCACGGCT
Organism: Cyanobium sp. Cruz CV13-4-11; assembly: GCF_024346055.1. Classification (GTDB taxonomy): domain Bacteria; phylum Cyanobacteriota; class Cyanobacteriia; order PCC-6307; family Cyanobiaceae; genus Cyanobium. The sequence goes on from NZ_JAGQCH010000008.1 coordinate 113,460, forward strand.
GGCTAGGGCCGCTGGCAACCGCGCTGCATCCTTGCTGAGAGGGTGGGGATCAGAGGCTTCGCAGGGCCGCAATCGGATCGAGCCGTGCCGCCCGCCGCGCCGGCACCACGCCGAAGAACAGGCCGATCGAGCCGGACAGACCCACCGTCAGCAGCACGGTGCCGGCCTCGATCGTGGCCGGCAGCGGGGTGAGGGCCCCAACCAGGGCCACCGTTCCCAGCCCCAGGGCACTGCCGATGACGCCACCGAGGCTGGCGAGCACCAGCGACTCCACCAGGAACTGCAGCAGTACGTCACTGCTGCGGGCGCCGAGGGCCTTGCGCAGGCCGATCTCCTCGGTGCGTTCACTCACCGACACCAGCATGATGTTCATGATTCCGATCCCTCCCACCAGCAGCGACACCGCACCGATGGCCCCCAGCATCAGGGTGAGGCCGCCGGTGATCGTGCCGACGATGGTGAGGGCATCCTTCTGGGAGCGCACGGCGAAGTCGTCCTCCCGAAGCAGCCGGTGGCGCTGGCGCAGCAGGTTGGTGATCTGGAACGCCGCCGCTCCGGTGCTGGCTTCGTCGCGGGCCTCCACACTGATGAACGTGAGGCTGATGCCGAAGGTGGGATCACGCCCACTCAGCTGGCTCACCATGGTGGTGAGGGGGATGTAGGCGTTCTCGTCCTGGTTGGAGCCGAACACGGCCCCCTTCGGTGCCAGCACACCGATCACCTCGAAGGACTTGTCGCGAATGCGCAGCTGGCGGCCCAGGGCTTCGCCGGTGGGCATCAGCTTCTCCTGCAGATCAGGGCCGATCACCACCACGTTGCGGGCCCCCTGCACATCACGCTTGTCGATGAAGCGCCCCCTGGCCACCTCAAAGCTGCGCACCGGCAGGAACTCGGGCGTCACCCCCGACACCGAGACCGAGGAGCTGAAGCCGCCGGCCTGGGCCACGGCATTCAGGGTGATCTGGGGGGCGACCCGGCGCACGCTGGGCACTTGCTCGGCGATGGCCTTGGCGTCCTCCAGCACCAGGGTGCGGGGCATCTCGATCCCCTGGCGCCGCGTGTCGTTGTTGCCGGGCACCACGAACAGCACGTTGGCTCCCAGGGTGCTGAGCTGGCTCTCGGCCAGGTTCTGGGCGCCCCGTCCCACCCCTACCAGGGTGATCACCGAGGCGTTGCCGATGACGATGCCCAGCATGGTGAGCAGGCTGCGCAGGCGATTCGAGCGCAGCGTCAGCAACGCCATGGCCACCGTTTCGCTCAGGGGCAGCTTGGAGGCCATGGCGGCGCAGCCGGAGGGATTTCGGTTCTAGAGGAACGACGGCACCGCCGAGGGGTGGGTGCTCTGGGCACCCCGATGCACAACCCCATCCTGAACGTCAAGGGTGACCACTTCCCCCATCCGCAGTTCAAACGTGGCATTGGCCACGCCCACGATCACGGGCACGCCCAGCCGCTCGCCGATCACGGCCGCATGGCTCTGGCGACCTTCCTCCTCGGCGATCACCCCCCGGGCCTTGCGGATCGCCTCCAGGTAGGCGGCGCTCGTTTCGCGCACCACCAGGATTTCACCGGGCTCAAGGCGAGCCGCCTCCTCCGGGGTGCTGGCCAGGCGCACCTTGCCGCTGATCGTGCCGCTGCCGATGCCCACGCCGCGCCCCATCACGGCCGAGACGATGCCCACCTTGACCAGATCGGTGGAGCCACTCACCCCCTCCAGGGTGCCGGCGGTCTGAACCACCAGATCGCCGGCGCTCAGCAGACCCAGCTCCTTGGCAGCGGCCATGGCCACGCTGAAGGTGCGGCTGCTGCTGGGCTCATCGTGGATCAGCAGCGGGTTGACCCCCCAGACCAGCTGCAGTTGGCGGGCCACGCTGACGTCGGAGGTGATCGCCAGGATGGGCGTGCTGGGGCGGAACTTGCTGACACTGCGCGCCGTGGATCCGGTCTTGGTGAGGGGCAGGATCGCGGCGGCGTTGAGCTGGCGGGCGATGCTGCTGACCGCCTGACAGATGGCGTTGGGGATGGTGGTGGCCATGTGGCTGTCTAGCACCCGCTGGGGGTAGTCGCGCTCGATGCGGCGGGCGATCTGATCCATGGTGGCCACGGCCTCCACGGGGTAGTCGCCCACGGCGGTTTCGTTGGAGAGCATCACCGCATCGGTGCCGTCGAGGATGGCGTTGGCCACATCGCTCACCTCGGCCCGGGTGGGCCGCGGGCAGGAGGCCATCGAATCCAGCATCTGGGTGGCCGTGATGATCGGAATGCCGAGGCTGTTGGCCTTGCGGATCAGCTCCTTCTGCAGCAGGGGCACCTCCTCGGCGGGCATCTCCACCCCGAGGTCCCCGCGGGCCACCATCACCCCGTCACAGAGGGGAAGGATGGCGTCGATGGCATCGATCGCCTCGAACTTCTCGATCTTGGCCACCACCGGGGTGTTGTGGCCCTGGCTGCGGATCAGCTCGCGGATCTCCAGCATGTCGGAGGGATTGCGCACGAAGCTGAGCGCGACCCAGTCGACGCCCTGCTGCAGTCCGAAGGTCAGATCGCGGCGGTCCTTGGGGGTCAGGGCCCGGATCGACAGCTGCACGTCAGGGAAGTTGACCCCCTTGTTATTGGAGAGCACCCCGCCCACGGTGACCCTGCACTTCAGGGTCTGCCCGGGGCCGTCGACCTCCACCACCACCATTTCGACCCGGCCGTCGTCGAGCAGGATCCGACTGCCGTTGGTCACCTCATCCGCCAGCCGGTCGTAGGTGACGGTGGCGATCGTGTTGTCGCAGTTGACGGCGCAGGAGGTGAGCGCGAAGGGGTCCCCCTTGGCCAGGGTGATCGGACCGGCCTGGAAGCGTCCCAGGCGGATCTTGGGGCCCTGGAGATCCTGAAGAATGCCGATGTGCACCCCCAGCTCGTGGGCCACCTGGCGGATGGTGGCGATCCGATCGGCGTGGTCGCTGTGGTCGCCGTGGGAGAAGTTGAGACGGAAGGTGGTGGCTCCGGCGGCGATCAGTTGCCGCAGCACCTCAGGCGACTCGGTGGCCGGGCCGATCGTGGCCACGATCTTTGTGCGACGCATGAGATCGTGAGGGGCCATTGGACGACCTTGTACAAGGGCGGAAACTACCATCCGGACTTGCCCAGAGCGCGCTTGAAATGGACTTTCAGGACTACCAGCAACGCTCCCGTGAGACGGCGCGCTACCCGGACGTGGGCGCCAACATCCTCTATCCCACGCTGGGGCTGTGCGGCGAGGCCGGCGAGGTGGCCGACAAGGTGAAGAAGGTGTTGCGGGACCGGGGCGGCGTGTTCGGCCCCGAGGTCCGCGACGACCTGCGGCTGGAGCTGGGCGATGTGCTCTGGTATGTAGCCCAGCTGGCCACGGAGCTGGGACTGGATCTTGAAGACGTGGCCGGCGCCAATCTGGCCAAGCTGGTCAGCCGCGCGGACCGTAACGTGATCGGAGGCAGCGGCGATCGGCGGTGAAGCAGCGAGGAATCGCCTGGGCCACCCTGGCCCGACGGGTGGCAGGTCTGCTCCTGGGACTGCTGATGCTGCTCAGCGTGCCAGCCCTGGCGGCCGCCACCGATCTGAAGGTGTCTGAAGTGGTGGTCGAGCCCTGTCCCGCCGACGACCCCGGCACCCAGCCTGAGCTGGCCCGCCCCAGTGGGGCCAGCTGCTGGGCCCTGCGGGGTGTGGTGGTCAACCCCGGTGGCAAGCCCGTCATGGACACCGATGTCTTCGGCCTGATCCTCGATGCCAGCGGTGAGCCGGTGCTGCCGAACCGCACCCGGGTGGGTTCGATCGGCGATGTGCCGCCCGGCCGCTCCAGCTTCGCCCTGCGCCTGGCCGTGCCGGCCGGCACCCCGGGCCCCCTCGGCACCCGCAGCGTCAAGGCGAGGGGCTTCAGCGCCCCGGTGCGCACCCGGGCCGGGGCGGACGATGAACTCCTGCCCCTGGAAGAGGCCCTGGGGACCTCCGACGATCCGTCCGCTCAGTAGGGCAGGCCGCCGGAAAGGGTGGCGATCGAAGCCCCCAGGAGGCTCTGGGCCAGCTGCAGGGCGATGAAGGCCACCAGCGCCGAAAGGTCGATGCCGCCCAGCGGGGGAATCAGGCCGCGAAAGGCGTTGAGGTAGGGGTCGGTGATGGCGCTGACGCTGGAGAGCACCGGGTTGCTCCAGTCGAGGTTGGGGAACCAGCTCAGCAGCACCCGGACCAGCAGCACCAGGAGGTAGATGCTGAGGGTCTGGGCCAGCACCTGGAGCAGGAAGACGAGGATGTTCATGGAAAGGGTCGAGGGGTGGGCTGCAACCGCCAGCCAACTCTATGGATCCGCCTCTTCGTCGGGTGACGGCGGGCTCGCGTCTGTCTCGGCGGCCGCCAGGCGCGAGCCCAGGGCCGCCAGGTCGTCGGCCTTCAGGGAGAAGGTGCGATGGAACTTCTCACTCAGGCTGAGCCAGTAGGAGCGTCCGTCGCTCTGGCGGCGGCGCTCGATGAAGTCCTGGGCCAGCAGTTCCTTGATGTGCTCGTAGGCCCCCGAGCCGCGCAGCTCCACCAGCTCCGACTGCAGCAGCCGTTTCTTGAGGGCGATCGTGGCCAGGGTGCGCAGGGCGGCGATGGAGAGATCCACCGGCAGCAGGTTCTGCACCAGATCCCCCAGGCCCGCCCGCAGCTGCAACGCGTAGCGCTGCCCGTCCTGATGAATCTCCAGGGCCGTGTCCCGGTGGGCGTAGTCGGCCATCAGGGTGATCAGGGCCAGCTCGGCCGCGTCCCGCTCGATGCCGGCGATGGTGGCCAGCTCCCCCAGCTCCAGCGGCCGCCCCTTGAGGTAAAGGATGGCCTCCAGCCGAGCCGGCAGGGACAGGCCGCAGAAGGGTTCGGGTTCAGCCATGGGGAAGGGCGGCAGGGCGTGGCGGCAGGCTGTGGCCCACTTCCCCCAGGAACAGGCGGTAGGCCGGGTTGTGGGTCTCCTCCCAGTGCTGGTAGGGGAGATCGGCGAGGAAGGCCTGCCAGGCCTCCAGCTCCCCAGGCGGCACCTGCACCCCCACCACGATGCGGCCAACGTCGGCGCCGTGGTTGCGGTAGTGAAAGATGCTGATGTTCCAGTTGGGATGCAGGGCGTTCACGAACGCCATCAGGGCCCCGGGCCGTTCTGGGAACATGAAGCGGTAGAGCCGCTCCTCTCCCTGGTTCAGGGCCGCCCCGGCGCTCGCCGGCAGCCGTCCCCCCACCATGTGGCAGAGATGGAGCTTGGCCAGCTCGTCGCCGCTGAGGTCGAGGCAGGGAAACCCGTGCTCCTCCAGGGCCTCCATGAGCTGGCGGGTGTCCTGGTGGCCGCTGATCTGCACCCCCACGAAGATGTGGGCCAGCCGGGGGTCGGCCAGGCGGTAGCTGAACTCGGTGAGGCTGCGCTGGCCGAGGACGGCGCAGAACCGCGCCAGGCTGCCGGGTTGCTCGGGGATCTCCACCGCCAGCAGGGCTTCCCGCTCCTCGCCGAGCTCGGCCCGTTCCGCCACGAAGGCCAGCCGGTCGAAGTTCATGTTGGCGCCGCAGGCCACCGCCACCAGGGTCCGGTCCCGCAGCTGACGCTGCGCCACGTCCTTCTTCATGCCAGCCACCGAGAGGGCGCCCGCCGGCTCCAGGATCGAGCGGGTGTCCTCGAAGACATCTTTGATAGCGGCGCAGATCTCATCGGTGTCCACCGTGACCATGCGATCGACACAACGCTGGGCCAGGGCGAAGGTGTGGACGCCCACCTGGCGCACGGCCACGCCGTCAGCGAACAGGCCCACTTGGTCGAGCCGCACCCGCTCCCCCGCCGCCAGGGAACGGGTCATGGCGTCGGCATCGCTCGGCTCGACCCCGATCACCTCCACCTGGGGCCAGAGGCTCTTGACGTAGGCGCCGATGCCGGCGATCAGCCCGCCACCGCCCACCGCCACGTAGATGGCGTCGGGGGGATCGGAGCACTGGCGCAGGATCTCCAGGCCGATCGTGCCCTGGCCGGCGATCACATCCGGGTCGTCGAAGGGATGGATGAAGGTGAGTCCCCGCTGCCGCTGCAGCCGGTGGGCCTCCTCGCAGGCCTCGTCGTAGGTGTCGCCATGCAGCACCACTTCGGCTCCCCTGGCCGCCACCGAGCGCACCTTCATGTCCGGTGTGGTGATTGGCATCACGATCACGGCCGTGCAGCCCAGCCGCTGGGCGGCCAGGGCCACCCCCTGGGCATGGTTGCCGGCGCTGGCGGCGATCACTCCCCGGTCGAGTTCGGCCCGATCAAGGCCCGCCATCTTGTTGTAAGCGCCGCGCAGCTTGAAGCTGAACACGGGCTGGAGATCCTCCCGCTTGAGCAGCACCTGGTTGAGGAGCCGGCGGGACAGGTTGGGGGCGGGGTCGAGGGGGGATTCGATCGCCACGTCATAGACCCGGGCCCGCAGGATCCGCTGCAGGTAGGCGGTGGTCTCGAGAAAGGCGTCGTCGTGGGCGGCCAAAGTCATGGCCCCAGTGTCGCAACCCGACCCTGCAACGGTGGCGTTCGCCGCCGTGGGTCGGAGCGAACCCCGTAGATTGGCCACCTGGAAGCAAGGAAGGGCATGCATCTGAGCGAGCTGAGCCATCCGAATCAGCTGCACGGCCTGAGCACCGCAGAACTCGAGGCCATGGCTCGCCAGATCCGCGAGAAGCATCTGGAGGTGGTCTCCACCAGTGGTGGGCACCTGGGTCCGGGGCTGGGGGTCGTGGAACTCACCCTGGCCTTGTACCAAACCCTCGACCTCGATCACGACCGGGTGGTGTGGGATGTGGGCCACCAGGCCTATCCCCACAAGCTGGTCACGGGGCGCTACAAGGATTTCCACACCCTTCGCCAGAAGGGCGGTGTGGCTGGTTATCTCAAACGCAGCGAGAGCCGCTTCGATCACTTCGGTGCCGGCCACGCCTCCACCAGCATCTCGGCGGCCCTGGGCATGGCCCTGGCCCGCGACCGCCGTGGCGACGATTTCAAATGTGTCGCCGTGATCGGCGATGGGGCCCTCACCGGCGGCATGGCCCTGGAGGCCATCAACCATGCGGGCCACCTGCCGCGCACGAAGCTGCTCGTGGTGCTGAACGACAACGACATGTCGATCTCAGCGCCGGTGGGGGCCCTCTCCACCCACCTCAACCGCATGCGGCTCAGCAAGCCGGTCCAGTTCCTCTCCGGCAGCGCCGAGGAGGCGGTGAAGCACCTCCCCTTCCTGCACGGCGAACTGCCCACCGAGCTCAAGACGCTCAAGGAGAGCATGAAACGGCTGGCGGTGCCCAAGGTGGGGGCCGTGTTCGAGGAGCTGGGCTTCACCTACGTGGGCCCGATCGACGGCCACGACATCCCCGAGATGGTGCGGACCTTTCAGGCGGCGCACCGCTGCGAGGGTCCGGTGCTGGTGCACGTGGCCACCACCAAGGGCAAGGGCTACCCCTACGCCGAGGCCGACCAGGTGGGTTACCACGCCCAGTCGGCCTTCGATCTGGCCACCGGTAAGGCCTACCCCTCCAGCAAGCCCAAGCCCCCCAGCTGGAGCAAGGTCTTCGGCCAGACGCTGGTCAAGATCTGCGAGCAGGATCCCAGGGTGGTGGGCATCACCGCCGCCATGGCCACCGGCACCGGGCTGGATCTGCTGGAGAAGGCGTTGCCCCAGCAGTATTTCGATGTGGGCATCGCCGAGCAGCACGCCGTGACGATGGCGGCGGGCATGGCCTGCGAAGGTCTGCGGCCGGTGGTGGCCATCTACAGCACCTTTCTGCAGCGCGCCTACGACCAGCTCATCCATGACGTCGGCATCCAGAAGCTGCCGGTCACCTTCGTGCTGGATCGGGCCGGCATCGTCGGCGCCGACGGCCCCACCCACCAGGGCCAGTACGACATCAGCTACCTGCGGGCCGTGCCGAACTTCACGGTGATGGCCCCGAAGGACGAGGCCGAACTGCAACGCATGCTGGTCACCGCGATCGCCCACGACGGCCCCTGTGCCATCCGCATCCCCCGGGGGGAAGGGGAAGGGGTGCCCCTGATGGACGAGGGCTGGCAGCCCCTGGAGATCGGCCGCGGTGAGCTGCTCACCGACGGCGATGACGTGCTGATCGTGGCCTACGGCGCCATGGTGGCGCCGGCCATGGCCACCGCCGGCCTCCTGCAGGAGAAGGGTCTGCGGGCGGCGGTGGTCAATGCCCGCTTCCTGCGCCCCCTCGATGAGGCCCTGATCCTGCCGTTGGCGCGGCGGATCGGCCGGGTCGTGACGATGGAGGAAGGCGCCCTGGCCGGTGGCTTCGGTGCGGCGGTTGTGGAAACCCTCAACGACCACGAGTTGACCGTCCCGGTGCTGCGCATCGGCATCCCGGACGTCCTTGTCGATCACGCCAGTCCCGACCAGAGCAAGGAAAGCCTCGGCCTCACCCCCGCCCAGATGGCCGATCGCATCCACGAGCGTTTCGGTCCTGTGTTCCGCGCCTCCGTCCCCACCGCCCTTGCCGTCTGAGTCGTCCCTCTGCTGCCAGGTGCTGGTGGTGGGGGCCGGTCCGGCCGGTGGAGACCTGGCTCGGCGTCTTGCTCTTCAAGGCGTGGATGTCGTCCTGGTGGATCGCCTGTCCGACCTGAGCCGTTCCGCCTTCAGCAGCGCCGCCCTGCCGGTCGCGTCCATGGAGGACTTCGGCCTGCCGGCGGAGGTGGTGGGCAGCCGCTGGCGGCAGTGGCAGCTGATCGGTCCCGCCAGGGCCACCCGCACCTGGGCCTCGCCCCATCCCCTTGGTGTGGTGCTCGATTTCGGTGCTCTGCGCCGCTGGCAGGCCGACCAGTGCCTGCGTTGGGGCGGCCGGGTGCAGCTGGGGCTCCAGGCCTGCTCCAGCCACCAGCAGGGCGAGCGGATGGTCACCGTGCTGCGCCGCCCCGATGGCACCATGCTGCGCGTCAGCAGCGACTGGACCGTGGATGCCACTGGCCAGGCCAGGGCCCTGCTGGGGGATCCGCCGCCGGCCCGGCGCCCGCGTGAAGGGCTGGTGCGGGCCGCCGGCCTGGAGTGGCTGCTGCGGGTGTCTCCCTCCGGCTGGGAGCGCTGGGGTGATCGGCTCAGTTTCTGCCTCGGCAGCGACTGGGTGCCCCAGGGCTACGGCTGGATCTTTCCGATGCAGCCGGGGGTGCTGAAGCTCGGGGTATGCCGGCTGGTGGATGCCCAGCGCCAGCAGCCGCCCCTGGGGGGATTGATCACGGAGGTGGGCCGGCGCTTGCTGGCTGACGAAATGGCTGGCGAGGCCTTCAAGGTCCTGGACCGCCACGGCGGGCTGGTGCGCAGCACGATCCGCCGCCGGGAACCCCATCAGCGGGGACGGCTGGTGGGCCTGGGCGATGCGGTCAGCACCGCCAACCTGCTGGGCGGCGAAGGCATTCGCCACGCCCTGACCAGCAGCGCGGTGCTGGCTCCCCTGCTGCAGGACGCTCTGGGAGCCTCAGGCGGTTCAGCTTCGGCGCAGCAGGCCATGCGGGACTATGCGCCCCAACTGAGGCGAGCCCTGGGCTGGCGCTGGTCGCTGAGCGGCCGGCTGGCGCGACGCACTTGGCTGAGCCTGCACGAACCGAAGGCCGATGGCCGTCTCGACCAGGTGCTGCGGGGCCTGGAAGGTTGCAGGGCCGAGGATCTATCGGCCCTGCTGTTCGGCTATCGCTTCGAGCGCTACGGCCTCAGGGCCATGCCGTACCTGCTGGGCTGGCGCTGAAGTCCAGCCGGCGCCGGAACCTCAGAGAACGCCGCGGGACGCCAGGCCCAGGATCGCGCCCATGCCGAGGATGTGGCCCAGGCTGGTGGTGCCGAGCATGGCGCCGTGGCTGAAACCGCCGAAGAAGGAATTGTTGGGCAGCTGCAGACCCACGTTCTGCTGCTGGATGGTGGCCTTGCCGATGGCGATGGCGATGACGTTGCACACGATCATGACCAGGGCCACCTTGGGAGACCAGCTGATCGACGCGGGAGCCATGGCCAGGAGGGGAGCGATCATGATGCACTTGCTGACGCCCCATCTTCCGGGTCAGGGGGAGCTGCGCCCCGCGCCCTTAAGACTTGTTGACCTGGGTTCCGGCTGAACCCGCCGCCGGTGGTTCCGAGGGGAGCAGCCGGAACCCCAGCAGCACCACCAGGTTGCTGAGGGTCAGGAAGGCCTCGGCGCCGCCGTGCAGGGGATCGACGTCCGCCAGCTGCCGCCCGTAGACCTGCTGGGCCACCACGGCGGCGGCGATGGTGACCGCCACGAACAGCAACGTCAGCTGGAAGCCCCGTATCGCCAGGCGCGGAAAGGCCCGCACCTTCTGCGCCCACCACAGGAAGGCCAGGTAGGGCAGGAGCGAGAGCACGAAGAACGGTGCCGGATCCACCCCACCCAGGTGCTGAAACCAGTTGGCCAGGGGCAGGCTCACGGGGTTCCGTCCTCCGGGGCGAGCCGCTGCTGCCGCAGCAGGTTCAAGGCGGCCAGGGCCAGGGCCCCGTTGCCCAGGGCCGTGAGGCCGGCCTGCAGCACCACCAACCCCTTGAGGGCCTCGCTGTTGTCGAACAGATGCCAGGTGCAGGCCGCCATGGCGCTCACCAGGGCCGGCACCATGGCCAGGGCCAGCCAGCGCCAGCCCCCTTCCCGCCGCAGCCGCCCATAGGCCTGCACGGCGAGGATCGCCAGCATCCACTCGAGCACCGACGTGATGTGGATCCACCAGGTGGGCAGCGACAGCGCGTGCATGGGCGGGGCCTGGTGGGATCCGTAATGTACGGAGCCGGAACCACCGCTGCGTCGGATGCGTGCTCTGATCTGCGGCTACTACGGCGAGCACAACCTCGGCGACGACGCCCTGCTGGAGGTGCTGCTCGGCCAGCTCCCAGCTGGTTGCCAGCCGTTGGTGACCGCCCACGATCAGGAGCAGGTGCGCGCCCGGTTCGGCGTGGAGACCACCGACCGCCGCCGGCTGGGGGCGGTGCTCGTCGCCCTCGGCCGCTGCCAGGCCCTGGTGCTTGGCGGCGGCAGCCTGCTCCAGGACAGCACCAGCTTCAAGAGTCTTCTCTATTACGGTGCCCTGATGCTGGCGGCCCGGGCCCAGGGCAAGCCCGTGATCCTCTGGGGCCAGGGGTTGGGGCCCCTGCACCGCCAGCGCAGCCGTCTGTTGGCGCGCCTGCTGCTGAGCCAGGCCAGCGGCATCACCTGGCGCGACCAGGCCTCCGCCCGGCTTGCCGCCAGTTGGGGGATCAACGCCGGCCAGGGCAGTGATCCTGTCTGGGCACTGCCGCCGCAGGAGTGGCAAGGCCAGGGCGGCCCGATCATCCTCTGCTGGCGGCCCGTAGCCAGTCTCGATGGTCGCGGCTGGCGCCTGCTGCTGGAGGCCTTAGGCACCGTGGCCGAGCGCTGCGACCGACCGCTGCACTGGTTGCCTTTCCACCAGGACCAGGACAGCGATCTGCTTTCAGAACTCGACCGGCGCGGCCTGCTCAGCGCTTCCCTGCGGCGCCGCAGCGTGGTGGTGCAGGCCAGCACCCCGGAGCAGGCGATGCAGCAGTTCCGGGCTGCCTCGCTGGTGTTGGCGATGCGCCTGCACGGCCTTATCCTCGCTGCCCTGGCCGGCAGCCCCTGCGCTGCCCTCAGCTACGACCCGAAGGTCACCGCCGCCGCAGAGTCCCTCGGCTGCCCCTGTCTCGATCTGGGTCGTCTGCCGCACGGCGAGCCCGGCGCGGATGCTGTGGCGCTGACGGCCACCTGGCAGGCGCTGGTCGATCAGCCTCCCGATCAGAATCGGCGCGAGCAGCTCCGCGCCGAGACCCGCATCCACGCCGAACTGCTGCAGAGGCTTCAGGCGATCGCCTGAGCAGCGCCGTGGCTAGATCAGGGCACCGCTGCGGTTGAGCCTGGCCTTGTCGAGTCGCTTGCTGCTGCTGCTCCACGCCTCAATCGTCAGGCTGTCAGGGTCGGCCTGCAGCGAGGCGAACCCATAGGTGCTCACCGCCTTGGCGCTGTTGGGGCCGGGCACGACCGGTCTGAGCGCGGCCCCTCCATTGCCGACGGTGAGGTATGTGGTGCCGCCGATCGGGACGCTGCGCTCATAGTTGTGATCGTGGCCGTTGATGTAGAGCTGCACGCCATGGCGGCGCAGCAGCGGGGTGAGCCGGCCGATCGCTTCCCGGTCGTCGCCATAGAGCCCTGATGAATAGATCGGATGGTGCCCCACCAGCACCTTCCAGGGTGCACGGCTGGCAGCAAGGGCGGACCTCAGCCAGCTCATCTGCTGAGGCCAGTCGACATTGCTGTCGTGCATGAAGAATTCAACCGGGCCCTTCCGCAGGGTGTACCAACGCCCCTTCATGCCGAAGCCCGGGTAGGCGATCTGCCCGGCACCGTTGTTGGAGCGGATGTCGTGATTGCCGAGCACGGCGTGAAACGGGACACCGGCCTTGAGCAGCTCTCTGTAGGGCCTCTCGAACTTGGCGCCCACTTCGCGCATATCGCCATTGTCATAGATGTTGTCCCCAGCCATGACCACCAGATCCACAGGATCGCGGCGATGCAGGGCCGCCATGGCACTGCCGTTGGCGAATTGGTGGCGGTCGCCGCTGCCGCTGTCGGCCGTCGCCAGCCAGTGCAGCCGATCGGCAGGGGCGTCGCTTCCGGCCAGGACGCGGCGGTTGCCGGCGAGCAAGGCTGTGGCCGAGCCCAGGGCCAGATGCAGCAGTTGGCGGCGGCTGACGGTCATCGGAGCGGGCAACGGGGTACTGGGTCGGTGGAAGGTCAGGCAGCGATCGTGGCATCGCCGCTGTTCTGGATCCGTTGCAGTTCTGTCAGCACCTCCTGGGCATGGCCGGCGGGCCGTACCGCTGTCCAGAGGCTGCGCAGCACTCCGTCCGGGTCGATCAGGAAGGTGTGGCGGGCTGAGAAGGGGGCCAGCCAGGAGCCGTAGCGACGGCTGACGAGCCCGCCGGGATCGGAGAGCAGCGGGTAGGCCAGCCCCTCGCTGCCGCAGAACGACAGGTGGGCCTCGGCGTCATCGGCACTGACGCCCACCACCTCGGCGTTGAGGGAGTGAAAGCTGGCCAGGTCACGCTGAAAACCCCGGGCCTCCAGGGTGCAACCGCTGGTGAAATCCTTTGGGTAGAAGTAGAGGATCAGCCAGCGTCCCCGGAACCCATCGGTGGCCAGGTGGGCCTGCCTCACGGTCCCATCCACCCCCGGGGCCACACCGTCGAGATCGAAGGCTGGGGCTGGTTGGTCGATCGCCGGCAGGGTGCCCCCCAAGGCCCCAGCTCGGGCTGGACGGACCAGCAGGCCGACCCCGGCCAAGGCGGCACCAACGAGAAACCCACGACGCTCCATGAGCTTGGTCCTATCAGGCGCTGACCCTAGCGATGCTGCTTGCCCAGCCAGGGTCAGGGGATCAGCGGTGGCTCAGATCTTGGCCAGGTTGACACCCAACTCCTTGGCGTAGGCGCCGAGACCCTTTTTCTGGATGGTTTTCAGGGCCTTGGTGGACACCCGCAGCTTGATGAAACGCTTACCCTCGGCCCACCACAGGCGCCGCTCCTGCAGATTCACCTGCTGCAGCTTCTTGGTGCGCACGTGGGAATGGCTGACGGCCATGCCGTTGTTGGCGCGCTTGCCGGTGAGCTGACAGACCCGGGACATGACGTTGTGACGACGGTGAACAATTCAGGCCTGAGCCAGTTTGAGACTTTACCAAACAGGGCCAGGCCACGGCCCCGAGCCCATCAGGGGGGAGGGAGTCTGGCGCCGCTCTGGGCATCGAACCAGAGTTCGTGCTGCCGCTCCCAGCTCAGGCGGGGCTCCGGGTGCATCGGCGCCTCCGCTGTGGTGAGCACCCGCAGAGCGCCCCACTGGGTCTGGAGCCAGAGGAGTTGCTGGTGGCCCCACCACTCCCGGCGCAGCAGCCGGGCCGCGACACCACCGTCGTCGGCCAGGTGAATGTGCTCGGGCCGCAGGCCCAGCTGACGCCCGGGCTCGATCGCCAGCAGGTTGATCGCCGGCCGCCCCAGGAAGGAGGCGACGAATCGGTTGGCGGGGTTGGTGTAGAGCTCCCTGGGGCTGCCCACCTGCTGCAGCCGGCCAGCGTCAAGCAGGGCGATGCGGTCGGCCATGCCCACGGCCTCCTGCTGGTCATGGGTGACGTAGATCACCGGCTGCTCGCGGCCACAAAGCAGCCGCCGCAGCTCCGGCCGCAGGTCCTCCCGCAGCTGGGCATCGAGATTGCTCATCGGCTCATCGAGCAGCACGATCCGCGGTTGGCGCAGCAAGGCCCGGGCCAGGGCCACCCGCTGGCGCTGGCCGCCGGAGAGCTGGGCGGGTCGGCGCTGGCGCAGCTCACCCAGCTGGAGCAGCTCGAGGGTGGCGTCGATGCGCTGCTGGCGCTCGCGGGGGGCCATGCCACGCACCTTCAGGCCCAGGTCCAGGTTGCCCTCCACGCTCAGGTGGGGGTAGAGGGCGTAGCTCTGGAAGACCATGGCCACCTGCCGTTCACCCGGGCTTCGTCCGGTGAGATCCACGCCGTCCAGCAGCACCTGTCCCCCGCTGGCCGGATCGAGCCCTGCCACCAGGCGCAGGGTGGTGGATTTGCCGCAGCCGCTGGGTCCGAGCAGGGCGACACACTCGCCCGGGGCGACCTGCAGATCGAGCCGATCCAGCAGGCGCCGATCCCCCACCTGGCGGCACAGCTGACGCAGTTCCAGACCGGCAGCGGAGCTGGGGCTCATCCCTTCACCGCCCCGCGGGTCAGTCCCGAGACGATCGACCTCTGGGCCACCAGCACCAGCAGCAGCAGGGGCAGGCTGCCCAGCACGGTGGCTGCGGCGAAGGCTCCGTAGGGGATGGTGAACACCGAACCGCCCCCGATCCGGGCGATGGCGATCGGCAGGGTGAGCAGATCACTGCGGCTGATCCAGGTGAGGGCGATGGCGTACTCGTTCCAGCTGGCCAGGAACACCAGGATGGCCGTGCTAGCCAGGGCCGGCCCCAGCAAGGGCAGAAGCACGAATCGGAGTCGCTGCCCCAGCCCCAGCCCCTCGAGTCGTGCCGCATCCTCCAGCTCCCCGGGAAGGTCGGCGAAGGCGGCCCGCAGCAGCAGCACCGCCAGGGGCAGGGACAGGGCCGCGTAGGGCAGGCTGAGGGCGAGCAGGTTGTTGGCCAGGCCGAAGCTTCTGGCGATCTCCAGCAGGGCCAGGAACAGCAGCACGGTGGGGAACATGGCCGCCGCCGCCAGAGCCAGCCCCACCCCCCAGCGCATCGGACCCCGCAGCTTCTGCAGGCCATAGGCGCAGGGCACCGCCAGCAGCAGGGTGAGCAGGGTGGTGGCCAGCCCCACCAGGGTGCTGTTGGTCAGGTACTGCCAGAAGGGGGGATCTCCGCAGAGCACCAGCTGGTAATTGGCCAGCGTCCAGGGATTGCCTTCGCGCAGGGGCGCCACCAGGGCCTCCGGGCGCAGCAGGGAGGTGCGCAGCTGCCAGAGCAGGGGCCCCAGGCTCCAGAGCAGCACGAGCAGCCTCATGCCGCCCGCTCCGTGGCGTGCCCCTGGCCGTGGCGGCGCAGCAGCAGCCAGCCGCCGCCCAGGGACACCAGCAGCAGCAGGAAGGTGGCGAGCATGACGGTGCTGGCGTAGCCGAAGTCGAGGAACCGCATGGCGTTCAGGTAGGCATAGAGGGCCAGGCTCTCGGTGCTGCCGGCCGGCCCGCCACCCGTGAGCACCTGGATCAGGTCGAACACCCCCAGGGCCTGGGCGAGCCGGAACAGCAGGGCCAGGGTGAGGTAGGGCACCAACAGGGGCAGGGTGAGGCGCCGCAGGATCTGCAGGCGGCTGGCCCCCTCCAGGCGCAGGGCCTCCTCCAGATCCACCGGAATGGTCTGCAACCCCGCCAGCAGCAGCAGGGCCACGAACGGCATGGTTTTCCAGACATCCGCCAGCACCACGAAGAACCAGGTGGTGGCTGGGGTGGAGAGGAAGCCGTAGCTGCTGCCGCCCAGGGAGCGGATGGCGGCGTTGATCGGGCCATGGGGATCGTTGAGGATCCAGCGCCAGCCCAGGGCCATCACCGTGGTGGGCAGGGCCCAGGGCAGCAGGGTCAGGGCCCGCAGGGGGCCCCGACCCCGCAGGGGACGATGCAGCAGCAGGGCCAGGGCGAGGCCACCCAGCAGTTCCAGGCTCACCGAGCAGAGGGCGAAGCGCAGGGTCTGGCCCGCATCCGTCCAGAAACGGGCGTCGTCGAGCAGCCGCCCCCAGTTGGCGCCGCCATTCGGCACGGGCACGAGGCCGGTGAGCACCGAGCTGGCCTGCAGGCTCAGCCAGCCGTAGCGCAGCAGGGGGTAGAGAAACACCGAAGCCAGCAGCAGCAAGGCCGGCAACATCAACAGCAGGGAGACCGTGGGAGCGCTCATGGGTCTGCTGGTCCGCTCCCCGGGGGACCGGCCAGGGAGCGCAGCACCTGCAGACTCTGCCGCTGGGCGGTGCCCATGGTCTGCTCAGGCCCCCCCTGGCCGGTGAGCATGCCGTTCACCTGACGGGCCAGCAGGTCGCTGAGCTGGGCGTAGGCCGGCGTGGGCGGCCGCAGCTGGGGATGTTGCAGGGCCTGCCGCTGCACCGCCAGCATCGGGGCGCGGCGCTGCAGGTCCGGGTCGTCATAGAGCGCGCTCCAGGTGGGGGCGTAGCCCTGCTCGAGGGCGAGCTGGCGCTGCACCACCGGGCCGGTGAGCCAGCGGATCACCGCCACCGCCTCCTCGGGATGGGGGCTGCCCTTGATCAGGGACAGGCCCCAGGTGCCCAGGGTGCCCCCTCCCTGCTCCCCCGGGGCGCCGACCATCGCGGTGACGCCCACCTTGCCCTTCACCGGCCCATCGCCCTTCTCGATCTCCCGCCAGGCGTAGGGCCAGTTGCGCAGAAAGGCGGCCTCACCGGCGGCAAAGGACTGCAGGGCATCGTTCTCGGCGTAGTTGGCCACCGCCCTGGGGCTCACCCCATCGCGCAGCAGGCCATCCAGCCAGGCGGCCGCCGCCACGGCCTGCGGACTGTCCAGCTGTGTGCGTGCGGTGGCGTCATCCCACCAGCGGGCGCCGAAGCCCTGAAGCATCTCCACCATCACGCAGCTCAGCCCCTCGTACTGGCGGCCCTGCCAGAGGTAGCCCCAGCGCACCCTGCCATGGCGCTGCAGGTCGCGGGAGATGGCCACCAGCTCCGAGGTGTCCCGGGGCGGGCGTGGCATCAGATCGGTTCGCCAGTAGAGCAGGCCCGTGTCGCCGGTGAGGGGCATGCGCCAGAGGTGCTCGCCCAGGCCGTTGCCCAGCCGGGCACCGGGCTCCATCGCCTCCAGCACCTCCGGGCCGAACCAGCGCTCCAACGGCACAAACCAGCCGGCGGCCACGTACTTCGGCAGCCAGCTGACATCCACCAGCAGCAGATCGAAGGGGGCTTCCCCCAGCAGCAGGCTGCTGATGGCCAGGTCGGAAATGGTCTCGGTGTCCAGGGGGCCTCGGATCACCTCCACCGCCACCCCGGAGCCGCTGGCGTTGAAGCGTGCCACCGGCCCGGCCACCGCATCGGCCAGGGGGGCGGGCATCAGCACCCGGATCGGCACCGGCTCCGCCGCGACCGCCTGCAA
Source organism: Cyanobium sp. Cruz CV13-4-11 (assembly GCF_024346055.1). Classification (GTDB taxonomy): domain Bacteria; phylum Cyanobacteriota; class Cyanobacteriia; order PCC-6307; family Cyanobiaceae; genus Cyanobium. Next base: position 131,102 of record NZ_JAGQCH010000008.1, read on the forward strand.
CGCCTTCTGCCCGGTGGCGGAGAGCAGCAGCAGCAGCAGGACCGCCAGCAGACCCACAACGGCGGGCTGCCGCCGCAGGCTGGAGAAGGGGGGGCGGGCCGCCATGGGCCAACGTTACGCGGCCCGTTCCGATCCCCAGGCGACCGCCCCGTTGCCGCTGGGCTCAGAGGCCCCGCTGCATCAGTTGCCCCATCAGGTCGGAGCTGCGCTGCTGGAAGCCGGCCAGCTGGTTGGGTTCCAGGCCCCCGACGGCCAGGCGGGCCACCTCATAGATGTGGCGGCTGAGATCCTCCGCCAGCTGGCGGCTGGGGGAGGTGGTGTCGGAGCCGGTGATGACGGCGCCGGCAGAGAGCTTGAGCAGACCCTCCACCAGGGGATGGCGGCGGTTCACCAGCAGCACGTGGTGGTCAGGCAGGCCCGGCAGCCGTTGCTCCATCAGGGCTCCCATGTCGTTGAGGCGGCGCATCTGCTCCGGCAGCAGGATCAGGGCCGCCGGTGAGCCGTCCCCCTTCAGCGACTGCACCTGGATGGTGATCTTGTTGTTGTCGAGGGCGGCCTTGAACAGGTCACGGAGCTTCTCACCATTGTCCTTGCCTTCGGCGTCGGCCAGCTCGCTCTCGGGCTCATGCAGGCTGGCGTCGAGCTCGGCGTCGACCCGCTGGAAACGCAGGTCGCCATGGCGGGCCTCCAGCCAGGGGATGAACTGGGAGTCGATCAGGGTGTCGGCGAGCAGTACCTCCGCCCCCTGTCCTTTCCACAGGGCCAGGGCCCCGGCCTGCCCGGCCTCATCGGTGCAGTACAGGATCCGATCGGCGTTATCGCCGGCCAGGCGGCCCCGGTAGCCGGCCAGGGTGGTGTAGGTGCGGCCATCGGTGGCAACCGGGTCGAGGCCGGTGCTCTCCTCGCCGTCCTCGGCCGGCTGGGCGGCCGCCGCGGTGGTGCCGTACAGGATGAGGTCGGCCACCTGCTCGGCGAACTTCTCGTCCTCCATGGCGCCGATCTTGATGAACGGGGCCAGCGAATCCCAGATCGCGGCGTAGCGGGCCGGTTCGTCGCGGTGCAGCTCCTTGAGACGGTCGCCCACCTTCTTGGCCACGAAGCCGCCGATCGAGCGCACCCGGCGGTCGGTCTGCAGGGCGCTGCGGCTGACGTTCAGCGGGATATCGGGCGAATCGATCACGCCCCGCAGGGGCAGCAGGTAGCGGGGCACCACCTCCTTGATCGAATCACTGACGAACACCTGGTTGCAGTAGAGGCGGATCTCCCCCTTTTCCCAGTCGGCGCGGCCGGTGATCCTGGGGAAATAGAGGATGCCCTGCAGGTTGTAGGGGTAGTCGGTGTTGAGGTGCACCCAGAGCAGGGGATCGCCCTGGAAGGGGTACAGATAGCGGTAAAGGTTGATGTAATCCTCGTCGCTGAGGTCGCGGGGACTCTTGCGCCAGGGGGCCTCCCGCTTGTTGACGGTTTCACCGTCCAGCTGCACCGCCACCGGCAGGAAGTCGCAGTAGGTGGTGATCAGGGTGCGGATTCTGGAGGGCTCGATATACTCCACCTCCTCCACCATCAGGTGCAGGATCACATCGGTGCCGGGTTCGGAGCGCTCGGCCCCCTCGAGGCTGAAGTTGGGAGAGCCGTCGCAGCTCCAGCGCACCGCCTCGGCGCCGGGTCTGGCACTCAGGCTGACCAGCTCCACCCGGGAGGCCACCATGAAACTGGAGTAGAAGCCCAGGCCGAAGTGGCCGATGATGGCATCACTCTCGCTCTTGTACTTCTCGAGGAAGTCCTCGGCGCTGGAGAAGGCCACCTGGTTGATGTAGCGCTTCACCTCATCGGCGGTCATGCCGATGCCGTTGTCGCTGATGGTGAGGGTCTTGGCCTCCCGGTCGATGCGGATGGAGATCGTTCCTTCATCTCCCTCGCTGCAGTCGCCGGCCATGGCGGCCATGCGGCGCTTGCTGATGGCATCGACGCCGTTGCTGACCAGCTCCCGCAGGAACACTTCATGGCCGGAATAGACGGCCTTCTTGATGATCGGGAAGATGTTCTCGGTGTGGATCTGAATCTGGCCCTGTTCCAGCACCGTCATGGCGAATGAGAAGAATCGCTCTGAACCTAGGTGGGGCGTGCGCGGCGGCTCAAGCCCGGCGAGGGTGGGGTCCCCGAACCAGCGGAACTCAGGCGCCGGGCTTCTGCAGGTCGGGCCGCTCCTCCGGCAGGATCGCCCCCGCCACCGGACACACCTGCAGGCAGATGCCGCAGTCGATGCAGGTGTCGAAATCAATCCAGAAGAAGGCGGTTCCCTTGCTGTTCGCCCCCGCTCCGGGGTGGATGCAGGCCACCGGACAGGCGTCGACGCAGTCGGCCACGCCCTCGCAGACGTTGGTGACGATCGAGTGGGCCATCGATGGGAAGACGCAGCGGCGGGATCCTAGGCAGCCAGCCAGACCGCCCCACGGCAGCCCCGCTCCGCCGCCAGCTGCTCGGCTGACGCCTGGTCGGCGCAGGGGTGGGTGCACAGCTCGGCGGCCTCCCCCCCCCGATGCAGGTCTGCCATGCGGCTGAGGGCCTGAGCCAGGCCAGCGGCGGTGGCGCTGGCCACCAGCCAGGGCCCCGGGGCCTGGGCCTCAGCCGCAGCAGCAGCAGCAGCTCCCTCCGATTCGAGCAGGTCGCGGATGGCTTCCACGTCGAAACCGAAGCCGGTGCCGGCCGCCACGGAGCTGCCGGCGCAGAAGCGTCCCACCAGGGCGTCGTACCGCCCACCGCTGGCGATGGCCACCGGCGCATCGGCCCCCTGGCAGACGAGCTTGAACACCAGGCCGTCATAGAGGTCGAAGTGGGGCTGGAAGGTGGGGTCCAGCTGCACCCGCACGCCAAGGCCAGCGGCCGGCTGGTTCACGCTGGCCAGGGTGGCGGCCAGGGACTCCAGCAACGGCACCGGTCCGAGCCACTGCTCCAGCTGATAGAGCACCCGCACCGGTTCGCCCCGAAGCCCGATCAGGGCCATCAGCCGCTGCCGCTGGCTGTCGGGCAGGGCAAGGGCCCCGAGGGCGAGGGGATCGAAGTCGGTGAGGGCATGGCGCGCCGCTGAGCGCTGCTCCTGTGGCACCTGGCTCAACAGGGCGCTGAGCAGGCCATGGTGCCCCACCAGCAGGGTGGGCTGGTGCTGGGACGGCAGCCCCAGGCTGGCCACGGCCGCCAGCAGCAGGTGCAGCAGCTCGGTGTCGGCGGCGGGGGAGGGCTCACCGAGCAGCTCCACACCGCTTTGCAGCTGTTCGCTGATGCGCTGGCCGCCGCCATCGCCGGTGAAAGTCCGGAAGGTGGTGCCACTGGCCCAGAGCCGCAGGGGCCGGGGCCTGCCCAGCATCCGGGTGCTGGCGGCCCGGGCGATCGGAGCGGTGAGTTCCGGCCGCAGCCCGAGGGGCTCATCGGCCACCAGCCGCACCAGCTCCCGTTCGGCGATGGCCCCGCCGGCCTCCAGGGTGTCGAGCCGCTCGATGGTGGGGGGCGACACCTCCTGGTAGCCCCAGAGGCGGTACACGTTGGCCAGCAGGTCGCACAGGCGCCGGTTGCTGTCCACCTGACCCGGGTTCAGGTCCCGCGCACCGGCGGCAGGTTGGAGGGCCATGGAGGGGAGTGTTCGGGCGGTGGGGTGGGGTGGGGCGGATCCTATGGAGCGTCGGACGCGCCGCCGGCGAGGGCATCCAGCTCCGGGGCGCCGAAGCTGGCACCGCTGAGCGGCCGGCAGAGGGCCAGCCCTTCGATCAGGGGCTGGCGCAGGGCGGGCGTGCAGGCGATCACCCGACCATCGGCCAGGTCGAGGCGGCTGCCGTCGTAGGCGCAGACCTGCCCGCCGGCCTCTTCCACCAGCACAACGCCGGCCACCAGATCCCAGGGCGAAAGGCCCCGTTCCCAGTAGCCATCGATCCGGCCAGCGGCAACGAAGGCCAGATCAACGGCGGCAGCCCCGGCACGGCGCACGCCATGGCTGCGGTGGGTGAACCAGGCGAACTCGGCGTAGTTGTTGTCGAGGCGCCGGACCCGGTCGTAGGAGAAGCCGGTAACGAGCAGGGAATCGGCCAGGGCGCCGCAGTCGCTGACCTGCAGCCGGCGTTCGTTGCACCAGGCGCCCCGGCCCGGGGCGGCCCAGTAATGCTCCTCCAGCACCGGCACCTCCAGGGCTCCGAGCAGGGGCAGGCCCTGCCAGCTGAGCCCCACGGAGGTGCCGAAGAATGGATAACCATGGGCGTAGTTGGTGGTGCCGTCGAGGGGGTCGACGCACCAGAGCAGGTCTCCCTGGCCGGCGAGTTGGCCGCTTTCCTCGGCCAGCACCGCGACGGTGGGGGTGCCGGCCGCCAGGACCGCCAGCACGGCGGCTTCGGCCGCCAGGTCGGCTTCGGTGACCAGATTGCCCGCCATGCCCTTCTCCCTCACCTGCTCCAGCCGGCCGAAATGGCGCCGAAGCTCGCGGCCCCCGGCTTCGGCGGCCTCGCGGGCCACCTGCAGCAGCCGCTCCAGTTCGGCGGCATCGAGGCCGGAGCCCGCCAGGGCTTGTTGACAGAGGGAGCTCATTCGTCGTCCAGGGGCAGGCCGGGACGCACCAGACCGCGGCCGAAGTAACGGCCGAACTGGCGGTCGTAGACCTCGTCCTCGTCCTGGGTCTCCACCTCGAGCGGACCGATGGCCCGGGCGACGCAGAGCAGGCCGTAGCCCTCCTTGCGCAGGTCCTTCGAGAGCCCGAGGGCCTCCCGCTGGTCGATGCTTCCGTCCAGCACCCGCACGGCGCAGGCGGTGCAACAGCCGTTGCGGCAGCTGAAGGGAAGCGGTTCGCCCTGGGCCTCGAAGCTGCGCAGGATGTACTCCCCTTCCGGAACGTCGAGTCGTATGACACGGTTGGCCTGTCGCCAGTGGACCGTGATCGGGTGGGTGCGGGTCATCGGGACATGGGCGGAGGGGATGGTGCCGTTGGGGTGCGGAGGCCAGGAGCTGCCCCTGCTACATTGCCATCTGCCCCATTTCGCCGCTGGAGAGGTGGCCGAGTGGTCGAAGGCGCAGCACTGGAAATGCTGTATAGGGGCAACTCTATCGAGGGTTCGAATCCCTCCCTCTCCGCTTTTGAAGTCGGTCCTCCGGGCCGGCTTTTTTTTCGTTTGCCGGCGCTTGAAAACCCTCCCAGCGCAGGCACTGAAAGGGTTCTGGTTGGCACGTTTGTTTTGACGACCCGAAGGCTCGGTGTCAGCCGAAGCGTCCGCTGACGTAGTCGAGTGTTGACTGCTGGCTGGGGGAGTTGAAGATGTTTTCGGTCTCGTTGAATTCCACCAGATAGCCCACTTTCCCTGAACCCCCTTCGACGGCCTCGGCATTGAAGAAGGCGGTCATGTCGGCGACGCGCACAGCCTGCTGCATGTTGTGGGTCACGATCATGATCGTGTAGCTGCGCTTCAGCTCGTGCATGGTCTCCTCGATCTTGAGGGTCGAGATCGGATCGAGGGCCGAGCAGGGTTCGTCCATCAGGATCACCTCGGGTTCGGTGGCGATGGCCCGGGCGATGCAGAGCCGTTGCTGCTGGCCGCCGGAGAGGGAGAAGCCGCTCTCCTTGAGCTTGTCCTTGCACTCATCCCACACGGCCGCCTTGCGCAGGGACCGCTCGACCAGCTCATCCATGTCTCCCTTGTAGCCGTTGATCCGGGCACCGAAGGCGATGTTCTCGTAGATCGATTTGGGGAAGGGATTGGGCTTCTGGAACACCATGCCGATGCGGCGCCTGACCTCCACCGGGTCGACCCGTTTGTCGTAAAGGTCGTGCTGATCGAAGATGACCCGGCCCTTGAGGCTGCAGCCGGGAATCAGGTCGTTCATGCGGTTGAGGGCCCGCAGCACCGTGCTCTTGCCGCAGCCCGAGGGGCCGATGAAGGCGGTGACCTTGCCCTTGGGCAGATCCATGTAGACGTTCTTGACCGCTTCGAAGCTGCCGTAGGAGATCGTCACGTCCTGAAGGGACATGCAGACGTCGCTGGCCACGGTGGAGGGAGAAGAAGCAGTCATGTCAGGGATGGGGTGAATCGAAGCCGGTGGGAATGGACGGGGACAGGGGTCAGGACCGGGACGCGCTGCTGATCCAGCGGGCCAGCAGGTTGGCTCCGAGAATCATGATCACGAGCACAAAGGAGGCGGCCCAGGCCAACTCGTTCTGCGCCTCGTAGGGCATGATCGCGAAGTTGAAGATCAGCACCGACATGGTGGCGATCGGGTTGAACAGTCCTTCCGGCCAGAAGGGGGAGAACAGGGCCGTGAAGATCAATGGCGCCGTTTCACCGGCGGCCCTGGCAATCCCCAGCACCACGCCGGTGGCGATCGGGGTAAAGGCGGCGGGCAGGGTGATCTGGGTGATGGTGACGAAGCGGGAGGCCCCGACGCCGTAGGCCCCCATGCGCATCTCCTGGGGGACCAGCAGCAGGCCCTCGTAGGTGGTCTTGATGACGGTGGGCAGCATCAGCACCGAGAGGGCGATGCCGCCGGCCATGGCGCTGAAGCTCTGGTCGAAGAAGATCCGCGTGGCGACGATCAGGGAATAGATGAAAACCCCGCAGATGATCGATGGAACCCCGGCGAGCACATCGTTGCCGAAGCGCACGAACTTCGAAAACCAGCCGTCCTGGGCGTATTCAGAGAGGTAGACGCCACCGCCCACACCCACCGGGATGGCGATCAGGGAGGCGATCAGGGTCACGACGATGGTGCCGAGGATCGCGTTGCCGATACCGCCGCCTTCGAGGCCGGGGGCCGGGGGCAGTTCGGTGAGCAGCCGCAGACTGAGCAGCCGGCCCCCCTGCACGAGGACATAGATCAGCACCAGAAACAGGGGGACCACCGCCATGGCCGCAAAAAAGGCGGCAATGGCGTTGGCCACCTGGTTGAAGCGATTGCGCTTCAGGGCCGGGTCGTAGTGAAGGGTGAGCCTCTCGGTGAATTGATTGGTGGTGGGTGGTGTCGAGAAGGACATGGCCAGGGAACGGCGTGGGCAGTGAATGGAGGGGGACGCGTGGTCGGGGTCAGTAGCGCAGGCTGAGACGCCGCACGATCCACTGGGCCAGCACGTTGACGACGAAGGTGAGGATCATCAGCACGACGGCGGCGTACATCAGAGCTGACACCTGGATGCCATCGGCCTCACCGAACTGGTTGGCGAGCATCGAGGCGATGGTGTTGCCCGGTGCCAGAAGGGACACATTGAAGTTGAGCGAGTTGCCGATGATCATGGTGACGGCCATGGTTTCGCCCATCGCCCGGCCCAGGGAGAGCATCACTCCCCCCATGATCGAGGACACCGCCGCCGGCAGGATGACGTTGAAAATGGCCCCCCAGCGGGTGGTGCCCACGCCATAGGCCCCCTGGCGCAACTCGATCGGCACCTGGTTGAGGGCATCCCGGGAGATGGCGGTGATGATCGGCAGCACCATCACGACAAGAATGAGGATCGCCGGTGCCGTGCCGGGGCCCTGGGGTGCGGTGGCGAAAAACGGGGTCCAGCCCAGGGTGGTGTGCAACAGCGACAGAAAGGGGCGGATGGCCGGCTCCATCACGAAGATCGCCCAGAGTCCGAGCACCACAGAAGGAATGGCGGCCAGGAGCTCCACCAGCAGGCCGATCAGATCCCTCAGGCGCCGCGGCAGCAGATCCTCGGTGATGAAGATCGCCGTGCCCAGGCCGATGGGAATGGCGATGGCCAGGGAGAGAAAGGATGTGACGAGGGTGCCGTAGATGGCGATCAGGGCGCCGTAGTCCTCGTTGACCGGATCCCAGGCCGAGGTGGTCAGGAACTTGAGGCCGAAGGTGGCCATGGCCTCCCTGGCGCCACTGAAAACCGTGACAAAGATCGCCAGCAGCACGATCCCCACGGAGGCCGCCAGCACCAGGGTCAGTTGGCGAAAGCCGATGTCGACCAGTTTTTCCTGGGGCGGGCGTCGTCTGAGGGTGAACGCATCGACGGGTGGGGCGCTCCTCATGCAGGGATGGTGCCGTTCGGCATGGACGTTCCACCTGATCTGAGCACGAGTTTCAGCCCTCGCGTTTAAGCTCGGTTTAACGGCCGTCAGGCTCCGGTAGCGTTGAGCCGCCATCAGGACTTCCATGGGGCGCATCGTCGGCATCGATCTGGGCACCACCAACTCGGTGGTGGCCGTGCTCGAAGGCGGCAGGCCCCAGGTCATTGCCAATGCCGAGGGGGGTCGCACCACCCCTTCGGTGGTCGGTTTCAGCCGGGATCAGGAGCTGCTGGTGGGCCAGCTGGCCCGGCGCCAGCTGGTGCTCAATCCCCGCAATACCTTCGCCAACCTGAAGCGGTTCGTCGGACGCAGCTGGGACGAACTGGACGAGGGCAGCCTGGGGGTGCCCTACAGCGTGCGCGCCAACGACCAGGGCAACGTGCGCGTCATCGCGCCGGCCACCGAGCGGGAGTACGCCCCTGAGGAACTGGTGGCTTCCATCCTGCGCAAGCTGGTGGATGACGCCACCACCTACCTCGGCGAGGAGGTCGAGGCGGCCGTGATCACGGTGCCGGCCTATTTCAACGACGCCCAGCGCCAGGCCACCCGCGATGCGGGACGGTTGGCGGGGATCACCGTGGAGCGGATCCTCAACGAGCCCACAGCGGCTGCTCTGGCCTACGGCTTCGATCGCAGCACGGTCAAGCGGGTGCTGGTGTTCGACCTCGGCGGCGGCACCTTCGACGTCTCGGTGCTGCGCATCGCCAATGGCGTCTTCGACGTGATGGCCACCAGTGGCGACACCCAGCTGGGGGGCAACGACTGGGACCACCGCATCGTCGATTGGGTGGCTGAAGCCTTCCTGCAGCAGAACGGTCTCGACCTGCGCCGCGACCGCCAGGCCCTGCAGCGACTCACCGAGGCGGCCGAGAAGGCCAAGGAGGAGCTGTCCGGGGTCCAGAGCACCCCGTTGTCGCTGCCCTTCATCGCCACGGGACCCGACGGCCCCCTGCACATCGAAACGACCCTGGAGCGGGGCACCTTCGAGGGCCTCTGTCCCGACCTGCTCGACCGGCTGCTCCGCCCCGTTCAGCGCGCTTTGCGGGATTCGGGCCTGACGGCCGATGCCATCGATGACCTGGTGCTGGTGGGCGGCTCCACCCGCATGCCGATGGTGCAGGAGATGGTGCGCACCCTCATTCCGCGCGAGCCCTGCCAGTCGGTCAACCCCGACGAAGTGGTCGCCATCGGGGCGGCCGTGCAGGCCGGCATCCTCACCGGCGAGCTGCGCGACCTGATGCTCAACGACGTCACCCCCCTATCCCTCGGCCTGGAGACGATCGGCGGACTGATGAAGGTGCTGATCCCGCGCAACACCTCCATTCCCGTGCGCAAGTCGGATCTGTTCAGTACCTCGGAGGCCAACCAGTCGTCGGTGGAGATCCACGTGCTGCAGGGTGAGCGCCAGATGGCCGAAGGCAACAAGTCACTCGGTCGCTTCCGGCTCTCCGGGATTCCACCGGCGCCACGCGGGGTGCCCCAGGTGCAGGTGTCCTTCGACATCGATGCCAACGGACTGCTGCAGGTGTCCGCCACCGACCGCACCACCGGACGCCAGCAGAGCGTCTCGATCCAGGGCGGATCGAACCTCAGCGAGGAGGAGATCAACCGCTTGCTGGAGGAGGCGGAGCGCAAGTCGGTGGAGGATCGCCGCAAGCGGGCCGTCATCGACCGCCGCAACCGCGCCCTGACCCTGGTGGCCCAGGCCGAGCGGCGCCTGCGGGATGCCGCCCTGGAGCTGGGGCCGGCCGGGGCCGAACGCCAGCAGCGCGCCGTGGAGCTGGCCCTGCGGGATGTGCAGGATGTGCTGGCCCAGGACGACCCTGCCGACCTCGACCTGACCGTCAGCCAGCTTCAGGAGGCTCTGTTCGGTCTCAACCGGCGCCTGCTGGGGGAACGGCGCTCGGAGAGCGGCCCGCTCCAGGGCCTCAAGAACACCCTGGGCTCCCTCAAGGACGAACTCTTCGCCGACGACGACTGGGACGACTGGGGCGGATCTGGCCGCTCCGATCCCTGGTCCACCCCGCCGCGGTTGCCCCAGCGGGATCCCTACCCCCTCGGCCGCTTCGCTGAGCGGGAGGGGGGCTACGACGACGACCTTCCTTCCCGCCGCTGGGAGAATGGCCGTTCCTGGGATCGGCAGGAGTCCTTCGATCGGGACCCGGCCCCCGACCGTCACCGGCCGCGTCGTGGTGGCCGGGCCGATCAGGATGATCCCTGGGCCGACGGCTGAGGGTCGTGAGCCAATCCACCCGCTCGGATTCGGTGGCGACGGCCGCCCGCGACCACTGGGAGGTGCTCGGTCTGGCTCCGGGTGCCGACGCGGCGAGCATCAAGCGGGCCTTCCGCCAGCAGGCCCGCCTCTGGCATCCCGACCTCAACGGCAACGATCCGGTGGCCGAGGCCCGCTTCAAGCGGGTCAACGAGGCCTATGCGGTGCTCTCGGATCCGATCCGGCGGCGCGCCTGGGAGGCCGGTGAGGGCCAGGACAGCGCCGGTCTCGACAACGATCCCTTTGCCAGTGGCTTTCCCCATTTCGAGGACTACCTGGCCCAGCTCTTCGGTCAGGAGCGCCGCAGCCCCCAGAGCTGGGACGATGAGCCCGAGCCGGAGGACCCCCCTGAGGCCGGCAGCGTCACCACCGCACCGGCATCGCCGCCACCGGTGATGGCCGCCACCGACGAGGAAACCCTGGTCAGCCTCACCCCGGAGCAGGCGCTCGTCGGTCAGCGTCTGGAACTGGAGTTGCGTGACGGCACCGTGGTGGAGGTCTGGTCGCCCCCCCTGGCGGGGGATGGCTGGCGCCTGCGGCTGGCCGGTGTGGCCGCCGGCGGCGCCGACCACTTCCTGCAGCTGCGGGTGCGCACCGAGGAGGGCCTGCGCATCGATGGCCTGCGGGTGCTTTACCAACTCGATCTCCATCCCGCCGATGCGGCCCTTGGCTGCCAGGCGGTGGTGCCCACCCTGGAGGGACCCGTGCGGCTGCGGGTGCCACCAGGGTCCTCCAGCGGCCGGCTGCTGCGGCTGCGCCAACGGGGCCAGAGCCAGGGGGAGCAGCGGGGCGATCAGCTGGTGGAGGTGAGGATCGTGGTCCCGGCCTCGCCCACGGAAGCCGAGGAGGCCCTGTTCCGCCGCCTGCGGGAGCTCGATCGGGAGCAGAACAGCGCCAGCTCGGAGGCCTGATCGTCACAGCGGCCGCCAACGGATGAGACACTGGCCTGCGCCCCATCCATGACGATGTGACTGCCAGCGGTCCCCCCCACAAGCCGGTGCATGTCCTGCTGTTCGATCCTGGCAGTGACCAGGAGGGCATCCATTCCCTTGAACTCGGGGGCCGCACGGTGGTGCTGCTGTTCGAGGACCCCGACGATGCCGAGCGCTACGCCGGCCTGCTCGAGGCCCAGGATTTTCCCGTGCCCTGTGTTGAGGTGCTGGATCGCGAAGAGATCGAGATGTTCTGTGCCGAAGCGGGCTACGAGGCCCGCTTCGTTCCGGCCGGTTTCCTGCCCAAGAGCGAGGAGGAGCGGCTGCTGATCGCGCCGCCCGAACGCAACATGGACGTGACCAACTGGAAGGAGGAGCAGGAGGCGGCGGGACAAGCCGCCGCTGGGGATCCTGACGGCGGCGGCAGCGGCAGCAGCGGCAGCGGCGATCCGGAGCTGGAGGCTTTCCGTCGCCGCCTGGAAGGGCTGCTGTGATCGATTCCGGCGGCGACAGGGGCCACCTGCTCACCGAGCGGCCCAACCCGGCCAGCGAAGACCTCGACCGGCTGCCGACGGCGTCCCTGGTGGAACTGTTCTGCGCCAACGACCTGCTGCCCCAGCAGGCGGTGGCGGCCGCCGCGCCCGAGCTGACGGCGGCCGTCGACGCCATCGCGGCGCGGCTGTCGGGCGGCGGCCGCTTGTTTTACCTGGGGGCCGGCACCTCCGGCCGGCTCGGGGTGCTGGATGCGGCGGAATGTCCACCGACCTTCTGCAGCCCACCTGAGCTGGTGCAGGGGGTGCTGGCGGGCGGAGCGGCGGCCCTGCTGCGCAGCTCCGAGGGCCTGGAGGACCTGCGCGAGGCGGGTCGCGACGACCTCAACGAGCGGGGCTTCGGCCCTGCCGATGCCCTGGTGGGCATCGCCGCCGGCGGCACCACCCCCTATGTGCTGGGTGGCCTCAGCCATGCCGTCGACATCGGAGCCCTGGCGATCGCCATGGCCTGTGTGCCCGCCGAACAGGTGCCGATGCCCTGCGACATCGACATCCGCCTGCTGACCGGCCCCGAGCTGCTGACCGGCTCCACCCGGCTCAAGGCGGGCACGGCCACCAAGATGGCGCTCAACATCCTGTCCACCGGCGTGATGGTCCGGCTCGGGAAGGTCTTCGGCAACCGCATGGTGGATGTGGCGGTCACCAACAGCAAGCTGGAGGACCGGGCCCTGCGCATCCTGCGGGACCTGGCCGGGGTTCCCCGGGAGGGGGCCCTCGACCTGCTGCAGCAGGCCGGCGGATCGGTGCGGCTGGCCCTGCTGATGGCGGCCTCTGGCCTCGGGGCCGAGGCGGCGCGCGCGGCCCTGGACCGCCACGGCCCCGGCCTGCGCCGGTGCCTGGAGTCCCTGGGGATCAGCTTGCCGCCGTCGTCGCCCCCGTCGTGACCGCGCTCTCGCTGAACGGTCCCCAGTAAGGGGCGGTGAACAGGTCGGTGCGGTGGCGGGTGGCCGGCGGCACCTGGGCGGCTGGGGTCATCAGGGCGTCCTTCAGGGCCTGGTGGGCCTGGCTGGGGGGCCGCAGGGCCTGCACCCGCTCGGCGGCCAGGCGCACGATCTGCTGGGCCAGCTCCG
>NZ_JAGQCH010000009.1 GCF_024346055.1 Cyanobium sp. Cruz CV13-4-11
GATAGTTGGGGGGTAGCCCCCTGCGAAAATAGCTCGATGCCAGGTAAAACTTCTGCTCCACGATCGCCTGTCGGCGTTGTGTGAGTCAACAAGCTCCAAAAGGAGCTGAAGGAAAAGCCACCCGAAAGGGGTGGCTTTTCTGTTGGTCGTTTTCTGGTGGCCATCGGCCTCAGAGTTCAATCTGGGCCAGGCTGGTGATGACCTCAAAGGGGCCGGGATCCACGGCGGGATTCTCCGGTCGCACACTGAAGCGCGTGGCCATGCCGGCGGACTGGGCGGCTTCCAGCTCGCTGCTGGAATCGCTCACAAACAGGATCGCTGCCGGCGCCAACTCTAGGTCCCTGGCAATGGCGCTGTAGCTGGCGGCTTCACCCTTGGGGCCTGTGCTGGTGTCGAACCAGTGGCTGAACAGCCCTCTGAGATCGCCATCGGTGCTGTGGCCGTAGAGCAGTTGTTGTGCCTTCACCGATCCTGAGGAATAGACGGCCAACTGCAGCCCTTCCATTCGCCAGGCCCGTAACGCCGGGGCCACATCGTCAAACAACGGACACTTCAGGGCGCCGCTGGCATAGCCCTGGTCCCAGATCAGCCCTTGTAGTTCCTTCAGCACGGGAAGCTTGTGGTCCTGATCGATCAGCGTCTGAAGAAAGTGCACCCGTTCGTCATGGCTTGGCGTCCTTCGTGGCCCTTCATGGGCAGCCCCGCCGCTCGCCTCCATGGCCCTATCAATCGTCTCGATCAGTGGCGCCAGGGCTGCATTGCCTTCGGTTCGCAGAAACCCATCCAGCCGTTCGCGGGCATAGGGGAACAGCACCTGGCTCACGAAGGGCACCGGGCAGGTGGTTCCTTCGATATCGAGCAGGACGGCCCTGATCCCCTCGCTGCGGGGCTTCAGCTGGCCCAGGCTCTCCAGCAGCAGGCGCCGCCACCGTTGCTCCAGCAGCCACTCCAGGATCTCCAGATGCCGCCGCGCCTGGGACAGATCGCTCCCCCAGGCGTAGAGGCCATGCCCGGCAATCAGCAGTCCCTGGGGGGCGGCCGCGAGCAGGGGGCCGGCGGCGGCGCTGAGACTGGCCAGGTCCTGGTCGTTGGCCAGTACCGGCACCTTCACCTGGTTGCTGTGGCTGCCGATGCCCTCCAGTCCTTTGAGCATTTCCAGGCCCTGCAGCCGTAGGCTCCCCGACGTCTGATCGTCTCCCAAGCACCAGTCGGAGAGCACGGTGGCGGCCTGGGAATGGGTGTGCAGCACCGCCCCGGCCCCTGTCCGGTCCACGATCTCCAGGTGCAGCAGGGTTTCGGCGCTGGCCCGGCCTTCCCCTGCCACCACCGTGCCTTCGGCGTTCACCTCGATCAGGTCTTCGGGGGCGACGGAGCCCTTGTCGACACCGCTGGGGGCCATCAGCAGGGTCAGGGGGTGGCGTGACAGCACGCAGCTGAAGTTGCCGCCGGTGCCATCACACCAGCCGCGGGCGTGGATTGCCGCCATGGTGCGGCTGAGCTGGTCGGCGAAGGCGCTGGTCACGCGGGTTGGCAAACAAAGGTCAGTTCTGGCAGCGGGGACACCAGTGGCTGCTGCGCCCCCCCAGCTTCTCGCGCAGGATCTCCGTGCCGCAACGGCGGCAGGGTGATCCGCTGCGTCGGTACACCCAGGCCTGGCCGCCGTAATTGCCGTTGGTGCCCTGCAGGTCGCGGAAGTCGCTGAAGGTGGTGCCCCCGGCGCCGATGCTGGTTTCCAGGACGCCCACCAGAGACGAACGCAGCCGTTCCAGGTCGCTGCGTCCGAGGCGTCCGCTGGGGGTCTGGGGCCGGATCCCGGCAGCGAACAGGGACTCATCGGCGTAGATGTTGCCCACCCCCGCCACCAGCGATTGGTCGAGCAGGGCGTTCTTGATCGGCCGCCGTGAGCCCTTCAGTCGCTGCCGCAGGTAGGCACCGGTGAAATCCGCTCCGAAGGGTTCCGGTCCCAGCCGCCGCAGGCCGGTGATCACGGCTTCGTCGGCGATCCCCACGGGAACCCACCACATCTGGCCGAAGCTGCGGGTGTCCACGAAGCGCAGCTCCTCTCCGGCCCCGTTCCAGACCCGAACGCGGGTGTGGGGGCAGGGGGGGCGCTCCTCGGCCAGCCAGAGGAACTGGCCGGTCATGCGCAGGTGCACGCCCCAGCGTCCCGCCGGGCTGCCGCCAGGGGCCTCGAGATCGGCCAGGAGGTACTTGCCGCGCCGGTGCCAGTGGCCCACACGAAGACCCCGAAGGGCCCTGCAGAAGTCGGCAGGGTCTTCAGGGCTGGCGATGGCACGGGCCCTGAGCACCTCGACGCGGTCGATGGTCAGACCGCAGGTCTGTTGCTCAAGGCCCCGACGAACGGTTTCAACCTCGGGCAGCTCGGGCATGCCCGGATCGTAGGGCTGGCAGGAACTCAGGCCTTGACGAGCTCGCTCTCGGCGAAGTTGTTGGTGTTGATGCCGCCGTCGGAGCCGCTGTAGCCGTTGTAGTTCACCTTCTCGAAGCGAACGACAACGGGATAGCGGATGCCGGAGGTGTCAACCGACGCCACGGTGCCCACTTCGTTGTACCAGTAGGACTCGGGACGCTTGATCCGTACTTTGTCGCCGCGGGAGATGGCCATCGCTGGGCTGGAAGATCGGTTGGTCTGCGCAGCGACACTACCGGCGATCCGGGCCCTGCGCCGAGGCGATGTCACGGTTCGTTGCCGGCCCCGTGGCAGCATCCCCGAACCCACCGCCGGCCCCGCCAATGGTCCCGACCATGGCCCTCCCCGAGGCCCCCCTGCTGAGCCTGGATCTGCCCGATCCGGAGAGCGACAGCCTCAGCACGATGGAGTTCCTGGCCAGGCTCGAAGAGGCCTGGGCCGTCTGCGATCGCTTCGATCTGCAGACCGAAATCTGGCGGGGCCGCATCCTGCGCTCGGTGCGCGACCGGGAACGGCGCGGCGGCGAGGGACGCGGCACGGGCTTCCTCCAGTGGCTGCGGGAGCGGGAGATCAGCAAGACCCGTGCCTACACCCTGATCCAGCTGGCGGAGTCGGCCGATGGCCTGGTGGGCGAGGGTCTGCTGGAGGAGGGCAGCGTCAACAACTTCTCCAAGCGGGCCTTCCTGGAAACGGCCCAGGCCGATCCGGAGGTTCAGCAGATGATCAGCGAGGCGGCCAACGAGGGCCAGCAGATCACCCGCAAGCAGGTGCGTCGCCTCACCGACGAGTTCACCGCTGCCACCAGCCCCCTGCTGCCGGAGGAGATCCGCCAGCGCACCGCCGATAACCTCCTGCCCCCCCGGGCCGTGGCACCCCTGGTGCGGGAACTGGCCAAGCTGCCCGAGGAGCAGCAGAACGACCTGCGCCGTGTTTTGCGGGAGGAACCGGAGCTGGAGCGGGTCAAGGATGTGACCCTCACCGCCCGCTGGCTCAGCAAGGCGGCCGAGGCCGGGCTGGCGGTTCGGGCCTTCCAGCAGGGCAATCTCGATCTGGAGAAGGCCCTGCAGGAGGCCCAGCGCCTCGATGCCCTGGGCCTCCTGGCCGATGCGGTGGGCCAGGCCCAGGCGCTCGAGAGCGCCGTGCTCAAGCTGCACACCAGCTGGCGCCGGCTGGGGGGTCTGCAGGAGCGTCTCTGGGTGGAGAGCGGCAGCAGCACGCCCCATCTGAGGGAACTGCTCACCGTGCTGCAGAGCCTGAGTGGAACCACGATGCGGGTGTCCCTGGGGGAACTGGCCGGGGGTAAGCGGGTGCGTCTGCAGCTGGTGGAGGAATCCCCCGACCAGCTGGACCCGCCACCTCTGCACTGACGGCTGCGGACGTGGGGCGGCAGCCACCACATCTGGTGGGAGCTAGGGTCTGGCGGTACCAGCGCTGGAGTGAGCTTGGGGTCCGATCCCCTCGGCGAGAGCCTGCGGCGCCATTTCGGCTGGGAGAGTTTCCGGCCCGGGCAGCGGCCGGTGGTGGAGGCGTTGCTCTCTGGCCGCGACTGCCTGGCGGTGCTGCCCACCGGGGCGGGCAAGTCGCTCTGCTTCCAGCTCCCCGCCCTGGTGCGGGACGGCCTGGTGGTGGTGATCTCGCCCCTGGTGGCCTTGATGCAGGACCAGGTGAGCCAGCTCCAGGCCCGGGGCATCCCGGCGGCCTGCCTGCACCGGGGTCTGGAGCAGGGGGAGCGGCGCCAGCTGCAGCAGCGCCTGGCGTCCAACCGGCTGCGGCTGCTCTATCTGGCGCCCGAGCGAGCCCAGGCCGAGGCCACCCGCCAGGTGCTCGAGGAGGCCCTCGAAACCGGCCGGCTGGTGGCCCTGGCGGTGGATGAGGCCCACTGCATCAGTGCCTGGGGCCATGATTTCCGCCCCGATTACCGGCGCCTTGGCCAGCTGCGGGCGCTGTGTCCAGGCGTGCCGCTGGTGGCCCTGAGTGCCACCGCCGCGCCCCAGGTGCGGGCCGACATCATCCGCCTGCTGCAGCTGCGGCGGCCCCTGGTGCAGGTGCGATCGGCCCGCCGCGCCAACCTCGCCTACACCATGCGTCGGCGGCCGGTGGACCCCCTGGCCGAGGTGGTGGAGGCGATCGACCAGGCCCGTGGGGCCGTGCTCATCTATGCCCGCACCCGTCGCTCGGTGGAGCAGTGGGCGGCGCGCCTGACGGCGGCCGGGGTGGAAGCGATCGCGTACCACGCCGGCATGGACCCCGAGAGCCGCCAGCTGGCCCTGCGCCATTTCCAGGAGCATCCTTCGCCGGTGCTGGTGGCCACCGTCGCCTTCGGCATGGGGGTCGACCGGCCCGACGTGGGGCTGGTGCTCCACCTCGACCTGCCCGCCAGTGCCGAGGGCTATCTGCAGGAATCGGGGCGGGCCGGCCGCGATGGCCAGCCCGCCCGTTGCCTGGTGCTCTTCGATCCCGCCGACCGCACCAGCCTCGGCTGGGCGATGCGCTCCGCTGGCCAGCAACTGCCGCCGGACCAGCGGCTGCTGGAACGCCACCGGCTCGAGCTGGCCCAGCAGCAGCTGCGGCGCATCGAAGCGGTGGCCGAAGGCGCGGGGTGCCGGGAGCAGGCCCTGCTGCTGGCGGTGGGGGAGATCTCTCCCCCCTGCGGCCGTTGCGACAACTGTCTTTCCGCTCCCTCCGCGAACGACTGGGCCCACCAGGCGGCGGTGCTGCTCTCGGCCCTGGAGGATCGCAGCGGCCGCGATCTGCGCAGCCTGGCCGAGGACCTGGCCGGCGCCCACGGCAGTGAGGAACCGTGCTGGGCCTGGCTGGCCCGCCGCCTGGTGCAGGAAGAGCTGATCAGCGAGAGCGACGATGGCGCCCAGCGCCTGTTCCTGCGGCCGGTGGGGCGCAGCTACCTGAGGGACCCCTGGCCCCTGCGCTGGTCGGCCTGAGGCAAGGCTCCAGCCCCTCCCCGTTCAGGCGCCCCTGGACTTGCAGAGGTCGGTGACGAGCTGCTGCTCGAAATCCGCCTGGGGATCATCCCAGCTCTTCCACTGGCCCGCCTGGCTGGTGGCATTGAGCTTGCGGGCACTGCAGTTGACCGCCAGATAGAGCGACTCCCCCTGGGAATTGAGGGTGGGCGCGACCATGCTGCCGCCCATGGGCTGCCAGTTGGCCCAGTCCACCTGCAGGGGGCCGTAGTTGCGCCAGTCGGGCTTGCCGGGGCTGGCCGTGGTGGCCGGACGGGGCGCAGCCGCCACCACGGCTGGCTTGGGTCTGGCGGCCGGGGCGGGGGTGGCCCGGCCGACGGCGGGGGCTGGCTGGCTGGACGGAGCGGGCCGGGCCGCCTGTGCAGGCTTGGCGGCGGGCCTGGGGGTGGTGGTGGCCGCCGGTCTGGCGGCAGCGGCGGGCTTGGCGGCCGGTTTCACGCTGGGCGAGGCGGTGGGCGTGGAGGTGGGCGTGGAGGTGGGCTTCAGCCGCAGGCGGGTGCCGGACTCCACCAGGTTGGGATCGCTGATGCGGTTGATGGCGATCAGCTGCGTCATGGGAACGCCGTAGCCCTCGGCGATCTGGGACAGGCTTTCGCCGCTGCGGACCACATGCTCGGAGGCCTTGCGGTTGAAACCGGAGGCCGGACTGGCGCTGCGGGAGGCGGATGGCACCACCAGCTTCTGGCCGGCTTCGATGTGGTCGGCCTTGCTGAGCCCGTTCAGCTGCATCAGGCGGCTGACGGTGATGCCGTGGCGGTCGGCGATTTCGGAGAGGGTTTCGCCCGGGGCCACCGTGAGGCTGCCGCCGGCCGCCCGGGGACGAATGGCGTCGCCGGGCAGGGTCAGGGTGCGGCCCGCTTCGACCAGATTGGGATCACTGATCCTGTTCACTTTCATCAGGGTGGACATGCTCACCCTGTGGCGGGCGGCGATGTCGGAGAGGGTTTCGCCGGGCTTGACGGTGACCTGGGCAGCCAGAGCCGGGAGCGGCAACACCATGGCTAGAGCCAAGGCGAAGAGGGGGCGGCGCATGGGCACTAGGGATAGCTCCGCGCACGTTAAGGTCCAACTCCCGGCCCGCCCAGCCCCCCCCCGCCGATTCCTGGGTGCCGGCCCTCAGCCCATCAGGCGCCGGATCAGGCCGAGCTTGCCGGCATAGGGGGGGAAGCGGACCGGGGGATCGGGCCACAACGGCCGGCTGAGCAGGGCGCGCTGATGGGAGAAGGTGAGGAAGCCGGCTTCTCCGTGATAAGCCCCCATTCCGCTGGCGCCGATGCCGCCGAAGGGCAGGCTGGCCATGCCCCCCTGGACCACCACGTCGTTGACCACGACGCTGCCGGAACTGGTGCCCGCCAGTACCCGTTCCCTCGCCAACTCGCCGCCGCCGAAGAGGTAGAGCGCCAGGGGCTTGGGGCTCCGGCGCACCAGGGCCAGGGCCTCCTCCAGGTTGCCCACCGACAGCAGCGGCAGGATCGGGGCGAACAGCTCCTCCTGCATCAGTGGGTCGGAGAGGGGCTCGTTCACCGCCACCAGGGTGGGTTCGATCCTCCGCTGTGCGGGATCGCAACGTCCACCCAGCAGCACCTGACCCCGTTCCCGGGCCTGGGCCAGGAGCCCTTCGAGGCGCCCGAAGCGCCCGGCGCCGACGAGCTGACCCAGGTCAGGGCTGGCCAGGGGATCGGGGCCATAGAGCGCGCGTGCCTGCTCGGCGAACGCCGCCACCAGGGCGTCCCGCACCCCTGGCAGCACCAGCACGTGGTTGGGGGCCAGGCAGGTCTGGCCGGCGTTGAGACAGCGTCCCCACAGCAGCCGTCGGGCCGTGGTGGCCGGATTCGCGTCCTCCAGCACGATCGCCGGATTCCGGCCCCCCAGCTCCAGGGTGACGGGGGTGAGATGGGGGACGGCCGCTGCCAGCACCAGCCGCCCCACCCGCTCGCCGCCGGTATAGAAGATGTGGTCGAAGCATTCCTGCTTCAGCAACCGGCTGGCCACCGCCCCGTCGCCGCAGACCACCTGGACCACCTCGGGCGGGAAGTGGCTGGCCAGCAGCTCGGCCAGCAGGGCCGCCGAGGCCGGGCTTTGTTCGGAGGGTTTGAGCACGGCCGTGTTGCCGGCGGCCAGGGCATGGAGCAGGGGGTGGAGGCAGAGGTCGAAGGGGTAGTTCCAGGCGCCGATGATCAGAACGCAGCCCAGGGGCTCGGCCCGCACCGTTCCCTGGCCCGGCCAGGCCCATGGCGGCAGCGAGCGGCGGCGGGGACGCATCCAGCCGGCCAGGTGGCGCCGGGTGTGGCGCAACTCCTGGCGCAGGGCCCCCAGCTCGAAACTGGCCTCCACCTCGGGCCGACCCAGGTCGCTGGCGAGGGCCTCCACCATCCGCTGGTCCGCCGTGCTCAGCAGGCGATCGAGGCGCTGGAGCTGCTCCAGCCGCCAGGCCAGGGGACGGGTGTCGCCCCCCTCCACCAGCTGCCGCATGGTGGCCACAGGCAGCGGCAGGAGCGAGGGGCTGGGCTCTGGGTTTGTGTCTGGGTTGGTGGGGGTGGCCGGCGTGGTCATGGCTGGGGCCTTTCCCCCCAGGGTGGCAAAGGCCGCTACCGGCGGGCCCGGGGCTACTCAGGCACCGCCGCAGCCGGCCTGGAACACCGCCCGCCTGAGGTTGTCGATCCTGGGGGAGCCGGGCCCGTCGAAGGCATAGAGCAGGGCCAGTCCCAGGCTGATGTCGTCACGGTCGAGCGCCTGCTGGATCGCGGCCCACCAGGCGATCGGATCCCTGCCCAGGCTGGCCAGTTCCTTCTGGGCCCTCTCCATCCGGCTCGCCGGATCCCCCTCCAACACGATGACGGCGTAGTCGTCGGCCTGAACGCCCTGGGGCCGCAGCATCAGCACCAGCCGCTGACCCGGACGCATGGGGGCCAGGGGCCAGGGGATCGGGCCCTCAATGGGTTCCCCGGGCAAGGCACGGCGCTGCCACAGCACCTCGCCCTCCCGTTCGATCCTGACCTCGTCCAGGGGTTCGGTGCTGAGGATCGTGGGGGAGGCGATGGCCACCGCCGCCACCGCCTCCCCCTTGGCGTTGGCGGCGAGCCTGGGGGTGAGAACGCAGACCGTGGTGGCCCGGAGGGGGGCCGCGCAGGAGACCAGTGCAGCGGCTAGGCCGATCGCCAGGCAGGTCCGGCGCACGGCGGACAACAACGGGATTCCGAAGAACGGGGTCTTTGACGCTAATGGCCGCCGCCGCTCAGCCGGCCATCGTCATCAGGTTCAGACCATGCAATCCCTCGACGAGCAGGTAGGCCCCGAGCACCAGGGCCAGCACCCCCACCAGCCACTCGGCCTTGTGCTGCAGCCAGTCCTCCAGACGGGTGATCGGCTCGCGGATCGCCCCGCCGCTCACCAGCCAGGCCAGGGGAGGCAGCAGCAGCAGGGAGCTGGCCATCAGGGTGAAGAGCCCCGTCACCTCGGCGTCGGCGGTGAGGCCGGGGTCGTTGAGCAGCAGCAGGCCGGCCTCTTTGAGATAGAAGACCAGGTTCTCCGGGGTGAGCAGGGCACTGGTGGCGCCGATCAACACCAGGGTGAGCGTGCTGAAATCGGGCAGCTGGTTCATCAGCCGCAGGGCCATGCCCTCCTCGCCGAGGTTGGCCTGGGGGGTGAGCTGGTACAGCCCCAGGCCCACGAGGGCGCCGGCACCGAGCAGGTCGATCAGCACCTGCTCCCGCTCGCCGTGGCTGAGGCTGATGGAGAAGGCTTCTCCCAGCACCATCAACACCACGATGGCCAGGGCATTGGCCGCCGCCCAGCCCGCCACGTAGGCCATCGCCCGCTGCAGAGGGGACCGGCCCAGCAGCAGCAGGGTGACCACGGCGATGTGAAGGGGGCTGAAGGCGATGCCGATGCCGAACAGGGACGACTTGGTGATCAGCGCGGGGGACAGGAGCGCTGGGACGCTGAGGGCAAGGGGGGGCAAGGAGGCGATCAGCGATTCGGGAGTCGGCCATTCTCCACGACACGGCCGGGCCGCCGTGAGCTGGGGCGTCGCAACGGAACCGATTCGCGCTTCGCGTTTGCCTTCAATTGGACAGGTTGAAGGCCAGTTCGTTGGTGAAGATCAGCCTTTCCCCCAGCCGCCTGGCGACGATCTTGTGCAGCAGGATCGCGGCGCTGGGATCCTGATCTTCCAGTTCGGCAAGGTCGGCGATAGCCAGGGAGAGGGAACAGACGACGGTCTGGGCGATCACGGAGGCCGATGTTTCCCGGCGGAGATAAAAACTGATCTCGCCGACGCAGGTTCCTGGATCCATGGTGCGCAGGCGGATCGGAGGATCCTCCGGTCTGTTCCGGCGTTCCACGCTCACACGTCCAGAGAGGATGAAATGCAGGCCAACGGGCGGAGATCCCTGCTCGATGATGATGGATCCCGGCGGCCATTCCTGGTGACTCAGATAACCGATAAGCCGTTCACGGGCTGCTTCTTCGGCCGGGGTGAAGGCTTCAAGAAGCGAATCGATTCCATGGTGCTCCTGGGGCAGCGTATGGGCATGGAAGGTCAGTAATTCATTCTCGCAATACTCCAGGCCATGGTCGAGATCCTGGAACCAGTCGATCCCTTCGATCCCTCCCTCGAGCACCTTCGCCTTTTTCAGGGAGTGGAGAATCTGCTGGCTGGGCGCTGTCAGAATGAGTTCCACACTGTAGGAATCGCAGAGTTGCTTGATGCGGCTGAAGGTGTTGATGGCTGAGGCATCGATGCCGCTGCCCCGCTTCATGTCGATCAGGACCCAGTGGGGATTCGTATGGTCCCGGGATTCGAGGTGGCGGCCGATGGTCCGCAGCAGACCATGGGCGGTGCCGAAGAACAGGTGCCCCTGGAGACAGAGGATCAGGATCGAATCGCCGTAGCACTCCAGCACTTTGGTTTTGGCATCGTCACGATCGACGTTGCTGCGTCTGGTGCGCCCCGTCAGCATCAACCGGATGGCGGAGATGCGGCTGTAGTCGAAGGTGAACAGGGCCACCGCCAGAATCAGCCCGAAGATGATTGCCGCCATCCATCCAGCCGCCAGCATCACCAGCAGGATGGCCAGCAGGATGGAATATTCCATGCCCGAGAGAAACACTCTCTGATCCACCAGCCAGTTGCCCAGCAGGGAAAGCCCCAGGAACAGCAGCAGCCCCCCGGTGATCGCATAGGGGATCTGATTCACCAGTCCCTGCCCGCCCACCAGGGCCGCCAGGCAGAGCATGGAGGAGATCAACCCGGTGGAACGGCCCCGCACCCCCATGTGATGGGGCAGGGCCGTGGCGCTCAGGGAGTGGAAGCCTGCCGGACTGCCCACGCAGGCGGCCAGCAGGTTCGCCAGGCCGACGGCCTTGAGATCGCGGTTGAAGTCGAGTTCCTTGCCGATCGTCGCTTCGATGGCACTGGCATTCATCAGGGTGCCCAGGCTGGCGATGAAGGCCACCGACAGCATGTCGGGAATCATCCGGGCCAGGCTGCCCCAGCCGATGCGGTGAAGATCGGGCCAGCCGGCCGCCAGTTCCCGGGGGGACAGGGCCAGTTCCCGGGCAGGGAGGAGGCCGGCCTCCCGCGCCTGGGCGAGCTCGGTGCCGGAGAGGGCCAGGGCGCCGTGGAAGACCATCAGACCGATCACCAGGAAGGCCGGGATCGTCAGCCAGGAGCGCCAGATCCGGGTGGCCAGAAACATCGCCAGGCCGAAGGTCGCTCCAGGCAGCCACAGGTGCAGGGAGGAGGCCTGCAGCAGCAGAGGCAGATCGAAGCCCCCTCCCCCGCTGGAGAGCATCACGCTGAAGCCGCCCTTGGCGAGCAGCATGCCACTGCCTGCCACGAAGCCCCCCAGGACGGGATAGGGCAGAAAGCGGAACAGATTGCCGGCCCGGCCCATTCCCATCAGCAGCGACAGCAGGCCGAACAGAAACGTGGTGCCGGCGATCATCACCAGCACGGTGGCGAAGGGATCGGCCTGGGGATGGGTGGTCGGCAGCTGGCCGACCAGGCGGGTGCTCAGCAGCGCCAGGATGACGATCGGCAACTCATGGGGCCGGCCCACGGTTCCCGGAAACGATCCGGTCAAGGTGAGGACGAGCCCGATCACGACCGCGCCGGTCAGGGTCATCAGGAATCCCAGGCCCATCGAGGGCTCCAGGGGACCCTTGTAGAGCAGCGTTGCGAAGGAGGCCTGGGTCAGGATCGTCAGGATCCCGACGGTCAACCCAGCGGAGAGCGACGCAGCGATCCGATGCGCTCGGGGCGACATGCGTGTTCAACGACCCCAGAAGCGAAGACAGGCTACCTGTCGGTTCTCAGGCCCCAAGATCCCGATGGGCGCCCATGCCCCAGCGTCTTCTCTGGGTAAGGGAGTCTTCCCCTGCCGCTGCTGGAGGGGAGGACGGGATTGGAAGCCCTTGACGAGATTTGAACTCGTGACCTCTCCCTTACCAAGGGAGTGCTCTACCACTGAGCTACAAGGGCATGTGGAAAGGTGGGCCGGGTTGGATTTGAACCAACGTAGGCAGAGCCAGCGGA
Organism: Cyanobium sp. Cruz CV13-4-11; assembly: GCF_024346055.1. GTDB lineage: Bacteria > Cyanobacteriota > Cyanobacteriia > PCC-6307 > Cyanobiaceae > Cyanobium. The sequence goes on from NZ_JAGQCH010000009.1 coordinate 11,948, forward strand.
TTTACAGTCCGCCCCCATTAACCACTCGGGCACCGACCCGAACCACACCTTCAGAACTTACCAGCCGACCTTCCACCCCCCATGCGCCTGCTCGTGCTCCACGGCCCCAACCTCAACCTGCTCGGCCAGCGGGAGCCCGGCCTCTATGGCAGCAGCACCCTTGCGGCCATCGATGCGGCCCTGGAGCAGCAGGCCATCGAGCTGGGGGTGGAGCTGACCTGCTTCCAGAGCAACCATGAGGGGGCCCTGGTCGACCGCATCCAGCAGGCGGGAGGGCAGGCCGGGAGCCCGGCCAGTGACGGGATCCTGATCAACGCCGCCGCCTACACCCACACCTCGGTGGCGATCCGCGATGCCCTGCTGGCCGTGGCCTTGCCGTTCGTGGAGGTGCACCTGAGCAACACCCACGCCCGCGAGCGCTTCCGGCACCGCTCCCTGCTGGCCGACCGGGCCCTGGGGGTCATCTGCGGCTTCGGCCCCACCAGCTACCGCCTCGCCTTGGAGGGCCTGGTGGCCCATCTGCGGGCTTCGGCATGAGCGGCGCCTCCCTGCCCGTGGCGGCCGCCCGGGTGAAATGGCTGGCCGCCCCCAGCAGCGCCGCCTGGCTGGAGCAGGCCCTGGCCCACCCCGAGCTGCTGCTGATCGACCACGCCCACTGCGAGCGCAAGGCGGCCGGCGCCGCCCTGCAGCTGATGTTCCGCTACCCCTCCGATGGGGAGCTGGCTGCGGTGCTCAGCCCCCTGGCCCGGGAGGAGCTGGAACACTTCGAGCGGGTGCAGGCCCTGCTGGAGCGCCAGGGCCTCGGCCTGCGGGCCCTGGCCGCCCCGCCCTACGGCGCCACCCTGGCTGCCCTGGTGCGGCGCAATGAGCCGGAGCGGATGCTCGACAGCTTCCTGGTGGCGGGCCTGATCGAGGCCCGCAGCCATGAGCGCATGGCCCTGCTGGCCGCCCACAGCCCCGACCCGGAGCTGCGGGAGCTCTACGCCGACCTGCTGGCCAGTGAGGCCCGCCATTTCGGCCTCTACTGGGTGCTGTGCGAACGGCGCTGGCCCCGGCCGGTGGTGGCCGAACGCCTCGCGGCCCTGGCCCAGCAGGAGGCGGTCATCCTCGCCAACCTCCATCCCCAGCCGCGCATGCACAGCTGAGCCGGACTTTCAGGCCGCCGCGGCGAGCACCTGCTCCAGCAGCGGGAAGCGCGTCGCGATCGGGTCGCCGGTGAAGGTGGCCACCCAGCCCTCGCTGTTGTTGAAGAAGCGCAGGGCGCAGAAGCTGGGGCGCTCGCCGGTGTCGAACCAGTGGCGGGTGCCGGCGGGCACGCCGATCCAGTCACCCTGCTCGCACACCACCTGCACCACCTCGCCGGCGATGTGCAGACAGAACAGGCCGTGGCCCTCGACGAAGAAGCGCACCTCGTCCTCGGCGTGGGTGTGCTCGGAGAGGAACTTCGCCCGCAGGGCCTCCCGCTCCGGGTGATCGGGGCCGAGGCGGATGGCATCCACCGTCCGGTACCCCCCGTCGGCCTGGACACGGGCGATCTCAGCGGCGTAGGCGGCCAGGATCGCCGCCTGGTCGGCGTCAGCCGTCAGGGCCACCGGTGTGGCCCAGCGCTCGAAGCGCACGCCCCGGGCCGCCAGTTCGCGGGCGATCACCGCGCCGTCGCTGCTCTGCACAAGGGGAACGTCGGGGCCGCCGCCTGTGGCGGAGCGGATCACCAGGTGGGTCATCGGAGCGCTCCGGGGCGTTCAGGGAAGCTGCAGCCTAGAAAGGCCCGACGCGGACCTCAGCCCCATCGCCGACCCTGCAGCCAGCGCCGGCCTCACCCTGGTGGGGGTGGGTCCCGGTGATCCGAACCTGCTCACCGTTGCCGCGGTGCGCGCCATCGAATCCGCCCATACCGTGGCCTACCCGGTTGCCCGCGAAGGGGCCGTGGGGATGGCGGCCAGCGTGGCCCAACCCTGGATCGCGTCCGGCCAGCGGCGGCTGCCTTTGGTGTTCCCGATGGTGGCGGCGGCCGAGCCCCGCCGGCAGGCCTGGCATGCCGCCGCCGACCGGCTGGCCGCGGAGGTGGCCGGCGGGCGGGCGGTGGTGCTGCTCTGCGAGGGCGATGTGTCGCTGTTCGCCAGCAGCAGCTACGTGTTGCTGGCCCTGCGGCAGCGCCATCCCGGCCTCCCCGTCCGCCTGATTCCGGGCATCAGCGCCGTGGCCGCGGCCGCGGCCGCCGGGGCCTGGCCCCTGGCGCTGCAGCAGGAGGGCCTCCTGATCCGACCCACCCCGGAGCAGCCCCAGGAGCTGGAGGAGCTGCTGGCCCAGGCGGCGGCCGGGGGCTGGGTGCTGGCCCTGCTCAAGCTGGGGGGCCGCTGGCCCTGGGTGCGGCTCCTGCTGGCCGAGCGGGGGCTGCTGGCGGACGCGTTGTTTGCCCAGCGGGTGGGCTGGCCTGACCAGCAGCTCTGTCCGGCCTCCGAGGTGCCCGCCAACGCGGTCCCCTACTTCTCCCTGCTGCTGGTAAGGCAGGGGTGGCCGGCGGTGCTTCCATGACCGTTCGCGTTGTGCCCTGCCCTTGCCGATGCCCACCTTTGGGATGACAGCCAACGGCATGACCGCCACCGACTGGTTCGCCCTGCTGCACCCGGTGGTGATCATCCTCTTCGTCTATCCGGTGGTGGGAGCGACCATCCGGCTGGGGATCCTGGCGCGGGAACGGCGCCTCGACATCAACCCCCTGCCGCCGACGGTGGGGGTGGAGCACACCGACCATGGCCGCTGGGTGACCTTGGGTGTGGTGGTGGCCGTGCTGATCGCCATGGCGGCCACCTACGCCAGGGGTGACGCCGCCGGCAGTATGGGATCGGGTGCGGCGCTGCTGCTGGCCGGCCTGGGATGCCTGGTGAGCTGCCTGGCCCTGTGGCGGGTCAAGGGCGCCCGGCTGCGGGCCGGTTTCGCCCTGATCTGCTGGCTGGGGCTGCTGACCCTGGGAGCCCAGCCCTCTCTCTGGCATCTGGGCCGCAGTCCCTTTGACGGGGGCGTGTGGGGGTCCCATTACTGGAGCGGGGTGCTGCTGTGTGGCCTGCTGCTGTTCGCCATGGCGGCCGCCCCCGAGACCCTGCGCTCCCCTCGCATGCGGCGGCTGCATGTCAGCGCCGCCTTCCTCACCGCCCTGCTGCTGGCGGTGCAGGCCATCAGCGGCAGCCGGGACCTGCTGGGCATGGCCCTGGGTCAGTGATCTCCAGCTCCGCCTCCGCCCGGTGCAGCAGCTCCAGGGCACTCTCCAGGCTGGGGGCGACCATCAGCTCCCGGCGCAGCCGGGCCGCGCCGGCGAACCCCTGGCAGGTCCAGCCCAGGTGCTTGCGGGCGATCAGCAGCCCCTGATCGCCGCGGGCGGCCACCAGCGCCTCCAGGTGCTCCCTGGCCAGGGCGATCCGGGCGCGGCTGTCCGGCTCGGGGGGCAGGGGCCGGCCGGCGAGGGCCGCGGCGATGCGCCCCACCAGCCAGGGGTGCCCCAGGCTGCCCCGACCGACCATCACCCCGTCGGCGCCGGTGATGGTCAGGCAGCGCAAGGCCTCCTCCGGGCTCGTGATGTCGCCGTTGGCGATCAGCGGAATCCGCAGCGCCGCCTTCACCCGCCCGATCGCCCCCCAGTCGGCCCGGCCGGTGAAGCCCTGCTCCCGGGTGCGGCCGTGCAGGGTCAGGGCGCGGGCGCCGGCGTCCTGCAGGGCTAGGGCGAAGCCCACCGGATCGGCACTGGCCCCGCACCAGCCCAGCCTTGTCTTCACCGTCACCGGCACCCGCACCGCCGCCGCCACCGCCGCGACGATCCGCAGGGCCAGGTCGGGCTGGCGCAGAAGGCCGCTGCCGCCCCCCTTGCGGGCGATCTTGCGCACCGGACAGCCCATGTTGATGTCGATCAGCCAGGCTCCGGCGGCCTCGGCCCGGCGGGCCGCCTCGGCCATGGCGTCGGGCCGGTGGTCGAACAGCTGCACTCCGACGGGGCCGGGATCCTGGTCGAGGGCGGCCATCTTGGCGCCGCCGTGGCCCAGCTCCAGGGCCGTGGCATTGACCATCTCCGTGAACAGGAGAGCCTCCGGGGCCCAGCGGCGCACCAGGGCGCGGAAGATGCCGTCGCTCACCCCCGCCAGGGGCGACTGCAGCACCCGGCAGGTGAGCAGCCTGTCGGTGCCGTTGCCTTCCAGGCGGAGGGGGCCGGTGGGGCAGGGGTGGGGGGCGGGACTGGGCATGCTGGGGTCAGTCTCGGATGCTCAACGCCGCTTGGACGCTGCCGCCCCTGCCGCCCCGGAGCCCGATGCCGCCCAGGGGCCGTTTCCGCTCAGCCGCGCCCTGCTGGAGGCGGTGCTGGAGGACCGCACCAGCGATCGGTTCGTGTGCCGGCTGATCTGGGAGCGGCTGGGCTATCGCCCCGCCGCCGAGGGCCGCTGGCAGGCCGGGCCCGACACCCCGCCGGCCTGGGCCGAGGCCTTCCCCGAGGCGCCGGAGCTGATCGCCGAGCGGCCCGCGAGCGTGCGGCTCACCCGCTCGATCCCCCCCGAGCACAAGCAGCTGCTCAAGCAGCAGCTGGGCTTCGCCGGCTATCGCATCGGTGGCCTCTACCCCCGCCGCACCCGGCGGGCCACGGCGGTCAACTGGTTGCTGGCCCACCTGGCTGAGCGGGGCGAATCCATGCCCGAGGAAGGCCCCCTGCCGCCGCTCCTGGACCCGCCCAGCGATCCGGTGGCCGGCCACCCTGGGGATCTGCCGGTGGGTTGAGCCGACGGTCCCTCTGTAGGGTCTTCGTAACGCATCCGTCGTAAGGAATAAGTCAGATTGGCGCTCCCCGTCGTCGCCGTGATCGGACGCCCCAACGTGGGCAAGTCCACCCTGGTCAACAGGCTCTGCAGCAGCCGTGAGGCCATCGTTCACGACCAGCCCGGTGTGACCCGGGACCGCACCTACCAGGAGGGGTTCTGGGGTGACCGCACCTTCCGGGTGGTGGACACCGGCGGCCTGGTGTTCGACGACGACAGCGAATTCCTGCCCGAGATCCGGGAGCAGGCCAACCTGGCCCTGGCCGAGGCCTCGGTGGCCGTGGTGATCGTGGACGGCCAGCAGGGCGTCACCGCCGCCGACGAATCCATCGCCGAGTGGCTGCGGGGCCAGTCGGTGCCGGTGCTGCTGGGGGTGAACAAGTGCGAATCCCCCGACCAGGGCCTGGCCATGGCGGCCGACTTCTGGGGCCTGGGCCTGGGCGAGCCCCACCCGATTTCCGCCATCCACGGTGCCGGCACCGGCGACCTGCTCGACCGGGTGATCAGCTTCCTGCCGGCCACCACCGAGACGGAAGGGCCCGAGCCGATCCAGCTGGCGATCATCGGCCGCCCCAACGTGGGCAAGTCGAGCCTGCTCAATGCCATCTGCGGCGAGAACCGGGCCATCGTCAGCCCGATCCGCGGCACCACCCGCGACACCATCGACACCACCCTGGAACGGGAGGGGCTCACCTGGAAGCTGCTGGACACCGCCGGCATCCGCCGCCGCCGCAGCGTCGACTACGGCCCGGAGTACTTCGGCATCACCCGCAGCTTCAAGGCGATCGAGCGCAGTGATGTCTGCGTGCTGGTGATCGATGCCCTCGACGGCGTCACCGAGCAGGACCAACGCCTGGCGGGCCGCATCGAGGAGGACGGCCGCGCCTGTGCGGTGGTCGTCAACAAGTGGGACCTGATCGAGAAGGACAGCCACACCATGAGCGCCATGGAGAAGGAGCTGCGCGCCAAGCTCTACTTCCTTGACTGGGCGCCGATGCTGTTCACCTCCGCCCTCACCGGCCAGCGGGTGGAGAGCATCTTCGCCATCGCCGCCGTGGCGGTGGAGCAGCACCGCCGCCGGGTGAGCACCTCGGTGGTGAACGAGGTGCTGCAGGAGGCCCTGCGCTGGCGATCGCCGCCCACCACCCGCGGTGGCCGCCAGGGCCGGCTTTACTACGGCACCCAGGTGGCGACACGCCCCCCCAGCTTCACCCTGTTCGTCAACGATCCCAAGCTGTTCGGCGACACCTACCGCCGCTATGTCGAGCGCCAGATCCGCGAGGCCCTGGGCTTCGAGGGATCGCCGGTGCGGCTGTTCTGGCGCGGCAAGCAGCAGCGGGACGCCGAGAAGGAGCAGGCCCGCCAGCAGAGCCGGGGCGGCTGACGTCGATGCTGGGGGGCCTGGCCTGAATGGACTGGTTGCGGCAGCTGCCGATCGGTCAGTACGTCGATGACGGCGAGGGCGGCGACGGCCGCGGCAGCTGGCTGAAGCGGCTCGACCCGCGCGTGAAGCTGGTCTGGACGGTGGCGTTCCTGGTCACGCCGATCCTGGCCGGTCCGCTCTGGCGCCTGGCCTTGGTGGGCCTGCTGTTGCTGATCACCGCCGTCAGCGGCCTGCCCTGGCGCCTCTGGCGGCAGAGCCTGCCGCTGCTGATCGCTCTGGCGCTGCTGGTGGGGCTGCTGAGTGCCCTGTTGCCGGCCGCCGGTGGGGCGCCGGCCAGCCTCCAGCGTCCCCCCGGCGAGTTGCGTCTTGTCCCGGGCCCTCCCGGTGCCCCGCCCCCGACGCGGGCCGGCCTGTCCTGGGAGTTGGTGCGCTGGGGTCCGGTGATGGCCGGTCCCCTGGAGCTGGGCCCCCTGGTGGTGACCCGCCGCTCCGCCGAACTCGGCATCAACGGCGCCACCCTGCTGTTCACCGTCATCCACAGCGCCAATCTGCTGCTGCTTTCCACCCCGCCCGAGGAGCTGGTCTGGACCATCGCCTGGTGGTTGGCTCCCCTCAAGGCGCTGGGCTGGCCCGTGGAGCGCCTGGGCTTCACCCTGCTGTTGTCCCTGCGCTTTTTGCCACTGGTGCAGGAGGAGCTGCAGAACCTGCTGCGCTCGATCGCCACCCGGGCGGTGAATCTGCGCCGGCTGGGCTGGAAGGCCAGCCTCGGACTGGTGCTGGCGGTGGGGGAGCGGCTGCTGGCCAACGTGCTGCTGCGCTCCGAGCAGGGGGCCGAGGCCCTGATGGCGCGCGGCGGGATGTGGCTCCCTCCCGACCGCCTGCACCAGCCCGCGGCCACACCCACCGGTGCCAGCCTGGCGGCGGCGCTGGCCCTGGTGCTGCTGCTGGCGCTGCGCTGGAAAGTCGGTGCCCTTTAATGGCCCCAGCCAGCAGGGAGACGTGAGCACCGAGCGCTATCTGAATCACCCCACCTTCGGGATGCTCTATCGGGTAGCGCCGGTGGCCGAGAGCCGCGACCTTTATGCCACCCTCTACGCCCAGCGCATCTTCTTCCTGGTGACCCTCCAGGAGCGGGGGGCCCATTTCGAGGTGATCCCCCTGATGGACGCCCGCCACTTCGCCGAGCAGAACCTGGCCCGCTGCCGCCGCGACGGTCCCGAAGTCCAGGCCCGCTGGCGACAGCTCTTCGACCAGACCTTCATCTGATGGCGGAGGCGTCGCCGGAGGCGGCCGAATGGGTTGACTCCAGCCTGGAGCAGAGACTGCAGGCCTTCCGGGCGGCGCTGCCTGCCTCCACCCGGCTGCTGGCGGTGTCCAAGGGGCATCCGGCCGAGCAGGTGCGCCAGGCGGCGGCCCTGGGTCAGCGAAGCTTCGGGGAGAGCCGGTTGCAGGAGGCCATCGCCAAGCAGGAGGCCCTGGCCGACCTGCCCGATCTTGACTGGCATTTCATCGGCCGGCTGCAGGCCAACAAGGCCCGGGCCGTGCTGCGCCGCTTCGGCACGATCCATTCCGTCGACAGCCTGGAGCTGGCCTGGCGGCTGCAGCGGATCGCCGCCGAGGAAGGGTTGGCGCCGGGGATCCTGCTGCAGGTGAAGTTCCGCCCCGACCCGGCCAAGACCGGTTTCGATCCCGCCGAGGTGCGCGCCCTGGGGGTCGACCTGGGGCGCCTGCAGCCCCTGCGCTGTCTCGGACTGATGACCATCGCCCCGTTCGGACTCACCCCTGGGGCCCGCCTGGAGCTGTTCCGGGACTGCCGCGCGCTGGCCGATGACCTGGGGCTCCACGACTGCTCGATGGGGATGAGCGGCGACTGGCGCGAGGCTGTGACGGCCGGCAGCACCTGGGTGCGCCTCGGCAGTGTTCTGTTCGGAAGTCGGCCAATCCAGCCTTGAAAGCGCGTTCGGATCTTGCCGGCACGGATGTGGGACGCTATTCAAGGCCAAGCATCCTTCCCGAGGTCGACTCCGTGTCGTTGTTCTCCCGCCTGCGTGCCGTCGTCTCCGGTGACGACTATCTCGATGGCGACTTCGACGACGAACTCGACTACGACCCCGGTGACACCACCACCAGCACCAGCGGCGCTTCCACGGCCATCAGAAACCCCGGAGCCCTGGCTCTGAGCACGGATTTCTCCACCGACGATCCCTTTGCCGGAACCAACGTCATCGGCATGCCTGGGATCACCAGTGCGGTGGCCGAGGTGTGCCTGATGGAACCGCGCAGCTTCGACGAAATGCCCCGGGCGATTCAGGCCCTGAGGGAGCGCAAGACCGTCATCCTCAATCTCACGATGATGGAGCCGGATCAGGCCCAGCGCGCGGTTGATTTCGTGGCCGGTGGCACCTTCGCCATCGACGGTCACCAGGAACGGGTGGGCGAAAGCATCTTCCTGTTCGCCCCCAGCTGCGTCACGGTCACCACCGCCGGTGGTGAGGATGCGGCCTCCCCCACCGTGGTCTCCGGGCGCACCGGCCCTGTCGACGACCAGCAGGACGCCGCTCCCAGCCCCGCCTGGGGCCGTTCGGATGCCATGGTCTGAGACCTTCGGGGTGGTGGGCCTGGGCCGGATGGCCCGAGCCCTGCTCCTTCCTCTGCTGGACAGCGGTCTGGTCGACAGCTCCGATGTGCGGGCAGCGGTGTCCACCGAGGCCTCCGCCCTGAGGCTGGCAGGCGAACTCGGCGTCCAGGTCTCCACTGACGTGGCCCAGGCCTGGTCGGCTCCGGTGGTGCTGCTGGCGGTCAAACCCCAGCAGATCGAAGCGGTGGCCCCGGCAGCGGCGGCGGCCCTGGCGGCTGTGCAGGCGACGAGCGAGGTGGCCGCACCCGGCCAAGAGCCCCTGCTGATTTCCGTGCTGGCTGGGGTGCCGCTGCGGCGGCTTCAGACCCTCTTCCCCGGGCGGGCCTGCGTGCGGGCCGTTCCCAACACCCCGGCCCTGGTGAGGTCCGGCCTCACGGGCCTGAGCTGGGGAGAGGGCGTCGGCGAGGGCCGGCGCGAGGAGGTGCGCCAGCTGTTCGCCCAGGTGGGGGAGGTGCACGAGCTGCCCGAGCACCAGCTCGACCCCTTCCTGGCCCTCACGTCCTCCGGCCCGGCCTTCCTGGCCCTGGTGGCCGAATCCATGGCCGATGGGGCCGTGGCGGCGGGCCTGCCCCGGCCCCTGGCCAGCCACCTGGCCCACCGCACGATGGCGGGGACCGCGGCCCTGCTGCAGGGCCAGGAGCTGCACCCCGGCGAGCTCAAGGACATGGTGACCAGCCCCGCCGGCACCACGGCCGCCGGTCTGCGGGAGCTGGAGCGGGCCGGCCTGCGTTCGGCCCTGATCGAAGCTGTTCTGGCCGCAGCGGAGCGCAGCCGCCAGCTGGCCTGAGCGCCCTAAGGGCGGCGCCGCAAACCAGCCCGTTCAGCTGCGGCCGGCCCCCAGCTTTGGTTCGGTGCCGGCCATCAGCCGCTGCAGGTTGCTGCGGTGCCGCCAGAGCACCAGCGCCGTGGTGAGCAGGGCCAGGCTCAGGTAGGCCGGCCGCAGGCCGGAGTCGCCGAAGGAGCCCAGCATCAGCAACGGCAGGGACAGGGCCGCCACCACGCTGGAGAGCGACACGATCCGGCTGAGGCTCAAGGTGGTGAGGAAAATGCCGAAACAGGCCAGTCCCACCGGCCAGGTCAGGCCCAGCAGCATCCCCAGGCCGGTGGCCACCGCCTTGCCGCCTTTCCAGCCCAGCCACACCGGCCAGATGTGGCCCGCCAGGGCCGCCAGGCCCGCCGCCACCACCCCCCAGTCGCTGGCGGTGCTGAACTCCCCGAGGGGTTGCAGCACCGCCTTGGCCAGCAGCACGGCCACGGTGCCCTTGAGCACATCGAGAAGAAACACCGCCAGTGCCGGACCTTTGCCCAGCACCCGCAGCACGTTGGTGGCACCGGTGGAGCCAGAGCCCTCCTGGCGCAGGTCGATGCCGGCGAGCCAGCGGCCCGCCAGCCAGCCGAAGGGAATCGAGCCCAGCAGGTAGCCCGCCGGCAGCAGCAGCAGATCGGGAAGGAAGGCCATGGGAGAAGGAAGGGAGGGTCAGTAGAGATCGGCTTCGGCGTCGATCTCACCGGGACCGGCCGCGAAGGCCAGCCACAGGGGGAACTGCAGGATGGGGATCTCGATCACCTGCTCCGCCGCATCGATGACGATGAAGGGCAGCTCGCCCCGCTCTTCGAGCCGGTCGGCCCGCTCGATCAGGGCGTCGGGCCGCTCGAACAGCACGATGCCGCTGGCGGGGCCGAAGTCGTCGCGGCTCAGCCCCAGGCAGTCCTGCAGTCCCCGTCGCCATTCCCCCAGCCGCTCCGGTTGGCTGGCCAGGACCAGGGTCTGGAAGCGCTCGCCGTAGAGCTCCCCGAGGATCGCGATCGCCGCCGCCGCCGCCAGGGCGTTGCGGCTGCGGCTGCCGCCGCTGGCCTGGGCGCCCCGCCCCCCCTGGGAGAGGAACCAGTCCTCCAACCTGGTGGCGGCTGACGGCTCCAGGGTGCGGCGCAGCTTCCAGGGATCGGCGTAGAAATCGGGCTGGCCGCCGAACTGCTCCAACCGTTCCCGGATCAGGTCTGCATCGTCGCTGAACAGGCCGGCGGCGGCGGGGGCGACGGCGGGCTCCCGGGCGACACCGGTCTCCAGGCTGCCCGTGGCCTGATCGAGGGGGGAGGGCTGCACCACCAGAGGCTGGACCACCAGCTCCATCTGCTCGGCCGCTGCGGCCAGATCCTGCAGGGCCCCCACCAGGTACTCCTGGAAGCCCTTGAGCCGCCGGGCGATGCCATCCGACTGGCCGGCGAAGCTGCCGGCGATCTCCCGGTTGATCTGCTCCCGGCGGGCCTCCAGCTGGGCGATGTCCCCCAGGAGTTCCTCGCGGCGCTGCCGCAGCTCCGTCAGGGCCAGGTCAAGCAGCCCGACAGCACCGGTGTCGGGGTCCTGGGGGGTGGTGTCGGCGGGCTCGGGGGCGGCTGGTTCGGGTCGGTCGCTCATGGCAGGCAGGCAAGCAAGGCAGCGGGGGACTCAGGTGGGGTTGCGGGGGGCGGGGGTGGTGGGCGGCAGGCGGTGCTCCAGCTGCTCCCGCAGCGCCGTGGCATCGAACAGCATCGGTAACAGGTGGATGCTGTTCTCCTCCCGGAAATAGAACAGCACCGGCAGGGCTGGCCACCAGACCCGCCAGCCGATCCAGGCGTCGTAGGGAAAGCGGCGGATCACGGTGTCGCGGCGGGCCACCAGCAGGGCCTCCGGCGCGAAGCGCAACCGCAGCAGGGCCGTCTGCAGCAGCAGGAACAGCCCCATCACGGCCGTTCCCAGGGCCAGCCAGATGGCACCACCCCAGAGGGGGCGCAGCCCCAGGCAGGCGCCCGCCAGCAGCAGCAGGCCGAGCGGCACCCAGAAGCGGGGGCGGAGCACCACCACCTCATCCGCAGCCGTGTCGGCGGGCGAGGGGGGGGGCGAAGCGGGGGTGGTGGTCATTGGCCGAAGAGCAACTGGGTGAGCAGCACGTCCACCAGGGCGACGCTGACGAGAATCATGACCACGGCGCCGGTGGTGCTGGCGCCCACCTCCTTGGGCCCACCGCGGGTGGTGAGACCCCAGCCGCAGGCGATGACGGCGATCATCAGACCGAACACCACGGCCTTGAGCAGCATCGAGGGCAGGTCGTCGGGCTCCATCCAGACCCGCACCGAGTTCCAGAAGACGGTGGGCGGAATGCTGTACAACAGTGTGCTGCTCACCTGGCCCGACCAGATGGCCATCCAGAAGAACAGCAGGCACTGCACGGGCGCCATCACCACCATGGCCAGCACCCGTGGCACCACCAGATACTGCACCGGGTCGGTGCGCAGCATCGTGATGGCGTCGATCTGCTCGGTCACCTTCATGGTGCCCAGCTGGGCGGCATAGGCCGTGGCCACCTTGCCGGTGAGCAGGGTGGCGGTGAGCAGCGGCGCGATCTCCCGCGAGAGGCCCAGGGCCAGCAGCCCCCCGACGGCCGAGCTGGCCCCCTGCTTGGAGAGTTCCGCCGCCACCTGGATGTTGAACACCGTGCCGGCCGCCAGGGCCGTGATCAGCACGATCAGGAAGCTGCCTGGCCCGGCCTCCAGCAGTTCCTGGACCAGATCCACCATGCCGATGCGGCCGCGGGCGATGGCGCTCACGGCCTGTCCGCCGATCATCAGGCTGGATCCCAGTCGCTGCAGCCAGCGCGGAGCCTTCATGGCACGGAGGCGGGCAGGGCCTCCGGCTGGGGCCCCCGTTCCGGCCAGCGGCGCATCACCACCAGGCCCAGCACCACCAGCAGCGCAGGGATCAGGCCCATGCACATCCGGATCGCCAGCAGGGCGCTGTCGGGTTGCAGGATGCCCCGGGCCGCCTGGTAGCCGCTCAGGCTCATCAGATTGCCGAAGAAGAACAGGGCCAGGCTGATGCAGATCTTCTGGGTGAACACCATCCAGGCGCTGTAGAGGCCGGCGGGCTTCTCCGGATCGGCATCGATGGCATCCGGCAGCAGGGCCCAGGGGATCAGGTAGGCGGTGGAGGCCCCGAGGCCGACGATCAGGATCGTCACCACCAGGGCGGTGAGACGCACCAGGTTGGCGGCCGAGGCGGTGGGGCCGATGGCGGCATCGAGCGGCACCAGCAGCATCGCCATCACACAGGCGGCGATCCAGAGGGCGCTGCCCCAGTGCAGGGCCGTCAGGCGACCGCGGCCCCGGGCGATGGCGGTCCAGAGCTGGAGCCCCACCAGGGTGCTGATCTGGAAGGGCAGCAGAATCCAGTTGCTCCAACCTTCCGGCAGCCGCATCACCACGGGCAGGAAGATCAGTGCCGCCGTCTGCATGATCTGCAGGGCGCACCAGAGCAGCAGGTACAGCCCCAGCACCATCTGGAAGCGCCCGTTGCTGCCCACCCGGGCCAGGAGCCGCCGGGTGGTGCCCCGCTGGCTGGTGGGCCGCTGGCAGTGCCGCGCCGCCGGGGCGATGCCCCAGCCGCAGAGCAGGGTGGAGCAGGTGATCAGCACCCCCGAGAAGATCCCCACCTGCAGGTAGCTGTCGGGGTTCTGGTGATCCTTCAGCAGCAGGCCCCCCAGCACGATGCCCACCAGGCCGGCGATGATCGAGCCTGTGAAGCGGGCGCTGTTGAGGCGGGTGCGCAGGTTGACGCTGGTGGTGAGTTCGGCGGCCAGGGCCGAGTAGGGAAGGTTGACGCAGGTGTAAAGGGTGTTGGCCACCATCGAGATGGCCACGAACACGGCGAACCGGACCCAGAGACCTCCCGGTGGCAGCCACCACATCAGGGCCATGGCGAAGCCGAGGGGAACGGCGCTGCCGAGGATCCAGGGCAGCCGGGGCCCCCAGGGCGAGCGGGTCTTGTCGCTCAGCCAGCCCACGATCGGGTCGTTGATGGCATCCCAGAGCCGGGCCGTCATCAGCACCAGGCCGGCCATCCAGGCCGGCAGGCCCGCCGCCGAGGTGTAGAAGATGAACAGATAGAAGCCGATCAGGGAGGCGGCCATCCCCGTACCGGCATCCCCCATGCCGTAGGCGAGCAGCACCCGTCGGCGTTGACCGGCGGGCAGGTCCGCCGTGTCCACCACGCACGCTGGTAAGTCCGGCGCTGTCGGCGGCGGGGTGGACGGCGTGGGGGAGGTCAAACCTGGAGGCGCTCCTGTGGGGGTCGTCCGGTGTCGGTGATCCGGCCTTGGGAGGCCGGTGCAGGTCATAATGCTGCAGCCGGTTCCGGCGAACCAGCTCCAGTACCTCTGTACTGCTGCGGGCGTAGTTTAGTGGTAAAACCTCAGCCTTCCAAGCTGATGATGCGGGTTCGATTCCCGCCGCCCGCTTTCTTCTTTCCCGTCGCGGCCTTGGCCCTGGGGATCGTTTCCGGCAGGGCTTCCTCGAGCAGGGGCGTGGCCACCAGCAGCATCAGACTGCGGCTTTCGAGGGGGGCCGTGGACGGCAGCCAGGGTTCGGGCGTCGCGGGCAGGTCGTGGTCGCCGGGGATGGCGGTGTCGATGACCCGTCGCCAGCCGGCCGGTTGGGCTGGCAGAGCGAACTGCATGGGCTGGTAGTAGGCGTTCATCCCACACCAGATCAGGGGGCCGAGGCTGACGTCGTGGAGGCTCCAGGCCAGGCAGTGGGACCAGCTGGCCCAGTCCGGCTTGCCCAGCTCGAGTCCGTGCCATTCCCGCCAGAAGGGCTGGTTGCCAGCGCCCCTGACCGGCCCACCGGGGGTGGGGGGGAGTTCCTGATTCAGCAGGGGGGCCAGCCGCTGACGCAGCTGGATCAGGCGCTTCAGGAACCGGCGCAGGTCCAGGTCGCCCGCGTCCGGCTGCCAGTGCATCCAGCCCAAGGGATTGTTCTGGCACCAGGTGTTGTTGTTGCCCCCCTGGCTGCGGCGCACCTCATCGCCCATCAGCAGCATGGGCACCCCGGGGGCCAGCAGCAGGGAGGCCAGCAGGTTGCGCAGTTGCCGGTCGCGCAGGGTCTGCACCTCCGGGTCGCTGCAGGGCCCTTCCACGCCGTGGTTCCAGCTGTTGTTGTGGTTGTCCCCGTCGCGGTCGTTCTCCCCGTTGGCCAGGTTGTGCTTGCGGTCGAAGCTGACCAGGTCGGCCAGGGTGAAGCCGTCGTGGGCGGTGAGGAAGTTGATCGTGCGCCCAACCGGTGACGGCTGACCATTGAACAGATCCGGGTTGCCGGACAGGCGCTGGCTCAGGGTCCAGGTGCTGCGGTCGTCCCCCTTCCAGAAGCGGCGCACATCGTCGCGGAAGCGGCCGTTCCAGCTGGCCACCCGCCGGGCGGGGAAGTCGGCGAGCCGGTAGAGACCGCCGCAATCCCAGGGCTCGCTCACCACCTTCAGATCGCTGAGGTCGGGGTCCGCCTCCATCTCCTCGAACAGGGGGGGGGCATCGAGGGGAGCCAGCGCCTCGCCCCGGGTCAGGGCGATGCCCAGGTCGAAGCGGAAGCCGTCGATGCCCAGTTCCGTGCTCCAGCAGCGCAGGGACTCCAGGATCAGGCGCCGCACCAGGGGGCGATTGGCGGCGATCGTGTTGCCGCAGCCGCTGACATCGAGGTAATCGCCCTTGGGGGTCTGGTGGTAGTAGAGGGCGTCGCCGAACCCCCGCCAGCTCAGGGTGGGGCCCTGCTGGTTGCCTTCGCTGGTGTGGTTGTAGACCACATCGAGAATCACCTCCAGGCCCGCCTGATGGCAGGCGGTCACCAGTTGGCGCACCTCCTGCCGTCCCTGCAACGGGTCGCTGTCCACCAGGTAGGCCTGGTGGGGGGCCATCCAGCTCACGGGGCTGTAGCCCCAGTGGTTGAAGCGCCCGTTGGGGGCGTCCTGGGGATCAAAGGCCATCACCGGCAGCAGCTCGATGGCCGTCACCCCCATCTCCTGGAGGTAGGGCAGGGTGTCGATCAGCCCCAGGAGGGTTCCTTGCCGTTCCTCCGGCACCGGGCAGCCGTTGCCCCGGGTGAAGCCGCCCACGTGCAGCTCATAGATGATGCTCTTCTGCCACGGATGGCGCGGCCGTGGGGCGGCGTCGAAGTCGAACCGGTCCCGCTCGGTGACCACCCCCTTGAGGCAGGCGGAGGCATTGGGGACAGCACCGACGGCGGAGCCCCGCTGGTAGCCCTCCCAGCCGGTGACTGCCCTGGCGCAGGGGTCAAGCAGTACTTTGGATGGATTGAAGCCGTGGCTGCCGGGTTGGATCGGGCCGAAGACGCGGTAGCCGTAACAGCAGCCCAGGCCCAGGCCCTCCACCTCCACATGCCAGTGCTCCCCTGAGCGGTGGCAGGGGTCGAGATCAATCACCTCCAGGGGCTCGCGGGCCTCGCCGTCGGCGAAGATCAGCAGCTCGATGCGGGTGGCCAACGGGGCCACCACGGAGAAATTGACGCCACGGCGCGTGACGGAGGCCCCCAGTGGCCAGGGATGTCCGATCCGGGTCGCCGACAAATCACTGGCCTGGTTTGTTCCCAAGGGTACGTCGGGCCTCCGGAAGCTGCCGCCGGGGGTTCAATGGGGCCATGGCCAGTGCTGAAGCTTCCCTGCTGCCGCCCGAGGAGGGCCGACCGCCCCAGCCGGTGGCGCCGGGGTTGTGGCTGTTCGCGCCCAGCCGGGAGAGCCAGGGCGGCAGCGCCTGGCTGCTGGAGGCGGCCGGCGCCGACCTGCTCATCGACTGCCCCGCCTTCACCCGGGCCAACCTGCAGTTCCTGGCCGGCCGCCCCCGCCATCGGCCGGGCGGGAGTGGCGAGGGGCTGGCCTGGATCCTGCTCACCGGCCGCGGCGGCCATGGCCGCTGCCGCCGCCTGCAGCAAGCCCTGGGGTGGCCCGTCCTGGTGCAGGAGCAGGAGGCCTATCTCCTGCCCGGCGTGGATCCCCTGCACACCTTCACCGGCGAGCACCGGCTCGGCCCGGACGTGCGTTTGCTCTGGACGCCGGGGCCTTCCCCCGGGAGCTGTGTGGTGCATGTCTCTCCGCTGGGCGGCGTGGGCCCGGACGGGTTGTTCTGCGGCCGACTGCTGGTTCCGGTGGCCCCCGCCCGGGTGGCTCCCCTGCGCCAGCGGGGCACCTTTCACTGGGGACGCCAGCTCCAGAGCCTGGAACGCCTGCGCCGGTGGCTGCCGGCCGGGTCCCCCGACTGGATCGCCAGCGGCGCCGGACTGGGGGCCCTGAGGGGGGCAAAGCTGGTGGATCAGGGCGCCTCGGTGCTGCGCGACCTGGATCTGGAAGCCCTGGCCTTGCAGCCCCCCGGCGGACCCATGACCCCCAAACCGCTGTCATGAGTGGACTTTTCTGGTTGCGGCCCCGGCGCAAGACCCATACGATTGGCGCGCTGAGCGCATCGGGCGGTCGGGGACTTCCGATTCGCCTCCATCACTCGACGTCCCGAACCCCGCCATCGCCACCTCATCCGGAGGCTTATCCACAACCATGAACAAAGCTGATCTCGTCAACATCGTGGCTGCCCGCACGGAGCTCACCAAGACCGACGTCTCCCTCGTGGTCGATGCCGCCATCGAAACCATCGTTGACTCTGTGGTCGAAGGCAAGAAGGTGTCCATCCTCGGTTTCGGCTCCTTTGAGCCCCGGGAGCGTTCTGCCCGCCAGGGTCTGAATCCAAAGACCGGCGAGAAGATCAAGATCCCCGCCAAACGCGTGCCCGCCTTCACCGCCGGCAAGCTGTTCAAGGACAAGGTTCAGGGCTGATCCGCACCAGGAGCCGTCTCGCCATGCCAGCGGCCGCCGGGGCGAAGGCCCCGGCGCTGCGGCTTCCCCTCCATCTCCAGGCTCAGCTCGCCCGGGGAGTAGAGCGTCGACGCCAGGGTTACCGGACCCGCTTCGCCCCCTCCCCCACCGGCCCCTTGCACCGGGGTAATCTCCGCACCGCCCTGCTGAGCTGGCTTGACGCCCGACTCAGGGGTGGGGAGTGGCTGCTCCGCATCGACGACCTCGACACCCCCCGCAACCGGTCGGGTGCCGAGGCCGCGATCCTTGATGACCTTCACTGGCTCGGCCTCGGCTGGGACGGTCCCGTGCGGCGTCAGAGCGCCCATCGTGGCCTCTACGCCACTGTCCTTTCGGCCCTGCGCCAGGCCGGCCACCTCTACCCCTGCCGCTGCAGCCGGAGGCTGCTGGCCGATGTCTCGGCGCCCCATGGGGCCCTGGCGGTCTACCCGGGGCACTGCCGGGAACGGACGCCTGTGTGGGGGCCCCAGGCCGGTCGCCTGCCCAGCTGGCGCCTGCGCCTGGGGCCGGGCGTCCTGTGCTGGCAGGAGCGCGGCGGCCCCTGCGGCCACCAGGACGGCCCCAGCGCGGTGGGGGACGTGGTGCTGCGGCGGGCCGATGGCGTGGTGGCTTACCACCTGGCCACCGCCGTCGACGAGTTGCTGATGGGGATCACTGAGGTTGTGCGCGGGGATGATCTCTGGCCTTCCACCGGGGCCCAGGTGGCGGTGATGGCTGCCCTCGGCGCCTCTCCGCCGGCCTATGCCCACGTGCCCCTCTGGCGCGACGCCAGGGGCGAGCGGCTGAGCAAGCGGGAGGGAGCCGAGGGGTTGGCCGGCCTTCGCAGCCGTGGCCTTGACGCCCCAGCGGTGATCGGCCGCCTGGCGGCCAGCCTGGCTCTGGTGCCAGCGGGCAGCCGTCTCAGTGCCGAAGAGCTGGCGGCCGGGCTGTCCCCGGAAACCCTGGACGCCTGTTTGCACCCGGAGGGGGCCAAGGGGAAAAAGGTTTAAGGAAGGTTTCGGGATTGAAGGGGTCTGGCTCGGCCACAGTGAGGAGATCAGAACAATCGCTCGCCAGTCGGTCATGTCCCTCCAGGTTCCCTCCACCGATTCGAGGAGCCACCCCCCCACGCCGTGCCGATGTCCCCAGTGCGGCGGCAGCGGACTGCTGAGGATTGATGATCAGCGTTACCGCACCTGCCTGGACTGTCTGGGCCAGGGGCACTCCCGCGCCATGGGGGGTAAGGGACTGGTCTTCCGGATCGTCAACGCGAGGTCCGCTTCCGCCGCCAGATGAAGAAGGCGGTGGTGGCGACCACCGCCGCCAGTGGCGCCGCCGTGAGCAGCAGCAGGATCACGGCGGTCCAGTCGGTGTACATGGGTGCGTGTGTTGGAGCGGTGCCATCATCCCAGCAGATGCTCCCCGGCGATGGCCAACCAACAGCACCCCCACCAGGCTTCCCGGATATCCCTCGTTCTTCGTCGCCTCGCACTGGCTGGTGTCCTGACGGGTTCTCTGTTGGGGGCAGGGGCAAAGGTTCTGGCGAACGTGCAGTTCGAGAATTGCGTCACCGCTGCCGATGGCTCCATCACCTGCGACACGGTGCCGACCGGCAACACCCTGATGAATGATGTCGACGCCCGCTACGGACTTCTCCAGAACGCCAGTCCCGGCTGGAGCGAGTTTGAGCCCTACCAGGGTTATGACGATGACTTCGGCGGCAACGAGACGTGATCAGCTGGCCTGCCCAGCTTGCAACGACATGTGGCGCCCCCTCGCGGGCGGCCGCTTCTCTGGTGTAGCCCGGAGCAGCCACTCACGGGGGTTGTGATGCCTGTCTGGGCACCTGAAATCGATCCGGCCCATCCCCTGGAGTGCACCCAGGCCAAGCGCTATGTGCTGCAACGCCTTTCCTACGTCTCCATCCGTCCCGACGACCAGGGTCTGGGGGATGTGAGCGATCCGATGGCGGCCTATCTGTTCCATACCCATGAGGCGGCCCAGCGCGCCGCCGGTGAGCTCAACCGACTGGGTGGCGACGGTTTCGACGTGGTCAAGGTGGAAGGGCCCGTTGCGTTGTGCTGAGCCCGGCCCATGGCCGTGCCATGTCCTTGCCCAGCAGCAGACGCATCGGCAGCGAGTTCGTCCCTGGCGTGTATCGGCAGTTCGCCTAATGACGTCAGGCCGATAAACCTTTATAGTCAGTCTTGTAAGGTTTTTTTTGGTCCCAATGCTCACCGGATCTGATCTCCTGGCCAAGGTCAAGGAGTTGGGCGATGTCTCGAAATCCGATCTAGTGCGTGGTTGCGGCTACGTCAGCACCAAGAAGGATGGAGCCGAGCGTCTGAATTTCACGGCCTTTTACGAGGCTCTGCTGGAAGCCAAGGGCGTCAGCCTTGGTGAAGGCGGTGGCAAGGGTGGCTCCAAAGGTGGCCGCAAGCTCAGCTATGTGGCCACCGTCCAGGGCAACGGCAACCTTCTGGTGGGCAAGGCCTACACCGCCATGCTCGATCTCCAGCCTGGAGATGAATTCGAGATCAAGCTGGGCCGCAAGCAGATCCGCCTGATTCCTGCGGGATCCACCGAAGACGACGAGTGAGCGGAAACCCGCAGGATGACCTGAAACCATGGCAAGGCCAAGGCTTCAGGTCATCCTGCGGGACGTGGTAGTCCCCGCTGCTGACGATCACAGGCCACCAGGAACGCCGTCACCTGGTCCCCCCAGTTCACCACCACGAGCAGGTTGCGGGGGGATCTGGAAAATCCTTGCTGCGACAGTACGGCGAAACCGTTGAGATCGTCGTGGCTCACCAGGGGATGCCTCCCCTGGAGGGCGCCCCAGGCGCGCAGGAAGCTCTCTCCCTCCAGCCTGAGGCAGCGGGCATAGGCCTCTTCCGTGCCGACCCCCTGGCGCCGCAGCCTCACGAAGCTGTCCAGGTCCGGTCCCAGATGGTCGATCCAGCGGCCGAGGTCCCCCACGGCCACCAACCGGCTGCGGTCCGGGTCCGTGGGCGTCAGCAGCAGGGCCGTGGTGGCCAGCGACCAGGTCGCCTCCGCCAGCAGCCGCTCGGCCGCCTCCATCAGAGCGCCATGGTGGCTCTCCAGCAGCTGCTCGTGGCGTGTCCTGAGATCATCCATGGCCCGAGTATCGCCACCGACGCTTCCAGACGGAAAAGCAGCGCAGCTGGCGTCGGACCTGGACCTGGGGCGGGGTGAGCAGAGAAGCCGGTGATCGGATTTGAACCGACGACCTACTGATTACGAATCAGTTGCTCTACCCCTGAGCTACACCGGCATCGGCCAAGAAATTAGCATTCGTCGGATCACCACCAGCGGCACACCATTCCATGGGATCCGACCCGAAGAGATCCCTGGATCCGGAGTTGCGCCGGCGCCTCCTGGCGGAAGCCAGGACCCCCTGGCGGGGGCTGCGGCGGGCGTTGTGGTTCGCCCTGGTGGCCTCGGCTGGCCTGGGCCTGGCGACCATGGCCCTACGGGCCTCCGCCGGCTCGGAGGTGGGCTCAGGGGACCTGCTGATCCAGGTGGGCGCCTTCAGCCTCTTCGGTGCGTTGCTCTGGTTCGACCGCAACCGGGGGGGCGATTGAGGGCTCCTGCAGCTTCAGCGGTTCCGGCAGCAGCAGCGGCAGGCCCAGGCAGAGGCGTTGCTGCTCGAGTTCCGCCAGGCTGAGCGGCGGGGTCGCGGACACCGTCTCTGGCTTGCGGCTGAGCAGCCACAGGGACTGGACCAGCTGTTGCCACTGCCACAGCATCACCGCCAGCAGCAGGGCTGCCAGCAGCAGGGCCACCAGACGCGGACAGGAGCCGAAGGGGGAGACGGGGGAGGCCACGGCCGCCTGGCGGTCGATCCACCACAGCAGGGGCAGGCCCAGGGCGGCACCGCCGGCCGTGGCCAGCGCCAGGGCCGGGGTGGCCTGGAGGCGGCTGAGCCGGCGCTGCAGCTCCCGGCGGCCCCGCAGGGGGGTCTGCAGCAGCAGCAACGACCAGACGTCGGCGGGGCGACGCACCAGCAGCAGGGCCGGCGCCAGGGCGCCGATGGCCCAGCAGAGCAGCCTTTCCAGCCCCGGGAGGGGCCCAGGGTCGCTGCCGGCGAGCACCAGCAGCAACAGCAAGGCCTCGAGAGGCAACACCCCGATGGCGATCAGCTGGAGCCAGAGCAGGGGCTCGCTGCGGGGTGTCACGGGATCAGGTGCTGAGGGTCCGGCGCTGGGTGACCAGCTTGAAGGCCTCGACCCGATCCCTCTCCTGCCAGCCGGTGAACCGGTCGCAGCCGATGCCGCACTCGAAGCCCGTGGCCACCTCCTTGACGTCGTCCTTGTTGCGACGCAGAGAATCGAGATCGCCTTCGTAGACGAGCTCCTTGCCGCGGTGCACGCGGATGCGGCAATTGCGCTGCAGTTTGCCGTTGGTGACGTAGCAGCCGGCGACGGCGCTCTTGCCGATGGTGAACACGGCCCGCACCTCCGCTTCGCCCAGGTTCTCCTCCACCAGCTCCGGTTCCAGCAGGCCCTCCATGGCCATCTGGATGTCCTCCAGCAGCTTGTAGATGACGTCGTAGTCGCGCACATCGACGCCGGTGGCATCGGCGGCACGCTTGGCTCCGGAGGCCATCGAGGTGTTGAAGCCCACGATCACGGCGCCCGAGGCCGCCGCCAGGTCGACGTCCGTTTCGGTGATCTCGCCAGGGGCCGACAGCAGCACCCGCACCTGGACCTCCTCCTGGGGCAGCTGCTCGAGGGATCCGAGGATCGCCTCCACGCTGCCCTGGACATCTGCCTTGAGGATGAGGTTGAGCTCTTTCAGCTCGCCTTCGCTGACCTGGCCTGACATCGAGGCCAGGGAGACCCTCCTGGAGGCCATCTGCTGGGCCAGGCGGGTCGCCCGGGCCTCGTTGGCCCGGTCGCCCACCACCGCCCGGGCGCTCTTCTCGTCGGTGTAGACCTCGAATTCGTCGCCGGCGGTGGGCACTTCGCTGAAGCCGAGGGCCTCCACGGCGCTGGAGGGGCCGGCCTGCTTGACCCGTTTGCCGGTGTCGTCGACCATGGCGCGCACCTTGCCGAGAATCGGACCCGCCGCCAGCACGTCGCCGGCCTTGAGGGTGCCGTTCTGGATCAGCAGCGTGGCCACCGGGCCCTTGGCCTTGTCGAGGTGGGCCTCGATCACGGTGCCCCGGGCCATCCGGTCGGGGTTGGCCTGCAGGTCCTCCACTTCGGTGACCAGCAGGATCATCTCCAGCAGCTTGTCGATGTTTTCCCCCTTGATGGCGCTCACGGGGACCATCACGGTGGTGCCGCCCCAGTCCTCGGCCACCAGATCCAGGCCGGAGAGCTCCTGCTTGACCCGGTCGGGCTGGGCCCCTTCCTTGTCGATCTTGTTGATCGCCACCACGATCGGCACCTCGGCGGCGCGGGCGTGGCTGATCGCCTCCAGGGTCTGGGGGCGGACGCCGTCATCGGCGGCCACCACCAGTACCGCCACGTCGGTGACCTTGGTGCCGCGGGCCCGCATGGCGGTGAACGCCTCGTGGCCCGGGGTGTCAAGGAAGGTGATCTTGCGGGTCTCGTCGCCATGGGGCACATCCACCTGGTAGGCACCGATGTGCTGGGTGATGCCGCCGGCCTCGCCCGCCGCCACCCGGGTCTTGCGGATCGCATCGAGCAGGCTCGTCTTGCCGTGGTCGACGTGACCCATCACGGTCACCACCGGGGGCCGGCGGATCAGGTGGGCCAGGTCGCTGTCCTCGATCATCTCCACGGTCTTCTTGGCCGCGGCTTCGATGTCGTCCTGGAGCACGGGCACGCCGAACTCCTCCGAGACCGTCTCGATCGTGTTCAGGTCGAGGGTCTGGGTGACGGTGGCGATGATCCCCTTGAAGAAGAGGGATTTGATGATCTCGGAGCTCTCCACCCCGAGCCGGTCGGCCAGCTCCTGCACCGTGAGGTTGCCCTCGGGCACGATCAGCATCTCGGGACGCAGGGCCTTGGCTTCGCGGGAGGCCCGCAGCTCCATGGCCCGGCGCCGCTGGCGCTGGCGGGTGGTCTCTTTCTTGCGCTTGCGCACCGCCACGGTGGGCTTGGCAGCGGTGCCAGGAGCGGAGCGGGGCTTGGCCGGCCTGGCCAGGCTGGCCTGGAGCACCAGGGCTTCCTGCTCGCCGGCGTAGCCGCCGGTTTCGGCGGTGAGGGCATCATCGTTTTCGCCGATGATGTGGACCTTGGTGCGCTGTTTCTGCGGGGTGCGGCTGCGCAGGGCCTCGAGCTTGGCGCTGTCGTCCCAATCGGGCCGCCGGGCACCGGGGGCACGGGCGCCGGCCGGCGTGGGCGGGCGGAAGCCGGGGCGACGGGGGGCCGCCGGCGGGGTGGCGGTCGGGCGCGTCACACCCTCCGTCTCCCCTCCGGTTTCGGTGCTGCCTTCGCTCCTGTCGGGACGGCGCGGCGGCGGGGCGGTGGGACGGCCGGTGGGTTTCTGGAGCTGCATCAGCTCGCCGGGGGCCATCGGCTTGCGCATGCCGGCCGGGATCCCCGGGCGGCCGGGGGCCGCCGGACGACTTGCCGCCGAGGTGCCTGGACCGGCTGAGTCGCGGCGGATCGGCTTGCCGACCAGTTCGAGTGGGGTGGGGCCGGGCCGTCCCGGGGCCGAACCGGCCCTGGAGCCGGCGCTGCTGGGACGGATCGGTGCGGGGGTGCCTGGACGCTGGGGACGGGCCGAGGGCGGCGCGGGCCGGCTGCTCGTGGGGCCGCCCTGGCCGGGCTGGGGACGCCCGACCAGCTGGGGGCGGGTGGCCGGGGGCCGGGTGGGGGCAGCGCCCGCACCGGCCGGCACGGGGCGGCCGGGGGCCGGCGCCGGTGGTCGTTGGGGGGAACCGACCCGCACCGGCGGCTGGGAGGTGCGGTTCACCGGAGCCGGACTGGTGGGCTTCGGCGCCGCCATTGGTTTGGCCGGAGGGGCCACGGCGGCGGGCCGGGCGGGGGCTGCTGGCACCGGGCGGGAGGGGGGGGCGCCGGCACCGGGTGAGGTGGCCGTGGGGGCTGGGGCCGTGGGGGCCGCAGCCGCCGGCTTGCCAATGATGGTGGGCGGACGAACGGCCGGTTTGCCGGCTTCCACCGGTCGCGGACGGGCCGGGGCCGGAGCAGCGGGCGGCCTGGGGCGTGCCGCAGGCGGTTCGGGCCGGGCGGGGGCGGGGGAGGTGGCCGCCGTTGCGGGACGCGGTGCGGGCGGGCGGCTCGCTGGTGGGGCCGGGGCGGAGGGTGCCGGTGGGGTCGGCGGAGCGCTGGCCCGGGGGGCCGCCACGGGTGCCGGGGCGGCCTTCTTCACCGCCAGGATCGCCTTGGCCGGGGAGGTGGGCTCCGCCGGTTCGGGCCGCGATGGGGTCAGGCTGTCGCCATTGACGCCGATCAGCGAACGGATGCGGGTCGCCTCGTCATCACTGATCGAGCTGCTGTGACTCTTGGCCGCAATGGAGAGCTTTTCGGCGGCATCGAGCACGTCCTTGTTGTCCAGGCCCAGGTCCTTCGACAGCTCGTAGATTCTCACTTTGCCGCTGCTGGTCATTCAGAAAGGTCTCCGTACGGTGGGGCCGAAAGGACCCCGGGGCCGCACACACGTGGCGACCATGGTTCATCTTGCCTCAGAGGTCGCGGGGCCGATCGCTCGAGACGTGCCTCGAGGCTGGCGATGATGGCATCGCTGACGGCGCAACGGAGGCCGCGCTGGAGGCGGCGGCGGCGGCGGGCTTCCTCCAGGCAGCTCGGTTCGGGGCACAGATAGGCCGAGCGACCCATGCCCCGATCCAGGCTCACGCTCCCGTCGGCCTGACGCACCACCCGCCAGAGCTGGCTGCGGTCGCAGAGGCGGCGGCAGGAGACGCAGCGGCGCAGCACCGGGCGCCTCGCATTCGACGTCACCGGACGTCCTCAGTAGGGAGCTCGTCGTCGTCGTCGGCGTCGGCCTCGATTGGAGCTTCGGCCGGCACCTCAGGCTGGCTTTCGGCCTGGCCATCGGAGGGCAGTTCGCCCTCCTCGAAGTCGTAGGACTCCTCGTCCTCGGGCAGGGGGTAGAGCTCCCGCAGGCGGGCATCCTCCTCGGCCCGGGTGGCCTGCTCGGCCTCCAGACGGGCCTCGGCTTCGGCCTGCAGGGCCTCCTCCTCCTGGCGCTGGGCGATCAGGGCCGCCACCGTCTGGTCCTCGCTGACCTGGTCGTACTCCTGGGCATTCTTGATGTCGATTTTCCAGCCGGTGAGCCTGGCCGCCAGGCGCACGTTCTGACCCTCCCGGCCGATGGCCAGGCTCAGCTGGTCGTGGGGCACGAGTACGTGGGCGTGGTGCCCTTCGGGGTCGACCAGGCGGACCATCTCCACCCGCGCCGGGCTGAGGGAGTTGGCCAGGTACTGGGCCGGATCCGGCGACCAGCGGATCACGTCGATCTTCTCGCCCCGCAGCTCGTTCACCACCTGCTGGATGCGGGAGCCGCGGGCGCCGATGCAGGCCCCCACCGGATCCACTTCCCGCTCCACACTGTCGACCGCGACCTTGGTGCGGGGGCCGACGGCACGGGAGGGGGGATTGGCCTCGCGGGCCACGGCAACGATTCGCACCGAGCCCTCCTGGATCTCAGGCACCTCGTTCTCGAACAGGTAGACCACCAGGCCCGCATTGGCCCGGGAGACGAACAGCTGGGGACCGCGACGGGGCACCTCGCTGACCTCCTTGAGGAACACCTTGAAGGTGGCGTTGGCGCGGTAGTTGTCGTTGGGGAGCTGGTCGCGGCGGGGCAGTTCCGCCTCCACCTCCGGTCGGCCCAGGCCGCTGCTCACGGCCATGATCACGCTCTGGCGCTCGAAACGGATCACCCGGGCGGTGAGCACGGGGTCCTCCAGGTCGGCGAATTCCTCCTGGATCATGCGGCGCTGCTGGTCGCGCAGCTTCTGGGCCAGGACCTGCTTGGTGGTGGCGGCGGCCATGCGGCCGAAATCATCCTTCTCCGGTGTCACGTCCAGTACCACCGTGTCGCCGATCTGGGCGTCTTCCGCCACCTGGCGCACCTCTTCGATGGCGATCTGGTGGTCGTCGCTCTCCACCTCCTCGACAATGATCTTGCTGGCCAGCACCCGGTAGCCCTCTTCCTCGAGATCGAGCGCAACGTCGAAGTTGCTGAAGTAGTCCTCCTCGAAGGGGTCCTCGCTGATGCCCAGGTAGAGGGTGCGGCGGTAACGCTCGTAGCCCTTCAGGAGTGCCTCCCGCAGGGCCGCCTCCACCACCTGGGGAGCCAGCTTCTTCTCGTCGCTGATGTCCTCGATCAGGTTGTTGAGACCGGGGAGCAGAACCAGGGCCATGAACTCGGGGGCAGGTGGGATGGAAGGGAAGGAAGGACGAACCGGAGCGGCTCAGGAATCGGGCGGAGTTTCGCTGAGCCGCACCCGCCGCACCTCCTCACGGGGGATGCGCAGGATGCGGCCGCGCTCATTGAGCTGCACCACCTGGTCATCCCGGCCCAGCAGCAGGCCCGTGCGGCGCACCTCCGCACCGCCGGCCTCCTGGCGGATCAGCTCCACCGGGAAGCCCCGGAAGCTGACGAAGTCCCGGTCGGTGAGGAGCTCCTCCCCGATGCCGGGGCTGCTCACCTCCAGGACGTAGGCCATGGTCAGCAGTCCCGACGCCTCAAGGGCCTCGGCGAGGGGACCGCTCACGGCGGCGCACTCGTCGAGATTCACGTCGGAGCCGTCGGTCCGCTGCACCCGCACCACGACCGTGAGGGGGATGCGATGGGCCAACACCTCCACCGACTGCACCGTGAGATGCGACTCCTGGACCACCGGCCGGGCCAGTGTCTCCAGGTCGTCGGTGAGGGGATGGGGCAAGGACTGGCGGCGTGGGGAGGATCTCCCGCGGGCGGGATGGTCCGCCGTGCGCTGCAGTGTTCACTGCCCCCAACCAGCGGCGCAGTCCCTGTCAGGGGAAACGCCATCCGGGAAAAGGGTGATGCCCGGCGGGCACTGACTCACCCTAAGGGATTGGCCCCCGGGGGGCTGGGCAGCTCCAGGACAGGAGCCTCGGCGTAGTAGTCGTTGGCGCTGACCTCGCCCCGCAGACTGAGGTCCTGGTTGAGGCATTGGCCGCACTGCTCAGTCGTGCGCAGAAACTGGCAGACCCGCGCCCAGAGCTTGGCGCGGCTGCCGGGAGCCCCCTGGCTGAAGTGCACCAGGTCGTTGCCTCCGGCCATCCCCTGGATCTCCACCTTGCAGAGGGTGCAGCGCTGCCGGGTGCCGGGAGGGATTGTGGCCATGGCCTCGGGGAGGACTGGGGGCAAAGTTAAGCCGATTCAGGTCATGCGGTCCCGCTCAGGGCCAGCCAGAGCGGTCTCCGATGCGAATTCTTCAACTGAGTGATCCCCATCTGCTCGCCGATCCCGCCGGCCGCTGCCATGGCCGGCCGGCGCTGGACCTGCTGCACCATGGGCTCCAGGAGGCCCTCCGCCAGCTTCGGGCGTTCGGGGAGGCCCCCGATCTGCTGCTGATCAGCGGTGACCTCTGCGATGACGAGAGCTGGGGCGGTTACGTCCGCCTGGGGAAAGTGCTGCAGACGCTGCCGCTGCCTGTGGCGTTGCTGGCGGGCAACCACGACCACCCCGCCCTGCTGCGGGCCGCCCTGGGGCGCCGCGCCGTGATCGCTCCGGCCCTGGTGCGCTGCGGCCATGGCTGGTTGCTGCTGCTCGACAGCCACTGCAGCGGTGACACCGCCGGCGAACTGGGCCCGCTCCAGCTGGACTGGCTGCAGCGCCAGCTCGCCGCCGAGGTGCCGGCCGGGGGCCAGCCCCTGCTCGTGGCCGTGCACCATCCCCCGGTTCCGATCGGCGACACCGCCATGGATGCCATCCGGCTGCGGGATGGTGCGGCCCTGATTGATGGGCTGCGGCCGTTGTCCGGCCTGCGGGGGCTGGTCTTCGGCCACGTCCACCAGCACTGGCAAGGGGACCTGCCCGGCCGGCCGGAGGTGCCCCTGCTGGGCTGCCCCTCCACCCTGCGCAGCTTTCCCCCCGTGCAGTGCTGCCCCCTGGAACGTCCGGACGACCCTGGCGGGCGCTGGCTGGAGATCGGCGAGGACGGCGTCCTGCGGCAGCGGTTGCTGCGCTGGGCGCCGCTTGACGGGCCTAGCCTCGCCTCATGCAACGCTCCCACCCCCTGTCTTCCCTGAGCCGGCGGCTGCGGGGCCTGATGGTGCTGGCCCTGCTGCTGGTGTTCACCGCCCTGCCCCTGCCCGCCGCGGCCCTCGAGGCAGATCCCCCGGCCCTCACCCCCCACAGCTTCGTGGCTGACGCCGCCCGGCGGGTGGGCCCGGCGGTGGTGCGGATCGACACCGAGCGCAACGTCGCCAGGCCCCCCTTCGACCCCACCCTGCTGGATCCCCTGCTGCGGGACCTGTTCGGCGACCCCTCCAGCAGCACGCGGGAACGGGGCCAGGGCTCGGGGGTGGTGATCGATGGGCCCCGCGGCCTGGTGCTCACCAATGCCCACGTGGTGGAGAAGGTGGACGCGGTGACCGTGACCCTCGCCGATGGCCGCCAGTTGGATGGCGGGGTGGTCGGGACCGACCCGGTCACCGATCTGGCGGTGGTGCGCATCGCCGGAAGGTCCCCCCTGAGCGCCGCGCCCCTGGGGGATTCCGAAGCCCTCGAAGTGGGCGACTGGGCCATCGCCCTGGGCAGTCCCTATGGCCTGGAACGCACCGTCACCCTGGGAATCGTCAGCAGCCTGCACCGCGACATCAACAGCCTTGGCTTTGCCGACAAACGCCTCGACCTGATCCAGACGGACGCGGCGATCAACCCCGGCAACTCCGGCGGGCCCCTGATCAATGCCGCCGGTGAGGTGATCGGCATCAACACCCTGGTGCGTTCCGGGCCGGGGGCCGGGCTCGGCTTCGCCATCCCCATCAACCTGGCCAAACGGGTGGCCGACCAGCTGGGTGAGGGGGGCACGGTGGTGCATCCCTACCTGGGCCTCCAGCTGGTGCCGCTCACCGCCCGGATGGCCCGGGACAACAACAAGGATCCCGATGCCCTGCTGCAGCTGCCCGAGCGGGATGGGGCCCTGGTGCAGCGGGTGCTGCCGGAAAGTCCGGCGGAGGCGGCCGGCCTCCACCGCGGCGATCTGGTGGTGGCCATCGCCGACCAGCCGGTCAATACCCCCTCGGCCCTGCTCCAGCAGGTGGAGCGGTCCCAGGTGGGCCAACCCCTGCCACTGAAGGTGGTGCGCGGCCAGCGGGAGCTGCAGCTCTCGATCCGGCCGGCGGCCCTGCCCCAGGCGGGCTAGGAGGCGCCGAGGCGGTCAGGACAGTCCCCCTTGCTACGGTCTGCGCCATTTCCGGCAGATTCCGATGTCCGATCTCCAGGACCGCATGAAGGGGGCCGTGGCCACGGCGGCGGTGGATCAGATCCTCGACGGCATGGTGGTGGGGCTGGGTTCCGGTTCCACGGCCGCGCTGATGATCCAGGCCCTCGGCCGCAAGCTGCAGCAGGGCGAACTCAGCGGCATCGTCGGGGTCACCACCTCCTTCCAGGGGGAGGTGCTGGCCGCCGAGCTGGGCATCCCCCTGCAGGCGCTGAACGCCGTGCAGCGCATCGATCTGGCCATCGATGGCGCCGATGAGGTGGATCCGTCCTTCCAGCTGATCAAGGGGGGCGGCGCCTGCCACGTGCAGGAGAAGCTGGTGGCCCGCCGGGCCGATCGCTTCGTGATCGTGGTGGATGCCACCAAGCTGGTGGAGCGCCTCAACCTCGGCTTCCTGCTGCCGGTGGAAGTGCTGCCCGGCGCCTGGCGCCAGGTGCGGGATGAACTCACCGCCATGGGGAGTTCGGTTGAGCTGAGGATGGCGGTGCGCAAGGCCGGTCCGGTGGTCACCGACCAGGGCAACCTGGTGCTGGATGTGGCCTTCGAGGGCGGCATCGGCGATCCCGCCGCCCTGGAGGCGACGATCAACAACATCCCCGGGGTGCTGGAGAACGGCCTGTTCGTGAACCTGGCCGATCAGGTGCTGGTGGGTGAGGTCGTGGACGGCGTGGCTGGGGTGCGGGATCTGCCCCGGCGTTGACCAGCCAGGGAGTGGACCGGCCCTGGCGTCAGTCGGGCGAGAGCCGCTGACGCACGGACTCGGCGTGGCTGTGCAGTCCCTCGCTCTCGGCCAGGGTGACCACCGCTGGGCCAGTGGCCTCCAGGGCCGCCCGGTTGAACTGGATCAGGCTGGTGTG
This sequence comes from Cyanobium sp. Cruz CV13-4-11, assembly GCF_024346055.1. Taxonomy (GTDB): domain Bacteria; phylum Cyanobacteriota; class Cyanobacteriia; order PCC-6307; family Cyanobiaceae; genus Cyanobium. The sequence goes on from NZ_JAGQCH010000009.1 coordinate 42,679, forward strand.
TCGCAGGAAGGTCTCGACGCTCAGGGCGCCGGCGAAGCGGGCGGTGCCCGAGGTGGGCAGGGTGTGGTTGGGCCCGGCCAGGTAGTCGCCCACCGCCTCGGGCGACCAGGGGCCGAGGAAGATGGCGCCGGCATGGCGGATCCGATCGGCCAGGGCTTCGGGATCCGCCACCAGCAGTTCGAGGTGCTCCGGGGCGAAGCGGTCGCTGAGGGCCGCCGCCTCGGCAAGATCGCCGCAGACCACGATCAGCCCCCAGTCGTTGAGGGCCTGCAGGGTGATGGCGGCCCGGGGATGCCCCTCCAGCTGGGCTTCGATGGCGGCTGGCAGGGCGGCGGCCAGCTCCTCGCTGGTGGTGATCAGGATGGCGGCCGCCAGGGGATCGTGCTCCGCCTGGGCCATCAGATCGGCGGCCACCGGGGCGGGCTTGGCGGTGTGGTCGGCAATCACCAGCACCTCGCTGGGGCCGGCCAGGGAATCGATGCCGACCCTGCCGTAGACCGCTTTCTTGGCCAGGGTCACGAAGAGGTTGCCGGGGCCGCTGATCACATCAACGGCGGGGATCGTTTCGGTGCCGTAGGCCAGGGCTGCGATCGCCTGGGCGCCCCCCACCCGGTACACCTCCTCCACCCCGGCCCGGTGGGCGGCCGCCAGCACGGTGACGTTCGGCTCGCCGCCGGGGCCCGGCGGGGTCACCATCACCAGCCGTTCCACGCCGGCCACCCGGGCGGGAATCGCATTCATCAGCACCGTGCTGGGGTAGGAGGCACGGCCGCCGGGGACGTAGATCCCCGCCCGCTGCACCGGGCGCCAGCGCCGTCCCAGCCGCTCGCCGTGGGGGCCCTCCACGGCCAGATCCGCGGGTCTCTGACGGAGGTGGAAATCGAGGATGCGGTCGTGGGCCAGGTCGAGGGCCCGGCGCAGGGGGTCGGGGCAGGCCCGCCAGGCCTGGGCCAGGCTCTCGGGCGGCACCCGCAGGGGATCGGGCCGCTGGCCATCGAAGCGCTCGCTGAACTCCAGCAGGGCCGCATCGCCGCGCTGGCGCACCTCGGCCAGGATCGCCGCGACCTTGGCCTCTTGCTGCTGCATCTGATCGCCCTCGGTGCGGGCGGCGATCGCTTCGAGCCGTTCACCGGCCAGTCGCCCATCCCGCAGGCAGGCGATCCGCAGGGGCTGCCGCGGCGGCAGGGCCGCGGAGGCGCCACCGGCGGGGCTGCTGCTGGTCGGGGTGGAAGCAACCACGGGGCGGTTCCGGAGGCGGAGGGCTGCCTCAAAATTAGGGCCTGGGGCCGGTCAGGCCCCAGGAGGTAGGATCCACGTTTGCCGAGTCAGCGCCCCTACGCCTGTGGCCAATAACAAGTCTTCGAAGAAACGCATCGAGATCGCTGAACGCAATCGCCTGCGCAACCGCACCTACAAGTCCGCCCTGCGCACCCTGATGAAGCGCTGCCTGACGGCCTGCAGCGCCTACGGCCAGCAGCCCGGAGAGGAGGCCAAGGCCGCCGTCCAGGCCAGCATGAGCGCCGCCTTCAGCAAGATCGATAAGGCGGTCAAGGTGGGAGTGGTGCATCGCAACACCGGTGCCAATCAGAAGTCGCGCCTCAGCGTGGCGGTGAAGCAGGTGCTTGAGCCGGCCGCCGCCGGCAGCGCCGGCGCCTGAGCGCCACCCCATGGCCGTCAGCTCCGAGGCTGCCCCATCCCTGGTGGACAGCCATTGCCACATCGTGTTCCGCAACTTTGAGGCGGACCTCGACGAGGTGGCCCAGCGCTGGCGGGAGGCGGGGGTCAAGTCTCTCGTCCATGCCTGCGTGGAGCCGGCCGAGATTCCGGCGATCCGGTCCCTGGCCGACCGCTTCCCTGAGCTGCGTTACGCCGTTGGGGTCCATCCCCTCGACACCCAGCACTGGCACAGCGATACCGCAGCGGTGCTGGAAGCCGCTGCCCGCACCGACGACCGGGTGGTGGCGATCGGTGAACTGGGCCTGGATCTGTTCCGGGCCACCAATCTTGATGAACAGCTCACGGCCCTAGGGCCCCAGCTGGATCTGGCGGTGGCCCTGGATCTGCCGGTGATCATCCACTGCCGGGACGCGGCCGAGCCAATGCTCGCCGAGCTGCGCCAGCGCCAGCACCGTGGCACCTGCCCCCGCGGGGTGATGCATTGCTGGGGGGGCACCCCCGAGGAGATGGCAGGTTTCCTGGAGCTTGGCCTCTACATCAGCTTCAGTGGCACGGTTACCTTCGCCAAGGCCGAGCCCATCCACGCCTGTGCCCGGCTGGTGCCGCCCGATCGCTACCTCGTCGAAACCGACTGTCCCTTCCTGGCGCCCGTGCCCCGCCGCGGCAAGCGCAACGAACCTGCCTATGTGGCGGCGGTGGCGGCCAGGGTGGCCGAGCTGCGGGACGAGACGCTCGAGCAGGTGGCGCAGGAGACCACGGCCAATGCCACCCGACTTTTCCGACTGCCCCACCAGGTTGTATGATGTCTAATTGGCCTGGAAGCGGAAGCGCTCTTTTTGTCCACGACGGCATCCATTGAGTCGGCAGCTAAGTCGGCAACATCGCAGCGAGCCCTGTAAGCGCCTCTGCTTGAGCATTCGTCCCATTTCAATGGGCGGATGCCACAGCTAGGCGCCTGTTGGCATGGCCCGTCACCGGGCAATCCTCCAGGCAGGTCCCAGCGTGATCGCCCTTCCCCGTCCAGGCCCGCCCTACCACCACCGTTCCTGCAGGTTCACCGCATGAGCAGCGCGATCCAGGTCGCCAAGACCGTCACTTACCTTCCCGATCTCGTGGAGGTACAGCGGGCGAGCTTCAAATGGTTCCTGGAGAAGGGCCTGATCGAAGAGCTGGACAGCTTCTCTCCGATCACCGACTACACCGGCAAGCTGGAACTGCATTTCATCGGCGACCAGTATCGCCTGAAACGCCCGCGCCACGACGTCGAAGAGGCCAAGCGTCGCGATGCGACCTTCGCCTCGCAGATGTATGTCACCTGCCGCCTGGTCAACAAGGAGACCGGCGAGATCAAGGAGCAGGAGGTCTTCATCGGGGAGCTCCCCCTGATGACCGAGCGCGGCACCTTCATCATCAACGGCGCCGAGCGGGTGATCGTCAATCAGATCGTGCGCAGCCCGGGCGTCTACTTCAAGGACGAGCAGGACAAGAACGGCCGCAAGACCTTCAACGCCAGCCTGATCCCCAACCGGGGGGCCTGGCTGAAGTTCGAAACCGACAAGAACGACCTGCTGCACGTTCGCGTCGACAAGACCCGCAAGATCAACGCCCACGTGCTGATGCGGGCCATCGGTCTTTCCGACAACGACGTGCTCGACAAGCTGCGGCACCCGGAGTACTACCAGAAGTCGATCGAGGCCTCCAACGAAGAGGGCATCTCCTCGGAAGACCAGGCCCTGCTGGAGCTCTACAAGAAGCTGCGTCCGGGTGAACCGCCTTCGGTGAGCGGCGGCCAGCAGCTGCTGCACAGCCGCTTCTTCGATCCCAAGCGCTACGACCTGGGCCGGGTGGGTCGCTACAAGATCAACAAGAAGCTGCGGCTCACGATCCCCGATGCGGTGCGCACCCTCACCGCCGAGGACGTTCTCTCCACGATCGACTACCTGATCAATCTGGAGCTCGATGTCGGCGGAGCCAGCCTCGATGACATCGACCACCTCGGCAATCGCCGTGTGCGTTCGGTCGGGGAGCTGCTGCAGAACCAGGTGCGCGTGGGTCTGAACCGTCTCGAGCGGATCATCAAGGAACGGATGACCGTCGGCGAGACCGAATCGCTCACCCCCGCCCAGCTGGTGAACCCCAAGCCCCTGGTGGCGGCGGTGAAGGAGTTCTTCGGCTCCAGCCAGCTGAGCCAGTTCATGGACCAGACCAACCCCCTGGCCGAGCTGACCCACAAGCGCCGCATCAGCGCCCTCGGCCCAGGCGGTCTCACCCGGGAGCGGGCTGGCTTCGCGGTGCGCGACATCCACCCCTCCCACTACGGCCGCATCTGCCCGATCGAGACCCCGGAAGGCCCCAACGCCGGCCTGATCGGTTCGCTCGCCACCCATGCCCGGGTGAACGAGTACGGCTTCATCGAAACCCCCTTCTGGCGTGTGGAAGACGGCATCGTCCTCAAACAGGGCGATCCCCTCTACCTCTCCGCCGACCTGGAGGATGAATGCCGGGTGGCCCCCGGCGACGTGCCCACCGACGCCACCGGCCGCATCACCGTTGATCTGGTGCCCGTTCGCTACCGCCAGGACTTCGAGAAAGTTCCCCCCGAGCAGGTGGACTACGTCCAGTTGTCGCCAGTGCAGGTGATCTCGGTGGCCACCTCCCTGATCCCCTTCCTGGAGCACGACGACGCCAACCGGGCCCTGATGGGCTCGAACATGCAGCGCCAGGCCGTGCCCCTGCTGCGGCCCGAGCGGCCCCTGGTGGGAACCGGGCTGGAAACCCAGGTGGCCCGCGACTCCGGCATGGTGCCCATCACCAAGGTGAACGGCACCGTCTCCTTTGTCGATGCCACCGCCATCGTCATCCGTGACGACCAGGGCAAGGATCACACCCACTTCCTGCAGAAGTACCAGCGCTCCAACCAGGACACCTGTCTCAACCAGCGGCCGATCGTCCGCCAGGGCGACCCGGTGATCGCCGGCCAGGTGCTGGCCAATGGCTCGGCCTGCGAAGGCGGTGAAATCGCCCTCGGCCAGAACGTGCTGATCGCCTACATGCCCTGGGAGGGCTACAACTACGAGGACGCCATCCTGGTCAGCGACCGTCTGGTGCAGGACGACCTCTACACCTCGGTGCACATCGAGAAGTACGAGATCGAAGCCCGCCAGACCAAGCTCGGACCCGAGGAGATCACGCGGGAAATCCCCAACGTGGCCGAGGAGAGCCTGGGCCACCTCGATGAGATGGGCATCATCCGCATCGGCGCCTACGTCGAATCCGGCGACATCCTGGTGGGCAAGGTGACCCCCAAGGGCGAGTCGGATCAACCGCCGGAAGAGAAGCTGCTGCGCGCCATCTTCGGTGAGAAGGCCCGCGACGTGCGCGACAACTCCCTGCGGGTGCCCAGCACCGAACGGGGCCGGGTGGTCGACGTGCGCATCTACACCCGTGAGCAGGGCGACGAACTGCCGCCGGGAGCGAACATGGTGGTGCGGGTCTACGTGGCCCAGCGCCGCAAGATCCAGGTGGGCGACAAGATGGCCGGCCGCCACGGCAACAAGGGCATCATCAGCCGCATCCTTCCCCGGGAGGACATGCCCTACCTGCCCGATGGCACCCCCATCGACATCGTGCTCAACCCCCTGGGTGTGCCGAGCCGCATGAACGTCGGTCAGGTGTTCGAATGCCTGATGGGCTGGGCCTCGTCCCACCTCGACTGCCGCGTCAAGGTGGTGCCGTTCGATGAGATGTACGGCCCCGAGAAATCGAAGCAGACGGTGCAGACCTACCTCGAGGAGGCCGCCAAGCTGCCCGGCAAGGAATGGGTCTACGACCCCACCAACCCCGGTAAGATCCAGCTGATCGATGGCCGCAGCGGCGAACCCTTCGACCAGCCTGTGACCGTGGGCTACGCCCACATCCTCAAGCTGGTGCACCTGGTGGACGACAAGATCCACGCCCGCTCCACCGGCCCCTACTCCCTGGTGACCCAGCAGCCCCTGGGCGGCAAGGCCCAGCAGGGCGGCCAGCGACTCGGGGAAATGGAGGTGTGGGCCCTCGAGGCCTACGGCGCCGCCTACACCCTGCAGGAACTGCTCACCGTCAAGTCCGACGACATGCAGGGCCGCAACGAGGCCCTCAACGCCATCGTCAAGGGCAAGCCCATCCCCCGGCCCGGCACGCCCGAGTCCTTCAAGGTGCTGATGCGGGAGCTGCAGTCCCTTGGCCTCGACATCGCCGTCTACACCGACGCCGGTGAGGAAGTCGACCTGATGCAGGACGTCAATCCTCGCCGCAGCACCCCCAGCCGTCCCACCTACGAGTCCCTCGGCGTCGCGGATTACGACGATGACTGATCGCTTGATTCACCGGCTCTGATTTCTCCGCTTCTCTCGATCACCCTGCGTTTCCGCCATGTCCAACAGCAACCTCCGCACCGAAAACCACTTCGACTACGTGAAGATCACGCTCGCTTCCCCCGAGCGGATCATGCAGTGGGGGCAGCGCACGCTGCCCAACGGTCAGGTGGTGGGTGAGGTCACCAAGCCGGAAACGATCAACTACCGCACCCTCAAGCCCGAGATGGACGGGCTCTTCTGCGAGAAGATCTTCGGCCCCTCCAAGGACTGGGAATGCCACTGCGGCAAGTACAAGCGGGTGCGTCACCGCGGCATCGTCTGCGAGCGCTGCGGCGTTGAGGTCACCGAGAGCCGGGTGCGGCGCCACCGCATGGGCTTCATCAAGCTGGCGGCCCCCGTGTCCCATGTCTGGTACCTCAAGGGCATCCCCAGCTATGTGGCGATCCTGCTCGACATGCCCCTGCGGGACGTCGAGCAGATCGTCTACTTCAACTGCTACGTGGTGCTCGACAAGGGGGACCACAAGGACCTCACCTACAAGCAGCTGCTGACCGAAGACGAGTGGCTGGAGATCGAGGACCAGATCTTCGCCGAGGATTCCGAGATCGAGAACGAGCCGATCGTGGGCATCGGCGCCGAAGCCCTCAAGCAACTCCTCGAGGACATCGACCTCGAAAAAGAAGCTGAGCAGCTGCGGGAGGACATCAACAACTCCAAGGGCCAGAAGCGGGCCAAGCTGATCAAGCGCCTGCGCGTGATCGACAACTTCATCGCCACCAACGCCCGTCCCGACTGGATGGTGCTGGATGTGATCCCGGTGATCCCCCCCGATCTGCGCCCCATGGTGCAGCTCGACGGCGGCCGCTTCGCCACCAGCGATCTCAACGACCTCTACCGGCGGGTGATCAACCGCAACAACCGCCTGGCGCGGCTGCAGGAGATCCTCGCCCCCGAAATCATCGTCCGCAACGAGAAGCGGATGCTGCAGGAGGCCGTCGATGCCCTGATCGACAACGGCCGCCGCGGTCGCACCGTGGTGGGGGCCAACAACCGGGCCCTGAAGTCACTCAGTGACATCATTGAGGGCAAGCAGGGCCGCTTCCGCCAGAACCTGCTGGGCAAACGGGTCGACTACTCCGGCCGTTCCGTGATCGTGGTGGGCCCCAAGCTCAAGATGCACCAGTGCGGTCTGCCCAAGGAGATGGCGATCGAGCTGTTCCAGCCGTTCGTGATCCATCGCCTCATCCGCCAGAACATCGTCAACAACATCAAGGCGGCCAAGAAGCTGATTCAGCGGGCCGACGACGAGGTGATGCAGGTGCTGCAGGAAGTGATCGAAGGGCACCCGATTCTGCTCAACCGGGCCCCGACCCTGCACCGTCTGGGCATCCAGGCCTTCGAACCCAAGCTGGTCGATGGCCGGGCCATCCAGCTCCACCCCCTGGTCTGCCCCGCCTTCAACGCCGACTTTGACGGTGACCAGATGGCCGTGCACGTGCCCCTGGCGATCGAGGCCCAGACCGAGGCCCGCATGCTGATGCTGGCCAGCAACAACGTGCTGTCTCCCGCCACCGGCGAGCCGATCATCACCCCGTCCCAGGACATGGTGCTGGGCGCCTACTACCTCACCGCCGTCGATCGGGAGAAGGTGCAGCCCGCCTTCGGCGATCGCTCGCGCACCTTCGCCGATCTCGAGGACGTGATCGCCGCCTTCGAGGAGAAGCACCTCACCCTGCACGACTGGGTCTGGGTGCGCTTCAACGGTGAGGTGGAGAGCGACGACGAGGACAACGAGCCCGCGCAGCAGGGCACCCTCTCCGACGGCACCCGCTTCGAGCAGTGGAAGTTCCGCCGCGACCGCTTCGATGAGGACGGCGCCCTGATCAGCCGCTACCTGCTGACCACCGTGGGTCGGGTCGTGATCAACCACACCATCATCGACGCCGTGGCCGCCACCTGAGTTCCACCGGCCGGGCCGAGCCCTGAGCCCCGTGTCTTCCGTTCCCCTCCAGCCTTTTCCAACGCGCGCTGCCATGACCGCCACCCCCGCCAAGAAGATCAGCAAGAAAAGCGCCAAGGCCGCCGCCGAACTGGCCGCCGCCACCGCTGCCGCCGAACTCGCGGCCTCCGCCCTCAGCAAGCAGGCGCCGCCGTTCCGCAACCGGATCATCGATAAGAAGGCGCTGCGCAACCTGGTCTCCTGGGCCTACAAGCACCACGGCACCGCGGCCACCGCCGCGATGGCCGATGAGCTGAAGGATCTGGGTTTCCACTACGCCACCCAGGCGGCGGTGTCGATCTCGGTCGACGACCTGCGCATCCCCGGCGACAAGGCGGTTCTGCTGGAGGAGGCCGAGGAGCAGATCACGGCCACCGAGGAGCGCTACCGGCTGGGTGAAATCACCGAGGTGGAGCGCCACACCAAGGTGATCGACACCTGGACCGAAACCAACGAGCGGCTGGTGGCGGCGGTGCGCCGCAACTTCAACGACAACGATCCACTCAATTCCGTGTGGATGATGGCCAACTCCGGCGCCCGGGGGAACATGTCCCAGGTGCGCCAGCTGGTGGGCATGCGCGGCCTGATGGCCAACCCGCAAGGGGAGATCATCGACCTGCCGATCCGCACCAACTTCCGCGAGGGCCTCACGGTCACCGAGTACGTGATCTCCTCCTACGGAGCCCGCAAGGGCCTGGTGGACACGGCCCTGCGCACCGCCGACTCCGGCTACCTCACCCGCCGTCTGGTGGACGTGGCCCAGGACGTGATCGTGCGCGAGGAGGACTGCGGCACCCACCGCTTCATCCCCATCAACGCCGACGAGCGGGGCCGCTTCGGCACCAAGCTGGTGGGCCGTCTGGCGGCCCAGCCCGTCGTCGACAGCGACGGCGTCGTCATCGTCGATCGCAATGGTGAGATCGACCCGGCCCTTTCCGCCGCCATCGAGAAGGCGGCGATCGCCACCGTGATGGTGCGCTCGCCGCTCACCTGCGAGGCCTCCCGTTCGGTCTGCCGCAAGTGCTATGGCTGGGCCCTGGCCCACAACGAACTGGTCGACCTGGGCGAAGCCGTCGGCATCATCGCCGCCCAGTCGATCGGTGAACCGGGCACCCAGCTCACCATGCGCACCTTCCACACCGGTGGTGTGTCCACGGCCGAAACCGGCGTGGTGCGCTCCCTGGTGGACGGGATCGTGGAATTCGGCCCCAAGGCCCGGGTGCGTGACCACCGCACCCCCCACGGGGTGGAGGCCAAGCTGGCCGAAACCGACTTCACCCTCACCCTCAAGCCCTCGGGCAAGGGCAAGGTGCAGAAGATCGACATCACCAACGGCTCGATCCTGTTCGTGGCCGATGGCGATCCCGTCGCCCACGACATCATCCTGGCCCAGATCTCCTCGGGCTCGGCGGTGAAGAAGAGCGTGGAGAAGGCCACCAAGGATGTCATCTGCGACCTGGCCGGCCAGGTGCGTTTCGAAGACGTGATCCAGCCCAGGGAGGTCACCGATCGCCAGGGCAATATCACCCACAAGGCCCAGCGTCTGGGTCGGATGTGGGTGTTCAGTGGCGACGTCTACAACCTGCCCCCGAATGCCCTCCCTGTGGTGGAGACCGACAAGCTGGTCACCCCTGGCGATGTCCTGGCCGAAAGCCGTCTGCAGAGCGAATACGGCGGAGCCGTGCGGCTGCGGGAGTCCACCGGCGATTCACGAGAAGTGCAGATCGTCACCGCCAGCCTCACCCTCAAGGACTGCAAGCTAGTGGGTGAATCCAGCCACACCGGCGAAAGCTGGCACCTGGAGGGCAAGGACAACACCCGTTATCTGGTCAAGACCCAGCCCGGCACCAAGATCGGCGCCGGTGAGGTGATCGCCGAACTCACCGACGATCGCTTCCGCACCCAGACCGGTGGCATGGTGAAGTTCGCCCCCGGCCTCTCGATCAAGAAGGCCCGCTCCGCCAAGCACGGCTTTGAGGTGAGCAAGGGCGGCACCCTGCTGTGGATTCCCCAGGAAACCCACGAGATCAACAAGGACATCTCCTTGCTGATGATTGAGGACGGCCAGTGGATCGAGGCCGGCACCGAAGTCGTCAAGGACATCTTCAGCCAGACCGCGGGCATCGTCACCGTCACCCAGAAGAACGACATCCTGCGGGAGATCATCGTTCGCTCCGGTGAGCTGCACCTGGTCTCCGACGCCAAGGTGCTCGGTCGCTACGGCGAGGACGGCAAGATGGTCAACCCAGGTGAGGAGATCGCCCCTGGCCTCAAGGCCGAGGCGATGAAGTTCGTCGAGAAGGTCGACACCCCCGAGGGCGGCGCCCTGCTGCTGCGGCCCGTCGAGGAATACGCCATCCCCGATGCCGCCCACCTGCCCGAACTCTCCACGGTCAAGCAGACCGGCGGCCCCTCCCTGGGGCTGAAGGCCACCCAGCGCCTCACCTTCAAGGACGGCGAGCTGATCAAGTCGGTGGAAGGGGTGGAGCTGCTGCGCACCCAGCTGATCCTGGAATCCTTCGACACCACCCCCCAGATGACGGTGGATGTGGAGGTGGTCGCCGACAAGCGGGCCAAGACCATCGAGCGCCTGCAGCTGGTGATCCTGGAAACCCTGCTGGTGCGCCGCGACACCCTCTCCGATGCCAGCCACGGCTCCACCCACACCGAACTGCAGGTGGAGGACGGCATCGCCGTCAAGCGCGGCGATGTGGTGGCCACCACCCAGATCCTGTGCAAGGAGAACGGCGTGGTCCAGCTGCCCGAACCCGTCGTCGGTGAACCGATCCGGCGCCTGATCGTCGAGCGGGCCGACGACACCCGCAGCCTGGATCTGGGCGGGGCCGCCCCGAAGGTGGCAGTGGGCGATCGCATCGTCGACGGCGACGTGCTGGCCGACGGGGTGCTCTCCCCCTGCTGCGGCCAGGTGGAGGCCATCAACGGCAAGACCCTCACCATCCGTCTGGGTCGGCCCTACATGGTGTCGCCCGATTCGGTGCTGCACGTCCGTGACGGTGAGCTGGTGCAGCGCGGGGATGCCCTCGCCCTGCTGGTGTTCGAGCGCCAGAAGACCGGCGACATCGTCCAGGGTCTGCCCCGTATCGAAGAACTGCTGGAGGCCCGCCGGCCGCGGGAATCGGCCGTGCTCTGCCGCAAGAGCGGCACCGTGCAGATCAAGCAGGGGGAGGACGACGATTCGATCACCGTGTCGGTGATCGAGACCGATGACGTCATCACCGAGTACCCGATTCTTCTCGGCCGCAACGTGATGGTCAACGATGGCCAGCAGGTGAGCGCCGGTGAGATGCTTACCGACGGTCCGATCAATCCCCACGAGCTGCTCGAGTGCTTCTTCGAGGATCTGCGCAGCCGCAAGCCCACCATGGAGGCCGCCCAGGAGGCGATCTCCAAGCTGCAGTTCCGCATGGTCACGGAAGTGCAGAACGTCTACAAGTCGCAGGGGGTTTCGATCAGCGACAAGCACATTGAAGTGATCGTGCGCCAGATGACCAGCAAGGTCCGCATCGAGGATGCCGGTGACACCACGCTGCTGCCCGGTGAGTTGATCGAGCTGCGTCAGGTGGAGCAGGTGAATTCCGCCATGGGCATCACCGGTGGTGCTCCCGCCGAGTTCACCCCCGTGCTGCTGGGCATCACCAAGGCCTCCCTCAACACCGATTCGTTCATTTCGGCGGCCTCCTTCCAGGAGACCACCCGGGTGCTCACCGAAGCGGCGATCGAGGGCAAGAGCGACTGGCTGCGGGGCCTCAAGGAGAACGTGATCATCGGCCGCCTGATCCCCGCCGGCACCGGCTTCGGTGGCTTCGAAGAGGAGCTGCGCGCCGAGGCCGGACCCCACCCCGACATCCTCGAGGAGGAGGCCGCCGGCTACCGCCGCAACCAGAACCTGCGTCCCGACTACACCGTCGAGATGCCCGCCCCGGCGGTCACCGCCGCCGTGCTGGATGACCCCTCCGAGGAGGATCTGGAGGCCACCCGCAGCCGTCACGGCATCGAAGCGGCCGCCAGCGGCTTCGCCGCCTTCGCCCGTCCCACCGCCGAGGAGGGCCTCGAAGAGGAGCTGATCGCCGACCCGGCCGCCCTCGAGGGCCTGCAGGAGGAGGGATTGCTCAGCGATGACTGATCCCTCCATCGCCACCCCGGTGCCGGTGCGCCGGGTGCCGCGCTTCGGCTTCCACACCCACACCGAGCGCTTCAATGGCCGGCTGGCCATGCTCGGCTTCATCGCCCTGGTGGTGGTGGAGTGGAAGCTGGGTCACGGCCTGCTGATCTGGCCCTGATGGCGGAGCCCGTTCCCCTGCTGGGGATGGGCCAGGCGGCCCTCCAGGAGTGGGCGGGTCTGCAGGGCCAGCCCCCCTTTCGCGGCAAGCAACTGCACGACTGGATCTACGCCAGGGGAGCCCGCAGCCTCGAGGAGATCACGGTGCTGCCCAAGGCCTGGCGGGAGCAGCTGGCGGCCGCCGGCCCCGGCCTCGGCCGTTCGCCCCTGCTGCACCGCAGCGACGCCCGCGACGGCACCACCAAGCTGCTGCTGGGCACCGCCGACGGCCTCAGCATCGAGACCGTGGGCATCCCCAGCGGCGACCGGCTCACGGTCTGCGTCAGCAGCCAGGTGGGCTGCCCCATGGGCTGCCGCTTCTGCGCCACCGGCAAGGGGGGGCTGCAGCGCTCCCTGGCGGTGCACGAGATCGTCGACCAGGTGCTGAGTGTGCGGGAAGCGATGGGCCGCCGCCCCAGCCATGTGGTGTTCATGGGCATGGGCGAACCCCTGCTGAACACCGACGCGGTGCTGGAAGCCATCGCCTGCCTCTGCACCGATCTGGGCATGGCACAGCGGCAGATCACCGTCAGCACCGTGGGGGTGCCCCGCAGTCTGCCCACCCTGGCCGAGCGCGCCCTGGAGCGGCTGGGCCGGGCCCAGTTCACCCTGGCCGTGAGTCTCCACGCCCCCGACCAGCGCCTGCGGGAGGAGCTGATCCCCACCGCCCACGCCTATCCCATGGAGGCGCTGCTCGACGACTGCCGCCACTATGTGGCCCTCACCGGCCGGCGCGTGAGCTTCGAGTACATCCTGCTGGGCGGCCTCAACGACCATCCCCGCCAGGCCGACGCCCTGGCCCGCCTGCTGCGGGGTTTCCAGAGCCACGTCAACCTGATCGCCTACAACCCGATCGCCGAGGAGGACTTCCGGCGCCCCGCACCTGAGGCGGTGGAGGCCTTCCGCGCCCAGCTGGAGCGGCGCCACATCGCTGTGAGCGTGCGGGCCAGCCGCGGCCTGGATCAGGATGCGGCCTGCGGCCAGCTGCGCCGCCGCCTGCTCACCGCCCCGGCGGGGTGATCCCGGTTTCGCCACGCGTTGTCCCTGCCCTGGCGGTCGTCCTGGCCGGTGCACTGGCCTATGGGGCCCTGTGCGGCCTGCTATTTCTGCGGCAGCGCTCCCTGCTCTACTTCCCCCAGCCCCGTTCCGCCGATGCTCCCGGCGAGCTGCTGACCCTGCCGATCACAGGCGGTCCGCCGGGGGCCCGGGTGTTGGTGACCGTCCGCCGACGCCCCGGCCCGAAGGCGCTGCTCTATTTCGGCGGCAATGCCGAGGCCGTGGCGGGCCAGTTGCCGCTGCTGGAGGCCGCCTTTCCGGAGCACGCCCTCTACCTGATGCACTACCGGGGCTATGGCGGCAGCAGCGGCCAGCCCTCGGAGCAGGCCCTGTTCGCCGATGCCCTGGCTCTGTTCGACCGGGTGCGGGCCGACCACGACCACATCGCGGTGCTGGGCCGCAGCCTGGGCAGCGGTGTGGCGGTGCACCTGGCGGCCCGGCGTCCGGTGGCCCGGCTGGTGCTGGTCACCCCGTTCGACAGCATTGAGGCGGTGGCCTCCCGCCAGTTCCCGCTGGTGCCGGTGGCCCTGCTGCTGCGGGACAAGTACCGCTCCTGGGCGGTCGCCCCCCGCGTGGAGGCTCCCACCCTGCTGATTGCCGCCGCACGGGACGAGGTGATCCCGCGCGCCCATACCGATGCCCTGCTGTCGAGCTTCCGCCCCGGGGTGGCCTCCCTGGTGGTGCTGCCCGTCGATGGCCACAACGCCGTGGAGGGCTCCCCGCACTACATCCCGCTGCTGCGGGAGTTTTCTGCGTCACGCTCAGTGGAGTAGGCCCCGCGGGCGCCCTGGCCGTTCCATGGGGTGAGCCGCACCATCAGCAGGAAGGCCGGAACAGCTGCGGCGGCGGTGAGAAGGAAGAAGTGCTCCCACCCCGCCAGCTTCACAAGCAGTCCAGACGATGCGGCAAAGACCTTGCTGCTGATCGCGTAGACCCCGGAAAACACCGCGTACTGGGTCGCGGAGTAGCGCGGGTTGCACAGGCTCATCAGCAGGGCCACGAACGCGGTGCCCACCAGGCCGCTCGAGAAGTTCTCCATCAGCACCGCGGCGGCAACGCCCTCCAGTGACATGGTGCCGCGGGCCACCAGCCAATAGGCGAGGTTGCCGGCCGCTCCGGCGAGACCGAACACCCAGAGACTGCGGTTCATGCCCAGCCGACTGAACAGCACCCCGCCCACGATCACCCCCACCATCGTCGCAAGGATGCCCAGGGCCGACTTGATCAGGCCGATCTGTCCCTCCTTGAGCCCCTCTGCCACCAGGAAGGGGCCGCTCATCGGCGCCAGCAGGCCATCGGGTAGGCGGTAGAGCAGCACCAAGGCCAGCAGCTGCATGGCCCTACGCCCCCCCGTGCGGCCGAGGAACTCGCGCACCGGGCCGATCACCGCCTGACGAAGGTTGTGCACCGGTTCGCGCAGAGGGGGCAGTTTCGGTGCGGCCAGAGTGCCGGGGACCAGCAGAAGCATCAGGCCCCCGGCCGCCAGAAAAGCCAGCGGGTAGTTGGCGCTGCCGGCGATCAGTAGGGCACCGCTGCCGAGTACCAGGGTGCCGCCGCGGAAGCCCAACGAGCTGGCGGCTGCCCCTGCACCGCGCTCCTGATCCGGGAGCAAGTCGGTGCGGTAGGCGTCGATGACGATGTCCTGGCTGGCGCTCAGAACTGCGATAACCAAGGCTACCCCCCCGATCATCAGCAGCGTTTGTGAGTCCGTGCTGGGACGCAGCAGGCCCATGGCCGCAATCGTCAGCGCCAGAACCACCTGCAGCAGGGCGATCCAGCCGCGGCGACGGTCTGGCCAGGGGATCGGCCAACGCTCCAGCAGCGGGGCCCACAGGAACTTGATCACGTAGGGCAGCCCGGCCAGCGGTAGCAAACCGATCAGTTCCACCGGCACCCCTTGGGTGGCCAGCCAGATAGGCAGAATCTCGCCGAGGCCGCTGTTGGGAGCGCCGCTGGAAAAGCCGAGGGCACTCACCGCCCCCAGACGCCTCCACCCGCCCGGCTCTGATCGCGGATGGGCCGGCTCTTCCATGGAAGTCGCGGTTGTGCGTGCTGCGCACCTTAGTTGGGGTGCCAGCCGCTGCCCTCGGCCCCAGGATCGAGCCACAATGAATTCCACAAATTGGCGATCCCCATGTCCTTCCTGCGCTCCACGCTGCTGCCCGTCGCCATCGTGCTGCTGTTCGGCCTGGCCCTGTTCGCCGTCAGCGCCCGCATCTGGCTGCCCGGCGACATGGCCGCCCCCGCCCCGCTGGGCTGATCTGGCGCCCCTCGGCTTTTACGATGCCGTCACCTGGATGGCTCCATGCCGGACGACGGCCTGCCCTTTCCCGAAACCACCCACGAGCTGGCCCTTGATCCGGAGGTGCTGGCACGGGAGCTGGCGCAGGAGCTCCTGGGCGATCCGCTCGATGAGATCGACAGCGTTGCTCCCTCCAGCTCCGATGTGGCCGCCGAGTGCGACCTCGGCATCGAACTGCTGAAGGGGGGGCGTGAGGAGCGGCTGCAGGGGCTGCGCATCTTCTGCGAGCACCGGGACCCCCGGGCCATTCCTCTGCTGCTGCCCTTGCTGAAGGCTGGTTGCCCGATCGTGCGCATGAGCGCCGTCTACGCCCTCGGTCGCAACCCCCACCCCCTGGCGGTGGAGCCCCTGCTGGGCCTGCTCGGGGCTGACGACAACGGTTACGTGCGCAAGGCTGTGGCCTGGAGCCTGGGGAACTACCCCGAGGCCCCCGTGCTCAACCCGCTGATCCGGGCCCTGGAGATGGACATCTCGGCGGTTCGGCTGTGGGCCGCCAGTTCCCTGGCCGATGCCGGCGCCACCGGCGTGGCCAAGGCCGACCCCGCCGCCGCCCAGCTGCTGCTCAGCCTGCGCATCGACAGCGAGCCGGCCGTGCGCAGCAACAGCGCCTGGTCGCTGGGGCGCCTCTACACCGATCTGGTGGAGCCACGCCAGCGGGACGTGGTGGAAGCCCTGCTGCACACGATGCTGCACGACGGTGATTCCACCGTCCGGGACGAAGCCCGGATGGCCCTGGAGCAGCTGGAGCAGCCCGAGGTGCTCGAACGGCTCCAGACCCTGGTGGACGAGGGTCTGATCAGCTGAGCGGCCCTGCCGCCGCGGCGTCCCCACCCACCGCAGCCACCCGAAATCACGGTTAAGATCCCAGTCTCACCTGTGCAGCCCAGCCGGGATGGCCCAACGCACCATCCGCTTCCGCATTCGTCCTGACGGACGGGTGGAGGAACTCGTGGAGGGTGTGCAGGGCGAGGGTTGTTCCCGGCTCACGGAGCGGATCGAGGCCAGGCTGGGCAGCGTCCAGCAACGCCTGAGCACGTCGGAAGCGTTCCAGGCCCAACCCCTCGATCTCCAGGACCCCCAGGTGGTCGTCCAGCACCACGCCCCCTGAGCCACCGCCCCTCCTCCCCCGTCGTCCCATGTCGCACTTCAGCACCGTCAAAACCGAGCTGCGCGATCGCCAGGCCCTGGTGGATGCCCTCCGCGACCTGGGCCACCCCCCCGCCGAAGGCTCCGTCGAAGTCCGTGGCTACCGCGGCCAGACCGTGACCGCCGACCTGGCCATCCCCCAGGATGGTGGCGTCGACATCGGCTTCCGCCTCAACCCGGACAGCGGCAGCTACGAGCTGGTCACCGACCTCGAGCTCTGGAAGCAGCCCATCCCGGTGGAGCGTTTCCTGGCCAAGCTCACCCAGCGCTACGCCCTGCGCACCATTCTGGCCAGCACCGCCGAGGAGGGCTTCCAGGTGAGCGAGCAGACCAGCCACCTCGATGGCAGCATCGAACTGGTGGTGACTCGCTGGGACGCCTGATCCCGTGAGCACAACGGGCCCCGCCGCCGGCCTCGATCCCGCCCTGGCCTTTCGCACCGCGGTGGCCCCGGAGTCGGAGGCGACGGGCCTGGAGCCTGTGCTGGGGGGAGTCCTGCGTCAGCAGGCCGTCTGGGTGGATGAGGCTGCCTGCATCGGCTGCCGCTACTGCGCCCACGTGGCTGGCAACACCTTCGTGGTGGAGCCCGACTGGGGCCGTTCCCGGGCCCTGCGCCAGGACGGGGACAGCACCGAGAGGATCCAGGAAGCGATCGACACCTGCCCCGTGGATTGCATCCACTGGGTGGCCTACGAACAGCTGCCAGCCCTCAGGGCCCAGCTCGACGAGCAGGAGATTCAGCCCCTGGGGCTGCCGTCCCATGGCCGCCGCCGCCGCACCCTGCCCCGCTCCACCCCGCCAGCGCCATGACCATCCCCAGCCGGCGTTTCGGTCGAACGGGACTGGCCATGCCGGTGCTTTCGCTGGGGGGCATGCGCTTTCAGCAGAGCTGGAGCGACCTGCCGCCCGAGGCGGTGGAGGCCGGCAGCCAGGCCAAGCTGGAGGCCACCCTCCAGGCCGCGATCGCAGCGGGCCTGCACCACATCGAAACCGCCCGCCACTACGGCACCTCGGAGCGGCAGCTGGGCTGGCTGCTGCCCCGGCTGCCGGATCCCCGGCGCCTCCTGCAGACCAAAGTCCCCCCCGCCGCCGACCCGGCCGCCTTCGAGGCCGACCTGCGCACCAGCTTCGAGCGGCTGGGCCTGGACGGTGAAGGGGGCCGGGTCGACCTGCTGGCTATCCATGGCGTCAACACGCGGGAGCTGCTTGATCAGACCCTGCGCCCCGGCGGCTGCCGGGAGGTGGCCCGCCGCTGGCAGGAGGCGGGCCGCATCGGCCATGTGGGCTTCTCCACCCATGCGCCGCTGCCCCTGATCCTGGAGGCGATCGCCAGCGACCAGTTCGACTACATCAACCTGCACTGGTACTTCATCCGCCAGCAGAACCGGCCCGCGATCGAGGCCGCCACCGCCCACGACATGGGGGTGTTCGTGATCAGCCCCACCGACAAGGGGGGGCACCTGCACAGCCCCTCCCAGCGCCTCTGCGAGCTCTGCGCGCCGCTGCATCCGATCGTGTTCAACGACCTGTTCTGCCTCTCGGCTCCGGGCCTCCACACGATCAGCGTCGGCGCCGCCGGCCCGCAGGATCTGGAGCTGCACCTGGAGGCGGTGGCGCTGCTGCCCCGGGCCGGGGAGCTTCTGCCGCCGATCCTGGCCCGGCTCGAGCAGGCGCGCCGGCAGGCCCTCGGGGACGACTGGCTGGCCAGCTGGGACCGGGGTCTGCCGGCCTGGGAGGACACCCCCGGGCGCATCAACCTGCCGGTGCTGCTCTGGTTGCACAACCTGCTAGAGGCCTGGGACCTGGAGGCCTACGGCCGGGCCCGCTACAGCCTGCTGGGCCACGGGGGGCACTGGTTTCCGGGGGAGAACGCCGATGCCCTTGATGGCACGGTGAGCGAGCTGGAGCTGCAGGCGGTGTTGGGGGCCAGTCCCTGGGCCGCCGAGATCCCCGACCGGCTGCGGCGGTTGCGCCAGCGGCTTGGGGGTGAGGCAGTGAAGCGCCTGCAGGTGGCCTAGCCCCCTGGAGTGATGGCCCCCGGCGCGATCGGCGTCTTCTGGGGCACCCCCACGGCCCGGGGGTAGGCGGCCGGACAGCGGCCGGACGGCCGCAGCCACAAGCCATGGCGCACCCCCCGCCCCGCCGGCAGGTCGCGGCGCAACGCCGGATCCACCGTCGCCCGCAGCACCCCCACGGCCGCCTCCAGGTCGCGCTGGTCGTCGGCCCCCCACTGGCCCCGGTAGAGCAGGGCGAGGCCGTCGGGCTTCAGCAGCGGCACCAGGTATTCGGCCACCACCGGCGCGCTGGCCACGGCGCGGGCCATGGCCCGGTCGAAGCGGCCGCGGCAGTCCGGGGAGCGGCCGGTGCGCTCGACCCGTTCACATCGCAGGCGCAGCCTCCCCTCCTCCAGCCCCAGGCTGCTGGCCATGGCCCGCACCGCCTCCAGCTTGCGGCCCACCGAATCCACCAGGGTGATCCGTGCCGTGGGCAGGGCGATCGCCAGGGCCAGGCCGGGGAAGCCGCCGCCGGTGCCCACATCGATCAGCTCCAGGCCGTCGGGAACGCCGCCGGGGGCGCTCAGCAGGGGCACCCAGGGCCAGAGGCTGTCGAACACCTGGGCGATCCAGAAATCGTCGCCCTCCACCAGGCGGGTGAGGTTGACCCGGCCGTTCCAGAGCCTCAGCTGCTCCTGCAGCGCCACCAGGGCCGCGAGCTGGCCGTCGTCGGGGGTCCACCCCAACGCCTGCCAGAGGCTGGCATCGGGGGGGGCGCTGGGGTCGGGGCTGGCGTCCATCCGCTACGGCAGTGGTGCTTCTCCCTAGGATCCCGCACGCCGGGCAGGCTGCCACCGCCGCCTCAGGGACCATGTCCTCCACAGCCAAGCCCCCCACCCACTACCAGGTCCTGCAGCTGCAGCCCACCGCCACCGATCAGGAGTTGCGGCAGGCGTTTCGGGGCCTGAGCAAGCGCTACCACCCCGACACCACCGCCCTGCCCGCGAGCGAGGCTGAAGTGGCCTTCCGGCAGCTGCGCCAGGCCTATGCCGTGCTGAGTGATCCGGCCGCCCGGCGGCTCTATGACGCTGCCTTGCTTCAAAGCACCCTGCCGACCCCGCTCCAGAGCCCCCCGTCCGTGGCCGTTGTCCGGCCCGTGTCGGTGCGCCGGGCCCTCTCCGGCGGCGAGTGGTTCGCCCTGCTGCTGCTGGCCCTGGCCCTGGTGCTCAGCCTGGTGCTGGGGCTGGGTGTGGCCTGGGCGCGGGGCGCCGAACTGATGGCCTGGCCCAGCTGGTGGGCCGACCTCGAGACGGCTTCGGCCCCGGCGCCACCCCCCTCCCCCAGCCAGCCTGCGCCGATCCGACCGTGACCCTGCCCTCCGCGGCCACCCCCCTCTACAACCACCCCCTGCCCGCCCTGGAGGCCTGGTTGCGTCTGCTGGGCGCCAGCCAGTCTCGCGCCAACGTCGCCCACTGGGACCTCCACCGCCCCGAATGGAGCGCTCGCATTGCGTTGGAGGAGGAGGAACTGCGGGTGAGCTGGCACCAGGAGGGCCGCACCACGGCGCGCCAGTTCCCCTACGGGCTCTCGCGGGCCGATGTGGAGGCGGCGATCCTCGCGGGTCCCTGAGCGCCGGGCAGCCCTCCCCGTTCAGAGGCTGGAGAGGGCCGCCCCGATGACGGCGTAGCAGTGGGCCAGCTGGTCGTCGTCGAGGCACAGCGGCGGCAGCAGGTAGACCACTTGCCCCAGGGGCCTCAGGAACACGCCCTGCTCAAGGGCCAGCCGTTGCAGCCGCGGCCCCACCGGATTGAGGTAACCGGGGGTGTCGGTGGCCACCTCGAAGGCGGCGACGCTGCCCAGCAGCCGCGGCCGCCGCACCAGGGGATGGCGTGCCAGGGCCTCCAGATGGGGGCGGTGCCGGGCCTCGAACTGCCGATAGCGTTCTGGCCGCTCCTGCAGCAGATCGAGGCTGGCCAGGGCGGCGGCGCAACCCAGGGGGTTGGCGGTGAAGCTGTGGCCGTGGAAGAGGGTCAGGCCCGGTGCGGTGCCGATGAAGCCCGCGTAGATGGCCTCCCGGGCCAGGGTGACCCCCATGGGCAGGAAGCCGCCGGTGAGCCCCTTGGAGAGGGCCATCAGGTCGGGGTGGATGCCGGCCCGCTGGCAGGCGAACAGGTGGCCGCTGCGGCCGAAGCCTGTCATCACCTCATCAGCGATCAGCAGGGCCCCGCTGGCGCGCACCAGCGCCTCCACCCGTCGCAGGAACCCTTCCCGCACCAGGGCCATGCCGCCGGCTCCCTGCAGCAGGGGTTCAAGGATCACCGCCGCGGTGGGCGTATCCAGCAGCTGCTCCAGCCGCGCCAGGGCGGCGGCCTCCCGCGCCTCCACCCCGTCGTCGCCCCACCAGGTGGCGGGCGAGGGGGCCCGGGCCACGGCGAACAGCAGCGGCTCGAACGCCTCCGAGAACAGAGAGCGCTCCCCCACCGCCATGGCGCCGAAGGTGTCGCCGTGATAGGCCCCCTCGAAGGCGATCAGCTGCTGGCGGGGCTCGCCCCGGTTGCGCCACCACTGCCAGGCGATCTTCAGGGCCACCTCCACGGCGGTGGACCCGTTGTCGGAGAAGAACAGCCGCTCCAGCCCGCTGCAGGCGGCCAGGCGCTCGGCCAGCTGCTCGGCGGCCGGATGGCGGAAATCGGAGAAACCCACCTGCTCGAGGCTGCGGGCCTGCCGGGCGACGGCGTCGGCGATGCTGGGCTGGGCGTGGCCGTGCAGGGTGACCCACCAGCTGCTGATGGCGTCGATCAGCTGGCGGCCGTCATCCAGCTCCAGCAGGGCCCCCTCGCCGCGCACCACCCGCAGGGGCGGGTGGGCCGTGGCCACCTGGGTGAAGGGGTGCCAGAGGTGGGGATGCCAGCCGGGACCCCTCAGCGGCATACCTCCGAATCGCGTTCGCCTCCGGTGGCCAGCGGCCCGCAGTTGACCCAGCGGGTGATGCTGGTTTCGATGTCGGTGAACAGCACCAGGATGCCCGCACAGAGTGCGGCAATGGCGCCTGTCACCAGGAAATGCTTTCGGCTCATGGCTGCAGGTTACGGGCCAGGCCACTGCGGTGCCATTGGCGCTCCAGGCCTTCCCGGTCGAGGGGATCCAGGGGCGGCAGCTCCGCCAGCACCGGCACCCCGCCGAGGGCGGCCAGGGTGCGGGGATTGTCGGGGTGGGGATCGCCGTTGAGCACCAGGCCGAGCACGGGAATCGAACGCCGCTTGAGGGCCTCGAGGGAGAGCAGGGTGTGGTTGAGGGTGCCCAGGCCGCTGCGGGCCACCAGCAGCACCGGCAGACCCCAGACGGCGATCTGCTCGATCTGCAGCCAGTTGCGCCGAAGGGGCACCAGCAGACCGCCCGCCGTCTCCACCACCAAGGGCCCGTCCCAGGCCGGCAGGGCCAGCCGGGCCGGATCGATGCTGAGGCCGTCCCGCTCGGCCGCCCAGTGGGGGGACACGGGGGCCGTGAGGCGGTAGGCCTCCGGCCACAACCGCTCGGCAGGCAGGTTGAGCAGCCGCTGCACCCGGCCGCTGTCGCCGCCGCCCTCCAGGCCGCTCTGCACCGGTTTCCAGTAGTGCGCCCCCAGCCCCTGCACCAGCAGGGCGCTCACCACCGTCTTGCCGACGTCGGTGTCGGTGCCGCAGACCACCAGCCTCATGCGATCCTCCGGCCCACCAGCAGCAGCACGTCCCACGAGATTGCCGCATCGGAGGGCCACTGGCGCAGCAGGCGGCGCAGCTGGGCGGGGCTCAGCGGCTCGGTGCGGCTGCTGCCGGCGCCCAGATCGCGCAGGCGCCGCAGGGTGGCCAGGCCGTTGCCGGCCGGGCGGCTGAAGCGCAGGCGTTGCCGGAGGGTGGTGGCCAGGCCGGCGCTGGCCAGGGCGCCGATCAGGTCGTCGGCGTCGGGCAGCTCCAGGGCGGTGCAGGGCACCCCGGCGGCGGCGGCGGCCTGGCGCCACTGGGGAAAGCTGCCGCGCACGGGCACCGCCAGCGCCAGCCAGCCGCCCGGGGCCAGGGCGCGCCCCCAGCGCTCCAGTTCCCGGGCCGGCGCCTCCAGCCACTGCAGCGCGAAGCTCGACACCAGCAGCCCCGCCGGCTCCAGGGCGGCGGGCAGGCCGCCGTTGAGGTCCCACACCAGCGGCGGCGGGCCGGCGGTGGCGAGGGGATTGCGGGCGAGCAGCTCGGGGCAGAGATCGAGCTGCAGCAGGGGGCGGCTGGCGAGGCCGGGGCAGTGGTGCAGGAGGGCGCGGCTGAGCAGGCCGCTGCCGGCGCCCAGATCGGCCCGGGGGGCCTCGGGCGGTGGGGCCGGCAGGTCGCGGCAGAGGCGGGCGAGCCGCCAGGCGATGCCCCGCTGCAGGCCGGCCTGGCCCTCGTAGTCGGCGGCGTGGCGGCCGAAGGCCCCGCACACCTGCAGGGGGAAGGCGGTCATGGGCCGAGGGTGCCGGTGATCCAGCGGCGCAGCTCCGTCGGCAGGGGCGCCTGCAGCAGGCAGTGGCCCGCCCCCTCGAAGCGGAGCACCTCGGCATGCGGCAGGCGTTCGCGCAGCAGGGACCGCGCCTCGGGCCCCACGATCCGATCGGCGCCGGCCTCCACGATCAGCACCGGCACGTCCTCGGGAAAGCCGGGCGGCAGGTCTGCACAGGCCGCCAGACGCTCCAGGTCGTCGCGCAGCCGCTGCCGCCCCTCGGGCCCAACCGGCTGGCTGGCGGGGCCGCGGGGCAGGAGCTCGGGCGGCTCAGGGGAGGCCGCCTTCTCCAGGAAGGCCTGCAGCATGCGCTGGGCGCGGCGGGCCGTGTCGGACTCGTTAGGCCCTTCGGCGAGCTGGGCCGCCATGCCGGCGAGGGCGGTCTGCAGCCGGCGGCCCTCGCGGCCCGGGGGCAGGAAGCGGGCGAAGCTGGCCAGCAGCACCACGGCCTCGGCCTGGGCCAGCAGCGAGGGGGGCAGCAGGTGGGGGCCCATCGAATGGCCGATCAGCAGCCGCCGGCCGCCGGGGGCCCACTGGGGATGTTCGGGGGTGCGGCCGCCGTAGCCCCGTTCGCCGCACTGCCAGTGCCAGTCCGGCGCGGCGAGGGCCTGGCGCAGCAGGTCCCAGCCCAGTCCGTCGCCGGCCCAGCCGTGCATGGCGATCACCTGCAGGGACGAAGCCGGGGCGGCCTCAGGGGGCGAGGGCATGGCGGGGGGCGAGGGGGCCGGGCCCGAGCGCGGCCAGCAGCCGATCCAGGGAGCCGGTGGGGAGATCCTGGCGCAGCACCAGCCGCAGCCTGGCGGTGCCTTCCGGCACGGTGGGCGGCCGGATCGCCACGGTGAGCAGCCCGGCCGCCTCCAGCCGACGCTGGGCCGCCAGGGCCTCGGCGTCGGCGCCGAGGAGCAGCGCCAGGATCGGCCCGTCGCCGGGGGGCCGGGGCCAGCCCGCGGCTTCGATGGCGTCGCGCCAGCGGGCCGCCCGCTCCGCCAGGGCCAGCCCCGTGGACGGTGCGGCCTCCAGGTGGCGCAGGGCCGCCAGGGCGCCGGCCGCCAACGGCGGGGCGAGGGCGGTGGTGTAGCGGAAGGCGCCGCTGCTCTGCAGCAGCCAGTCGCCCACCAGGCCATCGCAGGCAAGAAAGGCGCCGCCGCTGCCGAAGGCCTTGCCGAAGGTGCCGCTCACGATCGCCACGGAGCCGAGGCCATGGGCGAGGCCGCGGCCGCCGGGGCCGAGCACGCCGAGGGCATGGGCCTCATCCACCAGCAGGGGCGCGTCGTGTCGGAGGCAGAGGCCCGCCAGGGCGGCGACGGGCGCGCTGGTGCCTTCCATGCTGTAGAGGCTTTCGCAGAGCACCAGCAACCGGCCACCGGGCCGTTCGCGCCGGGCGGCGAGCAGGCGGCGTTCCATATCCGCCGGGTCGTTGTGGGCGAAGCGCTGCAGGCGGGCTCCGCTGGCGCGCACGCCCACCAGCAGGGAGTGGTGGATGAGCCGATCGGCCAGCACCAGGGTGTGGCGATCCGCCAGGGCCGCCACGGCGGCGAGGTTGGCCTGGAAGCCGCTGGGAAAGAGCAGCACCCGCTCGCGGCCGAGCCAGGCGGCCAGGGCGGCCTCCAGCTGCTGGTGGATGGGCCGGGTGCCGGTGACCAGGCGGGAGGCGCCGGCACCCAGGCCACTGGCCGCCAGTTCGGCCGCGGCGGCCGCGAGCACGGCGGGATGGCGGCTGAGGCCGAGGTAGTCGTTGCTGGCCAGATCCAGCAGGGGGAGCACGTCGCCGGGGGGTGAGGGCTGGAGGCTGGCGGCGGTGGCGGCGGGCTCAAGGGTGCGCAGGGCGCGGCTGCGCACGGTGGGCAGGGCCGCGAGGGCGTCGCGCAGCTGCCCGCGCCAGGGGGGCTGGGGGGCGGTGGGGTCGCCGCTCTTCGTGGTGGGGGGAGGAGGGATCAGGGCGGCCCGACACCAATGACAGGGGGCAGTCTGGGATGGGGGGTGGGTGAGGGCTCGATTCGGCCGTCGATGGAGTGAATGCGGGGGCCGCGTTACTGAAGACGTGCACCGCACAGGTGTAGCCCGGGATATCGGTGGTTCCCGGGTCCGAGAACCGGGGGCGAGCACTGCGTGAGTGGGATAGATACCTTATGGGCTGATTGTGTTCTGGCCGTGCTGATGTTCGGGGTGCACCTGTGGTTCACGGAAAGGACAGGCGACTGGGGCGTGGTTCTCGGAACCGTCTAATGACGAGTTGTACAGACTATGCGGATACTCTTCGAACACGCCAGAGGAGAAAGCCAGACACTTTTACAGGCTACCAAAAAATCCTGACTTTCCTGGTAAGATTTGATATGAGCCTACAACTGCCTAGACTCCGCTAAAAGACTTCGAACAATGCTTACCCGCTTGCGCATCAAGGGATTTAAAAGCTTGTGGGATGTTGATGTCCACTTTGGGCCATTTACCTGTATTGCAGGGCCTAACGCTGTAGGAAAATCAAATCTTTTTGATGCGATTCAGTTTCTTTCTCATCTTGCTAGTGATACTTTTCTAAACGCAGCCTTGTCAGTTCGCGCCCAATCAGATTTAACAGGAAATGCCAGAGATCTGTTCCATAGATGGAAAGATCAGTATGAGAAGCGCATCTTTATGTCAGCTGAAATGATCATTCCGTGCGAAGGGAAGGACGGACTTGGTCAGACAGCGACGGCCTCAATTACTTTCGTCAGATACGAACTCGAGCTTGAATTCTCGGAATCAAGTGGAACCTCAGGGCTAGGAATGATTAGGCTGATTTCGGAGATCCTGGAGCCTATTCCCAAAGGGAATGCTGCGAAGCTATTACGGTTTCCGCATAATGCTACTAAATGGCGAAACTGCGTTGTGGTTGGAAAGGGTCGGCGGGTGCCGTTCATCTCAACAGATTTGCAAAATGGTGAGATCGAACTACACCAAGAACGTGGAGGACAGCCAAGGCGCTTTAAGTCTGAAAGCCTGCCACGGACTGTGCTGTCAACCGTGAATGCAATGGAAAGCCCAACATCCCTGTTGGTAAAACGAGAAATGGAGTCTTGGAGATTGCTTCAGCTTGAACCCTCTGCCCTGAGACATCCGGACAACTTTTTAACACCACCAGGGTTGGACGCCAATGGCGCACATTTACCGGCAACCTTATTTGCCCTTTCACATCAGTATGGCGCAGATCGCAATATTTACGAACATGTCGCCGGAAGACTATCGAGTCTTATCAATGACGTCATTTCAATAACGATTGATAAAGACGATAGGCGCCAGCTGTTGGTTCTTCAACTCCTAAATCGTGATGGAACCCTTCATGAAGCGAGATCACTTTCGGACGGTACTCTTCGATTTCTAGCCCTAGCAACGATGGCGGAGGACCCAGCGGCCTTAGGCGTGATTTGCATGGAGGAGCCAGAAAATGGTATTCAGCCATCCCGGATCCCGGCAATACTCAATCTTCTTGAGGCAATAGCTTGTGATCCCCAAGAGCCTCCTGGAGAGGATAATCCACTCCGCCAGGTGATAATCAATACGCACTCTCCGTCCGTTGTCAAGCAGATAAATGAAGACTGCCTCTTGATTGCCTCCACTGAGCAACACCTTGTCGGCGGACAGCGCTTCGATGCTACGGCATTTAAGTGGTTATCCAATACATGGAGGCAGTCAATTGAGCCAAGTGCGAGGCCTGTGGCAAAGGGAAAACTTCTTAGCTATCTAGTAACTGCAGCGCCGAGTGAGAAGCCTCAAGCTGGAAAAAGCGATAACGTGAAACGAAGAGTAATTGATCGCCCTGAAATCAGGCAATTGGCACTCGAGGTAGAGGTATAGGCTTAATGCTCCGGTATACGCTTCTGGCTGATGGCACCTCCGACAAGGTGCTTATGCCGATCATCAACTGGCTTCTTGTCTACTCAGGCGTTCCTGTAGCAATCCAGGGTGAGTGGGCTGATCTATCAGGATACAGTGCGAAATCGCTTGAAGATCGTCTTGCACGTGCGGTAGATCTTTATGATTGCGACTTGCTTTTCATACACAGAGATGCGGAAGCCCAAGGAAGAGAGGACAGATTAAGCGAAATAAGTGTTGCCATTCGTCGTGCAACAATGGCCTTTGAATGCGATTATATCCCAATTATCCCTATTCGCATGACTGAGGCTTGGCTGTTGATTTCAGAGTATGCCATCAGATATGCTGCAGAGAATCAGAATGGAACTGTGCCATTGGCATTGCCTAACCTATCTCGCCTAGAGTCATTGAGTGATCCCAAGGAGTGTCTGTACGGATTGCTGCGAACTGCTAGCCAAAAAACTGGAAGACGGCTTAGAGAGTTCAAACCACAGAGGTTCGTTCATCGCATCCCTGATGTGATTGATGATTTTTTCCCGCTCCGGATCCTGTCCAGTTTTCAGGCATTAGAATCTGATGTCCGCGAGTGGATTTCTCGCTCCTATTGATTGATGATGATCTCAGCGGAGCAGTACAACATCGCCATGCACTTGAGCCGCCACCGAGGATCTCATCTGTCTTCCCAACAGGGGCGTGCGGCCAAGTGATGGCAGCGTCAGCTTGTCAACAAGCCCAGTATCTTCAGCAGACCCCCACCTGATCAATACAGGTCAGGTGTGCCTTCAGGTCATACGTACATGCTCCACAAACACAAGCCGGCGGCCGGTCTTGGTGCTGGTCATGCTGTGGCGCGGGGCTGGACCATCGATGGCGTACTCCTCATACTCGGCGATCACCAGCCGTAGCTCTGCGCCGTCCGGCTCGGGCAGGTCGATCCGCCCGTCCCAGAGCGGCGGGCGCAGCCAGAGCTGTTCCGCCCCGACCCCAAGGGCCAGGGCTTCGGCGAAACGGCGTTCGGCGATCAGTTCGCGGCCCAGAGCCAGACGTTCCGGTGCCGGCGCGAACGGTCCGATGGCCGGGACCCCGTCGGCGGCAACGCCGTCGCCGATCCGGACCCAGCCGAAATCGGAGCCGAGCGTGGGTTCCAGCCGTTCGAGCCACACCTTCACCACCGGTGTCGGCGACACCGGCGTGACCTGATTCACCTGCCCGCTCAGCACGTCGATTTCGGAGCGCGGCCGCACCTCCCGCGAGCCGCCGGAAGCCTCGTAACCGCTGCCGAACAGCGTCACGCGGCGCGAGCGTCCCTCGCCGGGGGCGCGCACGACCAGCGAGCGGTCGGCGGCCAGTTGCATCACGTCGGCCAGCACCACCTCGGACAGGTGCGCGCCTTCGGTGGAACAGGGCTGATAGCGCGCCAGCGCCAACCGCACGAACGGCCAGTAGGCCGCACCGCTGTTGACCTCGATGTCGCAGAACCAGAGCCCGCGCTCGGGGTCATAGGTCACGTCATGGGGCGCGACCACCACCGGGGCGTTGCTGCCAGGCAGGCGTGGGGTCACGAAGAAGGGCCCGGGTGGCTGGTCGGCCTCGCTCGCGGGAGCCTCCGGCGGCAGCCAGGCCCCGGTGGGGTCGGCCTGCCAGCGCGCCAGCGGAAACGCGCCAGGGCCTGGTGCGACGCCCGGCACGAACGGCGACTGCCAGATCGGGTCGTTGCCCCACTGGGTCACCGTCCGGCGATAGACGCCGCCCGAGGCGCTGTCGGGGTCGCCTGCCAATCCCGCGGGCGGGAGCACCACCGCCAGCATCTCCCCATAGCCGCTCCCATTCCAGGGCCGCTCCAGCCAGACCCGCAGTCCGCCGCCCTGGCGCCAGCTGCGCTGGTTGCCATCGGCGTCGCGGCTGCGCACCCAGCCGAACGTGGGGACCACATAGAGGATCTGCGGCGCCGGCGGCGGAGCCGAGCTGGGCACCCAGCCCACCGTCTCGGGGCCCTCCAGCGTGATCGCCTCCATCAAGTCCGCGGGCAGGTGCTCGCGGTAGCGGGTGGTGGCCAGCAGGCGATAGGCAATCCGGCGATAGCGGGTGTCGTTGAATTCATGGGGGCGGATCGCCAGGCGGTCGCGGCGTGGGCTGTTCACGCCGATCACGTCGGGGCCACGGCCTTCATCGGCGGGCAGGGTGTGGTCGGCATGGGCACCGGGGCCGCTCTGGTAGTCCCCGCTGTCGGTGACCTTGATGTGGAAGGCCAGGTCCGCCCGCGGCTGGTCTCCGGGACCCGCGCTGCCCAGAGGCTCGAGCGGCTCGTGCCAGCGCGCCAGCAGATCGATCCGATCGGTGCTCTTCAGGCTGACCCGGGCCGGAAACACCGGGAAAACCGCGGTGTTGCCGGTGTCTCGCCGCAGCTCCAGATCCTCGATGCGGGGCCGGATCAGCGGGCGCTGGACGGCATGGACCAGTTCGACGTCCTGCCATGGGGTGAACAGCCAGGTCCGGCCGTCCAGGGTCGGCTCGGCCAGGGCGTCCCTGGTCGGCTGGTCCAGCCACTCCCACAGCCCCATGCGTTCGAACAGGTCGCGCTTGCGGATCTGCATCGACAGACGCAGGGTCGCCCGCTCGCCCTTGGCCAGCGGCACCCGCAGCACCCTGGTCGCCGCGTCGAACGCCGGCTTTTCGTCCGGGGTCGTGGCCTCCGAAAGGGCGATGGTGAAGGGCTGCGCCTCGGGCCAGACCGCCCCCTCGGGGTAGAGATCGATCGCGATCGTCTCGGCCTCGGCCATGGCCGGATGGCCGAGGAAGCGGGCGGCCACGCGCTTCGCCATCGGGTCGGGCAGCCACGTGAGCGCCCGGCCCTCGGGCCACACCCCATAGCGCGCGGCCTCGGCCAGCGGCTGGGCCCCGACGGGCACCGCTTCCTCGACGAGCGCCGCCAGGGGATCGCTCGCCGGGCGGTCCTTGTCGAGCGCGAGCAGGGCGAAGCTGGCCGGGTTCAGCTGGCCGGCCTGATCCAGCGCCCCGTGCAGCTCCGCGTCGCGCACCGTCACCTGCGGCGGCAGCACGGCGCGGATCGCCACTTCAGGGCTGGCGGCCGGGTCGTCGAAGACCTCGTTGAAGCTGCGGATCACCATGCGCGCCATGGCCTCGCCTTCGGCCAGCACTGGGCTGGCTCCGCCGGCGGACCGCACGAGGGCGATCACCGGCGCCGCCACCGGTTCGAAGCGCAGGAAGGGCCGCGGGGCAGCGGCGGGAGCCTCGGGGCCGAAATCGGCTTCCGCCGGGGGCAGCGAGTTGCCGGCCAGGTCCACCGCCCGGGCGCGCAGGGCATAGGAGCGTCCGTAGCGCAGCCGCGGCAGCGACCCCGGCACGGCGCCGAAGCGCGAGGCGAAGTCCAGCCCCGCCACCGCCCCGGCGCCGTCGCTGAAGCGCGGCTTGCCGTCGGGACCCTTGTTGATGTCGTCGCCCACACCCCGTCCCGGCGGTGGCGCCGCGAGGCTCCACCCCGTCCAGGCCACCATCGCCTCGTGCAGGTTCAGGATGTCGGCGTTGTAGGTGGGGTCGGGCGAGCGGGTCGCCGCCAGCTGCACGGTCGCCTCCTCCTCGCCGGCGGCCGGACTCACCACCACCGCGCCCGCGCCCTGCCCCAGGGTGTAGGTCGCCAGCCGTCGGCACAGGGATCGCCACACACCCGTGCGGCTGTCCCAGACGTCGATGCGATAGCCGCGCACCAGGTCCTCGGCCCACAACGCCACCGCCGGCACCGCCGCCGCCGCACCCGCCAGCTGGGCCTTGGTCTGCGACAACCGCGCTTCAAGCGCCCCGGCGCGGTCCTTGCGCACCAGCATCAGCCCGGCGGTGCGCAGGGCCGGGGCACCGGCCCGCTTGTCCTTGCGCGTCACGTCGTCGAACAGGTGCGCCGGGTCGCTGGCGGCGATGGAATCCGCCTGCCGCAGCGAACGGGCGAAGTTCATCAGCTTGAACACGGCACCGTCCACATCCGCCTGCAGCACATCGAAGCTGTCGGGCTGGCTGTAGAGGTCGAGCAGGCCAGCCTCCACCCGCATCTCGATCCCGGGGCCCGGCGCCACCCGTGAGCGGGCGCTGAAGCTGCGGTCGCCGATCCTGGCCTTCGTGACCGGTGCCAGATCAGCCACGTCCTGGCGCGTCGGCAGGTCGGGGAAGCGCACCACGACGCTCAGATCCACATCGCCGGCCTGGAACAGGCCCGGATCCAGCTGAAAATCCAGCACTAGCCCCAACCGGCGCAGCAGCGTCGGATAGGCGTTCAGGGCCGCAACGGCGCGGTGGAAATCGAAGCTCGCCGCCAGTTCCGCCTCGCTGGCCGGGGCGGGCGGGCGTTCGAACCCTTCGGTGTCGACGCTGATCCGTGGATCGTCGACGCGCGCCACACGCTGAACCTCCTTCGGCCGCAGCGGCGGCGTGTGGAACAGCTCGAACCGGGCCAGGTGCGCCGCGGCGGCTGCCGGTCCGCGTCGGCCTGAGCCGACCGGGGCCAGGTCGGCCAGCCTGCGCAGGGTGGCGAAGCGCCGTTCGGCCTGGCTGGCACCTCCGGCCCGCGGCAGGTTGCGGGCGCCCTCCGGCGTGCCCCAGCGGTCGACCTCGGCCACCGCCTCCACAAGTCCACTCCAGAGTGGATCCTCCAGCAGGTCGGCGCCGATGCGCGGCAGCACCCTGGCCGACCGCTGCGCCAGATCGACGTAAAGGTCGCGCACCAAATCATGGACATCGGTGCTGCTGTAGGAATTGAGCTGGCTGTCGAGGATCTCCGCCTTCAGCCGGTAGGGCGTGACCGGCAGTGCCGGCCCGAACAAGGCCGTCCAGACGGCGCTGTCGGGGGCGCCCAGCGTCGTGTCATGGCCCTTCCCCCCCACCGATCGACTGGCGACCGGCTGGCCATTGGCCAGGATCGTGACGTCGGCCGTCGCCAGGGCTGCCGGCCAGTCGAGCCACTCGGGAAAACTGGCCAGCACCGGCGCCTCGGCCTCGGGGTCGAGCCGGGGTGAGAGCAGCACCGAGAGGCGCAGTTGGCCATCCTCGGTGCTGAGGCCATTGGGAAGACAGGTCCAGACGAAACGCTGCCGGGTCATCAGGCTGCCTCCAGCGCGAAGGCGGAGCAGTAGTCGTCCCAGACCGTCTGGTCGGGCATCAGATCGAGGAAGCGCGGATCGGCCTTGCCGCCGCCGAATTCGCGCCGGCAGCGCACCGTGACATCGAAGCTGAGCAGCAGCACCTCCACCTCAACGATCAGCTCGGCTTCGCCATAGACCACCGATCCGCCGCCGTCCTTCTCATAGGCCAGTTGCAGGTTGAAGGTGAGGGAGGCCGAGAAGATCGCCACCACGGTCAGCTCGCCATGGATCCGCACATAGCCCGCCAGCTTCACGCGGCCTTCGCTCTGCCAGTGGAAATAGACCCCCGCCTTGATCTCGACCGTGCCCGAGGCGACAACGAGGTTCAGCGCGATGGCCGCACCGAATTCCAGCGCCGCCTCGATCTCCTGCACGCCCTTGGCTCCCACGCCGATGGCAAAGAAGCCGCCGCCGCCCAGCAGCGACACGGTCAGGCTGAACGGGCTCTGGCGTTCGGCGAAGTTGAACCGCACCGTCACGGGGCGGTTGTCGAACGGCAGGCTGAAGCCGGCGCCGAGGCTGACGTTCGAGAGCGAGAAGATGCCCACTTCGATGGCCGGCAGGCCCAGGGAATAGCCGGCCGCGATGCCGCTGGGGGTGACGCTGAGCCCGGCGCCGTCGCCGAACCCGCCGCTGGGGATGAACGAGCGCAGGTCGTTGACGAATTCCAGCGGCCCGCCGAAGCGCACGGCGTCGTCCCCCTCGGCCAGGGCGACCGCGACCGAGGGCTTCTGTCCCGGCAGGGCATCGAAGCTCAGCCGCCGGAACCACAGGATGATGCAGCCGAAGAGGTTGAGCTTGAAGTTCTCCAGCGCGGCATGGGCCTCGCGCGTGGGGGGCCGGGCCGGGTCGAACGGCACCACCGTGCGGCCTGACAGGCGCAGGGGCGTCGGGTTCACGCCGTCCGCCTCCGGCACCATCAGCTTCAGGGCACCGGGGCGGGTGACGACAGTGGCCCACTCGAACGTGGCCTCGATCCGGTCCGGAAAGGGCGTCTCCAGCAGACGCGGCGCATCGGCGGCATCCAGCGCGGCCACCACAGGGTTGATGATCTCCCCCAGCGCGATGCCGCCGATCAAGGTGGCGTCCAGCGGGAAGAAGTCGGCCACGCTGAAGCGGTTGGCGATGCCGTTCGCCAGCGCCGCCTGCGTGCTCTGGCCGGGCTTGGCGGACACCGGGCCGGAGCGCTTTGACAGGCCATAGATCGCCATCTGCGGCGCGCCGATCCCGCCCAGGGCGTCGGTCTGGGCCTGGCCGCCGCCGCCGAACGTCAGGGGATGGGCCTGCCCCGCAACCTCCAGGAAAATCTCGCCGGGGTTCGGCTCGTTGCGAACCACCACACCGGGGTAGCGCATGTCGATCCCGTCCGCCCGGCCGAGCAGGGTCTGGATCGCCGGCACCCGCACCCTCGCCTGCTCCATCTCGGGATGGAACCGCGGCGCAAGGTCGTCGGCCCCCACCACACCGCCCACGGTGAAGCGCATCCACTCCGTCGGCAGGCTCGACACACCACCGCCGGCATCGAAGCGCACGCTGCCGCCGCCCAGGTTGGCCTCGCGACGCGGCGGATCGGCGGCGTCATACCCGGCGCGGATCTCGGCGCCGCGCGCCCGGTTGGCGACCTCGCTGACGAACAGCATCGGCAGCGTGAACACCCGCCGCTCGCCGTTGCGATCGGTGCCGGCGACCTCAAAGCGCAGATCCCCGCTGCCCTGCAGCCGTGGCCAGAACGCCATCCGGGGCGAGATTTTGATGGTCTTGTTGCCAAGCTGAACATTCACATAAACGGCGGCGCCGGCGGGCCCGTCGATCTGCGACAGCGGGGCGGCGGGGTCGCTCAGGTCCGGGGTGGTCCCGGTCAGGATCTCGACCTCGGTGAAGGGCAGGTTGCGCCCACCGTGTTCATGGGTGCTGCCGTCATACCGGCGAATCCTCTCCCGCACGATCAGGAAGAAGCGCTGGCGCAGCACCGCCAGCCTGTCGCCCGGGCGGGCCGGGTCGGAGGATTCGAACCGGCGTTCGGTCACCTTCACCAGCGAGGCGGCATGGCCGAAGGGCATCAGGAAGCCGGCATAAACCACGCGCACGACGTGGTCCCGCCCCAGCGTGGCGAGGTGACGCCATTGCTCCAGGTCGACCCCTTCCGGCCGGGGCTCCCAGTCGCCGCCGGCCTCCAGCAAGGCGCCGAGCGCGGACAGGTGCAGCCGCTTCGCCTCGGCCGATGCCGGCAGGTACGTCCGGCCCGAACCGGCCCGCTTCTGACGCCAGTCGGCGGTGAGCTTCACGAGGAAATCCCGGTCCTGCCGGTCGAGGCTCATCCGGAACGGACCCGCCACATCGCCCGTGGCATCCAGATCGGGGGACCACAGGAAGCGCAGCCGCGACGGAGCACCGCCCGCGCCCGACAACCTGGTATGCCAGAGCTCGGTCCTGCCGCGGGCGGTGACAGGAACGTCGCGATGCTGCCATTGCGGCGTCCCGGCAGGGGTCCCGATCGGCGTCATGTGCAGCCGATAGGGCAGCTCCAGAGCGGTGACCGAGCTCTCTGGCCGGTGCGGTGTGTCGGCCAGCAGTGGCAGGTAGGGCATCGCCTCGATCCCCGCGGCCCGATCACTGATCCCCGCTGCAGCGGCGGTGGCGGCCAGCCGCCCGGCAGATCCGGCCGCCAGGGCCGCCAGCGTGGCGGTGTGGAGATCACCCCGGCGCAGGAGCGGGTGGCGTTCGAACATGCGGTCGGCTTCGCGCCGCAGCGCTTCGAAGGCCACCGAGCCAGGTTGGCCGCCGTTCAGCCCACCGGCCGCGAGATCGGCGATCCGCCGGGCGCCTTCCTTCAGCCGGCGCCTTGCATCGGCGGCCTCGCCGTCCGAAAGGTTCGACACAATCGCCGTGGACAGACGTTCGGCCACATCGACGCGCCACCAGAGCGGATCGAGATCCACCGCGTCAGGCCGGGCGCCGATGGCGAGGTTCATCGGCCAGTCGCGCAGGGCGGCCAGAACGGCGGCCAGGGTGAAGGGCACGCCATCCAGGGCGTCCGGCATCCGCAGCGCGATGCGGCTCGGCCCGGCCATGCGCACCCGCGCCGGCAGCCGTCCGGCCAGCGCTTCGGGCTCTGCCTGGATATTGTTAATGACCTGCTTTTTTGCAGTATCGCCGGGGACCACCGGCTGGCCGTTCCTGGACGGCGGCAGTTCGTTGCCGGGAACTTTGGCGTCCACATTGGGTTGCGGCGCCGTGAGGAAGGCCTCCTCGCCGAAGCTCTGGGGCGGAAACTCGATGATCAGGAGCGAGCGCTGGCCCGGGGTGTCGCGGACGAGCCGCGCCGGACCTTCGCCTTCAGGGCTGATGCGCAGGTTCTCGACCATCAGGTCGAACACCAGATGGTCGTCGGGCCGCCGCACCGGCACCCTGAGCGGCTCGCGCTCCCGGGGCACCAGCCGCTCGATCAGGGGGCCGACCAGGAACGGATTGTTCACCGAATCAGACACAGGTGCGGAGCGTGGAGGAACCCGATCCGCAAACACCCGTTGCACCAGCTGGTCGAAGCGATGTCCCATGCTGGATCGAGGGATTGTCCGGTCGTGTCAAACCTATGCGCCTTGTCGATCCGTGGCGCGTGAGGCGTCGGAAGTTCTTTTTTCTTTTTGAAGCCAGCTCTACGGCCCAGGCATTCGATCGGCTCCATCGGGCCCTTGATCTTCTGGAGTGGGATCGATCCGATGGTGTGTCGGTCGGAGCCCAGAAGAGGCTCCGGGCACTTCACGAGGTGGCCAGCGATTGCAGGACTCCTGGCCCGTTTCCTGGGCAGCAGTGTGTGCTGGAGACATCGGCCCACTGGTCCGTTTTCCTGTGGAAGGAATCGGAGGCGCTGGCTGAAATCGTTCTGGAATCAGCTATACGCCTGCATGACAGGATGACCCGTGGGTTTCCATTCTGTGGAGGCCATGCAGCGGCGCTGGTGGCTTTGATCCGCGATCAGCCCATCGGCGTAGTGAGCCCCAGGCTGTTCGCTGCGGTGCCCCATCTCCCCTGGGAGTTCCATTCCCAGAGCGCCACCTGGGATCCCGTTCGGTGCAGGTTCGGCCAGGGACGTGCGTGAACCATTGGCTGGTCCTGGCGCCGTGTGGTCGGGATTCGGCATCGGCCTGAGCCACGCTCCCCCGGGGCGGCCAGCCCATAGGATTCCACCATGCCCAAGAGCCCCGACGTTGGCAGCTCCACCCGCGTCGACGGGCCCAGCGACGGCGTGATCGGCGGCATGGCCCTGAACAAGGCCGTCCCCCCGGTGGAGGAGCTGTTCCCCTTCCCCCTGGACGGCTTCCAGCTGGAGGCGATCGATTCCCTCAACCAGGGCCACTCGGTGGTGGTGAGCGCCCCCACCGGCTCCGGCAAGACCCTGGTAGGCGAATACGCCATCCACCGGGCCCTGGCCCATGGCCAGAAAGTTTTTTACACCACGCCCCTCAAGGCCCTCTCCAACCAGAAACTGCGCGATTTCCGCCACCAGTTCGGCCACGAGAAGGTGGGCCTGCTCACCGGCGATCTGAGCCTGAACCGGGAGGCCCAGGTGGTCGTGATGACCACCGAGATCTTCCGCAACATGCTCTATGCGGAGATCGACCACGCCGACGACGATCCCCTCGCCGATGTGGAGGCCGTGGTGCTCGATGAGTGCCATTACATGAACGACACCCAGCGGGGCACCGTCTGGGAGGAATCGATCATCCATTGCCCCACGCGGGTGCAACTGGTGGCGCTCTCGGCCACGGTGGCGAATGCCGGGCAACTGACGGACTGGATCGAGCGGGTGCATGGCCCCACCCGGCTGATCCACAGCGACTTCCGCCCCGTCCCTTTGGCCTTCAGCTTCTGCAGCGCCAAGGGCCTGCACCCGCTGCTCAATGACGAGGGCACCGGACTGCATCCGAATTGCAAGGTCTGGCGCCCTCCGAAATCCACCCGTCGCAAGGGACCGAAGGAACCGCGGCCGCCCCAGCCGGAGGCGCCGCCGATCGGCTTCGTGGTGGCCCAGATGGCGGAGCGGGAGATGCTGCCGGCCATTTATTTCATCTTCAGCCGCCGCAACTGCGACCGCTCCGTGCGCGACCTGGCCAAGGTGTGCCTCGTCAACGCCGAAGAGCAGGCGCGGATCCGCCAGCGGCTGGACGCCTTCATGGCGGTGACCCCCGAGGCGGTGCGGGAGGGCGGCCATGCCGATGCCCTGCTGCGGGGCATCGCCGCCCACCACGCCGGCGTGCTGCCGGCCTGGAAGGAACTGATCGAGGAGCTGTTCCAGCAGGGGCTGATCAAGGTGGTGTTCGCCACCGAGACCCTGGCCGCGGGCATCAACATGCCGGCGCGCACCACGGTGATCTCGGCCCTTTCCAAGCGCACCGAGCGGGGCCACAGGCCCCTGATGGGCAGCGAATTCCTGCAGATGGCGGGGCGCGCTGGCCGCCGCGGCCTGGATACGCAGGGCTACGTGGTGACGGTGCAGAGCCGGTTCGAGGGGGTCAGGGAGGCCGGGGCGCTGGCCACCAGTCCGGCCGATCCCCTGGTGAGCCAGTTCACCCCCAGCTACGGCATGGTGCTCAACCTGCTGCAGCGCTACGACCTGGCCAAGGCCCGGGAGCTGGTGGAGCGCAGCTTCGGCCGCTACCTGGCGGGACTGGATCTGGCCGAGGACGAGGCCCGCATCGCCGAGCTGATGGCCCAGCTGGCCAGCCTGGAATCGAGTGGCGGCGAGGTGCCCTGGGACGACTTCGAGGACTACGAGAAGGTGCGCGGCCGGCTGAGGGAGGAGCGCCGCCTGCACCGGATCCTGCAGCAGCAGGCCGAGGAAACCCTGGCCCACGAGCTCACCCTGGCCCTGCAGTTCGCCAGCGAGGGCACCCTGGTGAGCGTCAAGGCGCCGGCCCTGCGCAGCCGGGTCACCCCGGCGGTGATCGTGGCCAAGGTGCCCGGCTCCGGCCAGTTCCCGCTGCTGCTTTGCCTCACCGACGAGAACGTCTGGATCCTGCTGCCCTGCCACGCGGTGGTGACCCTGCACGCCGAGCTCAGCTGCCTGCAGGTGAACCAGCTGGAGCCGCCGGAGCTGCACCACGCCAACGAGCTGCGCCACGGCGACAACGCCAGCGGCGGCCTGGCCCTGGCGGTGTCCTCGATGGCCCGCCGCCACGACATGCACACCCCCCGCTACGACCTGGCCGGAGAGGTGCAGCAGCAGGGCCAGCGGGTGCAGCAGCTGGAGCAGGAGCTGGAGGCCCACCCGGCCCACCGCTGGGGCGACCGCAAGCACCTCAAGAAGCACCGCCGCCGCATGGAGGAACTGGAGGAGGAGATCGGCGAACGGCAGCGGCTGCTGCACCACCGGGCCAACCGCCACTGGGACACCTTCCTGTCCCTGATCGACATCCTGCGCTTCTTCGGCGCCCTCGATGGCGAGGAGGGGCTGGAGCCCACCGAGGTGGGCCGCACCGTGGCGGCCCTGCGGGGCGACAACGAACTCTGGCTGGGGCTCGCCCTGATGAGCGGCCACCTCGATGGCCTCGATCCGGCCGAACTGGCGGCGGTGCTGGAGGCCATCTCCACCGAAGTGAACCGGCCCGATCTCTGGTGCGGCTACCCGCCGCCACCGGCCTCCGAGGAGGCGCTCCACGATCTGCGCGGCCTGCGGCGCGAGCTGCAGCGCCAGCAGGAACGGGCCTCGGTGGTGGTGCCGGTGTGGTGGGAGCCGGAACTCACCGGCCTGGTCCATGCCTGGGCCCGGGGTGCCAGCTGGAACGACGTCATCGCCAACACCTCCCTCGATGAGGGGGATGTGGTGCGGATCCTGCGCCGCACCGTCGACCTCCTCGCCCAGATTCCCTACGGCGAGGCGATCAGCGAGCAGCTGCGCCGCAACTCACGTCTGGCGCTCAAGAGCATCAACCGCTTCCCCGTCTGCGAGATCGAGGATCTGCTGGCCAGCGGCAACGGCAAGCTGGATCCGGCGACGGAGCGGCCGCCGGCCGGGTAGAGGGCGGCCGCCCCCTTCAGATTCCCAGTCGCTCCCAGATCACGTCCAGGTTGGCGCGGTGCAGGTCGGTGGCGAAGCACGCCGCCAGCTGCTCGGCGTTCAGGTGAGTGGTGACCACCGGATCGCCCGCCAGGTTGGCGCGGAAGTCGCCCCCATCGCTGTTCCACGCGGCGTGGGCATGGCGCTGCACGATCCGGTAGGCCTCCTCCCGGCTCAGACCCGCCTCCACCAGCGCCAGCAGCACCCGCTGGCTGAACACGACGCCGCCGTAGACGTTCATGTTGCGGGCCATGTTCTCCGGGTACACCCCCAGCCCCTCCACAACGGCGGTCATCTCCCGCAGCATGAAATGCAGGGTCACGGAGCAGTCGGGCAGCATCATGCGCTCCACCGAGCTGTGGCTGATGTCGCGCTCGTGCCAGAGGGCCACGTTCTCCAGGGCCGCCACGGTGTAGCTGCGCAGCACCCGGGCCAGGCCGCTGATGCGTTCGCTGCGGATCGGGTTGCGCTTGTGGGGCATGGCCGAGCTGCCCTTCTGGCCCTTGGCGAAGTTCTCCTCCACCTCCAGCACGTCGGAGCGCTGCAGGTTGCGGATCTCGGTGGAAAAGCGCTCCAGGGAGGTGCCCACCAGGGCCAGGGTCTGGACGTATTCCGCATGGCGGTCGCGGCCGATCACCTGGGTGCTGGCGGTGTCGGGCTCCAGGCCCAGCAGCCGGCAGGTGATCGCCTCCACCTGCGGGTCGGTGTTGGCATAGGTGCCCATGGCGCCGCTGATCTGGCCCACGGCCACCACCCGCTCCAGCCGCTCCAGCCGCTCACGGTTGCGCTCGGTTTCGGCCAGCCAGCCGGCCACCTTGAAGCCGAAGGTGATCGGCTCGCCGTGGATGGCGTGGGAGCGGCCGATCATGACCGTGTCCTTGTGGGCCCGGGCCAGCTGGCGCAGGGCCTCGGCGAGGCCATCGAGCTCGGTGCGCAGCACCGCCACCGACGCCTTCAGCTGCAGGGCCAGGCCGGTGTCCAGCACGTCGGAGCTGGTCATGCCCACGTGGATGTAGCGGCCCGCATCGCCCACGTGCTCATTGACGTTGGTGAGGAAGGCGATCACGTCGTGGCGCACCTCCGCTTCGATCTCCAGGATGCGGGGCACCTCGAAGGCCGCCTTCTCGCGGATGGCGGCCATCGCTTCGGCCGGCACCCGACCCAGCTCGGCGTTGGCCTGGCAGGCGGCGATCTCCACCTCGAGCCAGCTGCGGAACTTGGCTTCCTCGCTCCAGAGGTCGCCCATCTCCGGGAGGGTGTAACGCTCGATCAAGGGCCGGGCGGTAGCGAAGGATCCCCCAACCTATCGAGCCGCCCCCACCGGCTCAGGCGGCGGCGGTGAGGCGGCGGTAGGGCAGCTCCAGGTGCACCATCGACCCCCAGGCCTGCTGGCGCACCCAGCAGCGGGTGCCGCGGCGGTGGATCAGCTGGAAGGGGGGCAGATCCTCGGGATGGTCGCGCAGTCTCACGAAGCTTCCGGGGTGAAGCAACTCCACCACATTGGATCCGGGGGCAGCCGTGGATCCGGGGGCAGCCATGGGAGGAAGCGAGGGAGACTGTGGCGCCATCCTGCGACCGTTCTGAGCCGAACCCTCCGGTCATCGGTTTTTGTTCGGTTTGGATCGCTGTTCGATGACAACATGCCGGTGGAGCGGTAGCACCCATGGCCGAAACGCACGATGGCCCGTAAGGAGCGGCTCGATCGCCGCCTGGTGGATCTGGGTCTGGTGGCCAGCCGCCAGCAGGCCCAGCAGCTGATCCGGGCCGGCCGGGTGCGTGGTGGCGGAGAGGTGCTCGACAAGCCCGGCACCGAGGTGCCCGAGACCCTGCTGCTGGAGGTGGAGCAGCCGCCCCGGTTCGTCTCCCGCGGGGGGGAGAAGCTGGAGGGGGCCCTGACGGCCCTGCCGCTCCAAGTGCAAGGCCGGGTGTGCCTTGACGGCGGCATCTCCACCGGCGGATTCACCGATTGCCTGCTGCAGCACGGTGCCGTGAGGGTGTACGGGATCGATGTCGGCTACGGCCAGACGGCCTGGAGCCTGCGCACCGATGACCGGGTGGTGTTGCGGGAGCGCACCAACCTGCGCCACCTCACCCCGGAGGCCCTCTATGGCGAAGGGGACCCCTGGCCCGACCTGGCCGTCGCCGATGTCTCGTTCATTTCCCTCACCCGGGTGCTGCCGGCCCTGCGCGCCCTGCTGCTGGAGACGGGCGAAGCGCTGCTGCTGGTCAAACCCCAGTTCGAGGTGGGCCGCCAGCGGGTGGGCAAGGGGGGGGTGGTGCGGGATCCGGCCGCCCACGCCGATGCCATCGCCAGCGTGATCGCTGCGGCCCGGGAGCTGGCCTGGCATCCGGCGGGACTGGTGGCCTCGCCCCTCACCGGGCCAGCCGGCAACCACGAGTACCTGCTCTGGCTCGTGCCGCCCGGCGCCGGCGCCGAGCTTCCCTCCGAGGGCACGGACTGGTCCGGCAGGATCGCGGCTCTTGTGAAGGACACCCTGGCCAAAGACAGGCCATCGAAGGACAGCCTGGCCGAGGACTGAGGGGCCCAGGGCCAGGGTCAGGGTCAGGGCGGCGGGAGCGGGGGCTCAGATGGCGCCGCTGTCGAGGTCGCCGGTGCGGATCCGAATCACGGAATCGACGGTGCTGATGAAGATCTTGCCGTCGCCGATCTCACCGGTGCGGGCCGCGTCCTGCACCGCCTGGACCACCGTGGCCACCCGTTCATCGTCGACGACGATTTCGAGCTTGAGTTTCTGCAGGAATTCGACCGTGAATTCGGAACCGCGATAGCGCTCCACCTGCCCCTTCTGCCGACCGAATCCGCGAACTTCGCTGACGGTCATGCCAACGATGCCCGCATTCACAAGGGCGATCTTCACGTCCTCGAGTTTGAAGGGGCGGATGATGGCCTCGATTTTCTTCATGGCTGTGCTGCGGTCAGGAAGGCGACGGTTGGAGTCTCTCAGAGTCCCCCCCTGGGCAGGGGACGGCACCATTACCGCCGAGCCTTGCAGGGGTCGTCGTAACGGTTGCTACGTGAACTCCGGGCCGCTGACCGGCGTCGCCGGTCGCCGGAGGCGTCCTGTACGGTCGAAATCCGATCCCTTTCCCCCACCGACCATGGCCACGCCAACGCCGGCGGCCCCGTCTGAGACCGTGACCCCCCGCTATGGCGAGCGGGCCATCGCCGAGGCGGAGCTGATCTGTTTCCCCAATCCGCGCGTGGCCCGGCCTTACGAAGTGGCGATCGAACTGCCCGAGTTCACCTGCACCTGTCCCTTTTCCGGTTATCCCGATTTCGCCGTTCTGCGGCTCCTCTATCAGCCGGGGCCCCGGGTGCTGGAACTCAAGGCCCTCAAGCTGTACATCAACAGCTACCGCAACCGCTCGATCTCCCACGAGGAGGCAGCCAACCGGATCCTGGACGACCTGGTGAGCGCCTGCGATCCGGCCTGGATGCAGCTGGAGGCCGATTTCAACCCCCGCGGCAATGTCCACACCGTGGTGCGGGTCAGCCATGGCGTGCGCCAGCCCTGCTGAGTCAGGGCTGGGGTTCAAGTCGCTGCAGCAGGGCCGGCAGCTCGGAGGCGAAGGCGGTGAGGTTGCGGTTGCAGAGGCCCGCCACATGCAGCCTGCCGCCGGCCCCATCGGCGATCGCCCAGAGCTGGCGGGTGGCCACCAGGCTGAGGCCGCCGCCCAGCAGGGCGATGGCGAAGCCGGAGTAGACGAGGGGCACGCCGGGATCGCGCTTGAGCAGGATGCCGCTGGCCGGCAGCACGCTTGCTACCCGGATCGGCAGACCCTTCACCTCCTGGGCCTCTCCGCCGGGCACCAGCTGGGCCAGGGCTTCGCCGTCGGGGCCGAACACCTGCACCGGCCCCTGTTCGCTGGTGAGGCTCAGCAGCACCGGCTCGGAGCCATCGGGGCGGGTGGGCAGCACCAGCCCCCAGAGTTGATCGCCGAGCTGGGGGAAGCTCTGCAGGGGCAGCTCCAGCACCGGGCTGCGCCCCAGCTGCAGGCTGATCGTCGCCAGGGACCAGTCCGCCTGGTACAGGGTCATGCCGCGGTAGCGCAGGGGATGGTTGACGCTGATGGCGGCTGCGGTGGTGGGGGCGCTGTCGCCGGGGGAGATCAGCCGCAGGTTGGAGGAGAACTGCTCAGGGCGGCCGGCCGGATCCCGCTGGATGCGGAAGTCGTCGAGGGCCAGGGTCACCTGGGTGCTGCCGCGGCTGTCGAGCAGTTCCAGCTCCCGGCCCGGGGCGAGGAAGCGCTCCAGGCGCTGGCCGCCCAGGGCGCCCCAGGCCGCCCCCACCATCAGCACCACCATGCCGGCATGGACCAGCAACGGGCCCACCCGGCCCAGCACACCGCGGCGGGCCGCCAGGCGATCGTCCTGGCGGCGG
Source organism: Cyanobium sp. Cruz CV13-4-11 (assembly GCF_024346055.1). Lineage (GTDB taxonomy): Bacteria > Cyanobacteriota > Cyanobacteriia > PCC-6307 > Cyanobiaceae > Cyanobium. The sequence goes on from NZ_JAGQCH010000009.1 coordinate 86,506, forward strand.
ATCTGCCAGCCCGAGCCGCGCAGATCGGCTTCCAGCCGCTCCAGGCCCGCTACGGGCTCGCTGGTCACGAGGGTTTCGGCCACGCTCAGCTTGCTCAGCTGGCGGGGGCTGCGGTAGTCGATCCAGCGCAGGGAGGCCTGCAGGGCGGGCCACTGGCGACGCCAGCTGCACAGGATCAGGGACAGGCCCAGCCAGGCCAGCAGGCCCAGGAACCAGCCACTGGAATAGACGTGATCCAGCTGCAGCCGCAGCACCCCGTCCCCGCCCAGCAGGCCCAGCCAGGGTTTGGGGTCGTAGAGCTGGTGGTAGAAGGCCGCTTCCTCCTTCTGGGGGATGGCGGTGCCGATGCCGCTGGCCAGGGCGATGATCAGCAGCAGGCCGATGGCCAGGCGCAGGTCGGAGATCCAGCCGGCCAGCCGCTGCAGGGGGCGCCAGGGGGAAGGGGCGCTGCCGGTCATGGCAGCACCGACAGGAGGGTGAGGCCGCCGCTGGCGAGCAGCACCACGCCACTGATCGGTGGCACCCACTGGCCCAGCTGGCGTAGCTGCAGCAGAGCGGGCAGGGAGGCGGCCACGGTGCCGGCCAGCAGCAGGGGCAGCACCTGGCCAGCGCCGAAGCTGCAGAGCAGCAGCATGCCGACCAAGGGCTGGCCGCTCTGGGCCATCCAGGCCAGCAGCACCGCCAGCACCGGGGTGGTGCAGGGGGTGGCGGCCAGGCCGAAGGCCAGCCCCGCCGCCAGGGGGGCCAGCGGGGCGGGCACCCGCCGCCGCCAGCGCTCGGGATCGGGCCCCGCCGGCAGGGGCAGGCGCAGCAGGCCCAGCAGGTTGAGGCCCATCACGACGGCCACGACGGCGACCAGCAGGGGCAGCTGGCCGGGGATGCGGCCGTAAAGACGACCCATCAGGCCACTGGCCAGGCCGAGCAGAACAAGGGCCGCCACGATGCCGGCGGCGAAGCTGACGCTGCGCTGCCAGGGGGCACGGCCCTGAGCCTCTGTGCCGAAGCCGGCCAGGTAGGCCAGGGTCACGGGCAGCAGCGAGAGGGAGCAGGGGCCGAGGCTGGTGAGCAGGCCGCCGCTGAACACGACCGCCAGGGTCAGGGGGCCGGGGTGGGCCAGGGAGCCCTGCAGCAGCAGTTCACTGCTGCGGGCCCAGTCGGCGAACGGCAGCCCGGAACTGAGCATGACCGGTCAGGTGTGGCAGCAAGGCTCAGCCTATCGGGGCAGGCCGCTGGGCCCGGCGCCGCGGCCGGACCGACTCAAGTCCGGAGGACTCCAGGGAGCAGCGCAGCAGCAACCCGGCCAGGAACAGGCTGCTCAGCAGAGAGTTGCCGCCGTAGCTGATCATCGGCAGGGGCAGACCGGTGGTGGGCATGGAGCCGCTGGCCACGGCGATGTTGAGGATCGACTGGCCCACCAGCAGGGTGGTGCAGCCAATGGCCACCAGCCGGTGCTGGTTGCTGCGGCAGGCCAGGGCCACCCGCAGACCGACGAAACCGAAGATGACCAGGAACAGCAGCAGCATCACCGAGCCGATGTAGCCGAACTCCTCGGCGAACACGGCGAAGATGAAGTCGGTGGTCTGGATCGGCAGGTACTGGAGCTTCTGGGTGGAGAGCCCGAATCCCGTGCCGAGCACCCCCCCCGAGCCGATGGCCAGCAGGCTCTGCACCAGCTGGTAGCCGTCGCCTTGGGCGACGCGCCAGGGGTCCAGGAAGGAGCTGACCCGGGCGAGCTGGTAAGGGTTGATCATGATGCTGAGACTGCCCAGCACCACGCCGCCGCCGGCCGCCCCCAGCAGCATCGCCAGGGGCAGCCCGCCGGCCAGCGCCATCAGCCAGAGCAGCAGGCCGAGCAGGGCGGCGGTGCTCAGGTTGGGCTGCTTGAGGATCAGCAGGATCACCACCCCGAAGATGCCGATCCAGAGGAGTTTCTGGTCGAGGGCGATGCGGCGCCAGTGGGAGAAGATCACCGCGCCCTGCAGCACGATGAAGGGCTTGATCAGCTCCGAGGGCTGCAACTGAATGGGACCGAGCACCAGCCAGCGGCTGGCCCCGTTGACGGTGGTGCCCACGACGAGGGTGGCGGCCACCAGCAGGGCGCCCACCAGCAGGGCCGGTGCCGCCAGGTGCAGCCAGCGTCGCAACGTTGTGCGCATGGCGAGCCAGAGCAGCCCCCAGCTGGCCACCAGCCAGATGGCCTGGCGCTTGACGTAGTAGGCCCCGTCCCCCATCTCCCGTTCGGCCACCCACCAGCTGGCGGAGGTGAGCACCAGCAGGCCCACCAGGCTCCAGAGGGCCACCAGGCCCAGCAACAGGCGGGCTTCTGCCGGCCACTGCTGCCAGGGCAGCGGCATCCAGCCGGCGCCTGGACGGCTGCGGAGCTGGCGTGGCGAAGTAGTGGACAAGGGCGGGGCAGGGATCCGGGAATGGCCCATTCAGCCGTCACGAAGGCGGGTTTGTCGAGTCGCCCTGAACATTTCTCCGTCTCCGCCGGTGGGCGTGTCGGTCGAGGCACAAAAAAGCCCGGCCATGGGCCGGGCGCTGGAGCGGTGGTGCCGGGGGCACTCAGTTGCCGCAGTTCTGCTGACGACGGCCGGTGGCCAGTTCCACCTTCAGGATCCTGCCGCCCTGCTTCATGATCCGCTGCTGTTCGGCGAACCAGCTGTGATAGGGCACCCACTTGGTGAAGTAGGTGTTCTGCAGTTCCCTCTGGCTGCGCGCCTTGTCGGGGCAGGGGATGCAGGCCGTGATCTTGAACAGGCGCATGGGGTGATCCTCGGAAAACGTGCCGTGGTGGGGGCGTTGCTGGGGATCAGTTGCCCAGGCCGGAGCTGATGTAATCGAAGTAGACGCCCATCTCACGACCGGCATCGGGACCGACGAGGGAGGCGGTGGTTTCCTTCATGGCCTGGATCGACTGCACCGTGGCGCCGATGGGCACACCCAGGGAGTTGTAGGTCTCCTTGAGGCCGTTCAGCACACGCTCGTCGAGGATCGACGTGTCACCGGCCAGCATGGCGTAGGTGGCGTAGCGCAGGTAGTAGTCGAGGTCGCGGATGCAGGCCGCATACCGACGGGTGGTGTACATGTTGCCGCCCGGACGGGTGATGTCCGAGTACAGCAGGGCCTTGGCGACAGCTTCCTTGATGATGGCCGAGGCGTTGGCGCTGATGGTGGCGGCGGCCCGCACCCGCAGCTCACCGCTGGCGAAGTACTGCTCGAGGCGCCCCATGGAGCCGCCGTCGAGATAGAGCCCCTGGACGTCGGCCTGGTTGATGACGTTGGTGATGGCGTCTTGCATGGATCCTGGGTTTGATGGCGATGGACGGGAGGGAGGTGAAACCTCAGGAGAGGGCGCCGACCACGTAGTCGAAGTAGAAGCCGGCCTCTTCGGCATCGGAGCCGGTGAGGAGCCCTGTGGCTGCGGTCTTCATCTCGCGCACGGCTTCCGCCATGGCTTCGAGGGGGGTGCCGAGGGCGCGATACATCTCGCGGGCCCCGATGACGCCGATCTCTTCGATCGGGGTCACATCCCCGGCGACCACGCCGTAGGTGACCAGGCGCAGGTAGTAGTCCATGTCGCGCAGGCAGGAAGCCGTCATCTCTTCCCCGTAGGCGTTGCCGCCGGGGGATACGAGATCGGGGCGCTTCTGGAAAAGCTGGCCTCCGGCCTGCTTCACGATGCGCTCCCGGCTTTCAGCCAGGACCTGGGCGACGCGCAGACGACGCTGACCTCCTGCCACAAACGACTTGATCTGGTCAAGTTCGCCAGGGCTGAGGTAGCGGGCTTCGGCGTCCGCGTTGATGATCGAGTTGGAGACGATGCTCATGCAGTTCTGCCTCGAAACAAGCGGTCACCGTGAAGGAGACCGGTATCCGGTGGGTAAGGGTGATCGGCTTGGCCGACCGTCGCATCATTCTGTGGCAAGGCCCCGCGCTCCCATGGGGGCCGGTAACAGTTCTTCACGGCGGATGTGTTGGCGAGATCCCTTGGCTTGCAAGGGCTTTCGCGGGAGTTCTTAACACCATTCAAGCGCAGCAATTGTTCATCTCTTGTTGCCGTCCTCTGGTGTACCGCAAGCGCATTCACAGCCCAATCTCCCCGTCTCGTTGTTGAGACAGGCCAAAAGAAACCCCCCGAGGCTGACCCGGGGGTTCGCTAAAGCACCGGAAGCGCTCGTTCAGGGGAGAGGCTCGATCGGCGGGGAGAGGGTCAGATCGCCCCCCGCACCGAGGGGGTCAGACCCCCATTGCCGCCGTAGAGGGAGGCGGTGCGGTTGACTGTGGTGAGCGGGACGCCATCTTCGGTGGCCAGGCCTCGAAGGTAGGGCACCGTGTCCTGGCCGAAGGCCGAGGCGTACTCCCGGGCGTTGAGCAGTTCGGCCACGGCCGCCTGCTGGCCGGCCGTGGCACGGGTGGCGAGGAACCGGCTCACTTCCGTCGGCATGGCGGCACGGCCGAGCAGGGCCAGGTAGGCAGCCGAGGCCGCCCGCAGGGGGGCCATCCGCTGGAGCCTCTGCTGGAAGAGATCACTGCCGGCGATCTGGGAGACGAATTCGGCCACCGAGAGCTGGCCGTCCCGCAGCTGGGATTCCGGATCCATCTGGCGCTCGGCCGCGAAAGGCACGCGGTTGAGCAGTTGGCGGTAGACCGCCTGCACCACCGCCTGGACCTGGGTTTCGCTGGGATCCCGGAGCAGTTGCACGGGACGGGCCAGGCTCTGACGACGGCTGAAGCCCTGGGGGGAGCCGGGTCGCAGGGCCTTGGCCATCGCCCCGTCGGGAGCCACGGCGGCGCCGCTCAGCAGGTTGGTGCCCACCATGGCCTTCCAGCTGCCGGCGATGCCGATGCTGGCGGGGGCCCCGTAGCCATTGCCGCCTCCCGCGCTGGAGACACCACTGCGCCAGAGCGGGGCAGACCCGCCGCCAGGCTGCCAGCGGGTCTGGCTCCAGCTGCGGGTGGGGGCCGGTGCCTGCTTGACCGTCTGGGGACCGCTGGGGACGCCGGAAGAGACCGAGGCGCTCTGGCCACCGGCCACATCGGCTTTCCACTGGCCACGCACGTTCGGTCGGGCCGTCAGGTTGCGGGGCACCAGGTCGCCCACGGTGCGCAGCACCTGGGCGACCGGAACGATGGGGCGCTGGAGGGGGGTGATGTCGGCGACCGTCTCGAGGGTCCGCACCAGGCCGGGTATCCGGCGGGCGTTGCGATCGGCCGGGGTGATGAAGCGTTCGTAGGGGACGGTGTCCTCGCCGAAGCACTCGTTGTACTCACGGCCTTCGAGCATGGCGTCGACGACGCCGTAGAAGCCCTTGCGGGCCGCCGTGTCGAAGTAGGCGTTGATCTCCCAGCGGCCGAAGCTGGGCCGGCCGAGGAGGCGGCGGTGCATCACCTCGATGGCCTTGGTGATGTACAGGCCGCTCCAGTAGCGACGACGGAAGGCGTTGGAGCGGGCCACCTGGCGCACGAACTCCCGCAGGCTGATGTCGCCGTTCTCGAGTTTGATCTCCTCGACCTTGTTGCGTTCACCGGCGTAGCCGGCGGTGCCCAGCACCTGCACGTAGACCGCATTGATGACGGCCTGGGTGCTGGATTCGGTGCCGCGGATGCTGGGCTGGCCGCCCCGGCGGGGGGTGGAGCTGCCGCCGGTGGCGATCTGGCGCAGGCGCACCACCTTCGGACCCACCCGGCGTGGGGTGGCCTTGCGGAACTGGGCGCTGTCCATGGGCCCGGGCTGGGCCATGCCGTTGCCGATCAGGATCCGACGGGTGTCGTAGCTGAAGGGCGCCGGGCGGGTGGCCACCGAAGCCGTGCTGGAGGGGAAGATCGCCCCGTAGGTGAGGGCCAGGGGGTCGTTGCCTCCGCCGTACGGGTGCTGGTCGGCGAGGGGCTGGCGGTAGGAGGCGTAGAGGGTGATGTACTGGGGCGCACCTTCGAACGGGGCGCTGAAGCGGAAGAGATTGCGGTTGGACCCCCAGCCGGCGCTCTCCTGGGCCTCCTCGCCGATGTCGCGCAGGTAGGGAACCGTTTCCTCACCGAAGACCCGGGCGTACTCCATGCCGTTGACCAGGGCGTCAACGAGGCCGCCCAGGCCCTTGGTGCTGACGATGGCGAAGTACTGGCGGAACTCCTCGATCGAGCTCACACCGCGGCCGAGGAAGTGGCGGAAGGCCAGTTCCACCACCCGGCTGTTGGAGAAGCGGCCATAGAACTGCCGCTGGTAGACCTTGCTGCGACCGAGGGCGCGGATGAACTCTCGCATCGAGAGCTGGCCCTGGCGCACCTGGGTGGCCTCCACCGGGCACACCACCTGGGAGTAGCCCTTGACGATGTCCCGCTCGAACACCTGGCGGTAGGCGGCCCGGATGATTTCGGCCTTCTCAGCGCCGGACAGGCGTGGCCGCATCACGAAGCGCTGGGCGCCTTCGGCGGCGAGGGCATAGGTGGCGGGGAGCTGCAGACCCTGGTTGACGGGGCTGCCGAGGCGGGCCCGGGTGGAGGGGGTGGCCACCTCAAGCTCCTTGAGGAGCACGTTGAAGCAGTCGATCACGAGCTGGCGGGATTCCGGTTCCCCCTTGAACAGGCTGGCGGCGGCGGCGCGCATCTCCTGCAGGGCCACGTTGGTGGCCGTCAGGGAGCAGGCCTTTTCGAGCACATCGCGGAGGCCACGGGTGTTCACGGCCAGGATGCTGGGATCGCCCGCGATCACCGCGTAGCCCACGTAGCGCAGGAACCAGGCCATGTCCCGCAGCGACTTGCGCATGCGGGCGTTGCCGTAGATCGCCACCGAAATGGGGTTGAAGCCGCTAGGCAGCACGACCCGCACATCGGCGTCGGCCTGGACGCCCTCCAGGATCCGGCCGAGCAGGCCACTGCCCCCGGAGCCCTGGGCGAAGGTGCGCACCGAGCGCTGAAACGCGGCCTGGTCGGCGGCGAGGGCGACAGCATCGGCCGCCCCAGCGCTGGGGGTGCTCAGGGGGGCGTCGAGATAGGAGAGGGGGGTGCCGCCCGTGAAGATGCGGTTGGCGGCCCTGGCCACGATCGCGTCGGCGTTGGCGGAGATCCGTCGGGCCGCTTCGACACGGATCTGGCCGCTGCGGAAGAAGGTGGTCAGGGCGTCCAGTTCGCCGCCGTCGGGGAAACGGTCCTGCTGCTCCGCCTTCCGGACGCTGGAGAGCGGCAGGGTGTCGTAGCGCTGGGGGGCAACCCTGGTGCTGCCGCTGCTGGCGGTCACGGTCATGAACGAGAGCGAGCCGGGCTGGGTCACGTTACGGCTGCGCCCCTGGCCCCCCGGCGGGGGATGAACAAATGTTTGCAGCCTTCCCCGGGGCTCAGGCTGAACAGCGGCCGACGCCGTGGAATGCTGCCGGACCCTGCACCAAGGCATTGATGGATCACCCCCCGGAGGCCCCGCTGGATGCCGCCACGCCGGTGGTGAGCGCCTTCTACGACCGTTTCCCCTACCCGGGGGACCCTCTCCAGGACGGCCCGCCACCGGGATACAACTGGCGCTGGTGCGTGGACAGCGTCGTGGCGGCCGTGGACGGGGCCCTGCCGCCTGGGCCGCGCCCCTGGCGGATCCTCGACGCCGGCTGCGGTACGGGGGTGAGCACCGACTACCTCTGCCATCTCAACCCGGGGGCCGCCGTGCTGGCGGTGGACATCAGTGCCGGTGCCCTGGCGGTGGCCCGGGAGCGCACCGCCCGCTCCGGAGCCGCTGCCCAGGTGGCGGAGCTGCGCATTGAGCAGCGCAGCCTGCTCGACCTGGCCGGGGAGGGCCCCTTCGACTACATCAACTCGGTGGGGGTGCTGCATCACCTCGACCAACCCGCGTTGGGTCTGCGCGCCCTGGTCCCCCTGCTGCGGCCGGGGGGCCTGCTGCATCTCTTTCTCTATGCCGATGGAGGGCGCTGGGAGATCCACCGCACCCAGCGGGCCCTGGCCCTGATGGGGGTGGGCACCGGGCCGGCCGGCCTGCGGCTGGGGCGGGAGCTGTTCCATACCCTTCCCGAGACCAACCGCCTGCGGCGGCACCACGAGCAGCGCTGGGCCCTCGACACCGCCGCCGATGCCAACTTCGCCGATATGTACCTCCACCCCCAGGAGACCAGTTACGACCTGGAGCGCCTGTTTCGTTTCGTCGATCAGCCCGGGGTCCGCTTTGCCGGTTTCTCCAATCCGGAGGTCTGGGATCCGGCCCGGTTGCTGCAGGGGGAGCTGCTGGAGCGGGCCCGGGCCCTGCCGCCGGCGCAGCAGTGGGCCCTGGTGGAGAGCCTCGATCCCGACATCAGCCATTTCGAGTTCTTCCTGCGGCGCCAGGACGGCGACGGGGCAGCGGGCCCGGCGTCGGAGTCTTGGAGCGATGAGGCCCTGCTGGCGGCCGGCGGCGAGCGCAACCGTTGTCTGTGGGGCTGGCCGTCCACCGCGCTCCTGGGGCCGGAGCTGCGGCCCCTGACCATCTCCGAGCCGGAGCTCGCCCTGATGGAGGCCCTCGAGGCAGCCCCCGCCGGCACCCCGATCGGGGCGCTTCCGGTGGCCCTGGGCCCCGAAGAGCGGCTGGCGGCGGCGCGGCGACTGCTGGCGGAGCAGGTGCTTCTGTTGCTTAGAGCCTGAACGGGCCGAGTGATAAAGTCCGCACGCCAAGACAGAGCCTCGACGGTTGCAGGCTGCCCTGACCCCCTCTCCGGATGCCGTTCCCCCTGCGGAGACGTCGGCCGAAGCGGTCGAAGGACATCCGACCAGCGACGCTTCAACCCTGCCTGAAGTCGCCGACGCTTCGTCGCCGGTGAACAACGGCATGGACGGTTACCTGCGGTTGCAGCGCCGGATGCTTGTTTCCACGGTCTGTGCCACCGCCCTGGCGGTGCCCATCACGGCCCTGTGGTTCGACCTTCCCACCGCTTTCAGCCTGCTGGTAGGAGCCCTGGCGGGGCTCCTGTACCTCCGGCTCCTGGCCCGCAGCGTCACCCGCTTCGGCGTCGAAACCAAGGGGGTGGGCAAGGCCCAGCTTCTGGTTCCGGTGGTGCTGGTACTCGCGGCCGCCAGGCTGCCCGTCCTCGAGATCCTGCCAGCCCTGGTGGGTTTTCTCCTCTACAAGCCCGCTTTGATCGTTCAGGCCGTCCTCGACACCTGATCCAAGTTTCCGCCGCTCCGGCGGCCCTCTTCAGCCGCTTCGGCGGCCCCTCCAGCCGCCTTGCGGCACCCGACGTTCCGCCAGGTCCTATCCCCGATGGCTCCGTTGCCCCTCGCCCTTCCCTTCGCCGCCCTTGAGGTCGGCCAGCACCTCTACTGGCAGCTCGGCAATTACAAGATCCACGGTCAGGTCTTCCTGAGCTCCTGGGTCGTGATCGGCGCCCTGCTGGCCGTTGTGGTGGTCGGTACCCGCCGCCTGGAGCGTGATCCCAGGGGTGTGCAGAACCTGCTGGAGTTCCTCTGGGATTACCTGCGCGACATCGCCCGCGAATACATCGGCGAGAAGGCCTACCGCGACTGGCTTCCCTTCATTGGCACCCTGTTCCTGTTCATCTTCGTGAGCAACTGGGGCGGGGCCCTGATCCCCTGGAAACTCGTCCACCTGCCCAGCGGTGAACTGGGTGCACCCACCGCCGACATCAACACCACCATCGCCCTGGCCTTGCTGGTGTCGCTGGCCTACTTCTATGCGGGCCTGAGCCGCAAGGGTTTCCGGTACTTCGAGTACTACGTGGAGCCCACACCGATCATGCTCCCCTTCAAGATCGTCGAGGACTTCACCAAGCCCCTCTCGCTCTCCTTCCGTCTGTTCGGCAATATCCTGGCCGACGAACTGGTGGTGGCGGTGCTGGCCTTCCTGGTACCCCTGGTGGTGCCCCTGCCGGTGATGTTCCTCGGCCTGTTCACCAGTGCGATCCAGGCGCTGATCTTCGCCACCCTTGCCGCTTACTACATCGGCGAGGCGGTCCACGAGGAGCACCACTAGCTCCTGCCCCCGCTGGGCCGGTCCCCCGGTCTGGCAAACTCTCTGCGCGCAGGTCCGGCACGATCCGGGCCCGCCTTCCCAGGTGTCCCCGGCGCAGGGTTCTCGACAAGGTTCCTTCCGCGCTTCCCCGGCGCCCCACATTTCTAACCCCACCATGGATTCCCTTACTTCCGCTGCGTCTGTCGTGGCTGCTGGTCTTGCCGTCGGTCTCGGCTCCATCGGTCCTGGCATCGGCCAGGGCACCGCTTCCGGCGGCGCCGTCGAAGGCATTGCCCGTCAGCCCGAAGCCGAAGGCAAGATCCGCGGCACCCTGCTGCTCTCCCTGGCCTTCATGGAATCGCTCACCATCTACGGCCTGGTGGTCGCCCTGGTGCTGCTGTTCGCCAACCCCTTCTCCTGATCGGAGGCCGTCGCGGGGATGAGCGGGCCGCACGTTCGTTGCGGCCCTTCTCCACCCCCGGCTCCGTCCACGCCTCTCCCACCGCCCGCCTTATTGCCCCATGACCAGCTGGCTTCTGCTTGCCGAGGCAGGTGCGACCGCCGGGTCGCCCGAGGGAGGTCTGTTCGACCTCGATGCCACCCTGCCGCTCATGGCGCTGCAGGTGGTGCTCCTCACCTTCATCCTCAACAGCCTGTTCTTCCGACCGGTCGGCAAGGCCGTGGAGGACCGTGAGGGTTACATCACCACCAGCCGTACCCAGGCCAAGGAGAAGATCGCCCAGACCGTGCGCCTCGAGGCCGACCTCAAGGAGCAACTGAAAGGGGCCAGGCTCGAAGCCCAGAAGGTGATCCTCGAGGCCGAGCAGGATTCCGACCGCCTTTACCGCGAGGCCATGGCGGTGGCCCAGGCCGAAGCCATCGCCAGCCGCGAAAGCGCCCGTAGCAAGATCGATGGCCAGCGGGCCGATGCCCTGAGCCTTCTTGAGGCCGATGCCGACAGGCTCGCCGACCTCATCGTCGACCGTCTTCTGCCCGCCTCATGATGACCTCCACTCTCCCGTCGCTGTTCGCCAGCCACGGCACCTTCGGCCTCAATCTCGACATCTTCGAGACCAACATCATCAACCTGGCGATCGTGATCGCTGGCCTGACGTGGTTTCTGCGGGGCTTCCTCGGCGGCATCCTTGAGCGTCGCCGCGAGCGCATCCTCGGCGAGCTCAAGGACGCCGAGGAGCGCCTGAGCGTCGCCACCGCGTCCCTCGCCGTGGCCCAGAACAGCCTGGGTGAGGCCCGCGCCCGTGCCGAGAAGATCCGCGCCGATGGCAAGGTCCGCGCCGAGGCCATTCGCCTCGAGAGCGAGAAGCGCACCGTCGAGGAGATGGCGCGGCTCAAGCAGGACTCCCAGTCCGATATGGATTCGGAGGTCTCGCGCGTCAGCAAACTGCTGCAGCGCGAAGCCGCCGAGATGGCGATCGCCAAGGCCCTCGCCAGCCTCCCGGGCCGCCTCGATGCCAGCACCCAGGCCCAGCTGATCGATCAGTCCATTCAATCGATGGGGAACGCCTGATGCCTCTGCTCAACACCATCACCACCCCCTACGCCGACGCCTTCCTCCAGGTCTGCGACGCCAATGGGGACACCGATGCGGTGATCGACCAGGCCCGGGCGATCCTGTCCCTGTGGCATGACTCCAGCGACCTGCGCGAGGCGATGGCCTCCCCGGTTCTGGAGGTCGAAGGCAAGAAGGCGGCCCTTGAGAAGCTCTTCGGCAAGGACATCTCCCCCTCCTTCCTCAACCTGCTCAAGCTGCTGGCCGACCGCCAGCGCATCGGCTACCTCGATGCCGTCCTGGAGAGGCTCCTGGAGCTCTACCGCGAGCAGAACCAGATCGCCCTGGCCACGGTGACCTCCGCCAGCCCCCTGAGCGACGAGCAGCAGGCCCTGCTCGCCGAGAAGGCCAAGGTCGTGGCCGGCACCGACAAGGTGGAGATCAGCCTCGCGGTGGATCCTGCCCTGATCGGTGGGTTCGTCCTCAGTGTCGGCTCCCGGGTGATCGACGCCAGCCTCGCCGGTCAGGTGCGGCGCCTCGGCCTGACGCTCGCCAACGTGAGCTAGCGCCTCGCTCCCTTTCCCCTCTCCTTCTCACTTCATCGCCTCCCCTCCGGGGACTCCCACCCATGGTTTCCATCCGCCCCGACGAGATCAGCGCCATCCTCAAGAAGCAGATCGCTGACTACGACAAGTCGGTGTCTGTCAGCAACGTCGGCACCGTCCTGCAGATCGGTGATGGCATCGCCCGGGTCTACGGCCTGGAGCAGGTCATGGCCGGTGAGCTGGTCCTGTTCGAGGACGGTACCGAGGGCCTGGCATTGAACCTCGAAGACGACAACGTCGGCGTCGTGCTGATGGGCGAGGGCCTGGGCATCCAGGAAGGCAGCACCGTCAAGGCCACCGGCCGCATCGCGGCGGTGCCCGTGGGCGACGCCATGCTGGGTCGGGTGGTGAACGCCCTGGGCCAGCCGATCGACGGCAAGGGTGAGATCCCCACCACCGAGACGCGCCTGATCGAGTCGATGGCGCCCGGCATCATTCAGCGCAAGTCGGTGCATGAACCCATGCAGACCGGCATCACGGCGATCGACGCCATGATCCCCATCGGCCGCGGCCAGCGGGAGCTGATCATCGGCGACCGCCAGACAGGCAAGACCGCCATCTGCATCGACACCATCCTCAACCAGAAGGGTGAGGACGTCGTCTGCGTCTACGTGGCCATCGGCCAGAAGAACGCTTCGGTGGCCAACGTGGTCGAAGTGCTGCGTGAGCGCGGCGCCCTCGACTACACCGTGGTGGTGGCGGCCAGCGCCTCGGAAGCGGCCGCCCTCCAGTACCTGGCCCCCTACACCGGCGCGGCCATCGCCGAGTCCTTCATGTACAAGGGCAAGGCCACCCTGGTGGTGTACGACGACCTCACTAAGCAGGCCCAGGCCTACCGCCAGATGTCCCTGCTGCTGCGCCGTCCCCCCGGTCGTGAGGCCTACCCCGGCGACGTCTTCTATTGCCACAGCCGCCTGCTGGAGCGGGCCGCCAAGCTCTCCGACGCCATGGGCAAGGGCAGCATGACCGCCCTGCCGATCATCGAGACCCAGGCCGGTGATGTTTCGGCCTACATCCCCACCAACGTGATCTCGATCACCGACGGCCAGGTGTTCCTCAGCTCCGACCTGTTCAACTCCGGCCTGCGGCCCGCCATCAACGTGGGCATCTCCGTGAGCCGGGTGGGCGGCGCCGCCCAGACCAAGGCCATCAAGAAGATCGCCGGCACCCTGAAGCTGGAGCTGGCCCAGTTCGACGAGCTGGCCGCTTTCTCCCAGTTCGCCTCCGACCTGGATGCCGCCACCCAGGCCCAGCTGGGCCGGGGCAAGCGCCTGCGTGAACTGCTCAAGCAGCCCCAGTTCAGCCCCCTGATCCTGGCGGAGCAGGTGGCCGTGGTCTACGCAGGCGTCAAGGGTCTGATTGATGAGGTGCCCGTCGAATTGGTGCCCCAGTTCGCCCGCGAGCTGCGCGAGTACCTCAAGAGCAGCAAGCCCGAGTTCATCAACAAGGTTCAGACCGACAAGGTGCTGAGCGACGAATCCGAAGCCATGCTCAAGGAGGCCATCCGCGAGGTCACCTCCTCGATGCTGGCTGCCGCCTGAGGACTCTCCACCCATGGCCAATCTCAAGGCAATCCGTGACCGGATCAGTTCGGTCAAGAACACACGCAAGATCACCGAAGCCATGCGCCTGGTGGCCGCCGCCAAGGTGCGTCGGGCCCAGGAGCAGGTGCTGCGCACCCGCCCCTTCGCCGATCGCCTCGCCCGGGTCCTGCAGAACCTCGAATCCCGCATGGGCTTCGAGGGGGCCGATTCCCCCCTGCTGGCCGAGCGTCGTCCGGTGGGCACCATCACCCTGCTGGTTGTCACAGGCGACCGGGGCCTCTGCGGTGGCTACAACGCCAACGTGATCCGTCGGGGCGAGCAGCGCTTCGCCGAACTCAAAGCCCAGGGCTTCGCGGTGGACATGGTGCTGATGGGCCGTAAGGCCATCACCTATTTCACCAACCGCAACTACCCGATCCGGGCCACCTTCACCGGCCTGGAGCAGGTGCCCACCTCCCAGGAAGCTGGCGAGATCGCCAACGAAGTGCTCGCCGAGTTCCTTTCGGCCAGCACCGATCGGGTGGAGATCGTCTTCACCCGCTTCATCAACCTGGTGAGTTCCCGGCCGGTGGTCCAGACCCTGCTGCCCCTCGATCCCCAGGGCATCGCCAGCTCGGATGACGAGATCTTCCGTCTCATCACCCGCGACGGCCGCCTCGGCGTCGAGGTCGGCAAGGTGGAGAATGTCGAGCCGGCCCTTCAGCCGGACTTCGTGTTCGAGCAGAGCCCCGATCAATTGCTCAATGCTCTTCTGCCCCTCTATCTGGCCAACCAGCTGCTGCGCTCCCTCCAGGAAGCGGCCGCCAGCGAACTGGCCAGCCGGATGACGGCCATGAACAACGCCAGCGACAACGCCAAGGCGCTCGCAAAGACCCTCACCCTCGACTACAACAAGGCCCGCCAGGCGGCCATCACCCAGGAGATCCTGGAAGTGGTGGGTGGCTCGGCGGCCATGGGCTGATCGTCAGTTCCAGGTGGCCGGTGGCGGCATCCCGCTCCCGGCCCAACAGCCAGCCCTCCGGGCAGAGCAGCAGGAGCTCCATCGTTGTTCGCACCCTGCTCCCGTGGCAGAGGTGACCGCCCCGTGTGCGTCCCTCCCGGTCGGACACCACCAGGTGCAGGTGGGCGCCATCCCCGGTGAGGCTCCCTGTCAGCGTGATCACTTCCTGCGGTCCGGTGAGCACAACGCCTCTGTCCCGATCACCGAAGCGAAGCACGGGACTTTCGAGGCTGCCGATGCCGCAGACGATGAAGCCGCAGAGCTGCGGATCGTCCTGGGCCATGGCTTCGAGTGTCCCGCGTAGATCCACCCCCGGTGGCAGACGAAGTGGATGGTGGTTGGCGACCGTCATCAGGGAACCTGTTCAGGGGTCAACAGCCACAGATAGACAGCTTCTCGTTGAACGCTGCCCTTGAGTGGCAGGCAGGGAGTTTGGGAAGGCGAAGCTGGAAGATGATGGTGGCCTGGCCACTCGAAGGGCTTGTTCGAAGTGTTACTTCCCCACAGGAAATGACCGCAGAGATGTGCATTATCACTCATTGAGTATCGGGTACCACCCACATGATGGCGATCAACATGTCTCAACATCAGGGTGGCTGGAAAAGGCTCCAAGAAACTCATTTGACAAGTTGGCGCTGCAAATCAAACTGTTAAGGATTGGGCAGAACCTCAATAAAGATCACTGAATGCGTTGAAGGGATCCATATGGCTTGCATTTTTGCCTTAGTGATTGGGCGTCTGTAAATCGACTGGCACTACAGCACTAAGAACAGTTGCGATTTGAACCCAAGCCATTCCCGGGATCTTGATTCCATCACAATCGGGCCAAAATCACGGAACATACCGGCAGGGAGGGTCTAATGTAATCATAGGAAAAGTTACAATCATGACAATCGACAATAGTACACATAACGCTTTAGAGCGCTCAATCAAAGAGATCGACTGGAATGCCATCCGAAAGCCTAAGTATTATGAGTCGCCTGCGGCCTGGGAAGATCAGGTGCTTTACTTTTTGATGTTGGATCGGTTTTCTAATGATAGAGAACAAGGTTATATTGACAACGATGGTAAACCAACGAGCCACGGAAAAACGCCTTTGTTTTCCTTTTCCACAGACGCCTACAAGGCGGATCGGACCAGCTGGGCTGATGCGGGAGATGAGTGGCTGGGTGGAACACTTAAGGGATTGCAAAGTAAAATCGGCTATTTACAGCGTATGGGTGTAACTGCGATATGGATCAGCCCTGTCTTCAAGCAAGTTGCTTCTGACCAGCACTCCTATCATGGCTATGGTATCCAGAATTTTCTAGATGTAGACAAGAATTTTGGGACCCGTGAAGATCTTATTGAGTTGGTGAACGTAGCACACGCACATGGTATTCGGATTATTCTTGACATCATTCTAAATCATGCAGGCAATATCTTTGTCTACAAGCTAGATCCTAATCGTTATCCCGCAAAGGACGATAAGGGTCATACATACATAGATCCACGCTGGGATGGCAAAGTTTATCCGGTGGAGGGTTATCGAGACGCCTCTGGAGCAGCCATTCTGCCGTTCCAGGCTCTTGATATGTCCACCCATGGACCCGCCTGGCCTGACGGAGCAGTTTGGCCCTCTGAGCTTCAGCCAAGCGACACATACACCAGCAAGGGACGAATTGATAATTGGGATTATGATCCCGAGTTTATGGAGGGTGATTTTGTCTCCTTGAAGGACATTCACCATGGCGAGCACACCCGCGATAGCAGCGGACAGCGTGTAATTGATGATTTTACACCTTCACCAGCACTCAATATCCTTTGTGATGTCTATAAGTTCTGGATTGCCCTCACAGATGTAGATGGCTTTCGTATTGATACTGTGAAACATATGGAACTTGGTGCCACACGTTTTTTTGCCTCCGTTATCAAGGAGTTTGCCCAGTCGTTGGGAAAGGAACACTTTTTCTTGGTTGGTGAGATTACGGGAGGGCGGAGTCGGGCCTTCGAAACCCTCGATTTGACAGGGTTGGACGCCGCCCTTGGTATTGATGAAATCCCAGATAAGTTGGATTATCTCGCTAAGGGTTGGCGTGAACCTTCCGATTACTTTGGACTCTTCCGTAACTCCGTTCAGGAACGAAGAGCTTCACATGTTTGGTTTGGCAAACACGTTGTGACCCTGTTTGACGATCACGATCAAGTGCGAAAGGGGAAGTCAAAAGCACGCTTTTGCGGAGACAAAATCAATCGCGGCTTCACCTACCTGAAGGCAGTGTTGGGGCTCAATCTCACCTCCATGGGCATTCCCTGCATTTATTACGGCACGGAACAGGGCTTCGATGGAGCTGGAGAGAGCGATCGATTCCTCCGAGAGTGCATGTTTGGCGGAGATTTTGGCTCTCTGCAAAGTACGGATCGGCACTTCTTCAACGAGCAACATGAGATCTATCGCTTCCTGGTTGATGTGCTGGAGTTGCGTTCGAAGTATTTACCTTTGAGGCGTGGTCGGCAATACTTGCGTGAGATCTCCGACTCGGGAGCGCCTGGCACCTTTGGCACACCACGAATGATCGGTGGGCAAATCCGCTCAGTGGTTCCCTGGTCGCGGCTGTTCGCCAACCAGGAAATACTTCTAGCCATCAACACCGATGCCGACAATCCGCGCAGCGCCTGGGTTACGATTGACAATTCCCTCCATTCCGATCTCAATAGTCCTGCTGGTCGGATGACCTGTCTCTATTCCACAAATTCAGCCCAAATCAACACCATAACACTAGTGGAGGCGAGAAACGGCAGGGCCGTTCATGTCACAGTACCGCCGGCTGGATTTGTGATCTTCATCTAAAGTTCGTTGGCGTACCTTGCCTACGTGACCAACACTTCTGCGACCTCTAAAGGATTTTGGAACTTGTTTGACCAACAAACGCGCCGGGATTGAGTACCGCCGCTGGCCAGTCGCCCTCGGTGATGCCTACACCTTGCCGTTACATCTTGACCCTGACTTCATGGCGGTTTCCCTCAGTCGCGATGAACTGGCTCGAACCTTCGAACGCTTGCCATCACCTGGCCGCAATGAGCTCAGGCAGGAACCAGAAACATCCAGGAAGCGGCCCAGGTGAATGGCATTGTTAGTTTGCGTCATGGCAGTCACCCAAAAGCTCGCCAACCTCTGCCTTTAGAACGATCAAGTCCGAGTAGACTAGCCCGAATACCGCATCGTCATCGACTGCTCCATAATCATGAGCGAGCAGATTTCGGAAATCAACGATCGCACGAGAATTGGATATGGAACTAAACAGCCTTTCGTCGAGGGCGCTGACCCTTCTAAGTGCCTCACCAATAATGATGAACTCTCGCTCGACAGCAGATCTCACAGCACGCTTGTTCCGGTATTCATCTAACGAGATGCCGCTCACTACGTCTTCAATTGAGTTGCATGAATCAAGGACATCCTGCAAATATGCAGATAAATCACGTGCCATAGATCAGCTTCTTTGTTCGATCAATCTCGCCAGCAATAACTTTGTTCTTCACCGCTCCCTGCATCACCAAGTCAACGTCGGCTTGGAAGATACTCCTAAACGCCTCGCGAGCGTCTAGAAAGACATGGAAGCGTTTGGTGATTTCCAATGGGCCAAACTCAACAAGAAGGTCAATATCGCTTTCTCCAGGTCTGAAGTCATCTCTCAAGGCTGAGCCAAAAACAAACAAACGCTCAATTCCGTATCGCTGGCAAGCTGCTGCGATCTCTTCTAGCTTCTCGTCAATGACGACTGACATGACTCACCTCCTAGCTCCATTGTACCCGGAAACCCAGGGAGTCCACCAAAAGACCCTGCATCGAGGGCTTTGCAACGTCAAACTAACGCTCATCATCACCCGCCCGAAGAACTATTTGTAGCCATGCCGTACCTGGAAATCGGGTCGGGTGAATGATGTTGTAGGCCCCCAGCTCCGAAAGAACCTTGGTTTAGAGCAAGGCGGAGCGGGAGCCGATGCTGGCGGGGCGCTCTTAGCCCTGTGGTGGTGAGCTCGCCAGCTTCTGTGCCAGAGCCGTGGAGAGCCGCCTCAGCGCCGCTGACATCTCCCCGGTGGGGATGTCCACGCTGATCAACGTGGGGCCCGTCACCCCCTCTGATCGCCAGCGGCCCAGGCAGCTCCAGAGCTCCTCCTCGTTCTCCACCCGCTCCGCGGCGCTGAAGCCCATCGCCAGGGCCAGCTCCCGATGGGCCACCGGCTGCAGATCGTTGAACGGTCCATCGAGGATCGGTCGCTCGGTGCCATAGCCGCCGTTGTCGAGCACGACCACCAGGGCGGGAATGGCATAGCGGGCCAGGGTGGCCAGCTCGTTGGCGCACATCAGCAGGGCGCCGTCGCCGAGGAGCACCACGGGCGTGTGCTCCGGGCAGGCTCCCCAGGCCCCCACGGCGGCGGGCAGGGCGAAGCCCAGCGAAGCCCAGAAGCTGCTGGCGAGGAAATGGCTATCTTCCCCGAGGTGCAGATCGGCGGCGGCGAAGAGGGAATCGCCGGGATCCGCCAGCACGGTGGCATCGGCGGGCAGGACGGCTTCAATCGCCGCCATCAACCGCTCCACCCCCACCGGCTGGTCGGGCGCCGGCTCGAAGGTGGCAGCCGGCGCGGGGCCAGGGGCCGCCAGCGGCGGGATGGCGGACTCCCGCGCAGGCGCTTCCGCCCAGATGCGCAGCAGGGTGAGGGGATCGAGGTTCTCGTTGCGATCGTCGGCTGTGCGCAGCCCCCCCTCCAGATCCACCTGCAGCACGTGGGCGGGGTCCAACGCCATGGTGAAGACGCCGGTGTCGAGGTCATTGAGGGGCTGGCCTAGCACCAGCAGGCCGTCGCTGCTCTCCACACGCTGGCGTAGTTGCGGCTGCCCCATCGCCCCCTCGTAGATGCCTAAAACCTGGGGATGGCTCTCGCTCAGGAGAGTCTTGCCTGAGAGGCTGGTGGCCAACTGCCAGCCCTCCCGCTCCAGGATCTGCCGCAGCAGCGGCTGCAGGCGGAAGCGGGCCAGCTCCACGCCTCCCAGAACCAGGGGGCGCTGGCGGCCGCGCATCCAGGCCAACCAGCGCTCCCCCTCGCGCCGCAGTCCCTCCGGGATGGCTAGGGGCGCGGGGGCGGGCGGGGCCAGATCGATCGGCCACGGAATCTCCCGGTTGAGGCAATCGGCCGGAAGCTCCAGGTAGCCGGGGCGGGATTCGCGTCGCATCGCCTCCAGCACCCGCACCAGCTCCTGGGCGGCGGTGCGGCCGGAATCGAGCACTGCGCTCGCCACCGTGATCTCCCGGAACAGACGCAGCTGGGTTTGATCCGCACGGATGCGGTGGTGCAGCAGGGGGTGCTCCTCGCTCTCCCGCACGCCCGGGGCGCCGGAGATGATCAACAGGGGTGAGCGCTCGGCGTAGGCGCCGGCTACCGGATTGAGCAGCTTCAGAGCACCGACGCCGTAGGTGACCACCGCCACGCCCAGCCCCTGCAAACGCCCGTGGGCATCGGCAGCGAAACCGGCCCCCTCTTCCCCTGCGGTGCAAATCAGATCGATCGGCGAGGCCTGCAGGGCGGCAAACAGGCCGAGCACATAATCACCCGGCACTCCGTAGACGCGCCGCACGTCGCGTAGCCGCAGGGCTTCGATCAGTGCGGCGACGATCTGCATGACTGGCTGGCGGAGGTCTCCCGATCATGGAGTGGCGTTGGGAGCTGCCACTGCCTTGTACGGGAATCAAACTCTCTTTTCAGTCTGCAGCGGGATGGAAGCAGGGCGACTGGTGGACCGCATGGGTGGCCAGCCGCTGTGATGGGTTCTTCACCCCAACTTCCGCCCCAGCTGATCGGCCGCCTTCAGCGCCGCCACCAACGCTTCGGTGGTCACGGGGAAGGGTTCGTTGTGACTGGATTCGCCAGGGATGACGCTGCGAGCGGCGATGCGTTGCAGCTGGTCGGCATTGTTGGCGTCGACCCCCACCTGGGCCAGGGTGATCGGCAGCCCGACCGCCTTTTGGTAGTGCAGGATCTCATTGATTTCGGTTTGCGGTTGGCCTTCCAGCACCAGCTGGGTGAGCAGCCCGAAAGCCACCTTCTCGCCATGGATGTAATCGTGACTGCCTGGAATCTCGGTGATGCCGTTGTGAACAGCATGGGCCACCGCCAGGCCACCGCTCTCGAAGCCCAGGCCAGACAGCAGGTTGTTGGCCTCCACCACCCGCTCCAACGCCGGGGTGGGGGCGCCGGCCTCCACCGCTGCGCAGGCCGCCGGGCCATCGGCCAGCAGAATTTCACAACAAAGCTTGGCCAAGGCGCTGCTGGTGCTGCTGGGCAGACCTCCCACCATGTTGTGGCTGCAGCTCTGGCGCACGCTGCGGGCCTCAAACCAGGTGGACAGGGCATCGCCCAGCCCCCCCACCAGCTGGCGCTTCGGGGCGCGGGCCACCACCTGCGTATCCACCAGCACCAGCAGCGGATGGCGGTTGTAGAAGCGGAACCCCTCCACGCTGCCTCCCTCGGAGTAGATCACCGACAGGGCGCTGCAAGGGGAGTCGGTGCTGGCGAGGGTCGGGGTGAGGATCGCCGGCACATTCAGCTCATCCGCCACGGCCCGCGCTGTATCAGAAGCCTTGCCGCCGCCGGCCCCCACCAAAGCCACGGCTTGGCTACTGCGAGCCTCGGCCACCAGCCGGTTGATTTCCACCTCGCTGCACTCGCCGCCGAAGGCGATCACCACCGGATCCAGGCCCACCTACGGCAGCACTTGCTGCCAGATCGGCTGCAGATCCCGTTGGGCCGTACGGCCGGCCACGAACAGCACCCGGCCGCTCAGCCCCAGCCGCTGCAGCTCCCTCCCCAGCTCATGGGTGGCGCCTGGCCCCTGCACGTAGCGCCCCGGACTGGCGAACACCGTGAGGGGGCGCTGGTGGAAACAGATCACCGAGCTGGTGTGGGCCATGGCAGCGAGGGCGGCAGAGGGAGCTCCACGCCTAGCAAGTTCGGTGGACCTTGGCCTCGTTCAGGCCCAAAGTCGCTGCCAAGTGTTGGTCCTGCGCCAATCAGAGAACCCACGGCCCAGGGCAGGGAAGAATGCCCATTGATCGACTCGTCCCTGCGAATGACGTCTTCACTCGGGCGCCATCGCCAACTCCGCCAGCCGCTGCAGAAATAAGTCCTTCCCGCCCTGCAGATGATCCTGCCAACTGGAGCCGGAATCACGGTCGGCATGGTCAGAGATGTATTTGAACGAGCGCCAGGGGATGCCCTCACGCTGGCAGACGGAGGCAATGGCGAACAGCTCCATGTCCACCACCTCCACGCCGTGCTGGAGTAGCCAGGGATCCACCGCCGTCACAAAGCGATCCCCGCTCCCGCACACCACGCCTTCGGCGCCGGAGTCGAGCTGGAAGGGGCCCGGGAAGAAGGGGGTCTGGCCGCGGGGGGCCAGCGGTTCGGCCTCCATGTCCACCTGCAGCACGCGGCGGATCTCCACCAGGCCCGCCAGGGAGGGGTGGAGACCGCCCGCCGTGCCGTAATTCACCACCAATTTGGGTCGCCGCCGCTGCAGCTCCCGGGTGAGGGCATAGGCGGCGTTGAGCTTGCCGACGCCCGTGTGCAGCACGCCGGGATGGTCGAGTTCCTCAGGCAGGGCCGCCACGATCAGGATCGACGGCAACGCCACCGGTTCGGGCGAAATCGGCATTAGTGGAAGGAGGCAACTGGCACTCACCCTTGCAGAGTGGCGCCAGTCGTCGCTCCGCCATGCCCGCCTCGCTCCGCCGTCAGCTGCTGCACCTAGCCACCGACCTGGCAGAGCTGGTGGAGAACCCCAGCGATCTGCCCCACGGTTTTGATCTGCTCACCCGCAGCTACACCACGCCCGCCGCCGACGCCGCCCGCGCCGCCCTGCGGGCGGACCCGGCCATCGCCCCGCTGGTGGCGGAGCGTTACTGGAGGGTGTGGCCCTCGCAGGCGGAGCTGCTGGCCCTGCCGGCGGAGAGCCTGGGCCATCGCTACGCCACCTGGTTTGCGAACGCCGGCGGCCAGCCCCTGCCCGATCCAGTGCTGGCGCCGGGCACCGACGGCGACGACACCTGGCTACAGCAGCGGGTGCGCCGCACCCATGACGTGTGGCATGTGGTGAGCGGCTGCCCACCGAGCCCGGCCGGCGAGGCGGCCCTGAGCGCCATCAACGTGATGCAGCTGCGCTGGCCCGGCAGCGCCATGCTCCTGGGGGCCGATCTACTGCACCGCTGCCTGGCGGGGCCAGCGGGGGACGAACCCGACGTGGGCCTGACGACGGCCTTCGGGCTGGAGCTCGGATCCGTTTGCTCACCACTGCTGGCCCAGCGGTGGGAGGAGGGTTGGCGAAGGCCGCTGGCGGAGTGGCGAGAGCAGTTGGGGATCGCTGTGCTGGTGGAGCGCAGTCCGTTTGCGGCCAAGGAGGGTCTATAAAACCATAGGTTAGTGCAACCGTAAAAGACTCACGTTTACCCGTGAACGCGTGCAGACAGGAATAAAAGTTGCTGGAGCAAGGCCAGACAGGCTTACGAATGCCTAACGCTCCAGATCAGAAGCGGGCAATAGCTTGCGCGTACGATGCAGAATTCTGGCTCCCGTCTTCTGCATCTGGATGTTATACGGGCTGCTTATGCAGTACTAGGCTTCTCAGAAACTCTGGCGCCA